>NZ_JBIAPJ010000019.1:0-1085 GCF_042888285.1 Streptomyces sp. NPDC003035 | reverse complement strand
CTAGGTGTATTGATCACGAGCGTTGTTAACGCTGCCTGGTCTTGATCATGGCGAAGACCTCCGGTGTGGTGGAGGTGTCTAGGCTTCACCGCACACGGAGGTCTTCGTGCCCCACCGTAATGCCCGGCTGACCGTTCACGGCAGACGGATCCTGGTCGAACGCGTCCTGGCGGGCCGTCCGGTCGCGCACGTGGCTGCGGAAATGGGCATATCCCGTCCCACGGCCCATAAATGGGTCCACCGCTGGCGAACCGAGGGCGACGCGGGCCTGCACGACCGTTCTAGCCGGCCCCGCACCACCCCGCACCACACATCGTCGGCGGTCGAGACCGAGGTCTGCCGGCTGCGGACCGACCGCAAACTCGGCCCGGCCAGGATCGGGCCGATCCTCGGCATGCCGGCCTCGACCGTGCACCGGATCCTTCTCCGTCACGGCCTGAACCGGCTGGCCTGGCTCGACCGTCCCACCGGCGAACCGATCCGCCGCTACGAACGCGACCGGCCCGGCGAGCTGGTCCACGTCGACATCAAGAAACTCGGCAACATCCCCGACGGCGGCGGATGGCGGACCGTCGGCCGCACGGCCGGCGACCGCAATCGCCAGGCCACCACCACCGAGCGCAAGAGCTGCACACCGGTGATCGGCTACAGCTACATCCACTCAGCCGTCGACGACCACTCCCGCCTGGCTTACAGCGAAGTCCTGCCCGACGAACGTCAGCACACCGCCATGGCCTTCTGGCAACGCGCGAACGCCTTCTTTCAGGCCCACGGCATCACCGTCGAACGCGTCCTGACCGACAACGGCGCCTGCTACAAGTCGAAGCTGTTCACCCGGAGCCTCACCTCAGGCGGCATCGCCCACAAGAAGATCCGGCCCTACCGGCCGCAGACCAACGGCAAGGTCGAACGCTTCAACCGCACACTGCTCGACGAATGGGCCTACCTACGGCCCTACACCTCGAACACCGAGCGGACCGAAGCCCTGGCAGACTTCCTCCACACCTACAACCACCACCGCTGCCACACCGCACTCGACGGACACCCGCCGATCAGCCGTGTCAACAACGTTGCAGGTCAATACA
>NZ_JBIAPJ010000018.1:0-1458 GCF_042888285.1 Streptomyces sp. NPDC003035 | reverse complement strand
TTGGGCGCGCCTTCCGATCGCCACGGCAGCCGTGTCGTGGCGAGTGGTCTTACGGGTGGTGCTGGTCAGGGACTTCTGCCAGTGCTGGGCGCCCCACTTCGAGGTGTAGGCGGGGTCGACGGCGATGATGCTGATGCCGGTGGCGTCGGCCATGGAGGTGAGGCGGGTTCGGAGTTTGCCGGTGGGCATGCCGGAGATCAGCTGCCGGAATCTCTTGCGCCGTCCGTGTTTCTCGCGGGTCTTGTCCGCCGTGAAGTCGAGGTCCTCGACCGCGATCGCCGCCACGCCGCAGGTCTTGGCCCAGTTCAGCAGCCGGGACAGCGCGTGGCGGATCTGTGCGTCGCGGTGCTGGGCGGTGCCGGACAGGTCGTAGGAGAAGCGGCGCGGATTGCCGATGGGGTTGCCGTGGACGTCGAGGCGCCAGGCGGCGAGATGGTCGGCGTTGGTGTCGACACCGATCACCCCGCGCGCGAGTGCCGCCTCCAGCGGGACTGTGGGGGCGGGCGGGATCTGCCAGGAGGCGGTCAGATACCAACGGCCCCGCGCCACGTCCAGGTGGAGGCGGTAGGCGACCGCCCGGTTCGCCTCGACACGATCGGCCCACTCCTGCCCCCGGTGCGCGAACCGGACCCTCGCGGCGAGGACGTAGCGGCCGTGCGGGGCGTTCGCCAGCGCCGCGAGCGGCGCCGGCAGCTTGATGCTGACTTCGCCGTCGGGGGTGACCCGGATGGTCTCGTTGCCGTACCGTTTCCCGGATTCCCCGTCCGCCGATAGGAACCAGCGCTCCGCCTCCCAGCGTTCGCGCCACTGCGTGTCGGTGAGCTGGGCGTCGGCGAGGTTGTGCCGGGTGTTCAGCAGCCGACGGCCGCCCCGCACCACGCGCACCCGTCCCGACCGCCAGTCCGCGACAGCAGCCGTGTGCCGGGCCTCCAGCACGGCCAGACGCCGCGACTTCGCATGCCACTCCCGCCGCGAGCGGTAACCACCCGGCGCCCGCTTGCTGCCCTTCGCGCCGATCGGCAGGGACAGCCGGTGCTGGAGCACCCTGATCCCGGCTTCGAGGTTCTGGATGTGCGCGGCCAGGCAGCGCCGGGCCAAAGCCCACTGATCATGCGACGCCTTCGTCACCGCACCGGCCCACCGCGACGACGACCGCGGCGTCAGCACCCGCTTCCGCACCGCCCACGACTGGGCGGAATGCTCCAGGCCGTCAGCGCAGCGGCTCGCGAGATCCCGAGAAGCGAGCGCACCCAAGTGCGCGCCCAGCAGCCGCAGAACCCTCTCGTCACCGCCGGTCAGGCCCTTGAGGCGGTCCCGTACCGCTACACCGGTAGGGCCGGACGCGACGAACGGCGCAGCGGGCACCCGAAGACCTGAAACGGACCGCACCCCGCTTCCACCCACCGCAACCCCCCCGCCCGAGGCCGACAATCTTTCGTGCCGTACGGGTCAACGAAC
>NZ_JBIAPJ010000017.1:1495-3368 GCF_042888285.1 Streptomyces sp. NPDC003035 | reverse complement strand
CGCTTGGCACGTTGTTGGGTATCTGAGGGTACGGCCGTGAGGTCGTGTCTTCGCGATGCCGGCCCCAGTGAACTCGCCACGTTGTGGTGGGGTGATGGGTGGCTGGTCGTTGCTTGAGAACTACACAGTGGACGCGAGCATCTGTGGCCAAGTTTTTAAGGGCGCACGGTGGATGCCTTGGCACCAGGAACCGATGAAGGACGTGGGAGGCCACGATAGTCCCCGGGGAGCCGTCAACCAGGCTTTGATCCGGGGGTTTCCGAATGGGGAAACCCGGCAGTCGTCATGGGCTGTCACCCATGCCTGAACACATAGGGCATGTGGAGGGAACGAGGGGAAGTGAAACATCTCAGTACCCTCAGGAAGAGAAAACAACCGTGATTCCGGGAGTAGTGGCGAGCGAAACCGGATGAGGCCAAACCGTATGCGTGTGATACCCGGCAGGGGTTGCGCATACGGGGTTGTGGGATCTCTTTTTCACAGTCTGCCGGCTGTGAGGCGAGTCAGAAACCGTTGATGTAGGCGAAGGACATGCGAAAGGTCCGGCGTAGAGGGTAAGACCCCCGTAGCTGAAACATCAACGGCTCGTTTAAGAGACACCCAAGTAGCACGGGGCCCGAGAAATCCCGTGTGAATCTGGCGGGACCACCCGCTAAGCCTAAATATTCCCTGGTGACCGATAGCGGATAGTACCGTGAGGGAATGGTGAAAAGTACCGCGGGAGCGGAGTGAAATAGTACCTGAAACCGTGTGCCTACAAGCCGTGGGAGCGTCGCTCATTGGGTTTACCCAGTGGGTCGTGACTGCGTGCCTTTTGAAGAATGAGCCTGCGAGTTTGCGGTGTGTTGCGAGGTTAACCCGTGTGGGGAAGCCGTAGCGAAAGCGAGTCCGAACAGGGCGATTCAGTAGCACGCTCAAGACCCGAAGCGGAGTGATCTAGCCATGGGCAGGTTGAAGCGGAGGTAAGACTTCGTGGAGGACCGAACCCACCAGGGTTGAAAACCTGGGGGATGACCTGTGGTTAGGGGTGAAAGGCCAATCAAACTCCGTGATAGCTGGTTCTCCCCGAAATGCATTTAGGTGCAGCGTCGTGTGTTTCTTGCCGGAGGTAGAGCACTGGATAGGCGATGGGCCCTACCGGGTTACTGACCTTAGCCAAACTCCGAATGCCGGTAAGTGAGAGCACGGCAGTGAGACTGTGGGGGATAAGCTCCATGGTCGAGAGGGAAACAGCCCAGAGCATCGACTAAGGCCCCTAAGCGTACGCTAAGTGGGAAAGGATGTGGAGTCGCAGAGACAACCAGGAGGTTGGCTTAGAAGCAGCCACCCTTGAAAGAGTGCGTAATAGCTCACTGGTCAAGTGATTCCGCGCCGACAATGTAGCGGGGCTCAAGCGTACCGCCGAAGTCGTGTCATTCATACACATATCCCCAACGGGAGTATGGATGGGTAGGGGAGCGTCGTGTGCCGGGTGAAGCAGCCGCGGAAGCGAGTTGTGGACGGTTCACGAGTGAGAATGCAGGCATGAGTAGCGATACACACGTGAGAAACGTGTGCGCCGATTGACTAAGGGTTCCTGGGTCAAGCTGATCTGCCCAGGGTAAGTCGGGACCTAAGGCGAGGCCGACAGGCGTAGTCGATGGACAACCGGTTGATATTCCGGTACCCGCTTTGAAACGCCCAATATCGAATCAGGCGATGCTAAGTCCGTGAAGCCGCCCTGGAGCCTTCGGGCAAAGGGGAGTGGTGGAGCCGACGAACCAGACTTGTAGTAGGTAAGCGATGGGGTGACGCAGGAAGGTAGTCCAGCCCGGGCGGTGGTTGTCCCGGGGTAAGGGTGTAGGCCGTGTGATAGGCAAATCCGTCACACATT
>NZ_JBIAPJ010000017.1:0-1397 GCF_042888285.1 Streptomyces sp. NPDC003035 | reverse complement strand
AAGGCTGAGACCTGATGCCGAGCCGATTGTGGTGAAGTGGATGATCCTATGCTGTCGAGAAAAGCCTCTAGCGAGTTTCATGGCGGCCCGTACCCTAAACCGACTCAGGTGGTCAGGTAGAGAATACCGAGGCGTTCGGGTGAACTATGGTTAAGGAACTCGGCAAAATGCCCCCGTAACTTCGGGAGAAGGGGGGCCATCACTGGTGATCCGATTTACTCGGTGAGCTGGGGGTGGCCGCAGAGACCAGCGAGAAGCGACTGTTTACTAAAAACACAGGTCCGTGCGAAGCCGTAAGGCGATGTATACGGACTGACGCCTGCCCGGTGCTGGAACGTTAAGGGGACCGGTTAGTGACCTTTCGGGGTTGCGAAGCTGAGAACTTAAGCGCCAGTAAACGGCGGTGGTAACTATAACCATCCTAAGGTAGCGAAATTCCTTGTCGGGTAAGTTCCGACCTGCACGAATGGCGTAACGACTTCTCGACTGTCTCAACCATAGGCCCGGTGAAATTGCACTACGAGTAAAGATGCTCGTTTCGCGCAGCAGGACGGAAAGACCCCGGGACCTTTACTACAGTTTGATATTGGTGTTCGGTTCGGCTTGTGTAGGATAGGTGGGAGACTTTGAAGCCGTGACGCCAGTCATGGTGGAGTCGCCGTTGAAATACCACTCTGGTCGTGCTGGATGTCTAACCTCGGTCCGTGATCCGGATCAGGGACAGTGTCTGATGGGTAGTTTAACTGGGGCGGTTGCCTCCCAAAGGGTAACGGAGGCGCCCAAAGGTTCCCTCAGCCTGGTTGGCAATCAGGTGTTGAGTGTAAGTGCACAAGGGAGCTTGACTGTGAGACCGACGGGTCGAGCAGGGACGAAAGTCGGGACTAGTGATCCGGCGGTGGCTTGTGGAAGCGCCGTCGCTCAACGGATAAAAGGTACCCCGGGGATAACAGGCTGATCTTCCCCAAGAGTCCATATCGACGGGATGGTTTGGCACCTCGATGTCGGCTCGTCGCATCCTGGGGCTGGAGTCGGTCCCAAGGGTTGGGCTGTTCGCCCATTAAAGCGGTACGCGAGCTGGGTTTAGAACGTCGTGAGACAGTTCGGTCCCTATCCGCTGCGCGCGTAGGAATATTGAGAAGGGCTGTCCCTAGTACGAGAGGACCGGGACGGACGAACCTCTGGTGTGCCAGTTGTCCTGCCAAGGGCATGGCTGGTTGGCTACGTTCGGGAGGGATAACCGCTGAAAGCATCTAAGCGGGAAGCCTGCTTCGAGATGAGTATTCCCACCTCCTTGAGAGGGTAAGGCTCCCAGTAGACGACTGGGTTGATAGGCCGGATGTGGAAGCCCAGTAATGGGTGGAGCTGACCGGTACTAATAGGCCGAGGGCTTGTCCTCA
>NZ_JBIAPJ010000016.1:0-26211 GCF_042888285.1 Streptomyces sp. NPDC003035 | reverse complement strand
AGATCAAGAAGATCGTGACCGGCGCCCCCGAGATCGACCCGGAGACCGGCTGCTTCCCTCTCTCGCACGCGCCCGGACTCGGCGTCGAGCTGGACGTGGACGCCGCGGCCGAGTTCCCGCAGCAGCAGGCCCGGTTCGACCTCTGGGCCGAGGGCTGGGAGCGGAGGGCACCGAAGTGAGCCGCGCGATCGTCGTCGGGAAGCCGGGTGAACACCGTCTGCTGGTACGGGAGACACCCGAGCCCGGCCCCGGCGAGGTACGCGTCCGGGTGGCCGCCGCCGGTGTCTGCATGAGCGACCGCGAGCTGTACGACGGACACCGCGACCCCGCCTATGTCCGCTACCCCGTCACCCCCGGCCACGAATGGTCCGGCACCGTGGAGGCGGTGGGGCCGGGCGTCGACGCCTCTCTCCTGGGGCGCGGATGCGTCGCGGAGGGCTTCCGCGCCTGCGGGACCTGCGAGCGGTGCCGGTGCGGCGAGACCAGCCTGTGCACGGCCGGGTACGCCGAGACCGGCTTCACCGAGCCGGGCGCGTTCGCCGACCATGTGGTGGTCCCCGTCCGGCTGTTGCACCTGCTGCGCGAGGGCGCGGACCTGCGCGCCGCCGCGCTCCTGGAGCCCGCGGCCGTGGTCGCCGCCGCCGTGCGCGCCGGGCGCCCGCGTCCCGGCGAGCGGGTCGCCGTCGTCGGCGCCGGCACGCTGGGTCTGCTCGCTGTGCAGTGGCTCGCCGCGTCCTCGCCGGCCGAACTGACCGTCGTCGACCCGCGGGCGGCGCGGGGCGAGCAGGCGCTGCGGCACGGGGCGAGCCAGGCCCTGGACCCGGACGAGGCCGCGGCGGCGGCCGGCCGCTTCGATCTGGTGGTGGAAACGGCCGGGGCGCCGTCCACGGCCGCCTCCTCCTGCCTGCTGGCCCGCAGGGGCGGCCGGGTCGTCCTGACCGGGGTGTTCGCACCCGGGGCGATCGGCATCGATCCCGTCCATCTCTCGCTCAGCCAGCTGGAGATCCGCAGCGTCTTCGGGGCGCCGTCCGCCGCCTGGGCGGACGCGGTACGGGCCTTCGGGCTCGGGCTGCTCGACCCGGCGCCGCTGATCAGCCACGAGTTCCCGCTGGAACGGTTCGAGGAGGCCATCGCCCTGGTCGGCGGCGGCGATCCCCGGACCGGCAAGGTGCTGCTGCGCCCCTGACGGGGCGTGACGAAGAGCCGTACGGCGGTACGGGAGTCCCGAGCGACCCCGTACCGCCGTACACCCCACGATCCGGACAGCGTCCGGTATGCCGAACAGAGGAGTCCTGTGCCCACGTCCTCCGCACCTCGCCGTCCCGGCGCCGCCGCGCTCGCCGGGATCGGACATCCCGTGCCGCCGGCGGACCCGGCCGAGGCCTCGCCGCACACCTTCCCCGACGGCGGCACCTGGCGCACCGAGATCCCCTCCGTCGAGGGACCCGAGGCGCTGGCGGCCGTCCTGAAGGAGAGCTCCCGGCTCGACGTCCCCGTCCACCGGATCAGCCAGGGCAGCGGCGTCTGGATGCTCACGGACGACGAGATCGCCGAGATGGTGGACGCCTGCGCCGAACGGGACGTCGAGCTCTGTCTGTTCACCGGCCCCCGCGGCAGCTGGGACATCGGCGCCGCCACCCGTACCGACTCCGGCGGAGCCGGGCCGCGCGCCCGCGGCCACGACGCGCTCGCCGGCTGCGTGGAGGACGCCCTGCGCGCCACCGCCCTGGGGGTCCGCTGTCTCCTCGTCGCCGACGAGGGCGTGCTGTGGACCCTGCACCGGCTGCGGGTCGCGGGCCTGCTCCCGGCCGACACCACCTTCAAGGTGTCCGCGCTCATCGGCCCGGTCAACCCGGCCGCGTACGTCGTCCACGAGCACCTCGGGGCGGACTCCCTCAACATCCCCTCCGATCTCACCCTCGCCCACCTGACCGAGATCCGCCGGGCCAGCCGCGCCCCGATGGACCTCTACATCGAGGCGCCCGACGACCTCGGCGGCTTCGTCCGGATGTACGAGGCCGCCGAGCTGATCCGGCGCGGGGCCCCGCTCTACCTGAAGTTCGGCCTCAGCAAGTCCCCCGGCATCTATCCGTACGGGGCCCATCTGCGCGAGCACGCCCTGGCCACCGCACTCGAGCGCGTCCGGCGCGGGCGGCTCGTCCTCGATCTGCTGGCCCGGCACGGCGCCGACGGGGGCATGTCCCCGCTCGGCTCCCGGCTGCCGGGCGAGCTCCGGCGCTTCCCCACCCCCGAAGGGAACTGACCATGCGCACCCGCACCCTGCGCGCCGCGGCCGCGGCCGCGTTGCTCACCACCCTGCTGACCGCCTGTGGCCAGGAGGCCCGCGGCGGCAGCCGCTACCAGCCCGACGCCGGCAAGGGCGGCACCATCGGGCTCGCCATGCCGACCAAGGCCTCGGAGCGGTGGATAGCCGACGGCGAGAACATGGCGAAGCAGTTCCGGCAGGCGGGCTACGAGACCGACCTGCAGTACGGCGACGACAAGGTCGAGAACCAGATCGCCCAGATCGAGAACATGATCACCAAGGGGCGCCGGCTCCTGGTGATCGCCGCCATCGACGGGGCCGCGCTCACCGAGGTCCTCCAGCGCGCCCATGACGCGGGCATCCCGGTGATCTCGTACGACCGGCTCATCATGGGCACCGAGCACGTCGACTACTACGCCTCCTTCGACAACGAGCGGGTCGGCGAGCTGGAGGCCCGGTACATCGTCGAGCGGCTGAAGCTGGGCGCCCCCGCGAAGGGCACGGGCAAGCCGTACGACATCGAGTTGTTCGCGGGTTCGCCGGACGACAACAACACCCGGTACTTCTGGAACGGCGCGCTCAAGGTGCTCCAGCCGTACTTCGACAGCGGACAGCTCGTCGTCCGCAGCGGCCAGACGAAGATGAACCAGGCGACCACGCTGCGCTGGGACGGCGGCACCGCGCAGAAGCGGATGGACGACCTGATCAGCAAGAACTACGGCGAGGAGAGCGTCGACGCGGTCCTCTCCCCGTACGACGGCATCTCCATCGGCATCATCTCCGCCCTCAAGAGCGCCGGTTACGGCACCGCGAGCAGGCCCCTGCCCATCGTGACCGGCCAGGACGCCGAGCTGGCCTCGGTCAAGTCCATCATCCGCGGGGAGCAGACGCAGACCGTCTTCAAGGACACCCGCAAGCTGGCCGCGCGGGCGGTCGCCATGGGCGACGCCGTGCTGAACGGCAAGAAGCCCGAGGTCAACAACGTCAAGGACTACGACAACGGCAAGAAGACCGTACCGTCGTACCTCCTCGACCCGGTCAGCATCGACCGGTCGAACACCCAGCTTCTCGTCCGCGAGGGGTACTTCACCGCGGGACAGCTCTCATGAGCCGGCCGCCCGTGCTCGAGATGCGCGGCATCACCAAGACCTTCCCGGGCGTCACCGCGCTCAGCGACGTCGACCTGACCGTCCGCCCCGGCGAGATACACGCCCTGTGCGGGGAGAACGGCGCGGGCAAGTCGACGCTGATGAAGGTGCTCAGCGGCGTTCACCCGCACGGGAGTTACACGGGTGAGATCCGCTTCGAGGGTGAGCGGGTGTCCTTCAAGGACATCCGGGCGAGCGAGCGCCGGGGCATCGTGATCATCCATCAGGAGCTCGCCCTCGTCCCCCATCTGTCGATCGCCGAGAACATCTTCCTCGGCAACGAACAGGCCCGGCGCGGCATCGTCGACTGGAACGACACCCTGCGCAGCGCCAAGCGGCTCCTCGAACGGGTCGGGCTGCACGAGAACCCGCACACCCCCGTCGCGGACCTCGGCGTGGGCAAGCAGCAACTGGTGGAGATCGCCAAGGCGCTGTCCAAGGAGGTACGGCTGCTCATCCTCGACGAGCCGACGGCGGCGCTCAACGACGAGGACAGCGCGAAGCTCCTCGAACTGATCCTGGAGCTGCGCGCGGAGGGCATCGCCTCCGTCGTCATCTCGCACAAGCTGAACGAGATCCGGCGGATCGCCGACACGGTGACCGTCCTGCGCGACGGCCGCACCATCGAGACCCTGCCCGTCCGGCCGGCCCCGGACGCCGCGCCCGACCTGTCCGAGGACCGGATCATCCGCGGCATGGTCGGCCGTGACCTCGACCACCGCTTCCCCGAGCGGACGGCGTACGAGGGCGAGGACGCGGGCCGGGTGGCGCTGGCGGTGCGCGGCTGGACCGTACGCCATCCGGTCGACCAGCGGCGCACGGTCGTCGACGACGTGTCGCTGACGGTGCGGCGGGGCGAGATCGTCGGGATCGCGGGCCTCATGGGCGCGGGGCGCACCGAACTCGCGATGTCGGTCTTCGGCCGCTCCTACGGACGGTACGTCGCGGGGTCGGTGGAGATCGACGGCCGGGAGGCGGCGACCGGGAGCGTCCCCGCCGCGATCGAGGCCGGTCTCGCCTACGTGACGGAGGACCGCAAGCGCTACGGGCTCCATCTGGACGACACCGTGCACCGCAACGTCTCGCTGCCCTCCCTCGCCGGGATGCGGCGGCGCGGAGCCGTCGACGAGCATCTGGAGCGCAAGGTCGCCGAGCGGTACCGCACCACCCTGAACATCCGGACACCGACCGTGTTCGAGCAGGTCGGGCGGCTGTCGGGAGGCAACCAGCAGAAGGTCGTGCTGAGCAAGTGGATCCACGCCGACCCGCGCGTGCTGATCCTCGACGAGCCGACGCGCGGCATCGACGTCGGCGCCAAGTACGAGATCTACACCGTCATCGACCGGCTCGCGGCGCAGGGCAAGGCCGTGCTGTTCATCTCCTCCGAGCTGCCGGAGCTCCTCGGGATGTGCGACCGGATCTACACGATGGCCGAGGGCCGGCTGACCGGTGAGGTCGCCCGCGCCGAGGCCACCCAGGAAACCTTGATGCGTCACATGACCATGAGCAGGAGCTGAGGCCCGCCATGACCACCACGACCCCCTCCGCGAAGGACACGGTGACGCCGCGTCCGGCACCCTCGTCGGCCGGCGCCCTGCTCGTGCGGACCCTGCGGGCGAACATGCGCCAGTACGGGATGCTCGTCGCGCTCGTCTTCCTCGTCGTCCTTTTCCAGATCTGGACCGACGGCACGCTGCTGCTGCCGAACAACGTCTCCAACCTCATCCAGCAGAACAGCTACATCCTCATCCTTGCCATAGGCATGATGATCGTCATCATCGCCGGCCACATCGATCTCTCCGTGGGTTCGCTGGCCGCGTTCGTGGGCGCGCTGTCCGCGGTGATGATGGTCCGTCACGACATGCCCTGGGTGCTGGCCCTGGTCCTCTCCCTGCTGGTCGGGGCGGTCGCGGGCGCGTGGCAGGGCTACTTCATCGCCTATCTCGGCATCCCGTCGTTCATCGTGACCCTCGCGGGGATGCTCCTCTTCCGCGGGCTCACCCAGATCTTCCTCGAGGGCCGCTCGCTGGCGCCGTTCCCCGAGGGCTTCCAGAACATCGCCAAGGGCTTCATCCCGGAGATGGGGCCGTACACCCAGTATCACAACCCGACGCTCTTCATCGGGTTCGTCACGGTCGTCTTCCTGCTGCTGCGGGAGTGGCGCGACCGCCGGCGCCAGACGGCGTACGAGCTCGACGTGCTGCCGACCGGGCTGTGGGTGCTGAAGTGCGTGGCCATGACGGCGGCGATCGTGGCCTTCACCCTCACCCTGGCGAGCTTCCACGGCGTCCCCGTGGTGATGCTCGTCCTGTGCGCGCTCCTGATCGGCCTGGGGTACGTGATGCGCAACGCGGTCGTCGGACGCCATGTGTACGCGCTCGGCGGCAACAAGGCGGCGGCGAAGCTCTCGGGCGTCAAGGACAAGCGGGTCACGTTCCTGGTCTTCGTGAACATGGGGGTCCTGGCGGCTCTGGCCGGCTGCGTGTACGCGGCACGGCTGAACGCGGGCACGCCGCAGGCGGGCCTGAACTTCGAACTGGAGGCGATCGCGGCGGCCTTCATCGGCGGCGCCTCGATGAGCGGCGGCGTGGGCACGGTGACGGGCGCCGTGATCGGCGGGCTGGTGCTCGGCGTCCTGAACAACGGCATGTCGCTGGTGGGCATCGGCACGGACTACCAGCAGGTCATCAAGGGGCTGGTGCTGCTCGCGGCGGTCGGCTTCGACGTGTGGAACAAGCGGCGCGCGGGCCGCTAGGGGCCGGCGGTCGCTGGGCGCGGCATCGGTCACGGGTTCGTCGGCGGCCGGCGGAGGAGAGGCGCTGCTGCAACCCCGCGCCGCACCGCGGTGTGCCCTTGGATCACGAGCCGGAAGGACTACCCGTTTCGGAGGGGACGTTTGTTCGGGCGCGATTGGCGCAGACGCTGAAGAGACACAGCCTTTGCACGACGAAGCGGAGAAACACCATGGGCATCATCGCGTGGATCCTCATCGGCCTGCTCGCCGGCGCCATCGCCAAGGCCCTGATGCCGGGCAGGGACCCCGGTGGCATCATCGTCACCATGCTGATCGGCATCGTCGGCGGCCTGCTCGGCGGCTGGCTCGGCAAGGTGATCTTCGGCGTCGACTCCATCGACGGATTCTTCGACCTCTCCACCTGGATCGCCGCGATCGTCGGCTCCGTCATCCTGCTCGCCCTCTATCGCCTCTTCACCGGCAACCGGCACTCGCACCGCCACGCGTGACCCGCTGGAGGCACCCGCCTCCGGTACACCCGGACGGCTCCCTCCCCTGCTTCACGGGGCGGGAGCCGTCGGCGTGTACGGAGCGGTTCTTGTCGGCCGGCGCCGGCCACCCGGCAGCAGGGTCATGACGATGTCGGGTGGCGTGCTCCGAGCGGACGGCTGTCAGTCCGTGGAGAGAGCTTCGAGCAGATCGCCGACCTTCGGGTCCGGGAGCGCGCGGGCGACATCGGCCTGGGCGACGATGCCGACCAAGCGGTGCCCGTCGATCACCGGCAGACGACGCACCTTGTGCGACATCATGGTCCGCAGGATCTCCTCGGCGTCATCGTCGGCTCCGATCGTGACAGCCTCGCCCTGGGCCAGGTCGCCGGCCTTGACCTCGGCCGGGTCCTTACCGACCCCGATGACCTTCACGACGATGTCGCGGTCGGTGAGCATCCCCTTGAGCTTGTCGTCCGTGCCGCAGATCGGCAGCGCGCCCACCCCCAGCCGGGTCATCTTCTTCGCCGCGTCGAGCACCGTCTCCTCGGCGCCGATGCACTCCGCGCCTTCTGTCATGATCTCGCGAGCGGTCGTCATATGGGCAGCCTCCCTGTTTTCTTCACCTACGCAATGTTCCGCACCCATATGGGCGGGATGAGACACGCCTGCCCGCACATGTGCTTCGAGTAACGCCCCATGTCGGCTCTCCACCCGGCGGACGGCCCACTGACCGGATCGCGACCCCACCGCCCGGACGCGAACGCGGCCCCCGTACACTCGCTAGCCGATTCCGCCACGGGGAGAACCACCGCATGAACCAGCACGAACTTATGGGCCAGGCGATAAGCGACGCTCCGATCTACTCGGCTCTCCTCCGGGAACGCGGTGACGTGCCCACGGAGGTCAGGCAGGTGGCTGCACAGTGTCTGGCGGAAGCGGACCGTGCTGTCGACTTCAGCTCGTTGCGCGCCGCCTGAGCGGCCTGGGCGACGGTTCAGCCCGAGAGCCGGTCACCCGTGCGGCGACCCTCTCTGGCGGGTGGATCTGGGACCTAGTGATCATGGGAGGCGACCGGCCGTCCGATCATCGTGCGATGCCCCGGCTGCGCGGAGGCCGCTCGTGTCGTTCCGGTGCCCGAAGCCTCCGATTCCAGCGGTCGGACGTTGTTCGTGCCGCGACGCCTGGTCTGCCGTGGCTGCGGACTGTCACGCTGTGGAGCGGTCGTGGACAGTGACCTGCGGCGGGCGGTCGTGGTGACGCTTGGCGAACTCGCGCGAAGCGATGACTGGCGTGACCGGGCGGATGCCGGTCACAGCCTGGCAGGGTTCGCCGAGATGCAGGAGGCCGTAGAGCCGCTGCTGGGGCTTGTGCTCGACCCGGGTGACACCTTCGTCACCCGGCGGACCGCGGAGGGCTTGCTTCGGCGAAAGGACAGGGCCGGACTGGCGATAGTCGCGTCCGCACTGGCAGTCGCCGACGACAACCACGCCGATTGGATCCACACCGCGATCGTCGATGTCTTCAGTATCGTCTCGGACGACCTGGACGAGGCGCTACGGCTCTGTGAGGAGATGTCGGGCGACACCGATGATCGTGTTGCCCGGGGGGCCCGTCGGCTGCACGAGAGCCTGGAAGAGATCGATCCCGTTCTTCGCCCCTCCTAGCGGGGGTTTGTCGGCTAGGAGTCGCCTCGCTTCGTGGTCAGGTAGCAGGTCACCCGGCCGTTGTCGTCGGCCGCCGAGGTGTCGCCCGGCGTCCACCAGGACCAGATCTCCGCCGTCTTCGGCACCCATGAGGGCCTGGCCACGTCGTGTGCGAAGGAGCAGGCAGTGTCGGCTCGTTCCTGGGTCGCGGTCGCCGTGGCGCCGGATCGCAGCGGGATCTGCGTGAAGACGCGGGCGTCGTGCGGTCCGGAGCAGGGCACGCCGACGACCACGTGAGCAGCGCGCTGCCCGGTGTCGAAGTCGACGCAGCCACCGTCCTTCACGTCGCGCATGGGCAGCACGGCCTCGGCCGCCTTGCGGACGCTTCCCGCCGGGGCCGGGGCCGGCTTCGACGCGCCGTGCCCGGTGAGGGTGAGCTCCATCGTCAGCGACGTGACGTCGGCGAGGCCGCTGTCCTTCCTGAGGAGGCGGGACAGATCTACCCGACCGTGGGTGATTCTGCCCCGCTCGTCCACGGAGAGGGTCAGTGCCAGCGCACGCTGCGGGGCCACGGTGCCCGTTTCCACGTGCAGTTCCTTGCGAAGGTCCGCCGGGAACAGGTTCCACGCCACCGAGAACGGCAGCTCCGCCCGATACGTGCGGCCTCCTGCGGGCCCGCCTTGCTGCGCCGTCGCCTCCGCGCCGCCGATCCCTTCCAGGAGTGTGCCGCCGACCGGGCTGTCGGTGCCTCGCGGGTGGTCGAGAGGGTTGTTGCTGTCGCCCATGGCGAGGGTGTCGGCGCTGCTGTACGCGAGCCAGTAGCCCGAAGAGGCGGCGCGGTAGTGGATCTGCTGCCGGTCGACGAGATAGCTGCCCGCGGCCGGGCGGACTTCGCCGCGGATCGCGGCGAAGCCTCGGCGCGGCGGCGATCACCACGGCGGCGCGGGCCAGACGTCTGATCATGACCACGTGACATCACTGCCGCGCGGAAGGTTGCCCCCGCGCACGTCACGAAACGATCACCCCAGCGAGTTCGCCCGGACATGTCCTAGCCGGTGGCGGCCCGACGATCTCCGTGAGAAGCCAGCAGACGCGTCATGGACTCGGCGGCGCGCACCGCGGCGTCGGCGCAGCAGTTGTTGAACAGGACATGGAGCTGCTCGACCTCGGCCGCCAGGGAGGTGAGACGGGGCAGCCACTCCTCCAGCTCGCCCCCCGCGTAGGTGTGGCGGAAGCGGTCCTCCTTGCTGCCGGTGCCCCAGGTCGTACTGCGGCCGTGGAAGCGGACGACGGCGAGCTCCCGGGAGGCGACCGGGGTGACCGGGGGTATGGAGGTGGGCAGGTCTTGGGCCGTGTCGACGGCCACGGCGGCGACGTCCAGGTCCTTCAACAGCGCGGTGGTACGCGCCCGGTGGTCGTCCCTCCACCAGTCCGGGTGCCGGAACTCCACGGCCATGGGCCACTGCGCCGCGCGCTTCCTGGCACCGTGGAGCAGGATCTCCGCCCGTGTGCCCGGGGTGAACCACGGAGGGAACTGGAACAGCACGGTGCCCAGCCGGCCGGCCTGCCGCAGCGGCCGCAGAGCGCCGCTGAAACGGTCCCACACCTCGTCCAGGAGCCCGGGATCGCCGCTGTCGCGCCCCACGCCCCGCAGATCGGGGGGCAGGGCGGCCGTTCGGGTCGGATGGCCGGTGAGCAGCGAGAACGCCTTGACGTCGAAGCGGAAGCCGGGCGGGGTGCGTTCGGCCCAGAGCAGGCTGTTGCGCATGCTGGGGACGGCGTAGTAGGTGGCGTCGACCTCCACGACGGGGAACTGTTCCGCGTAGTGCCGCAGCCGTCCCTCCGCGTCGCGCCGCGATGGCGGATACCACCCGCTGCTCACAAGTGCCTTGTCCGTCCAGGAACATGTACCGATCAGGATCTCGCCCATGCTGCCCGCCTACCCGCTCGGAGCGGACCACATCACCGACTCGCACACGGAGGAGGCCGCGGCCAGGGCCGCCGAGGCGACCGCTGCCGCGCACCTCGCCCCTGGCGGTTCGTCAACCGGCTTTCCCGCGGACACGGACCCCCTCCACGGCGACCGACCGCGCCCGCCGGTCTGCCTCGGCACGAGCCGTTCGACGCGGGCCGGCAGGCGTTCGCCGGCTTCGGCGGGAACGGGCTGGACAGCCCGTTCACGGGGGCCTACGTGCCGCGGGACGGGCGCCGCCGCGGCTCCGGGGGCGAGTACCGTAAGGTGACAGCCCACCCAGTGACCCGCAGGAGGAACCGGAGTGCCACGGCCCGCCGACGCCCCGAAGGCGCCGACCATGGCGGACGTCGCTCACGAGGCCGGCGTGTCGCACCAGACCGTGTCGCGGGTGCTGAGCGATCACCCGAACGTACGGGAGGCGACGCGCGTCCGCGTCAACGAGGCGATCGCGCGCCTGGGCTACCGGCGTAATTCCGCCGCCCGCGCGCTGGTCACCCGCCGCACGCACACGCTCGGCGTCATCGCCCTCAACACCGCGCTCCACGGCCCCGCGAGCATCCTTGCCGGGGTGCAGGAGGCCTCGCGGGACCGGGGGTACGTGGTGGCGACGGTCACCCTGCGCACGGCCACGCCGACCGCGCTCACCCAGGCCATGGACCATCTCACCGCCTGGGGTGTGGAAGGTGTCATCGCGCTCACGTCCCAGCAGGAGACGGTGCGGGCCCTGGCCGCTCTGCGGACCCCGTTCCCGGTGGTGACGGTGGAGGGAGGGCGCCGGCTCGACCTGCCGGACGTCTCGCTCGACCAGGCCCTCGGGGCCCGTATGGTCACCGAGCATCTGCTCGCCGCGGGGCACCGCACGGTCTGGCACGTCGCCGGACCGCGCGACTGGGCGGAGAGCGAGGGGCGGACCGCCGGCTGGGAGAGCGCGCTGCGGGCGGCCGGGG
The DNA here is from genome assembly GCF_042888285.1 of Streptomyces sp. NPDC003035. Taxonomy (NCBI): domain Bacteria; kingdom Bacillati; phylum Actinomycetota; class Actinomycetes; order Kitasatosporales; family Streptomycetaceae; genus Streptomyces; species Streptomyces sp. NPDC003035. Next base: position 15,007 of record NZ_JBIAPJ010000016.1, on the reverse strand, counting down.
CGCCAGTACCGCAGGTACTGCGGGGCGACTGGAGCCCGCTGTCCGGCTACCGTGCCGGCCAGCGGCTCGCGGGGCACGCGGCCGCCGGCGGGCAGAACGGGGCGGACCGTCCGACGGCGGTGTTCGTGGCGAACGACCAGATGGCGCTGGGAGTGCTGCGCGCCCTGCGCGAGGCGGGCATCCGCACCCCCGAGGACGTGGCGGTCGCGGGGTTCGACGACATCCCGGAGGCCGAGTTCTTCCCGCCGCCGCTGACCACCGTGCGCCAGGACTTCGGCGCGATCGGGCGCGGCGGTGTGGCTCTCCTGCTGGACCACATCGAGGGCCGGGCAACGGGCACGGAGTTCGTCACCGTCCAGCCGGAGCTCATCGCGCGCGCCAGCACCGCCCGACGGCGGGACCCGGCCTCCTCCTGACATACGTCCAGCCGGCGTGACCACGACCGCGACAGCGACTCACGCGGCACGGGGACGAGCGGTGCTGGCACGGATCATGAGCTGGGGCGCGACGGTCACATGCGCGTCCCGTCCGGCCACGCCGTCGAGGCGCTCGATCAGGAGCTGGATGCTGGCGCGGCCGATCGTCCCGAAGTCCTGCCGGACGGTGGTCAGCGGGGGCGGGAAGAACTCGGCCTCCGGGATGTCGTCGAACCCGGCGACCGCCACGTCCGCCGGAGTCCGTACGCCGTTCTCGCCGAACGCGCGCAGCACCCCCAGCGCCATCTGGTCGTTCGCCGCGAACACGGCGGTGAGCTCCGGGTCCGGGCCACTGGACGGGCCCATTCTCCCGGCCAGCCGCTGACCGATACGGAATCCGGAGAGTGGGCTCCAGTCCCCGACGAGGACGGGCGGAACCGGGGCTCCCACCGCCTCCAGCGCCTCGCGCCAGCCGGCCGTGCGCTCCTCCGCCTCGAGCCAGTCCGCCGGACCGGCCACGTGCCACACCGTCGTGTGCCCGGCGGAGAGGAGATGCTCGGTGATCAGCCGCGCCCCCAGGCGCTGGTCGAGCGACACGCCGGGGTGGGGCAGGCCACGCCCGCCCTGCACCGTCACGACGGGGAACGGAGAGGACGACTCGGCCAGCGCCTCTGCGGCCTGCCGCTGGGAGCCGATCACCACGACGCCTTCGACGCCCCATTCGCCGAGGTGGCCCATGGCCCGCGCGAACTCCCCCTGGCCCATGGTGCGCAGGCCGACGGCGGAGACCAGATATCCCTGCTCGCGCGCCGCCTCCTCCAGCGCGCAGAGGGTGCTCGCCGGTCCGTGGAAGGCGGTGCCGACGGCGATGACCCCGAGCGTGCGGGTGCGGCGGGTGACGAGGGCGCGGGCCGCGGAGTTGCGCCGGTAGCCCAGGGCTTCGACGGCCCGCTGGACCTTCGTGCGCGTGGCGTCGCGTACGTGGGGCTGGCCGCTCAGGACACGGGAGACGGTCTGGTGCGACACACCCGCTACGCGGGCGACGTCCGCCATCGTCGGGGGCCGGTCCACGGCGGACGGGCGCACGGGCATCTCCCTGGGGTGGTCGGTCCGGCGCGCGGGGTCCGCGCGTCCGGCGAGGCGGCGGGCGACGACGGTCGGCGCCAAGGTGATGTTAGCGCCCACATTTACGCCCCTCGCAGTGTGGTGACGAATCCATAACGGGGCGCAGATCCCTTGTGCGCACGCTTTGTTAGCGCTCACAATACTGCCGCGGCGGTCGCCTTCATCGACCGGACCGCCCCGTCGAACCGCTCATCAGGTCGGCCCCCCGCCGCCCTCCCCGCACCACCCGCACGGCTACCGGCCGCCGGCCGCCGCTGTCCCGGTGTGTGTCGAAGCACGAGAGGAACCGCACATGACCAAGCGCGTTGTCTCCACCCTCGCGGCAGGACTGCTTGCCGCCTCCTTCCTGACCGCCTGTTCCACCGACTCCACGGGCGGCGGCGACGGCCGCCTGGTCATGGGCTTCGCCCAGGTGGGCGCGGAGAGCGGCTGGCGGACCGCCAACACCAAGTCCGTCCAGGACGCGGCGAAGAGCGCGGGCGTCACCCTGAAGTTCTCCGACGCGCAGCAGAAGCAGGAGAACCAGATCAAGGCGATCCGCTCCTTCATCCAGCAGCGGGTCGACGTCATCGCCTTCTCGCCGGTGGTCGAGTCCGGCTGGGACACCGTGCTCAAGGAGGCGAAGAACGCGAAGATCCCGGTCGTCCTGACCGACCGCGCCATCGACTCGAAGGACACCTCGCTCTACCGCACCTTCCTCGGCTCCGACTTCGTCGAGGAGGGGAAGAAGGCCGGCGAGTGGCTGGTCGGCGAGTACAAGGGCAGGAACGAGCCGGTGAACATCGTCGAACTGCAGGGCACCACCGGTTCCGCCCCCGCCAACGACCGCCGCTCGGGCTTCGCGGACGTCATCAAGGGCGACCCGAAGTTCAAGGTCGTGGCCTCGCAGACCGGCGACTTCACCCGCGCCAAGGGCAAGGAGGTCATGCAGGCGTTCCTCAAGTCGCAGCCCGACATCGACGTCCTGTACGCGCACAACGACGACATGGCGCTCGGTGCGATCCAGGCCATCGAGGAGGCCGGGAAGAAGCCCGGTACCGACATCAAGGTCATCTCGGTCGACGGCATCAAGGACGCCTTCCAGGCCATGGCCGACGGCAAGATCAATGTCCTGGTCGAGTGCAACCCGCTCCTCGGCGACCAGTTGATGGAGCTCGCCAAGAAGGTCGCCAAGGGCGAGACGGTCCCGACCCGGGTGAAGGTCACCGAAGGCGTCTTCACCCAGGACCAGGCCGCGGCCGCCCTCCCCAGCCGCTCGTACTGATCCCCGCCCCACGACGGCAAGACCGGCACACGACACGAGAGGACGGGCGGATGTCAGGCCCTCCCACCACTCACAGGTCCCGGACCGCGCAGGCCGACACCGGCCGGTCCGCTGTCCTCGAACTACGCGGCGTCCGCAAGGAGTTCCCCGGGGTCGTCGCTCTCGACGGCGTCGACCTGCGCCTCTTCCCCGGGGAGGTGCACGCGCTGATGGGCGAGAACGGCGCGGGCAAGTCGACCCTCATCAAGGTGCTGACGGGCGTCCACCCCTCGGACGGTGGCACCTTCACGCTCGACGACGAGGAACTCCGTATCACCGGCCCGCTCCAGGCTCAGCAGGCGGGCATCAGCACCGTGTACCAGGAGGTCAACCTCTGCCCCAATCTGTCGGTGGCGGAGAACATCCTGATCGGCCGTGAGCCGCGCCGCTTCGGCCTGATCGACTGGCCGGAGCTGCGCCGGCGCGCCCGCGCACTCGTCCGCGATCTCGGCCTCGATCTGGACATCGACGTCACCGCCCCGCTGAACAGCCACTCCCTGGCCGTCCAGCAACTGGTGGCGATCGTACGGGCGGTCGACATCTCGGCGAAGGTCCTCGTCCTGGACGAGCCGACCTCGAGCCTCGACCGCGACGAGGTCCGGCAACTGTTCGCGGTGATGCGCCGGCTGCGGGACAAGGGGGTCGCGATTCTCTTCGTCACCCACTTCCTCGACCAGGTCTACGACATCTGCGACCGCGTCACCATCCTGCGCAATGGAGGCCTGGAGGGCGAGTACGCCATCGGTGACCTCAGCCGCGTGGAGCTCGTCCAGCGCATGATCGGCGGCGAGCTGGTGGAACTCGACGCGCTCTCCGACGCCGTGCGGACGGGCGCCGGCGAGGGCGCGGCGACCGGGGACCGCGCTGCCGCGGACGCCGACGGGACCGTCGCCGGGGACGGCGGCAGCGGGAAGGCCGCTGGACAGGAAGCCTTCCTGCGGGCCGAGGGCCTCGCCCGCCGCGGCTCCATCGCCCCCTTCGACCTGGACGTCCACGCCGGCGAGGTCGTCGGTCTGGCGGGGCTGCTGGGCTCCGGCCGCACGGAAGTGGCCCGCCTGTTCTTCGGGGCCGACCAGAGCGACGAGGGCACCCTCTCCGTCGAAGGCCGCCCCACCGTCCTGCGTACCCCGCGCGCCGCCATCGCCCGCAAGATCGCCTTCTGCTCGGAGGACCGCAAGGGCGAAGGGCTCGTCGGCGAGCTGACCGTCCGGGAGAACCTGGTCCTCGCCCTCCAGGCCGCACGCGGCTGGGCCCGGCCGCTCTCCCGGAGCAGGCAGGACGAGCTCACCCGGCACTGGATCTCCGCCCTGGACATCCGCCCCGCCAACCCCGAGACACAGGTGCGCAACCTCAGCGGCGGCAACCAGCAGAAGGTGCTGCTGGCCCGCTGGCTGCTGACCGACCCCAAGCTGCTGATCCTCGACGAGCCGACCCGGGGGATCGACATCGGCGCCAAGGCGGAGATCCAGCGGCTCGTGCGACGGCTGTCCGGTGACGGCATGGCCGTGCTGTTCATCTCCGCGGAGCTCGAAGAGGTCCTGCGGCTCAGCCATCGTGTGGGCGTCCTGCGCGACCACTCCCTGGTGACCACGCTGACCAACGACGGCACCCTCACGCCGGAACGCGTCATGGCCACCATCGCCACCGGAGCACAGACATGACCAAGCACCGCCTGTTCTGGCCGGCGGCCGTACTGCTCGCCCTTCTGCTGGCCAACGTCGCCTTCAACCACGCCTTCCTGAGCATCCGCGTCGAAGAGGGCCACCTCTACGGCAGCCTGATCGACATCCTCCAGTTCGGCGCGCCACTCGTGCTGGTCGCGCTGGGCATGTCGCTGGTCATCGCCACCCGTGGCATCGATCTGTCGATCGGTTCCACCGTGGCCATCTCGGGTGCGCTGGCCTGCGAACACATCGCCACCTCCGCCCGGCCGGGCGCGCTGTCGACGGTGCTCGAAGCCGTCGCGATCTCCCTCGCCGTCGCTCTGGCCCTCGGCTTGATCAACGGCTTCCTGGTCGCCACCCTGGACGTCCAGCCGATCGTCGCGACCCTCATCCTGATGGTGGCGGGCCGCGGTGTGGCACAGCTCGTCACCGACGGCCAGATCATCACGGTGTCCAGTGCCCCGTACAAGATGATCGGCGGCGGACACTGGCTGATGGTGCCCTTCGCCGTCGTCCTCGCGGCGGTCCTGGTCGTCCTCACCGGGTTGCTCACCCGTCGTACGGCCCTGGGTCTGCTCATCGAGTCCGTCGGGGGCAATCCCACCGCCAGTCGGCTCGCCGGCATCCGGGCCACCGGGCTGCTCGTCCTCGTGTACGTGTTCAGCGCGGTGTGCGCCGCCGTCGCCGGTCTCATGATCAGTTCCAACGTCTCCAGCGCCGACGGGAACAACGCCGGCCTGTGGATCGAACTCGACGCCATCCTCGCCGTCGTGATCGGTGGCGGCGCGCTGACCGGAGGGCGTTTCTCCCTCGGCGGCACCGTGCTCGGCGCGCTGACCATCCAGACGCTCTCCACCACCGTGTACTCGATGGGCATTCCCCCGGAAACGACGCTGATCTTCAAGGCGCTGGTCGTCATCGCCGTATGCCTCGTCCAGTCGTCGGCGTTCCGCGCCAGGGTCGGCCTGCGGCGCCGCCCGCCGTCCCGCCCGTCACCGCACTCCGGACAGGGACGGAACGTCCCCCGGAACGTCTCGAAGCACGAGGTCGGCGCATGAGCACCCTCAACGACACCTTCCGCCGCAACGGGGCGTTCGTCCCGCTGCTCGTGACCGCCGCGCTGCTGGTGATCATGTTCTCGGCGGGCTCGGTCCAGTACGAAGGGTTCTTCTCCGGACAGGTCCTGCTGAACCTGCTCATCGACAACGCGTTCCTGCTCGTCGTGGCCGTCGGCATGACCTTCGTCATCCTCACCGGCGGCATCGATCTCTCCGTCGGCGCGATGCTCGCCCTCTCCACCATGGTCGCGGCCTGGCTCGTCCAGCAGCACGGCTGGCCGCCGCTGCTGGTCATACCGCTGGTCCTGGCGATCGGTACCCTCTCCGGCACGCTGATGGGCTGGGTGATCCACACCTTCGACATCCAGCCGTTCATCGTCACCCTCGCCGGGATGTTCCTCGCGCGCGGGCTCTGCTACACCATCAGCACGGAGTCGATCTCGATCGACGATCCGGCCTTCGTCGCCATCGCCCAGACCCGACTGCCGCTGCCCGGGGGCCTGTTCGTCTCCCCCAGCGTCATCATCGCCCTGCTGGTGCTGCTCGCCGCCTTCGTCGTCCTGCACCGCACCCGGCTCGGCCGGAACGTGTACGCCCTGGGCGGCAACGAGCAGTCCGCCCTCCTCATGGGCCTGCCGGTCGCCCGAACGAAGATCGCCGTGTACGCCATCAGCGGCTTCTGCTCCGCCCTCGGCGGCGTACTGCTCACCTTCTACATGCTCTCCGGCTACGGACTGCACGGCGTCGGCCTCGAACTCGACGCCATCGCCGCGACCGTCATCGGGGGCACGCTGCTCACCGGCGGCTCGGGCTTCGTCCTGGGCACCGCCCTCGGCGTGATGGTCCTGGGGCTCATCCAGACGATCATCAGCTTCCAGGGGACGCTCAGCTCCTGGTGGACCCGGATCGTCATCGGCGGGCTGCTCCTCGTCTTCATTCTCCTCCAGCGACTGATCACCGGCCGTCGCCGGACATGAGCCCGTGCCCACCGGCCGGCTCCGTACCACCAGCTCCGTAACGAAGAACGAAGGATGTGAAAGCAACCGTGACTCCTCCCACCCGGGAGCCGGATCAGTACGTCGTCGGTGTCGACTTCGGCACCCTCTCCGGCCGGGCCGTGGTGGTCCGCGTGCGCGACGGCGAGGAGGTCGGCACCGCCGTCCACACGTACCCCCACGGCGTGATGGACCGTGCCCTGCCCACCACCGGTACCCGGTTGCCGCCCGACTGGGCCCTGCAACACCCCGAGGACTGGCGCGAGGTGCTGCGCCACGCGGTCCCCGCCGCCGTCGCCGCCGCCGGCGTCGACCCGGCCGCCGTCATCGGCCTCGCCACCGACTTCACCGCCTGCACCGTCCTGCCCGTCCGCGGCGACGGCACCCCGCTCGCCGAGAGCGGGCTCGGGGACCGCCCGCACGCCTGGCCCAAGTTGTGGAAGCATCATGCCGCCCAGGACCAGGCGGACCGGATCAACCGCCTCGCCCACGCGCGCGCCGAGAAGTGGATCTCCCGTTACGGCGGGAAGATCTCCGCCGAGTGGCAGTACGCCAAGGCGTTGCAGGTACTGGAGGAGGACCCGGCGACCTACGCCGTCACCGACCGCTGGATCGAGGCCGCCGACTGGATCGTCTGGCAGCTCACCGGTGTCGAGACCCGCAATGCCTGCACCGCCGGGTACAAGGGCATCCACCAGGACGGCCACTACCCGAGCGAGGAGTATCTCGGCGCGCTGCACCCGGACTTCGCCGACTTCGCCCGCACCCGCCTGGAGCACCCGCTCTCGCCGCTGGGCTCGCGGGCCGGATCGCTGACCGCCGAGGCCGCCGCCTGGACCGGTCTGCCGGAGGGCATCGCCGTCGCGGCCGGCAACGTCGACGCCCATGTGGCCGCCGCCGCCGCGCAGGCCGTGGAGAACGGCCGGCTTCTCGCCGTCATGGGCACCTCCACCTGCCACGTCGTCAACGGCGCCACGCTCGCCGACGTGCCGGGCATCTGCGGGGTGGTCGACGGCGGCATCGTCGAGGGGGCGTACGGCTACGAGGCGGGGCAGAGCGCGGTCGGCGACATCTTCGCCTGGTGGCTGCGGCAGGGCGTTCCCGCCGAGTACGCGGCCGAGGCCGAGGCCAACGGCGAGGACCTCCACGAGCTGCTCACCCGCCGGATCGCCGACCAGCCGGTCGGCGGCCACGGTCTGGTCGCCCTCGACTGGATGAACGGCAACCGCTCCCCCCTGGTCGACCACCACCTCTCCGGCGTCGTCGTCGGCCTCACGCTGGCGACCCGCCCCGAGGAGGTCTACCGCGCCCTCCTTGAGGCCACTGCCTTCGGCACCCGCACGATCGTCGAGGCCCTGGAGCAGGGCGGCGTGCCCGTGGAGGAGTTCATCGTCACCGGCGGGCTGAAGAAGAACGCCCTGCTGATGCGGATCTACGCCGACGTGCTGCGCCGCCCCGTCTCGCTCGCCGTCTCCGCCCAGGGCCCGGCGCTCGGCTCCGCCATCCACGCCGCGGTCGCCGCCGGCGCGTACCCGGACGTGCGCACCGCCGCCTCCGCCATGGGCCGGGTCGACCGCGCGGTGTACCGGCCGGACCCGGCGCGGGCCGACGCGTACGACGCGCTGTACGCCGAGTACCGGCTGCTGCACGACCACTTCGGCACCGGACCCGACGGGCAGATGCACCGCCTGCGCGCGCTGCGCAACCGCGCCCTGAGCGCCGTGCCCGACCCGGCCGCCGCGACACCCCAGCTCGCCCCGACCACCCCCGACAGCGAGGTCTGACTCATGCCGTCACCCATCGATCTGCTGCGCCGTCAGGTCAGCGACCTGCACCAGGACCTGGTCCGCTACCAGCTCGTCGTCTGGACGGCGGGCAACGTCTCGGCCCGCGTCCCGGGCGAGGACCTCATGGTGATCAAGCCCAGCGGTGTCGCCTACGACGAACTGTCCCCGGAGAACATGATCCTGTGCGACCTCGACGGACAGGTGGTGGAGGGGGAGCACGCGCCCTCGTCCGACACCGCCGCGCACGCCTATGTCTACCGCCACATGCCCGAGGTCGGCGGCGTGGTGCACACGCACTCCACCTATGCCAGCGCCTGGGCGGCGCGCGGCGAGGCGGTGCCGTGCGTCCTGACCGCGATGGCGGACGAGTTCGGCGCCGAGATCCCCGTGGGGCCGTTCGCGCTGATCGGTGACGACTCGATCGGCCGCGGGATCGTGGAGACGCTGCGGGGCCACCGGTCGCCCGCCGTCCTGATGAAGAGCCATGGCGTCTTCACCCTCGGCAAGGACGCCAAGGCGGCCGTCAAGGCGGCCGTGATGTGCGAGGACGTGGCGCGTACCGTCCACATCTCCCGTCAGCTCGGCGAGCCGCTGCCGATCGCGCAGGACGACATCGACCGTCTCAATTACCGCTACCAGAACGTGTACGGCCAGCCGCGCGCTGCCCTGTGAGGAGCTTTCCCATGACGTCACTCGAGGCACGCGAGATCTGGTTCCTGACGGGCAGCCAGAACCTGTACGGCGAGGACACCCTGCGGCAGGTGGCCGAGCAGTCGCGGCGGATAGCCGACGCGCTCGGCGGTGACAGCGGCATTCCGGTCCGTGTCGTGTGGAAGCCGGTCCTCACCGAGGCCGACGCGATCCGGCGTGTCTGCCTGGACGCGAACGCCGACGACGCCTGCGTCGGTCTCATCGCCTGGATGCACACCTTCTCCCCGGCCAAGATGTGGATCGCCGGACTCGACGCGCTGCGCAAGCCGCTGCTCCACCTCCACACCCAGGCGAACGTCGCGCTCCCCTGGTCGTCCATCGACATGGACTTCATGAACCTCAACCAGGCCGCCCACGGCGACCGGGAGTTCGGGTACATCCAGTCCCGCCTGGGTGTCGCCCGCAAGACGGTCGCCGGGCACGTCAGCGACCCGTCCGTGGCCGCCAGGATCGGCTCCTGGGCCAGGGCGGCCGCCGGCGCGGCCGAGCTGCGCGGCCTCAAGCTGGCCCGCTTCGGCGACAACATGCGCGATGTCGCGGTGACCGAGGGCGACAAGGTGGAGGCGCAGCTCCGCTTCGGCGTGTCCGTCAACACCTACGGGGTCAACGACCTGGTCGCGACGGTCGACGCGGTCGCCGACGCCGACATCACCGAACTGGTGAAGGAGTACGAGGAGATCTACCGGGTCGCCCCGGAACTGCGGGCCGGCGGGGACCGCCACGAGTCCCTGCGCTACGCGGCCCGCATCGAGCTGGGGATGCGCGGCTTCCTCGACGCCGGGGGTTTCCGCGCCTTCACGACCAACTTCGAGGACCTCGGTGGGCTGCGGCAGCTTCCGGGTCTCGCGGTGCAGCGCCTGATGGCCGACGGCTACGGCTTCGGCGGCGAGGGCGACTGGAAGACCTCGGTCCTGCTGCGCACCCTCAAGGTGATGTCCACCGGTCTGCCCGGGGGCACCTCCTTCATGGAGGACTACACCTACCACCTGGAACCCGGTCGCGAACTGATACTCGGCGCCCACATGCTGGAGGTCTGTCCGACCATCTCCGCGGGCGTGCCGTCCTGCGAGATCCACCCACTCGGCATCGGCGGGCGCGAGGACCCGGTCCGGCTCGTCTTCGACGCGCACACCGGCCCCGCGGTGGTGGTGGGACTCGCCGACATGGGGGACCGCTTCCGGCTGGTCGCCAACGAGATCGACGTGGTGGAGCCCGTCGAGCCGCTGCCGAACCTGCCGGTGGCGCGGGCGGTCTGGCGGCCTCGTCCCGACCTGCGGACCTCCACCGAGGCGTGGCTGACGGCCGGGGCCCCGCACCACACCGTGCTGTCGAGCGCCGTCGGCACGGAGGAACTGGCGGACCTCGCGGACATCCTCTCCACCGAGCTGCTGACCATCGGCGCGGACACCGTGATCCGGCGGTTCACCCAGGAGATCCGCTGGAACCAGGCGTACTACCGCATGGCACAGGGCCGATGAACTGAGAAGAGCAGCCGGACGGACAGCGGACGGGCCGCGCCTCGCATGAGGCGCGGCCCGTTTCCGTTTCCTGGGGCGCTACCCGGCGAAGTGGTGCGCGATCAGGTCGTTGCGGAACACCCCCGAGGGGTCGCACCTGGCCATCAGCCGTTCGAAGCGGCTGTAGCACGGGTAGAGCCCGCGCAGAACGGCCGGCTCGACCGTGAACAGCTTCCCCCAGTGGGGCCGGGCGGCGAACGGTGCCAGCGCGTCCTCGATGGTGCGCAGGGCAGGCAGCACCGCGGCCGGATCGGGCAGCCAGGTGAAGTGGAAGGCCACCGAGGCGCGTTCGCAGGCCGGGCTGAGCCAGAGGTCGTCCGCCGCCACGCTCCGTATCTCGCCGACCTGGAGATGGGGGGCGAACCGGTCACGAACGGCGTGCAGGGCATCGAAGGCCGCGACGGCGTCCTCGCGCGCGACGAAGTACTCCGACTGCAGTTCGTCACCGCTGCTGGGCGTGTGGTCGAGCCGGAAGTGCGGCAACCGGTCCGGCGAGGGTCCGGCCAGGCCCATCTGGGCGGTGCAGGACTCCACCGGCATTCCGGGCACGGGGTGGCGCGGCCCGTCGGCGCGTACGGCTCCGAGCCACCGCGCGGGCCCGGGTACCGGCCCCTCGGCGTCGCCGACACGCCGCTTGAGCCACACCTGGTCGATGTGGTCGCCCCGCCAGTCGGTGAAGAGGCTGACGCTGTACGCGGCGGCCATCACCTCGTCGAAGCGCTCCCGCAGGGTCGCGTGCGCCAGGCCCTCGTAGACCCACTGCTGGATGTCGAAGGCCGGCACGAGGTCGAGGGTCAGCCGGGTGACGATGCCGAGGGCGCCCAGGGAGACCACGGAGCCGGCGAAGTCCTCGTCCCCGCGCCGCCGGGTCACCAGGTCGCCCGTGGCGGAGACGTACTGGAAGGAGCGCACGGCCGTCGCGAGGCTGCCGTTGCCGTCGCCCGAGCCGTGCGTTCCGGTGGCGCAGGCGCCCGCGACGGAGATGTGGGGCAGGGAGCCGAGGTTGTGCAGGGCGTGGCCGGCCCTGTGCAGGGCTCCGGTGAACTCTCCGAAGCGCAGCCCGGCGCTCACCGTGACGGTCGCGCTGTCGTGGTCGATGTCGAGCACGCGAGGCAGGCGCGCGGTGGACACCAGGTCACCGCGGGTGTCGGCGATCGCGTTGAAGGAGTGGCCGGTGCCCAGGGCGCGCACGGCCTTGCCTCCGGCGACGAGCTCCTGGAGCTCCTCGACCGAGGCGGGGGCGTGGAAGCGTTCCGCGCCGAAGGTGATGTTGCCGGCCCAGTTGGTCACGGTGTCGTTCGTCGTCATCGTCTGTCCCTTGGTTCCTTCGGTGGTCTCGGGCACGGCGCCGCGGCCGACAGGGGAACCCGTCGGCCGCGGCGGTCGGTGCCATCTGTGTGCGTTCCGGTCAGTGGGCCCTGACGCGAAGGAACGTGACCGAGTGGGCGGGGAAGGTGTACGTGAAGTCCGGGCCGACGTCCCTCAGTACCGTCGTCCGGGGTCGCACGGGCCGTTCGGTGGCGGTGTTCTCGGCGGCCGGGTCGCCTTCGAGGGTGGTCACCTTGGCCTGGGGCGCGGTCTTCGTGCCCTCGGGGAGGGTGATCCGGGTCCGGGCGGGGGTCTGCTGGGCGTTGACGACCTTGATGATCAGCTCACCGGTCTTCTCGTCGCGCGTGACGACCTGGCGGAACGGTTCGGCGACCTTGTCGTCGGTGAACCGGCCCCATTCGCGACCGTCGAGGAAGAGGGTGACCTGGCGTCCGCGGACCTGGACGTGGAGGTCGTAGGTGCGGCCCGTCTCGATCCGGGTGGTGTCCTGGAGCAGGGTCTGCTTGCCGCCGTCGGTGGCCTTCTCCACGGCGGAGACGGTGTTGTTCCAGCCGCCGAGGTTCCACCAGTGGAAGTTGCCGGTGTCGCGGACGCCGAAGGCGACGAGGAAGCCCTCCGCACCGGCCTTCTTGGTGGCCTTGACCCTGAGGTCGTAGTTCTGCCAGCCGGGGTCGCCCGCGGTGACCATGGTGTCGGTGGCGGCCGTGTCGCTCTGGACGAACGCGCCGTTCTCCACGGTCCAGGTGCCCCGCCCGGTGGCGTGGGTCCAGGCGTCGCGGCCGGCGGAGAAGTCGTCGCTCAGCAGGACCTTCCCGTCGGCGGCGGTCACCCGCACATCGTCGTACGCGGCGCTGGTGGCCCACGTGGACAGGCCCACTGCCCCGGTGATCGGGCCCGAGACGACGGGGGTTCCGGAGGCGCGGCTGGGCACCACGTGGTCCCCGGTGTTGTTCATGAAGAGCTTCTGCGTCTCGTAGTTGACGCTGCCCCAGGACTGCGTGCCGTCGAACCAGATCATGTCCGGCCGCCACTGCGGGTTGTCGGTGCGGGCGAGCAGCGGCGCGTAGGAGGCGAGCTTGACGACGTCCGCGTTGCGTTCGAGGCCGGTCATGAAGGCGGCCTCGGCGAGGGCGTGGGAGAACCGGTTGCCCTGGGCGGCGTACTCACCGAGGAAGACCTTGGGGCCGCCGCGGTCGTAGGAGTCGTAGCGGTCGTTGTTCTCCAGGAACCACTGCGGGCTGTTGTAGTAGTGCTCGTCGACCATGGCCACGTTCCCGGACCGGTTCAGCTCCCAGGCGCGGTCGAAGACCGGGCCGGCGTCGTCGGGTCCGGAGTTGCTGATGACCGTGATCTCGGGGTGCCGCTTCTCGATGGCCTCGCGGAACTGGGTGAAGCGCTCGAAGAACGCGTCGGGCAGGTTCTCCTCGTTGCCGACCTCGATGTGGGTGAGGCCGAAGGGCTTGGGGTGGCCCATCGCGGCCCGCTTGGCGCCCCAGGGGGAGGTGGCGGGGCCGTTGGCGAACTCGATGAGGTCGAGGGTGTCCTGGATGTGGCGGCGCAGCAGCGCCGGGTCGTCGGTGACCTTGTTCTGCCCGCATCCGGTGACCAGGGCCGGCACGACGGGCAGCGGCATCGCGCCGATGTCCTCGGAGAACTGGAAGTACTCGTAGTAGCCGAGGCCGTAGGTCTGGTGGTAGCCCCAGAAGTTGGCGTTGGCGGCGCGCTGTTCGACGGGGCCGATCGTGTCCTTCCACTGGTACGAACGCGCGCGCTCGTAGTGGGGCGCCTCGTACGCCTGGTGGCTGCCGGTGTTGACCAGGCACCCGCCGGGGAAGCGCAGGAAGCCGGGGTCGAGGGCCTCGATCTTCTGCGCCAGGTCCTTGCGCAGGCCGTTCGGCCGGCCCTTGTAGGTGTCTCGGGGGAAGAGGGAGACCATGTCGAGGCGCAGGGTGCCCGAGCCGCCGGCGGTGACGGCGAGACGGGCGGCGGCGGTCGTCGCGCGGGCGGTGAGGGTTCCGGTGTACTTGGTCCACCGGTCGCCGCGCACGGTACGGGTCAGCGGTTCGGCGAGCGCGGTGCCCTCGGCGTCCTGGAGGGCGATGGTGAGCGGGGTGCCGGCCGCCCGGTCCGTACGGGCCCAGACGGAGAAGTCGTAGCGCTGCCCGGCCCGCAGGGCGATCCCGGCGGCGAAGCCGCTGTTGACGACGCCGAAGCGGCCGTTCTCACCGCCGGCTCCGTTGAGGTCCAGGCGCAGGTGGCGGCGGTTGCGTTCGTGCAGGCGCCGGTCGTCGTCGGCCACCTGGGCGGAGCCGCCGGCGCCGCCCGAGGCGGTTCGCGTCCAGGCCGTCAGCGGGTGGTAGGCGGGATTGTCGACGCGGTCGAACTCGAACGATCGGTTCTGGACGAGTTCGGCGTACAGGCCGCCGTCGGCCGCGTTGTTGATGTCCTCGTAGAAGACCCCGTACATCGTCGGGTCGATCGCGGGTCCCTTGGCGGACGTGTCGATGTCGAGGGTGTAGTCCGCGGGCTCGGGCGGCGGCGCGCTCTGCGCGCCGGCCGGCAGCACGGTGGTCAGGACGCCGGCGGCGAGCAGGCCGGCGAGGAGGGTGATCCTCTTTCTCGCTCGTGACATGGGTGTTCCCGGTTCCCTTCGGCTCGGTGGATGCGTGGCTGGGGCGTGCGGGGAGGTGTACGTGCGGGGCGGTGCTGGTCTCAGGGCTCGCGGTGCCGTCACCCTGCGCTGTGTTCGACATGCCGAACACCGTTCTCCATCTCGGCCGTCGCAGGCTAGGTCGCATCATTCGCCGGGTCAAGGGCCCGGCGTATACCCCGAACCCCCTGAACCTGCGGGCCCGTTGACACCGCCCCACCCCCTCCGTACTGTCACGGCAGCATTTCGAACGGATGACGAAATACCGAACAACAGGGAGTCGTTGTCGTGCGCATCACCCGGATCAGCACCCATGTGGTCGGGACCCCGTGGCGGAACCTGACCTACGTCCAGGTCCATACCGACGAGGGCCTCACGGGCGTCGGCGAGACCCGGATGCTGGGTCATACCGATGCCCTGCTCGGCTATCTGCGCGAGGCAGAGGCCAACCA
>NZ_JBIAPJ010000015.1:0-131329 GCF_042888285.1 Streptomyces sp. NPDC003035 | reverse complement strand
CCGAGCAGCTGCCAGACCGGCACGCCGAGCGCCTTGCCCTTGATGTCCCAGCAGGCCATCTCCACGCACGCGATGCCGGACATGACGATCTCGCCCGCGCGTCCGTAGTCGCCGTACTTCATGCGACGGACCAGGTCCTCGGTGTCGAACGGGTCCGAGCCGGCGATGTGGTTGGCCTCTGCCTCGCGCAGATAGCCGAGCAGGGCATCGGTATGACCCAGCATCCGGGTCTCGCCGACGCCCGTGAGGCCCTCGTCGGTATGAACCCGGACATAGGTGAGGTTGCGCCAGGGGGTGCCGACGACATGAGTGGTGATTCCCGTGATGCGCACGGCAGGTGCTCCCCGTCTCGTTCGAGATTTCGCCACATGATCGAAATGTTGGCGTGACCGTAAACAGCGCCTCGCCGGGTGTCAATGGCCGCGCACGACCATTGCCGCGCGTACAACCGTGTGGTTAGCCTGTGTTCGCCATACCGATCACTGATCGGGGTTACGAACGAAGAGGGCTGGGTGGACGGCATGGGGCGTCTCGTTCCCGCGGTGACCAGGGCATTCGACATCCTGGAACTGTTCCTGCAGGGCGACGGATCACTCTCCGCCCCCGAGATCACCCGCAAACTCCAGCTCCCGCGCACCACCACGCACGAACTGCTCACCACCCTCGCCGCGCGCAACTACCTGACGCCGGTGCCGCAGCAGCCGGGCCGCTACCGGCTCGGCGTACGCACCTACCAGCTCGGCAGCCGCTACGCCGAACAGCTCGATCTCGCCGCCGAAGGGCAGGCCGTCGCCCGCGAGATCGCCGACACCTGCGACGAGACCGTACACGTCGCCCTCCTGGAAGACCTGGACGTCATCTACATCGCCAAGGTCGACTCCACCCACGCCGTCCGCATGGTCTCCGCCGCGGGCCGCCGCCTCCCCGCCCACTGCACGGCGGTCGGCAAACTGCTGCTCGCCCACCTCCCCGAGGAGGAGTTCGACGCCCGCGTCGACGGCCGCGAGCTGACCCGTATGACACCCCACAGCATCACCGACCCCGACGCCCTGCGGACCGCCCTGGCCTCGATCCGCGCCCGGGGCACCGCCACCGAGCACCGCGAGTCCAACCCCGACGTCAGCTGCGTCGCCGCACCCGTCCGGGACAGCTCCGGCCGGGTCGTCGCCGCCCTGTCCGTCTCCGTGCCCGTGATCCGGTGGAGCGAGGAGCGCGAGCGCGAACTGGCCGCGCTCGCCGCGAAGGGCGCGGGCGACCTGTCGCTCCGGCTCGGCCACCGGACCGCCCGATGACCCCGGTGACCCCGGAGATCGCCGTACGGGAGAACGCCGAGCTCGGCGAAGGGCCCACCTGGGACCCGGCCGGAGCCCGGCTGATCTGGGTCGACATCCTGGGCCGCCGCCTGCACTCCTACGAGCCGGACAGCGGCCGTCGCTCCGTCACCGCCGTCGACCAGCACATCGGTGCGGCCAAACCCCGGGCGGGCGGCGGCCTGGTGGCCAACCTGAGGGACGGCATCGGGCTGTACGCACCCGACGGCGCGTTCTCCTGGCTGCGCCACGACCCCGTGCCGGGCCGCCGGGGCAACGACGCGGCCGTCGCTCCCGACGGCAGCCTGTGGGCGGGCACCATGCGCTACGACGAGGCACCCGGCGGTGGGGACCTCGTCCGCGTGGCACCCGACGGCACGGCCACCACGCTCCTCGACCCCGTCACGATCAGCAACGGCATCGGATGGGCCCCCGATGCCGCCCTCACGTACTACATCGACACCCCCACCCGACGGATCGACATCCTGCGCGTCGAGGACGGACGGGTCGTCGAACGCCGGGAGTTCGCCACCGTCGAGCCGGGCGCCGGCTTCCCCGACGGGCTCGCCGTCGACGCCGAGGGCTGCGTCTGGGTCGCCCTCTGGGACGGCGGACAGCTCCGCCGCTACACCCCGCACGGCGCACTCGACCGCACCGTCCACCTGCCGGTACCGCGCCCCACGGCGTGCGCCTTCGGCGGCCCCGGTCTGCGCGACCTCTACATCACGACCGCCCGCACCGGCCTCACCGACCCGTCCCCGCTGTCCGGATCCCTCCTCGTCCTGCCGGACGCCGGCCAGGGACTGCCCGGCACGCCCTTCGCGGGCTGACCGTCGCCGACGGAGCCGTCTGGACACGCCGCTGAGCTGCCGCTTAGGGTCGGGGCCCAGGCGTCGGGCAGGCACCGTCGTCGCGCCCGGAAACTGCCGCGGAGAAGTGAATGGTCACCCTCGCCGATGTCGCCCGCCACGCCGGAGTGTCGGCCAGCACGGTCAGCTACGTGCTCAGCGGCAAGCGGTCCATCTCCGCGACCACCCGCGAACGCATCCAGCGCAGCATCGAGGAACTGGGCTACCGGCCGCACGCCGGCGCCCGCGCCCTGGCCAGTAGCCGGACCCAGATCCTCGCCCTGATGATGCCGCTGCGCACCGACCTGTATCTGCCGGTGATGATGGAGATCGCCATGGCCGTCACCACCACGGCCCGCGCGCACGGCTACGACGTCCTGCTCCTCACCGGCGAGGAGGGGCCGGAGGCCGTCCGCCGGGTCGAGGGGAGCGCCCTCGCCGACGCCATGATCGTGATGGATGTGGAACTCGACGACCCCCGGCTGCCCTACCTGCGGCAGGCCGAACGGCCCGCCGTGCTCGTCGGACTGCCCGCCGACACCACCGGACTGAACTGCGTCGACCTCGACTTCGAGGCCGCCGGCGCCCGCTGCGTGGACCACCTCGCCGCGCTCGGTCACCGCCAGATCGCGGTGCTCGGCGAACCGCCCGCCGTCTACGCCCGGGGCACCGGCTTCGCGGAGCGCACCCTGACCGGGCTGCGCGCGGCGGCGGCCGAGCACGACGCCGGCCTGCTCCACCGCCCCTGCGACGGCACGTACGCCGCGGTCGCCGCCACCCTCGGCCGGATCTTCGAGGAACGCCCCGCCACCTCCGCCCTCGTCGTGCAGAACGAGGCCGCCGTGGAACCCCTCCTCGCCGTGCTGCGCCAGCGGGGCCTCGCCGTACCCGAGGACGTCTCCGTCGTCGCCGTCTGCGCCACCCAGGTGGCCGCCCAGGCCTCCGTACCCCTCACCGCCGTCGGCATCCCCGCCCAGGAGATGGGGCGGCGCGCGGTCGAACGCCTCGTCGCCCACCTCGACGGCCAGGAGCCCCCCGGCACCGTAATGATCGCCCCGGATCTGACCGTCCGGAGCAGCTCGGGCCCGGCCGCCGCCACCCCGCCGCCCGGTCGCACCGATGGAGCACGCCGTGGGCATAGCCGTCGATGACTCCGCCACGGAGTTCCACGACTTCTTCGAGCGCCACTACGCCGAACTCGCCCGGCTGGCCCACATGCTGACCGGAGAGGCGGACGGCGCCGACGACCTGGCGGCCGACGCGATGGTCGCCCTCTGGCACCGCTGGGACCGGGTGCGCTCCGCGGACCATCCCGTCGCCTACGCCCGGGGCGTCGTCGCCAACCTCGCCCGCAGCCGCATCCGGGGCGCCGTACGGGAGCGCCGCCGCGTCGCGCTCTTCTGGGACCGGCGCTCCGAACGCGTCGACGACCCGGACGTACCCGTCGTCGTCGACGTCCAGACCGCGCTGCGCGCCCTGCCGTTCCGCAAGCGCGCCTGTGTCGTCCTGCGTCACGCCTTCGACCTGTCGGAACGGGACACCGCGCTCGCCCTCGGAATCTCGGTCGGTACGGTCAAGAGCCAGACGTCCAAGGGCATGGCGGAACTGCAGTCGCTGCTCGGACCGCGGGCCGCCGGCGAACTGCTCGGAGGGAGGAAGTGATGGACGACGCCCTGCTGCGCCGCCAGTTGCGTGAGGCGGCCGACGCCCACCGGCCCGACCGCGCCCGTATCCTCGCCCGTGTCGAACGCGGCATGGCGGAGCCGCCCCCCGTCACCGCCCGCCGCCGGCGACCGACGAGCCGTTGGGCGAGGACCGTCGCGGTGGCGTGCGCCGTCGCGGGCGTCCTCACCCTCGGCGCGGTCACCGCGACCGTCCTCCACCGCGGCCCCGCCCCGGCCGCCACGGCCTCGGCGCCGCACGCGCTCCGGGCCGTCGGCACGATCGATCCCGGCAGCAACCGCTGGTGGGCGCAGAGCAACGTCACCGTCACCGCGTCCGCCCCGCTGAGCTCCCTCGTCGTGGAACTCCGCATCGCCCGGACCGGCGGTATCGCGAGCACCGGCCACTGGCGCACCCGCCCCGCCCAGGACTTCACGGTCTCGGTACGGGAGGAGTCCACGGCCCTCGTCTACCGCTGGACCCTCGCACCGGGCCGCACGGTCCCACCCGGCAGCCATGTCTTCGCCGGCCAGTACAACCACGCGGAGGGCCCCCGGGACGCCTCCGGGGACGCGTACACGATCACGGCCACGGACGCCCACGGCGAACAGAGCACCGTACGCGGCGACTTCACGCCCTCCTCCTAGGGGCAGGCGGGGGAGGGGCTCCAGTCGGCGAGGTAGACCGCCTTGGTCGCCGACCCGGCTTCCGCCGCGGTGAGTTGGGGACGGTTCTCCGGCACCGGGATCCGCGCGCCGGGGCCGGTGTTGCGGTACTCGGCGAAGCGCTGGGCCTGCCACGGGAAGGCCTCCCGCATGTTCGCGTACGGCGCGGCGGCGTCGATCCCGGGGCCGAGCACACTGTCGCGTACGACCAGGGACGGCCAGGCGGTCGTGTCCGAGCTGGGCACCCATGGACGGGCCAGCTTGTAGTAGCCGTCCGGCGCCTCGCTGGTCACCCGGCAGCGGACGGCCAGATAGCCGTACGGATTGGCACCGGCGGTGGACGGGGCGAAGACGAAGCCGTGCGGGGCGGACGCGAGGTCGGTGCGCAGCAGCGTACGGAAGTGGCAGTGCTCGAAGACGGCGGTCGCCCGGCCGAAGACGAAGTCGACGTCGCCCTCGACGTAGCAGTGCGCGAAATACTGGCGGGCGAAGGCGGCCTGGGCCGTCGAGTCGGCGTACAGCGTGTCCTGATGGCCGAGGAAACGGCAGTGGAAGAAGGCGGACCGGTCGCCCTGGACCTTGATGGCGACCGCCTGCGTGCCGGGGTTCCCGGGCAGGTCCGTGCGGAGGAAGTCGTTGGCGAAGGTGACCCATCGGGCGGTGAAGCCGTCCGCCTGGACGGTGGTGGTCGCCGAGCCGCTCGTGCCGTAGGTACCGCCGCCGGGACGGGGCGTACCGGCCGCGTTGTCGTACACGACGACGACATCGCGCGGATCCTCGCTCGCGCCGATCCAGGTCATCCCCGTGCGGGCC
Source organism: Streptomyces sp. NPDC003035 (assembly GCF_042888285.1). NCBI lineage: Bacteria > Bacillati > Actinomycetota > Actinomycetes > Kitasatosporales > Streptomycetaceae > Streptomyces > Streptomyces sp. NPDC003035. The sequence goes on along the minus strand of NZ_JBIAPJ010000015.1, from coordinate 126,031 downwards.
GGGCTGACGGCGACGGTCTCCCGGTAGGTGCCGGGGGCGATCACCAGCGTCCAGCCGGTGCCGCTCGCCGCGCTCACCGCCGCCTGGACGCTGGTGTGGTCGCCGAGGCCGCCCGGGTGGACGTACAGGGTGCGCGCGTCGCGCCGGGCGGCGGGCGATCCGAACCGGCCGAACGGGCCGAACGGACCGGGGGTCCTCGCCGCCGACGGTGCGGCGGCGAGCCCGACGGACAGGGCGGCGCCGGCGCCCGCGGCGAGCAGGGCGCGGCGCCCGACCGGAAGGTGTGATGGAGTCATGACAAAGATCCTTCGCTGGGGAGAGGTGCGGAGGGCGGGGCGGGGAGGGGGAGGCGGGGACGGACGTCCCCGCCTCCCCCTCCGGAACGTCAGCGCAGCCGGCCCGCGCCCGCGCGATGGCCGACCAGGCCCGGCACGGCCTGCGGGACGTCGACCCGGCCGCGCAGCACCGGCGTCCAGCCGGCGCCGTCACGCAGGAACTCGCCCGGGAACTCGGCGTTGTGGACCGCGAGCAGGTCGACGGACCGACCGTTGACGAGGTTCCCCGCCGTCGTGACCGGGGCGTCCTTCCACTTCTTCAGGATCTTCCCGGCGGGCACGCCCGCCGGGAGCGTGAACGCGTTCTTCTCGGCGACGAGCTGGGACTCCTGCCCGATGCCGAGGCTGTACGCGTACCCCGAACTCGGCACCACGAAGTGGTTGTTGTACGCGTCCACCTTGCCGAAGCGCACCCGGGGAGCGCGCTCGATCACGTTCCGGAAGAGGTTGTGGTGCAAGGTGACCCGCAGCTTGCCCCGGTCGGTCGCGCCCGCGCTGTCGCTGTTGCCGATCATCAGCGTCTTGTCGTGGTCGGCGAAGACGTTCCACGAGGCGGTGACGAGGTCCGCGCCGCGCACGATGTCCAGTTCACCGTCGTGCTGCTGGTAGATCTCGCCGAAGTACGAGGGCAGCGAGCTGTCCGGGTGGGCGCCGTCCGTGAACGTGTTGTGGTCGATCCACACATGGCTGGAGCCGTATACGACCATGCTGTCGTACTCGGAGTTCCACGCCCCCGTCGCGCCGTCCGTCGGGTCCCACTGCGGGAAGCAGTCGAGCGGGCTCTCCACAGTCAGATTGCGGACGATGACGTTGTCGACGCCCTGGATCTGCAGGCTGCCGCCGGTGATGCCGGCGTTCCCGCCGACCCCGATGACGGTGGTGTTGGCGGGGACGTACGCCTTGATCGCCTTGCCCTGGGCCGTGGCGGAGGCCGCCCGCAGGTCCTCCTGAGGGCCGCTGACCTCCTTCTCGTAGCCCCAGACCGCCGGGTCGTAGTCGGCGAGGTACCGGTCGAAGTCGTAGCCGGGGGCCTCGAAGGCCGCGCAGCCCGCGGCCGTGGCGTTCAGCGTGCCGACGACCTTGACGATCCTGGGCTCGGTGCCCTCGACGGCGAGCGCCGCGCGGAACTCCTCCCAGGTCGTCACGGTGAAGACGCGGGAGGCGTCGGCCGCCGACCCGCCACTCGTACCCGTACCGTCCGACCCCCAGCCGTCACCGGCCGGCAGGGTCCGGCGGGCCGGGTCCGGTACGGCGTGGGCGGCGTCGGCCGCCGCGGTGGGAGCGGTGACGCTCAGGACGAGCGCGGTGGCGCCCACCGCCCACAGACGCGTGTGTCTCATGCTCGGTTCTCCTCGGATGCGGGCCAGGTGATCCACCGCGTGGGGATCTCGTCGTCGAGCCGGCGCGTGTCGCTCGGCGCGAGGACGCGGGTGTGCAGCAGCTCGGCCGCGACCAGCCGTGCCACGGCGATCGCGCCCGGCGGGTTGAAATGCGTGTTGTCCTGCTCGGTCGGCGTCCAGTTGAAGTACGCCTTCGTCGTCTCCGGGCCGAGCTTCTGCCACAGCGCCAGGGAGAGTTCCTGGACGTCGAGGAGGGCGAGACCCTCCTCCCGGGCCACCTCCCGCATCGAGGCCGGGTACTCGCCGAGGGTCCTCAGGGCCGTGCCGTTCGCGTCGAACTTCCGCCGCTCGACGGAGGTGGCGAGCACGGGCACCGCGCCGCGTTCCCGCGCGCCGGCGATGTACCGGCGCAGATTGTCCTGGTAGCCGGTCCAGGGCTCGGTGTAGCGGGTCGGGTCGGTGATCTTCTGGTCGTTGTGACCGAACTGGATCAACAGGAGGTCGCCGGGCCGGATCCTCTCCAGGATCGCGTCCAGACGGCCCTCGTCGAGGAAGCTCTTCGTGCTGCGGCCGTTGATCGCGTGGTTGGCGACCGCGACGTCCTGGTGGAGGAAGAAGGGGAGCGCCATGCCCCACCCGGTCTCGGGCGCGGCGTCGGCGTACTTCTGGGCGGCGGTGGAGTCACCGGCGATGTACAGGGTGCGCATGCCGTGGTGTCCTCGGGGGGAAGCCGCCGCGGCGGGGGCCGCGGCCAGGGCGAGCGCGAGGCCCGCCCCGGCCGCGACCACCTGACGGCGGGATGGTCCGGTCGTCACTTCTTCTGCGACTTCCACTCGGCCTGCGCCGTGTTGAGCTGCTCGGCCAGGCTGTCCAGGAACTCCTTTGCGCTGGACTTGCCGAGCAGCACCTTCTGGAAGGCGGGCTCGTTGTCGGCCTTGGAGATGGTGTTCCAGTCGGGCAGGTAGTAGGGCAGCTGCACGATCTTCGCCTGGCCGCTGAACAGCACCTCGGCGGCGAGCTTGGTGGGCTCGGCCTTCTGGATCCAGGCGTCCTTCGCCGCCTCGGTGTTGGCCGGGATGGCGCCGGCCGACTCGTTCCACTTGCTGTTGGACTGGTGCGAGGCGGCGAACTCGATGAACTTCCAGGCCGCGGCCTTGTTCTTGCTGGAGGAGAACAGCCCGAGGCCGTCGACCGGGTTGGAGACCTGGACCCGGGTGCCGTCATCCGTCGTCGGGTTCGGGATGCCGCGGAACTTCTCGGTGCCCAGGGCCTTCACATGGTCCTTGTAGGAACCCAGGTTGTGGTTGAGCATGCCGATCTCGCCGCTGTCCCACTGGGCGACCATCTTGGTGAAGTCGTTGTTGACGTCGGCCGCCGGGGTGGTCCTCTTGAAGAGACCCACGTACTTCTCCAGGGCCTCCACGTTCTTCGGGTCGTTGACCGTGGTCTTGTCGCCGTTCCAGAAGCTGGTGATGCCGCTCTGGCCGTACATGGCGTCGAGGGCCTGGGCGATGGAGCCCGAGCCGCCGCGAATGGTGTAGCCGAACCGGTTCTTGTCCTTGGCGGTCAGCTTGTCGGCCGCCGTGTAGAACTTCGACCAGGTGGTGGGCTCCTCCAGACCGGCCGCCTTGAACAGGTCGGTGCGGTAGTAGAGGACGCCGTTGCTCGCCGAGGTGGGAACGGTGAACAGCTTGCCCTGCCCGCCGGCCGACTTCACGCTCTCGACCATGCCCGCGTTCAGCTTGCCCTTCAGCGCGCTGGACTCGAGGCGCGCGTCGAGGGGCTCCAGAGCGTTCTGCGCGGCGATGCCGGCGAGCATCGCGGCCCCGACGCCGCCGACGTCCGGCAGGCCGCCGCCCTGGATGGCGGTGTCGTACTTCGACTGCACCTCGGTGGAGGCGATGCCGACGTACGTGACCTTGATGTCGGGGTTCGCCTTCTCGAAGTCCTTGATGATCTCCTTCCAGACGTCGGTGCGGACACCGCCGTTGTTGTCCCAGAAGGTGATCTCTCCCTTGCCCGAGCCCTCGTTGCCCTTGTCGCCTGCGGCGCCGCTGCCGTCGTCGCCGCAGGCGGTGACGGTCAGCGCGAGGACGGTGGTCAGGGCGAGGGCGGCGGCGGCTCTGCGCCGTCCGCTGCGGAAGATGGTCATCGTCGGCTCTCTTCTCTCGGGGGGATCTCACTCGGGGTGATACGGAAGGTGGTGAAGACGGCCGTTCCGGCGGGGCCCGTGCCCGTCGGAGCGGCGGCGAACAGGCCGAGCAGGGCGCCGACCCAGCGCCAGGGGGTGGCGGCGAAGACCTGGCCGGAGGGGGTGAACCCGCCGGCCGCGCCGCCCGTCCCGCCTACGTCGCCGGTGCCGGCCGTGTCGCTCGTGCCGGCCGCGTCGCTCGTGCGGTACGAGAAGCGGCAGCGGGCCCCCGCGCCGATCTCGATCCTCAGCCGGGCCCGTCCCTCGGGGGCGGGCCGCGCAGCGGCCGCGTCCCGTTCCCGGTCGGCCGAGACGGGGGCGAACCGGTGCACCAGCCGGACGGCGCCGTCCGTCCCGCGCTCGAGCCCGATCCAGGTGTACGCGTCGCCGAGCACCGCGAGCCCCGCGCGGGCGCCCGGCTCCTCGCTGTCGAGCCGCAGCTCGACCTCGACGGTGCACGGATGGGCGGGCAGCCGCTGGGTGAGGACGTGCGGGAGCGCGCGCAGATCGTCGGCGTCCTCCGCGCGGCCGCAGTTCAGCCGCAGCCCGTCGGCGGAGTGCTGGGTCGTCCACCCCTCCCTCGGGTTGGCCGTCCACTGCCACTGGCGCCCGAACCGGCCACCGGGGAAGTCGTCGTCGGTCGCGGGAGCGGACGGCGACTGCCGGGGCAGCGCCGGCTTCGGATGGACGAGGACCGGGGCGCCCTCGTCGCCGAGCACCGGCCAGCCCTCGTCGTCCCAGCGCATCGGCTGCAGATGGACCACCCGGCCGTACGCCCCGCGCTGCTGGAAGTGCAGGAACCAGTCCTCGCCCGGCCCGGTGCGCACCCAGGCGCCCTGGTGCGGCCCGTTGACGTCCGTCCCGCCCTGCTCCAGGACGACCCGCTCCTCGTACGGTCCGAAGAAGCCACGCGACCGGAAGGCGCCCTGCCAGCCCGTGGCCACGCCGCCCGCGGGGGCGAGGATCCAGAACCAGCCGTCGTGCCGGTACGCCTTCGGACCTTCGAGGGTGAACCAGCCCGGGACGCGGTCCGCGTCGACGATCGTCTTCCCCTCGTCGAGGAGCTCCGTGCCGTCGGCGCTCATCCGGTGACCGGTCAGCCGGTTGTTGACCCCCGAGCGGGACTTGGCCCAGGCGTGCACGAGGTACGCCTCGCCGGTCTCCTCGTCCCACAGCGGACACGGATCGATCAGACCCCGGCCCGCCTTCACCAGGTGGGGGGTGCTCCATCCTCCGCGTACGGAGGTCGAGTTGGTCTGCCAGATGCCGTGGTCGGGGTCGCCCCAGAAGATCCAGAACCGGCCGTCGTGGTGGCGCAGCGACGGAGCCCACACGCCCCCGTCGTGCCGCGGCGAGGCGTAGGACGCCTCCGGCAGCAGACGCTCCAGGGCGTGCCCGACGAGTCGCCAGTTGACGAGGTCGCGCGAGTGGAGGAGCGGAAGGCCCGGCGCCCGGCCGAAGCTGGAGGCGGTCAGGTAGTAGTCCTCGCCGACCCGCACCACGTCCGGGTCCGACCAGTCGGCGGCCAGGACGGGGTTGCGGTACGTCCCGTCGCCCAGGTCCCCGGTGGGCCAGGTGCTCTCACGGCCCGTCATCCGGTCACCGCCTTGCGTACCAGCGCCGCGGCCGCGTCCCGGTCGAGCCGGCCGTCGGCGACGACGGTGACCACCCGGCGTACGACCGTCCCGCCGGCGGCGACGCGCAGCCGCTCGGCGGAGGCGAGCGAGGAGCCCACGCCCGGGTACTCGGCGGCGCGCACGAACCACGGGTCCCGCCGGGTCTCCTCGGTGGCCCCCGCGAAGACCAGCGTCCAGCCCTCGCCCGCGAGCGCGACCCAGTCGGCGCGGGCGCCGTGCACGGCCCGCTCGCCGTCCGCGTCGGCGCCGAAGACCTCGGGCGCCGCGCTCTCCAGCGGCGCCCGCCAGAAGAAGCCGCCGTAGGCCGCGCCCGGCCGGCCGTTGGTGGCCGGGCTGCCGAAGGACAGCTCCTCGTCCGTCGCGTTCGTCAGCGAGAAGGTGAGGTCCAGCGCCCAGGCGCCGTCCGTGAGCGGGACGGCGGCGACCGTGCGGTGCTCACGGAGCAGGACGCGCTCCCCGGCGACCCAGCTCAGCTCCTCCACGAATCCGTCCGGGTCACGGAGCTTGAAGCCCTCGTGCCGCTGGACGCCGTGGTTGTCGAGCGCGGTGGGCCCCTGGTCACGGACGAAGGTGCGACCGCCCCAGAAGTTGAATCCGGCCACATCCGGGACGGCGACCCCCGCACCGAGGTGGTGCGGATGGTCCTCCGGCAGCTGCTCGGTGACGGGGACGCCCGACAGGGTGGAGACGGGATGCAGATAGGGGCGGGGAGAGTGGTCGGGCGCCAGCTCGGGGCGCAGCACGTACCGGGCGACCGTATGGCCGGCGATACGCAGAACCATCGGGGAGTTCATCGGGAGTCCACCTTCGGGGTCAGGGCCCAGGGGGCACCGAGCTCGGAGTAGAGGCTGAGGGTGTCGGCACTCGCCGCGACCAGCCCGTCGACGCCGGGCACGACCCGGCGCGGCGCGCTCTCGCCCGGCTCGGTGCGCCATGCGTGGGCCGGGAGTTCGAGCGGGTCGGGCGCCAGCCGGACGGCCTCGACGACCCGCATGAACGCGCCGGTCGCCTCGGGCGGTACGAGCAGCTCGGTGCCGTCCGTGAGATGGGCGACGAGGTTCTCCAGGAGGTTGGTCAGCCCGTGGACCGACTCCTCCGGGCCGTGTCCGGCCCGCTGGAGCAGCACCCGGTCCTGCTTGTACCAGAAGGTGATCCGGCCTCGGCTGCCGTGCACGACGACGTACGGATCCGAGGGCCTCTCGGCGCAGAGCGTCGCGGCCACGCTGACCCGGGTGCCCCGTGCCGTGAGGACCCGGACGCACGAGGTGTCGTCGGACTCGATCGCGTTCGCCCGCAGCAGCTCCGTCTCGATGTGCTCGACGTCCTCGGCGCGCGTGCTGCCGTCCAGGGCGAGCGCGGTGGCGACGGCGTGGGCGAGCGGATTGGTCAGGGCGCCGTCGACGACGTCGACCCCGTGCAGGCGCCGCCGTCCCGCCCAGGGCGCGCGGCGGAAGTACGCCTCGTCCCGGCCCCAGGCGCCGGCCCCGCCGACCCCGAGGAGCTCCCCGATCGCGCCCTCCTCGACGAGCCGTCGTACGGCGGGCACGGCGTGCGAACCGAGCGACTGGAAGCCGATCTGGCAGGCCACCCCGGCGGCGGCCACCCCGTCGGCCATCCGCCGGAACTCGGCGAACGACGGCGCCGGAGGCTTCTCAAGCAGCAGATGCGCTCCGTGCCGGGCGGCGATCAGGGCCAGGTCGGTGTGGGTCTGGATCGGCGTGCACACGACCGCGATCCGGGCGCCCGTCGAGGCGAGCAGCGCGTCGAAGTCGGCGGACTGCTCGGGCGTACCGAAGCCGTCCAGCTCCTCCGCGTCGAGCGGCCGCAGTTCGCAGATCCCGGCGAGGCGGACGAGCCCCATCCGCTCCAGCCGGCGGATGTTGAGCAGGTGGGAGCGGCCGTGGCCGCGGGCGCCCGCGAGGACGACGGGGAAGGGGGTGGTCGGCGTGCTCAACCCTTCACCGCCCCGGCGCTGAACCCGGTGACGAGCCACTTCTGGATGAAGGCGAAGACGATCACGACGGGCAGAGCCGCGATGACACCGCCCGCGGCGAGCGCGCCCAGGTCGACGCTGTCCGCGCCCATCAGGGTGTTCAGGCCGACCGGGATCGTCTGCTTCTCCTGGCTGCTGAGGAACATCAGCGCGAACAGGAAGTGGTTCCAGGAGTGGACGAAGGCGAAGGAGCCGACGGCGACCAGGCCGGGGCGCAGCAGCGGCAGGACGACGATGCGGAACGCGGTGAAGCGGCTGCAGCCGTCGACCCAGGCGGCCTCCTCCAGCGAGTACGGCACGTTCTTGATGAACCCGCTGATCAGGATCATCGAAAGCGGGAGCTGGAAGACGGTCTCCGCGATGATGACGCTGCCCAGCGAGTTGATCATGCTGAGGTTGGCGAAGATCTGGAACAGCGGGACGAGCAGCAGCGCACCCGGCACGAACTGGGAGCACAGCAGGGCCAGCATGAAGCCCTTCTTGATCCGGAAGTCGAAGCGCGCCAGGGCGTAGCCGCCGGCCAGCGCGACGACCGTGGTCATCACCAGCGTCGCGAGGCCGATGAGCAGACTGTTCTCGAAGAACGTCGCGAAGCTGCGCTCGGTCCACACCTTCTCGAAGTGCTCCGTGGTCATCGGCCACGGCACGAGCGAGGTGGAGCCGGACGGGCGGAGCGCGAAGAGCAGGATCCAGTAGAAGGGGACGAGGGTGAAGACCAGATAGACACCGAGCGGCAGATAGATCTGCCAGCGCGGGACCTCGTCCCAGGCACGCCGGCGCTTGCGCGCGGCGCGGGAGGGCGGCTGCGGGGGCGGTGCGGCCTCGGCCAGGGGCCGGGCGGACGCCGTGGGGGTGTCCTGGACGATCACTTGCTCTCGCCTCCGAACTTGCTCAGGCGCAGATAGACCATCGAGCAGAAGAGAAGAATCACGAAGGCCACCGTCGTGAGGGCGGAGGCGTAGCCGAAGTTGTGGGCGTCGACACTGGTGTTGGCGATGTAGAGCGGGAGAGTCGTGGTCTCGCCCGCGGGTCCGCCGCCCGTCAGGGTGTACAGCAGGTCCACGTTGTTGAACTCCCACACCGCCCGCAGCAGGGTGGAGAGGATGATCGCGTCCTTGAGGTGCGGCAGCGTGATGTGGACGAACTGCCGCAGCCGGCCGGCCCCGTCGACCTCGGCCGCCTCGTACAGGTCCTTCGGCACGGACTGGAGGTCGGCGAGGATGAGGATCGCGAAGAACGGCACCCCGCGCCAGAGGTCGGCCACGACGACGGCGGGGAAGACGGTGGCCGTGTCGGAGAGCAGGGACGTGCCGTACTCCCCGATGCCCATGTCCGCGAGATAACGGGTGATGCCGGTCTGGGAGTTGTAGAGCAGCACCCAGATCGCCGAGGTCAGCACCCCGGACACGGCCCACGGCGAGAAGACCAGCGCACGCCCGAGCGCACGGCCGACGAACGTCTGATTGACGATCAGCGCGAGCGCGAGCCCGAACAGCAGCTGCAGCGTCACCTCGACGGCGACCCACTTCAGGCTGAAGGACAGCGTCCCCCAGAAGTGCGGGTCGTCGGTGAAGATCCGGGTGAAGTTGTCGAAGCCCGCGAAACCGTTCCGCCAGGGCTTGGTGGGGTTGTAGTGCTGCAGGCTGTAGTAGAAGACGCTGAGCACGGGGTAGGCGATGAAGCCCAGCATCAACAGCCCGGCGGGGGCGATCAGCAGGTACGGCAGACGGCGTGGTGTCGCACCCGTGCGGCGAGGGCCGCGTGCTGTGGGGGGCTGCTCGGGTGCCTGGGGCGGTGGGGTCACGGCTGTGGCCATGACGGCGGCTCCGTTCTCGGGCGCGAAGCGCTTCGCAGACGGTGTTCGAAATCTTGAACAGGTGGGACGGGGTCGGATCGGCCCGGCGGCCAGAGGGTCAGCCGGCGTAGGGATCCGGGGTCGTTCCCGGCCTGGCCAGGAACTCGAAGTCGCAGCCGGTGTCGGCCTGGGAGATCTGCTCGGTGTACAGCGCGCCGTAGCCGCGTTCGTACCGGGTGGGCGGGGGAGTCCACGCGGCCCGGCGCCGCGCCAGCTCCTCGTCAGAGACGTCCAGATGGAGCGTCCTGGCCTCGACGTCGAGGGTGATCAGGTCACCGGTGCGCACCAGGGCCAGCGGCCCGCCGACGTACGACTCGGGCGCCACGTGCAGCACACAGGTGCCGTAACTCGTCCCGCTCATCCGGGCGTCGGAGATCCGGACCATGTCCCGCACCCCCTGCTCCAGCAGATGCCGGGGGATCGGCAGCATCCCGTACTCCGGCATCCCCGGACCGCCCTTGGGGCCCGCGTTGCGCAGAACCAGGACATGGTCGGGCGTGATACCGAGGTCCGGATCGTCGATCGTCCGCTGCATGGTGCGGTAGTCGTCGAAGACCACGGCCGGCCCGGTGTGCTTGAGCAGCCCCGGTTCGGCGGCGATGTGCTTGATGACCGCGCCGTCCGGACACAGGTTGCCGCGCAGCACCGCCACCCCGCCCTCGTCCGCCAGCGGACGCGAACGTACCCGGATCACCTCGTCGTTGTGGACCAGCGCCCCGTCGAGCTGCTCCCGCAGCGTCGCGTGCGCGACCGTCGGCCGGTCCAGATGGAGCAGGTCCGTGAGCCGGGAGAGGAAGCCCGGCATACCGCCCGCGAAGTGGAAGTCCTCCATCAGATACCGGCCGCCGGGCCGGAGGTCGGCCAGCACCGGAACCGTCCGGGCGATCCGGTCGAAGTCGTCCAGGGCCAGCTTCACCCCGGAGCGCCCGGCCATGGCGATCAGGTGGATGACGGCGTTCGTCGACCCGCCGAGCGCCAGGACGGCGGCGACCGCGTCCTCGTACGCCTCGCGGGTCAGGATCCGCGAGAGCCGCAGGTCCTGCCGTACGAGCTCGACGATCCGCATCCCCGAGGCGGCCGCCATCCGGTCGTGGCCCGACTCGACCGCCGGGATCGAGGACGCGCCCGGCATCGTCACCCCGAGCGTCTCGGCCGCGGCGGTGAGCGTCGAGGCCGTGCCCATCGTCATGCAGTGGCCGGGGGAGCGGGCGAGCCCGTTCTCCAGCTCCGCCATCTCGCAGTCGCCGATCAGACCGGCCCGCTTGTCGTCCCAGTACTTCCACATGTCCGTGCCGGAACCGAGGGTCTCGCCGCGCCAGTGACCCGGCAGCATCGGCCCCGCCGGCACGAACACGGCCGGCAGGTCCACCGTCGCCGCGCCCATCAGCAGCGCCGGGGTCGACTTGTCGCAGCCGCCCATCAGCACCGCCCCGTCGACGGGGTAGGAGCGCAGCAGCTCCTCCGTCTCCATCGCCAGGAGGTTGCGGTAGAGCATCGGGGTCGGCTTCTGGAAGGTCTCCGACAGGGTGGAGACGGGGAACTCCAGCGGGAAGCCGCCGGCCTGCCACACGCCCCGCTTGACCGCCTGCGCGCGGTCACGCAGATGGACGTGGCAGGGGTTGATGTCCGACCAGGTGTTGAGGATCGCGATGACCGGCTTGCCCAGGTGCTCCTCCGGAAGATAGCCCAGCTGCCGGGTGCGGGCGCGGTGGCTGAACGAGCGCAGCCCGTCCGTGCCGTACCAGCGGTGGCTGCGGAGCTCCTCGGGCCGGCGGGGCCCGGACGCGCTCGGGACGTGGGCGCCCGCCTCGTCCGTGGCGCCCACGGCCGTCTCGTCCCCGGCGCTCACGCCTGCCTCGTCCGTGGCGCCCACGGCCGTCTCGTCCCCGGCGCTCACGCCTGCCACCCGGCGGCTATCGCGGCGACCTCGGCGCGGTCCGCCTCCGGCAGTTCGCGGCTCGGCGGGCGGATGTCCCGGCGGCACAGCCCCAGGGCGGCCAGCGCCTCCTTGACGACGGTGACGTTGTCGGCGCTGCCGTTGGCGGCCCGCAGCTCCTCGAAGCGGCGGATCCGCTCCCACACCTTCATCGCGGTCGGGAAGTCGCCGGCCCGCAGCGCGGTGAGCATCTCCAGGGAGACCGACGGGGCGACGTTGACCAGTCCCGAGGTGAAGCCGGTGGCGCCGCTCGCGAAGTAGGACGGGGCGTACGGCTCGGCGAGCCCGGCCACCCAGACGAAGCGGTCGAGGCCGGCGTCGCGGGCGAACGCGGCGAAGCGCGAGGCGTCCGGGACGGCGTACTTGACGCCGATGACGTTCGGGCACGCGGCGCCGAGCTCGGCCAGGCGTGCTCCGGCGAGCAGCGGGTTGCGGAGGTACGGGACGACGCCGAGCTCGGGGACCGCCTCGGCGATGGCCCGGTGGTAGTCGACCCAGCCGCTCTCGGAGACGTACGGGTGGACGGGCTGATGGACCATCAGCATCCGGGCCCCCACCTCCCGTGCGTGGCGGGCGGCCGCCACGGCGGTCGGCACGTCGTGTCCGACGCCGACCAGCACGAGGGCACGGTCGCCGGCCTCCTCGACGGTCAGTTCGGTGACCAGGCGGCGCTCCTCGGGGGTCAGCGCGTAGAACTCGCCGGTGTTCCCGTTCGGCGTCAGGGTGCGGACGCCGCCGTCGAGCAGCCGGCGCAGCAGCGCGCGGTGCGCGGCGGTGTCCACGGAGCCGTCCTCGGCGAACGGGGTGACGGGGATCGCCACCACGTCGGCGAGCGCCGCCTTCTCGGTCTCAAAGGTCTGGGTCACTCGGTCACTCACTCGGTCACTCACTGTCTTCGGGAAAGGCGCGCTCGACGAACGAGGCGATGTGGTCGTGCACGGCGAGGCCGGCGCCGGCGGAGTCGCCCGCGACCGCGAGCCGCAGGATCTCCTCGTGCTCGGCGGCCTCGCGCTCCCAGGAGGGCGTCGCGGCCCAGGCCACGGTCGAGACGAGGGCGGCCTGGTCGCGGACCTCGTCGAGCATCCGGCCGAGCAGCGGGTTGCCGCAGGGCAGGTACAGGGCGCGGTGGAAGTCACGGTTGGCCAGCGAGCGTTCGGCCGGGTCCTCGGCGGTCGCGGCCCGGCGCAGGGCGTCCCGCGCCTCGTCCAGGCCGGCCCCGGAGGCGACCGTGCGACGGACCGCCTCCGGCTCCAGGAGCAGCCGTACGTCGTAGACCGAGCGGGCCATGTCGGCGTCGACCATCCGGACCGTGGCGCCCTTGTACTGGCTCATCACCACCAGACCGCTGCCGGCCAGGGTCTTGAGGGCCTCGCGCACCGGAGTCTTCGACACCCCGAAGCGGGCGGCGAGCTCGGTCTCCACCAGGGCTTGGCCGGGACTCAGGCCGCCGGTGAGGATGTCGTGTTTGATCGCCTCCAGGACGTACTGGGTGCGGGACGGGATGGGACTGGGGGCGAAGGCCATGACGCACTCTCAGATCTCATGTATCGCGTCTCATATATGACGTACGAAGTGCAACGCGGTTGAAGCTAGGGGGGCGTTCATGTTTCGTCAATGCTTCGCGCAGGATTCTTAGAAAGCGCTTGCTGCGGGATGTGGTCCCGGCATGGCGGCGGGCGCCCGTACCAGGCCGTCGCGGCCCGGGACGGACGCCCGCCGGCGTCGCTGGGAAGCGCTGGTCAGCGGACCGCCAGCAGGTGTTCGAGCGCCAGCTGGTCCAGCCGCTCGAAGGCCATGGACCGCTCGGCCGCCGCGGTCACGTCGAACTCCTCGAACGCGGCGCGGTCCGCGAGCAGGCCGGCGAGCCCGTCGGGGGCCGTCGGGGTGGCGAGCTCGTCGAGCCGGGAGGCGGCCAGGGCCGCCCCGACCTCGGGATCCGCGCGGAACGCGGCGGCGCGCTCCTTGAGGATCAGGTAGTTGCGCATGCAGTTCTTCGCGGACTCCCACACCCCGTCGAAGCCGTCCGTCCGCACCGGCTTGAAGTCGAAGTGCCGGGGGCCCTCGTAGCCGGCTGTCTCCAACAGGTCCACCAGCCAGAACGCCTGGCGCAGATCGCCCGCGCCGAAGCGGAAGTCCTGGTCGTACTTGATGCCGGACTGGCCGTTGAGGTCGATGTGGAACAGCTTGCCCGCCCACAGTGCCTGGGCGATACCGTGGGGGAAGTTGAGCCCGGCCATCTGCTCGTGGCCCGTCTCCGGGTTCACACCCACGAGCTCGGGCCGCTCCAGACGCTCGATGAACGCGAGCGCGTGACCGATGGTCGGCAGCAGGATGTCGCCGCGCGGCTCGTTCGGCTTCGGCTCGATGGCGAAACGCAGGTCGTAGCCCTGCTCGGTGACGTACTGGCCGAGCAGGTCGAAGGCCTCCTTCATCCGGTCCAGGGCGACGCCGACGTCCTTGGCCGCGCCCGACTCGGCGCCTTCCCGGCCGCCCCAGGCCACATAGGTGGTGGCGCCGAGCTCGACGGCGAGGTCGATGTTGCGGATCGTCTTGCGCAGCGCGTAGCGGCGCACGTCGCGGTCGTTGGCGGTGAAGCCGCCGTCCTTGAAGACGGGGTGGGTGAAGAGGTTCGTGGTGGCCATCGGCACCTTCAGGCCGGTGCGTTCCAGGGCGCCCCGAAAGCGCTTGATCGCGGCCTCCCGCTCACTGTCCGAGGCTCCGAAGGGGATGAGGTCGTCGTCGTGGAAGGTCACGCCGTACGCCCCGAGTCCGGCGAGCCGCTCGACCGACTCGACCGGATCGAGCGCCGGACGGGTGGCGTCGCCGAAGGGGTCGCGGCCCTGCCAGCCGACGGTCCACAGGCCGAAGGTGAAGCGGTCCTCGGGGGCGGGGGTGAAGCGTTCCGACATGGTCTGTCCCTCTTTTGGTGATGGCGGCGAGAGCCTGCAGGGGAATCGACACGCGGCCAGGTCTGGTCGGCGTATTTGTTTTCTGCGATAACTAATACGGCACCGTGCGACACCACGCCAGACTCCGCGCCAGAGTCCGAGCCGGACCGGCGTCGGCCGATACGAAGAGACCCGAGGAAAGGTGAGGCCCATGGCGGCGACGCAACCGGCTCAACCGGCTCAACCGGTCCAACCGGCGGCACCTGCTCAACCGGCGCGATGGACGCGGCCGGTGGAAGCGGCCCAGCCGGCCGACCGGCCGCGACCTGAGGCCCCGGCCCGCCCGGCGGACGCGGTCGTGATCGGTGTGGACAGCTCCACACAGTCCACCAAGGCGGCCGTCGTCCACGCGGCCACCGGCGCCCTCCTCGCTGTCGGCCGTGCCCCGCACACCGTCACGGGAACGGACGGAGCCAGGGAGAGCGACCCGGAGGCCTGGTGGAGCGCCCTGTGCGAGGCGGTCGCCGCCGGCCTGGCCCAGGCGGCCGTTCCGCCCTCCGCCGTCACCGGCATCGCGGTCGCCGGCCAGCAGCACGGGCTGGTCGTCCTCGACGCCGCCGGCCGCCCGCTGCGCCCCGCCCTGCTCTGGAACGACACCCGCTCCGCGCCGCAGGCCACCGCCCTCACCGCCGCGCTCGGCGGCCCCGGTTCCTGGCTCAGCAGGACCGGTTCCGTACCGGTCGCGTCCATGACCGCCGCCAAGTGGCAGTGGCTGCGGGAACACGAGCCGGAGACCGCCGCCGCCACGGCCGGCGTCCGGCTGCCTCACGACTTCCTCACCGAGCGCCTGTCCGGAGTCGCCGTGACCGACCCCGGCGACGCCTCCGGCACCTGCTGGTACGACCCGGCGATGGCCGCCTACGACCCCGAGATCCTCCGGCTCCTCGCCCTGGACCTGGGCGTCCTGCCCTCCGTCGCCCCGACCGGCGGCACGCGCGTCGGCACGCTCGCCCCCGCCGCCGCCCGCGCGCTCGGCCTCCCGGATACCGTCGCCGTCGCGGCGGGCACGGGGGACAACATGGCGGCCGCCGTCGGCCTCGGCCTCGGTGGCGCGGGCCTCCTCGACCACCCGGTCGTGAGCCTCGGCACCTCCGGCACCGTGTTCGCCGCCACCCGGACCCGCCCCGACGCCGCCGGTCTCGCCGGCTTCGCCGCCGCCGACGGCACGAACCTCCCCCTCGGCTGCACCCTGAACTGCACCCTCGCCGTCGACCGCTTCGCCACCCTCCTCGGCCTCGACCGCGAGGACACCGCACCGGGCGACGGCGTGGTCGTGCTGCCGTACCTCGACGGCGAACGCACCCCCGACCTGCCGCACGCCGCCGGCCTCGTCACCGGACTGCGCCACACCACCACCCCACGCGCGATCCTCGGCGCGGCCTACGAGGGCGCCGCCTTCACGATCCTGCGCGCCCTCGACGAACTGCTGGCCGCCTGCGGCCTCGACCTCGCCGACCCGGCGGTACGGGACCGGCCCCTGCGCCTCGTCGGCGGCGGCGCCCAGGGCCGCGCCTGGACGGACACCGTCCGCCGGCTCTCCGGACGCCCCCTGGTCGTCCCGGCCGCCACCGAGCTGGTCGCGCTCGGCGCCGCGGCCCTCGCCGCGGCCGCCGTGACCGGCGAGGACCCGGTCGCCCTCGCCACCGCCTGGGGCACCGGGAACGGCGAGACACTCCCGGCGGTCGACCGGGACGAGGAGACCTGGGACCGGATCGCCGGCGTCCTGGGCCGGGCCGCCCCGAGCCTCCTCACCTGACCCGTACACCTTCGCACCCCTTCCGAGGACCACGATGAAGTTCACCGACGGCTTCTGGCTGATGCGCGAAGGCGTTCACGCCTCGTACGCCACCGAAGTACGCGACCTGCACCTGAGCGCCGACCACTTCACGGCGTACGCGTCCGTCAAGAGGGTCGAGACACGCGGCGACACCCTCAACTCCGCCCTCATCACGGTGGAGTGCTTCTCGCCCGCGGAGGGCGTGATCGGCGTCCGCCTCACCCACCACGCGGGAAAGGCCCACCACGGTCCGGACTTCGCCCTGCCGGGGGACGGCCAGGGGACCGCGTCCGTACGCCGGGAGGGCACGGTCACCGAGCTGACCACCGGCCCGCTCACGCTGCGCCTGGACACCTCAGGGCCGTGGTCCCTGGACTTCCTCGACGCCGACGGCCGCACCCTGACCTCGGCCGGCCGCAAGGGCACCGCCTTCGTCACCACCGGCGACGGAGCCCACCACATGATGGCCCAACTCGCCCTCGGCGTCGGTGAGAACGTCTACGGACTCGGCGAACGCTTCACCCCGTTCGTCAAGAACGGCCAGGTCGTGGACATGTGGCAGGCCGACGGCGGGACCAGCAGCGAACAGGCATACAAGAACGTCCCGTTCTACCTCTCCTCGCGCGGCTACGGCGTCTTCGTCGACCACCCGGGCAAGGTCTCCTTCGAGGTGGGCTCCGAGTCCGTCGGCCAGGTGCAGTTCAGCGTCGAGGACCAGACGCTGGAGTACTACGTCGTCGCCGGCCCCACCCCCAAGGACGTCCTCACCCGCTACACGGCCCTCACCGGCCGTCCGGCGCTCCCCCCGGCCTGGTCCTTCGGGCTGTGGCTCACCACCTCCTTCACCACGCCCTACGACGAGGCGACCGTCACCTCCTTCGTCGACGGCATGGCCGAGCGCGGCATCCCGCTCTCCGTCTTCCACTTCGACTGCTTCTGGATGCGCGGCTACCAGTGGTCGGACTTCCAGTGGGATCCGGAGACCTTCCCCGACCCGGACGGGATGCTCGCGCGCCTCAAGGAGCGGGGCCTGCGCGTGAGCATGTGGATCAACCCGTACATCGCCCAGAAGTCCACGCTCTTCGCCGAGGGGATGGCGAGCGGCTATCTGGTGAAACGGCCGAACGGCGACGTCTGGCAGTGGGACCTGTGGCAGCCCGGCATGGCGCTGGTCGACTTCACGAACCCGGCCGCCCGCACCTGGTTCCAAGACCGGCTGAAGCCGCTCCTCGCGCAGGGCGTCGACTGCTTCAAGACGGACTTCGGCGAGCGGGTGCCCACCGATGTGGTCTGGCACGACGGCTCCGACCCCGAGCGGATGCACAACTACTACACCCACCTGTACAACCAGGCCGTCTTCGAACTCCTGGAGAAGGAGCGCGGAGCCGGCGAGGCCGTCCTCTTCGCCCGCTCCGCGACCGCGGGCGGCCAGCAGTTCCCGGTCCACTGGGGAGGCGACTGCTGGGCGTCCTTCGAAGCCATGGCCGAGTCGCTGCGCGCCGGGCTCTCCCTCTCCCTGAGCGGCTTCGGCTTCTGGAGCCACGACATCGGCGGCTTCGAGGGCACACCCGACCCCGACGTCTTCACACGCTGGCTCGCCTTCGGCCTGCTCTCCTCGCACAGCCGGCTGCACGGCAACGAGTCCTACCGGGTGCCGTGGGAGTTCGGCGAGGAGGCCGTCGACGTGGCGCGGAGCTTCACGCGGCTCAAGCACCGGCTGATGCCGTACCTGTACGGAGTCGCCGTCGAGGCCCACCGCACGGGCGTCCCCGCCATGCGTCCCATGCTGCTCGAGTTCCCCGACGACCCGACCTGCCGGACCCTGGACCGGCAGTACATGCTCGGTCCCGACCTGCTCGTCGCCCCGGTCTTCACCGCCGACGGGGAGGTGGAGGTCTACCTCCCGGCGGGGGAGTGGACGCACCTCCTCAGCGGCGAGACCGTCACCGGGCCGTGCTGGCGCAGCGAGGTGCATGGCTTCGACAGCCTGCCGCTGTACGTCCGTCCCGGCACCGTCCTCCCGCTCGGCGCGGACGAGGAGCGCCCGGACGGCGACTGGCTCGACGGCCTCACCCTGCTGGCGACGCCGGGCACGACCGACCGCACGCTCACGATCCCGAACCTCCACGGCGACCCTGCGGCGACGTTCCATGTGACCCGCTCCGGCGAGACCGTACGGGCGGTGACGACCGACACGGACCGCCCCTTCGCACTCCGGGTGGCGGGCGGCGGTTCCGCCCACGGCAGCGGCGAGGTGACGGTCCACGGCGCTTGACGCCGACCGACCCGGCCCTGCCCCGCCCGTGAGGGGCGGGTCAGGGCCTTCGGACTGTCAGGGCCGAGGGCCGAGGAGGCAGGAGCGGCGCGCGCGGGCCACGGCGCGGGCCGGCGGCCGGATCCTGCCTGCGCTCCCCGGACACGACAGGGCCCGGCACCGGAAGGCATCGGTGCCGGGCCCCGCTGGTCGGGCTTCGGCCGGACCCTCAGCCGGCGAAGCCGACCCGCGCGAGGCGAAGACGCCCGCGCAGCTCGATGTGCAGGTCCGCCACGCCCTGCGCGAGGACGGCGGCGCCCAGGGTGGCGTACACGTACCGGCCGCCCGTCTCCGGGACGTCGATCTCGGCGAGCGGCGTGCGGCCGT
This sequence comes from Streptomyces sp. NPDC003035, assembly GCF_042888285.1. Taxonomy (NCBI): domain Bacteria; kingdom Bacillati; phylum Actinomycetota; class Actinomycetes; order Kitasatosporales; family Streptomycetaceae; genus Streptomyces; species Streptomyces sp. NPDC003035. The sequence goes on along the minus strand of NZ_JBIAPJ010000015.1, from coordinate 107,378 downwards.
CCAGCGAGAACCGGACCCCGCCCGCCCCCGCGACCTCCACGGCCACCTCGGTCACGCCGTCACCGAAGTCGCAGCGCCTGTAGACGAGTTCACCCACGCCCGCGGGGTCGACGGGGGTCACGGCGTCGCCCGACACCGTGGTCAGGTCGACGATCTCCGTGCCCGTCTGCTCGTCGTAGTCGACGGCGGCGAGGCCGTGCTCCAGGACGGGGCGCGGCCCCGGCCGTACCCCCGCCACCTCGACCATGGCCGACCCGCGCACATCCGCGCTGGACGCGCCGATCCGGATCTCGTACGGCCCCGGCTCCACCGTCCACCGCCCGTGCGCCACGTCCCAGAAGCCGAGCGCGGAGAGCGGGATCTCGAACGACAGCGTCTCCGAGCCACCCGGTGCCAGGGGGAGCCGGCGGTGCGCGACCAGCTCGCCGTGCGGGCGCGGCACGGACGGGGCGACGGCCCGGACGTACACCTGGGCCACCTCGTCCGAGGCGACGGCGCCGGTGTTGGTGACCGTGCAGCCGACCCGTACGACCTCTCCGTCGACAGAGGCCGACAGTCCCCCGTACGCGAACGACGTGTACGACAGGCCGTGCCCGAACGGGAACAGCGGCGTGCCGTCGAAGTACAGATACGTCTGCCGCCCGCCGACGATGTCGTAGTCCAGCATCCCGGGCAGGTCCGCGTCGGACGCGTACCAGGTCTGCGGCAGCCGGCCCGCGGGGGAGACGTCGCCGGCGAGCACCCGGGCCAGCGCCGTGCCCGCGGCCTGGCCGCCGTGCGCCGTCCAGAGCAGTGCGGGCAGCGCGGCGGCGGCCTCCGGCACGGCGTACGGGTAGGCGGAGACGAGGATCAGCGCGGTACGGGGGTTGGCGGCGTGGGCCGCCCGCCACAGCCGCTCCTGCTGCGCGGGAAGCTCCAGCGTCGTGCGGTCCTCGGTCTCGCGGCCGCACAGGTGCGGATCGTTGCCCGCCACCACGAGGACCACATCGGCCTCCGCGGCGGCCCGCGCCACCGCGTCCTCGCCCCGTTCGACGGACTCGACCGTGAAGATCTCGGCGGATTCGCGGTCGGCGGCAACCTTCACGCCGTCGGCGGCGACAGAGACGTATCCGCCGGTCCCGACGTGCACGAGGAGGTGACCCGTCCCATGCGTCTCGAACCGGAAGGCCTCCTGGACGACCCAGCCCCCCGGCTGGTCGGCCGAGGCCCGTACCCGCCGGTCGTCGGCGACCGACAGGTACCGTCCGTCCGGGGCGCGCAGGGTGAGCAGTCCGCCGCCCCAGTCGATCAGCGCGAGCTCCGAGCCCTCGGCGTCCGTGGTCAGCGGCGGCAGGTCGGTGCGCCCGGCGATCAGGGCCGGGTCGAGGGCGCCCTCGGCGCCGCGCGCCGCGTCCCGGGCCCCGCCCTCCGGGACGCGCAGCCGGGCGCCGGAGGCGGTCCGCAGCCGCACCCGGTCCACGCCCTCCGCGAAGACGACGTGGTCGGCGCCGAACCGTTCGCGCAGCCCGTCCAGCGGGGTGGAGCGGTGCAGCAGCGTCCCGCTGTACCAGTCGAGTTTGCACTCGTCGGCGAGCAGCCCCACGACCGCGACCCGGGCGCCGGGGCGCAAGGGCAGCAGCGCGTCCCCGCCGTCGACCGGGTCGTTCTTGAGCAGGACGACGGCCTGTTCGGCGGCTTCTTGGGCCAACGCCCGATGCTCGGGCGTGTCGAAGGCCCTCTCGTCCGCGTACGGGTCGAGCTCCGGATCGAACTCGCCGAGCGCGAAGCGCACCGCCAGCTGGCGGCGGACGGCCCGGTCGATGTCCTCCTGTCCGATCAGCCCCCGCTCCAGCGCGCCATGCAGCCGGGCCACGATCGTGGAGCTGTCGGTGCCGTGGTCCGTGAAGGAGTCGACGCCGGCGCGCAGCGCCGCGGCCGTCGCCTCCTCGTGCGTGGCGAAGTACTTCTCGGAGTCGACGAGGTTGGAGGGCGCGCCGGCGTCCGAGCAGACCAGGATCTCCCGGTCCGTCCAGGTCCTCAAGTGCTCGCGCAGATACGGCGAGAGATGGTTGGGGCGGCCGTTGACCAGGTTGTACGCGGGCATGACCCCGGCCACCGCGCCCGCCTCCACGGCGCCCCGGAAGGCCCGCAGGTCGTACTCGTGGAGCACCCTCGGGCGGACCGAGGCGGAGGAGGTGTCCCGCTCGGCCTCGTTGTTGTGCGCGAGCCAGTGCTTGAGGACGGGGGCCGTGCGCCAGTACGTGGGGTGGTCGCCGCGCAGTCCCCGGGTGTACGCCGTCGCCAGGGCGGAGGTCAGACCGGGGTCCTCCGCGTAGCCCTCCTCGCCACGGCCCCACAGCGGGTTGCGCAGCAGGTTGACCGTCGGGGCCCAGACGTTGAGCCCGACCCGGTCGTCCTTGGCGCGCATCGCGCGGGCCTCGCGGGACACGGCCTCGCCGATCCGGCGCACGAGGTCGGGGTTCCAGGTGGCGCCGAGGCCGACGGCCTGCGGGAACACGGTGGCGGGTCCCATCCAGGCGACGCCGTGCAGGGCCTCCTGGCCCGTCCGGAACGCCGCGACGCCGAGCCGGGGCACGGCGGGCGCGAACTGGTGCAGCATCGCGATCCGCTCGTCGGGGCTGAGCCGGCCGAGAAGGTCGTCGACGCGCCGGCCGACGGGGATCGCGGGGTCACGGAAGGGCGGCCGTTGTGCGGTCACGTACGAATCCCTTGGGCAGAGGAGAGAGCGAGTGGTTTTCGAAGCGCTTCGATGCTCGGCTCCGGCAGAAGGTGTGTCAAGGCGTGCGGACGTACCACCTCGTACGAGCTGCAGCGGAAGGGGCGTTCGGGTGGGAGGCGCCGAGGAATATTGGAATCGGCTCTTGCCGGGCTGGTGGCGTTCACTTAACCTCGCAGCAACATCGAAGCGCTTCGACAGCGCGTGTCGACAGCGCCGCGGGCCGCTGTGCCCGCCCGCTCCACCTCACACACCGCAGCCGACCGGCGGCTCGTTTCCGCCGGATGTCCTGGCGCGCCACGAAGGGTTGACGCAATGACGCCGAACGCCGTCACCACGGGTTCCCCGAGCTCCTCAGGGATCTCCGGGAGTTCCTCCCCGAGCCGGAGAGGCTTCCTCGGCTCCACCGCCGTCGCCGCGGTCGCCGTGGCCGGCGGGATGCCGCTCCTCGCGGCCTGCGGCGGCGGGGAGAGCGGGAACAAGGACGGCACCACCACCGGGAAGGACGCGCAGAAGATCCTCCCGGCGTACGTCGCACGCAACGTCGTCACCCCCGACATCGCCCCGAAGAACGGCTCGGCCGCCGGATTCACCCGCCCCATCGCCAAGGAGCAGCTCGCCACCTCGGTCTCCGGCAAGCGCGGCAAGGGCAGCACGATCCGCGTCATGGCCCCGCTCTGGGGCACCCCGCCGGCCAACGACAACCCGTACTACACGGCCATGAACGAGGCCATCGGCGTCAAGACCGTCTGGCAGAACCAGGACGGCAACGTCTACGACCAGAAGCTGGGCGCCGTCCTCGCCTCCAGCGACATCCCGGACCTCGTCGTCGTCCCCGGCTGGAACCTCGGCGGCAAGATCCCCAGCGCCATCAACGCCAAGTTCGAGGACCTCGGCCCCTACCTCTCCGGCGACAGGATCAAGGCGTACCCCAACCTCGCCGCGATCCCCACCGACGCCTGGCAGCGCTCCATCTTCGGCGGCAAGCTGCGCGGCCTGCCCATGCCGGCCTCGTACGTCACCAACATCGCGCCCTTCTACCGCAAGGACGTCTTCGACGCCAAGGGATGGCAACTCCCGAAGAGCGCGGACGAGTTCTTCGCCCTCGCCAAGGAGATGACCAGCGCCAAGGCGAAGGTCTGGGCCTGCGACGACATGACCTGGACCGCGTTCAACATGTTCGGGGTCCTCTCCGGCAGCGAGAAGTCGCTCGGCTGGCACATGGCCGACGGCAAGATGACCAACCGCATCGAGACGCAGGAGTACCTCGAAGCCCTGGAGTGGACCCGCAAGCTCTACGACGCGGGCCTCGTCCACCCGGACGCCAAGGCGCAGAACCAGGGCGACGCCGGCAACCGGTTCACCGCGGGACAGGTCCTGATCTACAACAACGACATCTCCCACTGGTACGCCAAGACCACGGAACAGGCGGCGCAGAACCCGAAGTTCGCCATCTCCGCCATGGACATCCCCGGCCACGCCGGCGGCAACCCCAAGCTCTGGGCCACGAACCCGGCCAACATCTGGGCCTTCGTGAAGAAGGGCAGCTCCAAGACGGTCATCGAGGACATCCTCGCCATCGCCGACTTCACCGCCGCCCCGTACGGCACCAAGGAGCGGATGCTGACCGACTACGGCGTCGAGGGCGTCGACCACACCGTCAAGAACGGCCTCCCGGTCAAGACCGACCAGGGCAACAACGAGGTCAACAGCTCCTGGCTCTTCGTCGCCAACCCCGCCCCCTACATCGCCCACCCCGACACCCCCGAGGTCACCCGGGCGATGGTCGAGTGGCAGCAGCGCATGGGCGCCTTCACCAGCAAGTCGTCCTTCTACGGCATGACCGTCACCGAGCCCTCCCAGTGGATCGGCCTGATGAACGACTTCGAGCAGCTGGAGAAGGACATCGTCCGCGGCCGCAAGAAGCTCTCCGACATGCAGCAGGCCGTGTCGGAGTGGAAGAGCAAGGGCGGCGACCAGCTGCGCGACTGGTACAAGAAGCTGCTCGACTCCAACGGGTCCGCGGCGAGCTGACCGTGGCCACGCTCAGCCCTCACAGGCCGGACCGCGGACGGAAGCCCGACCGCCCCGGGTCGGGCGTCCCGGGGCGCCCGCCCCGGTCTCCTCGCGCCTCGGCGAAGGTCCCGCTCGGCCGCCGTCTCAAGCGGGACCGGACCCTGCTCCTGATGACGCTGCCCGCGCTCGTCCTGGTCCTGGTCTTCAACTACATACCGATCCTCGGCAATGTGATCGCCTTCCAGGACTACGACCCCTACGTCTCCACCAACGGCGTCACCGCCATGCTGGAGAGCCCTTGGGTCGGGCTCGCCCAGTTCGAGCGGGTCTTCTCCGACCCCTCGTTCTGGCACGCGGTGGAGAACACCTTCGTCCTGTTCCTCCTCCAGCTCGTCCTGTACTTCCCCGTGCCGATCGCCCTCGCCCTGCTCATCAACAGCGTGCTGAGGCCCCGGGTCCGGGCGGTGATCCAGGCGGTGCTGTACCTGCCGCACTTCTTCTCGTGGGTGCTGGTCGTCACCGTCTTCCAGCAGATCTTCGGCGGCGCCGGCATCATCGCGCAGACGCTGCGGGAGCACGGCCACGAGGGCTTCGACCTCATGACCGACCCGGCGATCTTCAAGTACCTCGTCACGGCGGAGGGCATCTGGAAGGACGCGGGCTGGGGCATCATCGTCTTCCTCGCGGCCCTCGCCGCCGTCAACCAGGACCTCTACGAGGCCGCCGCCATGGACGGCGCGAACCGCCGGCGCCGCATGTGGCACGTCACGCTGCCCGCGCTGCGCCCGATCATCGCGCTGCTCCTGGTCCTGCGGGTCGGCGACGCGCTCACGGTCGGCTTCGAGCAACTGCTGCTCCAACGTGACGCGGTGGGCCCCGGCGCGGCCGAGGTCCTCGACACCTTCGTGTGGTGGACGGGTCTGCGCAGTCAGGACTTCAGCTACGCGGCCGCCGCCGGACTGATCAAGGGAGTCGTCGGCCTCGTACTGGTGCTCTCGGCGAACAAGGCCGCCCATCTCATGGGCGAGCAGGGGGTGTACCGGAAATGACCGTGACGACGACGGGCCCCGGCCGCTGGGCCGCCCCCGCCCGGCCCGTCTGGGAGGAACCGCCCACCCGCGCCGGCCTCACGGCCAAGGGCGCGGTCCTGGGACTCGCCTGCCTCGCCGTGCTCTTCCCGCTGTGGATCGTGATCGTCACCAGCCTCTCCTCCAAGAAGACGATCACGGAGGCCGGCGGACTGGTCATCGTCCCCAAGGACATCACCTTCATCGCCTACCAGGAGCTGCTCAGCGGGGGCCAGGTCACCCGCGCCGCGCTCGTCAGCGTCGGTGTGACCGTGACCGGCACCGTCTTCTCCATGGCGGTGTCCATCCTCTGCGCCTACGGGCTCTCCCGGCCGGGCTCGCTCGGCCACCGCGCCATCCTGCTCACGCTGATGGCCACCATGTTCTTCGGCGCCGGACTGATCCCCACCTATCTGCTGGTGCAGACCCTGGGCCTGACGGACACCTACCTCGCGCTGATCCTGCCCAGCGCGGTCAGCGTCTTCAACATCCTGGTCCTGCGCGGCTTCTTCATGGGGGTCTCGCCCGAACTCATCGACAGCGCCCGTATCGACGGCGCCGGCGACCTGCGGATCCTCTGGCAGATCGTGATGCCGCTCTCCCGCGCCGTGATCGCCGTGATCACCCTCTTCTACGCCGTCGGGTACTGGAGCGCCTGGTTCAACGCCTCCATCTACCTCAGCGACCAGAAGATGATGCCGCTCCAGAACGTCCTGATCCAGCTCGTGCAGAAGCAGGAGATCCCGGTGGGGCTCGGCCAGGCCGTCAAGGCCGGCTCGCTGTCCGGGGTCGCCGTCCAGATGGCCGTCATGGTCCTCGCCCTGGTCCCCGTCGCGGTCTTCTCCCCCTTCGTCCAGAAGCACTTCAAGAAGGGCATGCTCACCGGCGCGGTCAAGGGCTGAGCCCCTCCCCGCGCCGCTGCGCCGTCCCCCCACCGTCCTCCCCGTCGAGCGCGAGGTCCGCCATGCCGTCGTCCCTTCCCGTGCCCACGCCGTCGTCCCTCACCGTCTCCCGGCGTACCGTCCTCGCCGGAGCCGCCGCCGCGACCGCCGTCACCGCCCTCCCCGGGTTCCCCGGCACGGCGCACGCCGCAGCCGCCGCGGGACCCGCGGCCCAGGCCGCCGCCCACGCCGAATCGGCCGCCGGCTCCGGCGCCGCGAGCACCCCGTACCGCTGGCGCACCGCGGTCATCGGCGGCACCGGCTTCATCACCGGCGTCCTCTTCCACCCGGCCGTACGCGGCCTCGCCTACGCCCGCACCGACATCGGCGGCGCCTACCGCTGGGACGCCCGCGCCGCCCGGTGGGTCCCGCTCACCGACCACCTCGGCTGGGACGACTGGAATCTCCTCGGCGTCGAGGCGATCGCCGTCGACCGCGCCCACCCCGACCGGCTGTACCTGGCCCTGGGCACGTACAGCCAGCCATGGGCGGGCAACGGCGCCGTGCTGCGCTCCGAGGACCGCGGCGCGACCTGGTCCCGCACCGACCTCACCGTCAAGCTCGGCGCCAACGAGGACGGCCGGGGCACGGGCGAGCGCCTCCTCGTCGACCCGCGCGGCAGCGACACCCTGTGGCTGGGCACCCGCCACGACGGCCTGCTGAAGTCCACCGACCGGGGCGCCACCTGGGCCCCCGCGACCGGTTTCCCCGCCGAGCCCTCGGCGACCGGCCAGGGCGTCACCTTCCTCGTCGCCGCAGGCCGCACCGTCTACGCAGGCTGGGGCGACGGCGGCGCCACCCTCCTGCGCTCGACCGCCACCGGCTGGGAGCCCGTCCCCGGCCGGCCGACCGGCCCCGCCGCCAAGGTCCCGATCCGCGCCGCGTACGACGCCTGCGCCCGCGAGCTGTACGTCACCTACGCCGACGCACCCGGCCCCAACGGCCAGACCACCGGATCGGTCCACAAGCTGCACACCGTCACCGGACGCTGGACCGAGGTCACCCCGGTCCGCCCGGGCGGCACGACGGCCGACGGCGGCGCCGACACCTTCGGCTACGGCGGCGTCGCCGTCGACGCCCGCCGCCCCGGCACCGTCGTGGTCTCCACCAACAACCGCTGGGCGGACGTCGACACGCTCTTCCGCTCCACCGACGGCGGCGCGCACTGGACCTCTCTCAAGGACACCGCGGTCTTCGACGTGTCGGAGACCCCCTTCCTGAAGTGGGGCGAGGAGCACCCCAAGTTCGGCTGGTGGATCCAGGCACTCGCCCTGGACCCCTTCGACGCGAAGCACCTGCTCTACGGCACGGGCGCGACGCTCTACGCGACCCCGGACCTCACCCACTGGTCCCCGCGCGTCCGCGGCCTGGAGGAGTCCGCCGTACGCCAGCTGATCTCGCCGCCGGTCGGGACGGCGCATCTGATCAGCGGGCTCGGCGACATCGGCGTCATGTACCACGACAGCCTCACGGCGTCCCCCTCCGACGGCATGGCCACGCGTCCGGTGTTCGGGTCGGCGACCGGACTGGCGCAGGCCGCGCTGCGGCCGGACCATGTCGTCCGCACCGGCTGGGGCGACCACGGCAACGGCGCGTACTCCACCGACGGGGGCCGGACCTGGGCGCCCTTCTCCGCCCAGCCCCCCATCGCCAAGGACGCACCGGGACCGATCGCCCTCGGCGCCGACGCCACGGCACTGCTCTGGTCCTTCGTGCACTGGGACGGCACCAGGCACGCCACGCACCGCTCCACCGACAACGGTGCGACCTGGACCGAGGTCTCCTCCTTCCCGAAGGGCGCCACGCCGGTCGCCGACCCGGCCGACCCGACGCTCTTCTACGCGTACGACACCGACACAGGAAACGTATACGTGAGCACTGACAGTGGCGTCTCGTTCACCGTCGGTGCGACCGGACTCCCCGCGGGCGACACCCAGTTCCGGATCGCCGCGGCCCCCGGGCGCCGCGGCCACCTCTGGCTCTCCGCCAAGTGGAACGGCCTGTACCGCTCCACCGACGCCGGCCGCACCTTCACCGAGGTGACCAGCTGCTGGGCCTCGTACGCCCTCGGCTTCGGCAGGGCGGCCGAGCCGGGCGGCTACCCGGCGATCTACCAGACCGGTGCCACCGCCGACGTCGTCGGCGTGTACCGCTCCGACGACGAGGGCGCGAGCTGGACCCGTATCAACGACGACGCCCACCAATGGGGCTGGACGGGCGAGGTGATCACCGGCGATCCGCGCCTCTACGGCCGCGTCTACCTCGGCACGAACGGCCGGGGCGTCCAGTACGGGGACATCGCCTGATGCCCGGCCTCGACGACCTGACCCGCCCCCACGACGGACGGCCGGACCGCCCGGCCCGCATCCTCTTCGGCGGCGACTACAACCCCGAGCAGTGGCCGGAGGAGACCTGGCCGGAGGACGTCCGCCTGATGAAGGAGGCCGGCGTCAACTCGGTCACCCTCGGCGTGTTCTCCTGGGCCAGGATCGAACCGCGCCCCGGCGCCCGTGAGTTCGGCTGGCTCGACCGGCTCATGGACCTCCTGCACGCCCACGGCATCGGGGTCGTGCTCGCCACCCCCACCTCCTCGCCCCCGCCCTGGATGGGACGCCTCCACCCCGAGACCCTGCCCCGCGACGCGGACGGCCGGACCGAGTGGTGGGGATCCCGGCAGCACTTCTCCCACTCCAGCCCGGCCTACCGGCGCTACGCCGCCGCCGTCACCGAGGACCTCGCCGCCCGCTACGGCGGCCACCCCGCCCTGACGATGTGGCACATCAACAACGAGTACTGCACCTTCGACTGGGGCGATGAGGCGGCCCGTACCTTCCGCGGCTGGCTCCAGGAGAGGTACGGCACCCTCGACGCGCTCAACACGGCCTGGGGGACCGCCTTCTGGAGTCAGGGCTACGACAGCTGGGACGAGATCCTGCCGCCCCGGCACGCCCACTACATGAAGAACCCCGCCCATGTGCTCGACTTCCGGCGCTACACCTCCGACATGCTCCTGGAGTGCTACCGCGCCGAGCGGGACATCGTGCGCCGCCACACCCCGCACATCCCCGTCACCACCAACTTCATGCCGTTCTGGACCGGCCAGGACGCCTGGACCTGGGCACGCGAGGAGGACCTCGTCTCCGTCGACATCTACCCGGACCCCAAGGACCCGTACGGCGGCCAGTACAACGCCATGATCGGCGACATGACCCGCTCCCAGGCGGGCGGCGGACCGTGGATGGTGATGGAGCAGGCGGCGGGGCCGGTCAACTGGCGCGGTGTCAACCACCCCAAACCGTACGGTCTCAACCGCCTCTGGTCCCTCCAGTCCGTCGCCCATGGAGCCGACGCCCTCTGCTACTTCCAGTGGCGGCAGTCCCGTCAGGGCGCCGAGAAGTTCCACTCCGGCATGCTCGGCCACGCCGGGGAGAAGGGCCGCGTCTTCCGGGAGGTCAAGGAGATCGGCCGCGAACTGGCCCTCGTCGGCGAGCAGGTGACCGGGCAGCGCGTCCGGGCGGACGTCGCCGTCCTGCACGACTGGAACTCCTGGTGGGCCGGCGACCAGGACGGCCGGCTCTCCGACCTCGTCGACCACCCCGAGATCGTCCGGGCCTGGCACCGCGCCCTGTGGGAGTCGCACACCACCGCCGCCTTCGCCCACCCCGCGCACGACCTGTCCGCCTACCGCCTCGTCGTCGTCCCGCGCCTCTATCTCCTGGACGACACCGGGATCGAGAACCTGCTCGCCTACGTACGCGGCGGCGGCACCCTCGTCTGCGGCTTCCTCACCGGCGTCGCCGACGAGGACGACCGCGTACGTCCCGGCGGCATGGACCCCCGCCTGCGCGAACTCCTCGGGATCGACGTCCTGCACGAGTGGTGGCCGCTGGACGCCGGTGAGCGGGCCGACTGCGGGGACTTCCACGGCACCCTGTGGTCCGAGGAGCTGGCGCCGGCGCCGGGCGCGGAGGCCGTCGCCGCCTACCGGGGCGGGGAGCTCGACGGACTGCCCGCCGTGCTCCGCAACGGCCGTGCCTGGTACGTCTCCACCCTGCCCGAGCCCGGCGCGCTGCGCGCCCTCCTCGCCCGGATCGCCCAGGACGCCGGGGTGCGGCCCGTCCTCGACGGCCTCCCGGACGGGGTCGAGGCCATCCGCCGCGGCGAGCTGCTCTTCGTCCTGAACCACCACCGCGACGAGGTCACGGTCAAGATCCCCGGCCACCACCGGGACCTGCTCACCGGCGCGGACGTCGACGGCACGCTGCACCTCGCCCGGTACGGCGTCGCGATCCTCGAGGAACCGGCGTGACGGTCACGGCGGGGGAGCCCGGCCCGGTCCACGGCACCTGGGAGGCGGCGCCCGCGGCCCGTTGGGAGGACGCGTTCCTCAGCGGCAACGGCCGGCACGGGGCCATGGTCCTCGGAGACCCGGACGACGACCGGGTGATCGTCACGCACCACGCGCTCGTCCGGCCCAACAACGCCGAGGAGGACACCCGCCCCCCACGCCTCGCCGACGAACTCCCCGGTCTTCAGGACCGGTTGCTCGCCGGGGACGTCACCGCCGCCGAGCGGTTCACCGACGGCCGGCCCCTGCGCTGGGTCCGCCCCTTCCACCCCGCCTTCCAGGTCCGGCTGCGCCGTGAGGGCGGCGGCACGGCGCGGGGGTACCGCAGGGCCGTCGACTACACCACGGGAGTGGTGACCTCCGTGCGCGGCCCGCGGCGGAGCGAGGTCGTCGTCTCGCGCGCGGACGACGTGGTCCTGCAGTACGTGACCGCTCCCGGTCCCACGGTCGAACTCCACCTCGACCACCGGCTCCCGGGCGTCCCGCCGGACCTGACCGTCGGCCGGAGTGTCGCCCTCACCCCGGACGGCGTCCTGCTCACGCTCCGGATGGGCTACCCCGGCAGCCGTCTCGCCTGCACGGGCGTGACCTTGGCGGTCACGGGCGGCGGCCGCACGGTGATCACCCCGGCGGGCGTACGGTTCGTGGGCGCTCGCGCGCTGCTCGTCCTGACCCGGGTACGCCGGCACGAGGGCGAGCTGGACGCCGTCGCCGAGGCCGAGGAACTGCGCGCCCTCCTCCGCGCCGTCGAGACCCCCAAGCCCCCGGGCCGGGACCCCGCCCCCACCGGCCGGGACCTCGCGACCACCGGAACGCCCCTCGTCTCCGCCGACGGCGGCCTCGCGGCGACGGGTCGGGGCGCGACGGCCACCGGCGGGGACCTCGCCGCTCCGGGCTGGGCCCCGGCCCCCACTGTCCGGGACCTGGCGACCACCGGCGGGGACCTCGCCGCCACGGGCGAGCACCCGGTCGCGCCCGACCGGGGTCCGGCCGCCACCGACGGGGACCTCGCCGCCGCGGGCGAGCGCCCAGCCGCGACCGGCCGGCACTCCGCCGCCACCGACCGGGACCTCGCCGCCGTGTACGCCCGTCTGCTCGACCGTCACACGGCCCTGCACCGCCCCGCCTACGCGCGCGTCACCCTCGATCTCGCTGCCGATCCGGCCGAGCGCGCGCTCCCCGGCACCGCCCTCCTGCGCCGCACCCGGAGCCCCGCCCTTCTGGAGCGGCTCTTCGCCGCCGGCCGTTACCACCTGCTGTCCGCCTCCGGCATGCTGCCGCCCCGGCTCACCGGACTGTGGACCGGCGACTGGAACACCGCCTGGTCCGGTGCCTTCACCACCAACGCCAACCTCAACCTCCAGACCGCCTCCGCCGTCGCCGCCGACCTCCCCGAGGTCACGGAGGCGCATGCCCGGCTGATCATGGGGCAGTTGGCCGACTGGCGGGACAACGCCCGCAGCATCTTCGGCACCCGGGGCATCGTCGCCCCCTCCCACACCGACGGAGTCAGCGGCCACACCTACCACTTCAGCCGCGAGTACCCCCTCCACCTCTGGACGGCGGGAGCCGACTGGCTCCTGAAGCCGCTCGTCGACCACGACGAGTCCCGAGGGACCCGCGACCCCCGCCTCGCCGCCGCGCTCGCCGAAGTCGCCGACTTCTACGAGGACTTCCTCACCCGCACCGGTCCCGACGGGAGCGTCGTCGTGGTGCCCTCCTACTCGCCCGAGAACCGCCCCGCCCGCGCGAGCTGGGGCGCCATCAACGCGACCATGGACCTCACCGCCGCCCGGCACGCGCTGCTGACCGCCGCCGCGTACCACCCCGGCCCCGCCGCGGACCGCCGCCGCGCGCTCGCCGACCGCCTGCCCCCGTACCGGATCAACGACGACGGTGCGCTCGCCGAATGGGCCTGGCCCGGCCTCGACGACACCTACGACCACCGCCACCTCAGCCACCTCTACGCCGTGTGGCCGCTCGACGAGATCAACCCCTACGACACCCCGGAGCCGGCACGGGCCGCCCACCGGGCGCTCGCCCTGCGCGGCGCCGAGAACGACTCCGCCCACGGGCACCTGCACCAGGCCCTGGTCGCGGCCCGCCTCCGGGACGGCTCCCGCGCGGAAGCCGCTCTGCACCGGGTCCTGGCGGGCGACTACTTCCACGACTCCCTGATGAGCTCCCACTACCCGGGCCGTGACGTCTACAACGCCGACGCCGCGCACGCCCTGCCCGCCCTGCTCGTCGAGATGGTGGTGCAGTCGACGCCCGACCGCCTCGTCCTGCTGCCCGCGCCCCCCGCCGCGTACCCGAGCGGCCGGATCACCGGCATCCGGACCCGTTTCGGTGCCCGTGTCGACCTGACCTGGGGGCCGGGGACGTACACCGCGGTCGTCCGCCCCACCCGCAGCCACCGGATCGACCTCCGAAGCCCCGCCGGCGCGCATCCGCTCGACCTGTGCGCCGGCGTCGACCGCGTCCTCACCCCCGAGACGCGGTAGCCCCCCACCCCCCACGGAAGGACCGACCATGGCACCACGCACGACCACGGCCGCCCGGCTCCGCACCGCGCTGCTGGCACCCGTTCTCGCCCTCGGCGCCACGCTGGGCCTCGCCGCCGACCCCGCCCAGGCGGCCGTCTGGAACAGCTGCGACCGATGGGGCAACACCACCCTCGGCGGATACACGCTCTACAACAACATCTGGGGCTCGGGCGCGGGCAGCCAGTGCGTGTGGGCCAACTCCGGTACGAACTGGGGCGTCTGGGCCGATCACCCGGACACCGGCGGCATCAAGTCGTACCCCAACGCCAAGAAGGTGGTGAACCGGAAGATCAGCGCGATGACCACGCTGACCAGCAGCTACAACGTCACGGTGCCGTCCTCGGGGGCGTACAACAGCTCGTACGACATCTGGGACACCGACTACGACTACGAGATCATGCTCTGGGTCAACGCGACCGGCCCCGTCGGGGCGCTCGGCGACCACCAGGGCACGGCCACCCTGGGCGGCCACACCTGGAGCGTCTACAAGGGGAAGGTCCACAACGCCGACGGCACGTACCACGACGTGTTCTCGTTCCTGCGGACCTCCGACTCGACCGCCGGCACCGTGAACATCCTGCCGATCCTGAAGTGGATCAAGGACACGAAGAAGTGGATGGGGGACGAGACCATCGGTGACGTGCAGTTCGGATTCGAGATCACCTCGTCGTCCGGCGGCAAGGACTTCGTCACCAACAGTCTGACCGTCAGCTCCGGCTGACCGCCGGAGCGGGCCCCGAGCTGTCCCGCACGGTCAGCTCGGGCGGCAGGAGCACGACCCCCTCGTCCGGCCGGCCCTGCAGCTTGGCCACGAGGAGCTCCACCGCCTGCCGCCCGAGCTCCTGCGCCGGGACCGCGACGGACGTGAGCCGCACGGAGGCCTGGACGGCGACCTGTTCGGGACAGACCGCGACCACCGAGACATCCTCCGGAACGGCCCGTCCGCCCTGCCGCAGCAGGGCGAGCAGCGGCTCCACCGCCGCCTCGTTCTGGACGACGAACCCGGTGGTGCCGGGCCGCTCGTCGAAGATCCGGCCGAGCGTCCCCGCGAGGGAGGCGTAGCCCCCCTCGCACGGCCGGTGCAGCACGCGCAGCCCCAGTCGCGCCGCGCGCTCGCGCAGTCCTTCGAGGGTGCGCTCGGCGAAGCCGGTGTGGCGCTCGTAGACGCCGGGCGCCTCGCCGATGACGGCGAGGTCCCGGTGCCCGAGCGCCGCCAGGTGTTCGGCGCACAGGGCACCGGTCGCGGCGAAGTCCAGGTCGACGCAGGTGAGCCCCGAGGAATCGGCCGGCAGTCCGACGAGGACCGCGGGCTGGCCGCCTTCGCGGAGCAACGGAAGCCGCTCGTCCTCGAGTTGGATGTCCATCAGGATCATGGCCTCGGCGAGGCCGCTGCCGGTGACACGCCGGACGGCGGCGGGTCCCTCCTCGCCCGTCAGGAGGAGGATGTCGTAGCCGTGTTCGCGGGCGGTGGTGGCGATGGCGATGGCGATCTCCATCATCACCGGTACGTACATGTCGGTGCGCAGCGGCACCATCAGCGCGATGATCCGGGACCGGTTGCTGGCCAGGGCGCGGGCGCCGGCGTGCGGGTGGTATCCGAGGTGCTCGATGCTGTCGCGGACGCGCTGCCGGGTGACGGCGGAGATGGACCGCTTGCCGCTGAGGACGTAGCTCACCGTGCTGGCCGACACTCCGGCGTGCCGGGCGACCTCGGCAAGGGTGACCATCCCCACTCCCGATCGTGTGAAGCGCTTCGACAGCGATGAACTCAGCTTGTGAGGCTCTGAACAGGGAGACGGTATCTCGGGCCCTGGCAGGTGTCCAGGCTTCTGGACACACAATCGAAGCGCTTCGATGGAGAAGGTGCCGATGCCAGGGGACTTTCCGGGGCGCTCCTCCCGTCCACGCCTCAGGCCGACGCGGGAGGGGCGGGCGGGACGACCGCGACCGGGCAGTGGGCGTGATGCAGGACGGCGTGGGCGACCGACCCCATGAGCAGTGACTCCATCCGGTGCCTGCGGTGGCGGCCCACGACCACGAGACCGGCGCTTTGCGAGCCCTCGACGAGCCGGCCCGCCGCGTCCGAGGGGACCACGGCGGGGACGACCTCGACGTCCGGGAATCGCTCGGTGAAGGGCCGCAGCCGCTCCTCCTGGCGCCGTGTGGTCTCCGTGACGAGCTCAGGCGTCTCGTCCATGGGGAGCGGCGGCGGAATCTGGAGCGCGGGGGCGGGCGGGCCGGCCAGGATGACGGGGGAGGGCGGCAGCCGGTAGGCCGTCACCGCCTCGACGGCCACGTTCCGCTGCCGGGCGGCGTGGAAGGCGAAGTCCAGAACCTCGTCGGCGGTCTCCTCCGGGTGCAGCCCCAGCAGGATCCGGCCCGCCGTCGCGCCGCTCTCCAGCGACACGTCCCGCGCCTCGTGCGGTACGACGACGACCGGGCAGGGCGCGGACGAGGCGAGGGCCCGGCTGGTGGAGCCGAGCAGGAGGCTCGTGAAGCCGCCGCGTCCCCGGGAGCCGGTCACCAGGAGCCGCGCCGTCCGGGCCTCGGCGAGCAGGGCGTCCGGCACGGAGCCGTCGAGCGACGCGTACCGCACGGGCACGTTCCCGCCCTGCTCCTCGATCCACGCGCGGACGCCGTCGAGGACGCTGTCGGGGATCTCGGCGGGTTCGCCGAGCGAGGCGATGCGCGCGGCCCCGAGCTGGAGCGCCTCGGAGCGCACATGCGCCACCACGAGCGGAGCGTCGAGCCCCCGGGCGGTGTTCAGTGCCCACTCCAGGGCTCGGTGACTGTGCTCGGAACCGTCCACGCCGACGACAACCGACTTTGCGCTCATATCGGGATTATCACCCCTGTTCGGGGTGGCGCGCCGGAAGAGACCGGGGCCGCGTGCGGACGGCGGCCAGGACGCAGCTGTGCCCGTACTGCCAGACGCTTCCCACCGCGCCGAAGCCCGCCTTGCGCATCAGCTCCATGTGGCGCTGCGCCGTGAGGCCGTTGTCGTCGCCGAGGTCCAGGCCGCGGGCCTCCCGTTCGGCCAGGAGGTCGGCGAACCGGCCGTCGGCGGCCACGCCGGCCCACCACCCCCGCCAGTCCTCGGGAGGCCGGGGGCCACGACGCGCGTCGTGGCCCCCGGCCACCGCGGCGGCGAGCCGGCGGATCGCGGTGTCCTCCTGGAAGAGGTGGTCGGCGTTCACCAGCACCCCGCCGGGCCGCAGCAGCCCGTGGACCTCCTCGTACACCGAGGCGAGCACGTCCACGGGCAGGTAGTGCAGCGCCGTCGTGGAGACCACCGCGTCCAGCGGACCGGCGGCGGACAGCGCGGCGGCCCAGGGCCCCGATCCGATCCGCGCGTCCACGAACCCGACCGCGTCGCCGTGCACCGCCCGACCCAGGGCCAGGAGCAGCGGGTCGTGGTCGACCGCCAGGACCCGGGCGTGCGGGAGGCGGTCGGCGAGCCGGGCGGCGAGCGAACCGGGTCCGCAGCCAAGATCGGCGACGAGCGGCCGGCGCATGCCCCGCGTGCCGTGGGCGACCACGTCGGCCACGACGTGGAAGCGCTCCTCGCGGGCGGTCGCGTAGAGCTCCTGCTGGCGCTCCCAGCGATCCACCCAGAGACGGGCGGCCGTCTCAGCCGTCATGTTCCGTGCCATGGTGCGTCCTTGCTGTTGGTGCTGTTGGTGCTGTTCGTACTTCTGGCGCGGGCGGGGCCGTGGGTATGTCGTCCGCCGCGGACGACACAGGGGCGGCGGGCGCTTCGAGCCGGCCCGTCGCGGCGACCAGGGCCGCGACCGCGGTGGCCGCCGCCGCGGCGAGGAAGCCCCAGGTGTGGCCGTCCTGCCGGTCGACGACGACGCCGGTGACCGCGGAGCCGAGCGCGGCCATCGAGAGGTTGACGGTCGTGAGCCAGGTGTACGCCTCGTTCAGCATCCGCTCGGGCACGACCTGCGAGACGAGCTCGGCCTCCACCGTCAGCGCGGGGGCGATGACGGCGCCGGAGACGAAGAGGACAGCACCGAGGGCGTACGAGTTCGGCATCAGCGCCCACACCGCGTACCCGGCGGCGAGCGCGGCGAGCAGGACGAGGAAGCGCCGTCCGAGGGACCCGCGGAACGTACGGCTGCCGTACCACAGGCCCGCCGCCGCGCTGCCGATGCTCCAGACGGCGATGAGTATCCCGGTCACGCTCTCGGCCGACGCACCGTCATGCGCCTTGGTGTACGCGGCGATGGCGACGGGCGAGCCGCCGAAGGAGAACGCGATGCCCGCCGCGCACAGCAGCAGCATCCGCAGCGCCGGCTCCCGCAGCGGCCCGATCCCGCGGGCCGCCTTCGCGCCCCCGGACGGCAGCGCGCGCATCGCCCGGCCGCGCGCCACCACGAACGTGCCGAACCCCGTGCACAGCGAGGCGAAGACCAGGGCGGCCGCCGGGCCCGCCGTGCCGTTGCCGGTGCCCAGGGCGTCGCCGAGCGGGGTGCCGAGGAGCATGAACGCGGAGAACAGCAGCGGCCCGACGACGAAGACCAGCTCGAACAGGGTGGATTCGGCCGCCATCGCCGCCTGTCGTACGTCGCCGCGGCCGCTGTCCTCGTTGGTCAGTGTGGTCCACGCCGCCCGCAACGCCGGGCTGATCGCCGGGAACGCGGCGCCCGAGAGCGCGGCGACGGCGCACAGCACCCCGAGCGGCAGCCGGGCGAGCACCGCGGCCAGCAGCACCAGCTGGAGGGCGGCGTAGACCGCGGCGTACAGCGGCAGGACCCGGCCCGCGCCGTAGCGGTCCGCGAGGCGTCCGGCCACGGGGGCGGTGGCCGCCGTGGCGAGCGAGATGGTGGCGCCCACCAGGCCCGCCTCGGTGAACCCTCCGCTGGTCTCCTTCACCAGGAGCAGCCAGGCGAGGATCGTGACGCCCTGCCCGAGGCGGGCGACCACACCGCCCACCAGGAGCAGGGGAGCCCCCGGCACCCGCCACAGCCGGCCGTACCGCGCCATGCCGGTCATCGTCCGCCTCCACAGGTCTCGCCGGTCACCCGGAAGTCGCGCGCGGTCGCCTCGACCGCGGCCAGGACGGCCGCGCTGTCCGGACCGCGGAACCGGAACCGGCCCCCGACGTGCTCGTAGTAGGCGTCCGCGGCGGGCAGGACGTCTCCGGGGCGCAGCAACTCCTCCGCGTACGGACCCGGCCGCCGGCCCGACATCGGCGTGACACCGGTGATCACGCACGGCCGGGCCGCCGGGGCCGGGGCGAGCAGCCACCCGGCGGTCTCCGCCCGGGGTGGCGGCGCCCAGGGTCTCGGCTCCTCGCCCAGGGCGATGCGGAACGCGGCCTCCATCAGGTCGTAGCCGTGCACCTCCCGCCAGACGTACGGGATCTCCGCCCCGCCCACCCGCGCGCCCACCTCGAGGAAGGTGACGCGCGGCCCGGACGGCGCCTCGGCGTCCACGAACACCTCCAGGTGGAAGGGGGTGGGGGAGGAGGTGAGCGCCCGCAGCGCCCGGACCGCGAACTCGCCGACCGCCGCCACGACGTCGGCCCGGTCCTCCTCGACCGAGCCGAGGGTGGCGCCGTGCCGGAAGCCCAGGCAGGAGTTGACGTAGCGGGACGTCCTCCAGCAGAGCAGTTCGCGGCCGTCGAAGACGCCGTCCACGTGGAACACCGGATGCGGGATGTGCACCTGTGCGATCAGTGGCCGGTCCGCGGCGAACTGCACCTCGTCCAGGTCGTGTTCGTCCCGGACGAGCACGACCCCCTCGCTGCTGCTGCCGGTCGCCGGCTTGACGACGACCGGGCGCTCGTGCGCGTCGGCGAGCGCGCGCACGTCCCGCGGTCCGGCGACCCGGGCCGTCGGCGGGACGGTGAGCCCGGCCCGCGCCACGGTGGCCGTCATCAGGTACTTGTCCCGGAAGGGCAGCAGCTCGTCGGGGCGTCGGCCGCGACAGTCCCACTCCAGGGCCACCTGGGCCGCCACCAGCAGATCGTCCTCCTTGAGCGCGACCACCGCGGTCGGGGCGCCGTGCCGGGCGGCGAGGCCGTCGACCTCCTTGCGGACCCGCGCGAGATCGTCGGTCGCGGGTACGACGACGGTCTCGGCCGCCGCCGGGGGCAGGGCCTCCGCCCCGACCTCGGTCGTCACATAGGTGACGGCGTAGGCGGAGTGGTCGACGTACCGCGCGTAGTGCGCGTAGTCGGCCCGCCAGCGGTGGAGGACCACGAGGTGCGGCCGCCGCGCGCTCACGCGCCGCCTCCGAGGTCTGCCAGGTCCGCCAGGTCCGCCAGGGCGTAGAACCCCGCGCCGTCCAGGTAGTGCACGGTGTTCAGGTCCCGGGCGAGCACGTGTTCCGAGGCGTGCGCCAGGCCGATCATCATCGGCTCCGTGGTGTCGTCGACGGTCAGCGGGAGCCGCCCGCCCTCCGGAACAGCGATGTGCACGTTGTGGAAGCTCTCCAGCGCCTCCACCTGCGGCAGCAGGGGATATCCGGCGAGCGTTCCGCTGACCGGTGAGGTCAGATAGGCCATGGCGACGTGCCGCTCCACGCGGTGCGCGTCGCCGACGGAGGCGAGGAAACGTTCCGGGCGCAGATAGGCGTCGACGGTCCGCTCGATCTGCGACTCGCCGGCCGCGAGCCGCGCGAAGTAGGCCGCGTCCGCGCCGCACAGCCGGATGCCCGCCTCGACCAGACGCGGCCCGTCCGGCGTGAGCATGATCTCCAGATGGGCGGGCCCATGCCGGACCTCGAGGGCGTCGAGCACCTCGAAGCCGTACTCGATCAGCCGCGCGCGCTCGGGGGAGCCGGGGTGCGTGGAGACGGCCGCGCTGATGCGGTCGGTGACGCCGTTGGCGGAGATCTTCATGTACCGCCACACGTCGGTGCACCGGTGGTGCCCGTCGCGGCTCACCGTGTTGACGACGTACTCCGTGCCCTCCAGATGCTCCTGCACCACGACGCCTTCGTTGCGGAAGGAGAAGATGTTCGTCGCGGCCATGATCTTCTCGTAGGCGGCGGCCGTCTCCTCCGGGCTCGCGCAGAAGCTGACGTGGTCGTTGCCGGCGCTGCGGACCGGCTTGACGACGGCCCGGCCGCCGAGCTCGCGGTGCCAAGCGGCGGCGTCCTCGGCCGAGGCGGCCAGATGCTGGCGGGTGCCGGGCAGACCGGCCGCCTTGATCGTCTCGATCTGGGTGTGTTTGTGGCGGCGGGCGGCGCTGAGCTGGGTGCCGTTGCCGGCGAGCCCCAGCGCCTCGGCGAGCCGGTCGGCCAGCTCGACCCCCAGCTCCCCGCCCGTGAGCACGGCGACCGGCCGGTGCGCGGCGACCGCCCGGAGCGTGCTCGCGAAATCACCGTCGTCCACGATGTCGTCGGCGAACTCCTCCGTACGGAACGAACCGCGGTAGACCGGGGGGACGGACGGGGTGCTCTGGACCCGGACCACCGGGTGGCCGGCCTCCTGGAAGGCGCGGGCCAGGCGCAGGGTCGGCGCGTACACGTCGACCATCACGACCGGCGCCGGACCCCCGCCCCGCCCGGCGGTGTTGTCGTCTCGCATGGTTCCCTCAGCTCTCCCGGTCGAGGCCGGCCAGGACCTCCAGCAGGTGGTCGATGTCGTCGGGGGTGTTGTAGACGTGCAGACTTGCCCGCACCGAGGAGTCCTTCTCCCCGGCGTGCCCCTGGCAGTGCCCGTCCGCGCGCACCATCAGCCCATGGCTGGCCAGGATGAACCCCAGGTCGTTGGAGCCGATGGCGCGGTGGCGGAAGGTGACGATGCCCTGGCGGCGCTGCACCGTGGACGCGGCGGTGAGACTGAGCGGACAGCCGAGCACCTCGTACGAGCCGAGCCGGCTGAGCCCGTCGGTGAGACGGACGCCGAGATCGACCGTCCAGCGTTCGATCCGCCGCGGGTCCGCCGCCTCCAGCCAGTCCAGCGCGGCGTGCAGACTGACGATGCCGCTGGTGTTGGGGCTGCCGCTCCACCCGCCGGGCTCGAACACCGGCCCGCGCAGATTGCGGGCCCAGACGGCGCCGACACCGGGCAGGGCCATCGCCTTGTGCCCGGAGAAGACGGCGAAGTCGACGTCGAGGGCGCCGAGGTCCACGGGCTTGTGCCCGATGCTCTGCGCCGCGTCCAGACAGATCACGACGTCGGGGCCCGCCGTGGCACGGATCCGGTGCACGTTCATGTCGGCGCCGTAGACGTGGTGGACGTGCGTGGCGGCCACGAAACGGGTGCGCTCGTTGACCAGCCGGGCCAGCGCCTGCTGGTCGTAGTCCCGGGAGTCCGTCTCGTACGGCATCTCCCGTACGGTGATCCGCACACCGCGCTCCGCGAGCAGCCGTCGGGCCTCCAGCCAGGGCACGGCGTTGGCCTGGTGGTCGGCGAACGGGACGACGATCTCGTCACCGTCGCGCAGGTACGGGACGAGCCAGTCGCGCGCGACCGCTCGCAGGCCCTCGGTCGTCCCGCTGGTGAAGTGGACGCCCGACCGCTCCGGCCCGGGATCGCCGAGGAAGGACTTCACCCGCTCCCTGGCCCGCTCGATCAGCTCGGTCGTCCGGTTCGCCCAGGGGTACGTGCCCCGCCCGGCGTTGGCGTTCGACGTGGTCAGATAACGGTGCACGGCGTCGAGGACCGCCTGCGGCTTCTGGGCGGTGGCCGAGCTGTCCAGGTACCGGACGTCCGGATGCCCGGTGACGATGGGGAACTGGTCCCGCAGCCCCGCCTGCCAGGAGACGAGATCGACCGGCGGGGCGGGAGTGGTGTCGAGAGGCAGTGTCATCTCAGTCCCTCACCAGCGGAGCGCCGGCGTCGCGCCAGGCGATGATGCCGCCCGCGAGGCTGCGCACATCGGTGTGGCCCATCCGGTGGAGCAGTGCGGCGTAGCGCACGGACTGTTCGCCGACCGGGCAGGCGAGCAGGACGGGCTGGTTGCGGCCGAACGGCAGCCCGCCATGGAGGAGTTCGGCGAAGATCTCGTCGACGATGTTCACCGAGCCGGGGATGTGCAGCGCGTCGAAGGCGAAGGAGCCCCGCAGGTCGACGACGAGGGGCCGCGCGTCGGCGATCCACCGACGGGCCTCTCCCGCGTCGATCGTCGTGGCGGCGGCGATCTCGGCGTCCGTGAGCGTGGCGACGGAGTTGCGCCGGGCCGGTTGCCGCAGCAGCTCGGGCCGCCGCTGCCGCACATAGCTCATGTAGCTCTCGACGCGGTCGCAGACGATGAAGACGGCGGTCCTGCGCTCCTCCTCGTCCGTCAGCGTCTCGTCGATGGCCCGCAGATGCCGGACCGCGCCGAAGTAGGCGGCTCCGCCCGTGGGGCCCGCCAGCATGCCGCAGCGACGGACGAGCGTGATCATGCCGTCGATGGCCTCGTCGGCGGTGACGGACTCGATGGTGTCGTACGTGGCCGGGTCGAACAGACCGACCTCGTGGACCTCGTCGATGTTCCGGATGCCGGGGATGAAGTCGGACTTGTGGGCGACCAGGCCGATCACGCCGACGTTCGGGTCGTGGCCGCGCAGGGCGCGGGCGGTACCGGTCGAGGAGCCCGCGGTGCCGACGGCCGCGACGAACCAGTCGGGGGCCCGGCCGCCGAGGTCCTTCACGATCTCCGGCCCGGTGGCCGTCCGGTGCGCCTCGATGTTCAGCGGGTTGTAGTACTGGTCCGTGTGGACGTAGGCGCCGGTGTCGGCGGAGAGCATCTGGTGGATCTTGGTGAGCGGGTCCTCGGTGTTCGTCGGGTCCAGGCACTCGGCCTGCCCGGGAAGCTCCTCGATCTCCGCGCCCAGGAGGAGCAGCAGGTCCTTGATCTCGGGGACCTTCATCCGGTTGGTGACGCTCTTGAACGGCAGCCCGTGCATGCCGGCGATGACGGCGAGGGCCTTGGCGGTGTTGCCGCTGGACAGCTCCACGACCGTGCGCGTGACCTTGCCGTCGCTGTCGCTGTCGCTGTCGCCGTCGCCTTCCGTGGCGATGAGCGGCTGGACCATGTTCCAGGCCGCGCGGTCCTTGACGGAGCCGAAGGGGTTGAGCATCTCCAGCTTGGCGTAGAGATCGATGTGACGCAGTCCGTGTATCTCCGGTGCTATGCGGACGAGCGGGGTGTCGCCGATGACATCGGTGATGGAGTCGTACTTCAACAGTCTTCCCCCGTGGAAGTGATGGGCCAGTAGTTCTCGTCGAGGCACCAGTCCCACCGGTCGCCCGCCCGGTATGCGGCGACCTTGCGTGCGATGGGCTGGTGCAGGGCGTGGTCGGCGCTGAAGTCCATGAAGTAGCCGGCGGTGTTGGCGAAGGCGAGCAGGTCGCCGGGTGCCGGACGGCGTGGCAGGTACACCAGCCGCCGCGTGATGAAGTCCGCCTCCAGACAGAGGTTCCCGATCAGGTGAACCCCGACCGGACCGTCGCCGTCGGCCTCCCCCCTGGCGCCGGGGCGCTCCACGAGCACCGGGTCCATGAGGACGCCGTGCTCCTCCAGGCTGACGTCGGAGGCGTTCATCTCCAGGCGTACGAAGCAGTCCCCGCCCGGTGTGTCGCGGACCTCCAGGACGCGGGCGAGCGCGACACCGCACTGGTCCACCAGGGCGCGACCCGGCTCGATGTGCAGGTCGTACAGGCTCTCCAGGAGCAGAGTCGCCAGTGGCCGGCCCAGCGACTGGCCGCGCATCGCGAGGAGTTCGTCGAAGTAGCGCGGTCCCGACACGGGCCGGTGGGCGGGGTAGAGGCCGAGCGCGCCGCGCAGGGTCCCGCCGTCGTTGCGCAGCCCGTAGCCGTGCCCCTGCCAGGTCAGGGCAGGGCGCCTGCCGAGCACGGCGTTGGTCAGTTCCGAGGTGTACGTCTCCCACTGGGCGCCGTCGGCGAGATAGTCCACGCCGAAGCCGCCGCCGATGTCGACGACGCGGGGGCGCAGGCCCCGGGCGGCGCACTCGTTCATCACCCGCAGGCACCCTTCGAAGGCGGTGGCCTTCTCGGCGGCGCCGATGGTGTCGAGGTGGTAGGCGACGCCCAGGAAGTCGAGGGACTCCCGGTGCTTGTCGAGGATGTCGAGAAGCACGGTGGCCGAGGCGGCCGGCGTGCCGAACCTGCTGCGCCGGCTCAGCACGGTGACCCCGGTGCTGTCGAAGTCGGAGAGCCGCAGGAGGACGCGGACCGCAGGGAGCCGGTGCTTCTCGACCAACGCGGCCAGCGTGCGGAGCTCGTCGGCCGAGTCGACGTTGACGATGACACCCGTCCGCGCCGCGAGCCACAGGAACTCGGGGCTCTTCGGGCCGGTCGCCATGATGCGCTCCGGCGCGAAGCCGCAGCCCAGCGCGTGCTGGAGCTCGTGCAGCGAGGCGATGTCGATGTGGGCGTCGGTGGCGGCGAGGCGCCGGACGAGCGCGCTGGAGCGGTTGGCCTTGTGGGCGAAGTAGATCGTGCCGGCCAGCCGGTGCTTCTCATACACCTCCTGGAAGCGGCCGACGTTCTCGGCGATCTGGTCGGGAAGCACGATGTTCAACGGAGATCCGAGCGCCCGGGTCAGCCGGTGGAGGAGCTCGGTGTCGTCGAGGAGCGACGCCAGCCGGGGCTCGAGTCGTGGAGCGAGATACAGCGGAGTGCTCATGAATGTGCGGACTCCTGGTCTTCTCGTAGGGGCGGACCGGCCGCGAAAGCGCCGCGCCGTGCGTCCGCTTCGACCCTAGTGCGCAACGACAATCGTTTTCAATCAAGGAATGGTACGTGCCGCTTGTGCAGGTCGCCGTGGCACGCGAGGAGTTGGGCCGCGCCGGGCTCGGCCTCCCGCAGGAGCGGCGCGTTCCGGACGCACAACTCCTGGACGGGCGCGTCCAGTGCGGGGAAAAGGGGGCAGCGGTTCCGGAAGGAGCAGCCCGCACCGGTCGACGGCAGCGGATCACCGTGCAGCACCACCCGCTCGCGCTCCCGGGCCGGATCGGTCGAGGGCGAGGCGTCGACCAGGGCCCGGGTGTACGGATGTCGGGGCCGCCCGAGCACCTCCCCGGCGGGGCCGGCCTCCACCACCCGCCCCAGGTACATCACGGCCACGTCGTCGGCGGAACGGCGCACGAGCCGGATGTCGTGGGACACCAGCACGTAGGAAAGGCCCATCCGGGCCCGCAGGCCGTCGAGCAGGTCCATCACCCCGGCCCGCAACGGCACGTCCAGGGCGGACACCGGCTCGTCGAGCAGCACGAGCTCCGGCCCCGTGGACAACGCCCGTGCGATGGCCACGCGTTGACGCTGACCGCCCGACAGGCGGGCGGGCCGGACCTCCGCGACGCTCCCGGGAAGCTCCACCAGGCGCAGCAACTCCTCGACCCGGCGCCCGCGTTCGGCGGGCGTCGCACCGCGCAGCGCGAGCGGCTCCGCGACGATCTCCCCGACGCGCATCCGCGGATCGAGCGAGGCCGCGGGATCCTGGAACACCACGCTCATCCGGTGCCTCAACTCCCGTCGGCCGGACGGTGCGAGCGAGGCGAGATCGTGCCCGAGCACCTCGATCCGGCCCGCCGCGGGCGCCCGCAGCCGCAGAATCTCGTGGAGCGTGGTGGTCTTCCCGCACCCCGACTCGCCGACCAGCGCGAGCGCCCTTCCCTGCCGGAGGCTGAGGCTCACCCCGTCGACCGCGCGAACCGCCCGGCCCCGACGCGCCGCGTAGTGCCGCTCCAGGCCCTCGACACGCAGCACTTCGAGTGGTCCGGCCGGAACCGGGGCCCGGTCCGGGACCTCCGCCGGCGTGTCGCCGGGCCGTGGTGCGGGCCGTGCCGTGGCGGGACGCGTCGCGGTGGGACGCGGGCCGGTCGCGGCCTCCTCCATACGCCGGGTGGCGGCCAGCAGATGCGCCAGGTCGCCGCCCGAGCCCGCACCGCCCTCACCGCCCGCACCCCCGTCCTCGACGCCTCCCGCTCCGGGACCCGACAGCAGCGCCGCCACCTCGCCCGCCGCGCCGAGGCGGCCGTCGCGCATCACCGCCACGCGGTCGCAGCACCGGGCCACCACCCCCAGGTCGTGGGTGATCAGCAGCAGCGCGCACCCGCGCTCCGCGCGCTGGCGGTCCAGGAGGTCCAGGATCTGCGCCTGCACCGTCGTGTCCAGGGCGCTCGTCGGCTCGTCGGCGATCAGCAGTTCGGGATCGCAGGCGAGGGCCATGGCGATCGCGACCCGCTGCCGCATACCGCCGGAGAGCTCGTGCGGGTACGCCCGCGCCCGGCGTGCCGCGTCGGGGATCCCGACCCGGTCGAGGAGGCCGACCGCGCGCTGCCGGGCCTCCGCCCGCGGGACCCTCCGGTGCGTCCGTATCGCCTCCTCGATCTGCCGCCCCACCGACATCACGGGCGTCAGCGCCGCCAGCGGGTCCTGGAACACCATGCCGATCCGCTTCCCCCGGATCCGCGACATCTCCCGGTCCGGAAGGCCCACCAGCTCGCGCCCGTCGAACCGCACCGAACCGCCGACCTCCCCGAGCCCCGGCAGCAGACCGATGAGCGCCGAGGCCGTCACCGACTTCCCCGAGCCCGAGGTCCCCACGACGGCGAGCGCCTCGCCGCGCGCGAGGGTCAGATCCACCCCCTCCACCGCCCGCCGCGAACCCGCCGCGAAGGTGACCGACAGACCGCGCACCTCCAGCAGCGGATGTGCCCTGACCTCAGCCGTCTCAGCCGTGCTGGCCGTCGTAGCCGTCATGGCCGTCCTCCTCGTCCAGTACGCGCCGCAGCGCCTCGCCCAGCAGTCCCACGGCCGTCACCGTCAGCACGAGAAAGCCCACCGGCGCGAGGAACACCCACGGATACGTCAGCGCCGAGCCGCTCCCCACGGCCAGCAGCGTCCCCAAGGACACATCGGGAGGCTGGATCCCGAAGCCGAAGTAGCTCAGTCCCGCCTCGCCGAGGATCGCCGCACCGACGTGCAGCGTGCAGTCGATGACCAGCAGCGGCACCAGATGCGGTACGAGATGCCTGCGCAGGATCCAGCCCGTCGGCGCGCCCATGAAGCGGGCCGCCGTCACGAACTCCCGCCGCCGCAGGCTCACCGCGCGGGCGCGCACGACGCGCGCGGTGAGCATCCACTGGAACAGGGCGATGACCAGGACCGTCCACAGCCAGGAGCGGTCCCGCAGCGCCGGTGAGAGCACGGCGACGACGAGGAAGGACGGCAGGACCAGGAGCATGTCCACGCCCCACATCAGCGACCGGTCGACACCCCGGCCGACGTACCCCGCCGTCAGCCCGACCAGCGTCGCCAGCAGCGTGGAGAGCCCGGCCACCAGCAGCCCGATGAGCAGGGACTTCCGCAGCGCCGTCAGACACTGCGCGAGGAGGTCCTCACCGAGCCGGGCCGTGCCGAGCCAGTGGTCCGCGGACGGCGGCAGCAGAGCAGCCCCGGGATCCTGGGTGACAGGGTCGTACGGCCAGAGCCAGGGCCCCACGAGCGCCGAGCCGGCCAGGAACAGCAGCAGGACGGCTCCGCAGAGCGCGAGCGGGCTCCGTAAGAGCCGGGCCGGCACCGAGGAGGGAGCGGTCATGGCCCGGCCCTCCGTATCCGGGGATCGAGCACGGCCAGCAGCGCGTCGCCGAGCCACCCCGCCAGCACCACCAGCACGGCGATGAAGAGGGTGACGGTGGCGACGACGGTCGCGTCCTGCTCGTGGATCCCGGTGAGCAGCCAGTCGCCCATGCCGTTCCAGCCGAAGATCCGCTCGGTGAACACCCCGCCCGTCAGATGCAGGCCGAAGGTGAACGAGAAGAGCGTGACCATCGGGATCAACGCCATCCGGATGCCGTGCCGCACCACCGCCTTACCGCGCCGCAGGCCCTTCGCCCGCGCCGCCCGGAGGAAATCGCTGCCGAGCACGTCGAGCATCGCCGCCCTCTGATAGCGGCTGTAGAACGCGGCCTGGGGGAGTGCGACGGCGAGCGTCGGCAGGGCCAGGTGCCGCAGCCGGTCACCGAACGCCGCCCACCCGGTGAGCTCGGAGCCGGGTGTCGTCTCGGCGGAGAAGTACAGCACCTGCGTGCCGACGGCCTCGTTGATGGGCAGCCACGCCATTTTCAGGACCGTCCCCAGGACGAACACCGGAATCGCGAGCAGCACCAGCGAGCCCACCAGGGACACCCCGTCGCTCAGCCGGCCGCTGCGCAGGGCGTTCCACACCCCGATCACCACCCCGGCGGCCATCGCCAGCAGACTCCCCGCGAGGAACAGACGCACGCTGGTGCCGCAGCGCCGCCACAGCTCGTCCCCGATCCGCTGCCCGCCGACCGTCTCGCCGAAGTCCCCGCGCGGAACCCCCGACAGCCAGTCGAGGAAACGGACCGGCAGCGGCGAGTCGAGCCCCAGGCGGTGCGCCCGTGCGTCGATGACGGCCTGCGGCGGTCGCGGCTGGTGCCCCCTCAGCTCCGCGAGCGGGTCGAAGCTGAGGGAGGCCAGCACGTACGCGGCGAGCGTGGCGGCCAGGCACAGTCCCACCCGCCAGGCGAGCCGCCGCACCAGATGGACGGCCGCCCCCCTCACTTCACGAACCCGGCGCTCTCGAAGCCGTACGAACCCAGCCCGCGCGCCCCGTAGTTCGCGAGGTCGGCGCGGACCGCGTACGCGCCGGAACCGGCGTAGAGCGGCAGATGGTGGGCGTGCTTCCAGGCCAGTACGTCGATCCTGTTCGCGATCTCGCGCCGCTTGCCGGCGTCGAGCTCGGCCAGGCCCCGGTCGTACAGCTCGTCGATCCCGGGGACGTGGATGCGGCCGAAGTTGCTGCCGAAGTCATCGCCCTCGGGCTTCTGGAACACCGGCCGGTCGTGGGCGAACGGCGAGGCGGACTTGGTCCATTCGAAGGCGATGAGGTCGAAGTTGCCCGGCAGCAGATAGCCGTCGTAGAAGTTCTCCAGCGGCACGGTCCGGGTGCGCGCCTCGATGCCGACGGCCCGCAGCTGCTCCGTGACGAGGGCGGTGACCGTCCGTCCCACGGGCGTGGCCTGGCCGACGAGCCGCAGGGTCAGCCTCTTGCCCGCGCGCTCGCGGTAGGCGCCGTGCTTCTTCCAGCCCAGCCGGTCGAGCTGCCGTCCCGCCGCAGCGGCGTCGAAGGGCAGCGTCGCGGAGTTGTCCCGGTAGCCGGGGTCGCCCGGCGGCAGGATGTGGTGACCGACCGGTGCGGCCCCGGGCACGATCCGGCCGACCAGGGCGTCGGTGATCGCCTTCGGGTCGACGGCCTGGGCGACGGCCCGGCGCAGCGGTTCGTCGGCGAGCGGAGCGCCCTCGGCGCCGTTGAAGGTGAGCTGCCCGGCGAGGCGTTCGGGGGCCTGCCGGATCTCCACTCCGGGCATCGTCCGGGCCCGGGTGAACAGATCCAGGTCCGCGCCGACGGGGTAGAGGTCGATGCCCCGGTTGGCCAGCTCGTCGGCGCGCGCCGCCGGGTCGAGGACGCGCAGGACGACCCGGTCCAGGGGAGGCCGGCGCGCCCACCAGGAGGCGTTGCGCTTCAATGTGATCGTCTTCCCGGTCCGGTCGATCCGCTCGACGGCGAACGGGCCCGAGGTGATCGGTGGCTCCTCCAGCCAGCCCCTGTTGAAGGAACTCGCCTTCGCGGTCAGCTCCTTGGGCACCAGCGGGCGGAACAGCCCCTGCCATTCGGCGAACGGCCGGCGCAGCGTGACCACGGCCACCTTGTCCGAGGAGCCCCGCTGCACCGAGACGATGTCCGCGTACCCGACGTTGCTGTACCCCTCGTACGCCGTGTCCCGGCCGCTGAGCGCCTGCCATTGCCCGCGCAGGTCCTCCCAGGTGAGGGGGCGGCCGTTGCTCCAGACCGCCTTGTCCGCGATCGTGTACGTGATGACGTGCGGAGAGGTCGACGTGAGGGCGGCCGAGGTGAAGAACGCCTTGTTGAGGACGTGTCCGCCGTCCGGGGCCTCGTTGAAGGCGCTCGGCAGGACCGCCTCGGCGAGCTGCCAGGTCACCACGCGCGCGCCGTTGACCTGGACGGGGTTGTAGTTGGTGGGCAGCGCGTCCACGGGTACGCGCAGATCGCCTCCGTCACGCAGGTCGCCGACGGGCCGGGCGTTGATCTGCTGCTCGCCGCGCGCCGCGGTCGCGTCGCGCTGGGCCCCTGCTCCGGGGCCGTCCGGCGTGCCGCTGCACCCGCTCAGTAACGCGGCGGCGCAGGCGGCCGCCACCCAGGCGGCCCTGGTCGGCCGTCTCGAGGTTCCGGTCATGGTCGTACGTCCCCCTTCTCCGGGCAGCGCTCGCTGCGCGGCCGCGGGCCGGGGGCCGGTTCGGCGGCGGGTCGAACCGCCCCCGGTGCGGGCAAGACGATAATCGTTTTCAGTAGCGGCTCGCAAGTAGGACCGGAGCGCTCATCGAGATCGAACAGATCGAACAGGCGAACCCGCGCCCGGCGGTGCCGCCATACTGGGACGCGGCGGGACCCGAGAGGCGGAACAGTGAGTCAACACAACGCGCGGTACGACGTCTTGGTGATCGGCGGCAGTGGCGTCGACACCGTCGTCCGGGTCGACACCCTGCCCGTCCCGCTCGCCGACTCGGTCCATGTGGGGCCGATCGAGGAGTGGGCGGGGCACACCGGCGGGAACGTGGCACTCGGCACCCGCGCCCTCGGCCTCGAGGTCGCCCTGCTCGACTGCATCGGAGACGACGGGACCGGGGCGCTCGTACGGAAGCGCATGGCCGAGGGGGACGTCGAGTTCGCCCCCGTGATCTCGCCCGCCGGGACGCGCCGCGCGGTCAACCTCGTCGACGCGACGGGGCGCCGGATGTCGTTCTACGACGCCAGGGACCCCGCCGACCTGCGGATGCCCAGGGACTTCTACCTGCCCCGGCTGCGGCGCACCCGCCACGCCCACCTGTCCATCATGAACTTCACGCGTTTCCTGTACGACGACATCGAGGCCCTGGGCGTCCCCGTCTCCACCGATCTGCACGACTGGGACGGACTCGCCGAACACCACCGGGAGTTCGCCCTCCGCTCCGACCTCGTCTTCCTCAGCGCGGAAGGGGCCGGCGAGGGAACACCGGAGCTGATGCGCGAGATCCTGCGCGAGGGCCGCGCGGAAGCCGTGGTCGCCACGGCGGGCGCGAGCGGCTCCTACGTCCTCACCCGGAACGGCGGCCGCACCCCACGTCACATCCCGGCGGTCGCCCCGTCCGCGCCCGTCGTCGACTCCAACGGCGCGGGTGACGCGTTCGTCAGCGGCTTCCTCTACGGCAGGCTCGCCGGCCGCGACGTCCTGGACTGCGCCCGTCTCGGCGCGGTGGCCGGAGCCCACGCCTGTACGGCGCCGGGCTCCACCGCCCTCATCACCGCGGAGGCACTCCTGGCGGCGTCCCAGGGCTGACGGCTCGCCCCGGTGGACGGGAGCGTACGAGCCCCGTCCACCGGAACGCATCAGCCGCCCGCCCTCGCCTTCACGTGATCGATCACCTCGGTGAACTCCTTCGTCGGCGAGAAGTCGACGTAGTCGGAGTCCTCCAGCGCCAGGGGAGCGTGCCCGGGAGCCCAGTAGAAGGCGTCACCCGCGCGGTAGACCTGGTCCCCGTCCTTGGTGCGCATCTTCACCGCGCCGGAGAAGACGTAGCCCCAGTGGGGGCACTGGCACAGGTCGTCCGGCATCCCCTCCAGAGCGGGCCCGAGATCGGTACCGGCGGGCAGGTGGACGAACGCCACGCTGATGTCGCCGCCGATCTCCTGTGTCCGCAGCTCCACGCCGTCACCGGCGATGGCCACAGGGGTGTCCTCCCGTGTCGTTGCCCTCATCGTTCCTCCACGGCTGCTCCGCTCCGACGGTCCGGAGCTGCCCCCCTGGCGTGCTCTCCTTCCAGTCTCTCCCCATGGGCGGCTCCCCGCGCGCGCCGATCCGGTCGTCGCCGCGGGGAGCACGTCTGCCGAGGGGCGTCAGACCGTGAAGGACGGCAGCGCCGCGAACTCGGGTGCCACCGCGACGCTCGTCGCGAGCGCCCCGAGCACGCCCCGGACCCGGGTCAGGGGATGGTCCGGGAACTGGGCGTCGTACCGCTCGTGGTCGGCGGCGTGGAACGGCAGCCCGTCCCGTACCTCCGGGGCGTAGGGATGCGCCCGGTAGAAGGCGTCCGGACCGACCTGCGCCATCACCATCGCCTCACGCATACCGGTCATCCCGCGCTCGGGCGCCTGGATCTTCACCACCGTGCTGCACTCCGCGCGCGGGACGGTGTAACTGCCGATGAAGACCTGCCCGCTGGGCTGTCCCGGCAGCGGCAGCTTCAGTATCTGCCGCAGCGCGGGCAGTTCTCCCAGCGACTTCACCGACGCCTCGATCAGCCCGCCGCCGGCGTCTGCGGTGAGGCGGGTCAACGCGGCGCGCAACGACGGGCCGTCGTCCAGTGACGCGGGCAGGTCCGGACGCAGTGCGAAGAAGTGCAGCGACAGCACGTCACCCGCGTCGCTGACCCAGACATCGGGCTCCACGAGTCGGAAGCCCGGCAGTTCGATGCCGACAAGAGCTCTCATGACCGGTGATCATCGCGCATGTCCCCGGCTTCGGCGAAGCCGGCTACCGGAGCGACGCCTGGTGCAGCGCGTCCGGGCCGATCGGCAGGCCGGGCAGCGCCCGCCCCCGCAGCGGCGCCGCGCCGCGGACGAGCGCGGGAGCGCCGGCCAGCGCCCCGTCGACGTGGGCGTACAGCGCCTCGGTCACGGGATCCGGCAGCGGACGGCCCTGCTCGTCGAAGCGCTGGTACTTCATCAGGTTGTAGCCGATGGCCACCTGGCGACGGCCGTCCTCGGTGGACAGCGCCCAGGTACCGGCCCCGAAGACGCCTCCGTCATGCCCCCAGTACCAACCGCCGCTGGGCATCTTGAGGGTGTAGATGCCGAGGCCGTAGCGCATCAACGGCTCCTCGCCCGGCTGCGTCTCGTAGGCCGGCACGGTGGTCTTCATCGCGCGCAGCTGCGCCGCGCCGAGCAGCCGCCCGCTCAGCAGCGCGCGGTAGAAGTCGTTGAGGTCGCCCGGCGTCGAGACGAGGGCGCCGGCCGTGCCCGCCCATGACATGTCGTAGACGCTGTAGTCGCGGGGCGGATCGATCAGGCCGAAGAACGACTCGTACATCTTGGCGTGCGGGCCCTTGATCGACGCCGACGTCGGGAAGTACGTGTGGCGCAGGCCGGCCCTGCGGATGACGTTCCGGGTGATGTACGCCTCGGCCTTCTGGCCCGTCACCCGCTCCAGGATCAGCCCGGCCAGGATGTAGTTGGTGTTGGAGTACGCGTGCGTCCCGCGCTCCGCGACGGGCAGGGCCGCCAGCCCCAGGCGGGCGAGTTCCTCGGGGGCGATGCGGCGCAGACGGTTCTCGTCGAGCGTCCTGCCCGGGTTCTCGAGGATGCCGGGGAAGGCGGGCAGCACGTAGTCGGCGATGCCACTGGTGTGGTTGAGCAGCATCCGTACGGTCACCTGCCGGCCGCGCTCGCCCGGCACGACGTCGGGAAGGTAGCGGCCGACGGGAGCGTCGAGGTCGATGCGGCCGGCGCCGGCCTGCTGGAGCACGGCGACGGCCGTGAAGGTCTTGGTGATGCTGCCGACCCGGTGCTCCAGGTCCGGCCGCGTGGGCCGCCGGGTGTCGACGTCGGCGAACCCGGTGGCGCCCCGCCACTGCGCGGAGCCGTCGCGCACCGCCGAATAGGCGCCGTACATCCCCGCCGCGTGGAAGGCGTCGAGCGAGCCGCGCAGCGCCGCGCGGTCGAGACCGCGGCCGGTGACGGACGCCGCGACAGGGCTCACGGCGGCGGGGGAGCGGGGCTCCGCGGCGACGGCCTGTGCCGGTAACGCCGAGGCGGAGAGCGCTATCAGGGTGGTCGCGGCGACGGCGGAGAGGCGAGCCCTGCGGGGCGAATACGACGAATACGACGAAGGCATGGGTGGATCCTGCTTCCCTCGATGAATGCGGTGGATCCATCCTCGACGCCGTCGCGCGGCCCGCCCTCCACCCTCGGGAGGATCTCGTGCATCGGATCCGGTGACATTTGTCAGTGGTCCCGTCCCCGGCCGGGCAGTGGCACACTGACCGCTGATCGTCCTGAGGAGCCCCACGTGCCCATCATCCGCAACCTCCGCCGCACCGTCCGCCGCGCCTACCGCCGGACCGTCGACCTCAGCCACCCGGCGCGCTCGCCGCTGGGCAGCGCGGTCGTCAACTGTGTGCTGTACGAGGACGGGGCGAGGCACCGGGGGGCCTGCCCCGCGGAGGAGGCGGTGCGGCGGGTACGCAAGTCCGGCGACGGGTTCGTCTGGATCGGCCTCCACGAGCCGTCCGTCGAGGAGTTCGCCGGACTCGCCGAACTGTTCGGGCTGCACCCGCTGGCCGTCGAGGACGCCGTCCACGCCCATCAGCGGCCGAAGCTCGAGCGGTACGACCAGACGCTGTTCGCCGTGTTCAAGACGGTCCGTTACGTCGAGCACGAGGAGCTCACCGCCACCAGCGAGGTCGTCGACACGGGCGAACTCATGGTCTTCACGGGATCCGACTTCGTCATCACCGTCCGGCACGGCATGCACGGTTCGCTGGGCCCGCTGCGGGAGGCACTGGAAGCCGAGCCCGAACAACTGGCCAAGGGGCCGGCCGCCGTCCTGCACGCCATCGCCGACCACGTGGTGGACGACTACCTCGCCGTGGTCGACGCCGTCCAGGACGACCTCGACGCCGTCGAGACGGCCGTCTTCAGCGAGCAGGCCTCGCGCGGCGACGCCGGCCGCGTCTACCAGCTCAAGCGCGAACTCCTCGAACTGAAGCGGGCGGTGACCCCGCTCCACCGCCCGCTGCAGACCCTCGCCGCGCAGCCGCTGCCGCTCATCGGCCCGGAGATACGTCCGTACTTCCGCGACATCGCCGACCACCTGTCCCGGATCACGGAACAGATCACCTCCTTCGACGCCCTGCTCGACTCGATCCTCCAGGCCCACCTGGCGCAGGTGACCGTCGCCCAGAACGAGGACATGCGCAAGATCACGGCGTGGGCGGCGATCATCGCCGTTCCCACCATGGTCTGCGGGGTCTACGGAATGAACTTCGACCACATGCCGGAGCTCCGCTGGACCTACGGCTACCCGCTCGTCGTCGCCGCGATGGCCACCGCCTGCTTCCTCCTCCACCGCAGCTTCCGCCGCAACGGCTGGCTCTGACCGCTTCACGCCGCTTCGGCGACCCCCGGCGCCGGCCGGCCGAAATCGACTGGACCGTGCCGCGGCGCGCTGCGTACGGTGGCGCCATGTCGAGCCCCGAGTCGGACAGACTCCGGCCACCGGCCTTCCGGTGGCTCCCCGCGTCCTGCTGCTGAAGCACCCCGGCCCCTGAGGCCATGCGCCGCGCTGGGCAGACGTGACACGAACCGCCGGAACCGCCGCCGCGGGAGACGGGCCCCTGAACGCCTCTCTCCCCGCCTTCGCGCGCGGTGATCGCGCATGCCCGCCGTACCCCCGCCACCCGGCCCCGGTACGGCTCACGCTGCCGCTCGGTTGTGGAGTCTCTCGATGCCCTTCGCTCTCTACCTGCTCGGACTGGCCGTCTTCGCCCAGGGAACGTCCGAGTTCATGCTCTCCGGCCTGCTGCCGGACATCGCCGCCGACCTCGACGTCTCGGTCCCCGCCGCGGGTTCGCTGACCTCGGCGTTCGCCGTCGGAATGATCGTGGGGGCGCCCCTGATGGCGCTCCTGGCCCGGCGCTGGTCGCGACGGACCGCGCTGGCGGTCCTGCTCGGCACCTTCCTGCTCGTCCACGTCCTCGGCGCCCTCACACCGCACTTCGGTGTCCTCCTCGCCACACGCGTGATCGGCGCCGTGACCAACGCCGGCTTCCTCGCGGTGGCCCTCGTGGCGGCCACGTCGATGGTCGGGCCGGAGTCCCGGGGGCGCGCGACCTCCGTCCTGCTCGGCGGCACCACCCTCGCCTGCGTCGTGGGCGTTCCCGGCGGCACCCTGCTCGGTCACGTAGGGGGCTGGCGCTCGGCGTTCTGGGCCGTCGCCCTGCTCTCCGTACCGGCGCTCGTCGCGATCGTCCGCTCGGTCCCGACCGGCGGCGCCGAACTCCCGGCCGGCGTCGGCGCGTACGCCGAACTGCGGACCCTGCGCAGCCCACGGCTCCTCCTGACACTCCTGGTCTGCGCCCTCGCGAACGGCGCCATGTTCTGCGGATTCACCTACCTCGCCCCGGTCGTCACGGACGTCACCGGACTCGCCCCCCTCTGGGTCCCCGCTCTGCTCGCCCTGTTCGGTGTGGGCTCCTTCACCGGAGTCGTGCTCGCCGGCCGGATCGCCGACGCGCACCCCCCGGCACTGCTCGCCGGCTGCGCCGTGGCAGGGGTGGCCGGGTGGAGCGTTTTCGCACTCACCGCGGGGAGCGCCGCGGCCACGATCGTCCTCGTCCCGGTCCTGGGCGCCGTGTCGTTCGCCCTCGGCTCCGCCCTCATCGCGCGGGCCCTCCACGCGGCCGCCGGGGCGCCCACCCTGTCCGGGGCGCTCGCCGTGGCCGCGCTCAACGTGGGCGCCGCCGTGGGGCCGTGGCTCGGCGGCGCGGTCATCGACGCCGGTCACGGCTACCGCGCGCCCCTGTGGACGAGCGCGCTGCTCACGGCCCTCGCGCTCGCCACGGCCTCGGGAGCCCGCCTCGGCCGTCGCCGCTCCGTGAGGGCCCAGGCGGGAACGGACGGGACGAACTCAGCCCTGGGCGCGCAGGGATGAGGTGTGCTTCCGGACCTGTTCGGGCGTGAGGTAGGCGTCGGTGTACTCGAAGTCGGTCAGGGTCCCGGACCGGGACGCCAGGAATCCCGTACGCACGAAGTCGTCGCCCGCCACGGCGTTGAGCAGCCAGTTCGTCATCACCCGCGTCTTGGCCACATTGGTCCGCAGCGCCGCCCAGTGGTACGCGCGGGCCACCGCCTGTGCGGGCGTCCCGTGCAGCTCGACGCCGAGCGGCTTCGAGACGGCGTCCCGTCCGCCCAGGTCCACCACCAGGCCGAGGTCCCGGTGGTGGTAGGGGTACGTCTGCTCGCCCCGCAGCGTCGCCACGATGTTGTCGGCGACCTGCTTGCCCTGGCGCTGCGCGTGCTGGGCGGTCGGCGGGCAGACGGCTCCCTGCTCGTTCTTGGCCAGGTCCGGTACGGCCGCGGCGTCGCCCAGGGCGTGCACCCCGTCCACACCGGGCACGACCATGTCCGCCCCCACCACGAGGCGGCCCCGCAGGGTCTCCGCGCCCAGGGTCCCGATCAGCGGGCTGGCGGCCACGCCGGCCGTCCAGATCAGGGTCCGGCTCGGCAGCACCCGCCCGTCGGTGAGCGTCACGGCGTCGGCGTCCACGGACGCGACGGACACACCGAGCGACACCTCGATGCCGCGCCGGCGCAGGATGTCCAGCGCGGCGCCCCCCAGCCTGTCGCCGAGTTCGGGCATCAGCTTCGGGGCGAGGTCCACCAGATGCCACTTGATCAGCTTCGGGTCCAGGCGCGGATAGCGCTTGACCGCATGGTGCGTGAGCCGCTGCAGACAGGCGGCCGTCTCCGTCCCCGCGTACCCGCCGCCCACCACCACGAACTGCAACCGCGCCGCCCGCTCGGCCTCGTCCGTGCTCGCGTCGGCGAGATCCAGCTGGGCGATCACATGGTCGCGGATGTAGACCGCTTCGGCGAGCGTCTTCATGCCCCGGGCGTGCTCGGTCAGACCGGGGATGTCGAAGGTACGCGTCACACTGCCGGGCGCGAGCACGAGATGGTCGTACGGCTCGTTCACGTACTCGCCCGTGATGGTCCGGACGACACAGACCTTCGCCTTGGTGTCCACACCGACGGCGCCGCCCGGAATGATCCGGGTCCGGTGCCGCTTGCTGCGCCGCAAGGACAGCGCGACCGACTGCGGCGTGAGCACCCCGGCGGCCACCTGGGGGAGCAGGGGCAGATACAGCTGGTACGAGAACGGTGTGAGCAGCGAGATCTGCGCCTCCCTGTCGGTCAGCCGCCGCTCAAGCCGCCGTACGCAAGCGACGCCGGCGAAGCCGGCGCCCACCACGAGGATCTTCGGTCGAGTCACGTGCCCGCCTCCCGGGTCATCGGTCCTTGAGTGCTGACTAACCTGTTTGGCCGTTCGAAAACCCGGTCTGCCGCCGATGGGGTGAGACCGGTGCAGCCCCCGGAAGGAGAGTGCACAGTGTGATAAAAGGGAAAAACAAGGTGGTATCCGAGAACGGAGCCGACGGCCGTGGGGAGACCTGAGGGCACAGACACCACCGGGCAGGCACCGGCGTTCGGGGTCACGGACGCCGTCGTCCTCGTCTTCGACGCGGGCGGGGCGGTCGTCGGCCGCCCGTACGCCGCCGAGCGGCTCCTCGGCCACTCCGCGCAGGAGATGCGTGGCCGGCATGTGGAGTCCCTCCTCGCGCCGCGCGAGGCCGCGCGTCTGCCCGCGATCCGGAAGCGCTGCGCGACGGACGGCGCCTGGTCGGGCGCCCTCCTCGCACGTCATCAGGACGGCCGTGACATCACCGTCGACGTCACCGTGCTGCCCCTGCCGGGGGACGCGGCACCGGCACGCTGGCTGGCCGTGGCCACCGGAGCGGCACCGTCCCGGCAGTGGACCATGGGACCCGCCCTGCTGGAACGGATGGTCACCGAGGCACCCGTCGGCATCGCACTGGTCGACACCGAGCTGCGCTGCGTGTGGTCGAACACCGCGCTGGAGCGCTTCGGCGGCGGCCGGGCCGACCAGCGCCGCGGCCGCCGCCTCGCGGAGATCCAGCCCGGCTTCGACGCGGAGCTCCTCGAGTCGAAGATGCGCCAGGTGCTCGCCACCGGCGAACCGGTCACCGGGTACGAACACGTCGGCCGCACCCGCGCCGACCCGGGGCGCGACCGCGCCCATGCGATGTCGTTCGTCCGGCTCGACGACGACAGCGGCCGTGCCCTCGGGATCTGCTACGCGGTCGTCGACATCACCGACCGCTACCGCGCCCGTCTCCGGCTCGCCCTGATGGCCCGGGCGAGCGAACGCATCGGCCGCAGCCTGGACGTCATGGGAACCGCCCAGGACCTCGCCGACGTGGCGGTGCCCGGCCTCGCCGACTTCGTCGCCGTCGACCTCCTGGACTCCGTGATCCGGGGCGCGGAGCCGTCCCCCGGGCCGACCGCCGGGGCCACCGCCGTACGACTGGTGCGCGCGGGCGCTCAGACGGTGCGCGCGGGGGCGCCCGAGGCGGTGGTGGAGCCGGGCGAGGCGGCCGCCTACCGGCCGTCGTCACCCCAGATCGGCTGCCTCGCCCACGGCCGGCCCTGGCGCGCCGCCCGGCTGGACCCGCCCGCCAGGGACTCGGCCCTCCCCGTCCGGCCACCGCAACACCAGGGCGAAGCGGCCCCGCCTGCGGGGCAGCCCCCGACGGCGGGATCGGGGCAGCCCCCGGCGGCGACGTACGAGCAGCCTCCGTCTGCGGCGTCCGAGCGGGCTCCGTCGGCGGAATCCGTACGGTCCCCATCGGCGGGATCGGGGCAGGCCCCCTCGACGGGGCCGGGGCGGCCCCCAGGGCCGGAATCCGAGTGGCTCCCGGCGGCGGGACCTGAGCGGGCTCCGTCGGCGGAATCCGTACGGGCCCCATCCGCGGGACCCGAACAGGCCCCGTCTGCGGCGTCCGAGCAGGCTCCGTCGGCGGAATCCGTACGGGCCCCATCGGCGAGATCGGGGCAGGCCCCGACGGCGGGCTCCGAACGGTCCCCATCGGCGGGCTCCGAACGGTCCCCATCGGCGGGCCCCGAGCAGGCCCCGACCGCGGGCCCCGAGCAGGCACCGACCGCGGGGCCCGGGCACGCCGTGTCCGCCGTGCCCGTACCCCCTTCGTCCGCCGCGCCGGTGCCCCCCGAGGCTGCCGCGCCCGCCCCCCGGCCGCCCACCGGCCCCATGGCGCACACCGCCATGGTCGTGCCCATCCTCGCCCGGGGCGTCACCCTCGGCGTGGCCACGTTCTTCCGCTCGCGGCGCGACGAGGCGTTCGACGAGGACGACCTGCGGCTCGCGGAGGAGCTCGTCGCCCGCGCCGCCGTCTGCCTGGACAACGCCCGCCGCTACGCCCGGGAGCGCGCCGCCGCGCTCGTCCTCCAGCGCAGCCTCCTCCCGCACGGCGTCCCCCTGCAGGAGGCCGTCGACGCGGCCTCGTTCTACCGTCCCGCCGACGAACTCTCCGGCCTCGGCGGCGACTGGTTCGACGTCATCCCCCTCTCCGGAGCGCGGGTCGCCCTCGTCGTCGGCGAGGTGCTGGGCCACGGCATCGAGGCCGCCGCCACCATGGGGCAGCTCAGAACGGCCGTACGGACCCTCGCGGACCTCGACCTGTCGCCCGAGGAGCTCCTCGCGCACCTCGACGACCTCGTCCTCCAGGTGACCCGCGAGGGGCGGGAGGCCGGCATCGGCGGCGCGACCAACCCCGGGGCGGTCGGCACCAGTTGCCTGTACGCCGTCTACGACCCGGTGAGCCTGCGCTGCGACCTCGCGAGCGCCGGCCACCTCGCGCCCGCCGTCGTCGCCCCCGACGGCACGGTCGGCTTCCCGGAGCTGCCGCCCGGCCCGGCCCTGGGCATCGGAGGGCTGCCGTTCGAGTCCGTCGAGCTGCCCCTTGAGGAGGGCAGTGTGCTGGCCTTCTACACCGACGGCCTGATCGCCGCGCCCGGCGCGGGCAAGGAGGGACTGCGGCGGGTTCTCCGGTCGCGGGAGCTGCCGCTCGACCAGCTCTGCCGCAGCGTCGTCGACGAACTGGCGCCCAGCAGGCCGTACACCGACGACGCGGCGCTTCTCCTGGTCAGGACGCGCAGCCTGGCGGCCGGGCAGGTCGCCGTGTGGGACCTGCCCGCCGACCCGGCCGTCGTGGCCCGCGCCCGGGTGATGGCCGCACGCCAACTGGCCGCCTGGGGGCTCGAGGAGCTCGCCTTCACCACCGAACTCGTCGTCAGCGAGCTGGTCACCAACGCCATCCGGCACGCCTCGGGACCGATCCGGCTGCGTCTGATCCTCGAACGGACCCTGATCTGCGAGGTCTTCGACGCCAGCAGCACCTCCCCCCACCTGCGGCACGCCCGCACGACCGACGAGAGCGGCCGCGGCCTCTTCCTGATCTCCCAGTTCACCCGGCGCTGGGGCACCCGCTACACAGCCGAGGGCAAGGTGATCTGGGCCGAACAGCCCCTGGACCGGGACACCCCCGCCCCGGAATGATCATTATTCGATTGCCCGGGCCCGGTCCCCGTGCGAGGGTGGCCTGCCGCTCGGAGACACCGGCGGAGACGAGAAGGAGAGCCCCGCCTGTGAGTGCGCCTGCCGCCGAGAACATCGTGGTGACGAAGCAGGGATCGGTGCGGGGCACGATCGTCGACGGGCTGAGCGTCACCCTGGGGATTCCGTACGCCGCACCGCCGTTCGGCGCCGGCCGCTTCCGCGCGCCGATGCCCGCCGCCCCCTGGGAGGGGACACGGGACTGCACCCGCTTCGGGCCGGTGGCCCCGCAGTCGGCGGAGCTGCCCGGCGCGCCGGTCTGGCGCCCGGACCAGGAGGACGTCCTCTCCCTCAACGTCTGGTCCGCCGCGGAAGGTTCGGGTCCCCGCCCCGTCCTCTTCTGGATCCACGGCGGCGCCTACACCTTCGGGTCCTCGGCGCAGCCCGACTACGACGGGACGGCGCTCGCGCGGGCCGGACTCACCGTCGTGACGTGCAACTACCGCCTCGGCTTCGAAGGGTTCGGCCACGTCCCCGGCTTCCCCGACAACCGGGGACTGCTCGACCAGATCGCCGCGCTGGAGTGGGTGCGCGACAACATCTCCGCCTTCGGCGGCGACCCGGACAACGTCACCGTGGCCGGTCAGTCCGCCGGCGGCGGTTCGATCGCCTGCCTGATGAGCAGCCCCCGGGCCGAGGGGCTCTTCCGTCGCGCCGTCGTGCACAGCGTCCCCGACGCCACCTTCCCGGCGGGACTCGCCGGGGCACTGACCCGCGAGGTGGCGGACGAGGCAGGCGTCGCGCCCACGGCGCAGGGTCTGCTCTCCGCGAGCCCCCAGGCGCTCGTCGAGGCATCGGACCGGGTCGTGGCGCGGTACGCGGACGACCCCTCCTCGGGCTTCCTGCACTACGACACCGTCCTCTACGGCCCCGTCCTCGACGGCGAGACGCTGACGCGCGACCCGCTCGACGCGCTGGCCGACGGCGCGGGCAGGGCGATCGACCTCCTGGTGTGCCACACCACCGAGGAGTACCGGCTCATGCACGAGGTCGGATCCATGCCGTCGGTCACCACCGAGGACGGCCTCGCCCGGTTCGCCGCCGACTACGGCCTGCCCGAGGACCTCCTCGCGGAGTACCGCGCCCTGATGCCCGGGGCACCGGTGCTCGACATCTTCCTCGCGCTCGCTGGCGACGCCGTGTTCGCCGCGCATACCGTCCGCCTCGCCGAGGCCCACGCCCGCGCCGGCGGGCGCACCCACCTGTCCCGCTTCGACCGCCGCCGCACCCGCCCCGACGGCAGCCCCGTGCACGCGTGGCACGCCGCCGACGTGCCCTTCGTCCTCGGCACCCTGGACGCCACCGGAGTCGACTTCCTGACCGGCGGCCCCGCCGACGCCGACGACCGTGCCCTGTCGCAGCGGATGATCCGGGCCCTGGTCGCCTTCGCGAGCACCGGAGAACCGGGCTGGGCCCCGCTCACGGACGCCTCCGCCCCCACGGCCCCCGTGCAGGTGTGGGCCGTTCCCGAGGACCGCACCGAGGGCGCGCTCGCCGCACACGCCCTGTTCCACGACGTACGGTCGAGCCCGCCCGCGCCCCGGTGACGAGGCCACGGGATAATCACCGGGGCCGTGGTGACATCGGCCGCCCGCGCCACGAGACACGAAACGCCCCGCACGGCGGGAGAAGGAGAACCCGATGGACGTCCAGCACTTCGAGCACATCACCGCGTTCATCGAGGCACGCCTCCGC
This sequence comes from Streptomyces sp. NPDC003035, assembly GCF_042888285.1. Lineage (NCBI taxonomy): Bacteria > Bacillati > Actinomycetota > Actinomycetes > Kitasatosporales > Streptomycetaceae > Streptomyces > Streptomyces sp. NPDC003035. The sequence continues at coordinate 63,789 of NZ_JBIAPJ010000015.1, read as the reverse complement.
CCGCTCTTCGACCCCGAGACCGGCAGCGACCACGGGTTCGGCATGGACGACACCTCCCGCGCCCTGCGGGCCCTCCTCGGCACCGTGAAGGCCGCGGCGGCCGTCAAGGGCCTCGCCGAGCAGCGGGCGTCGGCCGACCCGGCGCTGCGCAACATCATCGACCAGGCCCTGGAACACAACTGGGACGTGCTGCGCGGCGTCGCCCGCAACTGGGAGGACCACCCCGACTTCGCCCGCGCGTTCAAGCGCCACGCCTGGGAGCTCGACGAGACCCCCGCCGCCACCGCCTGACCCGGGACCATGACCTCCGACATCTGGGCCGCGCTCCCGGCCGCGTCGCGCGCCGCCGTGGACGACCTCGTCCGGCTCGACCGCCGCATCACGGCGGTCAAGGAGATCCGCGACGGGTTCCCCGAAGGATCCCGGCCGGGTCTGTACGAGGCGCTCGACGTGGTGGCCTGGCGTTTCCGGGAACTGGGCAGGCGCTTCGATCCCGGCCCGACGGAACCCCTCGACCCCGCTGACCTCGCCGCACGGGCCACGCGGCTGCCCGGCCGGCCCGTGGCCGTCGAGGCGGTGTGGGACGGCGACAGCTTCGGCTGGATGGTGGACCTAATGCTCGTCACCGACGACCCGGACGCCGAGCACCACCTCGCCACGATCCGGCACGGCGGCGACATGAGGCTGCTCAACGGTACGGTCCCGCCCTGGCCGGAGGCCCAGGAGGCACAGCGGGCCGGCGGGGCCGTGGCCGAGCGGCTCGGCGTGCCCTTCCACTTCGCGAGCCCGGACGAGCCGGACGACGAGGCCCCCAGATGGCGTGACGGCCAGGGCGCCGGGCCTTCTTGAGGAGCGCCGGACCTTCTTGAGGGAGCGCCGCACCTTCCTGACGGCTGTTCGGCGACCGGACGCGGTGATCCGCCGGCTCTGCCCCGGTCGGGTGAGTGCGCCGTTCTTCCGACAGGGTCGGACGCGGACCGGGTACGTATCGCGGCATTGCCGTCACCCAGCGTCGGAGGATGCCGTCCCATGCCTGTCAGGAAGGTTCGCCCCGGCCCGCGCGTGCTGACCGCCGCCCTGTGCGCGACACTCGCCGTCATCGGCTACATGACGGTGTCACCCGAGGAAGCCACGCCACCAGCCGCGCCCGCACCCCGCGCCGCGGCCAAGAACGCCGGCCCCCAGGCCGCGCCCCTGCCCGCCGCACCCGCAGCACCTCCCGGCGTCGGCCCCGTCACCCGGACCCAGATTCCGGACAGCACGAGCCAGGCGCTCGTGGTGACGGGCAAGACCCGGGACACCAACGTGGCCACGGCGGTGCTGTACGAGCGGGACGGGACCGGGAAGTGGCGGCAGGCCGCGGGGCCGTGGACCGCGCACAACGCGCTGCGCGGCTGGACCACCCACCACGTGGCCGGTGACCTGCGCACCCCCATCGGAGTCTTCAGGATCGGCGACGCGGGCGGACGGCTGCCGGACCCAGGGGCCCTGCTGCCCTACGACCAGGACGAGGAGTTCGTCTCACCGGGCACCGGGTTCCTCGGCGAACCCCTGGAGGGCTCGTTCGACTACGTGGTCGCCATCGACTACAACCGGTTGCCCGGAACGACCCCGTTGAACAAGGAACGGCCGCTCGGCCCGGAGCGCGGCGGAGGTGTCTGGGTCCATGTCGACCACGGCGGCCCCACGCAGGCGTGCGTCTCCCTGCCCGCCGACGTCATGCGGCAGCTGCTGCGCGCCCTGAACCCGGTCCGCGAACCGGTGATCGTCATGGGCCCCGCCGACGAGATCGCCCGCTGATCCGCCGCCGCGCGCATCAGCGCTTCGGCGGATCAGCGGGTCACGGAATCAGCGGTGTGCGAGCCAGGAGGCCGCCGGCAGCAGCCTGCTGTCGTAGTCGAACAGCGCCTGGTTCTCCCAGCCGTTGCCCGACGCGGGATCCGCCGGGTCCCAGCCGTTGCCGGTCACGGCGGTCCAGGTCGGCTCCCAGTAGACGACCCCGATACCGCGGCCGTTCGGCACGGCCTCCACGACGTTCATCACGTCCCGCAGCCAGGCGGACTGACCGGCGGAACTCGCCGCGTACCCGGGGACCAGCTCAGCGGTGGTGTCGATGATGTTCTCGTGCGCGTCCTCGCTGTCCAGCCGGAAGGGGTACGCGGTCTCGGCGACCATGACGTTCTTCCCGTAGCGGGCCGAGATGTCGTCGAGATTGGCCTGCAGGTCGGACAGCGCGCCGTGCCAGTACCCGTAGAACGACAGCGCGATGACGTCGTACGGGACACCCTGCGCGGTCGCGTTGTCGAACCACCAGCGGTACAGGGCGTTGTCCCCGCCGTGGGCCAGGTGCAGCGCGATCTGGGTGGACGAGGAGACGGCCTTGGCGGCGGAGACCCCCGACTTCAGGAGCCCCGCGAGCTGGGACCAGTTGTTCGTGGAGCCCTCCGGCCACAGCATGCCGGTGTTGATCTCGTTGCCGATCTGCACCATGTCGGCCGTCGTGCCCTGCGCCTTGAGGGCGTTGAGCACGTCGTACGTGTGGTTGTACACGTCCGTGCGGAGCTGACTGTACGAGTGCGAGGCCCAGGCCGCCGGCTTGGACTGCGCCCCCGGGTCGGCCCAGGTGTCGGAGTAGTGGAAGTCGACGAGGAGCTTCATGCCCTGGGCCTTGATGCGCTGGGCCGTCGCCAGGACCCTGGCCTTGTCGTTGTAGCCGTCGGCCGGGTTCACCCACACCTTCAGACGGCCGTAGGTGGCGCCGGCCGACTTCAGGAGCGCCACGGGGTCACCGCTCGCCCCCGCGCTCGTGCGGTACGTACCCCCGAGGTCCTCGCTCTTCTTCAGCGAGGAGATGTCGACACCCTTCACGGACAGGCCCGTCGAGCCGGACGTGAAGGTGAGATCGTCGACGTTCAGCCACTGGCCCGCGGTGGCGTGGGAGTTGACGCTGATCGTGCACTGGCCGCCGGTCACGGTGACCGAGGTGACCAGGCGCATCCAGGCGCCGTTGGGCGTGGGCGGCAGATCGGTGCGCTGTTCTGCCGAGCCGCAGTTGCGCAGGGCGAGGTAGGCGGAGCTCTGGCCACCGCTGGAGCGCACCCAGGCGCTGAGCGTGTAGCTGCCGTTGGTGAGCCCGGACAGGTACTGGTACGTCTCCACCCGGTAGGCGGAGGAGGCCCAGTGACTCAGCCGGTAGCCGCCGCTGTGGCCGCCTGCCTCCGTGAACGAGGCCGCGTTCTGGCCCGTCGCGGAGTAGGTGGACCAGCCGGACGGCGTCGCGGTTCCGCGGCCGTCGGCCTCGAAACCGGTGTTGGTGAGGGTCGTCGCCGCCTGCGCCGGCTGCCCGGGCAGCGCGGCGAGGAGCAGCGCGCCGAGCGCGGACGCCGCGGCGACTCTCCATCGTGTACCTGACATAAATTTCCGCGGGGTGCGGGGAACGGCGTACATCGTCTGTCCCTTCGACGGTGGAGGGAGGGGGTGGTGGTGCGGTGGTGCCGTTCACCCGGGGGCGCGCGTGCGGGACGCCCGCCCCCGGGGAGTCATGAGGGGAAGGATCAGCTGTCGAGCCGTACGACCCGGACCGACCCGGCCGGGACGGCGAGGTGCCCGGCGGCGCGTTCGCCCTGGAGGAGTTCCGTGCCGGGGGCCTCCAGCGGCACCTTCGCGTCCCGCGCGGTGTGGTTGAGGGCGAAGAGGTACGTACCGCTGTCGCCGGAGCGGCGGACGACCTCGACGTCACGGGGAAGGCCGCCGCGCGGCGTGATGCCGGCGTCCTCGCAGGCCCCGGCGAGGATCGTGTCCAGCGAGGCCGCGTCGAGCCGGGTGGAGACGTACCAGGCGGTGCCCCTGCCCAGACGGTGGCGGGTGACAGCGGGGCGTCCCGCGGCCGGCCCGTCGGCGTACGTCCAGACGGGCTCGGCGCCACGCTCCACCACGAACTCGGTCCAGACGTCGGCCGGCAGCGTCGCCCCGCCCGGTCCCGCGATCCGTACCGACTCGCCCGCGCCCAGGGGCGACCACTCCTCCACGGTCAGCCCGAGCACGTCGCGCAGGGCGCCCGGGTAGGCGCCGGGGTGGACGGCGTCGTGCTCGTCGACGATCCCGGAGAAGTACGAGACGACGAGCGTGCCGCCGTTCTCCACGTACGCGCGCAGGTTGAGCCCCGCGGCCTCGGTGGCGAGGTAGAGCGCGGGGACCACGACCAGCGGATACGCCGAGAGGTCGGACTCGGGGTGGGCGAAGTCGACGGTCAGATGCCGGTCGTAGAGCGTTTCGTAGAAGCTGTCGGCGCGCTCGCGCGCGTCGTGGTCCTCGGTCGGGCGCCACTCCAGGTTCTGCGCCCACCACGACTGCCAGTCCCACACCATCGCGACGTCCGGCACGGTGCGCGTACCGCGCAGCGCGGACAGCGAGTCGAGGTCGGCGCCGAGCCGGACCACCTCCCGCCAGACCCGGGAGTCGGTACCGGCGTGCGGCAGCATCGAGGAGTGGAACTTCTCGGCGCCGCGCCGGGACTGGCGCCACTGGAAGAACATCGCGCCCTCGGAACCGCGGGCGACATGGCCGAGGGAGTTGCGGGCCATCTCGCCCGGGCGCTTGGCGGGGTTGCGGGGCTGCCAGTTCACGCCGGACGTGGAGTGTTCGAGCAGCAGCCACGGAGCCCCGCCCGCCACCGAGCGGGTCAGGTCGGCGGCCATCGCCAGATTGACGTGGGTGCGACGGCCGTCGGTGATCAGGTAGTGGTCGTTGGTGACGAGGTCGACCTCGCGGCCCCAGGCCCAGTAGTCCACCGCGTCGCACTGGCTGAGCGCGGTCATGAAGTTGGTGGTGACCGGGACGCCGGGGGAGAGGCGGTGCAGGATGTCCCGTTCCGCGACGAAGTTCTCCCGCAGGGTGGCGTCGGCGAAGCGGCGGTAGTCGAGCTGCTGGGCCGGATTGCCGACCGTGGGCGTCAGACGCGGCGGGTCGATCTGCTCGTACGAGGTGTAGCGCTGCCCCCAGAAGGCGGTGCCCCAGGCCTCGTTGACCGCGTCGACGGATCCGTACCGGCGATCGAGCCAGCGCCGGAAGTGGGCGGCGCAGGTGTCGCAGTAGCAGGCGCTGACCGGGACGCCGTACTCGTTGTGCACGTGCCAGAGGGCCAGGGCGGGATGGCCGGCGTAGCGCTCGGCGAGCTTCGTCGTGATCGCCGCGGCGGCCGCGCGGTAGGCCGGCGAGCTGTGGCAGATCGCCCCGCGGGAACCGAAGGAGTACCGCACGCCCTCGCGGCTGACCGGCAGGGCGTCGGGGTGGGCGCGGTAGAACCAGGCGGGCGGCACGACCGTGGGCGTTCCCAGGTCGACGCGGATGCCGTGCTCGTGCAGCAGGTCCAGGATCCGGTCGAGCCAGCCGAAATCGTAGGCGCCGGGCTCGGGTTCGAGGAGGGCCCAGGAGAAGATTCCGACGCTCACCATGGTGACGCCGGCCTCCCGCATCAGCCGGACATCCTCCTGCCAGACGCTTTCCGGCCACTGCTCGGGGTTGTAGTCCCCGCCGAAGGCGAGCCGCTGCAGGCCTTGGGGAGTCATGTCCGGCATGGGTTGTCTCCTGAACGTCAGAACTCGATCATCTGTGAACGTACACACATCAGATCTCGATGTGGCAACGCAACATAACCGCACACGATCCACCATTGACAAGTGTCCGGAACGTTTCTCTACTGTGAACGCTCACAGATGCATGGCCGGTCTTCTCGCCACGGGAAGGCCGCTCGTCAGGGGAGGGGCTCCATGCCCAACGTTTCGCGGCAGCGTTTTACCGTCTTCGCCGCCACTGCCACCGCCGTCGCCCTCGCCGCGGCCGCACTCACCGCCTGCGGCTCGCCGGAGGAGAGCGGCGAGGAAACCGCGTCCGGTCCCGTCTCGCTCACCTACTGGGCCTGGGCGCCCAACATGGACAAGGTGGCGGCGATCTGGAACAAGAAGAACCCGGACATCAAGGTCACGGTCCAGAAGCAGGCGTCCGGCGACGACCTGGTCACCAAGATCATCACGGCGTCCAAGGCCCACCAGGCCCCCGACCTCGTCCAGGCCGAGTTCCAGGCCCTGCCGACGCTGGTCAGCAACGACGCCCTCGCCGACATATCCAAGGAGGTCGGCGGCGCCAAGGACAAGTTCGCCCCGGGCCTCTGGCAGCAGACCACGCTCGGCTCCGACGCCGTCTACGCGGTGCCCCAGGACTCCGGGCCGCTGATGTTCTTCTACCGGACCGACCTGTTCCAGCAGTACGGGCTGAAGGTGCCGACCACCTGGGACGAGTTCGCCGCCACAGCCAAGGCCCTGAAGGCGAAGGCCCCCGACAAGGCGCTCACCACCTTCTCCTCCAACGACGCGGGCCTCTTCGCCGGCCTGTCGCAGCAGGCCGGCGCCCAGTGGTGGACCGCCCAGGACCAGAAGTGGAAGGTGGGCGTCGACGACGCGGCCACCAAGAAGGTCGCCGACTTCTGGGGCGGCCTCGTCAAGGAAGGCGCGATCGACAACCAGCCGATGTACACCCCCGCCTGGAACAAGGCCCTGAACACCGGTGAGCAGATCGCCTGGGTCAGCGCCGTCTGGGCCCCCGGCGTCCTCGCCACCGCCGCCCCCGACACCAAGGGCAAGTGGGCCATGGCCCCGCTCCCGCAGTGGGACACCACCAAGCCCACCACCGGCAGCTGGGGCGGTTCCACCACCGCCGTCACCACCGACTCGAAGCACAAGGCGGCCGCCGCGAAGTTCGCGACCTGGCTGAACACCGACCCGGAGGCGCTCGCCGCCCTGGTGAAGGAGGCCGGCATCTACCCGGCCGCCACCGCCGCCCAGACCGGCGGAGCGCTCTCCCAGGCCCCGGACTTCTTCGCCAACCAGCCCGACTTCTACACGCGGGCCGCGGCGATCGCGAAGACCACCGCCCCCGCCGCCTGGGGCCCCAACGTGAACGTCGCGTACACCTCCTTCAAGGACGAGTTCGGCAAGTCCGCCAAGGCCAAGTCCGACTTCGCCGCCGCCCTGAGCGCCATGCAGGCCGCCACCGTCGCGGACCTGAAGAAGCAGGGCTTCGAGGTCGCCCCGTGACGCAGCCCACCCAGGGCGTGCGCCGGTCGTACGGGGTCAAGCTGGCCCCGTACGGCTTCCTCCTTCCGGCAGCCGCACTGTTCGCCCTCTTCTTCGCGCTGCCCATCGGCTACGCGATCTGGCTCAGCTTCCACAAGATCGAGGTCAAGGGCCTCGGTCTGGGCAAGGGAGCAAGGAGCGAGGTCTGGGCCGGCCTGGAGAACTACACCGCCGCCCTCACCGACTCCGAACTCGGCGCGGCGGCCCTGCGGATCCTCGGCTACGGCGCGATCGTCGTTCCGGTCATGCTGGGCCTCGCCCTGCTCTTCGCGCTGCTGCTCGACACCGAACGGGTCCGGGCCCGCTCCTTCTCCCGGCTCGCGATCTTCCTCCCGTACGCCGTCCCCGGCGTGATCGCGGCCCTCATGTGGGGCTTCCTGTACCTGCCGGACGTCAGCCCCTTCTTCTACGTGCTCGACGCCCTCGGCCTGCCGCAGCCGGACCTGATGGACGGCGGACCGCTCTACCTGGCGATGTCCAACATCGCCGTCTGGGGCGGTACCGGCTTCAACATGATCGTCATCTACACCTCGCTGCGGTCGCTCCCCGTCGAGGTCTACGAGGCCGCCAAGCTCGACGGCTGCTCGGAGCTGCAGATCGCCCTGCGGATCAAGATCCCCATGGTGGCGCCCTCACTGGTGCTCACCTTCTTCTTCTCGATCATCGCCACCCTCCAGGTCTTCAACGAGCCGACCACGCTCCGGCCGCTCACCAACGGCATCCCCACCACCTGGAGCCCGCTGATGAAGGTCTACAACGACGCCTTCACCGGCGGGAACATCCACGCCGCCTCCGCCACCGCCGTCGTCCTCGCCCTGGCCACCTTCCTGCTCTCCTTCGGCCTCCTGCGGGCCTCCAACCGTCGTACGAAGCAAGGAGCCACCCGATGAGCGGGCTCGCCACCCCGCCGCAGGTGCGCAAGGCCGCACCCGCGGCCGGCACCACCCCCGGAACCTCCCAGGGCCCCCCGAGCCCCCGCCGCGTCGCCCTGCTGCCCACCGCGGCTCTCGTCCTCGGCGCGCTCTACTGCCTGCTGCCCATCGCCTGGGTCCTGGTGGCCTCCACCAAGTCGGGCGCGGACCTCTTCTCCACCTTCACCTTCCTGCCCGGCGACGGCTTCGGCGACAACGTCGCCGACCTGGCCGCGTACCGCGACGGTCTCTACTGGCGGTGGATGGCCAACTCGGTGTTCTACGCCGGTCTCGGCGCCGTGCTGTCCACGATCGTCTCGGCCTTCGCCGGCTACGCCCTCGCCGTCTACCGCTTCCGCGGCCGCGAGACCTTCTTCAACCTGATCCTCACCGGTGTGCTCATGCCGCCGGTGATCCTCGCCATCCCGCAGTACCTGCTGATGGCCGAGGCGGACCTGACGGACACGTACCTCTCCGTCCTGCTGCCGCTGGTCCTCTCCCCGTACGGCGTCTACCTCGGCCGGATCTACGCCGAGGCCGCCATCCCCATGGAGCTGGTCGAGGCCGGCCGGATGGACGGCGCGGGGGAGTGGCGGATCTTCGTGCGGATCGCCGTGCCGATGATGTCCCCGGGTCTGGTCACGATCTTCCTCTTCCAGTTCGTGGCCATCTGGAACAACTTCCTGCTGCCGTTCATCATGCTCGGCGACGACGGGAAGTTCCCCATGACGGTCGGGCTGTTCACCCTCCTCAAGCAGGGAGCGGGCCAACCCGCCCTCTACACCCTGGTCGTCACCGGGGCCCTGCTCGCGATCGTCCCGCTCATCGCCCTCTTCCTCGTCATCCAGCGGTTCTGGAGCCTCGACCTGCTCTCCGGCGCCGTAAAGTCCTGAACACCGGGGAACAGGGGAAACAGAGCATGAGCACAGCAGCGAACAGGCGCCGCCCGGCGACGATCCACGACGTGGCGCGGGAGGCGGGCGTCTCGCGCGGCACCGTCTCGCGTGTCCTCAACGGCGGGCACTACGTGAGCCCGACGGCCAAGGCGGCCGTGGACGCCGCGATCCGCAGGACGGGGTACGTCGTGAACCGGCACGCCCGCTCGCTGATCACCGGCAAGTCCGACTCGGTGGCGTTCCTGCTGACCGAGCCTCAGGAGAGGTTCTTCGAGGACCCCAACTTCAACGTGCTGCTCCGCGCCTGCACCCAGGCACTGGCCGCACAGGACATTCCGCTCCTGCTGATGATCGCGGGCACCGAGGCCGAACGCCGGCGCAATCTGCGCTACATCGGGGCCGGACACGTCGACGGCGTCCTGCTCGTCTCCAGCCATTCTGGCGACCCCGTGGTGGCCCAGCTGCACGAGGCGGGCGTCCCGGTCGTCGCCTGCGGCAAGCCCCTCGGCCAGACGGCCAAGATCGGCTACGTCGCGGCCGACGACCGGGACGGCGCGCGGGACATGGTCCGCCATCTGTACGAGACGGGCCGCCGCCGGATCGCCACCGTCACCGGCCCCCTCGACACCCCGGGCGGCGTCGAGCGTCTCGCCGGATACCGCGAGACGCTGGCCGAGTTCGGACTGCCCGCCGACGACGCGCTGATCGCGACGGGCGACTACAGCCGCGCGAGCGGGGAGGCCGCGGCCGCCCTGCTCCTGGAACGCGCCCCGGACATCGACGCCGTGTTCGTCGCCTCGGACCTGATGGCCCAGGGCGTGCTCGACGCCCTCGACCGCGCCGGCCGCCGGGTGCCCGAGGACGTCGCCGTCGGAGGCTTCGACGACTCGCCGGCCGCGCTGTCCTCACGCCCGCCGCTCACCACGATCCGGCAGCCGTGGGACCGGATCAGCACCGAGATGGTCCGCACGCTCCTCGCCCGGATAGCCGGGGAAGAGCCGGCCGCGGTCATCCTGCCGACAGAGCTCGTTCACCGGGAATCCACCTGAACGTCGGCCGTCCGTAAGGTGATCCGCACGCGCCGCCCCCAAGTGGGGGCGGCGCTTCCGTTTGTGGCGTCCACTCAATTTCGGTCACGTACCGATTATTTTGAGCCACCTCGCGGCTGAAATCGTCACTCTGTGAAGATCGCCGGTAACTTCAGGGCGTCGCCGCCACACCAGGGGCACACGGCCCCGACGGGACTAGCGGCCCGAAGGACATCTCTTCCTTTGACGACAGCGACCGACAGCTTCAAGGTCCAGCCGTACACGCAACACTGCCAAGTGATCCACACCGAAGGCGCCCACGCCGTCATCGGCATCTCCCCCGGGAACGGCTACTTCTCCGCCCAGCGGGTGGCCGACCTCGCCGCATGGGGAATGCGCACCTTCGAACAGACCGACCTCATCTACACCGACCTGCATGTCGCGGACATGTACGAGGCACTCGGCTACCCGCCGGACGAAGCCCGCCGCAAGGCCGTGAAGAACCTCCGCGGCGTGCGCGCCAAGGTCAACAACGCCGTCGCCGCCCTCGACCCCAGCGGCGAACGGCTCCGAGGACGCCCCATGTCGGCACTCCTCGACATCCCCGCCTACCGGCACCTGCGCAAGCACCTGGACGATCTCCTCGCCACGGACGCGGAGTTCCTCGCCACCTGCGAGAAACTCGTCGCGGCCTTCCTCTCGTCCAAGGTCCTCGAAGGGCAGACACCCACTGCCCGCCAGCGCGACGTCTGCCTCCAGTACGTCTGCGCCGAGGCACCGCTCTTCCTGGACACCCCCGCGATCCTCGGTGTCCCCTCCTCCCTCAACTGCTACCACCAGCTCCTGCCGATGGCCGAACTCCTCTACTCCAGGGGCTCCGGGCTGCGCGCCTCCCGCAATCAGGGCCACGCCATCGTCACCGCGATCCTCGGAGACCACGATGACCACTGACACGCCGATCGACTTCCCGTTCTCGGCCCGCGGCGACCGCCTGCCGCCCGAGATCGAGTCCCTGCGCGCCCAGCCGGTCACACGCGTCCGCACCATCGCCGGCGACCCGGCCTGGCTGGTGTCCTCCTACGAGCTGTGCAAGCAGGTCCTCGAAGACCCGCGCTTCTCGCTCAAGGACACCTCGGCACCCGGCGCCCCCCGGCAGTACGCGCTGACCATCCCGCCCGAGGTGGTCAACAACATGGGCAACATCACCGGGGCGGGGCTCCGCAAGGCCGTCCTCAAGGCCATCAACCCCAAGACCGACGGCCTCACCGACTGGATGCGCCGCCAGGCCTCCGACCTCGTCGACGAACTCCTCGCGTACGGCCCGCCCGTCGACCTCCGCGGCCGCTTCACCAACCCCTACGCCGAGAACCTCCACTGCCGGATCCTCGGCATACCCGAGGCCGACGCGCCGCGCCTCGCCGCCAGCCTGGACATCGCGTTCATGAACTCGGCCTGCCCCGTCACCGGCGCCCGGCTCAACTGGGACCGCGACATCGCCTACATGGTGGAACGCCTGGACGACCCGGCCACCACCGGACTGATGGCCGAACTCGCCGCGCTGCGCGGGAACCCCGAATACGCCCATCTGACGGACGAGATGCTCGCCACCGTCGGCGTCACCTTCTTCGGCGCCGGCGTGATCTCCACCATGGGCTTCCTCACCATGGCCATCTTCTCGCTGCTCCAGAACCCCGACGTGTGGGAGCAGTTGCGCAAGGAGCCGGAGCGCATCCCCGCCGCTGTGGACGAGCTGCTGCGCGTCAACCTCTCCATCGCCGACGGGCTGCCGCGCCTCGCGCTCGAGGACGTCACCCTCGGGGACGTCGAGGTGCGCAAGGGCGAACTCCTTCTCGTCCTGGTCGAGGGGGCCAACACCGACCCGGCCGTGTTCCCCGATCCCCACACCGTCGACATCGAGCGCCCGAACGCCGGCGCGCACCTCTCCTTCGGCGGGGGCCAGCACTACTGCCCGGCCACGGCCCTCGGCAAGAAGCACGCCGAGATCGCCCTGGAGGTGCTCCTCGACCGGATGCCGGACCTCCACCTCGCGGTCCCGGTCGACCAACTCGTCTGGCGCACCCGGTTCATGAAGCGCATCCCCGAGCGCCTCCCGGTCGCCTGGTGACCCTGCTCTGAGCTCCTCCGACCGCCGTCCGTCCTCGCCCCCCGGCCGCCGTCCCGGCCGGGGGGCGAGGACGTTCCCATGACCGCGGAGGGGATGCCATGCTGACCCGCATGGGGGAATCACACGACCACGCCTCGGTCCGCGACAGCTACGACACCGTCGCCGAGGAGTACGCGCGCCGACTGCACGAGGAGCTGGCGGGCAAGCCGCTGGACCGGGCCCTGCTCGCCGCGCTCCTGGAGCAGTCCGAGCCGGGAGCCGCTGTCGCCGATCTCGGCTGCGGCCCCGGACACGTCGCCGCCTGGCTCGCCGCGAACGGCGCGAAGAGCGTCGGCATCGACCTGTCCGCCGGCATGATCGCCGCCGGCCGCCGACGCTTCCCCGAGGTGGAGTTCAGGGAGGGCGACCTGCTCGCCCTCCCCGCCGAGGACGGCGAGTTCGGCACGGCCGTCGCGCTCTACTCGATCATCCACCTCGCCCCGGAGGAGCTGCGCGCCGCCTTCGAGGAGACCCGGCGCGCGCTGCGCCCCTCCGGCCTGCTCCTGCTGGCCTTCCACGTGGGGGAGGAGACACGGCACCTGGACGAGTGGTGGGGGTACGACGTGGACGTCGACTTCCGCTTCCACGACCCCGCCCGCGTCGCCGCCCTCCTGGAGGAGACGGGCTTCGCCGTGGAGATGCGGATGGAACGCACCGCCTACGCCCACGAGGCCGACACCCGCCGCGCCTACGTCCTGGCCCGCCGCACCTGACGGTCAGGCGCGGGGCCTTGAGGTCGGGCCCGCCGCACCTGACGGTCAGGCGCGGGGCCTTGAGGTCGGGCGCGGGGTGCCCTCGACGGTCAGGCGCGGGGCCTTGAGGTCGGGCGCGGGGTGCCCTCGACGGTCAGGCGCGGGGCCGCATGTCCGCGCCGTACACCGTCCGGTAGTCCGGCACGACGATGCGGCTGCCGGGTGACTCCCGGCGGACCTGGGCGACCAGCCCGGCCAGGTCCGTCGTGGGATCGGGACGTACGGGACCGCGCAGCGGCGTCTCGAAGTTGTCCCAGTGGACCGGGACGACCACGCCGGGACGGCCCAGGGCCCGCAGCAGCCGGGGCACGTAGCGATGGGTCGAGGAACTGGAGGGGACCGCGACCATCGCCACGTCGGGGCGCAGCCCCTCGACCTGCCGCTCGGCGAAGTCGCTGGCGCCCATGAGGAAGAGGGCGGGACCGCGCGCGCCGGCCGTGACGTGGAAGGCGAGCGTGTCGCCCTCGGGCAGGTCGGAGATGGTCGCGGGGACGGTGGCGGGCGGCGCCGTGAGCGTACCGGGGGCGAAATAGGCGTGCTTCTTGTTGCGGCTGTGCAGGCTCGCCACCACCTCCACCGTGAGGCCGTCGCCGAAGTCCAGCACCTCGCCGCCCTTGACCACGGAGATCTGGAGCGGATCCACACCGAAGGCGACCAGCAGATGGAACGTGGTCTCGGTTCCCACGACACGGGCACCGGTGGCCTTGGCGATGTACGGCACATCGGCGATGTGGTCCCAGTGCGCGTGGCTGACCAGGATGAGCTCCGGACTCCCGGCGTACTCCCGCACCAGTCCGGGGTCGGTCTCCGCGATCTTGGTGGCCGGGTCGAAGGCCTTCTCGAAGAGGCCGGTCCTGAAGCGGGTGAGGTAGGGGTCGAAGAGCACCGTCCGGTCGCCCACGTCGATCCGCCAGCCGGACGTGCCCAGCCAGCGCAGCGACGCGGAGCCGTGGTCGGGGGAGGGACGGGAGCCGGGAACGGGGGAGGGGCCGGGGTTACGGGTCTGGGCATGGGCCGCGGCCGGCAGGAGCGGTAAGGCCGCACCGAGCGCGGCGCCCCGCAGCACCGCCCGCCGCCCGTGGCCGTGGTCGGTCCGCCTGTTCGTCTTCGTGTCGTCGCTCATGACGCCAGAAGATCAGCCGGCCCGCGACCCTGTCCAAGACCGGATCGCCATGGGAGTCATAGGCATACGCCTATGAGCCCTGGTCGGGCCGTGAGGACGCCCGTCAGGAGCTGCGACGGGGCTTGCCGCGCTTGACGTTCTTCGCGCCCTTGGCGCTCTTGGTGCCCTTGGCTCCAGCGGAACGGCCGGACGCACCCGCACCGCCGGAACGGCCCGCACCGCTCTGTGGGCTCTTGCCCGCCGGCCTGCCGCTCTTGTCCGGGCGCTTGGCCTTCGGCTGCGGCGGCGTCGCGGGACGACCACGGGTGCTGTTGACGGTCCGCCCGCGGACGATCCCGATGAACTGCTCCACCAGATCCGTCGTCTCGTCCTGCGGCCAGGACAGGGCCACCTGTGACTCGGGGGTGTCCGACACCGGACGGTAGGTGAGGTCCTTGCGGTGGTGCAGCCGGGCCAGCGACTGCGGGACGACGAGCAGCCCCACCCCGGCCGCCACCAGGTCGATCGCGTCGGCCGTCGTGGCCGGGCGCTCGAGCGCCGGCAGCCCCGGCGGGCGCTCCCAGCCGAGGGTGTCGTCGAGCGGATGCAGCACGATCTCCTCGGCCAGGTCCTGGGGGGACACCTCGTCGACCGCCGCCACGACGTGGTCCTTGGGGATCACCACGACCGTCGTCTCGCTGTAGAGGGGGATGGCGCTGAGATCCGTACGATCGACCGGCAGGCGCACCAGACCGGCGTCCGCGTCACCGCTCCGCAGCAGGTCGGACGCCTCGGCGGCCGGCACCTGCACGAGGGTCAGCGGAACATCGGGCAGCCGCTCGTTCCAGATCCGCACCCACTTCGTGGGCGTCACTCCCGGGACGTAGGCGAGCCGGAACGAGGGAGGTACTTCCTGGCCAGTCACCCCGCCAGGTTACCGGTCGTGGTCAGAGGTAGCTCACACGCTCGATACCCTTGACGGCATGACGTCGCACCAGACCGCCCAGACGATGAAGCCCGCGACCGCGGCGAAGAAGCTGGGTGTGTACCTCGAGGCCACCCCCGCCGAGTTCCAGGAGGGTGTCGTCTCGCGCACCGAGCTGAACGCCCTGCAGACCGATCCGCCCGAGTGGCTCCGCGAGCTGCGGCGCAACGGACCGCACCCCCGCCCCGTGATCGCGGCGAAGCTGGGCATCTCCATCTCCGGTCTCGCGCGAGGCGGCATCACCGACGCCCTCACCACGGAGCAGATCGAGGCGCTGAAGGAGGACGACCCGGAGTGGCTGCGGAAGGAGCGCGCCACCCAGGCCGAGGTCCGCAAGGAAGCGGCACGGATCAAGGAGAAGCAGGCCGAGAAGGCCGCGAATGCCGACCGCTCGGACTCCTGACCCGAGGCCGTACGGCTTCCCCGCCGAGCAGTGAGCCGTCCGGCCGTCCTTCGACGGCCGGACGTTTGCATGAGGGGCGGCGTCACGCCACCGAGGACCGGACCGGCGTCGGCTCGGGGCGCTTGGCCGTGCGGCCGTCCCCGGAGGAGCGGCCGCGCAGACGCCGGCCGACCCAGGGACCGACGAACGCCGCCGCCCACCGGAGCTCCCCGAGGGTCGCTCGCGGCCCCGACGGCGGCGGGCCCGGCAGTGCCGGGAGCGGGTGGGTCCACGCGTCGCTGCTGCCGGGCAGGCCCAGGGCGTGGCCGACGGCGGCGGCGATGCGCTCGTGACCCAGCGGACTGGCGTGGAGGCGGTCCGGGCTCCACAGACGGGCATCGGTGAGCACGGGATGAAGGTGCGTCTCGGCCACGGCGACCCCGTGCCGGCCGGCCGCCTCCCGGATGCGGGCGTTGAGCGCGGTGACGCGACCGGTGAGAGGCCGGGCGAACGGAATCATCCGCGCGGCGTCCGGGAACGTGACGGTGGCCACGGTCGCACCCCGGGCGGTGAGTTCGGCGAACATCACCTCCAGATGACCGGCCACCTCGTCCGCGTCGAAGCGGGGCCGCAACAAGTCGTTCATCCCCGCGACGACGGTGGCCACATCCGGTCGCAGCGCCAGAGCCGGCCCGAGCTGCTCGGCCCGCACCTGCCCGGCGAGCCGTCCCCGTACGGCCAGGTTGGCGTAGGTCAGCCCGGGGCTGGCCTCGGCGATCAGCTCCGCGAGCCGATCGGCGCAGCCCCGCAGCCCGATGGCGTCGTCGCCGTCCCCGAGGCCTTCGGTCTGACTGTCGCCCAGGGCGACGTAACGCGTGTACGGGCCGTTGTGCATGAGCGTTTCGCTCCTCCTGGGCGTCGTGTCGTGGCCGGCACGACGCGATGCATGCAACACGTCGGTTATTCAACTCGTTGACTATAGCGTGCAAGGATGGCCCGGTACCGGACGGAGTGTCAGTGGCCCCTGGGACCATCGCGAGATGACCGACACCACCGCTGCGATCACCGCCTACTGGGACGCCGCCGCCGCGGCGTTCGACGACGAACCGGACCACGGCCTGCGGGCCGCCCGCACCCGAGCGGCCTGGGCACGTCATCTGCACGACTGGATGCCACCCGGCCCGGTCGACGTCCTCGACATCGGCTGCGGTACGGGATCGCTCTCCCTGCTGCTGGCCGAGGCGGGGCACCGGGTGACCGGCGTCGACCTGGCGCCGAAGATGGTGGAGCGGGCGCGCGCGAAACTCGCGGCCGCACGCCTCGCGGGGCGGTTCCTGGCCGGAGACGCCATGGCGCCGCCGACCGGAGACCTGCGGTACGACGTCGCGCTGTCCCGGCACCTGCTCTGGACCCTCCCCGATCCGGAGGCCGCCCTGCGCGACTGGGTCGGCCGTCTGCGGCCGGGGGGTCGGCTGGTCCTGGTCGAGGGCCGGTGGCGGGAGTCGGGTCAGAGCGGCGTGCCGTACGTCGCCGGAGCCACGTCCCTCCCGTGGAACGGCGGAATCGGAGCCGACGACCTGGCCGCGGCCGTCCGTCCCCTCGTCTCCCGGGTGCGCGTGGAGCACCTGGACGGCGAGGGGGACGGCGACCTGTGGGGCAAGCGGGTGGACGACGAGCGATACGCCCTGATCGCCGACGTGTGAGGCGGCGAGAGGACGGGGCCCGGAGGTCAGCGCGACCGTGCGGCGACGTGGTAGCGGTGGAACGGGCCGTTCTCGATGGGCAGTTCCGGACGCCAGGTCTTCAGCGCCTGGGCGGACGGAGCGAACAGCGGACGGGGGAGGTGGTCGAGCGAGGTCCACTCCCAGCGCCGGATCTTGTCCGGCTCCGCCACGGCCGGGGTGCCGCGGAAGTCACGTACCACCGCCACCGCCACCGCCGTCAGTCGGGTGAGCTCTTTCGACGTGGCGGCGTCGAGCAGGATCCCGATGACCTCGACGTCGTCGGCGGCGGCCACGAGCGTGGTCTCCTCGGCCAGTTCGCGGACCGCCGCCTCCTCGATGGACTCACCCGGGTCCACCTTGCCGCCCGGCAGCTCCCAGGTGCCCGAAGGGTGCAGGCCGAGAAGGACCCGGCCCGCCTCGTCGGTCACCACGACGCCCGCCCCGAGCGAGGCCTGCGCGGTCGGCGGCTGGACGTTGCGGTGGGGGGTGCGGGGCTCGGACGGCTGCTCGGCGGCGGGCATGACGACTCCTCCTCGTACGGGCCGGGTGTGTGCCACCCCTCAGCCAACACCATGCGGCGCCCCCGCCGCCCGACTCGCTGCTGCGCGAACCACCCACCGACGAGACGGAGCTGGCCTTCAGGACGGTCATGACAGAGGGCTTCGAGGCCGTGCTGCCGACCGCGGTGGAGTGGCAGACCGTGTGCGCCCTGGTGGAAGCCGGTCTCGGGGTCTCCTTGGCGCCCGCGAGCATCCGCCGGATCCGCCTCAAGGGCGTCGCCTGCCGCGCCGTCGAGCCGGGCGCCGCGCGTAGGCGGGTTGCCGTCGCCTGGCGCCGCGACGGCGGCGATCCGCTGGTCGCCCGCTTCTGGAGACCGTCGACGACAGTCACGGCCACGGCGGCGGCGACGTCTGACCGTCGGCTTCACACACCCGCGTTCCGCAGCCGCCGCAGAGCGAGCAGCCCGCCCACCCCCGGGACGACGGAGGCCCAGCGCGCGCCTGATGCGGCGGCGTCGGAGACCTGCCAGGTGGCCGCGATGACGACGAGATAGGCGGTGCCGTGGAGCGGGCCGACGAGGCTCGAGACGGCGGGCGTGTGCACGGTGAGCAGATTGGCCGACAGGACCACGAGGGAGGCCGCCTCCGCCCCGGCGGCGAGGCGCAGCGTACGCATGACGTCACGCTCCTGTCGTCGAGCCGGGCCGGACGATCATGAGGACGACGACGATCGCCCACAGGAGGTTGAAGACCCCGGTGAGCATCGCCAGCCGCGCCGCGAGCGCCCGCGCCGCGCCGTCGTCGGCCGTGTGTGGGCCTCCCGCGAGCATCCGCTGCTGGCGCGGCAGGATCGCCAGGATCAGCACGGCCGCGGCCGCCGCCGTCAGCACCAGCGACGAGATCAGCCACGCATCGGTGAGCACGCCGAGCTGGACGGCGGTCGCGATTCCGAAGACCGGAACGGCGACACCGGCGATGGCGTACCCGCGGCAGATCCGGTGGAGGACGGCGGCGACGGCGGAGTCGCGGCTCCGGTCGCCGCCGCCCCCGTCTTCGTTCCCGTCCCTGCCCCCGTCCCCGTCTCCGGACGTGGCCTGCCGCGCGTAGCGCGGGAAGAGCGAGGCGGCCACGGTGATCGGTCCGACCACCAGGATCGCGGCGAGTACGTGGATGGACAGCAGCAGCTTGGTCACGGAAGGCCCTCCCGGCTGTTCTCGATATGTTGGCTGCCAATAGATAGCACGCCTACGGCTTTATTGAGTAGGCTGCCTACCTATGAGGGCGGATGCGGTGCGAGGGCACCTGGACGGACTCCTGCTGGCCGTACTGGAGCAGGGGCCGCTGCACGGTTACGCGATCATCGCGGCGGTCCAGCAGCGCAGCGGCGGCGTGCTCGATCTGCGGACGGGCACGATCTACCCGGCGCTCAACCGGCTGGAGCGGATCGGGCTCCTGAGCAGCAGTTGGGAGTCGGCCGGCGAACGCCGCCGACGCTGTTACGCGCTCACCGACGCCGGCCGGAGCTCGCTGGCGAGCGAGCGCACGGCATGGCGCGAGTTCACGACGGCGATCGGCTCCGTGCTGAACCCGGCCCCCTCGCCCCGGCCCGCCACATGAGCGCCACCACCGCCCGCCCGGGCGACCCCGTCGAGGCCTACGCCGCGGACCTGGCAGGCGCCCTGCACGGCCCGGCCCGCGCCAAGGCGCGCCTGATCGAGGAGCTGCGTGACGGGCTCGCCGACACCGCGCAGGCGTACACACGCGACGGAACGCCCTACGAGGACGCCGTCCGGCAGGCGGTACAGGAGTTCGGAACCCCCGACGAGCTCGCGCCCGGCTGCCAGCGCGAACTGACCATCGCCCAGGCCCGGCACACCGCCCGGTCCGTCGTCCTCACCGCCCCCTTCCTCCTCGCCTGCTGGTACACGCTCCTCAACAGCGGCACGGGCAGCGGCGCCGGAACCGGGCAGCTCCTCGCGATCCATCTGGCCGGGGTCGCGGGCGTCGCCGCACTCCTCGCCGCGACCGCGCTGGCAGCCTCCGGGACCCTCGCCCGCCGACTGCCCACCCCTCACCGGCTGCCCCTCGTCGTCGCATGGGCCGGTACCACCGCGAGCATCTCCATGGCGCTGGCCACGCTGACGCTCGCCGTAGCCGCGCTGATGGCCGCGAACTGGCCGCTGATCGCCCTGGCCTGCGCACTCGCGGCGACATCACACGCCCTGACGGCACCCTCCGCCCGCGCGTGCCGCCGGTGCGCCCGGCTGCCCGCCTGACGCTTCCTGTCCTCCGGCTTCGCCCTACGGCGCGACCCGGACCTCCAGCGGGGCCCGGAACGAGAGCAGGTCGAGGACGGGCGGGGGAGGGGCCGAAGGCGCGAGGCGGAGCGCGGGGAAGCGGCGGGCCGCCGCGCGGAGCGCGACAGCCGCCTCCGTACGGGCCAACGACGCGCCGGGGCAGCGGTGGCGGCCCACGCCGAACGCCAGGTGGTGACGGGAGTTGGCACGGCCGGGGCGCATCCCCTCCGGGTCCGCGAAGACCTCGGGGTCGGAGCCGCTGCCCATGAGCATCAGCAGCAGCTCGGCGCTCGCGGGGAGCCGTACCCCGCCCAACTCCACGGGCCGGTCCGTGACACGCCGCCAGGTGGTGACCGGCGGCTCACGGCGCAGCACCTCCTCCACCCACGCCCGAGGAAGCCCCTCCTCCCGCGCCGCCCGCGGCCAGAGACCGGGCTCGGCGAGCGCGCCGCGCAGTACGGTGGCGATGAGCTGACCGGTCGTCGACTGCCCCGCCACGAACACGAAGAAGCAGGCGCCGACCGCGGTCCGCAGGTCCAGCGGCTCCCCGTCGGGCAGACGGTGCCGGACCAGCGCCCCGACGAAACTGTCCGCCGGCGCCGCTCGGTCGCCCACGACCGCCGTGAGCCACTGGTGGAACTCCGCGACCAGGGCGGCGAGTTCGAGCTGCCGCTCGGCGGTCGGGCGTCCCCAGAACAACTCCAGCGAGGCGTCGCTCCACCGCACGAGGGTCGTGGTGTCCAGACCGTCGATGCCGAGCAGCTCCATCATGACCCGGCAGGGCAGGGTGTGCGCGAACGCGCCGAAGAGGTCGCTGCCACCGGTGGCGTCGATCTCGCCCCGTACCGTGTCGAGCAGCTCGTCGGCGACCCGCTCGATCACCGGCACCGCCGCCGCGACCCGCTGCGCGTTGAAGAACCGCGTGACCACCCGGCGCAGCCCGGGGTGGCTCGCGCTCCCGTTGTTGGCCAGCGCGGGGCGCACCCGGAAGCCGGACCGGGCGAGCACCCGCAGCGCGGGAACGCCCAGTGGCGTGACCGCGTGCTGCGCGTTGTCCGGCCGGAACACCGCCGGATCCAGCAGCACCCGCCGGATGTCGTCGTAACGGCTGACCAGCCACAGACCGGTGGTGGGATCGTGATGGACCGGGGCCTCGGCCCGAAGGACGTCGAGCCAGGGGTACGGGTCGCGGACGAAACCCTCACCGAACAGGTCGAGCGCCCCGAGCGGCGGAAGGGGAGAATCGCCGGCCACCCGACCATACGGGCAGGGGCCGGCCGGGCCCGAGGGGAACGCGGGCCCGGCCGGCCCGCCGACGGCGGATGTCACGGTCGCGGACGCTAGCACGCGGCGGCCCACCTACCGGCCGGTGTGTGCGAGGGATCACTCCCGAATCCTCGCAGGCCAGAGCAGGTTTCGCGCCCGGAGGCGCCGACCGGCGAGCCGTCCGCCGGAGCCCTTCGCTTCCCCTCCCTTCGACGGACGGGGGCGGGCCCGAGCCCACGTGCCGGCGGTACGCGCCCGCCGGCACGTGCGGCCCTCACCGGTCCTGGGAGAGAGCGAGTAGCTCGGCGAAGAGCCCGCTGGCATGAACCAGGTCGTCGTAGCTGCCCTGTTCGGTGATCCGGCCGCTCTCCATGCAGATCACCCGGTCGGCGATCCGCGTGTTCTCGAGCCGGTGCGTCACCACGATCGTGATGCGGTCCGCGGCGATGGCCTTGATGCGTTCGAAGATCCGGTGCTCCCCGCGCGGGTCCATCTGCGAGGTGGGCTCGTCGAGGATCAGCAGCTCCGGGCGCCGGTACAGCGCACGGGAGCAGGCGAGGCGCTGCCACTGGCCGCCGGACAGCTCCACGCCTCCGAACACCTCACGGGCGAGCAGGGTGTCGAGGCCGTTCGGAAGGTCCTCCACGGTCTGTCGCATGCCGACCGCGTCGACCGCCTCCCACACCGGTCCGTCGTCGACCGCACGGGGCTGCCCCAGCGTCACGTTCTCGCGGACGCGCAGGGGCCACTGCGCGAAGATCTGCGGGACCAGGCCGGTACGGTCCCAGACACTCGCCGGGTCGAGGGCGGCGAGATCCGAGCCGTTCCACGTCACCCGCCCCTTGTCCGCCAGGTAGATCCCGGTGATCAGACGGGTCAGGGTGCTCTTGCCGGAGCCGTTCACCCCCACGATCGCGAGGATCTCCCCTCGTCGAAGCGTCAGCGAGAGGCCGTCCACGGCCGGCTTCTCCTTCCCCGGATACCGGTAGGTGACCTCCTCCAGCCGGATCTCCTCCACCGGCGCGGTGACGGCGAGCGCGCCGCGCCGGGGCGCCCGGCGCCCGGCGTCGTCGAGGAACGCCTGCATGTCGCTCAGGTAGAGGCTGGTGTGGAAGACCGCGGCCCCGTTGACCACGACCTGGGACAGCGCGGCCAGGGTCGTCTGGACGGCGACGACGGCCGTGGCGGCGACGGCGAGCGCGATCCGGCCCGTGACGGCGAGCCAGGCGAGGGCCGCCCAGGTGGCGACGAGGAACACCCCGCCGGCCGTCGAGGCCAGCAGCGCGATGCGCAGCGTCCGAGGGGCGGCGGCCAGGGTGCGCCGGTCGACCCGCTCGGACAGCGATCGATACCAGAACAGCAGGTAGTCGGTCATGCCGTTGGCGCGGACCTCGTCGGCGTACTTGGAGGTCGTCGACCACCAGCGCATCATGCCCCGCACGTTCCGGTCGGCGATGTTGGCGTAGTGGATCTCGTAGTCGACGCGCGCGGTGAGCACCGCACCCACGCCGGCCGGAAGCACCGCCAGGAGGAGCAGGGGCAGCATCAGCACGTTGAGCACCGACAGCACCCCGGCCGCGGTGACCATCCTGATCAGAGCGGACAGGAAGCGCTGGGCGTCGGTGACCATCACATGCGTACGGATCACCCCCATCTCCGCCGCCTCCTGCCGGTCGGCGAACCCGTCGACCGCGTAGGCCGCCGCCTCGACACGGCAGACCGCCTCCACCAGAGCGGAGTCCGTCACCGTGGTCAGCCTGGGCGTGATCCGGCGCTCGGCGTACGTGGCGAGGGCCCCCGCGCCGCGGGCGAGGGCGGCGGCCCCGGTCACGACGAGCAGGGCCGGCAGCGCTTCCCGCAGCCGTCCGGCGACGGCCCCGCCCCCCAGGATCGGGCCCATGGCGCCGGCCGTGGCGCTCAGCAGCACGGCGGCCGCCACGCCGGTCACGAGCTGGCAGGCCAGGAGGAGCAGGACGGCCCGGCGGTCCACGGCCCAGGACATCACGGCGATGCGCCGCAGGACGGCGGGCAGCCGGGCGGACATCGCCCGGAAGGTGACGTCACCGAGGGGATTCACGGAGTATTCCCCGGTGTACGTGATCTCGGCGGGCGGCGGCGGAGGCGGTGGCGCGGGAGGTGGCGCGGGTGTGGTCCCTGGCGTCGTGGCCTGTGTGTCGGTGGTCTCGGCTGAGGTCAACTTCGTTCTCCCGCAGGGTCGTCGGAGCCTGTTCGGCGTGAGTCACGGGGTCAACGACGAACGCACGGGCGTCGAGCACATGTATGTGAGCCGGAGCGGATTCCGCGCGGTAGCGCGCCCGGCGTCGGATGTGGGGTGCATCCACCCTTGGGGCGAGCGGACCGACGCCGGACGGGACGATGGCCGAAACGCCGGAGTCGATACGCATGGGACGGATGGGGTTCCAGACAGCTCACCGCCGGTCGCAGCGGCCCGCCGCCGCCGAACCATCTCCCGAGACATCTGCCGGGACGTCTCTCTGGCGATCTCCGGGGAAATCTCTGTGGAGGCGAGCGGCACCAACGGCGATGATGACGGCGTGATCCCTCATATGAACCCCGTAGAGGCGCTGCTCGTCGTGGACGTACAGTCGGCCTTCGTCTCCGGCGACACGGCCGTACCGCGGGCCGACCGGCTCCTGGACCGGACGGCGGACCTGATCGCGCGGGCCCGGCGGAACGGCGCGCTCGTCGTCCACGTGCAGAACGACGGGCCGGCCGGGGCGGACGACGAGCCCCACACGCCGGGCTGGGAACTCCACCACCCGGTCGCCCCCGGCCCCTCGGAGGTCGTGATCCGCAAGCTCAGGGACGACGGCTTCGAAGGAACGTCGCTGGGAAGCCTGTTGACCGAATCGGGGGTGCGGGCGCTCGCGGTCTGCGGTCTGATGTCGGAGATGTGCGTCCAGGCGACGGCACGCACGGCCCTGGCGCTGGGCTACCGCGTCGTCCTTCCGTACGACGCCCACGCGACGCACGACATCCCGGCGGCACCCGGCATCAGCGCCCGGATCCCGGCCGACACCGTCTCGCGGGTCGCGGCATGGGCGCTGAGCAGGCAGGCCGAGATCACCGCTCCCGCCTCGGACGTCCCGTTCACGGCTCCGCCGTCGCGACGATCTGTCGGGAGCGCGCTCGGGCGCCTGCCCACCGACACCGCGTTTTCCAGTTGAACGATCAACCGCTATGGTTGTCGGCGAAGGCTCGCTGCCGCATCTCCCCCGTATGCGGCAGCGGGCTTTCGTCGTTCGCCGACGCCGAGAGCGTCCTACGATGGGCCCCGGACGTCGACGGACGACAGTGGCCAAGGAGCGGACGTCATGACGGAGCTCTTCCTGCGGATCATCGGCGACGACCTGCCAGGACGCGCGTGCGGCGGATACCGGGACGTCCACGTCGCCGTGCAGCGCGGGCGCGATCCGGAAGGCGCCGTGCCGGGCGACGCTCCCGAAGCGGTGTGGGAGTTCACCATCGAGACCATCGAGACCGTCGAGACCGTCGAGAACGTCGGCGCTCCGAACGGCCTGCGGGACTTCCGGGGAGCGTACGTCCACGGCCGGCGCGGGGCGCGGTTCCTCTACCTGACATGGGGCGAGCAGCCGCCGGGCGGGACCTTCACGATGTTCCGCCGCGCCAAGCTGTTCCTCGACGACCTCCCGGATCAGGCCGTCGAACGCGGCGCCGCCGAAGGGCGGCTCGGCCTGACCGACTCCTGCGGCCTGCCGCTGTGCGCCGCGGTACGACCGCCCCGCATCCGCTGGACCTGACCTGCCGCTATCGTGCAGCGGTGACCGACCCCGTACAGCGTCCGCTGCTGTTTCTCGACATCGACGGCCCCCTCATCCCGTTCGGCGGGGCGCCGGAGCGGTATCCGACCTTCGCGGCATCACGTGACCTGTCGGGTGCCGCCGCGCATCCGCTCCTGACACGGATCAACCCGGAGCACGGGCCACGGCTGGCAGCGCTCCCGTGCGAGGTGGTCTGGGCCACGACATGGATGGATGACGCGAACGAGTGCATCGCTCCCGTCCTCGGCCTCCCGCCCCTGCCCGTGGTGGCCTGGCCGGACCCCTCGGACATCGATGACCAGGACGTACGCGTCGGACGGCACGGGAAGACCCGAGCCCTGGTCGCATGGGCGGCCGGGCGTCCGTTCGCCTGGGTCGACGACGAGGTCACCGACACCGATCGCTCCTGGGTCGCCGCCCATCACCCAGGACCCGCCCTGCTCCATCGGGTCGATCCCAGCGTCGGCCTGACCGATGGCGACTACGCGACACTCGACTCCTGGCTGCGCCGGCCGTTCTGACGCGCGTCGGTCGAGAGCGAGGCCCGGTCGAGCGAAGGGCCGTGCCCGATCAGCCTGTGTGTCAGCGTCATCAGCCGCTCGCGGGCCTCGGCGTCGTACGCCTGCTCGTGCGCGCGGACATCCGTGAACTGGTCGAAGTAGCGACCGGTCGTCGTGGCGAGTTCCGGATCGAGCAGCAGACGCACGGTCGGCCGGACCCCCTCGTCCGTGTTGGTGACGGGGGTGAGGCCGTACGCGCGGACACCGTCGGTGTCCATCAGGTGGGCCGGGTGGAGGGTGTTCACCGTGACTCCGGTGCCGTCGAGTTCCGCGGCCAGCTCGAAGGTCGCCATGATCATGGCCAACTTGCTCCTGCAGTAGGCGCGCAGGCCCTCGTAGTCCCGCTCCAGCATGACGTCGTCGAAGTCGATGGTCTCCTGACCGATCGAGGCGACG
The DNA here is from genome assembly GCF_042888285.1 of Streptomyces sp. NPDC003035. Classification (NCBI taxonomy): domain Bacteria; kingdom Bacillati; phylum Actinomycetota; class Actinomycetes; order Kitasatosporales; family Streptomycetaceae; genus Streptomyces; species Streptomyces sp. NPDC003035. The sequence goes on along the minus strand of NZ_JBIAPJ010000015.1, from coordinate 37,893 downwards.
TTGATCACTCGCGCGGGAGCCGAAGCGGTGACCAGGGGCAGCAGACCGCGCGTGAGGGCGTACGGCGCGAGATGGTTCACGGCGAAGCGGAGTTCGTGGCCCTGGCGGCTCAGCTCGCGCGTGAGCGGTTCGGCGCCGCCGCCCGCCACCGCGTTGTTGATGAGGCCGTCGAGGTACGGCTCCTCCGTACGGATCCGTTCGGCCATGGCCCGCACCTGGTCCAGGTCGGACAGGTCGGCGAGGTACGTGCGGACGGCGACGTCGGGATGGGCGGCCCGCGCCTCGGCGGCCACGGCCTCCAACCGAGTACGGTCCCGCCCATGCAGCAGGACGGTGCCACCGCGCGAGGCCAGGTCGAGTGAGAGGGCACGGCCCATGCCCTGCGTAGCGCCGGTGATCAAGGTGGTGCGTCGGTTCATGACAGCCACTCTGGCAAGGCGGGGCGGAAGGCGGGAGGGTGCGTCGATCCTGGTGTTGTCACCACCGGGCTCGCCACGGATCGGCGAGGCTGTGCTGCGGGTTCATTCCCCACTGCCGTCACGGCACCACTCGGGAGCGACGCGCTCCGGCCGCATACGCGGATGCCAGGACCACCGCGCGGGTGGCCAGGCCGCGCCCTCTCTCGGACGGCAAGGTCCGAGGCCGCAGGAAGGCCCCGCGCGCTTTCAGCCGGAGTGGAGGACCCGAAAACGATCGGGTTCCGCCGGATCTCGATCAACGACTTGGACGGGCGTCCACGCCCATTGCCACACACTGATGCCGGGCGTGCGGGTGAACTGGATCTGCCCGCGGGTGCCTTCGACGGCAACGCGCGGCCAGGATTCGGCAACGCCCGCCCGGTCCGCGCCGTGAGAGCGCAGCACATCGGCGAGGACGGTGATCGTGTCGTAGCCCTCGAAGGCGACGAAGGAAGGCGCGTCGGCCAGCCGCTCACGCAGGGCCGTCTCGACTCGTGCACCGAGTGGGCCGAGGCGTTCGGGCAGGTAGCGCAAGAACGGAATCGCGGCGCCGTCGACGCCCAGCAGCGCTGCCCACTCGGCCAACTCCGGCTGCCCGGCCGGAGCACCGATCATGATCTCGGCGAGGCGCTGGTCGTGGCGGACGGACCTGACGATCGACACGGCCGGCTCGGGGTGGCCGACCAGGAGAAGGAGGGCTGTCGCGCGATGGCCGACGAGCTCGTCGCACAGGGCCGTGGGGGCGAGCGCGCGCATGTCGAGTTCGATGACGGTGCCACCGCGTGGGGCGAGGTGGTCCCGCAGAATCCGAGCCCCTGATGCCCAGTAGACGCTCGCATCGGCCGCTACGGCGATGCGAGTGTGGCCCGCGCCGAGGAGGAAGTCCGCGTAGATCCGCCAGCCGTGGGACTGCGCCGGGGCGAGGCGCGCGACCCATTCCGTCGGCTGCTCGGTGAGCGCGTCGAGAACCGCTGACGAGCAGAGGAACGGCAGGCCGAGGGCGTCGGCCCTGACGGCAGCGGCGCGAGCGACGACACTGTGATACTCGCCCGCCACGGCGGCCACGCCGAGGCGAGCCAATTCGTCTACGGCCGCCGCGGCCCTCTTCGGATCAGCCGCGGTGTCTCGGACCACCAGCTCGAGCGGCCTCCCGTCGATCCCGCCGGCGTCATTGACGTCGCGAACGGCCAACTCGAGCCCCGCGAGCAGGTGTCGGCCTGCCTCGACCCAGCCAGGCCGAGTGAGCGGAACGAGAGCGCCGATCTGGACGGCTGTTTCGTCGGTGCGCAACGCTCCCGCCGGCGATGGTGGCGTATTCATGCGGCGGTGTCTCCCGAGTGGCGGTTCGGTGGCAGTGGCCCAGATCGCAGAGCGAACATCAGTGGCGCCGAGAGTAACCGAGCCGCGAACGGCCGACTCCGGCACCCCGTGTGGGGACCACCCCGTTCCCACTGGGCCGAGGCCGGCCACTTCGCGTCCGTGAGGTCGCGACCGCAGGCATCCGGACCCGCTGCACGGGCGCGGAAGACGCCCCGTCCACGACGACAGGGGCTGAGCTCGGTCAGTTCGGGTGGGTCCGGCCTGTGGCTGTGGCTGTGGCTCGTGATGGTGAATCTGCGACCAGAGCGGCCAAGCGCCGCCGTAGGTACGGAAAGCTGGCCCGGTGCGCTGGATCATGCCTCTTGCCCTCGTCGCCCTGCTCGCAGTAGGCGGCTGCGTGTCGGTCGATTCCCACCGGCCACCGCAGCAACCCCAGTGGGCGCCGGCGGAGGCCCGACCGCCCTCGCCTCTCGCCGCTCCGCCGACCCCACCGCCGGCCCGCGAGGAACTGGCCTCCACCGATCCCACCACGCCGACCAGCACCACGCGCAGCAGGAATCCGACGACGTCGCCCCCTTCCACCTCGCACCGTAGGCCGTCCCGACCCCGCCTCCAGCAGCCGTCCCCGCGCCCCAGGGCGACAGCGCGCAAGAAGAAGCCCGCTGCCACACGCCGGCCCGCACCCGTCCACACGGCGCCGTACGACATGAAGCAGCTCTGTGCCGCGGCTGACAACGTGGTCTCGCCCTCGATCGCACGACTCTGCCGATCCACCTACAAGAGGTGATCCGCCGGGCCGGTCGTGACCCGGATGCGGGTGCCGAAGTTCCTTGACGCCACGGCGAGCGGCCGCCGACGTGCGGGCTGCGGCGCGGGCATGCGGCCGGGGGCCGGACCGGGAGGCCGTCGGCGGCGCCCGGTGGATGGCGGTCAGCGGTTGATCATGTCCCGGGTCTGCGCGTACACCGTCGTGTCGGTGAGCAGGGCCGTATGGCTGAGGCAGGTCGTCCGGCTGTTGACCGCGCCGGACAGGGACACCGAGCTGTCCGGATTGATCACCGTGTCGCAGGGCGACCACCACGTGGCGTAGCGGGTCGATCCAGGGGTCTCGTCACCGGAGTTGAGTCCGGTGAGGAAGCTCGAGCCTATGCGCATCTCGGCGCAGGACGTGTCGAAGCAGCTGTTGGCGGAGTCGGTTCCATGGTTGGGGCCACCGAGCGACACCCAGGCGTCGACCTTGGCGGTCCCTTCGAGGTTCTTGAGGTAGTAGCGGGAGGAGAGCCCGCCCATGGAATGGCTGACGATGTCCACCTTGGCTGCGCCCGTGGCTGTGAGGAGACGGTCGACTTCGGCGGCCAACTGCTGGGCGGTGACGGTGTTCGACTGGCGCGAGTCGTAGGTCCACTGGCGCAGATGGGAAGTCGGCCAGCCGTCGGCCCTGAAACGGTCGGCCATGGTGTTCCAGTTGCTGCCATCCCCGTTGTAGCCGTGCACGAACAGGATGGGGTTGCTGCCGGAGACGAAGAGGGAGCCGTTCGATGCTTGGGCGGGACCCGACGCCTGCACGGCGAGAAGGGCACCGGCTGCGGCGACGGTTGCGGTCACGACGGATCTCTTCACGCGGTCCTCCATGGTGGGGCAAGGAAAAGGGGTGGAAAGCGCGACCTGGTGGGGGAGCGCATGAGGGCTCTCAGGGGTAGGGGAGAGGTATGCGCGGCAGGTGGGCGTGTTGAGCGGCCGGTTCGCCGCAGCCTCGGGAACAGGACACCGAAGTCGTTGAGGGATGGGCTGAGCGTACTGATCAGTAGGTACGGGTGGTCAAGAGGTGTGCGTCGAGTTTTCCCCCGCCCGTCCGCCGGGAAGCAGCCGCCGAAGCCGGTCGACCGAGACCAGGAACCGGGCAGGAACCGGGCAGGAACCGAGCAGGCCCCTGTGCACGGTGACACATAGCCAGCACCTGGCCCGTAGCTTCCTCTGGGGTTACGTGATGTCGGTGTCGCCGAGGGCTTCCAGCACCTGGCGCAGGCCGTCGCCCGTCTTCGTGATCAGGTCGCGGTCCATGTCGGCGAGGAGTTGGCTGTAGTTGGCGAGGTGGTCGGCGAAGGCGGCTCGGGTGACTTCGTGGCCGTGGTCGGTGAGGCGGATCACGACGGTGCGCCGGTCCGCCCCGTCGCGGATCCGCTCGACGAGGTTCTTGGCTTCCATCCGGTCGATGCGGTTGGTGATCGCGCCGGAGGTCACCATGGACGCCTTGAGGAGGGCGCCGGCGGTGAGGGCGTAGGGCGGCCCTGAGCGCTGGAGTGTGGTGAGCACGTCGAACTCCCCGTACTCCACGCCGTGAGCGGTGGCCGCCGCCTTGGCGGACTTCTCCACGACCCGGGCCAGGCGCTGGATCCGCGCGAACAGCTGCACGGGCCACAGATCCTGCTCGACGTCGGGGCGCTCCTTGACCCACTGGCGGATGATCGCGTCCACGGCGTCGCTCATCGCCGCACTCCTCTCAATGGACACCTTCTCAACGTTAAGACACTTGACGTTGAGGGAGTCGGGCTGTTTTTATCTCAGCGTTGAGATTATCAAGGCTGAATGACAGGAGCACCCCATGTCCGAGCTCGTCCTTCACCCCCTCGCCCAGGACCTCCTCTTCCGCGAGGCCCGCACCGCCAGCACCTTCACCACCGAGCCGGTGACCGACGAACAGGTCCAGGCGATCTACGACCTCGTCAAGTACGCCCCCACCGCTTACAACCTGTCTCCCCTGCGCATCGTTCTGATCCGCTCGGACGAGGCGCGCGAGCGGCTCCTTGTGCACATGGCCGACGGCAACCGGCAGAAGACCGCCGCCGCCCCGCTCGTCGCGATCCTCGCGGCCGACAACGAGTTCCACGAAGAACTCCCCGCGCTGCTCCCGCACTTCCCGCAGGCCAAAGACCTCCTGTTCGCCGAGCGCCCGGTCCGCGAGGAGGCCGCCCTGCTCAACGCGACGCTCCAGGCCGCCTACTTCATCCTCGGCGTGCGCGCCGCCGGCCTGGCGGCAGGGCCGATGACAGGCTTCGACTTCCCCGGCGTACAGAAGGAGTTCCTGGACGACGACCACACCCCCCTGATGGTCGTCAACATCGGCCGCCCCGGCGAGAACCCCTGGTACCCGCGTTCACCGCGACTCTCCTACGACGCAGTCGTCACCACCGTCTGAGCGACTCGCCGCCCGCCGCACGCACCGACACCGACCTCAAGCCCCGCCCCCGCTCTCGCCCACCCCTGCCGCGGAGTCCGCCATGTCCCTGCTCAAGCACACCCGTCCGCTCCCCGCCACCGCTCCGGAACCAGGGCCACGCCCCGTACCCGCCCTCTGGCTCGCGTTACTGGCCACCCCACTCGCCGCCAGTGCCAACAGCCCGGTCCTGATCCTTCCCGACATGGCCGCTTCGTTCGGCGTCCACACCGCCACGGCTGCCTGGCTCGTCACGGCGTTCGCCTGGGCCGTCGCCGTCGGCACCCCCTTGATGGCGGGACTGCTGCGCCGCCGCGGCCTCGGCGCCACCCTCCGGCTCAGCGCGACCCTGGTCGCGGCCGGCACCGCGGTCGTCGCCGTGGCACCCTGGCTTCCGCTGGCCATGGCCGGCCGCGCGGCACAGGCGATGGGCGGCGCCGGCCTGGTCACCGCGGCGATGAGCCTGGCCTACTCGGTCCGCCGGATGGGCGTGATCACGGCGGGCTTCGGGACACTGGGGGCGGTCGGGCCGCTGCTCGGCTCGGCGATCGCCGGCACTGCTTCCTGGCGGGTCTCCCTCGCCGTCGGAGCGGTCGCGCTCCTCGCCCTCCCGGCGGTCGCCCGCCGCGCCGACCTGGCCCCGCCGCGGCAGAGCACGCCGTTCGACGGCCGGGGCGCCGCCCTGCTGGTCCTCTTGGCCACCATCCTCGTCCTCATCCCGCGCTTCCCGCTCCCGGCGGTGACCGCCTCCCTGATGACGGGCGCGCTGCTCGCCCTGCACATCCGGTCCCACCCCAACGGCTTCGTCCCCCTGTCCCTGCTGCGCACCAGGACGTTCGTCCTCTCCACCCTGCTCGCCTGCACCTTCGCGACCTCGTACTTCACACTTCTCTTCACCGTCCCGCAGTTGCTGCACGACCGCACCGGCTGGTCGACCTCGACGATCGGCACCGGCCAACTGGTCGCCCTCCTCGCCGGCTCGGTGCTCTCCATGGCGCTGGCCGTGGCCGCCGCCCGGCTGGGCCGCCCCCGCGTCCTGGCCATCCTGCTCACCACAGGAGCCCTGGCGCCGCTCACCGCGCTGCTAACGCCCTGGCCGTCGCTGCTCCTGCCCGTCGCCACGCTGGCCGTGTTCACGACGAGTGCGGGCCAGGCCGTGCTGGCGGTGCTCGCCGGCCAGGCCGCGCCCGCCGTCCAGCGCCCCGCGGCGATCGGCTTGTTCAACCTGGGCTACCAACTCGGCGGCGCGTTCGGCCCGGCGATCGCGGCCCTGGTCGTCCTCAGCGCCTGAACACAGCGTCCCCGCGCCCCGGCCCGCCCGGCACGGGCATTCGGCTGAGCCGCTTCTGGTCCATCTGGTTGACGGACATGGCACGGGCCGGCTGGCCGTCCACGCCGACACCCTGGTCGCCGTCGACCGCCGGCCTGGAGGCGGTGCGCGCTTGTCGACGCCGCGCCCCCCCGGGCGGATCCCTCCGGAGTTCCAGCATGTTCTGGACGCGGCCGAGGTGATGTGAGGCGCCTTCGAGACGCCGTTGGCCGACCTGGAGGACATCGTGCATGCGGGGATTGCCGTCGTCCTGACCGTCAGCGGCCCCAGCACACCGAACCTCACCCGTACCCCCGCCCAGGGGCCACCCTCGGTCAACGCCAGCCCGTGACCAAGGTCGACCCGCCGGGCCGGCGGCACGCTTTCGGCCTGCCGGACCCGGCGTCGTCATGGCGCCGACAGCGATCGGCTGTGCGGGCATGTAACGATCCGCATGGGCACCGGATCACGCCACCGCACACGTGACGTGCGGGCATGAGAACCGAGATGTCGGCCCTCTGGTTGCTCGGATGATCGGTCTGGCACCCAGTGCCGGCGCCGCCGACGGCCCACCGCGCTCGGCCCCCGCCGGTGCCCCGCGCGGTGGGGCCGCAGTGCGAAGCCCGCCGGCGGGGCCGGCGTTCCTCCCCAGCTGCGTACGGATGAACGTCACCGATTCCGTGGCGGTAAAGGCAGGGATGATCAGTCGATCGTCCAGCCGTGCTCCTTGTGAGCGGCGTCGGCTTCTTCTTCGCCAAGCCAGACGAGGCCGAACTGCCGGCCCCGCAGTCGAAAGATCCCCTCTGACCAGTCGGCAAGCTCCTCGTCGAGCTCGTCAGCGGAGATGATCCCGTCGTCGAATTCGGGCAGCTGCTGGGTCAGGTCGACGCAGGACAACGCCCACTCTGGAAGCTCTTGCGGATTGCCCCACCGCCTTCGCCAGAAGGGCCCTTCTCTCCACCACCAAGTCGTGACTCGGATCACGAGCACGCCGATCTGTTCGTCTCCGTCCATGAGACGTGCGGCAGCTCGGCGGTATGGGTCAAGCCGGGCATCGGTCGGTGGCTCCGGCCACTCGCGTCTGAACACACCCCCATTCTTACCGTCGCGCTCCGGGCCAGGTCGGCCTGGAGCGCCAGGTGGACTTGTTCGTCATAGTGCTTGGAGATGACCTGGAAGACCAGGTTCGCCTCGGCTCGTTCAAGGGCTGATAGCCGACGTCGTCGACGACGAGAACACTGGGCCGCAGGTCGGTGCCGAGCTTGTTCGTCAGGCCTCCGGCGCTCGGCGTTTTGAGGTTGCGGACGATGTCGTCGAGGCCGGTGAAGTAGATCGAGTAGCCGGCCCGGCAGGCCGCGATCGTCAGGGCGGCTGCGTGTGGGTCTTGCGAAGGCGAAGGCGAAGTCGTACTCGTCGAGTGTCTTGTGGTGCGGCAGCCTGGAGAGCCGCAGGCCCTGGCGGAAGCGGCGGTCGTCGCGGACGACGAGTTCCTCGGAGAGGACCGGGCCGAGGAAGTCGAGGTAGCCCATCTCTCCCTCGTCGGCCCGTCGGGTGTACTCGTTGATCGTTTCGGCCAGGTGGGGCAGGCCGAGCTTGCCGGCCGTGTCGCGGATGCGGGCGGAGACCAGCTCGCTCAAGACGTTCCCCTCGCGCTCGGACTGGGGGCGGCGACCGACCACGATGCGGATGGCCGCGGCCCGGTTCAGCAGGGCCTGCAAGGGTCTGGCCTCCTCGCCCAGCGGACGTTCATGACGGTGCCGGGGCAGGACGTCGCCGGTGGTGGTGCGGCGTCCCTTGCCGTGGGCAGGCCGTCTCAGTGGGCCTCTTCGACGACGCGAACCCCGCGGCCGACCGCCCGCCGATGGGTGGCCAGCAGAGTCTCGCCGCTGGCGTCCGCGATGAGGGAGTGCAGCATGACCTGCGATTTCGTGGCTCTGATCTCCACCAGCTGACGCGGTCGGACCTTGCGGGCGAGCACCGAGTAGAGGTTGCCGCCGAAGGCGACCAGACAGTCCTTGCCGACCGGCCGCAGATGCCGCTCGACCACCGGATACGGAGCCTCCGACAGCGGTTCGAGGCCATGTGATCGCGGACCGCCCGCTCTCCGACAATCTGCTGGTGAGTCCTGTGGGCCTGAGCCCGTCGCTGCGGCACCCAGTAGTGAAGGCGGCGTCCATCTCCTCGACGGAGGAGAACGACCGGCCGGACCGGACGTGTTCACGGACGATGAGGACGACCCGCCATCGGGGGCGGGTTCAGCCGACCTGGGCGGGTTCCTCGGCTTCTTGCGCGGCTCCGGCCACGACGAGTCCAACGCCTTCCGTACCGTCCGCCACGTCACGCCGTGCTCGCGCTCAAGCGCCCCCCGCGCCGTCCCGTCCAGCGGATCATGCCCGGCGGCCGGTCCTGCTGTTCCGTGGGGCCGCTGCGGCAGCCGTCCTGACGCGAGAAGCACCCTGGGACCTCGCGACCTGAACAACGCCGTGCCACCGCGCACCGGCAGGTGCGCGGTGGGCCCGACCCCGTAGGAGAGTTACAGCGGCGGACGAGTCGGTTGGGTACGCCAGAAGCCGCACTGATGGTCCGCCACGAACGACGAACTCGTCCGCGTCGCCGTGGGGTTCAGCGAGAGGACCGTCCCGCTCCCGCTCCCGGTCGCGGACCAGGCCGTCTGCCCCGGTACCGCCGGCGAGCCGAAGCGGGCGAAGGCACCCCAGTAGCGCTTCATCCGCGTCGCGAGCGCCACCTGGATCTGGGTCAGCGGCCGGTCGCCCGCCGTGAAGTCGTGCAGATACGCCAACTCGGCGCTGTGCGCGTTCGACATGTCGAGCCCCGGAACCTGCGCACCCGCCAACGTCGGGGAGTCCGGGTCGTCGAACTCGTAGACATACGTCGGTACCTGTGAGGCGAAGAGCTGAGCCGTCCACGCGGTGTGGCAGGCGAAGGAGGAGTCGGTCATGACCGCCGACAGCGCCAGGTACGGCGACCCGTACGCCGAGACCGGATAGCGGGCGAGCACCTCCGGACCCGCCGTCCCATACGCCGCCAGGACCTGAGCCTCGTACTCCGCTTCCGTCAGCCGCGGCTGCGACAGTGCCACGAACAACCGCGACTCGGAGCGGGTGCTCCCGATCACCACCGGCACCTTGTTCCACTTCCCGCTGCCGATCGCGGAGGCCGGATCCACGGGCAGCAGCCCGTCACCTGAGGCCGGCCCCGAGGTCGGCAGTGTGCGCGCCGCCTCGATCAGCGCCGCGGCCGGGGAGGCGCGCAGGCACGCGGCGACCGTGCCCGGATCGGCGCAGCCCGCCCGCCCGGCAAAATCCCGGGCCTGTGACTCGGCCCGCGCACGGTCGGGCGTACCGATCAGCGTGCACGGCCCGCTCTGCAACACGGCGCGGTGGAACAGCCCGGACGCCGAGGGCGCGGCCAGCAGCCCGCAGACCGAAGCACTGCCCGCCGACTGTCCCGAGACCGTCACATTGCCGGGGTTCCCGCCGAACGCCGCGATGTTCTGCCGCGTCCAGCGCAGCGCCTCGACCTGGTCCAGCAGGCCGAAGGAGCCTGTACCCAGTGCGTTCTCGCGCGCCAGCTCGGGCAGCGCCAGGTAACCCAGCTGACCGAGCCGGTAGTTGATACTGACCACGACGCTGTTCGTGAGATCGGCCATCGTCCGGCCGCCGAACTGGGTGCCCGTGCCCATGGTGTACCCGCCCCCGTGGATCCAGAGGATCACCGGGAGCCGGGCCCCGGCCCGGGCTCCCTTCGGGCGGTACACGTCCAGGTAGAGGCAGTCCTCGCCGGCGGCCGAGGGGTCCGCGATCCCGAACGGCATGAACTGCACACAGGCCGGCGCTTGCCGGTCCGCCTCCCTCATGCCGCTCCAGCGTCGAGGCTCCCGCGGCGCCCGCAGTCGGTCCTCCCCGACCGGGGGAGCGGCGTAGGGGACGCCGAGGAACTCCTGCGCCCCGTCGCGGTTCTGTCCGCGCAGCGTGCCCTGCGCGACGGTCACCACCGGGCGCTGCAGGGTGCCCGCCGCAGCCGCAGCCGCAGCCGAAGCCGAGGCGGGGGCGGAGCGGGTCCCGGGCGTAGAGGCGGCGGCCGGGACCGCCGACGTGAGCAGTGCCACCAGCGCGAGGGCCGTACTGAGCAGGGGTCTTGCCGAAGTGAGCCGATTTCCGGGCCGCTTCATCCGTCCTCCTGAGGTGGGCTGGGGTGATGGAGCGGGGGGTCAGGGACGCAGACCGGCGATCAGGGCGGACGTGGTGGCGTGGTCGGCGGGACCGGTGTTCCAGTCGGCATTCATCGGGCTGACGGCGATCCGGCCCGCGCCGACGGCTTCCACATCTCCGCCCTTCGCCGCCGGACGCATGTCCACGGTCACGTCGACCTTCCAGGTGCCGTCGCCGGAGTCGGTGAAGTCCGGTTCGAGGATCGTCTGCGGATCCTGGAACGTGGTCGACACGCCGGCGGCGGTGCCCTTGCCGTCGGCGCCGACGACCGGGTGGTTCACGTTCAGGCCGACGCCCTTGGGCAGCAGCGGCCCGGACTTCGCCCGCGTACGCAGCCGGTCGATGAGCTTGACGGCGAAGTCGAGCGTCGGGCCCATCGCGTTGACGGTGGTGACCGGATCGGGCACCGAGAGGCCGCCCGTGCTCAGTGCGATGGCCGGTACGCCGGACTCCACCGCCGCGACGGCGCCGCCGACCGTGCCGGAGTGGCTGGCGAGACCGGCCACGTTCGGCCCGAAGTTGGTGCCGGACACCACCAGGTCGGGGGCGCGGCCCTCGAACACCTCGGAGAGGCCGAAGGCCACCGAGTCGCCGGGGCTGCCGTCGACGGCCCACACCTTCGGTTCGGGGTGCTTCACCGTGATCGTAGGGGCGTTCGACATCTTCGTGCCGGTGCCGCTCTGGTTGGTGAGCGGGGCGACGATCGTGACGTCGTGCCCGGCGGCGGTCAGCCGCTCGAACGCCTTGCGGATGCCCGGCGCGTTGTAACCGTCGTCGTTGGTGAGCAGGATCCTCAGCGGAGCGGCGGGTGCCGCGGGTGCTGGGGCGGTCGGGGCGGTCGGGGACGAGGCGACCGCGGGCGCGGTACCCACGAGGGCCGCGGTGCACAGGATCAGAGTGGCCTGCGGCAGAACTCGCTTGCGTCTCACAGGAGGCTCCTAGGAAGAGGGGGGCAGGGGGGTGAGGATGTGGTGGCGCGAGGGTGGTGTGCCGTGAGGGTGTGGTGGTGCGTGGCCGACGGGCACGTGACCCTCGGCCTGTGCCCGCCGGAGTACGGGTCGGGCGGCGTCGGTGCGCGAGGCGGCCGACGGGCCCCGCACCTCGCTGCCGGATCACCCGGAGCACGGCCTGCCGGCATGTCACCGGAGGGCTCGGCACCGGCGCCCGATCCGACGGGGAGGGCCCAGCGTGGATCAGCGCACGCTGCGGATCGGGAGGATGGCGAGCGCGCCGATCAGCGACAGCGCGCCGCCGGCCAGGAACAGCGGGGTGTACCCGTCCAACGAGGTGACGATGGCGGAGGCGACGAAGGGAGCGACGATCTGCGGCCCGGCGTTCGCGATGTTCAGGACGCCCATGTCGCGGGCCGCGTCCTCCGCGCGGGGGAGAACCAGGGTGACGAGCGCGGTGTCGACGGCCATGAAGCAACCGAAGGCGAGCCCGTTGAGCGCACTGAACACGAGCATTCCGGTCCAGGTCGGGCTGATGACGGGTACCACCATGACCAGCCCGGCCAGCGCCGCTGAGACGCCGACGAACACCTTGCGACGGTTCCAGCGATCGGACAGCAGGCCGCCGACGACGGTGGACAGCGCCACCGCGACCATCGACACCGGGGTGAGGATGGCGATCGCCGCGGGCGGGGTCATTCCGGCGGGCAGGGAGATGTGGTCGCCCAGGATGTACAGCTGGTAGCCGACGACGGAGAAGTAGCCCAGCACCATCAGGGCGCGGCCGATGAAGGCCCAGCGAAAGTCGTGGTTGGCCAACGCGGAGAGGAGGGCGGCGAGTTGGGATCCCTTGGCCGCCTTCGGCGCGGGCGCGGTGCGGGGGGTGTCACGGCAGAAGACGGAGAGGAGCAGGGCGGCCACGGCGACGATCGCGCCGAAGACCAGGTACCCGGTGCGCAGATGCGTCACCGCCTGCGAGGCGATGAGGACGCCGACGGTACCGCCGATCGGCATTCCCAATCCCACCAGCGCGGACGCCGTGCCGCGGCGGGCTGCGGGGACGCGGTCGGGGACGATCGCGGTGACCGCCGCCTGGTAGGTGTTCATCGTCGCCTGGACCAGGCACCAGCCGATGCCGACGAGCAGCGCGGTGGTGACGCTGCCGAGAAGGGCCAGGGCGAGCAGGGCGCCGAGTGCACCACCGAGGATCCAGGGGTTGCGGCGGCCGCTGCGGTCGGAGAGGGCGCCGGCGATCGGATTGAAGGCGGTCGCGAAGATGGCGCTGATGCCGCCGATCAGGCCCAGGACGGCGACCTTGTCGTCGGGGGCGATCGCGGCGACCTGGGTCGGCAGGAGGACGGAGCCGACGCCCAGGTAGACCGCCATCATGGCGGAGTTGGCGACCAGCAGCAGGAGCATGAGCCCGCGCTGGCGTGGAGCTTCCGGTTCCGCGGTGGTGACGGTGCTGTCGGTGCCTGCGGCGGGCGGGTCGATCGGATCGGTGAGTTCGTTCGTGGCCATGACGACTCCTGGGAGGACGGAGTGGGGAGGTGGCGGGGACCGGGTGCCGGCCGGGGTGCGGGCCGTGGGACATCGCTTCCGGTGCACGCGGGGGGCGGTACACGGGTGAGGGAGACGCCGCGTGAGCGGCCGCGGGGACGGCGGTGTTACCGGAAGCCGTTGCGGACTGCCGTGGCCGACAAGGTGCTGTTACACGTGTCACCCGCAGGGCTTGGAGACTGTGTAGCACCCATTTCCGGGTCTCGCTAGAGCCTGGGACCAGTCGTTGCGCAGATCGTGATCGAGGCGAGAATCGCGTGTTGGGCACGTGTAACCAGTCGGGCGCCGGTGCTGACCTGGGTGATCGTGTCTCGAAACCCTCTTGCTCTTGTGGCGGCGGTCACGCATCCGCAATACTCCGTGCCGCACCGCGACGACCGCCCTACGACTCCGGTGCTCCAGTCGGCCATGCAGTCGTACGACCTACGCCGCGGCCTCCCCTTTCGCGACCTCCCCTTCCGCGGCCTCCGCGTCTCCCGCTTTCGCACCCCTCCCTTCCGCATCCCGCGCCCGTCCTCCCGTGCGCCCCACCGCTCCGGGTGAAACACGTGAAAGGCCCGCCATGATGCCGTGCCCACCCGACACCGTGCCGCCCCCGCCCCCGCGCCCCGCACACCCTCCCCGCCACCATCTCCCGGCCGCTCCGCCGCGCCACGCGCTCGCCGTCGGCATCGCGCTCCTTCTCGCGCCGCTCGTGGTCGGGCTGTTGCTCCGCGTGGTCGACCGCCCGTTCTTCCAGGGGCTCGACGATCGTTGGGCGGCCTCGATGGACGGCTCGCCCGCCGACGCGGCCACCGGTTTCGCCACCGTCCTGGACCGGCTCGGTGGTCCGCTCGGCATGATCCTGCCGCTGATGCTGTGCGGCTGCCTGTGCGTCTACGGCCGCTGGCGCTCAGGGCTGTACGTGTTCGTGGCCGACGTTCTCGCCAACATGGTCGTGGTACTGCCCCTCAAGCAGTTCGTCGACCGTCCGCGCCCGCCGTTTCCCTGGGTCCTCGTCAACGACGGTTCGTACCCCTCCGGCCAGGTCTTCACTGCCGTGACCTTGGTGGTCGTGGCCGCGGTGGTGGTGTTCCCGCCGCGTGCGCGACGCTGGTGGTGGCTGTTCGGTGCCCTGTACGTCGTCGCGATGATGTGGAGCCGCACTTGGCTGCACGCCCAGTGGCTCAGCGACACGTTGGCCGGCGCGCTGGCCGGAGTCGGAGCCTGCCTGCTGCTGTGGCGGGCGTTCGAGCCCCTGCTGAAAACCGAGGCGGAACGCACGGCGGCCAACAGTCTATGGCTGTAAAGGCGACCGTATCGCGAATCATTGACGGTCGAAGAATTTTCGCCATACTCTCGCCGGGTCGGTGCGTGTTCGGCGCCCGACCCAGGAAGGATCGGCTCATGGCTCTCACCCCAGGTCCGGATCGCACGCTGGTCGACCTCCCCGCAGGACGCCTGCGCGGCGCGACCGAAGGCGGGGTCACCGTGTTCCGTGCCGTGCCCTACGCCGCACCCCCGGTCGGCGACCTGCGCTGGCGTCCCGCCCAGCCGCACCCGGGCTGGAGCGGAACCCGGGACGCGACCGTCGACGGTCCCAGCGTGCCGCAGCTGTACATGGAGGGCGGGGACCCGGTCCTCGGCGGTCATGGGTCGCCACCCTTCGACGAGGACAGCCTGACGCTCAACGTCTGGACTCCGGCGGCCGACGAGGCCCGTCGCCCCGTGCTCGTCTGGATCCACGGCGGCGGCTTCGTCTCGGGTTCCGGATCGATGCCCACCTACGCGGGCGAGACCTTCGCCCGCGACGGCGACCTCGTGGTGGTGAGCATCAACTACCGCATCGGACCGTTGGGTTACCTCTACATCGGCCCTGAGGAGGGCAACCCCGAAGGCGCCGGCAACCCGTGGCTCAGCGACCAACTTGCCGCCCTCCGCTGGACCGTCGCGCACATCACCTCGTTCGGTGGCGACCCGGAGAACATCACCGTCGCCGGGCAGTCGGGCGGTGCCCTGTCCACGGCCGCCCTGGCCGGACTCCCCGAGACCCAAGGGCTGATCAGGCGCGTGATCCTGCAGAGCCCGCCCTTCGGTCTCGACCTCCCCGACCCGGACGCGGCCCTGGAACGGACCGCCGCCTACAGGGAGCTGACCGGTGCCAAGACCGTCGCGGAACTGCGCGCGCTGCCCTGGCCCGCGCTGATCGGTGCGGCCGGCGGGCTGTTCGCCCGTACATCGAGCTGGGGCTACTGGCCGACCCCGTTCCTGCCCGTCATCGACGGGGTCACCCTGACGCGCCACCCGGTGGAGGCCCTGCTGCACGGAGCCGCGACCGGCATCGACGTGATGATCGGCTGGACCCGCGAGGAGGCCAACTTCGGCTTCGCCCTCGACCCGGCGTACGCCGCCGCCGACCGGGGCCGGGTGATCGCCCGCATCGCCGAGACCTTCGGGTCTGAAGCGGCGCCCGGGGTGTACGCGGAGTACGAGCGGACCCGGCCCGGCGCGCGCCCCGCCGATGTGCTGATGGACCTGATCACGGACGAGCTCTTCCGCGTCCCTGCCGTACGACTTGCCGAGGCCAGGGCGGAAGTGGGGCGCGCTGTCCGGGCCTACCAGTTCGACCTCCCCACGCCCGCGCACGACGGCCGCCTCGGCGCCGCCCACTGCCTCGAACTCCCCTTCGTCTTCGCCAACTTCGACCGGTGGGCGCACGCGCCCTTCCTGGCCGGGCTCGACCCCGCGGTCCGCGACGGGCTGGCGCACACCATGCATCAGGCCTGGATCGCGTTCGTCCGCACCGGCGACCCGAACCACGCTGCGATGCCGACGTGGGACCCGTACGGCGCGGACACACGCACCACGATGCGCTTCGACTCGGTGGTGACCGCTCTCGGAGACCTCGCCGGTGACTCGCGTCGGCTGCACGCCACGGTGGCGCAACCCCTCGCGGCGCAACCCCTCACGGCGCAATCCCTCATGGCGTAACCCCTCATGGCGTAACCCCTCACGGCGTAGCGCGAACGCCCCTTTCGTGTCAGCGGGAGCGGCGGACCCGCGGTGGGCCGGGCGCAGTCGCGCACGGCCCGCCCCGGTCGTGTCCTAACTCGTGTAACCTCGGTGGAAGAAGGTACGACGCAGGCCGAACCCGCCGCGAGGAGTGTCAAGGGACGTCATGGCAGAAGAAACCCCCGTCCCCGCCTCGATCACGAGCGCCGATGTGGCACGCCTCGCCGGGGTGTCCCGCGCCACCGTCTCCTTCGTACTCAACAACACCCCGGGCCATCGGGTCAGCGAAACCACCCGTGTCCGCGTCCTCGACGCGGCCGACCGGCTCGGATACGTCCCGCACGCCGCCGCCCGGTCCCTGCGTGCCGGTCGGAGCGATCTCGTCCTGATGCCCGCCTCCATCTCCGCGATCGGCCGGCTCGTCAGCGACTGGGTCGACGACCTGCACAGCGAACTCGACCGCCACGGCTACACCGCCGTCCTCCACGCGGGCCGCTTCAGCGACCCCGTCG
The DNA here is from genome assembly GCF_042888285.1 of Streptomyces sp. NPDC003035. Classification (NCBI taxonomy): domain Bacteria; kingdom Bacillati; phylum Actinomycetota; class Actinomycetes; order Kitasatosporales; family Streptomycetaceae; genus Streptomyces; species Streptomyces sp. NPDC003035. The sequence continues at coordinate 21,347 of NZ_JBIAPJ010000015.1, read as the reverse complement.
ACGCCGCCCGCGCCTGGGCGGAACTGCGCCCGGCGGCGGTCGTCGCGCTCGACGGTGACAGCCTCACCACGCAGGCCGCCGAGTTGCTGCGCCGCGCCGGAGTGCGCGGGTTGCTGGCCTTCGCGTCCCGCCCCGTGCCCGGAGTCCATACCATCGGCTTCGATCACGCCCGTATCGGCGCCACGGCCGCCGAGCACCTGATCGCCCGCGGCAGGAGCCGTATCGGCGTCGTCATGCCCCAGGAGCGCGGCCTCGACGCCTTCGCCCGACCGCGCCTCAGGGGAGCAGAATCGGTCGCTGCCCGGCACATGGCCACCGTCACTCCGGTGGAACTCGCCTACACCAGGGACTCCGCGGCCGCGCTCGCCGGCCGCTGGGCGAGCCTGGACCTCGATTCCGTCTTCGCCTACAACGACGAGTACGCCGCACTGCTCCTGCACGCGCTCAAGGCCGAGGGCATCGCCGTGCCGGACGAGGTGGCGATCGTCGGCGCGGACGACCTCGTCCTCTCGGCGTTCCAGCAGCCGGCGCTCAGCACGATCCGCCTGGACCTGGCCTCACCGGCTCGGATCGCGGATGCCCTGCACGAGCTGATCGAGACCGGCTCGACCGCGCCGCTCCCCGCCGTAGAGGCCGTACTCGTCCACCGCCAGACCTCCTGAGCTCCTCCCCGCCCGCCCAAAGGCTTGCGCCACGCGTCAGCCGACCCACGCGCGCCCGGCCCGCGGGGCGGCCCCGAAGGCGAGCCGCGGTCGCCGAGCAGGAGTACGTGAGCCGCGTCGTCGAACGCTTCGCGGGGGCCCGGGCCCCGTCGAACCACGCCTGGTCGAGGGCCACGTGGGTCGGCGGCGGCTCCCGGCCCGTACGGTTCACGGGCCGGGAGCCGCCGCCTTCGGCTACGGCACCGCAGGTGCTGCGACCGGGGTGGTCGCGCCCGCCCCCCGGCGCTCGCGGAGTGATTCCCGGGCGAGCGCGGGGGCGCAGAGCCACCACGCCAGGAGACCCGCGCCCGCACCGGCGGCCGCTCCGGCCGCCGTGTCGGTGAGCCAGTGCGCGTGCAGCCAGGTACGGCTCCACATCATGGCCAGCGTCAAGAGGGTGCCCCCGAGCCACCAGGCTCGTCGCCGCGCGGCCGGGACCAGCAGTACCCCGATGAGGACGACGAGCAGTGCCGCCCCGGCCGCATGGCCGGACGGGAATGAGCCGTGGTCGACCCGGACCAGCGGGTTCGCCGGACGCGGCCGGTCCACCAGGTGCTTGAGCCCCTGGACGACGAGCAGATTGCCGGCGAAGTAGACGCCGAGCAGGAAGCCGACCGAGGCCCAGCGCCTGCGCAGGAGCAGAAAGAACAGCAGGGCGAGCGGTACGACGACGCCCAGCGGGCCACCGAACCAGTCCAGGGCCGTGGCCAGTACGGCGTACGGCCCGTCGTGCGGGCCGCCCATCCAGGCCAGCCACTGGTCGTCCAGGCCCTGGAACGGCGGGTTTGTCGGGTCCGGCCGGACGACGAAAGCCGGCAGCGCGGCGGCGCCGAGCAGCAGGAGCCCCGCCATAAGGACACCGACGCGGCGGCGAGGGGCCGCCGCATCGGCGGGCGGTCTTTCGATGAGGGGGGAGGGGGCGGTCGAATTCGTCGACATGGGTGCCTCTCGTGACCGCGGGGGTGGGCCCGCGGCCCTTGGGTGGCCGAGGGCCCGGACGGACCGGGCCCCTCGGCGGAACAGGACTGCGACAGAACAGGACTGCGACGGAACGGGAGCGCGTCGGAAGGGAGCGGAGGCGCGGATGGGTGGGGGAGCGGGGACAGGGCCGGGTGGGACCCTCAGGCCCCTGGGGTCAGGTGCCGGGCCAGGAACGCGACGCTCTCCGCGACGATCTCAGGGATGTCGGCGGAGCCCAGGAAGATGTGGTCGGCGCCCTCGACGGGCCGCAGGGTCACGTCTCCACCCACGCCCACCAGGGCTTCGGCGAGCGCCTCGCTCTGGCTGAACGGGACCAGGCCGTCCCGCGTGCCGTGGATCAGCAGGAACGGCGGCGGGGTCGAGTCCCGCGCGTACGTCACCGGGCTCGCGGCCAGGGCGAGCGCCGGGCGCTCCGCCTCGGTGCCTCCGAGCAGAGCCTCGTACGGGTCGGGGAACTCGCCGCCCGGGGGCATCCCCGGCAGGGGGTGACCGGCCAGGGCGGGGAGGTCGGAGACCCCGTACCAGTCGACGACGGCCCGGACGCCGGTGTCTCCGGTGGCCACCCCGTGGGCGCCCTCCAGCGCTTCGGCGTTCGCGCTGCCCGGGCCGACGAGGCCGGCCAGTGCCGCCAGGTGACCGCCCGCCGACTCGCCCCAGACGGCGATCCGGTCCGGGGCGATGCCGAGCTCGCCGGCGAACCGGCGGATGTACCGGATCGCGGCCTTCACGTCGTGCAGCTGGGCCGGGAAGGGGGCTTCGAGGCTGTGCCGGTAGTCGATGGAGACGAGCGCGAGTCCGGCGGCCAGGACCGCTCCGTGCAGCAGCGCGGCCGGGACGGTCGGCGGCGGGTAGCGACGGTCGCCGTCCAGCCAGCCGCCGCCGTGTATCCACACGACCGCAGCGAACGGCCCCTCTCCGGCCGGGACTTGGACGTCGAGAAGCCGGGGGCGGTAGCCGGGTGTGGTGGCGTAGGTGACCCCGTCGAAGCGGCGCACCCCGTGCTCGTCCGTCACAGGCGGTACCGGGGGGTGGTAGGGCGGGGGTGGCCAGGTCATGTCGGCCAGGTCGAGCTCGGCCGGGTGGGATTGCGTCATTGCGGCCCTTCTGCCGGCCCCGGGGTTCGTAACGCTTTGTCCGAAATGCTTGCGCGCGGCGCCCAGGGAGACGTAGCGTGTTACACGTGTTATCAAAACTCTAGCGACGCATTTCCGCTGCCGACAAGCCCACAGCTGTCTGGTTCTCGGATCGGTTACACGAGTGACTCGGCGGTTGCGTCGCATGTCCCCTCTGGGAGCACGTCATGCTCAGCGCCGCCGCTCGTTCCGCCTCTCACGTTCCGGCCTCGGCGCATGCCCCGGCTTCCGGCCATGGCCCGGCTTCAGGGCATGGCCCGGCCCCGGATCACGCCCTGGAGTGCGCCGTGGACCACGCTCCGGGCCCCGCCCTCACGCGGGCCTTCGTTCGCTGGGTGCCCGAGCCCACCCCGGCGACCGTTCCGCTGGTCCGTACTCGCGTCCGCGCCCTGCTCGAGGGCTGGCGGATCGCCGCCGGCATCGCGGACACCCTCCTCCTGGCTGTCAGCGAGCTCGTCGGCAATGTCGTCCAGCATGCCGCGACCGGCCGGATGCGCGTCGGCGTCTCCTATGGCGGGGGCTGGCTGTGCCTGCAGGTCGCCGACGGGGCGGCTGTCCTGCCTCAGCTTCCCGATCCCGCCGCCGAGGTCGATCCGGATGCCGAGGGCGGGCGGGGTCTGCTTCTGATCGAGCTGCTGACCGCCGAGGTGGGAGGCGAACTCGCCGTTCTGGTGCATGAGTTGGGCAAGTGTGTGCGGGTGCGCGTTCCTCTCGCCTGAGTCGCTCGGGCGGTGCGGCGGGGCTTCGGGATATCGCGGAAAGTTGACGGCCGCCAAATTATCGAGATACTTGCCCCATCTCCCCGCTGCTCCCTGATTGAGGTGCCGCCCCATGGAGCTCTCCCCTTCGGCGCATGCCGATCCCTTCTGCCGCGACCGGCTGCCCGACTTCTCCCTCTGGCCCCAACTCCACTTCGACCTCGCGGAATTGGACTATCCCGACCGGCTCAACTGCGCCCGCCGCCTGCTCGACGACGCCGTCGAGCGCTGGGGCCCGGACCGTCCCTGTCTGCTGACCCCGACCGAACGCTGGACCTACGGCGAGCTCCAGCAGCGCGCCGACCAGGTCGCCCAGGTCCTCACCGAGGACCACGGGATACGGCCCGGAAACCGCGTCCTGCTGCGCGGCCCCAACAACCCCTGGCTCGTCGCCGCGTGGTTCGGCGTCCTCAAGGCCGGCGGTGTGGCCGTCACCACGATGCCGCTGCTGCGTTCCGCCGAACTCGCCGAACTGTGCGAGATCAGCCGCCCTACGGTCGCCGTATGCGACCACAGACACCTCGCGGAACTCGACGCGGCGGTCCCTCCGGGCCCGCCAGGAAGCCCCCGCCCGCCCGGCCTGCCGGTCATCCCGTACGGGGGCCCCGGCGACGCCGATCTGACCGCCCGCTGCGCCACGAAGGAGGGCCGGTTCACCGCCGTCGAGACCGCGGCCGACGACGTGGCGCTGATCGCCTTCACCTCGGGGACGACAGGGCGCCCCAAGGCGACGCTGCACTTCCACCGGGACGTCCTCGCCAACGCCGACACGTTCTCGCGGCACATCCTCAAACCCCGCCCCGACGACGTCTTCACCGGCACACCGCCGCTCGCCTTCACCTTCGGCCTCGGCGGGCTCGTGGTCTTCCCTCTCCACACCGGTGCCGCGACCCTGCTGATCGAGCAGGCCACCCCCCAGCAGCTGGCGGATCTCGTCGCGGCGCACGACGTGACCGTCCTGTTCACCGCGCCGACCGCCTACCGGGCGATCATGGCCGCCGGGGCGACCGGGCAGTTGTCCGGCCTCCGACGCTGCGTGTCCGCGGGAGAACCTCTGCCGGCCTCCGTCTGGGAGGAGTTCCACACGGCCACAGGCCTGCGCATCATCGACGGCATCGGCGCCACCGAGATGCTGCACGTCTTCATCTCCGCCGCCGACGAGGACATCCGCCCCGGGTCCACGGGCCGGCCCGTCCCGGGATACCGCGCAGCGGTGGTCGACGACCAGGGCGATCCGGTACCCGACGGACAGCCCGGCCTGCTGGCCGTCACCGGTCCCACCGGCTGCCGCTACCTCTCCGACCGGCGCCAGACCACGTACGTCAGGAACGGCTGGAACATCACCGGTGACACCTACATCCGGGACGCCGACGGCTACTTCTGGTACGTGGCCCGCAGCGACGACATGATCGTCTCCTCCGGCTACAACATCGCCGGCCCGGAGGTCGAGAAGGCCCTCGCCGCCCACCCGTACGTCGAGGACTGCGGCGTCGTCGGCGCCCCCGACGAGCGGCGCGGCATGGTCGTCAAGGCGTACGTCGTCCTGCGCGACGGTACGCCGACGACCGACGTCACCGTCCGCGAGCTTCAGTCCCACGTCAAACAGGCCATCGCACCGTACAAGTATCCGAGGGCCGTGGAATTCGTCGCGGAGCTCCCGAAGACCGCCAACGGCAAGCTCCAGCGCGGCGAACTGCGCCGACTCGCCCGGGCCGCGGCCCGCGCCGAGGACACCCGAACAGACGGCGCCCCCACGGAGACCGCCGGCCCCGGCGACCCCCGTACAGCGGCCGCCGGACCCGAGAACACCTCCGAGGCCGGCGGGATCGACGGCACCCGCGCCGATGCCGGACCCGAGAACACCTCCGAGGCCGACGGGATCGACGGCCCCCCCGCCGGCGAAGCCGAAGGAAGCTGCGCCGACGGCGCCTCCGAGGCCGTGGTGCCGTGCCTGCCCAGCGTCACCGTCGAGCGCCGCGTCGAGTGGCCGGACACGGACGCCGCCGGCCACTACCACCACTCGACCGTCGTCCGCTGGGTCGAGGCTGCCGAGGCCGTCCTGCTGCGCCGCCTGGGACTCTCCCACCTCTTCGGCAGCACGCCCCGCGTCCACTTCGAGGCCGACTACCGCGCCCGGCTCTGGTTCGGCGAGGCCGTCCGTACCGAGCTGCGCGTCACCAAGGTCGGCGCGAGCTCCCTTCACTACGCCTTCACCGTCCTCGGCGAGGAGGGCACGAAGGCCGTCACCGGACGCATGGTCATCGCCCACTCGGCGGCTCGCGCCACCGGGACCATCCCCTGGCCCGCCGATGTCCGCGAGGTCCTCACCAAGGCGGGCCCGCAGGCCCCCGAGCTGATCCACAGAACCACAGGAGGCACCCCGTGCGCATAGCAGTCATCGGAGGAGGGCCCGGCGGCCTGTACTTCGCGGCCCTGGCCAAACAGCTCTCCCCGGACTGGGAGGTCACCGTGTGGGAGCGCAACGCCCCCGACGACACGTTCGGCTTCGGGGTCGTCTTCTCCGACGAGACCCTCGACGGCATCGCGACCGCCGACCCGGTCATCCACGCGTCGATGTCGGCGGAGTTCGCCCGCTGGAGCGACATCGACGTCCGCTACCGGGGGCAGACCCTCACCTCCGGCGGACACGGCTTCGCGGCCCTCGGCCGCCGGAGCCTGCTGCGGATCCTCCAGGACCGCTGCGCGGCCCTCACCGTGGACGTCCGCTACCGCACCCAGGCCCCTCCCGCGGACCGACTCGCCGCCGATCACGACCTGGTCGTGGCATGCGACGGCGTCCGGTCGGCCACCCGCGCCGCCTACGCCGACACCTTCGGCCCCCACCTCGACGAACGTGCCGGCCGCTACATGTGGCTCGGCACCGACAAGGTCTTCGAGGCCTTCACCTTCATCGTCGAGGAGCGGGACTTCGGCACCCTCCAGGTGCACGCGTACCCGTACGACGACACCCGCTCGACCTTCATCGTGGAGCTCGACGAGGACACCTGGCGTCGCGCCGGTTTCGCGGACTGTGCCGACCGGGAGTACCCGCCCGGCGCCAGCGACGAGGAGAGCATCCGGCGCTGCGAGGAGATCCTCGCCGGGCACCTGGACGGCCACCGGCTCCTGCCCAACAACTCCAAGTGGCTCCGCTTCACGACGGTGCGCAACCGCACCTGGCGGCACGAGAACGTGGTGCTCCTCGGGGACGCGGCCCACACCGCCCACTTCTCCATCGGCTCCGGCACCAAGCTCGCCATGGAGGACGCACTCGCCCTCGCGGCCTGCCTGCACGAGCATCCGGACGACGTCCCCGGCGCGCTCGCCGCGTACGAGGACGAGCGCCGACCGGTCGTGGAGTCCACCCAGCGGGCCGCCCAGGCCAGCCTCGAATGGTTCGAGAACATCGACCGCTACACCGGCCAGAACCCGCATCAGTTCGCCTTCAACCTGCTGACCCGCAGTCGCCGCGTCACCTACGACAACCTGCGCGTCCGCGACGAGGCCTTCACCACCGCCGTCAACACCACCGACCCCGTCCCGCCGATGTTCCGGCCCTTCCGGATCGGCGGCCTGTACCTGCGCAACCGGGTCGTCGTCCCGCCCACCGCCCTCGCCACCGCCCGTGACGGAGTCCCGGGCGACTTCGACCTCGTCCACCTGAGCACCCAGGCCCTCGGCGGGGCCGGCCTGGTCATCGCCGGCATGACCGCGGTCGGAGCCGACGCCCGCCCCGACCCCGGCTGCCCGGGCCTGTGGAACGACGATCACGAGGCCGCCTGGCGACGCATCACCACCTTCGTCCACGGCCAGAGCGACACCTGCCTCGGCATCCAGCTCACCCACGCGGGCCGCCGCGCGGCCGCCGGACCCCTGATCGCCGCCTCCCCACTGCCCTGGGACGAGAACAGCACGACGCCGCGCGAGGCCACCCGTGCCGACATGGACCTGGTCGTACGGGACTTCGTACGCGCCGCCCAGCGCGCCGACCGAGCCGGATTCGACGCGCTGGAACTCCAGTACGGGCACGGGCACCTGCTCTCCGGGTTCCTCTCGCCGCTGACCAACCGGCGCACCGACGAGTACGGCGGCAGCCTGGCCGGGCGGCTTCGCTTCCCCCTGGAAGTGCTGCGCGCCGTAAGGGAGTCATGGCCCGTGGGCAAGGCGCTGCTGGTCCGGATCTCCGCCGCCGACTGGGCGGAGGGCGGCCTGAGCGAGGCCGACGCCGTGGGTATCGCCCGAGCCCTCGCCGAGGCGGGCGCCGACGCCATCGATGTCTCCACCGGCGAGGTCGTCGCGCACGAGCGGCCCCGCTTCGGCCGCAGTTACCAGACCCCGTACGCCGATCTGATCCGCAACGCCACCGGGGTCCCGACCATCGCCGTCGGCGCCATCTCCACGTACGACGACGTGAACTCCATCATCCTGGCGGGCCGTGCCGACCTGTGCGGCGTCGGCCGTGCCCAGCTCCACGACCCGCTGTGGACCCTGCACGCCGCCACCGCCCAGGGCTATCGCGGCCCGGCCGCTCCCTGGGCACCGTGCTGGAAGGCCGGCAGCGGCCGCCCACCCGGGGCGCGCACGGACCGCGTACCTCCGCGACTCGAACTCCTGCGGCAGCCCCCCACCCCCGTGCACCAGCGCTGGCTACCGCGCGGGACCACGGTCGCCGTGCCCGCCGAAGCCACCGTCGCTTCGGCGTCCGCTGAAGCCGCCACCGCCGCCCGCGCGCGATGAAACGCGCGTGATGAAAGGGGACAACCCCGTGCCACAACCGCCGCCCGCCCTCCACACGCTGCCCCGTTTCACGGCCGCCGCCGTCCAGGCCGCACCCGTCTACCTCGACCCCGCCGCCACCGTCGACAAGGCCGTCGCCCTGATCGCCGAGGCGGCCGGGAACGGGGCCGAACTGGTCGTCTTCCCCGAGGTGTTCGTCCCCGGATACCCGTACTGGAACTGGACGATGAACCCGGTCCAGGGATCGCCCTGGTTCGAGCGACTCCAGCGAGCCTCGGTCGACATCCCCGGACCGTACGTCGACGCCCTGTGCGCCGCGGCCCGCCAGTACGGCGTCGTCCTCGTCATCGGAGTCAACGAGCGGGCGGCCCACAGCCTCGGTGTCCTCTACAACACCCTGCTCACCATCGGACCGGACGGCGAACTCCTCGGAGTGCACCGCAAGCTGGTGCCCACCTGGGCCGAGAAGCTCACCTGGACCGGTGGCGACGGCAGCTCGCTGCGCGTCCACCGGACCCCGGTCGGCCCACTCGGCGCCCTCGCCTGTGGTGAGAACACCAACACTCTGGCCCGCTTCACCCTCCTCGCGCAGGGCGAACTCGTCCACGCCGCCTGCTACATCGCCCTGCCCGTCGCCCCGGCCGACTACGACATGGCCGACGCCATCGCCGTACGGACCGCCGCCCACAGCTTCGAGGGCAAGGTCTTCTCCGTCGTCGCCTGCTCCACCGTCTCACCGGAGATCGTCGACACCCTCGCCGGCGACGACGAGGACCTCCGCGCCCAGTTCCAGCGACCGCGCAGCGCGCTGTCCGGCATCTTCGGCCCCGACGGCCGCCCCGTCACCGAACCGCTCGTCGACGACGAAGGCATCGTCTACGGCGAGATCGACCTCGGCCGCTGTATCCAGCCCAAGCAGATGCACGACATCACCGGCCACTACAACCGCTTCGACATCTTCCGCCTCGAAGTCGACAACACCCCACGCCCGCCGGTGACCTTCACCGCGCCGCCGGCGGGTCCCCTGACCGCCACCGCCCCTGAGGAGGACGTATGACCATGGAGCAGGACGACAGCATGCTCGGCCGTGCCCGGGTCTCCGACACCCCCGAACTCACCGCGTACTACGGCGAACTCGAAGCGCTGGACGCCGGCGCCCTGTGGACCGTCGCCAACGACATCGAGCCGTGGTATCCGCAGCCCAGGTCCGTGCCCGTGCTGTGGCGTTACGCGGAACTGCGGCCGCTCGTCCACAAGGCCCTCGGCCTGGTCGAGGCCGACGACGCGGGCCGTCGCGTCGTCATGCTCGTCAACCCCGGCCGCAAGGACGTCAGCGCCGCCGCCGGACTCCTCTACACCGGCCTCCAGATCATGGGCCCGGGGGAGGCCATGACCGCCCACCGCCACCAGGCCGCCGCCCTGCGCTTCGTCCACGAGGGCAACGGCGCCTGGACGATCGTCGACGGCCAGAAGCTCACGGTCGGCCCCCGCGACTTCGCCATCACCCCGAACGGCACCTGGCACGAGCACGGCAACGACGGGACCGACGCCCCGGTGATCTGGCAGGACGGCCTGGACATCCCCCTGGTCAACGCCCTGGACGCCGGGTTCTACGAGGTACATCCCGAGCTCTACCAGACCCCCGGAAAGGTGGTGAACTCCTCCCTCCTCACCTACTCCGGCACCCTGCTCCCGTACGGGGCGGAGAAGTGGACCCGACCCTACTCGCCGCTGCTCGCCTACCCGTGGGAGCCGACGTACGAGGCCCTGCGCGGCCTCGCCAGGGCCACCGAGGGCTCCCCGTACGACGGGGTCATCGCCGAGTACACCAACCCGGTGACCGGCGGCTCGGTGATGCCGACCATGGGCGCCCACATGCAGCTCCTGCGCCCCGGGCAGGCCACCGCGGCCCACCGGCACACCGGCTCCGTGATCTACACCGTCGCCAAGGGCAGGGGTGCGTCGGTGATCGCCGGACGGCGCTTCGAGTGGACCGAGGGGGACATCTTCTGCGTCCCGTCCTGGGCCTGGCACGAGCACCACAACCTCGACCCGTCCGAGGACGCCTGCCTCTTCTCCTTCGACGACTTCCCCGTCATGCGCTCGCTCGGCTTCCACCGCGAAGAGGCGTACCCCGACAACGGCGGCCACCAGCCCGTCACCGCCGCCTGACCCACGAGGAGCCCCTCATGCGCTTGCTGACCTTCACGACCGCAGCCGATGCCGCACCGCGGCTGGGTGTCGAGACCGACGACCACGTCCTCGACCTCACCGCCCTCGCCGACCACGCGGGCGTCCCCCTCCCGCGCGACCTGCTCGGACTGGTCCAGGCCGGGCCGGCCACCCTGGACGCCGTGCGCCTGCTGCTCGAAGGAACCCGCCCCGCCCACGCCGTCCACCGGCCCGACGACGTCCGCCTCGGCGCCCCCTTCCGCCCCGGCAAGATCATCGGGGTCGGACTCAACTACGTGGAACACGTCGAGGAGTCCAGCCGCAGCCTCGACACCGACAAGGAACTCCCGCCCCGCCCCGTGCTGTTCAGCAAGCCCGCCACCGCCGTCACCGGCCCCGGCGCGCCCATCCTGCACAACGCCGACCTCACCACCCAACTGGACTGGGAGTGCGAACTCGCCGTCGTCATCGGCCGCACCGCCTCCCGGGTGAGCGAGGAGGACGCGTACGACCACATCTTCGGCTTCAGCATCGTCAACGACATCAGCGCCCGCGACCAGCGCCGCTCCGGCCAGTGGTTCTTCTCCAAGGGGCAGGACTCGTACGCGCCTTTCGGCCCGGTGGTCGTCACCGCCGACGCGATCCCGGATCCCATGGCCCTGGACCTCTCGCTGCGCGTCAACGGCGTCACGAAGCAGAAGTCGAACACCCGGCACATGCTCTTCCCCATCGCCCGCCTGATCGCCGACATCAGCTCCGGAGTCACCCTGGAGGCCGGCGACGTCATCGCGACGGGCTCGCCGTCCGGGGTAGGGGCCGGCATGGTCCCGCCCGAGTTCCTCGCGCCCGGTGACACGGTGGAGGCGACGGTCGAGCTGATCGGCACCTTGACCAACCCGGTGGTCGACGCCCGCTGAGCCCTGTGCGGAGCCCCCATAAGCGCCCTACCTCGCACCGAGCGGCACCGGCCCCGCACGACCACCCCGCACCCGACCCCGTACGAGAACCGAGGAGCACCCGTGTCACCACCCCGCGACCACCGCACCTACCGCATCGGCCAGATCGTGCCGAGCTCCAACGTCACCATGGAGACCGAGATCCCCGCGATCCTGCGCGCCCGCGCGGCCGTCGCACCCGACGAGCACTTCACCTTCCACTCCAGCCGGATGCGCATGACCCACGTGACTCCCGAGCAGCTCAAGGCCATGGACGCCGACTCGGACCGCTGCGCCGTGGAGCTCTCCGACGCGCGCGTCGACGTACTCGGTTACGCCTGCCTCGTCGCCATCATGAGCATGGGACCGGGCTACCACCGGGTCTCCGAGGAGCGGCTGCACCTGCGCACGGCCGAGAACGGCGCCCCCGCGCCGGTCGTCACCAGCGCGGGCGCGCTCGTCCACGGACTGAACACCATCGGTGCCAAGAAGATCGCGCTGCTCGCCCCCTACATGCGCCCCCTCACACAGACGGTCGTGGACTACCTCACCCGGGAGGACATCGAAGTCCTCGACCACCGAGCCCTGGAGATCCCGGACAACCTCGACGTGGCTGCCCACGATCCGGCCAGGCTGCCGGGCCTCGCCCGCGCGCTGGACCACTCGGAGGCGGACGCGGTCGTCCTCTCCGCCTGCGTGCAGATGCCCTCGCTCGGCGTCATCGAGGAGGCCGAACAGCTCCTGGGCAAGCCGGTCGTGTCGGCGGCCGTGTGCACCGCCCACCAGATGCTGCGCGCCCTGGACCTTCCGGCCGTGGCCCCCGGGGCCGGACACCTGCTGTCGGGGGCGTATGCCTGACCGGACAGGGCCTGAAGGGGGCCCCGATATGATCGCGACCGCGTACAACGGAAGGCGATCATGTCGGACAGCCCCCTCAGGCCCAGCTCGTTGATCAACACGGTCTACGGGGCGTTCCTGCGCCGCCTCGACGGCTGGATCTCCATCGCGGACCTGATCACGCTGATGGGGGAGCTGGACGTCGACGGCCCCGCGGTGCGCTCGGCGATCTCCCGGCTGAAGAAGCGCGGAGTCCTCGAACCGGAACGGCGAGATGCCACCGGCTACCGGCTCAGCCCGACCGTCCTGCCCGTCTTCGACGAGGGCGACCGCCGGATCTTCGGCAGCCTCGAACCCGCCGACCTGGCGGACGGCTGGGCCATGGCCGTGTTCTCCGTACCGGAGTCGGAACGCTCCCACCGCTACCAGCTGCGCACCCGCCTGACGTGGCTCGGCTTCGGCAACATCGCCCCGGGCGTGTGGCTGGCACCGGGCCGGCTGCTGGAGGACGCCCGGAGCATGCTGGTACGGCTCGGCCTCAGCGAGTACGTCCACCTGTTCGCCGCCGAGTACGCGGCCTTCAGCGACCTTCCGGACACGGTGAGCTCGTGGTGGGACTTCCCGGCGATCCAGAAGCAGTACGCGGAGTTCACCGACACCTACGCACCAGTGGCCGCGCGCCTGACCACGACCGAATCGGAACCCGAACCGGCCGAGGCCTTCCGCCACTACGTCCCGCTGCTCACCCAATGGCGCCGCCTCCCTTACCTGGACCCGGGCCTGCCCACCGAACTGCTCCCGACGGACTGGAACGCGGTAGCGGCCCGCCAGGTCTTCCAGCAACTGCACGGAATCCTGCTCGACCCGAGCCTGCGCCACGTGGACGAGGTCACGGGACGGCGAGCCTGAGCGCCCCTGGACCACGCGTGCGCGGCCGGGGCGGCGGGGTGCGCCGGGTTCGGCGGTTGATGAGACCGGACCCATGACGATCATGGCGGCACGTGTGGGCGGGCCTGACGACGTGCCGGAGCGGGTCTTGCCGGTGACCGCTCCGGGCGAGAATCTGAAATCCCACGAGGACGAGGGGGCCAGGGCGACGAGAAGTGGTTCGCCGACCTCGTCGACGGGCGCCTGCTGTTCGCCCGAAGACCGTGGGAACATACCGCCGACCTGCCGTACTCGTTCCGGGCCGGTCGGCCTGCCCCGCCCTGTCGGCCGGTCCGTCGTCAGTCGCTGTGGTTCTTCCTCGGCGGCTTGGCCTTCCCCGGTCGCGGCTCGGGATCGACGCGGACGGGACCCCGGACGGCCTCGCCCCGCGGGCTGTCGGGCTCCCGCAGGCCGGCGGCAGTGGGATCCTCACGCTCGTCGGCCGCCGAACTCGGATGCGTGCCGGACTCCTTGGGCGTGAGGGAAGGCATCGTCCGCGAACGGGGGACGGCGGGCATTGCCGCCGGTGAGGAGGACGGGCCCGGATGTCCTGCCCGGTCCGACGAGGGTTCGGTCGCCCCATCCGCCCGGCCCGACGTGGATTCCGTCGTGGCCTGGCGCGGTGGCCGGGAGGTCGCATCCTCATCCTCGGAGGGCAGACCACCGATCGAGCCGGTCAGCGTGACTCCGAGCACGGCCAGTGCCGCCCCCGCAGCAAGGAGGGCACGGCCGGAGCGGCGGGAAGCGGGGACCGTGGAAAGGGGGTCCGGGGGCGGGGACCCCTCGCTCGGTGTCGCCGCGAGCACCGGCCCCGCGCCCCCTGTTCGCGCACCCGCGAACTCCGACCGCAGTGTGTCGCCTGCCGCGTTCCGGTCCTCACCCGCGTTCCGGACGTCCACCGATGGGCCGACCCCGCGGCAGGACGACGCCGAGTCCCCGCCCTGCATGGCGGCCAGTGCCCGATGGCAGGCGTGTGCGTCGGGCCTACCGGTCTCCTCCGGATCCGTCATGGCCTCCAACAGCTCGACGAGATCCGCCGACAGGTCCGGGGGAATGGCCGGGGGCCGGTGCAGCCGCGCGATCGCTGCCTCCAACGGGGCACCCGCGTACTCCAGCTCACCCTTCAGGGCCTCGAGGAGCACGAGTCCGAGGCTGTAGACGTCCGCGGCCGGCGCCGCTCCTTTGCCCAGCACCTGCTCCGGCGCCATGTACGCCGCGGTTCCCACGAGAGTTCCGGTGGCGGTATGGGCGGTGGCGTCGAGCAGCCGGGAAATGCCGAAGTCGGTCAGGTACGGGGTGCCCGTGCCGTCGAGAAGGATGTTCGACGGCTTGACGTCACGGTGGACGACACCGGCCGCGTGCACATGAGCCAGCGCCGAGGCCAGCGCGGCCCCGATACGGGAGACCTCGGCGGGAGGCAGGGGCCCCGCGGCGATGCGCCTGCGCAGCGTCGTCCCCTTGATGAGCTGCATCACCAGGTAAGGCCGTCCGTCCTCGTGACCGGAGTCGTACACGGTCACCAGGCCCGGGTGTTGCATGTGGGCCAGCAAGCGGCCCTCGCCGTCGAAGCGCTCCTCCGTCTGGGACTCGCCGCCCGGCCGGAAGACCTTCACCGCCACCGGCCGGTGCAGCCGCAGGTCCCACCCCTCGTACACATCAGCCGCACCACCGCGCCCCAACAGGTCGTCGAGCCGATAGCGGCCGGCGACCACGTGGGCCGTGAGCCGGAGATCCGGTGGGGCCGGCCACGGGCGGACCTTCATCTGCGCTCCCTGGGGTTCCGTTGTCGCCTTCCGCTGTCCGCCCGCCCACGTACGTCCGGGCCGGGCAGGGAGCGCCGGCCTCCGATGCCTGACCGTATGACCGCTGAACGGCGTTCGTACCGTACCGCCCCCGGCGGGCCTGCCCGTGTGCGAGCTCGGAACTACGCGTGCCCCCTGGGCCCCGGGACATCCGTGTGAAAGCCGGAAAATCCGTGGGGAACTCCCCGACACTGCGGCACGCACGCACCGGCATCACCTGCGCCTGGCAGGGCACGCTCCCTTCGCGCGTCAACTCCGCTGGATGAGCCACGATTGCGGAGCCCTCCTCCGGCCGAGCGGAAGGGAGCCCGTGAGCGGATACGGGCCCGCCCCGTCCCATCAGTCAGTGCGCCAACTCGTCGGCCACCTCCTTCACCGCGTCCAGCGAACCTGCCAGCGCCTCCCGTGACGCGGCTCGGGCCCGGCGCAATCTCTCGTACCCATACCCGGCGAACGCCACAGCCCCGATGCCGTACGCAGCCGCCAACGCCCCCGTCACCCGCGGCGCCGGCCACACCCGCTCCAGCGCCCGCACCGCCGACTCCTGAGCCGCCAGCAGAGCCAGCACACCGAGCACCCCGCCCGCCCCCAGAGCCGCCGATCCCCGGCGCCCCTCGGACACGGCAGCCACCAACTCCGCCTTCACCTGGTCAATATCCTCACGGACCAACTCGATCACATCCTGTGACAGTGCTTGCATGCTTTCCCGGTACCCCTGACGCGGCCGGGCAGACACGCGTCAGACCGCCACGCGCACCACCGAGAGACGACAGCCTCAGTGCGGCTTCGGGGGATACGCCTGCCGGCCTCCCTGGCCCGTCGGGTCGTCGGGGTCCTCGCGGTCCACCATGGAGGCGTACGTGGCGATTCTCATGTGGACACGGCTTTGACCGAGGGCCAGAGCTGGACAGCGGCCGGCCGCCCATGCCTGTCCGGCTGACGCCACGGGGCGAGAACGTCATCGGTCCTCTCCAGCCCTGGCGGACGAGGGCGATCTGGCACGGCACTGAGATCGCGTGTTGCGCCCTGGGCATCCCGCAGGGCGCCGAGGCGGGCCTCAGATGGAGAGCCTGCCGGGGAACGCTCCGTGGCCGACTCCAGGTGCCGTGACGGCCAGCCAGCCGTGGCCGCGGACCTCGGTGTCCGGTCCGACCGCGTCAGGGTCGACGGAGAGGTACGCGCAGGCCGACCGGGCTCCCATGGTGCCCGCGTTGGACGGGCTGTCGTCGGGGTCGGAGTACGAGCCGTCCGCCTCGAGGGTCTCCCAAGGCAGCGGGTCGCCCTCCCATTCAGGCTCGCCTTCGGCTGCGTACTGGCGGATCACCCGGCCGTTCTCGGCGACGATCCACACGTCGGAGCCGCCGGCGTCGTCCAGGAAGAAGAACTGGGCGTGGCCGCAGTGGACGCTGAGGCGTTCGACCGTCTCGATCATGCCCTCCCAGGGGTCGCCGACGACGAGGAGGTCGAAGGGACCGAAGATCAGTCGCCAGCCGTTCAGTTCGGGGGTGACGAAGGCCCGCCCCACGGTGAGGTCGGCGCCGTCCGGTCCCGGTACGTCGATCTCCCGGCTTTCGGACGCCTGGACGCCGGCGGCGACCGTGACGGGCCGCCGGTCATGCAGGCCGAGAGCCTCGAAGACCCCCTCGTACGACGCGCCGGGCACGGCCATCCACCAGCCGCTGAGGGCCGACGACGGGAGGCTCGGGATCTCGTCCGGGATCTTCACCCGTATCAGCCGCTCGACGGCCGCCTGGTCGCGGTCGTCGAGCGCGTCGATGCCGCCGCCCTCCACCAGCGCGGCCATCGCGCCCCGCCGGACCCTCGGGGACACGGCCGGGTCGCGGCGCAGGGAGCGCAGCCGCGGCCGGAAGGAGTCGTGCAGCAGGCGGGCGTAGTCGCGAGCCTTGTAGGGGACGAAGTGGCCGCCGGCGACCTTGTCCACCAGGGCCCGCAGTCCGGCCTCGGACTCCACCCTCAGCCTGAGGAGCCCCTGGAAGCCGTCGTCGGACATCCCGTGGTTCGGATCGGCCGCCAGGGCCGCGTACTGGTCGGCGCAGCGCTCGTCGAACGCCTTGATGAGCCGGGACGCCTCCCAGTCCCGCACCTCCTTTCGGCGCCAGGCCGCCAGGAGGGCGTCGAAGGCCGGCGGACCGATATGCCTCAACGCCCGCGTGGTGGGCTGCAGATCAGCGGCCCGCTGCACATCGCCCAGACGCTGGAGCAGCATCGGCACCACCGTGTCGGCCTGCTCGGCCAGCCGTGCGGCTGCGGCCTCCACGCGCGCGGCGTCGTCGCTGTCCAGGTCCTCGAGAAGGGATTCGATCTTCATACGGCAGCACAGTAGTCACGGGGCCGCTCGCGCCATGAACCCGGCTGGATCCGGCGCTGCGCGGTGATCGTCCGCGGACTCGAGTGATCGGTCTTCGTCCGGGCGCCGTCCGGGTGAGGAGGGCGGCCTTGAACGGCCATGGCCCCTCCGTACGGACCACATACTCCTCCGTGTCGTCGATCACGACGGCCATACGCCCGCCGTTCGGGGTGACGACCCGGAAGACGCCGGCGACCTGTATGCGGGCGGCGTCCACGCCCGCTTCGACCAGTCCCCATATCGGCTGTGGACGTCGGGGGTTTCCCCGTGCGCGGCGGCCGGATGCACCCCGCGCCCGGCCCCGACCGGGGCGAGGACCTCCTGCCGGGACGCCGCTCGCTCGCCACGTTCGACGGGCCGGCTGTTTCGCCGACTCAGCCGGGCGACCTCAGTCGCGTCATGCCATCGCGGTCGTCGAAGGTGCGCTGGTGGGTGGCGTGTTCGGCGGGGCGTAGTCGTTCGGCTCGCGGGTCGATCCCGCGGACGTGGGCGCGCTGGAGACCAGGATCGGCCAAGAGCTGGCGGGCGGTGCCTGCCAGGTCGGGGCTGTGGGCGGTGTACCACTCGGCTCCGCGGGCGCCGACGCCGAGCAGCTCCATCATGACCCGGCAGGGCAGGGTGTGCGTGAACGCGCCGAACAGGTCGCTGCCACGGGTGGGAGACCTTCCGACCCGCGGTTCAACTCGATACGTGCCCCCACCGGAGCCGCTTTCACCGACCGGCAACCGACCCCGCATCTCCTGGCTTGTCGGAGTTGTAGCTGCCGCTCGGTGGGCCGCGGAGTGGTACGGGCTGCGCTGGAGCTGGTCGGGGGCGCCGCAGCAGTGGCCGGCGTGTTGAACAGGCTTACGTCCGCGGTCTTGCGGCCGACGCAGGTCAACGGCCGCCCGGCACTGGTCCTGCGCACGGGCGGGGAGATCGTCACCGTTCTGGCGGTGCGCCTCGAGGGGGGTCTCATCACCGTTCTCTACGCCGTCCGCAACCCCGAGAAGCTGTCACGCATCCACCGGGAGACCGCGGTGGACCGCTGAACCCGAACGGACCCGCTCCGAACGGGCAGGCCGCTGCATGGCGGTGTCTCAGGTCCCGCGTCACGCGGGCGGTGAGACTGTGCGGCGAACGTGGGGTCCCACAACGGTTACCTCGGCCAAGGCTGTCTTCTTCTGAACGGGGGGTGGGTCCCTGGGTGGTCGGCTCCGGAAGTCCCGCGGGGGGCGTGCAGTTGGACGGATGCGGCTCGGGGGGAGGGTTTCGGCGCGGTGGGCTGGCTCTCTGGCGCCGGCCGAGGGTCTCCGGTCCGGTCAGCGGCATGGTGCTTGAGCGGCCGGGCATGTCGGGGGGAGAGCCGGGTGACACCGGCGAGCCGTCCACGGTGAGTGGCCACCGCAGGCCGGACGGACGGGTGGTGGTGGATCCCGCAGCGTCGTGTCCAGGGGGCCGGAGCCGGTTACGGGTTCTCGGCATCGCCGCCGGTGCCGGTGCCGGTGCCGGTGCCGGTGTTGGGGGTGGGTTGGGGTTTGGTGTGGAGGATTTCGCGGGCTTGTTCGGCGGCGCGGGAGATGCTTTCGGAGACGAAGTCGAGGAAGCGGGCGATGTTTTCCAGGCGGATGGCGGCGGGGGTGTCGGGGCCGAGGATGCTGATGCCTTCGCGGGCGGTTTCGACGAGTTGTGCGGTGGAGCGGGCGCTGGCGATCATTGAGCGGTACCAGATGTCGTCGTCGACGGTGTAACGCTCGCGGCGGCGTTCGTCGCGTTCGCGGCGGATCATGCCCTGGCTGTCGAGGTAGGCGATCGCCTTGGACACGGATGCGGGGCTGACCTGGAGGTGCCGGGCGAGTTCGGCGGCGGTCATGCTGCCGGTGTCGGTGAGGGTGATGCAGGACAGGACCCGGGCCATCATCCGGGGCATGCCGGAGGCCGTCATCACGGCGGTGAACAGTTCCTCGTACGCGCGTACGGCCTCGGGGTCGCGTCCGTGCGGCTGGGGGGAGGCCTGCGTCCCGCGGGGTGCGGCCTGCCTGCGCCGGTGGGCGCGGCGTTCGGTGGCGCGGTGGGCCAGGTCGGCGCGGTAGGCGGTGGGGCCTCCGTTGCGCATCACCTCCCGCGTGACCGTCGAGGTCGGACGGTGAAGACGCCTGGCGATCTCCGCGTAGGCGAGACCGTCGGCCACTCCCAGCGCGATCTGCTGGCGTTCTTGCTGGGTGAGCCTGCCTCCAGGCATCGAGTTCTCCTTCGTGCTGTGCGCCGCGGCCCCCAGCATAGCCTTCACTCCCAATTCATTGCAACAAACCGCAGAAGAGCTGTTGCGTTATCTCTGAAACCGTTGCAACGCTTCCCGGGCTTTTGCCTGGGCTGATGCGATTTCTGTGCAACGAGCTTGTCGTAACGTTAATGAACGCAACGTAGCGTTTGTGGTGCCAGAAACAACTTGTCAAGGAGTGCATGATGCAGTAGTTCGCCACCCCCGGCCCCGATCTTTGCCGTCCTGGACATCCCCGCCGGACGCATCCGGTTCATCGCCGCCGATCGGGGAGGCGAAGTGACCCCCATGACAGTGGGTCATCTCCCGCGACTACCCTCCCGCCCCCCGGGGTGGGCGTCCCGGCGGCCCGGGCGTCGGTGTACGCCGCCCCGTCCGTGCGTTCGGCGTGTCGGGTTGCTCGCCCCGTTTGTGCGTTCCGTGTGTCGGTGTACGCCGCATCGTCCGCGGCAGTCTTGGCACGTCCCCCTGGCGCGTGCGGTCTGCCGCGGCGTCCGCGCACAGTCATGGCATGCTTCCCCTGGTGCGTGCGGTCTGTTGCACTGGTGAGAACCCAGAGGTGCCTCTGTGGGCCTGGGGTGGGCTTGCCGTCTGTCGGGGGGTTTCCGGTGCCGTTTGCCGGGCTTTTCTGTTGGGGGCGTTCTGGCGTGCGGGCGTGTCGTATCGTCCGCCGCGGTCACGCGGGGAGGATGGTGTGTCATCGTTCTGTGACCCGGTGTACGTCCTGCCGGGGATGTGGGCGCGGCGCTCATGGTGATCGGCTCCCGGCTCGGGGCCGTCTACGACGGCTGTGGGCGGGATGCCATGCCGGGCAGCGGCTGTTCGTCGGCCGGTTCACCGCCTGTCTGGGTTCCCGGGGGGCCGGCGACCTGTTGGGCGGCGCGTGCGCGCTCATTTTCGTGTTCGTGAAGTGGCTGCGGTTGGCGTATGAGGACCATGACGAGGATGTCGTCGCCTGCGTGGTGTTCAGCGTTGTGGCCGTGATGTGGGCGATGCCCAGTTGTGTCCGTCCTGAGGCGGTTCCCGCGATGGCCGGCCTGTTCGTCGCGGTCGGCTGCGGCCTGGGTCCGGGTCTGTGGCGCGGGCGGTGCGGCGTGTGGACCGGCAAGGAGATGAACTTCCTGGAAGTCACCGCTTTCCTGCTGGTGGTGCTCATCGACCGGCTCGCCGGCGACTGGGACTTCGCCTCCTGCCTGATCGCCGAAGCGCTTTTTTGGCGCGGATCGGGACTGTCCCGACGCGGCCCGCAGCGCTGCTTGTCTCCTTTGCACCGCACACAGTGCCGGGCCGGGCGGGGGGCCTGGCCATGCTCGCGTAGGGGTCTCGGTGTCCGCGCGCGGTCCGCCCTCGACTGTCGGTGAGCGGTCCGGCCGGCCGAAGCGGCCCCCACACCCGCCCTGGCCCCCGGTCCTGGTGAGGGCCGGCTGTCTCCTGGTCGCCTCGCGACACTGGTGTACGGCATGGTGTACGGCACGTCGGCTGTCGAACCGGCCTGGTGGCGGGGGGTGTTGGGGGGGCGTGCGGCGGGCGGTGTCCAGTGGTTCGTGGCGGCCGGCCGTCGTCCCTGTGGCCGCTTTTCGGGCGGTGGGGGGAGGGGCCGGGTGGACGTTCCGCGGCCGGGCTCCGGGGCAGGCGTGGTGCCGCGGCCCGGCCGGGGGGGGCGCGGGGCGGGTGTCTGTGCCGGGCTGTGTGGTTCCGGGATGCGGTCGTTCCCTGGGCGTGTGGTCGTTCCCCGG
>NZ_JBIAPJ010000014.1:0-152198 GCF_042888285.1 Streptomyces sp. NPDC003035 | reverse complement strand
CACACCGGAAAAGGTCACCCGTTCCCACCCCGAACACCCAACCGCCCCACCAAGACCTACGCTCACCCCACACACCAGAACGCAGCAATACACAGAAATACAGAGAAAAGACCGAGCAGTTGAATACCCCTTGATGTGACGTGCCCATGTCGTCACTCTGTTACCTGGCGCACCCCTCACCGAAACCTCGCGCCGCCACGATGACCGGGCCGCCGGGCACCCGCCCGGGGACGACACGGCCAAGGCCCCCCACATCAAGGGAGTTCGCATGCCCGCCGCCAGTTTCTACGCGCGTCGAATAGCCCGCCGCGCGACCGTACTCGCCGCCACCGCCGCCCTCTCCGTCACCGGCCTCCTCGCCACCGCCCCCACCGCGCAGGCGGCCATGCCGACCCCGGTCAGCGCGGCCACCGCCCGTACGTACCTCGCCTCGCTCACGGTGAAGGCGGAAGGTTCCTCCACCGGCTACAGCCGCGACCTCTTCCCGCACTGGATCACCCAGTCCGGCGCCTGCAACACGCGCGAGGTCGTCCTCAAGCGCGACGGCGTGAACGTCGTCCAGGACTCCAGCTGCGCCGCCGTCAGCGGCAGTTGGTACTCCGAGTACGACGGCGCGACCTGGACCGCCGCCTCCGACCTCGACATCGACCACGTCGTGGCCCTCGCCGAGGCCTGGCGCTCCGGCGCGAACTCCTGGACGACGGCCAAGCGCCAGCAGTTCGCCAACGACCTGACCCGCCCGCAGCTCATCGCGGTGACGGACGACGTCAACCAGGCCAAGAGCGACCTCGACCCGGCCGAGTGGTTGCCGCCGCGCACCACGTACCGCTGCACATACGCCCGCGCGTGGGTCCACACGAAGTACTACTGGGGCCTGAGCGTCGACTCGGCCGAGAAGAGCGCCCTCCAGTCGGTCCTGAACGGCTGCTGAGAACGCTTCCGGTCCCCCTCCGTCGTTCCGTACCGTACGGCGGAACGACGGAGAGGGATCATCATGGCGGCCGGACTCAGACTCGGACCACTGCTGCGGTACGTCGACGGAGTGACGGGCGACTCCGCGACGATCTGGATCGAGGCCGACCGCCCGTGCACGGCCGAGGTCCGGTGCGCGTCCGGCGCCGGCGGCAGCACCCGTACGTTCCAGATCGCCGGCCACCACTACGCCCTGATCCCGGTGACCGGCCTGGCGCCCGGAAAGACGACGGCGTACGAGGTACGGCTCGACGGCCGCTCGGTCTGGCCCCTGCCCGACTCCCCTCACCCGCCGAGCACCCTCCGTGTCCCGGCGCCCGGCGACGGGGTCACCGCGGCGTTCGGCTCGTGCCGCTGGGCCGCGAAGCCCGCGCGGGGCCACGACCCGGTCGGCCCGGACGCCCTGGACACGCTCGCGACACACCTGTCCTCCGACGAGGGCGCCGAACGCCCCGACGTACTGCTGCTCCTGGGCGACCAGGTGTACGCGGACGAGACCTCGGCCGCCACCCGCCGCTGGCTCGCCGCCCGCCGGGACTTGCGCGACCCTCCCGGCCCGGAGGTGGGGGATTACGAGGAGTACACCCGGCTCTACGACGAGTCCTGGAAGGATTCCGAGGTCCGCTGGCTGCTCTCCACCGTCCCGAGCTGCATGATCTTCGACGACCACGACGTCATCGACGACTGGAACACGAGCGCGGCCTGGCTGCGGCGGATGCGCGCCACGCCCTGGTGGGGCGAGCGGGTGCTGAGCGGGCTGATGTCGTACTGGGTGTACCAGCATCTCGGCAATCTCTCTCCGGCGGAGCTGGCCGCCGATCCCCTGTACGCCGAGGTGTGTGCCGCGCCCGACGGCACGGAGGCGCTGCGGCGGTTCGCGGCGGAGGCGGTCGCCGATCCGGCGCGGGTGCGCTGGAGTTACCGGAGGGACTTCGGCCGGACCCGCCTGCTGATGGTCGACACCCGGGCGGCGCGCGTGCTGCGGGAGGACGGCCGGGCGATGCAGGACGAGGCGGAGGCGGCCTGGGTACGGGACCAGGCGCTGGCCGACCGGGGCTCGTACGACCATCTCCTCGTGGGCACCTCGCTGCCCTGGCTGCTGCCGCCGCTGCTCCATGACGCGGAGACCTGGAGCGCGGCGCTCTGCCGGGGGGAACGCGGTGGGCCGGGCGGGCGGTGGGCGCGGCTCGCGGAGGGACTTCGGCAGCGGGCGGACCTGGAGCACTGGGCGGCGTTCCCGTCGTCGTTCGAGGCCCTGACGCGTCTGCTGGCGGAGGCGGGCAGCGGCCCGGGGGCGCCGGCGACCGTGAGCGTCCTGTCGGGGGACGTCCACCACGCGTACGTGGCGGAGCCGCGGTGGCCCGACGGGGGACCGGAGGCGCGGGTGACCCAGCTGACCTGCTCTCCGCTCCACAACGCCGTCCCGCGCGTGGTCCGCCTCAGCTTCCGCTTCGGCTGGAGCCGCCTGGGCCGCCTGCTGGGCCGCGCCCTCACCACCCACGCCCGCGCACCTCACGCCCCGGTCACCTGGCGCAGGACGGGCGGCCCCTGGTTCGGCAACCAACTGATGACCCTCACCCTGCGGGGCCGCACGGCCCACCTGACGCTGTTCCTCGCGCGCCGGGGCGGCCGGCTGGTGTCCGTCGACGAACGGACGCTCAGCGGCCCCGAGGGTTGAACGCGTTGCCAACGGGGCGGCAGCTCGCCCACGTCGGCGTGACGCTCGCCACAGATCATTGTCCGATTGAATGTTGAACTTGCAAGTACTACTGAGGGGTGCCTAACCTGACGGCCTCATCGGTTCCGTCCCCCACGTCCCGTTTCCCCGGAAGCGGACACGACCGAAGGAGTCCCGCCCCCATGAACAACCTGGCGAACCGCCTGAACCGGGCCCAGCCGTATGCGCTCGGCCTGTTCCGCATCGTCATAGGTCTGCTCTTCGCCTGCCACGGCGCCGCCTCGCTCTTCGGCGTCCTCGGCGGCGCGGCGGGCGGTGGCACCGTGCCCGTCGGCACGTGGCCGGGCTGGTACGCGGCCGTGATCCAGCTCGTCGCGGGTGTGTTGGTGCTGGCCGGCCTGGGCACCCGTACCGCCGCGTTCCTCGCCTCCGGCTCGATGGCGTACGCGTACTTCACGGTCCACCAGCCCGAGGCGCTGTTCCCGCTCCAGAACAGCGGCGAGTCCGCGGCGCTGTTCTGCTGGGCGTTCCTGCTGATCGTCTTCACCGGCCCGGGCGCGCTGGCGTTCGACCGGCTCTTCGGGGCCCGCGGTCCCGGCGCCGAGTGGCGCGAGAGGCAGAGCGAGAAGCAGGGCGAGAAGCAGGGCGCGCCGGTCGTCGCCTGACGCCCGCTCACCTCGACGGAGTGAGGGCCGGAGACCGCCTGTGCGGTTTCCGGCCCCTGCCCCGTTTTCGTACCAGGTCCCCGCGTAGGCTCTGGCGCTGTGAACGTGCTCGACAGCATGGGGTCACTGAGGTCGTTGACCGCGGGCCCGTGGATCTACGCGGCGGTGGCCACGTCGGTACTTCTCGACGTCTTCCTGCCAGTGCTGCCGAGCGGCGTCCTCGTGATCACGGCGGCGACGGCGGCGGCGACCGCCACGGCGGCCTCGCCGGACGTCCCGTCCGTCCTCCCCCTCCTCCTCTGCGCGGCCACGGCCTCGGTCCTCGGCGACTTCGTCGCCTACCGGCTGGCCTGGCGCGGCGGGGCCAGGCTAGACCGGGCGATCGCCCGGTCACGGCGGCTGACCCGCGCGCAGGAACGTCTCGGCGCGGCGCTGACGCGGGGCGGAGGGCTGCTCGTGGTGATCGCGCGGTTCGCCCCGGCGGGCCGCTCCGTGGTCTCGCTGGGCGCGGGCGCGGCCCGGCGCCGGATCGCGGAGTTCCTGCCGTGGTCGGCGCTCGCGGGCGTGGCCTGGGCGGGCTACAGCGTGGCGCTCGGCTGGTTCGGCGGGCTGTGGCTGGGCGCGACCTGGATCGGCGCGGGGGTGTCGATCCTCGCGCTCTTCCTCGCGGGCGCGCTGGCCGCCTATGTCATACGGCGTCCGGCTGCGGCTCCCGCGCCGGCTTCCTGAGCCCGCGCACCTCCAGGCCGTCGAGGAGCCGGGCGGTCGCCGCGGCGATCTCGTCCACGGCCTGCTCGAACACCTCATGGTTGTGCGCGGCGGGGTGGTGGAAGCCGGAGACCTTGCGTACGTACTGCAGGGCGGCGGCGCGGATGTCGTCCTCGGTGGCCTCTTCGGGCAGGACGGGCGGTCGGAGGGTCTTGATGCTGCGGCACATGCCTCCAGTGTGGCGCGCCCCACCGACAACGTCAGCTCCCGAGGCCGCGCCTGCTCCGTGCGTTGATCTCCGCGGCGCGCGCCCGCAGCTCCCGCAGGGGCGTGGCGGGCTGTACGTTCCCGGGTTCGGCCTCCCACTCGTGGCCGTCGTGGACGGGCCGGATCAGGAACCGGCCGGCGACGCTGTCCACGTAGAAGCCGACCCGTCCGGTGGCGGTGTCGCGTACGAGGTCGCCGACCTCGGGCACAGGCTGCACGGATCCCCTCCGTCCCGGAGTCCCAGATCTCTGGAGATACACCAGAGAAACCCGGAGCCTCCAGCCCTGTCAACGTATCTCTAGAGATGTCCCCCGATGGATGGATCGACCGCACAGCTCGGCGCACACGTGTGCCTCTCCTCGTCCGAGCGCGCCGTAGGGTGTCCCGCAGACGAAGGGAGTGGTCCACCCATGACTGACCAGGACAGCGGTCGTCGGCCCAAGTACCAGCGGATCGCCGACGAGTTGAGAACCGCCATCCAGTCAGGCGTGTTCGCCCCCGGCGACCGGCTCCCCGGCGAGAACGATCTGATGACCACGTACGACGTGGCCAGGATGACGGCCCGCCAGGCCCTGTCGGTACTGCGCAACGAGGGCCTGGCCGAGGCCCGCAAGGGCGCCGGGGTCTTCGTCCGCTCCTTCCGCCCGCTGCGCCGGCGGGGCATCCCCCGGCTCGCGCAGGACCACTGGGGCACCGGCCGCTCGGTGTGGTCGGCGGACATCGAGGACCGGGCGCTGGTCGTGGACCAGATCGAGGTCGGCGAGGCGGCGGCGGACGCGCGGGTCGCCGGAGCGCTGGGCCTGCCGCCGGACTCCCCGGTCTGCGTCCGCAGCCGCCGCTTCGTCCTGGACGACAAGCCGGTCCTGCTCTCGGTCTCGTACCTTCCGGCCGCCCTCGCCGAGGGCACACCGATCGCGGAGCCGGACACGGGCCCCGGCGGCACCTACGCCCGGCTGACCGAACTCGGGCACCAGCCGGTCCACTTCCGCGAGGAGATCCGCTGCCGGATGCCCACGGTCGACGAATCGGCGCGGCTCGCGCTGGAGTTCGGGACGCCGGTGATCCTGATCGGGCGTACTGCCTTCACCAAGAAGGGGGTCGCGGTGGAGCTCAACGAGATGACGCTGGACTCGGCGTCGTACGTTCTGGAGTACGACTTCGACGCGTGACGGCGAAGACGCGACCGGGCGCGGCGTACGCGACCTCGCCCGCGAACGTCCCCGCCGCACGCTCCACGGCGGCCGCCGGTTCGGTCCCGGGCCCCACGTGCGTGACGACCAGCCGGCCGACGCCGGCTTCGGTGGCGGTACAACCCGCCTGCCCGGCGGAGTGGTGACCGGGCCCCTCTCCGTCGGCCTCACAGACGAACAGCTCGCATTCGCACGCGAGTTCGGTGAGCGCCGGGCACGGCTCGCAGTCGCCGGAGTACGCGATCCGGCGCCCTTCCCCGTCCTCGATCCGCAGCCCGAAGGCGGGCATCCCGCCGTGCTCGACGGCCCGGCTGCGCAGACCCAGCCCGCCGATCCGCACCTCGTGCCCGTCGTACAGCTCCTCGACGGCGAAGGCGGCTTCGACGGGGCTCCGCTCCGGCCCGTTGGTCAGGAACCCGGCGAGCCGGTCGGCGGTCCCGGGCGGTCCGTAGAGGGGCAGGGGTGCGTCGCGCCGGATGTCGGCGTAGAGGAGTCCGTAGTAGGCGGTGAGCAGATCGGCGCTGTGGTCCGCGTGGAGATGCGAGATCCACACCGCGTCGACCTCGCCGAGCCCGGCGTACCGCTGCAGCTCACCGAGCGCCCCGCTCCCGGCGTCCACCCAGACCCGGACACCGCCGCCCTCGACGAGATACCCGGAACAGGGGTTCCCGGGCCGGGGGTAGGGCGTGGCGGATCCGAGCACGGTGATCCGCAGCGGGTCGCCACCCATCAGCGTGCGCCCGGAGCTGGGGAGCGGGGCGCTTCGGGCGATGGCGCTTCGGGCTGGGGCGCTTGGGGCCCGGGAACTTCGGGCTCGGACACTTCGGGCCCGGGCACTTCGGGCCTGGGAACTTCGGGCCCGGGCGCCTCGGGCCCGGACACTTCGGGCCTGGGAACTTCGGGCCCGGGCGCCTCGGGCCCGGACACTTCGGGCCTGGGAACTTCGGGCCCGGGCGCCTCGGACTGAGGCCCTTCGGGGCGGGGCGCCGGTACGCCGCCGTTCCGCTGGACGTCGGCGTAGACCTGCCCGCCGAGGGTCATGACGTTGAGGGTCGCCGAGTTCTCGTTGGCGATGGCCTTCTCGACGCGGGCGACGAGGGTGGTGAAGGCGTCGCGGTCGGAGAGGTTCCGGTAGGGCCCGACCCTGGCCTCGAAATAGACCCGCTCGTGCCCGAGCAACTGCTCGGTGGACCGGTAGTTCTTCCACTGCTCGCGGTACCGGTACACGCTCTCCAGGGAGACCGAGGCGACGACGACCAGACTGAGCGCGGTGGCGGTCGCCTTGGCGAAGGACATGTCGAGATTGACCAGCACGGGCACGAGCGCACCACCGACGACGGAGACGGTCCGCATCCGCAGGTGCATGGCCTTCATCTTGGTGGCCTTGCGGTCGTACCACTCCTGGTACTGAGCGAGCCGACTCTCGACGTACCCCTGCGGAGTCATGCCCGCGCTCGCGACTCCGGTCACCGGAGCGTCCCCCACCTCATCCATGCCGAGGAGTACATCGCCCGCGCGGGGACGGGGTCAACTCCCGCCCCTCGTACGAAAGGCCGGTGGGGGCGACGGCCCGCGGCGCGGACCGCCGCCTATGCTGGCGTGAGCATTTCAAGATCAACGCGGAAGAACTCACGGGGACATGAACAAGTACACAGTGATGGCCACCGGCCTCGTCCTGTCGCTCGGGCTGGTCGCGGGCTGCGGCTCCTCCGAAGGCGACGACTCCACCACCGCCAAGCCGAAGGACGGCCGCTCGGCCGCCCCGGCCCAGGACCGCGCGACGCCCGAGGGACCCACCTACAGCGGGCCCGCGATACCCGGCCTCGCCGCCAAGCCCGCGTGGAGCCTCGGGCCCTCCGGCGCCATCGATCTCGGCGACACCTTCCTGTTCGTCAAGGATGCCCAGGGCGCGTACGCCCTCGGCCGCGGGTGGGAGGGAGAGCCGATCGACGGCTCCGTCGGCACCCTCCACTCCGCCGACGACCCCGAGCCGGCCACCTTGGAGTTCCGGGACGTGAAGACTGGCGAGGTGCGCAAGATTCTCAAGGTGACGACCGACCGCGTGGCCGCCACGACCTGGCACGACGGCGTCCGGGCGGTCGCGGTGTTCGCCGGCGCCACGACGGAGTCGGACGGCCTGAGCGCGGAGAAGTCCACCACCACGGTCACCGTCTACGGCAGTGACGGCGCGGAGCTGGGCAAGGCCACGGCCGAGGGCGACACGTTCCACGTCAACGAGGGCCACATCATCGAGCAGGACGGTGAGGAGAGCCTGAAGCTCACGCCCATCGACGGCGGCGCTGCCCACAAGGTCACCTGCACCGGACAGTTGGCGGCGTGCGGCTTCGACCCGCGCAACAAGGAGATCGACGGCGGGCAGGCCCACGCGCCGCTGATCACCGGCACGTACGCCTTCCACGTGGAGAACGCGTCCACGTACGAGACGGACCCCGAACAGCTCGTCATGACGGACCTCGCCACCGGCAAGAAGGCCTGGAGCACCGCGGACGTCACCCCGCCGACGGGCGTGGAGCTCGACGAGGACGGGAAGCGCACCAGCGGCGCACTCCGGGTCCTCGACGTGCGTGACGGCCGTGTCCTCACCGCCTGGGGAGCGGGCGCGCTCTCTCCCGACACCTGGGTGACGGCGACGTACGACATCGCGAGCGGCAAGCAGATCGGCGGCTCGTCGACGTACTCGTACGAGGACGAACCGGCCGACACCATCAACACCGAGGGCTCCTCCGTCTTCACCCCCGACCGCACACTGGCCGCCGCCCGGACGAAGCGGGGCACCGCCGTGTGGCAGCCCGCCGACGGCAAGGAGGTCTGGGTGCAGAAGGACGACGAGAAGAAGCTGAAGCCCCTGCGCTTCTCCCCGACGGGCGTTCTCTACGGCACGACGGACGCGGACGGCACCGGCGGCAACGTCTACCTGGCCGTCGACGGCCGCACCAAGAAGGTGCTTGCCAAGAGCCTGCCGGAGGAGAACATCCCGCTCTTCACCCGGCCGTCGGGTTACGGCTACATCAGCACGGAGAAGGGCTTCTTCGTCTTCCCGACCCAGAGCTAGCCGCCACCGCCCGGGGGCGCGCGTAAGCGGCGCCGGGGGCCCGTTGTGTGAAGGCCGGGGCGGCGAAAGAGCAACGCCGTCCACCACTACCGTCGAGGCCCCCGCAGCGAGTCGCTGCGGGGGGCCTTTTGCACGGGCGGGCGCGGACGGTTTCGAACCGCCGACATCTGCTCCGTAAGCCTGGCGCACCTCTCAGGCTCATCCTCACTGGTCACGCACATCCGCGCTCGTCCGCCGATGTACGTCGACATTGTCACGGAGTTGGACACTCACCCTTGCACGTGACGTCAGCCACCGAACAGCTTCGGGTGAGGACAGCGTTCCAGCGAAGCCTCCGGCCGATCCGCCCACTGCCACCAGATGTGGCGCTGCGGGCAGCCCCATACGCAGCGGCAAACGCGCTCACCGCCACGATCGCAGAGAACGAATCCGCTGAACTTCATGGGCTGACTGCACTCAGGGCACCGGGGAGGGAAGTCGGACGACATGAGCGGACCGTACTCCGCCGGCCGACTCCCTGCCCCGCACCATAGGGCTACGAACAGCCACCCTGCCCGGGCTCGCCAGTTGCGCCGCCGCCTCTCGACCACCGAAAGGCCGCCTCTCCTGAAGCGTCTGGAATCCTGGGACCGCCGAACCCGCGCCCCCGCCGCTCCCCGAACTCTCGCGTGGCCACGCCTACTGGGATCTCCCTCCTGAGGGTCGCGGGTGGGCGATACAGTGCGCGCCGTGGACATACCCGACTGGTTCGTCTGGATCGCTCTCGGCCTGGCCGTCTTGCAGGCCCTCGCCCTCGTCCCTGTCATCCGCCGGCTGCGCGGACCCGACCCCGCGGCACGTTCCAAGGCACGTCTCGACCTGCTGGATGCCGTCGGCAACATGCTGCTCCTCGGCGGCCTGACGCTGGGCCTCGTGGTGGCGGAATCCTGGTTCTGGCTCAGCCTCGCCGGCTTCGCGCTCGTGACCGCCGTCTACGCCGTGAAGGGCGTCCACCTGCTCCGCGCCCGCCGCCGCCCCACGGCCTGATCCAGAAGACAGGACCTGACTCCCATCCCGTCTGCCGTCGGCCGGCACCCGCGTACGGCGCCCCCGCCATCCCGAAGCCGGAGCGCCCCTGCCGGAGGCAGGTCAGTGACGGAGAGGGAGCCGCGACGGTTGGTCAAGAGGCTTGATGTGGACTCTATGTGGCACGTGAGTGGCACAGCACCCCCTTCGCTCCCCGCCGGCGGAGGAACGAACAAGGCCCAGGACTCCGGGAAAACACCGGATGACCTGGGCCTAGCCGCAGCGCGGGCCACGTCACTGCCGCTGACCGCTCGGTGCTGCTGGATGTCAGGGCTGCCCCTCGATACGAACCACTGTGGGGGCGATCGCCGAGACCGCTAAAGCCGGTCAGCGTGCGGTCGCTGTGCCGAGCAGCGCTACTTCAGGGCAGCAAGGCCCTTCTGCAAATCGTCGAGATTCATGACCGGCTCGAACGTGACCTCCGCACCCATCTCCTGGAAGAACGGATCCGCGATGGAGGGCAACTGAGAGCTGTCCTGCATGTCGAAAACGAGGATCATGGAGCGCCCGCCTTCAGGGGTGAAGTAGGCAGCCTCCGGCTTCAGCCGCTCGATGGTTGACTTCACCGAGTCGGGCATCGCGCCACCCTTCGTCACCTTGTTCGACATCTGGGTGTCCATGCGGGCCTTCATCATCATCCGCATCGCACACTCTCCTCGCACACCGCGACCTGCGCGGTTCCGTCCGCGCTCGCTGGGATCCGGTGCATCCCCCTCAGCGTCCTTTCACTGATCACTGACCGCAACATCTCTTACGCCCTACGTCACGCCATGTGACGGGATGCTGCCACGCGCAAGCAATGTGGCACGTAGGTGACACGACTGAGGAACGAACAAGGCCCAGGTTCCCGGTTCAGTACCGGTGACCTGGGCCTTTGTCGTGCTTCCTGCTGGTGGGCGCGGACGGTTTCGAACCGCCGACATCTGCTTTGTAAGAGCAGCGCTCTACCCCTGAGCTACGCACCCGTGGAATGAGGCAACAGCGTACATGGCCCACGGGTAGGTCCCGCAAACCGATAGGGGTCGGGGGGTAACCCCACCCTCGGAGGGTGGGTCGCCGGATCGTCCGCGGGCAGGTGGGGTCCGTAGCGTGGAGGGACAGTCAGCGTCTTACCTGGGGGTTCTTCGTCATGGCCGCTCCTCGTCGCATTCGTGCTCTCCTCGCCTCCGGCGGGGCCGTCGTCGTCGCCCTCGGGGTCGGTGGGTGTGGGAGCGCGGATGTCGAGGGGGCGCCCGTGGAGAAGAAGAACTTCGCCTTCTCCGGGGACGCGCTCACCGTCGATTCCGACAACTCCGAGCTGGAGATCGTGCCCGCCGACATCAAGGACGTGCGGGTCAGCCGGCAGGTCGACGGGTGGGTGTTCATGGGCGAGGGGCCCGAGGCCACCTGGCGGCTGGAGGGTGGGCGGCTCACGTTGCGGGTGGAGTGCGATGCCGTCGCCAGTGACTGCGACTCCGTGCACCGGATCCAGGTGCCGCGTGGTGTCGCCGTCACCGTCGAGGACGACAACGGGAAGGTGACCGCCGACGGGTTCGACACCGCCCTGAAGATCACGGCCGACAACGGCGAGGTCGTCGTGCGCAACGCCTCCGGCGCGCTCGATCTGAGCAGTGGGAACGGGGAGGTCGTCGTCGAGGGCGGCACCACCTCGCGGCAGGTGGTCGCCCGCTCCGACAACGGGGCCGTACGGCTCACCCTCGGCGCCGTGCCCGAGCGCGTGCGCGCCGAGAGCGACAACGGGGAGATCGACATCGCCCTGCCCGCGGGTCCGGCCACGTACGACGTCGACGGGCGCAGCGACAACGGCGACGTACGGATCGACGTGCCGCGGCAGAAGGGCAGCGCGCACACCGTGACCGCTCGCAGCGACAATGGGGAAGTCGTGGTCCGGAGCGCGAACTGACGGGCCCGTGTGTTCGTCCTTACCTGGTGGGAGAATGAACCGACCGGGCAGGGCGGGCGGACACAGCACGGGAGAGGGACGTGGCGGCGACTCACGCGAGGGGCAGTTCCACGAGCGCCGCCACGGGGGCGGAACCAGGACGCGGGACAAAGGTACGAGCGGGGGCAGGTGTCGGGCGGGTCGCGCTCATGATTCCGCTGCTCGCCGTCGCCCTCCTTCCCGCCGCCTTCGCCGGCGGCGGCACCCGCCGCTGGTTCGGTGGGCGTGGCGAGAGCCAGCGGGCCGAGGCGCAGGCCGCCAAGGACGCCGCGGCCGCCGCGTTCTACGAACTGGACACCGCTCAGCGCGATCTGCGCATCTCCATCGAGACGATCACGGCCGTCGACAGCTCTCCCGGCGCCCGGCGCGCCGTCGACGGGTTCGCGGCCCTCGGGCAGCGGATCGACGAGGTCAGCCACGCCTACATCACCGCCGTCGACGCCCATGATCTCGACCGGGACGAGCTCGACGCCGCCACCGCGACCCGCGCCCGCGCCGAGCTCACGCGCGCCAAGGACGAGCTCGTACGGGTCAAGGGTGAGCTGGACCGGTTCGAGCAGGGGCTCGGGCCGCTGCTCGACAAGGCCGAGACGCAGCTCGCCCGGCTCGCCCCCGCCGTCGAGCGGGCGCGACAGGCGCTCCGGAACGCGAGCACCGCTCTCGATACGGTCAGACAGTCGGGGCTGCGGGCCGATGACCTTGCCGCGCGGCTCGCCGCCCTCGGGCCCGAGCTCACCCGCCTCAACGAGGGCGCCGGCCGCCACGGCGTCCCCGAGACCCTCCACCGCGCCGACCAGGTCCTGCGCGACGCCGAGGCCGTCCGCACCGAGGCCGAGCGCCTCCCCGAGCGGGCCGCCGAGACCACCAAGCGCCTGGTCTCCCTCCGTACCCGCGCCGAGGCGCTCACCACCCGGGCCGGTGCGGTCGAGCCGGTCCTGTCCGAACTCCGCCGCCGTTTCTCCGCCGCCTGCTGGCAGGACCTCCAGCACGTCCCCGAGCAGGCCGGCGACAACCTCCGCCAGGCCGAGAAGAGGCTCAGGGAAGCCGCCAAGGCCCGCGACGAGCAGCGCTGGCCGGACGCCACCAGCCTGCTCACCACGGCCCGCGCCCTGCTCAACACCACCGACGAGGCCGTCTCCGCCGCCGGCGACCGGCTCCGCCGCCTGGAAGCCGTCGCCAAGGACCCGCGGCAGGAGATCGACCGCACCCGGTTCACGATCCGCGACGCCCAGCGCCTCGCCATGGCCGGCCGCCACACCCCCGACCCCCGCCACGCCCGCCCCCTCGACGACGCCGTGGGGCGGCTCGACCGGGCGATCGCCACGCTGGAGGGCCGCCACCCCGACTACTGGCACTTCCTCACCGAACTGGAAGCCGTCCGCGCCTCCGCCGCCCGCGTCGTCGAGCAGATCCGCGAGGAACGTGGTGCCGGACACCAGTCCGGCCGGTCCGGCTAGCCTGTCCGTATGCCTCGTTACGAATACCGCTGCCGCACCTGCGACGACAGCTTCGAACTCAGCCGCCCCATGGCCGAGTCCTCCGCCCCGGCCGCCTGCCCCGCCGGGCACGACGACACCGTCAAGCTGCTCTCGGCCGTCGCCGTGGGCGGTACGGCGGCCCCCACGACCGGTACAGGCGGCGGAGGTGGCGGAGGCGGCTGCTGCGGCTGATCAGCTGCCGAGGTAGCGCAGGATCGCGAGGACCCGCCTGCTGTAGCCGTCGCCCCGGCCCGTCAGCTCCAGCTTGTCGAAGATCGCGTTGATGTGTTTCTCCACCGCGCTCTGCGAGACGTGCAGTTGCCCGGCGATCGCCGCGTTCGTGTGACCCTGCGCCATCGCCGCCAGCACGTCCCCCTCGCGCGGCGTCAGGCGCGAGAGCGGATCGGTGTGGGTGGTACGGACGAGAAGCCGGCGGACGACCTCCGGGTCGAACGCGGTCCGTCCCTCCCCCACCCGTTCCAGCGCGTCCAGGAACTCGTCGACCTGGGCCACCCGGTCCTTCAGCAGATACCCCACCGCCCCCGACTCGCCGGTCAGGAGCTCGGTGGCGTACCGCCGCTCCACGTACTGCGAGAGCACGAGGACACCCACCCCGGGCCACTCCCGGCGGATCTCCAGGGCCGCCCGCAGCCCCTCGTCCGTGTGCGTCGGCGGCATCCGGACGTCCGCGACGACCACGTCCGGCGGGTCCGCCGCCACCGCCGCGAGGAGTTCGACCGCGTTGCCGACGGCCGCCGTCACCTCGTGGCCCTCCTCGGTCAGGAGCCGTACGAGCCCTTCCCGTAGCAGGGTCGAGTCCTCCGCCAGGATCACCCGCACGGCAGCACCGCCCGTACGACCGTCGGGCCGCCCGCCGGGCTGTGCACGGCGAACCGCCCGTCCAGGGCGGCCGCCCGGCTCGCGAGCCCGCTCAGCCCGCTCCCCGACGCGTCCGCGCCGCCGGCCCCGTCGTCCGTCACCCGCACGCTCAACTCTCCTTCTTCCACTGTCACATGGACGTCGATCCGGGTCGCACCGGCGTGCTTGACCACGTTGGTCACCGCCTCCGAGACGACGAAGTACGCCACCGTCTCCACCGTCCTCGGAAGTGGCCGTTCCACCGCGTACGCCAGCCCCACGGGCAGCGGGCTGCGCTCGGCGACACTCTCCAGGGCGGCGCGCAGGCCCGCCTCGTCGAGGACGGTCGGGTAGACGCGCCAGGCCACCTCGCGCAGTTCCGTGAGCGCGCGCCGGCTCTCCTCGTGGGCCTGGAGCAGCAGTTCGTCGGCGCGCTCCGGGTCGCGGGCGCGCAGCCGACGGGCCCGGCCGAGCAACATGCCCAGGGCGACGAGCCGCTGCTGTACGCCGTCGTGGAGGTCGCGCTCGATACGGCGCCGCTCCTCGTGCACGACGTCCATGACCTCGGCGCGGCTGGTGGCGAGCTGGGCGATCCTGGCTTCCAGCGCGTGGGCGTGGCTGGGCCCGAGGAGGTGGCGGGCCAGCTGCTCCTCCAACGAGCAGACGCCGAGGGCACCTTGGACGGAGAGGAAGAGCAGGAAGAATCCGCCGAGGCTGCCGAAGGCGACGAGCCAGCCGTGCTCGATGTCGGTGATCAGCCAGCCGTAGAAGGCGAAGGTGCCGAGGCCGAGTCCGTACGCGACACAGCCGAGGACGACCACGCCGAGGAGGCCGAGGGGCCAGCGGGCGGCGAGGTAGCGCAGGGCCTCGCCGTCCTCGTGCGCGCCGGGGAGCCGGACGCCGAAAAAGCGGTCGAGGCGCCTCCGCTCCAGCCGGACGAGCACGCGGCCGACGGCGGTCACCGGCCGCAGTACGGCCCGCCTGCCGCGTGGCCAGGCGAGAACCGGGAGCAGTACGAGGCCGCCCACGACGGTTCCGAGAAGCTCCAGGACTGCCGTCCCGGCCCCCAACGCGAGCCCGACGGTCGTCCGAAGCCACCGCACGGCGTGCCGGACGAGCGCGGCCTTGGAGATCGGGGAGGTGGAGGCGGGGACGGGCTGTCGGGCGGGCTGTCGGGCGGGCTGCGGGTGCCGGTGCGACTGCCGTACCGGCTCCGGTACCGGCTCTCCGTCCGACGGCCGGCCGAGGCCCCGGTCAGGGGTAGGGGCGGGCGCGGTGCCGGGGTCCGGGCCGGGGTCAGAGTCGCAGTCCCGGTCAGCGTCGGAGTCCCGGTCAGGGCCGCGACCGGGATCCACGTCGAGGACCCGAGCCACGTCCCCGTCGAGGTCCCGGTCTGACTCCCGGGCGAGGTCCCGGTCTGGGTCCCGGGCGAGGTTGTTCATGAGCCGCCACGTTAGTCGGAGCACCGCACCGCCCGCACTGCGGAAAACCGCACCCTCACCGTGCGGCCGCCATCAGTCCCCTCCCTCTCCCGGCTTCCTAGCGTGGACGCCCATGGAACGCTGGATCAACAACCTCATGGACACCCTCGGCGCCCCCGGTGCGGGCCTCGCCGTCGCCCTCGAGAACCTCTTTCCGCCGATCCCGAGCGAGGTCGTCCTGCCGCTCGCCGGCTTCGCGTCCGCGACCGGGCGGCTGGATCTGCTCGCCGTGCTGATCTGGACCACGGTCGGCTCGGTGGTCGGCGCGCTCGCCCTGTACGAGGTCGGGGCGCTGTTCGGCCGGGAGCGCACCGTCGCCCTCGCCGCCCGCCTGCCCCTGTTGAAGGTCGCGGACATCGAGCGGACGGAGGCGTGGTTCGCCCGGCACGGCATGAAGGCGGTGTTCTTCGGCCGGATGGTGCCGATCTTCCGCAGTCTGATCTCCGTGCCGGCGGGCGTCGAACGGATGCCTCTGCCCGCCTTCCTCGTCCTCACCACCCTGGGCAGTGCGCTCTGGAACACCGCCTTCGTGCTCGCCGGTTACGCGCTCGGCGACAACTGGGAGGAGGTCACCGGCTATGTGTCGGTCTACTCGAAGGCGGTGCTCGTCGTGGCGGTGGTCGCGGTGCTGTGCTTCGTCGGGACGCGGCTGCTCAGGCCGGGTCGGGGAGCGCGGCGGGGAAACCGTTGAGCCGCGCGGGCACGGACGCGCGGTGGTCGGCCACGGCAGTCCGGAAACGGCGCAGGATCTCCTCGCCGGCCGCCACCCCGCGCTCGGCGAGCACGTCGAGGTGCGGGGCGGTCCATGCCGTGTCGGCCAGTTCTCCGTGGCCGGGCCGCCAGGCGCGGTCGGCGGCGAGCAGCAGGTCCGCGTCGAGGAGCGAGTCTCCGGCCGCCAGCGTCAGGCCGGCGCCGCAGCGGCGGGCGACCTCGCGCATCGCCGCGCTCTTGGTGAGCGGCTTCGGCACGGCGTACACCTTGCGGCCCTGCAGGGAGACCGTCCAGCCTCGGCCGTCGGCCCAGTCGCCGAACCGCTTCAGCCACTCCTCCGGCAGCCGCTCCCGCTCCACGACGAGGTAGGCGAAGAGGTCCTCGGCGACCCGGTGCTTGCGCACCCAGGACAGGTCCGTGGTGGCGGTGAAGTACGCGCGGATCTCGGCGAGCGGCGCGCACTCCTCGGCCAGCCGGCGGACCACGGCCTCGTGCCAGTCGTGGTCGGTGACGCCGTCGACCAGCAGGTGACCGCCGTTGGCGCAGATCGCGTACTTCGGTTCGGGACCGGGGAGTTGGATGCGCTGGTACTGCTTGCGCGTGCGGGTCGTGGTCGGTACGAAGACGGCTTCGCCGGCCAGTTGCTCCAGGAGCACGGCCGCGTCCTCGGTCATGTACGACAGCGGCTTGGACTCGTGCACCTCGATGCTGAGCAGTCGGGGCGCCTGCGCGTCGGGCATTCCGAGCGCGAGGGCGGCGGAGGAGTAGATCAGCGTACGGTCGAGGTCGCTCGCGACCATCACGGGGCTGCTCACCGAGGTCACTGGGAGACCACCGCCTTCCCGTCGGCGCCGGTGGCGCCTCTCGTGTACTGGGGGTGGATCAGGCCGACGCAGGTGTACGGGAGTCCTTCGACCTCCTCGACGGGCACCCCGCGCTGCTCGGCGAGCAGGCGCACGTGCGCGAGGTCGGCGCCCGCGCCGCGCTGCGCGAGGATCTTCCAGGGGACGCGGCGCAGCAGGACCCGGGTGGTCTCGCCGACGCCGGGCTTGACCAGGTTGACGTCGTGGATGCCGTACTCCTCGCTGATGCGCTCGACGGCCGCCCAGCCCTCCCAGGTGGGGGCGCGGTCGGCGGCGAGCAGCTCCTTGGCGGCGGTGTCGACGTCCTCGGCGACCTCGTCGAAGCGAGCGGCGACGGCGTCGAGGAAGTCGTTGGAGACATCGGCGCCGGCCAGCTCGCGGTAGAACTTGCCGCCGTGGAAGTCGTCGGGGCCGACGAGGTCGGCGCGCAGGACCGTACGCGATATCAGGCCGGAGACCGTGGAGTTGAGGCAGGCGGAGGGGATGAGGAAGTCCTCGCGGGTGCCGTAGGTGCGCACGCAGGAGCCGGGGTCGGCGAGAACCGCGATCTCCGGGTCGAAGCCGGTGATCCCCTCGGCGCGCTCGAACTCGGCCAGCGCTTCCGCGAGTTCGCGAGTGATGGCGCCCTTGCCGGTCCAGCCGTCGACGAAGACGACGTCGGCAGGGTCGTGGTGGGCGGCGAGCCAGCGCAGCGCGTTGGCGTCGATGCCGCGACCGCGCACGATCGAGACGGCGTAGTGGGGCAGGTCGAGACCGTGGCGGGCCTGGGCCCAGCGGCGCATGAGGACGCCGACGGGGGTGCCGGCCCGGGCGAGGGAGACGAGGACGGGCGTGCCGCTCCCCCGGCCCGACTTTTCGGCGAGCACGGTCTCGGTGACGACGCCGACGGCGCGCGCGATGCGGGCGGCGGAGGTCTCCAGGGCGGCGTGGAAGAGCTCCTGGTACCGGTCGCTGGGCTGGTACTCGACCGGCAGGGACTCGGCGTAGTGGGCGCCGCCGCTCTGGATCGCCTCCTCGCGCTCCTCGGTCGGGGCCTCCAGCTCGACGTCCGAGAGGTCCTGGAGCAGCCAGCCGACCTCCTCGGGCGCGTACGAGGAGAAGGCGGGGCCGCGGAGGGGCTCGGGCAGCATGGAGCTCCTTTCGGGAGCTTCGGTGGCGGGAGCGGGTACGGCCGTCGGGACGTCCGTCGAAACGGCCGACCGGGCGTACGACGGGACGTACGACGGGACGACGGCGAGGACCACGTGCGGGATGTGGGCCGCGAGCTGGGCCAGCAGACCGTCGGGGGCGTGCAGTTCGGGGGTGTCGGCGACGGAGTCGACGACGGCGACGACCGCGTCGAAGCCGGCTCCGGCGACGTTGTAGGCGTACCGCTCGCCGGGTCCGTCGGCCGGCGCGTCGTGGGCGGGGAAGACGAGCCGGGTGCGTATGGCGTAGCCGGGGTCGTCGACGGCGAGGACGGGCGAGCGGGTGGTGGTGGAGTACGCGACGTCGATGCCGCGCTCCTCGAGGGCGACGCCGAGCGCGAGCGGCGCGTACATCAGCTCCTCGAAGCCGAGGACGAGCACGCGACCGGGGTCTCCGGACGGGAGCGCCTCGGCGAGCTGCTCCGCCAGCGCCGGAAGGGCCTCCTCCAGGCGGGAGCGGTGCTCCGGTACGAAGCCGTGGCGGCCGCCGTCCGGTACGCCCTGCGGCCACTCCAGGTCGACGCGTACGGCCGAGGTACCGCGGGGCGCACGGGGCGCGGGCACGGCGGGCGGTACGGAACCGGCGGGCGAGGCAACCGAAACGGGCGAGCCGGCCGACGCGGCAGCCTCGTACCGGGCCACCAGCTCCTGGCCCTTCTGCAGGACGCCGTCCGGCAGCCCCACCGTGCCCGCCGCGAGGGACAGCAGGTCCACCCGGGCGCCGATCTCGGCCGCGAAGGCGGTGAGCCGGTCCCGGTCGGCGGCGGCGCGCATGTCGACCAGGGCGACGATCACGTACCGGTCGCGCGGGTAGCGCTCGTGCAGGTCGCGGATCGTGTTGAGGACCGTGTTGCCGGTGGAGAACTCGTCGTCGACGAGCACCAGCGGGCCGTCACCGGCCAGCAGCTTCGGGTCCTCCGGGAGCAGCAGGTGGGAGGTGGCGTGCGAGTGGGACTCCTCGAAGCCGCCGGCCGGGGCGACGCCCGCCACCGGCCGCCTGGTGGAGTGGAGGTAGGGGGCGAGGCCGACGCCGTCCGCGACGCTGTGGCCGAGGCCGGTCGCCGTCTCCGCGTACCCGAGGACGACGGCCCTCGCCGCGTCCTCGTCGCCGAGCAGCTCCCGTACCCGCACGCCCAGGTCGTATCCGGCGCCGCGGACCACCGAGGGGCGCTGCGGCACGTGCTTGCCGAGCACGTGGGAAACCAGCAGATGCGCGCGCTTCGGGTTGCGGCGCAGTGCGAGGCCCAACAGGCCCCGGAGATCCTCGCCGCCGATCAGTTCGACGCCCAGTCGCTCCGCGACCCACGTTCCCGACCACACCACGTCGTCCTTCACCTTCCGTCAGCCGGCCAGTCCGGCGGTGAGCAGATCGACGAAGCCGACGTCCTCCCTGGCGACGCCGAAGACCTCGGCGCGCAGGAGGGTCCGTTCGGCCCACGCGCGATGCGGCTTCACCTCGTTCATCTTGTTCGTGTACGCGGAGCGCATCACTCCGCCGCCGCCCCGCTCGGGCCGCAGGATGTCCTGGGCGTCGCTGTACTCCTCGTGGCTGACCACCGAGAGCGCGTGCACCGGCACCACGTGGGTGGGGTGGATGCAGGTCTTGCCGAGCAACCCGTTGGCGCGGTCGAGTTCGATCTCGCGGAGCAGCCCGTCGAGGTCGTGCTCGATGAGCGCGGTACGCAGGTCCTCCGCGCGGCCCTCCAGGAAGGGGCTGCGGCGCAGCTGGGGTTTGAACATGCGCTCGCCGAGCCGGAAGTACTCCCAGACGGGCCCGGTGATGGTGAAGCCGGTGCCGTCGGAGCGGCCGAGGACGTTGACGACGTCCGCGATGACGTGGGCGACGAGCTGGACGTCGTAGGCCGTCATGTCGGGCGAGCGGCGCAGTCCGTACGCGGAGCAGAAGTCGGTGACACCGAGCCGCAGGGCGAGGACCCGGTCGCGGTACTTGTCCACGGTCACGGCGATGCCGGCGAGGGTCTCGGCGCGGGTCTCCAGGTGCAGCAGCTCGGGAGACTCGAGGACGGGCATGGCGAAGAGGCGCCGACCGCTCTCCTGCTCGGCCACGGTGAGGGCTTCGAGGAAGGCCTGCCCGCGCGTCTCGGTGAACTTCGGCAGCACGAAGCCGGACAGCAGGCGCACGTTGTCGCCGAGCCGCGCGACCAGATCGGTGATCTGGCGGGGCTCCCGGACCCGGATGAAGAGCAGGGGCACGTCCTGGGGCGTCTGCGTCTGCGCCTGCTCACCGTCCGCCGCCAGGGCGGCGAACTGGCGGACGAGGTTGTCCTCGGCCGCCTCCACATCGGCGTCGGCGATGGAGTCCTCCAGGCAGAGCACCATGGAGACGACCCCGCGGGCGGCCTGTTTGCGCACGTCGTCGGCGAGCCGCGGCCGGGTGGCCGGGCTGTAGAGGGTGGCCCCCAGGGCCACGGCGAGCGTGCTCGCGGGCGAGTCGGCGGTGAACTCGACCGGCTCCTGGTGGAACAGCCCGGCCCGCGAAGCGGACGGGATGTGCCCGAAATGACGCATGTAA
The DNA here is from genome assembly GCF_042888285.1 of Streptomyces sp. NPDC003035. Lineage (NCBI taxonomy): Bacteria > Bacillati > Actinomycetota > Actinomycetes > Kitasatosporales > Streptomycetaceae > Streptomyces > Streptomyces sp. NPDC003035. The sequence continues at coordinate 131,527 of NZ_JBIAPJ010000014.1, read as the reverse complement.
CTCCCCCGACTGCCTCTATGGGCCCTGACGACACGTGGCCGGTAATAGTACGTAGGTGCGGGTGTCCTTAGTTCCCTTCGCGCATGAAATCCAGGTAACTCGTCCGCATCGGCGCATCTCTCCCCGATCGCCACGGCCCCCCGCGTTGTCCGCGGGTCGGCCGGGGAGGCAGGATGACGGTCATGACGCACGCGATGCTGAAGGGCTCCAACGTCCCTCTCGACACCGCGGCCGTACGGGCCGTGCTCCGCTGGACCCCGGGCCCCGGGGTCCCCGACGTGGATGCCTCGGCGCTGCTGCTCGGGGCCGACGGCCGCGTGCGCTCCGACGAGGACTTCGTCTTCTACAACCAGCCGCGCCACCCCTCCGGGCTGGTGCGCCGGCTGCCCAAGAAGCGGGTGGCGGAGGGGCTGACCGACACGGTCGAGGCCGATCTCGGCGGGCTCGACCCGTCGGTCGACCAGGTGGTGATCGCGGCCTCCTCGGACGGCGACACCTTCCGGTCGGTCTCCGACCTGCGCATCCTGCTGTACGACGCGGGCGCGGCGGACGGGGAGCCGCTGGCCCTGTTCGACGTGACGGCGGAGACGGGCGAGGAGACGGCGATCATCTGCGGCGAGCTGTACCGGCGCGGGGAGGGCTGGAAGTTCCGCGCGGTGGGGCAGGGTTACCCGACCGGACTCGTCGGCCTCGCCACCGACTTCGGGATCTCGGTGGACGAGGGCACGGAGACCGGGCCGGACGCCGGATCGGACACCGGATCGAACGTGGGTACGGACGCGAGCGAGGCCCCGGCCACCGCTCCGGACCCGGGGCTCGACGTGACGGTCGTCCAGCCGCCCGTGTCCGCTCCCGTGCCGCCCCAGCCGACCGCTCCCCCGGCGCCCGTGCCCGCCTACGGCTACCCCCAGCCGGCCACGCCCGGGCAGCCCGCCTACGGCTATCCGCAGGCGGCCTCCCCGGCGCAGCCTTCGTACGGCTATCCCCAGCCCGCCTCGTCCGCGCAGCCCGCGTACGGCTATCCGCAGCCCGCGGCGGCCGCGGCGCCCGCCCCGGACCCGAACTTCAGGATGCCGCCGATGGGCCCGCAGTTCGTCCGCCCGTAACGCCGCCGCCTTTGACGCTGCCGGTGACGTCGCCGGTAACTCCGCCCCCGTCACGCGTGACGCCACGTGTCAGGCCTTGGTCTTGTAGCCGCGCCCCCACTGCAGGCCCCATCCGTACAGCCGGTCCAGCTCCGCCTGGAAGCCGTACACGAACTTCACCTCCCGGCGGACGATCAGCTCGTCCTTGATCTTCTCGACGGTGAGCACCGCGCAGGAGCGGGCCTGGGGGGCGCGCTCGTCCAGTTCGATCTCGATCCGCGGCCCGTTGCTGGGGTAGAGCGTCACCTTGGCGTGGGTGCGGTCGAAGGCCGGGGTCTGGTCGTAGATGTAGACGAAGAACAGCAGGCGCTTGATCGCGTCCCGGTGGTCGAGGTTGACGAAGATCGTCTCGCCGGAGGATCCGCCGAACCGGTCGTCACCGCTCAGGTTCACGTACGGCGGCGCGTTCAGGGACCCGTAGAAGCCGCCGAGCGGCTGCACCACGCCCTTGCTGCCGTCCGTCAGCTCGTACATGCAGCCCAGGTCCAGGTCGACGTTGACGACGCCCTGGGTGTGCGCCTGGACGACCTCGGGCTTGAAGAGCTTCGAGGGGTTGCGCAGCAGCCGGCCGCTCTGGCGGGAGCGGCCCTCGATGTCGGAGGTGCGCATGCGCCAGGAGAGGTTGACGCGGAGGTTGCCGGTGGCGGCGCCCTGTTTGGTGAGCGAGACCGCCGGGCGCCTTCTTGTGAGGTCGATGGAGTTGCTCGAGGCGCTGCCCGAGTCGAACTGCGCCACCCTGCCCGGAAACAGGCCGTCCCAGAAGGCCATGCGTCCCCACCCCCCACTCGAAGCCATGACATGCGCCGCGGGGCGGCCGGGTGCACCGGCCGCCCCGCAGTGAAGCGTTCCTCGTTACCGGGGGTGTCACACCCCGGACGACACCTCGGTCTTGCCCGAGGAGTCAGCTTTTCCCTCGGCCGCCGCGAGGGCCTTGTTGCGCCGGAGGGAGGACCAGAAGGACCAGGCGATGAGGGCGACACCGATGAGACCGGTGATGACCTCGGGGATCTGGTACCGGATGCTGATCATGAGGAGCACGGCGAGGGCGCCGATGGCGTAGTGGGCGCCGTGCTCCAGGTACACGTAGTCGTCGAGGGTGCCCTGGCGGACCAGGTAGACCGTCAGCGAACGGACGTACATGGCGCCGACGCCGAGGCCGAGCGCCATGAGGACGATGTCGTTGGTGATGGCGAAGGCGCCGATGACGCCGTCGAAGGAGAACGACGCGTCGAGGACCTCGAGGTAGAGGAACATGAAGAAGGCGGCCTTGCCGGCGAGTACCACGGCCGAGACCGGCTTGCCGCTGCGCTTGGCCTGCTCCTCGGCCTCGTGCTCGCGCTCCTCTTCCTCCTCCAGCTTGTTCTCGAAGTAGCCCGAGAGACCGCCGACGACGAGGTACGTGATGAGACCGAGGACGCCGGAGAGCAGGACGGTCGATGCCTTGTCGGCGTGCGTACCGCCGTGCTGGTGGGCCTGGGTCGCGAAGGTCATGGCGCTGATCGCCAGAACGATCAGGGCGATGCAGACCGACAGCATGTCGATCTTGCCGAGCTTGGCCAGCGGGCGCTCCAGCCAGCCGAGCCACTTGATGTCACGGTCCTCGAAGATGAAGTCGAGGAAGATCATGAGCAGGAACATACCGCCGAAGGACGCGATCGACGGATGTGCGTCGGTCACGAGCTGCTCGTAGCGCTCTGCGTCGTTGAAGGCGAGATCGACGGCCTCGATCGGGCCGATCTTGGCGCTGATCGCGACGATCACGACGGGGAAGACCAGCCGCATGCCGAAGACGGCGATCAGAATGCCGATCGTGAGGAAGATCTTCTGCCAGAAGGCACTCATCTTCTTCAGGATTCCGGCGTTGACCACCGCGTTGTCGAAGGACAGCGAGATCTCGAGGATGCACAGGATCGCGACGAGACCGAACGCTTCCCACCCCCCGTAGAGCACCGCTGCGACCAGCCCGAGCGCCGTAATGGCGAACGACCAGCCGAAGGTTTTCAGAACCACTGTCTACCCCATCGTGTAATTACGCGGCTTTACGAAACGTTGACCCCGAAGTCTAGGGCGATGCCCCGGAGGCCGGACGCGTACCCCTGCCCCACCGCCCGGAACTTCCATTCACCGCCGTACCGGTAGAGCTCGCCGAAGATCATCGCGGTCTCGGTGGAGGCGTCCTCGGAGAGGTCGTAGCGGGCCAGCTCCTGGCCGTCCGCCTGGTTCACCACACGGATGAAGGCGTTGCTGACCTGGCCGAAGGTCTGGCCCCGGTTGTCGGCCTCGTGGATCGAGACCGGGAAAATGATCTTGTCGCAGTGGGCCGGAACCTTGACGAGGTCCACGACGAGCGACTCGTCGTCGCCGTCCCCCTCGCCGGTGAGGTTGTCGCCGGTGTGCTCGACCGAGCCCTCGGGGCTCTTCAGGTTGTTGTAGAAGACGAAGTACTCGTCGCCGAGCACCCGTCCCGACTGGCACAGCAGGGCGCTGGCGTCGAGGTCGAAGGGCGCTCCGGTGGTGGAGCGCGCGTCCCAGCCGAGGCCGACCAGCACCTGGGTGAGGTTGGGTGCGGCCTTGGAGAGGGAGACGTTGCCTCCCTTGGCGAGCGTGACGCCCATGCGTGGTTCCTCCCCGGTGAGAACTGCTCTCTGCACTGCTGATGAGCCGTACGGCTGACGAGCTGTACGGCTCCTGGGCCGTACGGCTACGGCTGCTGGGCCCCGTAGCCGTAGCCGTACGGCCGAGGCACGTCCGGCGCCGCACGGAGCGTGCGGCGCCGGACGGATCAGGCTCGGGTGACTCAGACGTTGACGCCGAAGTCCGCCGCGATCCCGCGCAGACCGGAGGCGTAGCCCTGACCGACGGCGCGGAACTTCCACTCGTCACCGTTGCGGTAGAGCTCGCCGAAGACCATGGCGGTCTCGGTCGAGGCGTCCTCGGAGAGGTCGTACCGGGCGATCTCGGTGCCGCCGGCCTGGTTCACGACGCGGATGAACGCGTTGCGGACCTGGCCGAAGGACTGCTGGCGGTTCTCGGCGTCGTAGATCGACACCGGGAAGACGATCTTGGCGACATCGGCGGGCACCGTGGCCAGGTTGACCTTGACCTGCTCGTCGTCACCCTCGCCCTCGCCGGTGAGGTTGTCACCGGTGTGCTCGACCGAGCCGTCGGCGCTCTTCAGGTTGTTGAAGAACACGAAGTCCTGGTCGTTACGGACCTTGCCCTCCGGGCTGACCAGAATGGCGCTGGCGTCGAGGTCGAAGTCCGTTCCGGTGGTGGTGCGGATGTCCCAGCCCAGACCGACGGTGACGGCGGTCAGGCCAGGGGCCTCCTTGGTCAGCGAGACGTTGCCGCCCTTGCTGAGGCTGACTCCCACGAGTCCCTCCATGTGGTTTCCAGGGGCAGCGCCCCCGTCGTGCGTTGGCATCGGATCAACGACTGGATCCTAGTGACGGGTTCCCGGCCTGGACAGACGATTCGCCCCGATGGTCAGAGAGTGTCGAGCGCCTTGACGTACTGGCCGAGGTCGCGGGCGTCAGGAAGGGCGTTCACGACGCTCCAACGGACGACACCCTCCTTGTCGATGATGAAGGTGCCGCGCACGGCGCAGCCCTTCTCCTCGTCGAAGACGCCGTAGGCGCGCGAGGCCTCGCCGTGCTTCCAGAAGTCGGAGAGCAGCGGGTAGTCCAGGCCCTCCTGCTCGGCGAAGACGCGCAGGGTGTGCATGGAGTCGTTGGAGACCGCGAGGAGCTGGGTGTCGTCGTTGACGAACTTCGGCAGGTTGTCGCGCAGCTCGCACAGCTCGCCGGTGCAGACGCCGGTGAAGGCGAAGGGGTAGAAGAGCAGCACCACGTTCTTCTCTCCCTGGAAGTCGGAGAGCCTCACGGTGCGGCCGTGGTTGTCCTTGAGCTCGAACTCCGGGGCCTTGGTGCCGACCTCGATCGCCATGGCGTGCGTTTCCCTTCCACTGGACAGAGTCATCGGACCGGTCATGGGACCGGTCATTCGACCGAACAGGTGAAGGGACAGCGTACGCACAGAGCCCCCGCCGGCTGTGCCGGCGGGGGCTCCTGCTGCTTGGGGGATCAGCGCTTGGGGGCGACGAGCCGGGTACCCGACCAGTCCTTTGCCACGCTGATGCTCTTGGTCTGGGAGAAGCCGGCGGTCTGCGCGGCATCGCTGATGTCGCTCGGCTCGACGTAGCCGTCCCGGCCCGTCTTGGGCGTCAGCAGCCAAACGTTGCCGCCGTCCTCCAGCAGGCCGATGGCATCGACCAGGGAGTCCGTCAGATCTCCGTCCTCGTCGCGGAACCAGAGCACGACGGCGTCGGCGACGTCGTCGTAGTCCTCGTCAGCGAGGTCCGACCCGATGATGGACTCGATGCCTTCGCGGAGATCGAAATCGACGTCGTCGTCGTAACCGATCTCCTGGACCACCTGTCCGGGCTCGAACCCCAGCCTCGCTGCCGGGTTGGTCCGCTCCTCCGCGTGGTCCGCGGTCGCGCTCACGGCTTGCCTCCTGATCATGTATCGGAAAATGCTTGGGCCACGCGCGTACGCGCAGCGCTGGCCGTAGTCCACACGGGCTGGGCGGATCGCGCAAGTACCCGGCCGTCGAGACCGCCGAAACGGTGACGTTTGGGGCCGTCTCGCCGCATCTTCCGAGCCGGTTCCACTTCGCTCCGTGACATAAGGCACACACTTCGTACCGCTTTGTGTCCTTCCGCGGTTTCAGTCTGCCGAACGTGCGGACGAAACGCATGCGCGGGTTGGGCGTAAGGTTGCGATTTGACCCAACCAGGCACCCAGTGGGGGTTACCCCTCGGTAGAGATGACGTTTGACACCGACGGGGTACACGATGGACGTCCCGGCCTCCCGTGGGCTCCATCGAAGCTCCACCGAACAGCGAAGGAACAGCGTGGCTTCCGGATCCGATCGCAACCCGATCATCATTGGCGGCCTTCCTAGCCAGGTCCCGGACTTCGATCCGGAGGAGACCCAGGAATGGCTCGACTCCCTCGACGCCGCCGTCGACGAGCGGGGCCGTGAGCGGGCCCGCTATCTGATGCTCCGGCTGATCGAGCGCGCCCGCGAGAAGCGCGTGGCCGTGCCCGAGATGCGCAGCACGGACTACGTCAACACCATCGCCACCAAGGACGAGCCGTTCTTCCCCGGCAACGAGGAGATCGAGCGGAAGGTCCTCAACGCGACCCGCTGGAACGCCGCCGTGATGGTCTCGCGCGCGCAGCGCCCGGGTATCGGGGTCGGCGGTCACATCGCCACGTTCGCCTCCTCCGCCTCGCTGTACGACGTCGGCTTCAACCACTTCTTCCGCGGCAAGGACGAGGGCGACGGCGGCGACCAGATCTTCTTCCAGGGCCACGCCTCCCCTGGCATCTACGCCCGCGCCTATCTGCTGGACCGGCTGAACGAAACGCAGCTCGACGCCTTCCGCCAGGAGAAGTCGAAGTTCCCGAACGGGCTGTCCTCGTACCCCCATCCGCGTCTGATGCCGGACTTCTGGGAGTTCCCGACCGTCTCGATGGGCCTCGGCCCGCTCGGTGCGATCTACCAGGCCCGGATGAACCGCTACATGGAGGCGCGCGGCATCGCCGACACCTCCAAGTCCCACGTCTGGGCGTTCCTCGGCGACGGCGAGATGGACGAGCCGGAGTCGCTCGGCCAGCTGTCCATCGCCGCCCGTGAGGGCCTGGACAACCTGACCTTCGTCGTCAACTGCAACCTGCAGCGCCTCGACGGCCCGGTGCGCGGCAACGGCAAGATCATCCAGGAGCTGGAGTCGCAGTTCCGCGGTGCCGGCTGGAACGTCATCAAGCTGATCTGGGACCGCACCTGGGACCCGCTGCTCGCCCAGGACCGCGACGGCATCCTGGTCAACAAGCTGAACACCACCCCCGACGGCCAGTTCCAGACATACGCCACGGAGACCGGCGCGTACATCCGCGACCACTTCTTCGGCGACGACCAGCGGCTGCGCTCGATGGTCGAGGGGATGTCGGACCACCAGATCCTGCACCTGGGCCGTGGCGGTCACGACCACAAGAAGATCTTCGCGGCCTTCGCGGCGGCCAAGGCCCACAAGGGCCAGCCGACCGTGGTGCTCGCCCAGACCGTCAAGGGCTGGACGCTGGGTCCGAACTTCGAGGGCCGCAACGCGACCCACCAGATGAAGAAGCTGACGGTCGACGACCTCAAGCGCTTCCGCGACCGGCTGCACATCCCGATCACGGACAAGCAGCTGGACGAGGGCTACCCGCCGTACTACCACCCGGGTCGCGACTCGGAGGAGATCCAGTACATGCACGACCGCCGCAAGGCGCTGGGCGGGTACGTGCCGACCCGCGTCGTGCGGGCGAAGCCGCTGGCCCTTCCGGAGGAGAAGACCTACGCGGCGGCCAAGAAGGGTTCGGGCCAGCAGTCGATCGCCACGACGATGGCGTTCGTCCGCATCCTGAAGGACCTCATGCGGGACAAGGAGATCGGCAGGCGCTTCGTGCTGATCGCGCCCGACGAGTACCGCACCTTCGGCATGGACGCGTTCTTCCCGAGCGCCAAGATCTACAACCCGCTGGGCCAGCAGTACGAGGCCGTGGACCGCGAGCTGCTGCTCGCGTACAAGGAGTCCCCGACCGGCCAGATGCTGCACGACGGCATCTCGGAGGCCGGCTGCACCGCCTCGCTGATCGCCGCCGGTTCGGCGTACGCGACGCACGGCGAGCCGCTCATCCCGGTCTACGTCTTCTACTCGATGTTCGGTTTCCAGCGGACCGGCGACCAGTTCTGGCAGATGGCCGACCAGCTCGCGCGCGGCTTCGTGCTCGGTGCCACCGCCGGCCGGACGACGCTGACGGGCGAGGGCCTCCAGCACGCGGACGGCCACTCGCACCTGCTCGCCTCGACGAACCCGGGCTGTATCGCCTACGACCCGGCCTTCGGCTTCGAGATCGCGCACATCGTCCAGGACGGCCTGCGGCGGATGTACGGACCTGATGCCGAGGACGTCTTCTACTACCTCACCGTCTACAACGAGCCGATCCAGCACCCGGCCGAGCCCGAGAACGTGGACGCCGAGGGCATCCTCAAGGGCATCTACCGCTTCAAGGCGGGCGAGGCCGGCGCGATCCCCGCGCAGATCATGGCCTCCGGTGTCGCCGTGCCCTGGGCGGTCGAGGCACAGCGGCTCCTCGCCGAGGAGTGGAACGTGCGCGCCGACGTCTGGTCGGCGACGTCCTGGAACGAGCTGCGCCGCGAGGCCGTCGAGGTCGACCGGCACAACCTGCTCCACCCGGACGAGGAGCAGCGCGTCCCGTACGTGACGCGGAAGCTGTCCTCGGCTCAGGGTCCGTTCGTCGCCGTCTCCGACTGGATGCGCTCGGTTCCGGACCAGATCTCCCGCTGGGTGCCGGGCACCTACACCTCGCTCGGCGCGGACGGCTTCGGCTTCGCGGACACCCGTGGCGCGGCCCGTCGGTACTTCCACATCGACGCCCAGTCGATCGTCCTCGCCGTCCTCACCGAGCTCGCCCGCGAGGGCAAGGTCGACCGGTCGGTCCTGAAGCAGGCCGTGGACCGCTACCAGCTGCTCGACGTGTCGGCCGCGGACCCGGGCGCCGCCGGCGGCGACGCGTAGCACATATCGCCTGGTGAGGGGCGGCGGGACCAGCGGTTCCGCCGCCCCTCGGCGTTGCCTACGATGCCTGCCATGAAGGAACGCACCTCTCAGCTCCCGCGCTGGGAGAAGCGCACCCAGAATCCGCTGCTGGGGCTCGCCGTCCTGTTCGGCGTCGCCTACGCCGTGCCGATCGTCGCGCCCGACGCGGCCGCCTGGGTGCACCGGCTGTGCACGCACGTCGAGTGGGTGGTGTGGGGTGCGTTCGCCGTCGACTACGCCGTCCGGCTCGCGCTGGCGCCGGCCAAGTGGCTCTTCGTCCGAAGGCACCCGCTGGACCTGCTGGCGGTACTGCTCCCCCTCGTGCAGCCGCTTCGGCTGCTGCGTCTGGTCTCCACGCTCCTCCTGGTGGGCCGGCGGGCCCGGATGGCCCCGCAGATAACGCTCACCACCTATGTGGCGGGCGCGGTGGTCGGGCTGCTGATGTTCGGCTCGCTGGCCGTGCTCCACGTGGAGCGCAGCGCCCCGGACGGGAACATCAAGACGCTCGGGGACGCGGTGTGGTGGTCGTTCACCACGATGACGACGGTCGGGTACGGCGACCACGCCCCGACCACGGGTCTCGGCCGCGTCCTCGCGGTGGGCCTGATGCTCTCGGGGATCGCCCTGCTCGGTGTGGTCACCGCCAACATCGCGGCCTGGTTCATCTCCCGCTTCGAGCGGGACGACGCCCAGGAGCGCCGGCAGACGGAGCTCCTGGAGACCTTGGCCCGGGAGGTCCACGAGCTGCGCGCCGAGGTGGCACGGCTCTCGGCGCCGGGCCTCGCGCAGGCCCCTGTGCCGGTGCCGGGACTCGTGCCGGGAGCGGAACCGGGAGCGGGACCGGGAGCGGCAGCGGTGCCGATCCCCGTGCCACCGCAGGGCGAGGTCCCTACCTCTCCCAGATCTTGAACGCTCTGACCTGGTACGGCGTCTGGGGCACCCAGGTCCCGCGCCCCGGATAGGTCTCGAACTCCCCGGTCTCGGCACACTCGGCGGACTGGTACGCGGTGACCGGCCGTCCGGTGCGGTTGGCGAGCGCCTGGGCGCTCGTGCCGGGCGGCAGGGCGACGCAGCTCTCGATGTCGGTGCCGGCCAGCTCGTGGGTGAGGGCCTTGCCCTTGAAGTCCGCCTTGGGCCACAGACACAGCTGGCCGGGCCCACAGGTCCCGAGCTTCGGAGCGTTGGCCGCCGGAGCGGCTGCCACGGACGCGCCCGACAGGGCGGTGAGCAGGACGGCCGCCAGTACGGCCAGGTGGACGTGCTTCGTAGACATGTCGATGAACCCCCCGGTTTCGTCACTCTCTGTGACCACAACTCTGGCCGAAGTCACAGCCCGTTGGGAAGAGGCCATGGGTCGGTTCACCCGGATAGGTGACAGCCCCGCCGGACCGGGTCCGGCGGGGCTGTCACGTCACGAGGGGCTGTCACGTCACGGGAGGTCGACGTCAGATGTGGGCGCCGCCCGCACCCGCCTCCGCGTTCTCGCCGCGCTTGGTGAGCATGGCGACCCCGGCCGCGACGACGGCGACGACACCGGCGACGGTGAAGGCCAGGCCCATGCCGTCCATGAACGTGTCGTGGATGACGCCGCCGATCCGGTCGAACATGTCCGGGGTCATGCCGGGCGTCTTGGCCAGCTCCTGCGGGACCATGCCGAACTCGGCGGCCTGCTCAAGACCCGGGGCGGGCTCGCCCGGAATGCCGGCGGCCGTCCAGTTCGCCGCGAAGTCGCTGGAGACCTTGGAGGACATGACCGCGCCGAGCACGGCCGTACCGAGCGCGCCGCCGACCTGCATCGCGGCCTGCTGCAGACCGCCCGCGACGCCGGAGAGCTCCAGCGGGGCGTTGCCGACGATGACCTCGGTGGCGCCGACCATGACCGGGGCGAGGCCCAGGCCGAGCAGGGCGAACCAGAGGGACATCACGAACGTCCCGGAGCCCTCAGTGAGCGTGATCATGCCGAACATGGCGGCAGCGGTGCACACCATGCCGCCGACCAGCGGGATCCGCGGACCGAACGTGGTGATCAGGGCACCGGCCAGCGGCGAGGAGACGATCATCATCGCGGTCAGCGGCAGCAGGTGCAGACCGGCGTCGATCGGCCCCAGGCCCTGGACGCCCTGGAGGTAGAAGGTCACGAAGAACAGGCCGCCCATGAAGGCGAAGGCCATGAGGACCATCAGGACCACACCGGCCGAGAGCGGCACGGAGCGGAACATGGCCAGCGGGATGAGCGGCTCCTTGACCTTGGTCTCCCAGAGCGCGAAGAGGCCGAAGAGCAGGATCGCGCCGAGCAGGAAGCCCCAGGTGTTGCCGCTCGTCCAGCCCCAGCCGGCACCGGCCTTGATGATGCCCCAGATGAGCGATCCCATCGCGCCGGAGAGCAGCAGGATGCCGAGGACGTCGAAGGAGCGCGGGGCGTTCTCGGCGCGGTGGTCCTTCAGGATCACCAGGCCGAACACGAGGGCGAGCACACCGACCGGCACGTTGATGAAGAACACGGACTGCCAGCTGACGTGCTCGACGAGGAAGCCGCCGAGGATCGGGCCGCCGGCCGTGGAGGCGCCGATGACCATGCCCCAGATGCCGATGGCCATGTTGAGCTTCTCGGCGGGGAAGGTGGCCCGCAGCAGGCCGAGCGCCGCCGGCATCAGCAGGGCGCCGAAGAGGCCCTGGAGGATGCGGAAGGCGATCACGAAGGCGATCGAGTCGGAGAGACCGATCGCGAAGGAGGCGGCGGCGAAGCCGGCGATGCCTATCAGGAAGGTCTGGCGGTGACCGAAGCGGTCACCGAGCTTGCCGGCGGTGATCAGGGCGACGGCGAGCGCGAGCAGGTACCCGTTGGTGATCCACTGCAGCTGATCGAGGGTCGCGCCGAGGTCGTGCTGGATGGCGGGGTTGGCGATGGCGACGATCGTGCCGTCGAGCGCGACCATCATCACGCCGATCGCCACGGCGAACAGCGTCAGCCAGGGATGGCCTCGCAGTCCCTTCGCCGGAGCCGGCGCGGGGCTCCGGTCGCCCCCTCGACCCTGCGGGGCCTTTTCCACGGTGGTCTGACTAGTCATACGAGTGAGGCTAATGTCAGCGACTGACAATTGACAAAGCAATTCATGCGACGGTAACTGTCACGTAGCTCACAGGTACCCTGAGCTGCACGACGCCTTGGAAAGTGGCGAAAAGAGGACCATACGGTGACGGTTTCCGGTCTGCGGGAACGGAAGAAGCAGCGCACGCGGGACGCGCTGCTGCGCGTCGCCCTCGAACTCTTCACGACCCAGGGGTACGAGCAGACCACCGTCGACGAGATCGCCGACGCGGTCGAGGTCTCCCAGCGCACCTTCTTCCGCTACTTCTCCTCCAAGGAGGAGGTCGCCTTCGCCGTGCAGCACATGGTGGAGAACCGCTTCGTCCAGGCGCTGGCGGCGCGCCCCGCCGAGGAGGGGCCGCTCGACGCGATGCGCAACGCGGTGCTCTCCTCCTGGGACACCATCGGTGAGGCGATCATGGAGGTCGTTCCCCTCGATCTCTATCTGCGGACCTTCCAGATGATCGAGTCGACCCCCTCACTGCTCGCCGCCCACCTGCGCCGCTCCAGCGAGATGGAGGAGGCCATAGCCCGGCTCGTCGCCGAGCGCGAGGGCCTGGACGTCGACGAGGACCCGCGCCCGCGGATCGTGGTGGCGGCCTTCAGCGGCGTCATGCGGGTGACCGGCCAGCTCTGGGGCCGGGGGGCGGACCCCACCCTGGAGGGGATCCGCGGGATGACCGCGCACTACCTGGACCACCTCGGCCCGGCCCTCGAGCCGGAGTGGCGGAGCCGGTAGCTCCGCGGCTCCGCGGCTCCGTGACGCCACGACGCCTCGACGCCTCGACGCCCCTCGCCGACGGGCTCCGTAACCGCGCCGTCGTACCCGCGCACGCGCGAGGCGTACGCCCCCGCGCACGGAGCGTCACCGAGCCCCGCCTCGCCCAGTGATCCACGTCACTCGCGTGCACGACACCCCTCGCCCGTCTCCTAGGGTGTGGCGCAGTGACTTCCTTCGACTCCTCCCCCACCCTCACCGCCTGGCGCATGCTGCTCGCGCTGGCCGTGGTGTTCGTGCTCCTGGCGACCACCGGCTGGACGACGATCCGGCATCAGCGCGGGCCAGGAGAGTCCCGAGAGGCCGCGTTCGCCTCCTGGCTGCACGGCAGGATCGGCCACCGGGACCTGCCCGACCCGGCCGCCCCCGCCCGTACGATCGCCGCGTTCTTCGCCTCGATAGGCCCGGCGCAGGGCGCCTTCCTCGCCGACGCGCATCCTTTCGTCGTCGGCAATCTCAACGGCGCCCCGGTGACCCTCCGCTACCGCGCCAACCGGCTCTCCCTCGCCCGCGCCCTCGAAGCCGAGCGGGACAGGGTCCGGGACCCCCGGCTGAGCGCCGACGGCCGGCACGAGGCCCTGCGCCGCGCGCACCGCTTCACCTCGCTGATGCGTCCGGACCGGCAGATCCTCGCCTTCGACCCGACCGGTGGCGGCCGGACGGCCGAGGTGCTCGGGGATCTGGAGCGGGCACAGCGGGTCTCGGTGATCGTGCCCGGCGTGGACACCAATCTGCTGACCTTCCAGAAGACCAACCGCAAGTTCTCGGCCCCGGCCGGGATGGCGCAGTCGCTGTACGCCGCCGAGCGCGAGGCCGCTCCCACGCGCCGTACGGCCGTCATCGCCTGGGCGGACTACACCGCCCCCGTCGGGGTCGGTATCGACGCCGCGATGGGGCGCCTGGCCTCGGTGGGCGCGGTACGGCTCGTCGACATGACCGCCGCGCTGCCCGGCGCCTCCCGCGTCAGCGTCTTCTGCCACAGTTACGGCTCCGTGCTCTGCGGGGTCGCCGCGGCGCGGCTGCCCTCCCGGGTGACGGACGTGGTGGTGGCGGGAAGCCCCGGCATGCGGGTGGAGAAGGCGGCGGAACTGGCGACGCGGGCCCGGGTGTGGGCGATGCGGGACGCGGACGACTGGATCCAGGACGTACCGCACCTCGCGGTCGGTGGGGTGGGGCACGGGGCGGACCCGGTGGAGCCGGAGTTCGGTGCGCGGCTGCTGTCGGCGGCCGGCGCGAACGGCCATACCGGCTATTTCGAGCCGGGCACCGGAAGCCTCCGCAACCTCGCGGCGATAGGCGTTGGTTCGTACCAGAGCCTGACCTGCGCGAGCGTCGACAGCGCTTGCCGCAGCGGAATCTCCGGCGGGGAAGGGCTCTGACGCGCGTAGAGCGCGGGATTTCGGCCCCCTGCGCAGGGGCGACGCCGGGGCGCACGCCGCATACGATGAGGCACATGGGTGATGTGCTGGCCGGAATTCATGCCACCTGGGAGTTCGAGAGCGACGCCGTCGTCATCCGCTTCGAACGGGGGATCCGTACACCGAAACTGTTCCAGGCGCTGCGCGAACGACGTATCCCGCACGAGGCGTTGGCGGACGTGACGCTCGCCCCGGGCAAGCGGGGCACCGTCGTACTGCACGCGGTGCCGAGACCGGGCGCCGATCCTCTGATGGAGGCGGCCGCGGGGCAGTTGAAGGAGGGGTGCGACCCGTACCGGCTGGTGCTGCCGGCCGACCGGGAGACGCTGGCCGAGTACTACCGGGACGAACTGCGCGCGGTGCTCACACCGCGGGACGAGCCGTCGGACCGATTCCTGGTCACGGCGCCGGAGGGACCGCAGTCGTTCAAGGCGTACGACGGGAAGGCGAGCTTCGACGGAAGGTCGGAGGTGTCGTTCCGCTGGTCGTGGTCGGGGGCGTCCTCGGAGAAGTGGAAGGCGGGCGACCAGACCTTTCCGGTACGGGAGCTCAGCGGGGTCGAGTGGCGCTCGCCGGACGTCTTCGACGGGTACCTGCGTCTGCTGCCCCGGTCCACGGAGCCGCGGCCGGCTCAGGCGGACCACGATCCGGCGGCCGTCGTCTTCGGCCTCGGGTACGGCCCGGTCCACGAGTCCCTGCCGTTCGCGGCCGCCGTCCTGTCCGCGGTCCGCCGCGCCGGGCGGGTGGCCGCGCTCCCGGAGGCGGAGCTGCGCGACCCGGCGGGGGTCGCGGAACGGATCCGGCACCTGGGGGAACTGCACGAGGCGGGTCTGGTGACGGACGACGAGTTCACGGCGAAGAAGGCGGAGCTGCTGGCGGAGCTCTGACGGCACCGGCGTCGGCGTCGACGCTCCGCGGGAGCCGCGGCCTTGGGCCTCTCCGCGGAGCGGCGGAGCGCTCGGAGCGCCGGAACGCCGAAGCGCTCGGAGCGCCGGAGCGCCGGAACGCCGGAACGCCGAAGCGCTCGGAGCGCCGGAGCGCCGGAGCGCCGGAGCGCCGCGGGAAGCGTGCCTGGAGCACCTCGCCCGTCATACCCCGGTATCACCCCCCGACCGGGTCCTCGGTATGACGCCCGGTGGTCGGCCGGGTGCCTAACCTGAGCGGGCCATGAAGAAGACACGCTCCCTCGGAGCCGACCACCCCGTCGTCCGGATGCTCGCGCCCGTCCGAGGGGTGATGCAGTCCTTCGGCACCGCCCTCGCGACCCCGACCGAACCGGGCGCCCCGCTGCTCGCCGAGGCGCGCACGCGCTGGCTCAGGCTGCTGCCCTACGGCGTCGCGTTCGCCTTCGTCGCCTCGCTGCTGCCGTCGACCATCGCGGTCCTCATGAACGACTACCAGGTCAACGGCGGCCTCGCCGGTGCCCTGGCCACCGCGCAGAGCGCGCCGTTGCTGCTCGCCGTGACCCGCCCCCTCCAGGCCTGGTGGATCATCGGCACCGCCGATGTGGTCGGGGCGCTGGTCATGCTCGCCGCGGACGGTCTCGATGGGCGCCCCTGGCCGTGGACGCCGCCGGTCGTGATCGGGTATCTCGCCCTGATGCTCGCCCTCGGACTGCGCGAGTCGCGCCGCGCGCTGCTCGGGGTGTGGCTGGTGACAGGGGCCGCGGGGTTCGTCCTCAACGCGGTCGCACCGGAGAACACCGGCGGCATCCACGTGCTGCTCTTCGTCCTGAGCGGAGTGGCCCTCCTCGTCATGGCGACGCTCCGCGAGCGCGGGGACGCCGAGCGCCGCAGCGCGGCCGAGCGGGCCCGCAGCACGCTTCTGGAGGAGCGGGCCCGGATCGCGCGCGAGTTGCACGACATCGTGGCCCACCACATGTCCGTGATCACGGTGCAGGCGGACTCGGCGCCGTACCGGATCCCGGACCTTCCGGAGGCGGCCCGCGAGGAGTTCACCTCGATCGCCGCGAGCGCGCGGGAGTCGCTCGCCGAGATGCGTCGGCTGCTCGTGGTCCTGCGCAGCGAGGGCGCGGAGGGCGAACGGGCCCCGCAGCCCGGCCTCGGCTGGGTGCAGCAGCTGATCGAGGCGACGGTACGGGCGGGGGTGCCGGCCCAGCTGTCGTTCTCGGCCGAACTGGCCGCCCGGCTCGGGGACGTACCGCAGGCGGTGGACCTGTCGGCGTACCGGATCGTGCAGGAGGCGCTGGCGAACGTGGTGCGGCACGCGCCGGGCGCGGAGACCCGAGTGTCGGTGACCTCGGACGACGACTGGCTGACGGTCCTCGTCGTCAACGGGCCGGTGGCGGCGCGCACTTCGCCCCTGGAGGGTGGTACGGGGACCGGGCACGGGCTGGTCGGCATGCGCGAACGCGTACGGTTGACCGGCGGCACGCTGGACACCGGTCCGCTGCCGGACGGCGGCTTCCGGGTGGCCGCGCGCCTCCCGCTGACCTCGAAGGGCACCTTGTGACCATCCGCGTGATCATCGTCGACGACCAGGCCATGGTGCGGGCGGGGTTCGCCGCGCTCCTCTCCGCGCAGACCGACATCGACGTGGTGGGCGAGGCGCCGGACGGGCGGCAGGGCGTGGACGTGGCGCGGTCGACGCACCCGGACGTGGTGCTGATGGACGTACGGATGCCGGAGATGGACGGTCTCGCGGCGGCGCGCGAGATTTTGAACCCTCCGCCGGGGGTCACCCACCGTCCCAAGGTGCTGATGCTGACCACCTTCGACGTGGACGACTACGTGTACGAGGCGCTGCGCGCGGGCGCGTCCGGCTTCCTGCTGAAGGACGCGCCGCCTGCCGACCTGATCTCGGCGGTACGGGTGGTGGCGGCGGGCGAGGCGCTGCTCGCCCCGTCGGTGACGCGGCGGCTGATCGCCGACTTCGCCGCGTCGAAGCCGGCCCCGCGCGGGGACCGGGTGGCGCTGCGTCTCAACGGTCTGACGCCGCGTGAGACGGAGGTCCTGGAGCTGATCGCGCGGGGTCTGTCGAACCAGGAGATCGCGGACCGGCTCGTCCTGGCGGAGCAGACGGTGAAGACCCATATCGGGCGGGTGCTGGCCAAGCTGGATCTGCGCGACCGCGCGCAGGCGGTGATCTTCGCGTACGAGTCGGGCCTGGTGGCGCCGGGCGACGCGGGACGCTGACGCGACGGGGTCCGCTGCGGGGGCTCTCCGCCGCCCCCGTACCGCGGTGCGCGGCAGCTTCGTGCCGCACCAGGGACGAGGCGACGGGCGCGCGCACCGGGCCCTCGGAGCTCCGCCCCGGACTCGGGGGAAAGCCCCACCCCGGGCGGGGGGACCGCCCCTCGTCCACCCCCTACCCCGGTAGCACCGGGGACTTGGCCCCTCGGTGTGACGTGCCGTCACCCACCCTCTTCCTACCTTCCTCTCGCACGGACGAGACACGAAGAGGGAGGGGCCTCATATGCGCCGCTACGCAAGGACCTTGGTCACCGCCGCACTCACCACGACGGTGGTCGCCGGGACGGCGGGCTGGGCATCCGGGAGTGCGCAGCAGGCCGTGACGGGAGCCCCGGTCGGCGCGGAGGCCTGGCGGGCGGACGGCCTGCCCGATGCGGAACGGATGACCCCTTCTCAAGTCGCCGCTTACTTCGACGGCCTGACGCTGGATCGGCAGCAGGAGCTGGTCCGCACGCACCCCTCCGTCGTCGGCAACCTCGACGGCGCTCCGCTGCGACTGCGGTACGAGGCGAACGCCCGCACCCTCGGGGGCCGGTACGCCGGACAGCAGGTCCTCGCCTTCGACCCGCGCGGCCGGGGCCAGGTCGCCCTCGTCTCCGGGGACCTGACGACGGCCGAGCACGTGGCCGTGATCGTGCCCGGGTCCGACATCGACGCCGGGAACATCACGCCGCTCACCGACAAGGCGGAGGCGCTGCGCCGGGCCACGCACGGTCGTACCGCCGTGATCGCCTGGGCCGGCTACACCACGCCCGTCGGCGTCGGCCTCGACGCCGCCACCGGGAACCTCGCCGAGGTCGGGGCGGAGCGGCTGACGCGGCTGACCGACGGCCTGGCCGCGACCGGGGTCCCCGCTCCCTCCTTGTTCTGCCACAGCTACGGCTCCGTCGTCTGCGGCCTGGCGGCCCACGACCTCAAGGCCAAGGACCTCGTCGTCTTCGGCTCCCCCGGCATGCGCGCCGCGAACGTCGCCGAACTGCGCACCTCCGCCCGGGTGTGGGCGGCCAAGGACCCGTCCGACTGGATCGACAACGTGCCGAACGTCGCGTTCGCCGGGCTCGGCCACGGCGCGGACCCCACCGCCCCCGAGTTCGGCGCCCGCCGCGTCCCCGCCGCCGACGCCCCCGGTCACGACGGCTACTTCGTGGCCGGCACGCAGTCCCTCCGTACCTTCGCCGCCATCGCCGCGCTCCCCGAGGGGGGTGCCCGATGAGCACGCTCACCAGGACCGTCTCGAAGATCGAGGCCGGCACCCCCGCCCACCGCGACCGGGCGATCGACGGGCTGCGCGCCCTCGCGCTGCTCGCCGTGCCGACCGGGCACTGGCTGCTCGGCGGGTTCACGCTCTCCTCCGACGGGGCCCTCCACAACGCCAGCCCGCTCGGCACCTTCGGCGGACTCGCCCCCGTCAGCTGGATCCTGCAGATGCTCGGGATCTTCTTCCTGGTCGGCGGCTACGCCTCCGTCCTGTCCTACCGGAAGCGCACGGGCTCCACCGGCGAGTGGCTCAAGGGACGGCTCGCCCGGCTCGGCCGTCCCGTCCTCGGCGTCACGGCCGTGTGGGCGGCGCTGCTCCCGCTCCTCCATTACGGGTTCGGCGTGCCGGGCGACACGCTGCGGACGGCGTCCACGCTCGTGATCCAGCCGCTGTGGTTCGTCGGGGTGTACACGGTGGTCACCGCGCTGACCCCGCTGTGCGTGCGTGCCACCCGTCGGGCGGGGGTGTGGGCGGCGGCCCCGCTGCTCGCCTCGGTCGCCGTCGTCGACTTCCTTCGCTACGGGCCGTACGCCGACACCGTGCCGTCCTGGCTCAGCCTGCTGAACATCCTGCCCGGCTGGCTCTTCGCCTACCAGCTCGGCGTCTCCTGGGGCGAGGGCCGGGTCACCCGGCGCCACGCGTGGGGGCTGCTGCTCGGCGGGGCGGCGCTCTTCGCCGCGCTGCTGCTCGCCTTCGGCTACCCCGCCTCGATGGTCGGCGTCCCCGGCGAGGCCCGCACCAACTCCCACCCGCCGTCGCTCCTCGTCCTGGCCCTCGCCGCCGCCCAGAGCGGCGCGGCGATCCTGCTGCGCGGCCGGCTCGGCACGCTCCTGAAGCGGCCCGCGCTGTGGGCGCCGGTCGTGGTCGTGAACCTGTCCGCCATGACGATCCTGTGCTGGCACCAGACGGCGATGCTCGCCGCCGCGATCCCGGCTTCGTACGCGGGTGAGATCCCGGGCCTGGTCGGCGCGCCGGACTCGGTCGGCTGGATCCTCGCCCGGCTGACCTGGATGCCGCTGTTCGCGATCCTGCTGCTGCTGATCGGGCGGTACGCCCGCGGCTTCGAGTCCCCGTGGACCCACACGGGCACCGCCCGCCGGGCGGCAGCGGGCCTCCTCGCCGCGGGCTTCGCGGTCTTCGCCCTGGGGCTGGCGTGAGGGGACGGGCGCGGCGCGCGCGGGGGCCCGGAGCTCCGCCCCTCACCCGCCCCTCTCCGTCTCCTACTCGCGCGCCGCCGAAGTGAAGGTCATGTCCGGGTACCGGTCCCCCGCCACCTCCGCGGCGATCGGTTCCAGTTCCTCCAGTTCGGACTCCGTCAGCGTGATGCGGGTCGCCGCAGCGTTCTCCTCCAGGCGGGCACGCTTGCGGGTGCCCGGGATCGGGACGACCGTCAGGCCGTGCACGGCCGACCGCTGCTGCACCCAGGCCAGGGCGATCTGCGCCGCCGTCGCGCCGTGCGCGGCCGCGATCGTGTGGACCGGGGCGAGGAGGGCGGCGTTCCGTGTCGCGTTCTCGCCGGTGAAGCGGGGCTGGTACTGGCGGAAGTCACCGCCCGACAGGTCCTTCGAGGCGTCCGCGAAGGCGCCGGTCAGGAAGCCCCGGCCGAGCGGCGAGTACGGCACGAACGTCACGCCGAGCTCGGCCGCCGCGCCGACCGCGCTGCGCTCCACGTCGCGCGAGAACAGCGACCACTCCGACTGGAGCGCGGCGATCGGGTGCACGGCGTGCGCCTCGCGCAGTTCCGCGCCGGTCACCTCGCTCAGGCCCAGGTGCTTGACCTTGCCCTCCCGTACCAGCTCCGCCATCGTCCCGACCGACTCGGCGAGCGGGACGTCCGGGTCGCGCCGGTGCATGTAGTAGAGGTCGATGGTCTCGACGCCCAGGCGGCGCAGGCTCGCCTCGACCGCGCTCCTGATGTACGCGGGGTCGTTGCGGATCCCCCGGTAGTGCGGGTCGTCGGCCCGCCGCTCGATGGCGAACTTGGTGGCGAGGGTGATCTCGTCCCGGTGGGCGGCGACGAACGGCGCGAGGAACTCCTCGTTGGCGCCGCTCCCGTACACGTCCGCCGTGTCGATCAGCGTGACGCCCGCCTCCAGGGCCGCGTCGAGGGTGTCGCGGGCGGCGGCCTCGTCCGTGTCGCCGTAGAACTCGCTGATGCCCATGGCGCCGAAGCCCTGGACGCCGATCTCGGGGCCGTCGGTACCGAGTCGGACGGTGCTGATCCTGCTCATCGGGTCACGCCTCCGCGTAGTAGTGACTGATCTTGATGTCGAGCACGGCGAGCGTGTCCTGGAGCTCCGCGATCCGGGACAGCACGTCCCTCCTCGTGGTCTCCAGGAGCTCGCGCCGTTCGTCTCGGGTGTGGTCGCCCTCCCGCACCAGTTCCGCGTACCGCACCATCGACGCGACCGGCATCCCGGTCAGCCGGAGCTTTCCGACGAACCCCAGCCAGTCCAGGTCGCGCTGGGAGAAGCGGCGCTGGCCGGTGTGCGAACGGTCGACGTGCGGCATGAGCCCGATCCGCTCGTACCAGCGCAGGGTGTGCGCCGACAGGCCGGTCAGGGCGGCCACCTCGCTGATCGTGTAGGTGACGCTTCGCTCGATCACGCTCATGGGCCCCACGCTAGGACCTTGGAGTGCACTCCAAGCAAGTACGCTCGGTGCCATGTCCCTGCAGAGCCTGGCGATGATCGAGAACTGGCCCGTCCCCACCGCGGCCGCCGCCGTCGTGCGCGCGGACGGCACCCTGGCCGGGTCCCACGGCCCCACCGGGCAGCGGTTCCCGCTCGCCTCCGTGACCAAGCCGCTGGCCGCCTACGCCGTCCTCGTCGCGTACGAGGAGGGGGCGATCGACCTCGACGAGCCCGCCGGGCCCGAGGGCGCGACCGTACGGCATCTCCTCGCCCACACCTCCGGGCTCGCCTTCGACGAGGACCGGGTGATGGCCTCCCCCGGCACCCGCCGGATCTACTCCAACACCGGATTCGAGGCGCTCGGCGACCATGTCGCCAAGGCGACGGACATCCCGTTCGCCGAGTATCTGCACCAGGCGGTCCTGGAGCCGCTGGGGATGACCTCGACCACGCTGGAGGGCTCGCCCGCCAAGGACGGCGTCTCGACGGTCGACGACCTGGTGCGGTTCGCGGCGGAGGTGCAGGCGCCCCGGCTGCTCGACGCGCGCACGGTGCTCGACGCGATGACGGTGACGTACCCCGGGCTGACCGGCATCCTGCCCGGCTACGGTCATCAGCGGCCCAACGACTGGGGGCTCGGCTTCGAGATCCGGGACTCCAAGTCGCCGCACTGGACGGGGGCCTCGTCCTCGCCGCGGACGTTCGGGCACTTCGGGCAGTCGGGCACGTTCCTGTGGATCGACCCTGACGCGCGCGCCGCGTGCGTGGCGCTGACCGACCGGGCCTTCGGGCCGTGGGCGGTGGAGGCGTGGCCGCCGTTCACGGACGCGGTCCTCGCGGAGCTGCACGCCGGGGCCTGAGCGGGAGCCGGGGCCGGACGGCGAGTGGTCGGCCGACGCCGAGCCTGAGCGGGAGTTCGGGTCCTGGGCCTGAGCGGGAGTTCGGGCCCTGGGCCTGAGCGGGAGCCGGGGACGTGGCCTCAGCGGGAGCCGGCCGGGCCTGAGTGAGAGCCGGCCGGTCAATCCTCGTCCGTCGACAGGCAGGACCGAGTCGGCAGCGTGCCGTCCGGGCCCGTGAGTTCGACCGAGACCCGGCCCATAGGGTGCAGCGCGTAGACCGTCGTGCAGACGATCTGCTGGACGGCGAGCGGGTCCAGGACCGTCACCGGACCCATGAACCGCACCCGGAACACCGGTTCGTCCTCCTCCCCCCGCCTGATCGCGTCGTCGCTCACGTACAGCTCGTGCTGCCGGTGCTCCGGCCCCGGGAGGCGCGTGCGCAGGCCCGCGGCGCGTTCGGCGGCCGTGGGGCCGGCCAGCAGGGCGACGAGTGCCTTGAGAGGGTGGCCTGCGGCGCCCTCACGCTTGTCGTCGAGCAGCGACTCGACACCACCAGGATGGGTGGGGGTGGGGTCCGGCCGGACCTGGACGCCCGGCCCGTCCCGTACCACCGGCAGCAGACGCCCGTCGCCGTCGACGAAGAAGAGCGTCATCCGGAGCGCGGGCGGCGGGCCGACGGGAACGGCCGCCGCCTCACCCGCCTCGACGACGTCGCTGCCACGGATGCCGCAGGCCCCGAGGGCGAGGAGCAGGGCGAGAACGGCCGGAACGACGCGGTACGCGCTCACAGCGGGATCCGCACCGTGAAGACCGCCCCACCGTCGGAGTGGTTCGCGGCCACGACCGTGCCGCCGTGGAGCCATACGTTCTCCTGGGTGATCGCCAGCCCCAGACCGCTGCCGGAGGAACGGGCGCGCGACGGGTCCGCCTTGAAGAAGCGGTCGAAGACGTGCGGCAGCACCTCCGGTGCGATACCCGGCCCCTGGTCCACGATCTGCGTGACCAGCCAGGAGCCTTCGGTGAACAGCCGTACCGTCACCGGCGGGCGGCCGTGCCGCAGCGCGTTGCCGACCAGATTGGCGACGACGACGTCGAAGCGGCGCGGGTCGAGCCGGGCCCGGATGCCGGGCTGGAGGTCGGGGACCACCTGCTCCGGGTCGGTCCATCGGCGGCTGCTCAGGGTCCGGCGGATCGTCTCGGCGACGTCCACCTCGTCGGTGTGCAGTTCGGCCGCGCGCGCGTCGAAGCGGGAGATCTCCATCAGGTCCTCGACCAGGACGGCGAGCTTGCCCGTCTCGGCACTGATGAGCCGGACCGCGCGGGCCGTGTCCGTGTCGAGGCCGGCGGCGTCCTCGTCGAGGACCTCGGTGACGGCCAGCATCCCGGCCAGCGGGGTGCGCAGTTCGTGCGAGACATCGGAGGCGAACCGGCGGGCGCGTGTCTCGGCGCGCCGCAGCTCCTCGACCGAGCGCTGGAGTTCGGCGGCGGACTCGTTGAATGTCCGGGCCAGATCGGCGAGTTCGTCGCTTCCCTTGGCCTGGATACGGGTGTCCAGCTCACCCCGGCCCATGCTGTGCGCGGCACGCCTCAGGTCCCGCACCGGCCGCAGCACGCTCCGGGCGGCGATCAGGGCGGGGACGAGCGCGATGGCGAGGGCCGGCAGGGCGCCACCGCGGGCCGCGGCCACCAGGGCCTCGATGTTCTCCTGCTCGTTGCTCATGTCCACGACGGCGTAGAGGACCAGGCCGGTGGGGTGGCCGACGGCGCCGGGTCCCGGTTTGAGGAGGGCGGGGACGGCGATCGTGAGGTAGGGGGTGCCGTTCTTGACGACCCGCTGGAAGCTGCCGTGCGCGGTGGCCTGGGCGCGGGCGCGGAGTTCGGGGGTGAGGACGGTGGAGGTGGGGCGGTCCGTGGAGGAGACCCAGAGGTCGCCGTACTGGGCGTAGACCCGCCAGGGGTCCGGTTTGCCCTGCTTGGCGATCCGGAAGAGCGAGTCGCGCAGCTGGTCCGGGTCGACGGGCAGCGGGGTGGACAGCGTCCCGACCTGCTCGCGGAAGGCGGAGACGGCGGTGTCCTGGGCCTGTTCGAGGATCGCGTTGCGGGCGGCGCGGTAGGTGAGCGCGGCGGTGGTGCCGCAGCCGACGGCGGCGACGAGGAGGAAGGCGAGGACGAGCCGGGTACGGAGCCCGAAGGGGCGCAGGCGGCGCTTCACAGCGGTCCGAAGCGGTAGCCGAAGCCGCGCAGGGTCTGGATGTAGCGGGGGGTGCCGGGGGCGTCCTCGATCTTGTTGCGCAGCCGGCGTACGCAGGCGTCCACGAGGCGGGCGTCGCCGTGGTAGCTGTGCTCCCAGACGTGTTCGAGGAGTTGCTGCCGGCTGAAGACCTGCTCGGGGGCGGCCGTCAGATGGAGCAGGAGCTTGAGCTCGGAGGGGGCGAGGGCGAGGCGCTCGCCGGACTTCGCGACGGTGAGGCCGACCCGGTCGATGGCGAGCTCCCCGTGGAACTCGACGGCTGGCCGTCCGGCGCCGGGTTCCTCGATGCGCCGCAGTACGGCCCGTATGCGGGCGTCGATGACCTCGGTACGGGCGGGCTTGACGATGTAGTCGTCGGCTCCGGCCTCCAGGCCGACGACGACGTCGAAGTCGTCGCCGCGCGCGGTGAGCATGATGATGGGCAGCTGGCTGGTCTCGCGGACGCGGCGGCAGACCTGGACGCCGTTCATCCCGGGCAGCATCAGATCGAGCAGCAGCAGATCGGGCCGGAACTCCGCGAGGAGGGCGAGTCCCGCCTCCCCGGTCGCGGCGGCCCGCACCTCGTGCCCACGGCGCCGCAGCCCGAGCTCGACCCCTTCGCGCACGGAGGGGTCGTCTTCTATGAGGAGCACGCGAGGCATTCGAGCAGTATCCCAACGTGGGTGGAAGGGCCTCCCCCAGGGGAGGGCGGGGACGAGAGCCGCCTGCCGCCCGGGTCCCGCCGGAGAGTGCCGGGCAAGGCCGCCAGGCGGTGGCGGGTGGTCAGGGTGCCGTGCGAGGCCGCCAGCGGTGGCCGGGCGGCCGGGGGCCGAACGGCGGGCGTCAGCCACGCCGCGCAAGGCCGCCAGGCGGTGGCCGGGCGGCCAGCGGGCCGTACGGCGGGCGTCAGCCGCGCCCCGCAAGGCCGCGCAGGCGGCGGCTCGCGCTCGCCAGCAGGGCCTGCACCTCCGTGAGTCGGAGCGGGCGGGCCAGGAGGCAGAAGACGGCCAGGATGACGAGGCCGCCGGCCGCACCCGCCGGAAGGGCCCCGGTCGGGGCGGTCGCGTCGGCGACGAAGAGACCGCACCCGGCGGCGGGCACGGCTGCCACGAGCAGCCGCGCGAGAGCGGAGGCCGCGCCGGACGCGACGTACGCGTCCGGGCCGGCGGGTCCCGACGGACCCGACGGACCCGATGCCCCGTCGGCCTGCCCGGGCACGGTCGGCCCGGCTGGGCGGTCGGCCGCGCGGGAGTCGGACCGGCCCGGGGTGCCGACCGCACCGAAGTCGGACCGGCCCGAGGTGCCGACCGCACCGAAGTCGGACCGGCCCGAGGTGCCGACCGCACCGGAGTCGGACCGGTCCGCGGTGGCGGGCAGGCCCGGGCCGGGCGCCTGGCCCGCGTCCGGGCCTGAGGCGGCCGCATCCCCGGCACCACCCGCGCCCCGCGCACCCCGCGCATCCGCCGCGCCGCCCGAACCACCCGCACCCCGCGCACCCCGCGCATCCCCCGCACCCCCCAGCCGTCGTCGCAGCGCGTACGCCGTCACCGCCCAGCCCGCCCACAGCGCCACCGAGTACGCGCCCGCCATGCCCGCCACCGCCCAGGTCGGCGGGAGGAGCGCGTACGCGGCCAGCGACAGGCCCGCGTTGAGGCCGGCGATCACCAGGTTGAGCAGGAACGGGGTGCGGGTGTCGCGCAGGGCGTAGAAGGCGCGGGTGCAGACGTACTGGCCCGAGAGCGCGACGAGGCCGGGGGCGAAGGCCATCAGGATCCAGGCCATCGCCCGGATGTCGCCCGCGTCGGTCCTGCCGTACTGGAAGACCACCCCCATCAGCGGCACCGCCAGCGCGAACAGCGCGCAGGCCGCCGGTACGACGGCCGCCGCGCTGTTCCGGAGCGCGTACGACACGTCCCCGCGCACTTTCGCCAGGTCGCCGTCGGCCGCCGCCCCGCTCATCCGGGGCAGCAGGGCGGTCACCAGGGAGACGGTGACGATGCCGTGCGGCACGGCCCACAGCAGATACGCGTTGTTGTACGCGGCGAAGCCGAAGCCCCCGCCGGCGCCCAGCTCCTCGGCCCGCAGGCCCGCCGCCGTCGCCAGCTTCGTCGTCACCCAGTACGCCGCCTGGTTGGTGAGGACCAGCAGCACCAGCCACCCGGCCGACCGCAGCGGTGCCGTGAGCCCGGCGTCCCGCCAGTCGAGGCGCGGGCGCCAGCGGAAGCCGGCGGCGCGCAGGGACGGGACGAGTGCGAGGGCCTGGAGGGCGATGCCCGCCGTCGTGCCCCAGCCGAGCAGTGCCGTCTCCCGGCCGGTCAGCTCTCCGCCGTCGGCGGTCGCCAGGTACAGCGCGAAGACGGCGATGACGACGACGTTGTTGAGGACCGGCGTCCACATCATCGCGCCGAACCGGCCCCGCGCGTTCAGCACCTGCCCGAGCAGGGTGAAGAGCCCGAGGAAGAAGATCTGCGGCAGGCAGTACCGGGCGAAGGCGGCCGTCATCGACCGCTGCGCGCCGGTGTAGTCGGTGTACGCGTCGACGATCGCGGGCGCCGCGAGCACCGCGCCCGCCGCGAGCACCAGCAGGGCGAGGACGCAGGCCGTCAGGAGACGATCGGTGAAGGCGACGCCCCCGTCCTCGTGTTCCTTGGCGGCTTTGACCAGTTCGGGCACGAAGACCGCGTTGAGGGCGCCGCCCAGGAGCAGCATGTAGACGATGGTGGGGATCGAGTTCCCGACCGCGTAGCCGTCGGCGATCGCCCCGGCGCCGAGGGCCGCGGCGACGATCGCCGAGCGGACGAAACCGGTGGCGCGCGAGACCAGCGACCCGGCGGCCATCAGCGCGCCGCTGCGCAGCACGGACGGCGTGCGCCGCTTCGGCTCGACGAGGGCCGTCGCCGTCATCGGCGCGCCATGTACGCCTGGAACGCCCGGTACAGCGTGTGGTTCGTCGTGCCGTCCAACGGTGTCTCCCACTCCCCCAGCGTCTCGACGGCCTGTCCGCCCGTGCCGAGCTTCCAGCGCAGCAGACCGTGGGCGCGGTCGTCCGGATCAAGGGTGGAGGGTATCCCGCGCATGTCGTAGACGTCGGCCCCGGCGGCATGGGCGTCGAGCATCATCCGCCACTGCAGGGCGTTGGAGGGGCGGACCTCGCGGCGGTGGTCGGCGGACGCGCCGGTCTGGTACCAGACCCGCCGCCCCGCCGTGAGCATGGTGTGGGCGGCGAGGGTCTCGCCCTCGTGGCGGGCGAGGTAGAGCCGCATCCGCCCGGGCTCCTCGGCGTTGAGGACCGCGTACTGCCGTTCGTAGTACGCGAGGGACCGGCCGAGCCGGAAGCCGTCGCGCTCCTCGGTGATCCGCAGGAGCCGGTGGAACTCGGGCAGGTCGGCGGCCGAGCCGACGACGACCTCGACGCCGCACGTGCGGGCCCTGCGGACGTTGCGCCGCCACTCCTGGTTGAGGCCGCTCCACAGGTCGTCGGTGGTCCGGCCGGCGAGCGGGACCTGGTAGACGTGGCGGGGCTGGGCGTCGGCGCCGTCGGAGTCGCCGGTGGAGTCGCCGCCGCAGCGGCGCCAGCCGCGGGCTCGGAGGCGTTCGGCGACGGCGGTGCCGAGCGGGTCGACCTCGTCGGCGAGGACGTCGGCGAGGCGGCGGCCGGGGCCTGTGTGGGCCTTGAGGGTGGCGGCGTTCCAGCGGCGGAAGGCGGGCGAGGGCCCGATGCGTACGGCGAAGGCACCGGCGGCCCTCAGGTGCCGGAGCAGTGGGGTGAGCCAGCCGTCGATGGCGGGGTCGGACCAGTCGGCGACGGGCCCTTCGGGGAGGTACGCGAAGTACTTGCGGGTGCCGGGGAACGGGCGGAGCAGGGCCAGGGCGCCACCGGTGAGCGGGCCGTCTCCCGTACGCCAGCCGAGGAGTTGGTGCCGCCAGCCGTCCTTGACCGACGCCCAGGAGGGGAGTTGGAGGAAGCTGGGCCCGAACCCGCTGCCCGCGAGGAAGGCACGGTACGCCTCGGGGGTGACCTGTTCCAGGCGGGTGGTGGTGTGCTGAGCCGCGGGTGTCACGAGCAGAGCCGACACAACGTGAGCCTCCTTGATCCGCCCCCTCGGTCGGGGGGGCGCACAGGATGCTCACAGCCGTCCTTGACCGCGCCGCGCGTCGTGTGTGACCGGACGATGACCGTTTCTCTGCAGCCCTTGTCACAAAGCGTTCCGAGTGCTTTCGGCGTCCTACAGTCCGGGCATCCCATACCTTTCCGGAGGCTTCCGTGTTGCCCGTACGTACCCGACGTACCCGAATACGCCAGACGCTCGCGGCGGTCGCCCTCTGCGGCGCGCTCACCGCCTGTTCGTCGGGGGCGGTGGGCGCGGCCCGTGACGCCGGCCCGGCCGATGCCGCCAAGCAGGCCGAGGGCCCGGCGAAGGTGGCCGTCGTGAGCCCGGCGGCCGGCCGGACGGTGACGGTCACGGCCACCGGCGGCACGCTGACGGCGGTGAAGGTGGTGGACGCCGAGGGCGGTGTGCTGGCGGGGCGTACGGGGTCCGGCGGGACGCCCTGGGTCTCGGACCGCAAGGCGGTGCCGGGCACGTCGTACCGCGTGGAGGCGACGGCCCGTACGGCCGGCGGGAAGGAGACGACGACCCGTTCGACGTTCACGACGGCCGAGGCCGCGCAGGTCAACAAGCTGACGCTGGCGCCCGGGAAGAACACGACGGTCGGTGTCGGGCAGCCGCTGTCGATCGTCTTCGACCGGCCGGTGACGCACAAGGCAGAGGTGGAGAAGCAGCTCAGGGTGACCACGTCGAACGGCACGGTCGGGTCCTGGGGCTGGCTGAAGGACTGGTCGGGCAAGGACCGGGTGGACTGGCGGCCGAAGGACTACTGGAAGCCGGGGACCCGCGTGAACCTGGACGCGACACTCGACGGGACGGACTCGGGCGGGGGCTGGTTCGTACGGGACTACCGCACGGGCTTCACGGTCGGCGCCGCGCAGGTCGTCAAGGTCGACCTGGACCGCAAGCGGCTCGTGCTGGAACGGGACGGGCGCGCGGTGCGCACGATCCCCGTGTCGGGCGGGACGCCGGGCGGCGACAAGCGGTCGTGGCGGGGCACGGCGGTGCTGATGGCGAAGGAGGGCACGATCAACATGAACTCGGAGACGGTCGGGCTCGGCGACGCCTACGACAAGATGGTCGACTCCTCGATGCGGCTGACGTGGTCGGGCATGTACGCGCACGCGGCGCCGTGGAACGCGGCGCACTTCGGCCGGGCGAACCGCAGTTCGGGCTGCATCGGCATGAGCGACGCCGACGCCGCGTGGTTCTACGCCCAGGTCCGCCCGGGCGACCCCTTCGAGATCCGCGGCGCGGACACGAAGGGCGTGGTGGCGGAGGGCAACGGCTACGGGGCGTGGAACGTGCCGTGGGAGCGGTGGCGCGCGAAGAGCGCGATGGCTCGCTGACGCGAGCGCGACCACGCAGGGGCCTGCCCGGCCCCTGCCCCCGAGGCGCCGGGCCCGCGGCGGCGCGGTGGCTCGCTGACGCGCGTGCGCTCCGCGAAGGGAGCCGGGCCGGGCCACCAGGACGCGCGGGCGGGCCCGGCCACTCGGCCGTGTCCGGAAAGTAGCGCCGTCTGCCCGCAGGGCGGGGCCCACGGCGTCTGGTGCGTGCGATCGCAAGGCGGAGGGTCCTCGTACGGGGCGCACGCGTACGGCGCGGGCGCGGTGTGGTCGTGTGTGTCGGGACCGGCTCAGGCATGCGCGGTGCGGACTGCGGCCGGACCGGCTCGGCCGGCCGCCGTGCGGGCAGCGGTTCCCCGCACCGGCCGCGCCGCCTCTCAGGCCGGCCGCATCTCCCAGAGCAGGATCTCCGCGTCCGAGGTGGCCATCAGTGCGAGGTCCTGTGCCGAGGTGACGCGGGCCGCGTCGCCCGGGGTGAGTTCCTCGCCGGACAGGCGGGCCGTGCCGCGCACCACGTGGACGTAGACGAGGTCCGCGTCCGGGACGGCGGTGCGTTCGCCGGGCTCCAGGCGGCGGACGTGCAGCATCGAGGCCGCCTCCGGGAGCGCGTACGGGGTGGAGTCGGCGATGCCGCGCACGATCTCGTACGAGGGCTCGCCCCCCGTCTCCAGCGGTGCGAGCCACATCTGGACGAAGACCAGCGGCACATCGCCGTCGTTGCGCTCCTCGTGCCGCACTCCCGCCGCCGAGCTGAGCCGCTGGACGTCACCGGGGCGCACGACGGTGGTGTGACCGGCCGAGTCACGATGGGTCAACTCGCCCTCGACGACCCACGTGACGATCTCGGTGTGGCTGTGCGGATGCTCGGCGAACCCGGCGCCGGGAGCGAGCCGCTCCTCGTTGCAGGCGAGGATCGCGCCGAAGCGGAGGTTGTCGGGGTCGTAGTGCCGTCCGAAGGAGAAGGCGTGCCGGGTCTCGATCCCGGCGGCGGGATCACCCCCGGGGTAGCGGTCGCCGGCGCGTTGGATACGAATCACGGGGAAACGGTAGCCGCCGGGCGCGGCACCCCGGCCGGGGAAACGGCCCCGACCCCGCACCCGGCCGTCCCGATAAGGCAGTCTTGTCCCCGTGCCAGAACCCACGAACACTCCTCACCCGCACACCGCGACCCTGAAGCGCCTCGAACAGTCCTCCGGGCGGCTCGCCGCCAACGCCATCGCGCGCATGGACGAGACGCTGCCGTGGTACCGGGCGATGCCGCCCGAGAACCGGTCGTGGATCGGTCTGGTCGCGCAGGCCGGTATCGCCGCGTTCACCGAGTGGTTCCGGCACCCGGAGACCCCACAGGCCATCTCCACGGACGTCTTCGGCACCGCGCCCCGTGAGCTGACCCGCGCCATCACCCTGCGCCAGACCGTCGAGATGGTCCGCACCACCATCGAGGTCATGGAGACGGCGATCGAGGAGGTCGCCGCCCCCGGTGACGAGTCCATCCTCCGCGAGGCCCTGCTCGTCTACGCCCGCGAGATCGCC
The DNA here is from genome assembly GCF_042888285.1 of Streptomyces sp. NPDC003035. NCBI lineage: Bacteria > Bacillati > Actinomycetota > Actinomycetes > Kitasatosporales > Streptomycetaceae > Streptomyces > Streptomyces sp. NPDC003035. Next base: position 100,269 of record NZ_JBIAPJ010000014.1, on the reverse strand, counting down.
TTCGCGACCGCGCAGGTCTACGCCCAGGCCGCCGAGGCCCGCGGCGCCTGGGACGCCCGGCTCGAGTCCCTGGTGGTCAACGCGGTCCTCTCCGGCGAGGCCGACGAGGGCGCCGTCTCCCGTGCCGCCGCCCTCGGCTGGAACTCCCCCGAGCACGTCTGCGTCGTCCTCGGCACCGCACCCGACGGCGACAGCGAGCTGACCGTGGAGGCGATCCGCCGCGCCGCCCGGCACGCCAAGCTCCAGGTCCTCACCGGCGTCCTCGGCGACCGGCTCGTCGTCATCGCCGGCGGCAACGACAACCCGCTCGCGGTCGCGAAGGCCCTGATCGGCCCGTACGCCGCCGGGCCGGTCGTCGCGGGCCCCGTCGTCCCCGACCTGCTCGCCGCGACGCGCTCCGCGCAGGCCGCCGCCGCCGGGCTCAAGGCGTGTTCCGCCTGGCAGGACGCCCCGCGCCCGGTCCTCGCGGACGATCTGCTGCCGGAGCGCGCGATCGCGTCGGACCCGTCGGCTCGTGAGCAACTGGTGGAGGAGATCTACAGACCGCTGGAGGAAGCGGGCTCGGCGCTCCTGGAAACTCTGAGTGTCTACCTGGAGCAGGCGAGCAGCCTGGAAGGTGCCGCGCGGATGCTCTTCGTCCACCCCAACACCGTGCGCTACCGGCTTCGACGTGTGACAGATGTCACCGGCTGGTCACCCTCCGACGTCCGTTCCGCCTTCACGCTGCGGATCGCGCTCATCCTGGGGCGCTTGGCCGACGGAGATTCACAGCTCTAGACTTTTGTGGAACACCGACAATTCCCCTGACGGTTCTTCGTCCTAGTCCCCACGGGCGCTGGGAGCCGTCCCCAAGAGAGAGTGTGAGGGTGCTCGTACTCGTCGCTCCCGGCCAAGGCGCTCAGACGCCCGGCTTCCTGACTCCCTGGCTCGAACTCCCCGGTGCCGCCGACCGCCTCGCGGCCTGGTCCGACGCCATCGGGCTCGACCTCGTCCACTACGGCACGAAGGCGGACGCGGACGAGATCCGTGACACCGCCGTGGCCCAGCCGCTGCTCGTGGCCGCCGGACTGCTGTCCGCCGCCGCGCTCGGCGCGGTCGCCCCCGGCGCCGTCGCGGGCCACAGCGTCGGCGAGATCACCGCCGCCGCGTTCGCCGGCGTCCTCGACGACACCGCCGCCCTACATCTCGTACGGACGCGTGGCCTGGCGATGGCCGAGGCCGCCGCGATCACCGAGACGGGCATGTCCGCGCTGCTCGGCGGCGACCCCGAGGTGACCGTCCCGCACCTGGAGAAGCTCGGCCTGACCCCGGCCAACGTCAACGGCGCCGGCCAGATCGTCGCCGCCGGCACCCTGGAGCAGCTGGCCGCCCTGGAGGCGGACAAGCCCGAGGGTGTCCGCCGGGTCGTCCCGCTCAAGGTCGCCGGCGCGTTCCACACGCACCACATGGCTCCCGCCGTCGCGACGCTGGAGGCGGCGGCGAAGGAGCTGACCGTCGCCGACCCGACGGTGCGTTACGTCTCCAACAAGGACGGGCAGACCGTCGCCACCGGCTCCGAGGTCGTCTCCCGCCTCGTCGGCCAGGTCGCCAACCCGGTCCGCTGGGACCTGTGCATGGAGACCTTCAAGGCTCTGGGCGCGACCGCGCTGATCGAGGTGTGCCCGGGCGGCACCCTGACCGGTCTCGCGAAGCGCGCGCTGCCGGGCGTTCCCACCGTCGCCCTGAAGACCCCCGACGACCTCGACGCGGCCCGCACGCTGATCGCCGACGTTTCAGCAGCCCGATAGGAGCCGAGAGAAGCATGTCGAAGATCAAGCCCAGCAAGGGCGCCCCGTACGCACGGATTCTGGGTGTCGGCGGCTACCGCCCCACCCGTGTCGTGCCGAACGAGGTGATCCTCGAGAAGATCGACTCGTCCGACGAGTGGATCCGCTCGCGCTCCGGCATCGCCACCCGCCACTGGGCCTCCCCCGAGGAGACCGTGGCCGCCATGTCGGTCGAGGCCTCGGGCAAGGCCATCGCCGACGCCGGGATCGACCCGGAGCAGATCGGCGCCGTGATCGTCTCCACGGTCTCGCACTTCAAGCAGACCCCGGCCGTCGCCACCGAGATCGCCGACAAGATCGGCGCCGGCAAGCCGGCCGCGTTCGACATCTCCGCCGGCTGCGCGGGCTTCGGTTACGGCCTCACCCTCGCCAAGGGCATGATCGTCGAGGGCTCGGCGGAGTACGTCCTTGTCATCGGCGTCGAGCGGCTGAGCGACCTGACCGACCTGGAGGACCGCGCGACGGCCTTCCTGTTCGGCGACGGCGCCGGCGCGGTCGTCGTCGGCCCCTCCGACGAGCCGCACATCGGCCCCTCGGTCTGGGGTTCGGAGGGTGACAAGTCGGAGACGATCAAGCAGACCGTGCCGTGGAACGAGTTCCACGTCGGCGACGTCTCGAAGCTCCCCCTCAACGAGCAGGGCGAGATCAAGTTCCCGGCCATCACGCAGGAGGGTCAGGCGGTCTTCCGCTGGGCCGTCTTCGAGATGGCGAAGGTCGCCCAGCAGGCGCTGGACGCCGCCGGCATCTCGGCGGACGACCTCGACGTCTTCATCCCGCACCAGGCGAACATGCGGATCATCGACTCGATGGTGAAGACTCTGAAGCTGCCGGAGCACGTGACGGTCGCCCGTGACGTCGAGACCACCGGCAACACCTCGGCCGCCTCGATTCCGCTCGCCATGGAGCGGCTTCTGGCGACCGGGAAGGCGAAGAGCGGCGACACCGCGCTCGTCATCGGCTTCGGGGCGGGTCTCGTCTACGCCGCGACGGTCGTTACCCTCCCCTAGGCACACCGGATCTTTCCGGAAGCCCTTTACCGAGCACCGAAGCAATCACAGAAGGAGCGCCGACATGGCCTTCACCCAGGAAGAGATCGTCGAAGGTCTCGCCGAGATCGTGAACGAGATCGCCGGCATTCCGGTCGAGGACGTCCAGCTGGACAAGTCCTTCACCGACGACCTGGACGTCGACTCGCTGTCCATGGTCGAGGTCGTCGTGGCCGCCGAAGAGCGCTTCGACGTCAAGATCCCGGACGAGGACGTCAAGAACCTCAAGACGGTCGGCGACGCGACCGACTACATCCTGAAGCACCAGGACGGCGGCATCTCGAAGGGCTGATTCGGCCCTTGCTGACTCGGTCAGCCACCCGGCGGTGGCGCCGTTTTTCGACCATCACACACGTGGAGAAAGAATTCCTGTGAACTCGACCAATCGCACCGTGGTCGTCACCGGTATCGGCGCAACCACACCGCTGGGTGGCGACTCCGCATCGACCTGGGAAGGTCTGATCGCGGGGCGCTCCGGCGTCAAGCCTCTCGAGGGCGAACGATTCGCCGAACTGCCCGTCCAGATCGCCGCGCTCGCCGCGGTCGACCCGGGTGACGTTCTGCCCCGCCCGCTCGCCCGCAAGCTGGACCGCTCGGCGCAGTTCGCGCTGATCGCGGCCCGTGAGGCCTGGGCCGACGCGGGCTACTCCGCCCCGGCCGGCGAGGACGACAAGATCGCGCCCGAGCGGCTCGGTTCCGTCATCGCCTCCGGCATCGGCGGTGTCACGACTCTGCTCGACCAGTACGACGTGCTGAAGGACAAGGGCGTACGCCGTGTCTCCCCGCACACCGTGCCCATGCTCATGCCGAACAGCCCCTCCGCCAACGTCGGCCTGGAGGTGAACGCCCGGGCGGGCGTGCACACCCCGGTCTCCGCGTGCGCGTCGGGTGCCGAGGCGATCGGCTACGCCGTCGAGATGATCCGTACGGGTCGGGCCGACGTGGTCGTGGCCGGCGGCACGGAGGCGGCGATCCACCCGCTGCCGATCGCCGCGTTCGCCAACATGATGGCGATGTCCAAGAACAACGACGAGCCGACCAAGGCCTCGCGTCCGTACGACACCGGCCGCGACGGCTTCGTGCTCGGCGAGGGCGCGGGCGTGGTGATCCTCGAGTCCGAGGAGCACGCCAAGGCGCGCGGCGCCCGCATCTACTGCGAGGTGCTGGGCCAGGGTCTGTCGGCCGACAGCCACCACATCGCGCAGCCCGAGCCGACCGGCCGGGGTATCGCCGCCGCGATGCAGAACCTGCTGGACTCCACGGACCTCAAGCCCTCCGAGGTCGTCCACCTCAACGCGCACGCCACGTCGACGCCGCAGGGCGACGTCGCCGAGATCAAGGCGCTGCGCAAGGTGCTGGGCGAGGACCTGGACCACGTCGCGATCTCCGCGACGAAGTCGATGACGGGTCACCTCCTCGGCGGCGCGGGCGGCATCGAGACCGTCGCGACGGTCCTGGCGCTCCACCACCGTCTGGCCCCGCCGACGATCAACGTCGACGACCTGGACCCGGACGTGGACGCGGACATCGTCCGCGACGAGCCGCGTGAGCTGCCGCAGGGCACGATCGCCGCGATCAACAACTCGTTCGGCTTCGGCGGCCACAACGTGGTCCTGGCGTTCCGCACGGTCTGACCTCGCGGTCGCCCAGCGTGTGAGGCCCGCCCCGGTTCGGGGTGGGCCTTCGGCGTGTCGGCGGAGGGCGAAGACGGCCGGTTCGCCGTCCATCGAGATGCCGACGGTGCCGTCCGGCTGCGGGGCGAGCGCCCCGGTACGGACCCCCTCAGACGACCTGGTGCAACCAGCGCACCGGGGCGCCCTCACCGGCGTACCGGAAGGGCTCCAGTTCGTCGTCCCAGGGCTTGCCGAGGAGCTTGGCGACCTCCGCCTCGAGCTGTGTCTCGCCGCGCACCGAGCGGGCCAGTGCGGCGCGCAGACGGTCCTCCGGGATCAGGATGTCGCCGTGCATCCCGGTGACGGCGTGGAAGATGCCCAGCTCCGGCGTGGCGCTGTAGCGCTCGCCCTCGGCGGTGGGGCAGGGTTCCGCGGTGACCTCGAAGCGGAGCATCTGCCAGCCGCGCAGCGCGGAAGCGAGCTTGGAGGCGGTGCCGGTCTCGCCCTGCCAGGAGAACTCGGCTCTCCAGGTGCCGGGTGACGCCGGCTGGCGGATCCAGTCGAGCTGGACTCTCGCACCGAGGACACCCGCCACCGCCCATTCGACGTGCGGGCACAGCGCGCGCGGTGCGGAGTGTACGTACAGGACTCCACGTGTCGTCACCGGGACCTCCAGTGTGGGACGAGGTTCGCCTTTCCCAGCGGCCTCAGTAAACAGCATCGGGAGTAAAACTTCGCAAACCCCTGAAAAAGGGACAGCATGTGACGTGATGTAATTTACCGGAGCCGATTGGCAAAGGTGCCTCTGGTTCGACGGGGGAAAAGCTACCGTGCCGCGCCGCCCTTGGGGTGACGTACGGTCGGTCCGGGGGCGGGTGAACACCAAGCTTTCACTCGCCAGGACGCCGAACGGACGCCGGAGGAGGGGCCGAGGGATGCGTGGCAGAGAACGTTTCCGCACCGCCGTCGCCTCCGCGGCGGCCGCACTGCTGCTGTGCGCGGGCACCCTGACGGGGTGTGAGGCGGCCGGTTCCCGGGCCGCCGCCCCGCCCACACCGAAGCCGACACCGACGCCCACGCCCGTCTGGGACCGCTCCCCCGCCTCCGTCGCGGCGGTCGGCGACTCCATCACCCGTGCCTTCGACGCCTGCTCGGTCCTGGCGGACTGCCCGGAGGTCTCCTGGGCGACCGGCACGGACGCCGGGGTCAACAGCCTGGCGCTGCGGCTGATCGGCGGGGACGGTGTGGCGGAGCGCAGCTGGAACCTGGCACGGACCGGGGCGCGGATGGCGGAGCTCCCCGAGCAGATGGCGCGGGCCGCCGCGCGGAAGCCGGAGCTGGTGGCGGTGATGATGGGCGCGAACGACGCCTGTCGTGACCGGGCCGAACTGATGACGCCGGTCGAGGAGTTCCGTACGGACTTCGCGACGGCGCTGACCCGGCTGTGGGCGGCGGCGCCCGATGCGCAGGTGTACGTGTCGAGCGTGCCGGACCTGAAGCGGCTGTGGTCGCAGGGCAAGGACAACCCGATGGGCCGCCAGGTCTGGAAGCTGGGCCTCTGCGCCTCGATGCTCGCCGACGCGGAGGACCTGAGCGCCCGGGCCGAGCGGCGCAGGACCCTGGTGCACGACCGGGTGGTGGCGTACAACGCGGCCCTGCGGGAGGTCTGCGCGATGGACCGGCGCTGCCGGTACGACGGCGGCGCGGTGTTCGGCTTCCGCTTCGACGGCCGGCAGCTCAGCCCGTGGGACTGGTTCCACCCGAGCAGGGACGGGCAGGCGCGGCTCGCGGAGATCGCCCACCGGCAGGTGACGGCCGCCGAGCCGCCCGCGTAGGGTTCCGGATCATGAGGATCACGAGTGAACCCTTCGGTTCGGTCGACGGCACGGACGTCACGCGCTGGACCCTCCAGCGGGGCACGGTGCGGGTACGGGTGCTGACGTACGGCGGCATCGTCCAGTCGGTCGAGACGCCGGACCGGGACGGTGTCCCGGGTGACGTGGTCCTGGGCTTCCCCGATCTGGAGGGGTACCTGAAGCGTCCGGAGCCGTACTTCGGCGCCCTGGTGGGGCGGTACGCCAACCGGATCGCGGGCGGCTCCTTCGTCCTGGACGGGACGACGTACCGGCTGGCCCGCAACGGTGGGCCGAACTGCCTGCACGGCGGTGAGCGCGGCTTCGACAAGCGGGTGTGGGCCGCCGAGGAGGTCGCGTCCGGGGTACGGCTGTCCCGGGTGAGCCCGGACGGCGAGGAGGGCTTCCCCGGCCGTCTGGAGGTCGCGGTGACGTACACGCTCGACGCCGAGGGGGCGCTGCGGATCGCCTACCGGGCGGAGACGGACGCGCCGACGGTGGTGGCGCTGACGAACCACTCGTACTGGGATCTCGGCGGCGGGACGGGCCAGGAGCTGCGGGTGGCCGCCTCGCGCTGGACGCCGACCGACGGGACGGGCATCCCCACCGGGGAGTTCGCCGAGGTCGCGGGCACGGAGCTGGACTTCCGCGCCGGGCGCGCGCTCGATCTCCTCCTCGACCACAACTTCGTCCTGGACGGCGGGGGTCCGGCCGCCGGGCTGTACGCGCCGGAGACCGGGCGGACGGTGACCGTGGAGACGACCGAACCGGGGCTGCAGGTGTACGCGAACCCGGAGCTGGGCGGGGTCGCGCTGGAGGCGCAGGCCTTCCCGGATTCGCCGAACCGTCCGGAGTTCCCCTCCACGGTGCTCCGGCCGGGCGAGACCTACGCCTCCACGACGACGTACCGCTTCGGAACGCGCTGAAGCGCCGGGGCGGATGTCAGGTTCCGCCCCGGCGCCGGTCATGGGGTCAGACCTCCAGCGTGGCCGTGAGGCGCGCGTCGGTGAGCGAGTGGGCGGCCCTGACCTCGTACGTCCCGGGGACGAAGACCCAGTCGTTCTTCTCCTCGTCCCAGATCTCGAAGGCACGGCGCGGCAGCGGGATGTCGACCTCGACGCTCGCGCCGGCCTCCGCCTCGACGGAGGCGAAGCCGGCCAGCCAGCGCGCCGGGCGCTCGACCGGGTCCGACGCCGGCGCCAGGTAGATCTGGACGACCTCGCGGCCGGTGCGGGTGCCGGTGTTGGTGATCCGGACCTTCGCCGACGCCGGGGTGACCTCCAGGGAGTCGTAGACCCACGTGGTGTAGCCGAGGCCGTGGCCGAAGGCGTACGCGGGGGTGGCGCCGGCCTTGTCCCAGGCGCGGTAGCCGATGAACACGCCTTCTTCGTAGGCCAGTTCGCCGTCGGTCGGGGTGACCTCGGTGACCGGGACGTCGGCGAGGGCGACGGGCCAGGTGGTGGGGAGCCGGCCGCCGGGCTCGGCGGCGCCGGTGAGGACGTCGGCGAGCGCGGCGCCGCCCTCCTGGCCGGGGAACCAGCTGAGCAGGATCGCGGCGACGTCCTCGCGCCAGGGCATCTCGACCGGGGAGCCGGCGTTGACCACGACGACCGTGTTCGGGTTGGCGGCGGCCACGGCCCGTACGAGGTCGTCCTGACGGCCGGGGAGCGCCAGGTCCTTGCGGTCGAAGCCCTCGGACTCGACGCGCTCGGTGGTGGCGACGACCACGACGGCGGTGTCGGCGGCGCGGGCGGCCTCGACGGCTTCGGCGATCAGTTCGTCGGGGTCGCGGCGCGGACCGAGATGGACGAAGGAGAACATGACCGCGGGCAGCGGGGGCGCGAACTCCTTGTCCAGGGTGTGGCGGAGGGAGACCTCGACGGACTCGCCCGCCGTGAGCGCGACCTTGGCACGCTCGACCGGGGAGCCGAAGAACGCCTCGAAGGGGTCGGTCTCCGGGCCCATCGTCTGGACGCCGTCGAAGACGGTCTCGCCCCCGACGCGGAGGGTGAAGGCGCCGAGGCCGCGGGTGCCGAAGGAGTGCTCGCCGGACTCGCGCGGGGTGAAGGTGCCGGTGACCTCGATGGAGTACAGGGTCTCGTGGGTGACGCCGGCCGGGAGGTCGTCGCCGATCCACTGGACCTGGCCGCCTGGCAGGCTGCCCTCGCCGAGGACGGTGCCGTCGGCGCCGCGGCAGACGGCGCGGAGGGAGAAGCCCTGGTCGGCGGGGGTGAGTTCGTCACTGGGGTCGGCGCCGACCGAGAAGGTCAGGGCGCCTTCGGGGAGGGCGGCGGTGAGGCCGTCGAGCGGGGAGACGGTGTGGTCGGGGAAGACCTGGGCGGAGCCGCCGCCGAGGACCCGGGCGTCGCGGGCGGCGGCTCCGCAGAGGGCGACGGTGCCGTTCTTCAGCGGGAGCGCGGCGCCCTCGTTGCGTACGAGGACGAAGCCGCGCCGGGCGATCTCCCGGGCCAGCGCGACGCCGTCCGTCGCCGTCCCTGAGGTCCGCGCCCCCTCGGTGACGGCCGGCGGGGCGCCTTCCAGGGCGCCGACGCGGGCGGCGAGCCGCAGCACGTTCCGTACGGCCGTGTCGACCGCGGACTCCTCGACCTCCCCGGCGCGGAGGGCCGCGGCGAGCGCCTCGCCGTAGACGGTCCGCGGGCCGGGCATGGCGATGTCGAGGCCGCCCTCGATGTCGCCCCGCGTGGAGCGGGCGGCCATCCAGTCGGAGACGTTGGCGCCGTCGAAGCCCCATTCGCCGCGCAGGACCTCGTTGACGAGGTGGTGGTGCTCGGTCATGGTCACGCCGTTGACCTGGTTGTAGGCGGTCATGATGCCCCAGGGGTGGGCGTTCTTGACGATGGCCTCGAAGGGCGCGAGGTAGAGCTCGCGCAGCGGTCGGGCGGCGACCTTGTTGTCGACGGTGAAGCGGTCGGTCTCGGCGTCGTTGGCGACGAAGTGCTTGACGGTGGTGCCGACGCCGCCGTCCTGGACGCCCTGGACATAGCCGGTGCCGATCTCGCCGGTGAGGTACGGGTCCTCGCTGTACGCCTCGAAGTGGCGGCCGCCGAGCGGTGAGCGGTGCAGATTGACGGTGGGCGCGAGAAGGACGTGGACGCCCTTGCGGCGGGCCTCCTGGGCGAGGAGCCGGCCGGCGCGGCGGGCGAGGGCCGGGTCCCAGGACGCGGCCAGCGCGGTCGGGGACGGCAGGGCGATCGAGGGGTCGTCGGCGGTCCAGCGGACGCCCCGGACACCGATCGGGCCGTCGGACATGACCAGGGACTTCAGCCCGATCTCGGGCAGGGCCGGGAGGGACCACATGTCCTGACCGGCGAGCAGCCGGGTCCTGGTGTCCAGGTCGAGCTTGCCGAGCGCCGCCTCGACCACCGCTTCCCTGGTGCGGGCCGCACTGTCGCTGTTGCCGTCCTGGTGCGCCATGCCGGCACCTCCTCGTCGAAGTCCGTTGACCGGTGGCCGTCCGCCGGTGGCCCCCATCGTGCACCCAAGACCGGTAGATCGGTAGGTTTCGTTATCTTGCTGTTATTTTTGCGTCGGGGGCATGCCGTACGGTGACCCCATGAGCAGCACCAGGACCGCCAGGAGCGAGGAGCGGCGCGCGGACATCCTGCGCGCGGCGCTCGAGGTGATCGCCGAGCGCGGCTACCGCGGCGCTTCGCTCGGCTCCGTCGCCGAGCGGGTCGGACTCACCCAGCAGGGGCTGCTGCACTACTTCCCCACCAAGGAGGCCCTGCTCGTCGCGGTCCTCCAGGAGCGCGACGCGTGGGACACGAGCGGGGGCCCGGGGCGGGAGAGCTGGCGGCTCGACCTGCTCGACTCCCTCGTCGAGTACAACGCCATGCGGCCGGGGATCGTGCAGACCTTCTCCGCCCTGCTCGGCGAGAGCGTGACCGACGGCCACCCGGCGCGGGAGTTCTTCACCGAGCGGTACGCCCAGGTGCGCGCCTCGATGGCGACGGTCCTGCGCATGGAGTTCGGCGAGCGCCTGCCGGGCGGCCTGACGCCGGAACGGGCGGCGCCGCTGATCACGGCCGTGATGGACGGCCTGCAGTACCAGTGGCTCCTGGACCCGGACGCGGTCGACATGCCGGCGGCCTTCCGCGACTTCCTCCGGCTGCTGTACGGGACCGAGAAGTGAGCGCCCTGTAGCGGGAGTTGCGGGTGGGGCGGGATACTCCCCGGGCCGGTTCCCGACCCGACGGAGGGCTCACCTGTGCTGTCCCGGATACGTCATGCCTCGCTCGGTCTCGCGTTGATCACCGCCTCCCTGGTCCTGACGTCACCGCCGGCGTCGGCCGACGGGGGTGCGCCGGACGCCAGGACGGCCGGCGCGACGGTCGGCTCGACGGCCGGCACGGTCGAGGAGGCCCGGCTCGACCGCGCCGCACCCCAGGAGATCCTGCGGCGCGGCGGGTTCGACTCCGTGGCACCGGAGTTCGCCCGCGCCCTCGCCGGAGCCGCGTCGCCCGAGGAGGCCGAGCGCACGGTCGTACGGCACGGGGCACGGCTCTGGAAGGACGCGGTCGACCGGGCGCAGGGACGTCGCGTACGGGGCGATCTGAGCCGGGACGACGATCGGCCGCTGTACTGGGCCCGGCTCGCGATGACGCGGGAACTGCGGTCCTGGCGGCCGGAGTTCGCGCTCGACGAGGCGGGGCGGGCCCGGCTCCTCGACCGGCTCGAACGCACCTCGCGCGGCCAGGACTCGATCCGGTACCCGGCCGGCCAGGGCGTGAAGCGGATCCTGATGACCGGCTTCGACCCGTTCACGCTCGACCGGGACGTCCGGATCAGCAACCCCTCCGGCGCCACCGCCCTCGCCCTGGACGGCACCTGGATCCGCACGGCGGACGGGCGCCTCGCCCGGATCGAGACGGCCGTCTTCCCCGTCCGCTGGCAGGACTTCACCGAGGGCACCGTCGAGCGGACCCTGCGGGACCAGCTGCCGAAGGTGGACCTCTTCACCACGGTCAGCCAGGGCCGGGTCGGCCGCTTCGACATCGAACGGTTCAACGGGGCCTGGCGGGGCGGCTTCCCCGACAACGAGAACCTCTCGCGCACGGAGACCGTCCCGGTCGCCGACCCGGCCGGCCGGCCCCAGTGGACGGTGACCACCCTCCCGTACCGCGCGATCGTCGCGGCGGACACGGGGCGCTTCCCGGTGTACGACAACACGGCGGTGACCGAGATCCCGGCCGGGGCGAGCGCTCCCGTGGCACGCCCGGACGGGCCGACGCCGGACTCCACGGCCCGTGCGGGCGGCGGCGGGAACTACCTCTCCAACGAGATCGCCTACCGCGCCACGCTGCTGCGCGACCGGCTCGGTCTGCCGGACCTGCCCGGCGGTCATGTCCACACCCCCGTCCTGCAGTTCGGCGCGGGCAACACGGACCCGGCGACGGGCGCGGTCACGGACCCGGAGTTCGTCCGCAACCGGCTGGACATCATCGCCCAGGTGCGGGCCGTCATCGGAGTGGCGGCGTCCCGGTAGCGCCCCGGGGTTCCCCGGCGGGGCGGACGCGGGCGATGATGGTGGCCATGATCGTCGCCGCAACGCAGTTCGCCCCGGTCGCCGGGGACGTCGAGGCCAATGTCCGTACCATCGCCGGGCTGATCGGGGCGGCGGGCGCCGACGGCGCCCGGCTGGTCGTCTTCGCCGAGCTCTGCCTGACCGGCTACGAGCCGAGTCTGATCCGGGACACCCCGGCCCTCGTGCTCTCCGAGGACGACGGGCGCCTGGAGCCGATCCGGGAGGCCTGCCGCGCGGCCGGCGCGGCGGCCGTGGTCAACGGCCCCGTCCATGCCGCCGACGGCGGGACCGGGATCACCACGCTGGTGATCGGACCGGACGGCTCACTCCTCACCCGCTACGACAAGCAGCACCTGTACGGCGTCGAGGCGGAGGTCTTCGCGCCGGGCACGGCCGACGGCCGCTTCGCCCTCGACGGCGTACGGTTCGCGACGGCCACCTGCTACGACAACCGGTTCCCGGAGCTCGCGGAGCGGGCCGCCGCCGACGGCTGCGCGGTCTATCTGGCCAGTTCGGTGCTGACCGCCGACAACGACTCGTTCCAGAAGGTCTATCCGGTACGGGCCCGGGACTTCGGTCTGTACGTGGTGCTCGGCAACGCGCTCGGGCCGAACGAGGACGGCGTGGGCTGTGGTGCCGCGGGAGTGTGGGGCCCGGACGGCGAGCGGATCGCCGACGCCGGCCCCGAGAAGCCGGGACACGTGCTCGCCGAAGTGGGCTGAGCGGCCCCCGCGTCGACTAGAGGGTCTTGCCGTAAGCGGCTGTGGACGCCGGGCCCTCGCCCTCGGACCCGTCCTCGTCGGCGCGGGCCTCCCCCGTCAGCTCCCTGGCCATCAGCGTTGCGCCGGCGACCGCGCCCGGCATCAGGAACACGGCCACGAACGGCACCAGGAACGCCAGGGTCAGCGGGACGCCGAAGCCCAGGGTCAGCATCCGGCGGCCGCGCAGCATCCGCAGACGGTCCTTCAGTTCGACCCTGCGGCGCTGGAGGGCGACGGCGGTCAGCTCCTCGGCGAGGAAGAAGCCGGAGACGCAGAAGCCGAGCACCGGGACGACGGTCTGGCCGACGACAGGGATGAAGCCGCAGGCGAAGAGCAGCACCCCGAAGAACACCACCCGCAGGACGACCTTGAGGCTGTCGCGGGCCGAGATCCACAGCTCGCGCCAGAGCGGCAGGCCCGACTCGGGGACCTCGCCGCCCTCGCTGCGGTCGACCTGCTCGGACAGCGACTCGTAGAAGGGCTGGCCGACCAGCAGCGTCACGGCGGTGAAGGTGATGACCGCGAGGAAGAGTCCGAAGACGAACACGAAAGCGGTCAGGGTGCCCCGAAGGAGCCCCTGCCAGGGGGAGGTCCAGTCGTCGGCGAACGGGGTCGCCCACGCCGTCAGGTCGTCCGCCCCGTAGCCGAGGCCGACGAGCGCGCCGACATACAGGACGAGGGTCACGAGACCGGGCAGCAGCCCGAACCCGAACCACCGGCCGTGCCGGCCCACCCACTTCTGACCCTGTACCAGATAACCGAGACCGGCCCCGAAATCACGCATGGGGATCACCCTATCGGGCCTGGTCCGGACGCCCTCTTGTTGTCCGGGGCACGACACGGTAGACCCCTGCGTACTGATCACCCACGGAGGTTGCGTACGCATGGCGAAACCCGGACCCGTCCTGATCACCACCGTCTGCGGTGCGCTCCTCGGAGCGCTCGTCCTCACGGCGCTGCCCGCGAGCGCCGCGCCCGGCCCGGCGCACGAGCCCGGTCCTGTACGCGAAGGGGGCGGGCTCGTACGCGAAGGGGGCGGGCTCGTACGCGAAGGGAGCGGGCGGGACGCCTCGGCCGCGCCGCCGCGCACGTTCACGGCGCGCGCCCTTCCCGAGGCCGACACCGACACCCCTCTGCGCCGGGACGGCGGCTACCCACGCCGTACGGCCCTCGCCGTCCCGCCCGTGAACCCGGCCGACGCTTCGGTCAAGCTCGGCCTCGCTCCGTACCACTCCCTCGCCCCGCGTCTCAACGCGCTGCAGCGGCTCGGCGACCGGGTGAGTGTCGAGGTGGCCGGGCGGTCGGCGGGCGGGCACGAGCTGTATCTGGTCACGGTCACCGCTCCGGAGAGCGCGCGGGAGGCCCGCGAGCAGGAGCGGATGCGGGAGCGGATCGAGAACGCACCCGCCGCGGCCGCCAAGGACGCGCGGATCAAGGCCGCGTACAAGACGCCGGTCTTCATCAACAACAACATCCACGGCAACGAGTGGGAGGGCACGGACGCGGCCCTGGAGCTCATCGAGGAGCTGGCCACCGCCACCGACCGCAAGACGGCGGGGCTGCTCGCGACGACGCGGGTCTACCTCAACGTGACCGCCAACCCCGACGGGCGGATCGCCGGCACCCGTGCCAACGGCGACGGCTTCGATCTCAACCGGGACTTCATCACCGCCTCGCAGCCCGAGGCGCGCGCGATCCGGCGGATCGCCATCGACAAGCAGCCGGCCGTGATGCTGGATCTGCACGGGTACGTCAACGGCACGCTGATCGAGCCGACGACCCCGCCGCACGGCGAGAACTACGAGTACGACCTCTTCCTGAAGAACTCCTACGCCAACGCCCTCGGCATGGAGAAGGCGGTCAACGGCCTCGGCTACACGGAGGCGAAGGACGGCGTGCGGCCGGCGGTCATCCCCTTCCGTGACGAGGAGGAGGGCTGGGACGACTGGCCGCCGATCTTCACCCCGCAGTACATGCCGTTCCAGGGCGCGGTGGCCGCGCACACCATCGAGTTCCCGATGACCGTGAACAACCGGGCCTACGACACGCTGCCGGAGGCCGAGCTGCGCCGCCGGGCCGCGATCAACGTCGACATCGCGGGCGCGGCGATGCGGGCGACGCTCGACCACACCCTCGCCCGCCGCGCGTCGCTGATCGCCGACCAGATCGAAACGTTTCGGCGGGGCGCGGCCGGCGAGGTGCAGCGGCCGGTGTCCGAGGAGACCGTGCCGGGGGTGCCGGGGATCGGCCCGGAGGACGTCTACACCACCACCTTCCCCCGCGCGTACGTCATCCCGGCGGGGCGGACCCAGAGGTCGGCGGTGGCCGCGGCCCGGCTCGTGGACCATCTGGTCGCCAACGACGTGCGGGTCGGGCAGGCCGCCGACGGCTCGTACGTCGTCGACATGCGCCAGCCCAAGCGGGGGATGGCGAACGTGATCCTGGCGGAGGGCCGGGACATCAGCGCGGACGTGTCGACGATGTACGACATCTCGGGCTGGAGCCTCGGTCTGCTGTGGGGCGCGACGGTGCGGAAGGTCGAGCACGGTCCGGTGCCCCGGGTGGTGCGCACGGTCCACGCCGCGGCCCCCACGGGGTCGGTCGCGCCCTTCGGGGACCTGTCGCTGCGGCTCGACGACCCGAAGGAGCTGGCCGCCGTCAACTCGCTGCTCGCGCAGGGGGTGAAGGTGCGCCGGGCGGCCGACGGCTCGGCGGTGGTGCCCTCCTCGGCCCGCGGGGCCGCGCGGGTGCTCGCGGACCGGTACGGCGTGGTGTTCCGGGCCACGAAGGAGCGGGGAACGGCGCCGCTGGAGCGGACCAGAGTCGCGGCCTCGGTCTCGGCCGGTGAGCTGTTCGCGCTGCGGGAGATGGGCTTCGAGGTCGTACCGGTCTCGACGGAGATCCTCAACGCGGGCTTCGACTGGTCGGCGGCGCAGGTTTTGTTCGTGTCGCGCGGCCTGGAGTACGGGAAGCTCACCCCGGCCGCACGGGAGGCGCTGCGGGCGAGCGGCGCGGGTGTGGTGGGTGTCGGTCCCGCGGGCGCCGCGTTCAACAAGGCGGCGGGGCTGCTCCCGGCCACGGCCGTGGCGGGCAACGGCGACGCGAACGGTGTCGTGACCGTACGCAACGCGGGCGGTGCGATCACCGGCGGCGCTCCCGGGCACACCTTCGTCTACTCGCCGCTCTGGTTCACGGAGCTGGGGGCGGGGGTGCGGGCCGAGCAGTCGTACGCGGCGTCCGATCCGCTCGTCTCCGGGCACTGGCGGCCCGCGGCGGACGGCCGGGGTGGTCCGGCGGACGCGGCCGGGCAGGCGGCGGTGATCAGCGGGACGGCGGCACACGGTGCGCCGGTGGTCCTGTTCGGCACGGAGCCGCTCTTCCGCGACCACCCGAAGGGTGTGTTCGCGCAGGTCGGACGGGCTCTGCTGGCGCGGTGAGACGAGAGGGCCGCACCCCGGTCGGTCGGGGTGCGGCCCTCGTCAAGCGTACGCGCAAACGCAGCCGCGCGAACGCGGCGGCACGATCAGACGGCCAGCTCGACCGTGATGTTGCCGCGGGTCGCCTTGGAGTACGGGCAGACCTGGTGAGCCTTCTCGAGCAGGCTCTTCGCGGTCTCCACGTCCACGTTCGGGATGGTCGCGGAGATCTTGACGATGATGCCGAAGCCGTCGTCGTTCTTGCCGATGCCGACCTCGGCGGTGACCGTCGCACCCGAGATGTCGGCCTTCTCGTTACGGGCCACGACGCCGAGCGCACCCTGGAAGCAGGCGCTGTAGCCGGCGGCGAAGAGCTGCTCGGGGTTGGTGCCGGCGCCGGAGCCGCCCATGGCCTTGGGCGGGTTGACGACGACATCGAGCTGACCGTCGTCGGTGGCGACACGGCCGTCCCGCCCGTTCTCGGCGGTGGCGACGGCGGTGTACAGGACGTCGGACTGCTGTATGGACATCTAGGTGATCCTTTACCTCGTTCGCCGCGACTCGCGCCCACGATCGCGACGGCTGAGGGAAGACTAGCCGGTCACCGAGACGATCATCTTTCCGGTGTTCTCCCCGCGGAGCAGACCGAGGAAGGCCTCCGCCCCGTTCTCGATGCCCTCGACGAAGGTCTCGCCGTACTTCAGATCACCGGAGCGCAGCCAGCCGCCGACCTCCTCGACGAACTGCGGCTGCAGGTCGTAGTGGTCGCCGACGAGAACGCCCTGGAGGCGCAGCCGCTTGCCGATGATCATGGCCATGTTGCGCGGGCCGGGGACCGGCTCGGTGTCGTTGTACTGCGCGATCATGCCGCAGATGGTGGCGCGGCCGTGCACGTTGAGCGAGGAGATCGCGGCTTCGAGGTGGTCGCCGCCGACGTTGTCGAAGTACACGTCGATGCCGTCCGGGGCGGCCGCGCGGAGCTGGTCCTTCACCGGGCCGTTCTTGTAGTTGAAGGCGGCGTCGAAGCCGTACTCCTCGACCAGGAGCTTGACCTTCTCGTCGGAGCCGGCCGAGCCGATGACCCGGGAGGCGCCCTTGAGCTTCGCCATCTGGCCCACCTGGCTGCCGACGGCGCCGGCCGCGCCGGAGACGAAGACGGCGTCGCCCTCCTTGAAGGAGGCGACCTCGAAGAGGCCGGCGTAGGCGGTCAGGCCCGTCATGCCGAGGACGCCGAGATAGCTGGAGAGGGGGGCCAGCTCCGGGTCGACCTTCGTGGCGTGCTGGGCGGGCACGTCGGCGTACTCGCGCCAGCCGAGGCCGTGCAGGACGTGGTCGCCGACGGCGAAGCCCTCCGCGTTGGACGCGACGACCTCGCCGACCGCGCCGCCGTCCATGGGGTGGTCGAGCTTGAACGGCGGGATGTAGGACTTCACGTCGTTCATCCGGCCGCGCATGTACGGGTCGACGGAGAAGTGCAGGTTCTTGACCAGGATCCGGCCCTCGGCGGGCTCGGTGACGGGGGTCTCACGGAGCGCGAAGTCCGCGGGAGTGGGCCAGCCGTGCGGACGGGCGACGAGGTGCCACTCACGGCTGGACGCGGGAAGTACGGACATCGGTACGGCCTCCTGGAAGAAATTATTTCACTACCTGAAACAACCATGCTCCTGGATATTTCATGTTGTCAAGTATCTGGGTACGATAGAGCCCATGGCCACCTCACCCCCAGACCCCCTCACCCGCGAAGTCGTCGAGCTGATCGGCACGGTCGTGGCGCGGTACTACGCGGAGTACGAGCAGGCGGCCGCCGAGCACGCGCTCACCGGGGCCCAGGCGAGGGTCCTCGGGCTTCTCACCCTGGAGCCGGTCCCGATGCGGAAGATCGCGCAGAAGCTGAAGTGCGAGCCGTCGAACGTCACCGGGATCGTCGACCGGCTCGAATCGCGCGGCCTGGTGGAGCGCCGCCCGGACCCGGCCGACCGTCGCGTCAAGCTGGCCGCGCCCACCCCGGAGGGGCTGGACACCGCGCGGCGGCTGCGTGACTCGCTCGACTTCGCGCGCGAGCCGCTCGGGCAGCTCACGGACGTGGAGCGCTCACTGCTGCGGGACCTGCTGAAGCGGATGCTGGGCGAGGACGTCTCGTAACGCCCGCCTCTCTAGCGGCAGAAGAAGATGAACCAGCAGTCTCTGGTGGGGCTCGGCGTCGGGGAGGGCGTGGCTGTCGTCGGCGCCCCGCCGCTGGGCGTCCCGGAGGGAGTCGTGCCGGGCTGCGAGGGGCTCCCACTCGGGCCGGGCTCGTCGGCCGGGGGCGACGCCGAAGGCGAGTCCGACGGCGAACCGCCCGGCGCCCCGTCTCCGGAGCCCTGGGAGTCGCCACTGCCGGAGCCGCCGCTGTCCGACCCGCCGCTGCCGGAGCCACCGCTGCCCTCGCCCGGTATGCCCGTATGGCCGGGCGCGGGCGCGTCCGAGCCCTTCGGGGAGGCGGACGTCGTCACCTCGACCGGGGTCGGCCCGCCGTCCGGCGGCGTCGCGCTCTCCGTGGGCAGCGGCGGCAGCGAGGTCTCGACGACCTCTTCCTCCTGTACGGCCGTGGCGGCGCCGCCCTCGCCCGGGGGCGCCAGGGCCAGCTTCGCCATGCTCAGCGTCCCGGCCGCGAGCACGAGGCCGAGCGTGCCCACCAGGACGTTGCGCCCCTTGCGACTGCGCGCCCGCCGGTTGCGACGGGTACCGGAACGCCCCGACGCCGCGACACGACGCGCGGCGCGACCACCCGGAGCGGCCGTGCGCGGCGGCTCGAGCGGGTCCAGTTCGTAGACATGCTCGGCCGGCGGCTCCTCGCGCTCCGCCCGCCCGCCGGGCTCGCCACGCTCACCGGGCTCGACGTACGCGACACGCTCGGCCGCGACGGCGCGCGGGGCCGGCTGGGGGGTCTCGTACCGCAGCTCCTCGACGGGGGTCCCGCATCCGGCACAGGCAAGCGCGCCGTTGAGGTGCCGTCGGCACTGGTGGCAGTAGTCCATGGCTGCCGCAGAGTATGTGTCGACAGGACACCTGAGGTAGGCGGGAACGTGAGGATCCTGTGAGGAAACACCAGGTCGACGGCGTGTCGTCATGATTCTCCCGCTTCGGGCAGGATGGGCTCATGACGCCGTCCGGGCCTTTCGGGCCACCGTCCGAGCCTTTCGGGCCACGCGAGTTCCAGCTCGTCCTGCTGCGCCGCATGGCCGACCACCAACCGGGCCTGGTCGAGGACGCGCTGCGGCGGCTGGGGGCGACCCGGGCCGAGTCGCGTGAGGCGAACCGGCGCTGGCAGGCCTGGACCCACGCCCGGCGGGGCCGGGGGGATCTGGCCCGCTACCGCTCCGCCCTGGGCGAGCCCGTGGCGCGCCGCGCGGTCCCCGAGCTCGGCGCCGAGCTCCTGGAGTGGGAGCTTCCACTCTGGCCCGCGCTGCGCTGGCAGGTGATCGTGGGGGCTCCCGGCGGCCGTACCGCGCCGGCGGTCTGGGGCAGCGGACTGGTCCGCGCGCCCGGCTTCCCCGTGCCCGACCTGCGCACCGAGGCCGATCTGCGGCCCTGGAGCTGCACCATCGCCGAGGTCGGCAACGCCTTCCCGCCCTCCCGGGCCCGCGACGGCAGCGCACCCACCCGGCTGCGCTTGGACTTCACCCTTCCCGACGGAAGCCCACGCTCCGCCGAGTTCACCTGGGGCCTGCTGCAGCGGATGCTCTGACGCGGCCTCAGGCGGCCCACACCCCCGGGCGGCTCATCCCAGCGCGCGCCGCGCCCGAGCCGGTCGCACGATGCGAACAGAACGCGCCGAAGCAAAACGGCGTACCACCTCGCTCTGTGCCAGCACCGCACTCCGGAGGATCTGCCGTGACCGTCAGCCTTGAGCAGCTGCGCCGTTGCCATGTCGCCGTCGACCTGGGGGCCGCCCGCACCCGCGTCTTCGTCAAGGGCGCCGGACTCGTCGTCGACGAGCCGAGCGTCGCCGCCGTGAACACCCGCACCGGCGCCCTGATCGCCGTCGGCGCGCTGGCCGAGAAGATGACCGGCCGCACCCCCGACTACATCCGCGTCGTCCGTCCCGTCTCCGGCGGCACCGTCGTCGACATCGAGATGGCCCAGCGGATGCTCCGTCACCTCCTCGGCGAGAAGCTCCGCCGCCAGCTGCGCCGCAAGCCCCGGCTGCGCGCCGCCGCCAGCACGCCGCACGACAGCGACCCGCTCGCCCAGCGCGCCGCCGTGGAGACCCTCGTCGGCCTCGGCGCCCGGCGGGTCGAGCTGGTCGACACCCTGATCGCGGCGGCCGTCGGCTGCGGACTGCCCGTCGAACAGCCCACCGCCACCATGATCATGGTCTGCGGGGCGGCGACCACCCAGGTCGCCGTGCTCTCGCTGGGTTCCATCGTCACCGCCGAGCGGATCCCCGTGGGCGGCGACGCCATCGACCACGCGGTCATCCAGCACCTGCGCCACCAGCACGAGCTGATGCTGCCCAGCCAGTCCGTCCGCCCGCTGCAGCTCGCCCTCAGCGGCAACGGCCTGACCCTCGAAGGCCCGTCCTCCACCGAGATCCACGGCCGGGACGTGGCCACGGGGCTCGCCCGTTCGGTGACCGTCGACACCGCCGCCGTACGGGACGCGATCCACACCCCACTGACCGCCGTGCTCGACGGCATCGGCAAGATCCTGCGGGACTGCCCGCCCGACCTGGTGGCCGACCTCGCCGAGCGCGGCATCATGATGGTCGGCGGCAGCGCCCTGCTCCCCGGGCTCGACCAGATGCTCCGCGAGGCGACCGGGATGCCGGTGCACATCGCCGAGCGGCCGGACGTGTGCGCGATCCTCGGGCTCGGCGCGATGCTGGAGGGCAAGATCCAGCCGATGGTGCTCGACCCGCTGACCGTCGCCGAATGATCGCCCCATACCTCCCTTTCGTATGACAATGCCCCCATGTCACTCACGGGCCGGGCCGACGAGCCGACACCCCGGCTGCCGCTCCTCCTCGAAGCGGTCCTGAGTGTCGGCACCGAGCTGGAACTGCGGGCCACGCTCCAGCACATCGTGGACTCCGCGGCCGAGCTGACCGACGCACGGTACGGAGCGCTCGGGGTCGTCGACCCCGAGCGCGACCGGCTCACCGAGCTGTTCACGGCAGGCATGACCGAGGCCGAGCGGCAGCGCGTCCCCCGGCTCCCCGACGGGCGCACCGGGCTCCTCGGCGTCCTGATCCAGGACCCCCAGCCGCTGCGGCTCGACGACCTGACGGCCGATCCGCGCTCCGGCGGGGTGCCCGAGGGCCATCCCGCGATGCGTTCCTTCCTCGGTGTCCCGATCCGGGTCCACACCGAGGTGTTCGGCAACCTCTATCTCACCGAGAAGCGCGGAGGCCCGTTCACCGACGAGGACCTCGCCCTGCTGCGGGTCCTCGCCTCGCAGGCCGGGATCGCCATCGGCAACGCCCGGCTGTACGAGACCGCCCGGCAGCGCGAGCGCTGGATCGAGGGCGCGGCGGCGGTGACGACCGCCCTCCTCTCCGGGGAACCGGCGGCGGACGCGCTGACCACGGTCGCCGAGCGGGCACGGCTGCTCGCGGACGCCTCGGCCGGGGTCGTGCTCCAGCCCACGGAGGAGGGCGGGATGGAGATCGTGGCCGCCTCGACGGTGGACGACCCGGGGGATCTGGTCGGCACGACGATCGCACCCGGCTCACCGGTCCTGGAGCAACTGCTCGGCGGCGAGCCGGTGTTCGTCGAGGACTCGGCCACCGACCCCCGGATGACCACGCATGTGCGCTCGCGGTTCGGGCCCTCGATGATGCTGCCGCTGCAGAGCGGCGGCCGGCTCATCGGCACCCTCGCCCTCCCCCGGCGACGCGGCGGGCGCCCGTACACGGCGGTGGACCGCCTCCTCGCCTCGCAGTTCGCCTCCCAGGCCGCGCTGGCCCTCGTCCTGGCGGACGCGCAGCACGACCGGGAGCGGCTCGCGGTGTACGAGGACCGCGACCGGATCGCCCGCGACCTGCACGATCTCGTCGTCCAGCGGCTGTTCGCCACCGAGATGATGCTGGAGTCGACCCGGCGGCGGGCCGCGGCGTCGACCGAGGAGAACGCGCTGCTCGGGCGGGCGGTGGACGAGCTGGACTCCACCATCCAGGAGGTACGGACGACGATCTTCGCCCTCCAGCAGCCGCCTGCCGACGCGCCCGCCACCTTCCGGGGGCGCGTCCTGCGGGAGACGGGCGGCGCGGCGGTCCTGCTGGGCTTCCAGCCCTCGGTGCACTTCTCGGGCGCGGTCGACACCCTGATCTCCGACGCCGACGCCGAGCGGCTCCTCGCCGCGCTGCGCGGCGCGCTGGCGGCGGCCCACCGCCGGGCGGGCGTCTCGGCGATCACGGTCGAGGTGGGGGTGACCGCGGAGGGCCCGCGGCTGGTGGTGTCGGACGACGGGCAGCCGCCCGCGACGGTCACCTGGCCGTAGGGGGTGGGTGCCTTGGCGGGCGCCTCCCACCCACCCGTACGGCCCAATCCGGCGCGCCCCGCCCGGCGCCCCGACCTTGACTGATCAGGTGGACACCGTCGAGAAGCCTTCCGGCGCCGCCTACCGGAACCTGGCCATGGCCACGATCGGGTTCACGCTCACCTTCTGGGCGTGGAACCTGATCGCGCCGCTGGCCGGTGCGTACGGAGACCGGCTGAACCTCAGCTCCTTCGAGCAGTCGCTGCTCGTCGCCATCCCGGTGCTGGTGGGCTCCCTGGGCCGGATCCTGGCCGGCGCGCTCACCGACCGCTTCGGCGCCAGGGTGATGTTCCCGCTGGTGTCGGCGCTGACGATCGTGCCCGTCCTGCTGCTGATCCCGGCGAGGAACTCGTACGGCGCGATGCTCGCCGTGGGTTTCCTCCTCGGCCTCGGCGGCACGACCTTCGCCATCGGCATCCCCCTGGTCAACTCCTGGTTCCCGCCGGCCAAACGGGGCCTGGCGCTCGGTGTCTTCGGGATGGGCATGGGCGGTGTGGCGCTGTCCGGCTACTTCACGCCGCGCATCGCGAACCACGGGGAGAACCTGCCGTTCGTCGTCGTCGCGCTCGCGCTCGCCGTGTACGCCGTCCTCGCGTGGCTCCTGATCACCGACCGCCCCGACCGGCAAGTCCCCACGGCCTCCCTCGCGTCCCGGCTGGGCAGCGCCGGCCGGCTGCGGGTGACCTGGGAGCTGTCGGCGCTGTACGCGATCGGCTTCGGCGGCATCGTCGCGTTCGGGGTGTACCTGCCGACGTACCTGAAGACCTGGTACGCGCTCGACCCGACCGACGCCGGCACCAAGGCGGCCGGATTCGCCCTGGTCACGGTCGTCTTCCGGCCGGTCGGCGGCTGGCTCTCGGACCGGGTCCACCCGGCGCTCGTGACCGCCGCCGCGCTCGGTCTCGCCGCCCTCGTGGCCATCGTCCAGGCCTTCGACCCGCCCCTGAACCCGGGCGGCACGATCGCCCTGCTCTGTATGGCCGCCGGCCTCGGCACGGCGAGCGGCTCGGTCTTCGCGCTGGTCTCCCAGGTCACCCCGCAGCGGCAGGTCGGCAGTGTCACCGGCATCGTCGGAGCGATGGGCGGACTCGGCGGTTTCGTGCCGCCGCTGGTGATGGGCGCGATCTACAGCGCGAAGGACTCCTATTCGATCGGCTTCATGCTCCTGTCCGATCTGGCGCTCGCGGGCTGCGTGTACGCGTACGGACGGATGCGGACGATCCGGCCCGCCGGGGAGGGCGGCGCGGCCCCGGAGGTGAGCAAGGTCGCAGCGCGCCGTCCCTGACGCGCGGGAAGAATGCCTGTCGCATCCCGCTACGCGAGGAGGACGACCGTTGAGCGCGCTCTTCCCGGCCCTGGTGGCCGGCTCGGACCGGCCCGCACTGCGCTTCGGCGCGGATGCCCTGACGTACGGCGAACTGGCCGCCGCCGCGAGCGCGGAGGCCGCGCGGATCAGGGACTTCGGCCGGGTGGCCGTCTGGGCGACCCCCACGGAGCGGACGGCGGTCGCCGTGGTGGCCGCGCTGCTGGCCGGCGTTCCGGCGATTCCGCTCAACCCGCGCACCGGCGAGCGGGAACTGGCGCACATCATCGGCGACAGCGCCCCCGGCGCGGTCCTGGCGGGCGCGGAGGACGACCTGCCGGCCGGGCTCGCGGGACTGCGGCGCATCGACGTGGACGTCCGGGGGCCGCGGGGGGCCGTGCGCCCCGGCAGCGACCGAACGCCGGGCGCGGCCGTCCGGCCCGGGCAGGAGACCGACGCGGCCGGAACGCCGGACGCCGACCGGCAGTCCGGCGGGCACGGCGACGACGCGTCCGGAACGCCGGGCGCGGCCGGACGGCCCGGGCAGGAGGCCGACGCGGCCGGAACACCGGACGCCGTCCGGCAGTCCGGCGGCGCGGGGCGACGGGTGGTGGCCACCGAGAGCGGCGGCGCCGTCGGACCCGAGTCGCCCGCGCTGATCGTCTACACCTCCGGCACCACCGGTCCGCCCAAGGGCGTCGTCCTCTCCCGCCGCGCGATCGCCGCCTCCCTCGACGCCCTGGAGGACGCCTGGGCGTGGACCGCTGACGACGTCCTCGTCCACGCGCTGCCGCTCTTCCACGTCCACGGACTCGTCCTGGGCGTCCTCGGGCCGCTGCGGCGCGGCGGATCGGTCCGGCATCTCGGTGCGTTCTCGGTGGCGGGCGTGACACGGGAGCTCGGCGCGGGCGGCGGCACGATGCTGTTCGGCGTACCGACGATGTACCACCGGATCGCGGACGCGCTGGACGACGATCCGGCGCTCGTACGGGCGCTGGCCGGGGCGCGCTTGCTCGTCTCCGGCTCGGCGGCGCTGCCGGTCCACGACCACGGGCGGATCACGGCCGCGACGGGCCGGACGGTGATCGAGCGGTACGGCATGACCGAGACGCTCATGAACACCAGCGTGCCCGTGGGCTCCGGGCCCCGCCCCGGGTCCGTCGGGCTGCCCCTCCGCGGCGTTGAGCTCCGGCTGGTGGAGGAGGACGGCTCACGGATCACGGCGTACGACGGGGAGAGCGTCGGCGAGATCCAGGTCAGGGGCCCGAACCTCTTCACCGCGTATCTGAACCGGCCGGACGCGACGGCGGCCGCGTTCGACGGCGACTGGTTCCGGACCGGGGACATGGCGGTCCGCGAACCGGACGGGTACCTGCGGATCGTGGGCCGCAAGGCCACGGACCTGATCAAGAGCGGCGGTTACAAGATAGGCGCGGGCGAGATAGAGAACGCGCTCCTGGACCATCCGGCGGTGCGGGAGGCCGCCGTGACCGGTGCGCCGGACCCCGACCTCGGGGAGCGGATCGTGGCCTGGGTGGTGCCGGCGGACGCGGAGAACCCGCCGACGGCCGAGGAGTTGGCGGACCATGTCTCCGGGCTGCTCGCCCCGCACAAGCGCCCGCGCACGGTCCACTTCCTGCGCGCGCTGCCCCGCAACGACATGGGCAAGCTCCTGAAGAAGGCTCTTCCGGAGGCCCTCCATGGCTGAGCGCCTCACGGCCCGCGAGGTCATCGCGCTGGTCACCGACGACTTCACCCGGCTGAGGACCCCGGCCACCGACGCGCCCCTGCTTCCCGACGGTCCGCTCGGCTGGGCCGGGTACGACGCGGCACGCGCGCGTGCGGCCGAGCAGACCGGCGAGGAGGAGTCCGTCCTGTACGGCAGGGCGACGATCGGCGGTCACTCGGTGGTCCTGGTCGTCTTCGAGTTCGGCTTCCTCGGCGGTTCGCTCGGCCGGGCGGCCGGGGACCGGCTCGTCGCCGCGTACCGCGCCGCCCAGGCGGCCCGGGTCCCGCTGGTGTCGCTGGTGGCGACGGGCGGCAGCCGGATACAGGAGGGCATGATCGCCCTCACCCAGCTCCAGCGTGTGGCGGAGGCGACCGTGCGGCTGCGGGCGGCCGGCGTCCCCCATGTGACGGTCCTGCGCGACCCGTCCACCGGCGGCGGCTGGGCCACGGTCGGCGCGGGCGCGGACGTCGTGCTCGCGCTTCCCTCCGCCCAGGTGGCGTTCGCCGGCTCGCGGGTCCGGCCGCGGGACGCCGACCCGGCGGCGTACACGGCCGAGGGCCAGTGGGAGTGCGGGCAGGTGGACGCACTCGTGGACCCGGCGGACCTACGGGCGACGCTCTCCCTCTGGCTGCGGCTGCTGACGGGCGGCGCCCCCGGAGGCGCGCCCGGCGAGACACCGGATCCCGCTCCCCCGCCCCGCGCGCTGGCGGAAGCGGGACCGCCCGGCACCGGGTGGGAGGCCGTCGTCCGGGCGCGGTCCGCCGGGCGTCCGCGCGCCGGGGCCTATCTGGACGCCTACTTCACCGCGCGCGCGACCGTCCGCGGCGACCGGGCAGGCGGCGTGGACCCCGGGGTGGAGTGCGGCTTCGGGCTGCACGAGGGGCGGACGGTCGCGTACGCCGCGCAGGACGGTTCGGCCACCCGCCCGGCGGGGTTCCGTACCGTCGCCCGGCTCGTACGGCTCGCGGACCGGCTCGGCATCCCCGTCCTCACGCTGATCGACACGCCCGGCGCGGCCAACGACGCCGAGGCCGAGCGGGCCGGGGCGGGCCCGGCGATCGCGGACGCGTTCACCGCGATCGCCGGGGCCCGGGTCCCGGTGACGTCGCTCCTGGTCGGCGAGGGCGGTTCGGGCGGGGCCCTGGCGCTGGCCGCGCGGGACAACACCTGGACCACGCCCGACGGCTACTTCTCCGTCATCGCCCCGGAGCTCGCCGCGGCGATCCTCAAGAGGACACCCGAGCACGCCGCGGTCACCGCCGACCAGCTCCGGCTGCGCCCTCAGGACCTCGTGGAGCTGGGGATCGTGCGCGGGATCGTGACGCGAGACGCCCCCTAGGCAGAGCCCGGACAGCACGAAGCCCCCTCGGTGCGAGGGGGCTTCGTTGCGCGTCGGCGGACGATCAGCCCTCGTCGCCCTCGCACTCGCTGAAGTCGCCGCAGACGACGACCGTGTGGTCCACCTCGACCTCGACCAGGTGGGTGTCGTTGCTGATTTCGGTGCTGAAGTCCGGGCCGTCCCAGCCCGGGCCGCCGTGGGCGAGGGCCGAGCCGGAGCCGGCGAGAACGGCCGCGGCGGCCAGGGCGAGGGTGGCAATGGTCTTACGCATGAAAACCTCCTGTGACGAGCGGGGTTGCTCACCTCGGAGCCTGTCCCGGGCATAGGACAGCGGCAAACGCTGACGGGCGTTCGGGGCACACGATCGTCCATCCGAGGAGGCGTCACCTCCCGGAGAGCGGGCGTCCCGGGCTCACTCGGGATGCCCGTCGGGCCGTGCTACGTCACGCCCACCGCGCGCAGAAGCTCCTGCGTGGCCGCGCCACCGCGGTCGTCGGACGCGCCCACCCGGAGGGAGACGTACCACGCGCCGTCCGGCACCCGCGGCTCACCCGTCCAGGCCGGTCCGACCGAGGAGGACCGCAGGGCGCCCTTCCGCCAGGTCGCGCCGTCGTCGTACGAGACCTCCAGGGAGCCGCCGTCGATCGTGCCGGTCGAGTGCGGAACTGCCTGGCGGCTATGTGCCGTGGCGGCCAACCGCCGGTTCAGGCCGTGGGTTTGAGGGCGTCGTAGCGGAGGAATCCGCGCCCGAAGAAGGCGAGGACGCCGACGGCGAGCACGCAGGCGATGCCGCCGCCGGTGATGGCGACGGCCGGGGAGGTCAGATCGGCGACCGCCCCGGCGAGGAAGTCGCCGAGCCGCGGTCCGCCCGCGACGACCACGATGAAGACGCCCTGCAGTCGACCGCGCATGTCATCCGGGGCCGCGACCTGCATCATCGTGTTGCGGAAGATCATGGAGACGGTGTCGGAGTAGCCGGCGAGGGCGAGCAGGAGCAGCCCGAGCCAGAGGTTGCGGGTGAGCCCGAAGACGGCGATGGCGGTGCCCCAGCAGGCGACGGCGAGCAGGATCGCCTGTCCGTGGTGCCGGATGCGCCCCTGCCATCCGCTGAGCACCCCGCCGAGGAGCGCTCCGGCCGCCGGGGCGGCGGCGAGCAGTCCGGTGGTGCGGGCGTCGCCGTCGTACCAGAGGACGGCGACGACGGGGAACAGCGCGCGCGGGTGGGCGAGGATCATCGCGCAGAAGTCCGAGAAGAACGTCATGCGCAGGTTGGGCCGGGTGGCGAGGAAGCGCAGCCCGTCCAGGACGGAGGCGCGCTTGGTGCCGGTCCGCTCGGGGAGCATCGAGGGCAGCCGCCACATCGCGTACAGCGCGGCGGAGAAGGCGACGGCGTCGACGAGGTAGGCGATCTGGTAGCCGCCGAAGCCGACGATGAGACCGCCGAGGCTCGGGCCGACGAGCGTGCCGAAGGTCGTCGTCATCGAGTTGAGCGCGTTGGCGGCGCGCAGCTGCTCGGGCGGCAGCAGGCGCGGGATCATCGAGCTCCGGGCGGGCGAGCTGAGCGCGGCGCAGACGGACTGCAGGGCCACGATCACGTACAGAAACCAGACCCGGTGGAAGCCCGCGAACGCCACCGCGGCGAGGGCGGCGGACAGGACGGCGGAGCCGGAGGCGCTGGCGAGCCCGAGCTTGCGGCGGTCGACGGTGTCCGCGATGGCACCGCCGTAGAGGCCGAAGACGATCAGCGGTACGAGGGAGAACAGCCCGACGAGGCCCACGGAGAACGGCGAGCGGGTGATCTCGTACACCTGGAGCGAGACCGCGAGCGCGGTCATGCCCTGGCCGACCCAGGAGACGGTGTTGCCGAACCAGAGGCGGCGGTAGTGCGCGGAGGTACGGAGCGGGGTGAGGTCGGCGAGGACGCGGCGGCGCTCGGTCTGTTCGGTGGTGCTCACGCGACGTCGAACCGGAGCTCGGGCCTGGCCCAGTGGATGTGACCGGTGGGCTCGACGGTGCCGGTGCGGCGGGCTCCCGTCCGCAGGTAGAAGTCCTCGGCGGGCGGGTGTGCGACGACCCGTATGGAGGTGAGCCCGGCGGCGCGGGCCTGGCCGATCATGTGCTCCATCAGCAGCCGTCCGATACCGCGTCCCTGGGCGTCGTCGGCGACGAAGGCGAGGTCGAGCTCGGCCTCGTCGAGGAGGAGCGCGTAGAACCCGAGTACGCGCTCGCGCTCGTCCACGGCGACGAAGACGGGGTGGTGCTCGATGTACGTCCCACCGACGACATAGCCGTCGACCATCGCGGCGTAGTCACCGCGGTAGGCGGCCGATTTCCGGACGAGCTGGGTCAGCCGACGCGAGTCGTCGGCGGTGGCCCGCCGGAGGGTGGGAAAGGACATGGATCGAGTATAGGGGCGGCGCAGAGAGTGGGTCCTTACCATTTCCTCCCTGTCGCCACCCCATCCGTTGCGGGCGTCTGTTCCGCCAGGGCGGAACGGGGTGGGCACGCCCCACAAGGGCGGCTCCCCTTACGGGACCGGCTCGCCCAAGACCCTCCGGGCCTCCGCCACGGCCGCCTCCGGCGAAAGCCCCTCGCCCCGCGCGTGGGCGCCCTCGAACGCCACCTCCCCCAGCGCGGCGCGCACGACGCCCTCGACCCGCTCCACGTCCCCCCGCTCCGCCGGAGGCAACGGCGCTCCCGTCGATGCCCGCACCGCCCCGGCCGCCCCCAACAGCACCGCCGCCGCCTCGCCCCGCCCCGCCAGGGCGTGCGCGCCCGCCAGCCCCTCCAGCGCCAGCGCCACCGCCCGCGGGTCCCCGGTCGTCCGCGCCGTCGCGTACCCCTCCTCGTGCAGCGCCAGCGCCGCCTCCGCGTCGCCGCGCAGCTCGGCCACGAAGCCCAGCTCGGCGAGGATCAGCGCGTTGGCTCCGTCGAGCCCGACCAGCCGGTGCCCCTCGAGGACCTCCAGGAGGTGCTGCTCGGCCTCGTCCAGGAGGCCCTCGCGGCGGGCGCCGAGGCCCAGGCCGAGGACCGCGTTCATCTCGCCCGCCCGGAAGCCGACCTCGACGGCCTTCTCCCGGCCCGCCTGGTGGTACGCGCGGGCCTGCGCCAGGTCCCCCATGAGCAGCGCGGTCCGCCCGAGCCCCGACAGGAGGTCGGGCACCTCGGTGGTCAGGCCGAAGCTCTGGGCGGCGTCCAGGGCGGCGCGTTTGAGCCGGGCGGCCCGCTCGTACTCGCCGCGGATCTCGGCGACCGTCGCCAGCGGATAGACGGACCAGAGCCCGCCGCACACGTCCCCGAGCCGTGCGAACAGCTCGGCGCCCGAAGCGGCGTCGGCCTCCGCACCGGCCAGGTCCCCCCTGAGGAGCCGCTGGACGGCCCGGTCCGAGAGAGCCGCGGCCTCGCCCCACCGATCGCCCTGCTCCCGGAATCCGTCGAGCGCCTCCCCGGTCAGCTCCTCGCCCTCGCTCTGCGCTCCGGTGCCGCACAGCGCGTGGGCCAGGAACCACCGCGCCCAGGGGGCGTGACCCTGCGTCCGCCCGGTGGACGTCACCGCGTCGGACGTAACGCCGGACGCCGCGTCGTACGACGCGAGCGCGGCCGCGATCCGCTGATGCCGGTCGGTGCCGTCGCCGCTCATCACCGTCAGACCGGTCCGCCACACCTCGACCCGCGCGCGCAGCCGGGCGTCACCGCCCTCCGTTCCCAGCGCCGTGGTCACCGAGCGGATCGCCTCGCCGAGGCGCCCGCGCAGGATCCAGTACCAGGCCAGCGCGTCCACGAGCCCCAACGCCTCCTGCGCCGCCCCCTCCTGCACCGCCCCCTCCAGGGCGGCGCGCAGGTTCGCGCTCTCGGCGTCCAGGCGCGCCGACCACTCCCGCTGCCCGTGCCCGCGGAGTTCCGGTTCGGCCGTCCGGGCGAGCCGCGTGTAGTACGCGAGGTGCCGTTCTCGTACGGCTCCGGTCTCGCCCGCCTCCCGCATCCGCTCCACACAGTACGCCGCGACGGATTCGAGCAGCCGGTAACGGGGCCCGTCCTTGCCGTCCACGGTGACGACGAGGGAGCGGTCCACCAGCCGTACGAGCAGGTCGAGCACGTCCTCGGGCGCCACCTCCCCGCCCGCGCAGACCTCCTCCGCGGCCTCCGGCGTGCAGCCTTCCGCGTGCACGGCCAGGCGCCGCAGGACCGCGCGCTCGGGGTCGGGCAGCAGCTCCCAGCTCCAGTCGATGACCGCGCGGAGCGTCTGCTGACGGGCCGGCGCGCCCCGCTGCCCGGCACTGAGCAGCCGGAACCGGTCGTCGAGCCGTTCGAGCAGCCGGTGCACGCCGAGGGCCCGCACGCGGGTGGCGGCCAGCTCCAGGGCGAGGGGCACGCCGTCGAGGCGACGGCAGATCCCCTCCACGGCGGCGATCTGGGACGCGTCCGGTACGAAGCCGGGCGCCGAGGCGGTCGCCCGCGCGACGAACAGCTCGACCGCCCCGGAGAGATCGAGCGGTGGCACCGCCCACAGCGTCTCCCCGGCGAGCGACAAGGGCTCCTGACTGGTCGTCAGCACCACCAGGTCGGGAACGGTGCGCAGGAGCAGCTCCGCCAGCGTGGCGGCCTCGTCGATCACGTGCTCGCAGTTGTCGAGGACGAGCAGCATCCGCTTGCCTCGCAGGACGGCGGCGAGCCGCTCCGCCCCGCCCGGCGTCCACCCCTCCACGGGCCGCAGTCCCCAGGCTCCGTCGTCGCGCAGCTCCATGGCCGCGGCGACGACCTCGGCCAGCGCGCCGCCCGCACCGGCGAGTTCGACGAGCCACACCCCGTCGGGGAACAGCTCGCGCACCTGCCCGGCGGCCTCCACGGCCAGCCGCGTCTTGCCGACGCCTCCAGGGCCGGTGAGCGTGACGAGCCGCCGCCCGGCGAGCAGCTCCCGGATCTCCTCGACGGCGGCCTCGCGCCCGACGAGCCCGCTGAGCGGTACGGGCAGATTGCCGCGGACCTCATGGACATCGCGCGACCGCGCGGCCGGGACGGGGTCCGTCGCGGAGACCGACGGGCCGGCCCGCACCGCGTCGAGAGCGGGGTCCTGGCGGAGTATCGCCCCGTGCAGGGCGACCAGTTCCGGTCCGGGGTCGAGGCCCAGGTCCTCCGCGAGGCGGGCGCGCAGCTCCTCGTACCCGGCCAGCGCCTCGCTCTGCCGGCCCGCACGGTAGAGCGCCTTCAGGCGTACGGCGCACAGCCGCTCCCGCAGCGGATACCGCTCGACGAGCTCCGCCAACTCTCCTGTCAACAGGGCGTGTTCACCCATGTCGAGGCGGTTCACGGCGGCCTCTTCGAGGACGAGGAGGCGCTCCTCCTCGAGGCGGTTCACGGCGGCCCGGACGAACGGCTCGTCCGCGAAGTCCGCGAACGCGGGACCGCGCCACACCTCCAGCGCCTCGGCGAACAGCCCGGCCCGCCGCTCCGGATCGGCGACGGAGCGGGCGCGGGCGGCGAGCGCCGTGAACCGGTCGGCGTCCAAGGAGTCCTTGGGGAGGAGGAGTTGATAGCCGGGGGCGCGGGAGACGAGCAGGTCCCGGCCGCCCGGTTCGGCCTCCTCCAGGACGCGCCGGAGCTGGGAGACCTTCGCCTGGAGGGCGCGCAACGGATTGCCGGGCGTCTCCTCGCCCCACAGGTCGTCGACGAGACGGTGCGCGGCCACCGGCCGGCCCGTGTCGACGAGCAGGGAGGCGAGCAGCGTGCGCACCTTGAGCTCCGGGACCCGGACGGTCCGCCCGTCCTCGGTCCAGACGGCCGTCTCCCCCAGCACCCCGAATCGCATGGGGCCACCGTAGCCCTCCGCCCGAACACGACCCGAACCACACCCGAACCACACCCGAGCCGGACCCGAACCGCCGTCCCGCAGAGTCTCCCTCGTCAGCAGGAAACACCACCACCGAGGAGACCGCGATGACCTTCCAGACCGCCCCCACCAGCAAGAAGACGCTCACCGGCAAGACCGCCCTCGTCACCGGCGGCAGCCGCGGCATCGGCCGCGCGATCGCGCTGCGCCTGGCCGCCGACGGCGCCCGCGTCGCCGTCCACTACGCGAGCAACGAGGCCGCCGCGAAGGAGACGGTCGCCGCGATCGAGGAGGCCGGCGGTTCCGCCTTCGCGATCCGTACCGAACTGGGCGTCCCCGGAGACGCCGAAGCCCTGTGGACGGCCTTCGACGCACACGCCGACGGTGTCGACATCCTGGTGAACAACGCCGGGATCGCCGGGCCCGGCACCATCGACGAGGTCGAGGAGGCCGACTACGACCGGGTCTTCGCGGTCAACGCCAAGGCTCCGTTCTTCATCGTCAAGCACGGCCTCGGCCGGCTGCGCGACGGCGGCCGGATCATCAACATCTCCTCCGGGGTCACCAAGGTCGCCTTCCCCGGCATGACCTCGTACGCGGCCTCCAAGGGCGCGGTCGAGGTGCTGACCCTGACCCTCGCCCAGACCCTCGGCGCCCGGGGCATCACCGTCAACGCGGTCTCCCCCGGCACGATCGAGACGGACATCCACCCGTGGATGGCCGACCCGGCCGCCAAGGCGCACGCCGCCGGCTTCTCCGTCTTCGACCGGGTCGGGCAGCCGGGGGACGTGGCCGACGTGGTCGGCTTCCTCGCCTCGGACGACGCCCGTTGGGTGACCGGCCAGAACATCGACGCGAGCGGCGGCTCCGGCCTCGGCCTCTGACCCCGAGCGCTCTCCCCTCCCTCTCCCGAAGGACACCTCATGCCGCGCCACACCCTGCTCGTCCACGCCCACCCCCGCACGGACTCCCTCACCGCCCAGGTCGCCACGCTCCTCCACGCACGGCTGAAGGACGAGGGCGGGACCGTCGACGTACTCGATCTGTACGCCGAGGGCTTCGACCCCGTCCTCCACCCGGCCGACGAACCGGACTGGGAGAACCGGGAGAAGGCGTACTCTCCCGAGGTCCACGCCCACATGGACCGCATCCTGGCCGCCGACGACATCGCGATCGTCTTCCCGGTGTGGTGGATGGCACCGCCCGCCGTCCTCAAGGGCTGGATCGACCGGGTGTGGAACTACGGCTTCGCGTACGGGCGCAGCAAGCCCCGCCTGGCCTCGAAGCGGATGCTGTGGCTGGCCCTGATGGGCAGCCCCCTGGAGGACATCGAGAAGCTCGGCCTCGACACCGTCCTGGAGACCCAACTGCGGCTCGGCGTCTCGGAGTACTGCGGGATCACGGACTCCGCCGTCCGTGTCGTGTACGGCACCGAGCTGTCCGGCGTACCGAAGGACCTGCGCCCGGAGCGGGTGCGGCAGTTGCTGGAGGACGCGGGCGCGGCCCTGGAAGAAGCGCTGCCCCGATGACCACGACCCTGTCGACGCCCTCCGAGGCGGCACCGGCGCGGGCCGGTGCCCGCCAGTGGCTCGGGCTCGCCCTGCTGCTCCTGCCCGTGACCCTGATGACGGCCGACCTCGGCGTGCTGTGGCTCGCCACTCCGTACCTGGCGGCGGATCTGCGGCCGAGCAGCGCCCAGATCCTGTGGATCACCGACATCTACGGCTTTCTCACCGCCGGCACCCTGGTCATCATGGGCACGCTCGGCGACCGCCTCGGCCGGCGCCGGCTGCTGATGGCCGGCTCGGCGGGCTTCCTGCTGGCCTCGCTGCTCGCCGCGTACGCCCCGAACCCGGAGACGCTGATCGCGGCCCGCGCCCTGCTGGGCGTGGCGGGGGCCGCCGTCCTGCCCTCGACGCTCGCCCTGATCAGTCATATGTTCACCGACGCGCGTCAACGGGCGACCGCGATCGCGATGTGGGTGACCGCGCTCTCGGTCGGGCTGGCGATCGGCCCGATCGTGGGCGGGGTGCTGCTGGCGTCCTGGTGGTGGGGTTCGGTGTTCCTGATCGGTCTGCCGGTCATGCTGATCGCGCTGGTCACGGCGCCGGTGCTGCTGCCGGAGTACCGCGACCCGAAAGCCGGCCGGATCGACGTGCCGAGCGTGGCGCTCTTCCTCCTGGCGGTCCTGCCGCTGGTGTACGGGGTGAAGTCGGTGGCCTCGCACGGCCCGACGGCGGAGGCGGCCGCGGCCTTCGCCGGAGGCATCGTCCTCACGCTCCTCTTCGTCCGCCGCCAGAGCCGGCTGGCCACGCCGCTGCTCGATCTGCGCCTCTTCCGCGACCGCGCCTTCACAGGGGCGCTGCTCACCCTGCTGCTCGGCATGACCGCGCTGAACGGCGTGGAGTACCTGGTCCCGCAGTACCTCCAGGCGGTGGCCGGCCGGTCGCCGCTGGAGGCCGGCCTCTGGCTGCTGCCGGGGGCGGTGGGGCTGATCGCCGGATCGCAGCTGACCCCGGTGCTGGCCCGCCGCTTCCGCCCGGCCCTCGTCCTGATCGGCGGGTTGCTGGTGGCGCTGACCGGGTACGCGGCGATCGCCCTCGCCTCGGGGGTGGGCGTGTCGTCCCTGGGCCTCGCGGTGATCATGTTCGGGTCGGCCCCGATCAGCGTCCTCGGCACCGCCCTGGCGGTCGGCGCGGCCCCGCCGGAGAAGGCGGGCGCGGCGGCGGCGACCGGTCAGACGGCGTACGACCTGGGGCTGGCCCTGGGGATCGCGGTGACCGGCAGCGTGGCGGTCGCGGTCTACCGGGGCGGTATTCCGGGCGACGCCCCGGCCGCGGCGCGCGAGTCGCTGGGCGCGGCGAGCGCGGTGGCCGACGAGAGTCTGCTGGCGACGGCGCGGGAGTCGTTCACGACGGCCCTGCAGTCGGCGTCGGCGCTGAGCGCGGGATTCGCGCTGGTCACGGCGGTGCTGGTGGCGGTGCTGCTGCGGGGCGTCCCGCGCATCACCTCGGGCGGCGCTCCCTAGGAGGCGCCCTGCACACAGGCGCTCAGGTCGTCCGGGTCGACGCTGTCGAGCCGGGCGGCCAGTTCGTCGAGCCGGGCCCGCAGGCCACGGATCTCCTCCAGCTCCATGCCCGTCGCGGCGGCGATCCGCTTCGGCACGTCGAGGGCCTTCGCCCGCAGCGCCGCGCCCTCCCCCGTGGGTCGCACGGTCACCGAGCGCTCGTCCTCCGCGCTGCGCCGCCGCTCGACGTATCCGGCCGCCTCCAGCCGCTTGAGCAGCGGCGACAGCGTGCCCGAGTCCAGCCTCAGCCGCTCCCCGATCCCCTTCACCGGCAGCTCGCCGTGTTCCCAGAGCACCAGCATCACCAGGTACTGGGGATAGGTGAGCCCGAGCTCCTTGAGGGCGCCGCGGTACACGCCGTTGAAGGCGCGGGTGGCGGCGTGCAGCGAGAAGCAGATCTGGTGGTCGAGCCGGAGGAAGTCCTCGTCCCGGGTCGTGTGGAGCGTCGCCATGGCTCCAGGGTACGGGACATCACATCGCAAGCGATTGAGTTGTGCACAACTGAATAGCGCGCTACCTTCATAACCGCACCCCGACCCTGACCGGAAACGAGGATCCATGAACGCGATCTACACCGCCGTCGCCACCGCCAACGGCCGCGAGGGCCGCGCCGTCAGCTCCGACGGCCACATCGACCTCCCGCTCGCCCACCCGCAGGCCCTCGGCGGCAGCGGTCAGGGAACGAACCCGGAGCAGCTCTTCGCCGCCGGCTACGCGGCCTGCTTCGCGAGCGCCATGGGCGTGGTGGCACGCCAGGAGAAGATCGACATCAACGACGCCTCGATCACCGCCGAGGTCTCGATCGGCAAGGACGAGAAGGACGGCGGCTTCGGCCTCGCGGTCGTCATGCGCGCCGAGTTCCCCGACCACCTCCAGGGCGAGCCGGGCCGCGACCTCCTCGAGAAGACCCACGCGTTCTGCCCGTACTCCAAGGCCACGCGCGGCAACATCCAGGTCGAGCTCGTCATCGAGTAGCCCCGGAAATCAGGAACTCCGCCCGCCAGCGGCCCGAAATCACCGCATAGGTCGCCATGCCTGGCCGTCGGCGGATCACGGCTGGGCCGATCATCCGACTGATGGGCCAGGTGGCGGGGAGGCGGCCGACCCGCGGGAGGAATACCCGTGTGGGTGACTGCGGGACGGGAGCGGGCGGTCCATGATCACCGGCATGAGTGCCTCCCTGATCTACCGCGCCTGTGCCGCGGCACTGCTCATGACGTCCACGCTGGCTCCCGCGGTGACTGCCGCCCCCCAACCCGGCGGCCCGGCGCCGGAGTCGGGGCGCGCGGTCCAGGCCCGCCTGCTCGGCGAGCAGATCGTTCCGTACAAGCTCGACTTCCAGGACACCACGGTCGGTGGCCTTTCCGGCGTCGACCGCAACCGGTGCACCGGCGAGTACGTGTTCATCAGCGACGACCGCTCCTTCCTCCAGCCCGCGCGCTTCTACACCGCGAAGCTGGACGTCGACGCCGACGGCGTGCACTCCGTCGACTTCACGGAACCCGACCCCTCCGCCAGGCGGACGGGTCGGTCTACCCCTCGCCCGCCCTCGGAGACGGCAAGGCCGTCGACCCGGAGGAGATCCGCGTCGACCCGCTCGACTGCCGTTACTGGTGGGGGCAGGAGGGCGACCGGCCCGCCGTGGCCGGCCCGCCGTCGATCCAGCCGTCCATCGAGATCTCCGACCCGGACGGCACCCACCGCGGCAGCCTGCGGCTGCCGGAGAACTACACGATCACAGCGGAGCGCGGACCACGCCGGAACCAGGCCGTCGAGGCGCTCACCTTCGGCGCCCGGGGCAGGATGATCACCAGCGCAGTCGAGGGCCCACTGCTCCAGGACGGCCCGGTGCCGGACCTGACGCACGGTGCGCTCGTCCGCGTCACGCAGCAGAGCCGCGGCGGCCGGGTGCTCGGACAGTTCGCGTACCCCATCGAGAAGATCTTCGCCGAATCCGACCCGGACAGCCCTTGGGGCCCCGACACCGGCGTTCCGTCCCTCCTCGCCTTCCCGGACGACCCCGACCGCTACCTCGTGCTCGAACGCACCTGGGTCGCCGGCTCCGGATACAAGATCCGCCTCTACGACGCCACCACACGGGGCGCCACCGACGTACGGGCGGTGAACTCCCTGGCCGGACGGCACGTTGTGCCCATGCGCAAGAAGCTCGTCGCGGACTTCCACACCCTCGGGCTGTCCACCGTCGACAACACCGAAGGCATGACCTGGGGACCCGTCCTGCCGTCCGGCGAGCGGTCGCTGATCCTCGTCAGCGACGACAACTTCGACAAGGACGCGGTCACACAGATCGTCGCGCTCGCCCTCCGCTGAACGAACGGCGGCGACAGACAGGGCTGTGTGGTCCGTTCCCGAGCGCGGGTTACGCATCCCGCCAGTGGGTCGTCCGGTCCCGGGCCGCCCGCGGCATGAGCATCTTCATGTCGCGGGCCGCCGAGGCCGCGGAGTGATCGCGCCTCGACCCGGCCGGCTCACGGGCTCCAGTACCGCGCGAGTGCTCCCTCTCGGTACGGGGCCGGGCTGACGCTGAGGTCGCCCGCGAAAGGGCGGTCGAGGACGAGGACCAGGAGCAGGCTGAAGCCGATGAGGGCAGCGACGGAGGCGACGAAGAGGAGCTGGATGCGCAGCTTGCGCATGCCGTAGAGGAAGGTGAGCGGGATGAGGACGAGTGCGCCGCCGAAGGCCAGGGCCTGAAGCAGTGGGGGGAGTTGCTGGTCGGCCATGGTGAGCCGGGCGCGGCGCTGGGACGCGACATCGTTGAGGTGACTGACGGCTTCTTCGTAGAAGACCTCTTCGCGCGCGGTCTGCGGGTTGTACGTCTGGAGCACCTCGAACGCGGCCCGGAGGTGCCCCTCGGTGGCCCCGTAGCTCGGCCGCCCGGCGCGCATCAGGGGCCACTGATCCTCGACGACGGCGTGGACATAGCCGCTGAGGGCGGCATCGAGGTCGGCGCGGACGGTGGGCGGGAAGGCGGTGGCATCGCGGGCGATGAGCGCGGTGCTGGTGGCCTCGCTCGCGACGACGGTTTGCGTGGCGTCCAGCTGGGTCCACAGGGTGACGATGACGAAGGCGAGGATGATCCCGTAGATGGCGCCGAACATGCCCAGCGTCACCCCGACCATGTCGTTGTGCTCACCTTGCGCCAGCGACGGGTACCTGCGCCGAAGCAGCACACTGCCGGCCACGGCGAGAGTGACGGTCCCGCCGACGGTGACCACGGCCAGAGTGAAGGTGCTGAAGTGGTTGAGCAGCCAGAGCAACATGCACGGGGAGTGTAGCGACTGTCAGTACGCGAACGAACACGCTCGGTGGCCGAGCGAGGACGTCCCAGCCGGCATGGGCGCCGCCGCCCGCGTGTTCGCCGGCCCGCCCCGGAGCGATATGCGAGCGGGGATCCACGCTGCATGCAGCGGCTGGAGGGCGCGGTGTGGGCCGTGCGTACGAGAGCGCACCGGCACCAGGTCTGGGATCGGCCGACCGCGTGCCACATAGAGGCCGGTCCGTCGGCGGCCTGTCGGACAGCCTTGCGAGTCCTGATCATTGGGGGTGAAGTGGCGACGACACCGTGCCTCCGGCCGCCCTCTCCCTGTTCCTTCCGGAGGAAAGATCGTTTCGGTGGAGGAAGAGGGCGCGATGCGGCGAGGCGGGGAAGACGGGCGGCGCACGTGAGCCTGTCCGAGGAGACCGGGACCTGGACGGTGTCCGGGCCCGCCCGTACCGCCCGCACGGTGGCCGAGAAGGTGCTCGGCCACACGCTCGGCGTCCTGCCCGGCGGAGCGACCGACCGGCCCCGGTGGGCCGTCGGCGGCGCCGGGCCGGTCGGCATCGACGCGGGCGACGAGCGCGCGGTGCAGGCCGCGTGCGGCGTCATGCAGGTGCACGGCCGGGCCACCGGCGCCCCCGCGCCGCTCGTCGCGGACTACGTCTCCACCGTGACCGGTGTGCTCGCCGCCCAGGGTGCCACGGCGGCCCTGCTCGCCCGCGCCCACGGCCGCCCACCGCTGCGGACCGGTACCTCCCTCGCCCAAGGGGCGCTCCTGACGGTCACCCAGTATCTCGCCGCCGCCACAGCCGCTGACGACGAACTGCCGCTGCCGGGAAGCGGTACGGGACTCGCCACCCTCGTCACCGCCGACGCCGCGCGCGTCGAGATCGAGACGCTCGACCCCACGGCCTGGGCCGGGTTCTGGCGCCGATTAGGCGTGTCGCCCCGGACGGCGGGACGCGGCTGGCTGCCCTTCCAGACCCGCTTCGGGACAGCGGTCTGTCCGCTGCCCCCGGAACTCCGTGCCGCCGTTCTGGCCCATCCCTTGCAGGCCGTACGGCAGGCGGGCGCCGCGCACGGCGTGTCGGTCGTCGAGATCGGGGAGACGACGGCGTCGCCCGGTCTTGTCCCCTGGACCGTCGAACCCGGCCCCCGCGCCCACCCTCCCCACCGGCCCCCGCCCACGACCGCGCCCTGCGGGGGCGCGTTGCCGTTGGCCGGCGTACGGGTCGTCGAATCGGCACGCCGCGTCCAGGGCCCCATGGCCGGACACGTCCTGCGGATGCTCGGCGCCGAGGTCGTTCGCGTCGAACCACCCGGCGGCGACCCCCAGCGCGCCCTGCCCCCGGTCGCCGGTGGCTGCTCGGTCCGGTTCTCCGCGCTCAACCACGGCAAGCCCGCCGTCGAGGCCGACCTCACCACCCGCCAGGGACGGGACACCGTCGGCGAACTGGTCTCCCGCGCCGATGTCTTCCTGCACAACTGGGCCCCCGGCAAGGAGCGGGCCCTCCTGCTGGACGCCGACGCGCTCCACGCCCTCAACCCCCGCCTGGTGTACGCCTCCGCCTCCGGCTTCGGCACCGCCCTCGGCGCCGTGCCGCCGATCGGCACCGACTACCTGGCCCAGGTGTACGGCGGCCTCGCCGCCGCGCTGCGCCCCGCGGGGGAACACCCTGCCCCCTCCCTGATGACCGTCACCGACGTCCTGGGCGGCCTGGTCCTGGCGCAGGCGGTACTCGCCGGTCTCCTCGCCCGCGAGCGGACGCACCAGGGCTGTCGCGTCACGTCGTCGCTGCTGTCCGCGGCCGCGCTGATCCCCCGCCCGGACCTGCGGGTCGGACTGTCCCCGCTGGACCACCCGCTGGCCACCGCCGACGGACTGCTGTACCTGGGGGCCGAGGCGCGGGCCCGGCCCCAGGAGGTCGCCCGGACCGTCGGCGCCTCAGGCGCCGGTTCGGTGAGGGAACGGCTGAGGATCCGTGGGACGGACGCGTGGCTGGCCGAACTGCGGGCGGCCGGACTGCCGTCCGTGGCCGTCCGCACCGACCTGGCCGGCCTCGCCACGGACCCGGCTTTCGCCCGGGCCGTCCTGCCGCCGGACGAGCACCTCCCGTACGCCCGCCCCGCCACGCCCTGGACGTTCACGGAGGAGACCTGTTGATGACCGTGCCCGGACCAGGACCGGCGTGGGCATCGGGAGGGCACATCACCCCTGCCTGGTGATCGACCAGGACGGGACCCGACCGCTGCCGACAACTGGCCGGGCACCTCCACACGCTTGCTGGGGCGTCGGTCCGCTGATGCCCCCCCCGGGTGAGCCGACCCTGCGAACGGCTCGCTCGTCCCGACCGAGAAGGCAGGACCCGATGACCGCGACGCACACCGTGCGGGAGGCCCTCTGGCGCTCCCGGAACGGCCTGGACCTGCCCGACCGGGTCCCGCTCGCCGACCGCAGGGCGTGGGAGGCCCAGGGCCTGTGCCCCGACACCGACCTCTTCACCCTCTTCCGACGGCACGCCCTGGCCTCCCCGGGCCGCGAGGCGGTGGTGGACGAGCGGGGCACCGTCTCCTACGGGGAGCTGTACGCGGAGGTTCTGCGCATCGCGGCCCTGTTCGCGGAGGCGGGGCTCGGCGCCCGGGACGTGATCGCGCTCCGGCTGGCCAACGGGCGCCTCGCGGCGGCGGCGGAGCTGGCGGTCTACGCCCTCGGCGCGGTCGCGCTCCCCTATCCGCTCGGTGGAGGGATCCGCGACACCCGTACGCTCCTGGCCCGGTCCAGGGCGGGCGGAGCCGTCCTCAGCGAAGCCGGGGACCTCGAAGCGGCGGCCGAACTGCCGTGGCTGCGAGCGGTGTTCACGGTCTCCTCGGGCGCGGCCACCGGGGCGCGGCGGCTGGACCGTGCCACACCCGGCAGGACGTTCCGGCCGTCCGGCCCCCCTGCCGAGGCCACCGCGCCGGCACGGCTCCTCGTGTCCTCCGGTTCCGAGGCCGAGCCGAAGATGGTCGCCTACAGCCACCAGGCCATGGCCGGGGGCCGGGCCGCTTACCTGCGGGCCCTTGCCGGCCTTCCGGCCGGACCGCTCCGGTTCCTCGTCCTCGTCCCGCTGGCCTCCTCGTACGGCTCTCTGGGCGTCCCGGTCGCGCTCGCCGCGCTCGGGGCGACCCTGATCGTGCGCGGGCGGTTCGACGCCGCCGACGCGCTCCGGGCGGTCGTCGAGCACCGGCCCACCCACGTGTTCGCCGTGCCGACCATGCTGCGGCGGATGGCGGACCTGCCGCGCCTCCCGGGGGAGGACACCTCCTGCCTGCGGGCCGTCGTCTCCAGCGGCGCCGCGCTGCCCGCCTCCACCGCGACCGCCTGCCGGGAACGCTTCGGCGTGCCGGTCGTCACCGTGTACGGCTCGTCGGACGGTGTCAACTGCCACACCGCCGCCCCCGCGGGGGACATCGCCGGCACCCCCGACCCCGCCGTGGCCGTCATCCGGATCGTCCGGCCGGACGGTTCTCCGGCGGCCACCGGGGAGCCGGGGGAGATCCAGGCCAAGGGGCCCATGACCCCGCTGTGCTACGTGGGCGCGCCCGAACTGGACGCCCGCTACCGCACCGCCACCGGCTGGGTCCGCACCGGCGACCTCGGGGCGCTCGACGAGGCGGGACGGCTGCGGGTCCTCGGGCGGCTCAAGAACGTGGTGATCAGAGGCGGTTACACCATCAGCCCGGCCGAGGTGGAACACGAACTGGGCACCGATCCCGGGATCGCCGAGGCGGTGTGCGTCCCGGTGCCGGACGAGGAGTTCGGGGAGCGGCTGTGCGCGTGTGTACGGCCGGTTCCGGGGGCGCCCGCGCCGGTCCTGGACACCGTGACCTCGCATCTCGAAGCCCTGGGGCTGGAGCGGCGGAAGTTCCCCGAGTACCTGCTGGTACTGGAGCGGCTGCCGCTGCGGCCCACCGGGAAGGTCTGCCGCCGCACCGTCACCGGCTGGGCCGTGGAAGCCCTGGGCGCCGGAACACCGCCCGGCGCGACGGTCCACGTGAACCCACGGCAGAACATTTCACTCATACAGGGGAAGTAGCGGATGAATAGCGCCTGAGCGCTGAATTGCATGCAATTCTGGAACTGCAAACGGAATTTTTGATTCAACTCCCTTCGCGGCAGGGGCCCTCGGCGGCCCGGCAAGTTATGGAGCAACTCGCTTGCGGCGTTCCCGCGTCATCCTCGGCCTCGCCTCCACCGGCGCGGTGCTGGGTCTTCTCCAGACCCCCGCTTCCGCGTCCGACGGGACCGTCACCGTCTTCCGGACGGAGGCACAGCCCCTGGCCGTGTACGAGAACCCGAACGGCTGCCACAGACTGCCGGGCACGGCACACGTGCTGGCCAATGCCACGGACGGGCCGGTACGCATCTACGGCGACCCGTTCTGTCTCGGGCCGTCCCTCGAGGTCGCTCCCGGCCATGGCTCCCACGTGGCGCCCGGCAGCGGCAGCTTCGGCACCTGACCACCCATCGCGAGGGACGCACCGGAAACATGGGGGGACACATGCCCACAGAAGTCGCCGTGGTCGGGCTCGGTTACGTCGGCCTCCCGCTGGCCCGCCGGGCCTGCGAGGCGGGGCTGGCGACCGTCGGCTACGACATCGGCGCCGACGTCGTCGAGGGGCTGAACCAGGGGAGCTCCCACATCGAGGACATCCACGCCGAGGACATCGGAGCGATGCGCGCCGCGGGCTTCCGCGCCAGCTCCGACCCCGGCATCCTCGCGGGTGCCCACACCGTCGTCATCTGCGTACCGACCGGACTCACCCCGGCCGGCGAACCGGACCTGGAACCGCTGACCTCGGCGGCCCGTACCGTGGCCCGCCATCTGGAACCGGGCATGCTGGTCTGCGTCGAATCCACCAGCCACCCGGGCACCACGGAGGAGATCGTCCGGCCTCTCCTCGAAGCGCACGGATTACGCGTCGGCGAGGACTTCCACCTGTCGTACTCCCCCGAGCGCATCGACCCCGGCAACCGCCAC
Source organism: Streptomyces sp. NPDC003035 (assembly GCF_042888285.1). NCBI lineage: Bacteria > Bacillati > Actinomycetota > Actinomycetes > Kitasatosporales > Streptomycetaceae > Streptomyces > Streptomyces sp. NPDC003035. The sequence goes on along the minus strand of NZ_JBIAPJ010000014.1, from coordinate 56,124 downwards.
TACACCCTGCGCACCACGCCGAAGGTCGTCAGCGGCTGCACCGAGCTCTGCGCCAAACACGCCACCGCCTTCTACGAGCGTCTCGTCGACGAGGTCGTCCTCGCCGCCGGTACCCGGGAGGCGGAGATGGCCAAACTGCTGGAGAACGCCTACCGGTACGTGAACATCGCTCTGGTCGACGAGGCCGCCCTCTACTGCGACCGGGTCGGTATCGACATCTGGGACGCGCTGCGTTGCGCGGAGACCAAGCCCTTCGGGTTCTCCGGGTTCCGGCCGGGCCCCGGCGTGGGCGGCCACTGCATCCCCGTCGACCCCCGTTACCTGATGACCCGCGCCGCCGAACAGGGCTTCGCCTTCCATACCCTGCGCGCCGCCCGCACCGTCCTCGACGCCATGCCGGAGCACGTCGCCGGACGGGCCCGCGACCTGCTCGTCGCGGCGGGCAAGGACCCCGCGCGGGCCCGGGTGACCCTGTTCGGCGTCGCCTACAAGGCCGACATCTCCGACACCAGGGAGTCACCCGCCTATCCCGTGGCCCGCGCGCTGAGTGCCCTCGGGACGCGGCTCGCCTATCACGACCCGTACGTCGAACGCTTCGAGGTGGACGGCGTCCCGGTGCCCCGGCAGCCCTCACGGGAGCAGGCCCTGACGGGCAGCGACCTGGTGGTGCTGCTCCAGGAGCACTCGGAGTACCGGTCGGCCGACTGGGACGCCGCCGCCTGTCCCGTACTGGACACCCGGGGAACGGCGGAAGGCCGACACGTGGTGCGGCTCTGACGCCGCGCCACGCCCCGCAGACCTCCGGCCCGGGCCTCGTATCCGTGTCCCGCGCCGTGGGAGAGACCGTCCGGACATCCGTCCGGGCGGCGCAGTGAAGAACAAGGAGAACACCTCATGACCATGGCAGTCGGCAACGTCGCCCAGGAGCGCCTGTCGAAGCGTTTCGACAAGTGGGACGTGAACGGAGACGGCGTGCTGGAGCCCTCGGACTTCGTCACCGAGGCCGCCAACATCGCCCGTGCCTTCGGCGAGAAGCCCGAGTCGGCGAAGGGTATTCAGCTGCGCGACGGCTTCATCGCCATGTTCCAGAACCTCGCCAAGAGGGCGGGCGTCGCGCCGCAGGGCCCGATCGACCGCGCGCAGTTCCTCCAGGCCGCCGGTGAGGTCGTCCAGGGCGGCGCCGCCACCTTCAACCCGGTCCTCGGCCCGGTCACCAAGGGCATTGTGGCCCTGGCCGACAAGAACGGCGACGGCGTCATCGACGAGAGCGAGTTCGCCACCTGGCTCCAGGCGCTCGGCCTGAGCAAGGACGAGGCCCGCGACGCCTTCCGGCAGATCGACAGCGACGGCAGCGGCACGCTGTCCGAGGACGAGCTGCTCACGGCGGTACGCCGCTTCCACCTCGGTGAGTCCGACGTCGAGCTGCTCGGCTGAGTCCGTCACCGAAGCTGAATGCGGCCGGCCGGCACCCCTTCGGGGGCGCCGGCCGGCCGTCTTCGTGAGCGCGCGTCAGTCGACCGGTACGAAGACCACCGGGGTCTCCGGCGCCAGTGCCAGGGACCGGCCGGTCAGCAGCCGGGGCGCGTGGATCACGATGTTGTAGTGGTTGGGCAGGTGGCAGCCGTCGAAGCCGAGCACGCTGCCCACCGGCTCCCCGCCGATCAGCACCGTGTCCCCCCGGTCGAGGACACCGCCGTGCTCCAGCTCCACGAAGCCGAGGAAGCCGACCCGGTCCACCCGGGAGCCCGGCACGTCCGTCCACCGGTCGGTCGTGACCAGCTCGTGCACCTCGCCCTGGCGGACACAGCGGGCCGCGAACGGCTCCAGGGCCATGCCCCGATCCGTACGCTCGTGCAGCAGCACCTTGACCAGGGTCCCGCGCACCGCGCGCTTGGCCCCGTTCTCGTGCCGGGCGGCGTCCAGGGAAGGCGGGGACGCGGGGAGGACTGGGGAGGCGGTCATCGTGGCTCCGGTCGGGGTGTGAGGTGCGGTTCCCGCGGGGCGCGGGGCGCCGGGAGACCCGGCGCGGCCTCCGCGGCGTAGACGGCGGCGACCAGCTCCAGCGCGGCCAGGCCGCCCTCCACGGCCCGGGAGGGGTCAGGCAGGTCACGCAGCCGGGCGAGGTCCCGCAGGACGCCCTCGTACTCGTGCCACAGCGACTCCTTGAAACCGGGGCGGCCGTCCAGCATGTCCGCGGACAGCTCGGTGCCGTCGTCGAGCCGTACCAGGACGTCCTTGACCTCCCCCGGGTACGACCAGTCCAGCTCCACCCGCCCCCGCCCGCCCGGTCCGGCCAGCTCGATCACGGCCTGCCGGTCGGTACCGGCCGCGTCCCGGGTCACCTCCACGGCGACGACCTCCGAAGGGGTGTCGCCCAGCAACAGCCGGACCAGGTCGAAGGCGTTGGGCCCGTTGTCCGCGACGCAGCCGCCGCCGCAGAGGGCCGGGTCCAGGTACCAGGTGTCCGCGCCGATGTGCTCCTCGATCCGCTCCAGGTACCGCACCCGCACGGACTCCACCCGCACCCGCGAGTCCGGCGGGGGCAGTCGGCGCAGCAGCCCGAGGACCCGGTCGTTGTAGCGGCGGTGGAACGCCGTGAACAGCGGGACGCCGTACTCCCGCGACAGCGCGGCCAGCCGTCGCCCGTCCGCCGGGTCCAGAGCGAGCGGCTTCTCGACGCACACCGGGACACCGGCGCGCAGCGCGCCCGCGCACACCTCGGCGTGCGCGTGGTTGGGCACGGCCACGACCAGGGCGTCCAGCGGCCGGCCGGCGAGCATCTCCCGGTGGTCGGTGTGGCAGGCGACCCGGCCGCGGTACGGGGCGAGAGCCTCCTCGCGCAGGTCGCAGACCGCGGCCACCTCCCAGCCGGGCAGACGCTCGGCGGCGGCCAGGTAGAAGCGCGAGATCACCCCGAGCCCGGCGATGCCCAGGCGGCGGGGGGACGACGACGGCGACGGCGACGAGGGGGAGGTGCCTTCGAAGGGCGGCGGCGAGCCGTCTCCTGTGGTCGGTTTCATCGGTGTCATCGGTTCTCCGGGGCGATCGGGAGCCGGAGGCCGAGAGCGGTCAGTTCGGCGTGCAGCGGGACGGACAGCGGGACGCCCGACGCGCGCCGCTCCTCGGCGCGTTCGGCCTCCGGGTGGCCCGGGTAGCGGACCGGCCCCTGGCCGGGCAGCGGAGGACAGTCCAGTACCGTGCCGAACATCTCCCGGGCGTCCTCGTCGAAGCCGTCACGCAGCGCGCCGGGGGCGATCGCCAGGACGAGGAAGCCGATGTCGTCGTCGCTGCCGCCCGGCCTGCCGTCCCCCTCCAGCGCCACCGGGGCGGGACCGGTGGCCGCTCCGGGCAGCACGGCGGCCAGCAGCTCCACCGCGAGCCCAAGACCGAACCCCTTGAAGGCACCGGTCGCCGGGGTGCCGCCGAGCCAGCCCAGCCAGGCTTCGCCCCGGTCGTAGGCGGCCGCGTCCCGCACCGGGCGCCCGGCGTCGTCGGTGAGCCAGCCCTCGGGCGCCTCCCGCCCGTCGCGGGCCGCCGTACGGACCCGGCCGGTGGGCACGACGGTGGTGCTCATGTCCAGGACGAACGGGCGCCCCTCCAGTGCCGGGGCCGCCACGCTCAGCGGATTGGTCCCCAGCAGGGCGGCGGCGCCGAGCGGCGGGCGGGCGATGCGCTGGCCGCCGCAGTTGGAGGCCACCACCCCGATCATGCCCTGGTCGGCGGCCCGCCGCGCGTGGACGCCCGCGCAGCCGAAGTGGGTGGCGCCCCGCACCGACACGAGCCCGATGCCACAGCGGGCCGCGCGCTCCACCGCGAGGTCCATCGCCTCCGACGCGGCCCACAGCCCCAGCGCCCGCCGGTGGTCCAGGACCACACAGGCGCCCAGGTCACGCAGGACGTGCGGTTCGGCGGCCGGGTCGGCGCCGCCGGACTCCAGCAGCGGCCGGTAGAGCCGGCCCAGGTTGAACACGCCGTGCGAGTCCATGCCGGTCAGGTCGCCGTAGCAGAGCGCCTCGGCGGCGAGTCGGGCCCGGGCCGCGGGGACCCCGAGCCGGACGAAACAGGCGGTGGTCTCGTCGAGCAGCGCCTCGTACGGGACCCTCACCTCCCTTCCGTCGCCGGGCTCCGGGCCGGTGCTCGGGGGTGCGGCACCGTCGGGCAGCGTGGACGTCATGCGGTTCCTGCTCTCTCGGTAGGTACCGGTAAGGCGCGGTCCGCCGCGCCGTACCGGACGTCATCGGCGAAGGCGGTCGACAGCGCGGCGATACGGGCCGCGAACGCCTCCAGGTCGACCAGATCGACGAACTCGCCCGCCGCGTGAGCCCGGTTGGCGTCCAGCGAGCCCGGCCCGAACACCGTGGTGAAGGTGTCCGCCGCGCCGTCCAGCCAGATCGCGTCACAGGTGAACCCCGGCTCGTCGTCCGGCCACCGGGCGATGCCCGCCCGGGCCATCAGCTCCTCGCCCCACGCCGGCTGGGGCCCGAGCGCGGGCAGACCGCGCTTCTCCCACTCCAGCCGGGTGATCCGGGCCCCGTCGGCCGCGGTCCGTGCGAAGAGGGGGGTACCGGAGAAGCGGGCGGTGAACTCCCGCAGCCCTTCATCGAGAGCCCGGACGAGAGAGCGCTCGGCGGCAGCACCGGCCGTGGCGGTGGAGTACGCCAGGTTGAGCAGCAGACTGCCGGTGCCGTACACCTTGTTGTGCGACGTGCCGGTGTGCAGCCCCGCCACGCAGACCGTGGGCGAAGGCCCGCCGGAGGCGGCCGGGCCGAGGGCGGCGGCGAAGTGCTGGGCGAGAAAGCCCAGCAGGACGGTGGCGTTGTGACCGGCCCCGGGCCGGTCGTCGACGGCGTCCTCGCCGTCGACCGTGACGCGGGCGGTGGCGGCGGCGGTCGCGCGGGGCAGGTGGCGCAGCCCCGTCGGCTCGCAGAACACGTTGAGCCGGCCCACGTATCCCGCCTCCACGAGCGGCCGGGTGCCAAAGGTGCCGAGCGCCCCGCCCTCCTCGCCCGCCACCGCCTGTACCAGCACCGCGACGCCCCGGCCGATCGCCGGGCAGGTCGCGGCGGCGGCCGCGACACCGGCGAGCAGGGCCACCGCCGGGCCCTTCGCGTCCACGGCTCCCCGGCCGGTGAACCGGGCCCCGTCGTACGTGGGGGGTTCGCCGCCGGCGACGGTGTCCAGGTGCACGTTGAACATCAGCGTGCGCTCCCGGGGCAGCGCGGGTCCCAGCCGCAGCACCAGGCTCGGCTGGCGTTCCAGGAACGACGGGTCGGCGGCGAGGGCACGCCGTACGGGCAGCGGGGTGTCGTCGCGCAGCACCGTCGCGGGGGCCGGGGCGCCGAGGCGTACCGTCCGGAACCCGAGCCGGGCCGCCGCCGTCGCGTAGGCGTGCAGGGCGGCCGTCAGCAGGTGGGGCGCGTCGGGACCGGTCTCCAGGGGGCCCGCGGTGGGCGTGTGCAGCAGGTGCAGCAGCAGCCCGGTGTCGACGACGGGCGGCCGCGCCGGCGGGGGGACCCGGGAGGCGGCGGGGGCGGGGAGAGAAGGAGGAGCCGGGGCGGGTGTGGGCAGGCCCGGGCCGGTGTCGGCCGGGGCGGGGAGGGGCGGGATGGGCAGGGTGGCCAGGCGGCGGGCCGCCCGGACGAACGGGCCGGCCGTGTCGGTGCCCTCGCCCCGCAGCCCCGCGTGCGGGACCACCGCGAGATGGGGTTCGAGGGAGTAGGCGCCCCGGTAGCCGTGCTCCTCCAGCAGCCGTACGCAGTCGGCGACCCGGGCGACGCCCTCGCCGGGCAGGGTGTAGACGGCCTCGGCGGGCCGGTCGCCGGGCAGCGCGTCCTTGACGTGGACGTGGGCGACGTACGGCAGCAGCCGTTCGAGGAGTGCGTGGCCGTCGTACCCGTACGGCACCCCGTTTCCGGTGTCGAACAGGACGCGCAGCGCCGGACTCTCCACCTCGGCCAGCATCCGGAGTGTCCGGGAGGCGTCGGAGCCGGCCCAGCCCGTGCAGTTCTCGTGGAGCAGTTCGACGCCGAGCCGCTCCGCGCGGCGGACCAGGCGGCGCATCCGGTCGATCGCCAGAGCCGCCCACTCGTCCTCGGGCAGCCCGTCGCCGGTCCAGGACATGACGCGCAGGCTGCGGCAGCCCAGAACCCTGCCGTGTTCGGCGAGCCGCTCCAGCTCCTCCAGGTCGGCGGAGAAGGGGCCGGTGACCGGGCGGGCCCAATTACCGATCCGGGAATCGAGGCAGACCACGCCGAGGCCCGCCGCATGCAGCAGCCCGGCGGCGTCCCGCACGGCCGGTGCGGACAGGTCGGCCAGCGCCGTGCCGTCCAGGGTGCGCAACTCCAGGGCGGACCAGCCCAGTTCCCGGGCGACGGCGATCTGCCCTGCCAGGCCGGGGGCGGCCTCGTCGCCGATGCCGGTGATCCGGCCGGTCAGGTCAACGGGCCGCGACACGGGACGCCTCCTCGTTGCGCGCGCCGGCGGTGTCGTCCGCGCATCGCCGCTTGGCCGCGTCCAGGAGCCGGACCACGTCGGCGTGCAGGGCGAAGTCCACCGCCCAGGAGGGGTCCTCGGCCGGAACGGTGCGGAACCGGGAGTAGGTCCGGAGCAGGAACGCGGTCAGCGCGTCGTCGCGGAACACCTCGCGCCGCCCGTCGACGTCGAGCTGGACGTGATCGTCGGCATCGCTCGGTGCGAAGTGGCCGACGGCGGTGCCGTGTTCGAAGACGAGGGCGGCCCTGCGCTCTCGTACGGGCGCGGTGAGGTCGGAGACGATACGGGTCCGCACCCCGTTCGCGTGCAGCAGCTCGAGTCGCGCGGAGCCCAGGCCGGGACGCACCGTCTCTCCGATCCGCAGGTCGGTCAGCCGGGCACCGGTCGTCTCGGCCGGGCCCGCGAGTGACAGGACCAGGCCGAGGGAGTGCGGCATCTCCACGTCGAACGCCGTGGGGTGACCGTCGTCGGTGCGCAGCGAGCGGGTGAAGCGCGGTTTGTGCTGGGTGACGTCGATGCGCAGCAGCCGCCCCAGCCTGCCCGAGCCGATCAGTTCGCGCAGGCGGTCGGCCAGGGCGGAGGCGGGCCAGTGCGCCACCACCGCGAGGCGCAGCCCGTGGCGGGCGTGGAGTTCCGTCACGGCGCTCTGTTCCCCGGCGTCGGAGGCCAGCGGCTTCTCCACGATCAGATCACGGTAGCCCGCGGCGCACAGTTCGGCGAGGACGGCGAGCCGGGTGGCGGGCGGTGTGCAGACATGGACCACGGCACGGCCGGGGGGCAGGAGGGCGCGTGCCTGTTCCAGCGACGGCACCACGGTGACCCCGTCCGGCACCGGGGCCCGCTCCCCGGGCCGTGGGTCGACGGCGACGACCGGCCCTCGCCACACGTCCGGCGAGCGGTCACGGGCGGTGCGCAGGGCCCGCAGGTGCAACCCGGCCCCGGAACGGCCCAGTCCGACGATCAGGGGCTGTTTCATACGGTTGTTCCATTCGGCGATTCGGGGATTCGGGCGGGATGCAGCGAGTAATCTCGCTGCACCGCGCGACGCCGGTCAAGGAAATCAGACGCGCCGTCACCGAAAAGTATGAATCTCCTTTAAGGATTCGTGACTTCATTCTTCCTGCTGTTACGTTTCGCTGGGCAGGTTTCCAGAAGGTGGGCACCGACCTGCCCGCCATCCCTCTCGGACCCTTTGTCCTGGCCCGAGTTGACGCCGGCGAAGCGCCGGCCGAGAAGAATTGCTTCCGTGACGCCATCCAGTATTCCCTTTTTCACCCAGGCGAAGACGTTCGAAAAGATCTGGCCGGATCTCCGGGCCGGAGTGGACGAGATTTTCGCCGACGGCAAGTTCTCGCATTCCCGCCAGGTCGGTTGTCTGGAAAAGGCCCTCGCGCACTACACCGGGGCCCGCCACGTGATCGGTGTGAACAGCGGGACCGACGCTCTGGTACTGCTCCTGAAAGCGTGCGGGCTGCGCCCCGGGGACCGGGTCCTGGTCCCCGCGTACTCCTTCGTCGCCACCGCCAGCTCCGTCGTTCTGGCCGGCGGGCAGCCCGTCTTCACCGACATCGACCCGGACACGTACGCCATGCACCCCGCCGGGATCGGGGCCGAGGCGGCGGAGGTCGCCCGGTTCATGCTGCCGGTGCACCTCTTCTCCCGGATGGCCGACATGGCAGCGCTCTCCGCCTTCGCCGCCGACCGCGGCCTTTCCCTCCTTGAGGACAGTGCCGAGGGCATCGGCATGCGGCAGAACGGCATCCACGCCGGTCTGCACGGACTCGGCGGGGTGCTGTCGTTCTTCCCGAGCAAGACACTCGGCGCGCTCGGCGACGCCGGGGCCGTCCTCACCGACGACGCGGACCTCGCCGACCACGTGGCCGCGCTGCGGCACCACGGCCGGACGGGACGCACCCTGGCCCACTTCCCCGGCATCTCCAACGAGACGCTGCACGTCGGCCACAACAGCAAGATGGACGACCTCCAGGCAGCCGTCCTGCTCGCCAAACTGGCGGTCCTCGACGAGGACATTCGCCACCGGGCCGTCCTGGCCCGCCGTTACGACGAGGGGCTGCGGGGATCGCCCGGCATCACCCGGCTGCCCGCGATCACGGGCGCCCCCGACGAGGTCTTCTACGTCTACCTGATCGAGACCGACCGGCGCGACGAACTCGCCGCCCACCTCCAGGGCCGGGGCATCGGCACCGAGACGTACTACCCCCGGCCCCTGCACCTCCAGCCCTGCTTCGAGGAACTCGGCCACCGGCCCGGTGACTTCCCCGTCGCCGAGGCCGCCTCCCGCCGCGCTCTGGCTCTGCCGCTGTACGCCGACCTCACCGAGGCGGAGGTGGCCCGCGTCTGCGCGGCCATCCGCGCCTTCCACACCGGGAAGGTGCCCGCATGACCACGACCAGCGACCGAGGCACGGACCCCGCTGCCGTCACGGACGACCGAGTCCCCTTCTTCCCGCCCGACCTCTTCCACGAGGACCGTGACACCTTCCTGCGGCTCCTGCACGAGATCGGTACCGGCGCGGACCAGAAGTTCATCCTGGGCGACCACACCCGCCGTTTCGAGGACGCCCTGCGCGACCGGCTCGGCGCCGCCGACGTGGTCGCCTGCTCCAGCGGCACCTCCGCCCTGCACCTCATCCTGACCGTTCTCGGCATCGGCCCCGGGGACGAGGTCGTGGTCCCCGCTTTCGGCTGCGCCCCGCTCGCCGCCGCCGTCCTGCACACCGGCGCCGTCCCCGTCTTCGGCGACATCGACCCCCGTACGCTCACCCTCGACCCCGTCGACGCGCAGGCCCGGGTCACCCCGCGGACCAAGGCGCTGATGCCGGCCCACATGTTCTCCGTCATGGCGGACATGCCCCGCTTCGCCGCCCTGGCCGCCGCCGGGGGGCTGCGCCTGGTCGAGGACTCCGCCGTGGCCCAGGGCGCCGTTCTCGACGGAACGCCCGCCGGACTGTGGGGGGACGCCGGGCTGTACTCCTTCGTCCAGGTCAAGTCCTTCGGGATGCCCGGCGAGGGCGGCGCCGTCGTCACACGGGACGAGGACACCGGCCGCCGGGTCCGGATGCTCCGTAACCACGGTCAGGACGGCGTCCGGCGCGGCCTGCACCACGTCATCGGTGTCAACAGCCGCTTCGACGAGATCCAGGCCGCCTTCCAGCTGCACCGGCTGTCCGGCCTCGCCGCCCGCCTGGACCGCCGGGCCCGGATCGCCACCCACTACACCGAACACCTCACCGGCCTGCCCGGCATCACCACCCCGCCCCCGGGCACCGACGGCCGCTGCTACTACGTCTACACCCTGCTCGCCGACGACCGGGACGCCCTGCGCGACCATCTGTCCGCCGAAGGGGTCGACACCCACGTCTACTACCCGAAGACCCTGCCCGACCAGGCAGCCTTCGCCCCCGTCGCCGCCGACCGGCCCGGCCCCGACTGGCCGCACGCCCGGGACGCGGCCCGCCGGCAACTGTCCCTGCCCGTCCACCACCGGCTCACCGACGCACAGGTCGAGCACGTCACCGACGCCGTCCGCGCCCATGCCCTGCGCACCCGCCGGTGACCGCACCGTCCCGAACGGACCGAGCCACCATTCCCACCCCCGCACGGAGTACCCCCGCATGACCCCTGATCTCGACATCGCCGTCGTCGGCTCCGGACTCGCCGGACTCGCCGCCGCCCACGAACTGCGCCGCAACGGCCACGAGGTGTGTGTCTTCGAGGCCACCGACGCCCCCGGCGGCCGGATGCGCACCCTCCGCCGCGACGGCTACCTCATCGACACCGGGGCCGAACAGATCTCCGCCCAGGGCTACCGCGCCACCTGGCAGCTGGTGCGCCGGGCCGGCCTCACCCCCGACGACGTACCCCGCATCGGCCGCCCCATGGCCGTCTGGCGCGACGGACGGCCCCACAACGGCGTCGGCGAACCCCGGGCCGTACTCACCGGCGCCGGACTCGTGCCCGCCGCCCGGCCCTCACTCGCCCGGTTCCTCGCCTGGAGCGGACGCCATCGCGCCGCCCTCGACCACGACCACCCCGAGGACACCCCGCTCGGCACCGGAACCGTCGCCTCCGCCGCGCGCCGCTACCACCCCGACCTCACCGACCACCTGTTCCAGCCGCTGTCCGCCGCCTTCTTCGGCTGGGACGCCGAACGCAGTGCCGCGGCGCCCCTGGTCGGCCTGCTTCTCGCGGTCGGGCCGGTCTCCGCGTGGCGCACCTACCGGGGCGGCATGGACCTGCTCGCCACCCGCCTGGCCGCAGGACTCCAGACGCGTTACGGCCACGAGGTCGAGGAGGTCACCGACCACGGCAGCCACGCCCGGATCACCGTCGACGGCGCCGCCCTCACCGCCCGCGCGGTGGTCCTCGCCGTCCCCGCCCCGATCGCGCTGCGGCTCACCGGAGACACCGACCCGGCCGCCATCGGCTACCCGGCCGCCTCCACCTACCGGCCCATGCTCAAGGTCAGCTGCGCCCTCGACAGGCCGCTCGCTCCACGCGGCGGCGCCTACGCGCTCCTCACCCCCGAGTGTGAGGAAGCGCTGCTGTCCTGCGTCATCGCGGACCACCTCAAGTGCCCCGACCGGGCCCCGGCCGGACGGGGCCTGGTCAGCCTGCTCGCCTCCCCGCGCCGCATCCCCGAACTCGTCGAGGCGGGCGAGGAGGAGGCAGGCCGCCGGCTCGCCGTCGCCGCCGAACGCTACGTACCCGGACTCGGCGCGGCCCTCACCGCGACCTATGTGCACCACTGGCCGCAGGCCATGCCCGAAATCACCCCCCACGCCCTCGCGCTGCGCGCCCCGTTCCTGCACCGCCCGGCGCGCGCCGTCGAGTATGCCGGGGACTGGGTCGCCGCCCGGCCGTCCAGCGAGGGCGCCGCCCGTTCGGGGGCGCTCGCCGCCGCCCGCGTCCTCGCCCACCTCGCCCCGCGCCGGGGCCGCACCGTCCGGCAGGAGACCGTCGCATGACCCCCCACGACCTTGGCGTCCTCTTCGACGACCTCGCCGACGCCGGCACCCCCACCCGCTTCCACCTCGACCGCCCCTTCGACCTGTCCCCGGCGCCGACCGGCCCCGGCGCCACCGAGTGGACCGTCCCGGAACTCGCCCTGCTGGTCCAGGAGACCGCCGGCGCGCTCGCCGCCGCCGGGGCCGGCCCCGGCGAGCGCGTCGCGATCGTCAAGGCGAACCACTGGGACTACGACCTGATCGCCTGCGCCGCCGTCCGTACCGGCGCCGTCCCCGTGAAACTCTCCGACCACCTCGCGCCCGAGGTCCTGCGCGTCCTCCTGGACCGCTGCGCCCCCCGCGTCCTGGTCACCGACCTCGACGTGCTCGCCCGCGACCCGGCGACGGACCTCGTGGGGACGGCCCGCACCACCATCGTCCTCGGCCCCGGCGGCGACCTCCCGCCCGGCACCGTGCACCTCGACGATCTCAGCGGCCACCCCGACCCGGGACCGCACCCCCGCGACGACCACGCCCCCCTGGTCGTCGTCCACACCAGCGGCACCACCGGCGTACCGAAGCTGGTCTCCCACACCACTCGCACCCTGGTCCACCACCTCGCCCGATTCGAGACCCTGCCGGTGCCGCGCATCGGCCTGCGCCGCGACGACAGCCTCTTCAACTCCAGCTCCTACGCCCACGGCCGTACCATCTGCTGGACGGCCGTCGCTCCCACCCGCGCACCCCGGCACATCACCCTCGCCTCCGGCGGGCGGCCCGAGACGGCCGACCTGCTGCTGCGCGCCCATCCGCCCACCGTCGTCGAGGCGCTGCCGTCCCGCTACGTGCGGCTGCGCCCGCTGACCCGGCGCCTGGACAACCCCTTCCGGGACGTACGGACCTACATCAGCACCTACGACGCCGTGCACCCCCCGGTCATCCGCTCCTACCTCCAGGCCAGTTCACGGCGCCGACCGCTGTGGATGCAGGGCTGGGGCCAGAGCGAGACCGGCCCGCTGACCTTCGCCTTCCACACCCGCCGCTCCGTCGCGAGGGCCGCCGACGGCGCCGCGACCACCGTGCGCGACCTCGGTCGTCCCGTCCCCCTGAAGACCCGTCTGAAGGCCGTCGACCCCCTCACCTTCCGCCCGGTGCCCACCGGCACCCCCGGTCTGATCCTGTGCCGCACCCGAGCGCTCGCCCCTGACTACGTGGGTGAGCGGGAGCGCTGGACGGCCAAGCGGCACGGCTCCTGGTGGAACACCGGGGACATCGCGACGATCGCCCGCGACGGAAGCGTCCGGCTCCTCGACCGGGAGGTCGACCACCTCCCCGGGTTCAGCTGCCTGCAGGCCGAGGACATGCTGGAGGACCGGCTGTCCGAGGCCCTGGAATGCGTCGTCCTCGCCCGGACCGGCACCGACCCGCTGCCCGTCGTCGTCACGGAGGACGGCACGCTGGACCCCGCGAGCTGGAAGCGGGCCGCGGAGGGCCTCCCGGCGCTCGCCGAACCCGTCGTGGTCGGCTGGGACGAGGTCCCGCGCACCGGCACCGGGAAGGTCCGGCGCGCGGCCCTTCTCGAACGGCTGACGGGCAGCACGGAAACCTGCGGCACCGGCCGCTGGACATGACCGGGAGCCCGCCCGTGCCGCGCCCGGCCGCCACCGTCCCGCCCGGCTACGTCTTCGACAACGACAGCCCGCACAGCGTCCACCACCACGCGTCCCTCGAAGGGGCGCTCGACCCGCTGACGCTCGGTCACCTCCGGGAGGCAGGTGTGGCCCCCGGCATGAACTGCCTGGAGATCGGGGCCGGCGCGGGCAGTGTCTCGCGCGGCCTGCTCCGGCTGGTCTCTCCCGGCGGCACCGTCACCGCCACCGACATCAAGCCGGGCCGGATCGCGCCGGAGTCCGGACTGACCGTCCTCACCCACGACGTCGTCACGGACCCGCTGCCCCAGAGCGCGTACGACGTCGTCGTCGCCCGTCTGGTCCTCCAGCACCTGCCCGAGCGGCAGGCGGTCCTACGGCGGCTGATCGGCGCGCTCGTGCCCGGCGGGCTCCTCCAGGTCGACGAGTTCGACGCCGGGCACGAGCCGTGTCTCCTCGCGCCCTCTCCCGAAGACGCCCGTCTGTACGAGCGGTTCACCACGGCCAAGGCGGCGCTGATGCGCGCGGGCGGCGGCGATCCCACCTGGGGCCGCCGAGCGGCGGCCGCACTGCGCGAGGCAGGCCTGACCGACCTCCGCATCCGGCCGCACGTCCTGGTGCGCGCCCCCGGAACGCCCGCGCTCGGCCTCCAGCTCCACCACCTCGCCCACCTCGCGCCCCGGCTCCTCGACAGCGGCTTCACCCCTGCGGAACTGGACCGGCTCGGCTCGATGATGCGTGCCCCGGAGTTCGCCGCCGCGACGGGCGTCCTCTACTCCGTCCAAGGCCGCCGCCCCCTCCGTATCCCCACCGCCGGCACTCCAGCCGTGCCGCGCGACACCACCCGAGACAGCATCCCAAGCCCCGAGGCGACATGACCGACTCCACGCTCACGACGACCACCGCGCCCACCGGGCGACCCGCGCCGACGCCTCGTGCCGACGGGAGGCTCAAGACCTACGCGCGGCTCGGCAAGCTGGACGTCTACGACTACTACCTGGGTACCTTCATCGCCCTGTCCGCCGTCCTGCTGCCCGCCGGCACGCTCACCGGTCGCACCGCCGCCCTCTTCGGCGTGTTCCTCGTCGGGCAGGTCTTCCTGCTCATGGCGATGACCGCCTTCGACGACGTCACGGGCTTCCGCGACGGCAGCGACCTCACCAACTACGGCCCCGACCACCCGCTGCGCAACGTGAAGCGCAAGCCACTGGTCGCCGGCGCGCTGACCGTGCCCGAAGCCCTGCGCTTCGCCTGGGCAAGCGCCGTCCTGGCGGCCCTCCTGTTCGGGGTGACCGCCGTCCTCGCCCCGCACCGCCCGGCCTGGACCGCGATCGGGCTCCTCGTCCTGTGGGTGGTGACTCTCCAGTACTCCTACGGCGTCAAGCTCAGCTACCACGGCTTCCAGGAGATCTATCTCGTCGCCCTGGGCTTCGCCCTCGTCATCCTGCCCTACGGCATGGTCACCGGCCAGGCCACCGGGTTCCTCCTGATCCAGGCCGTCCTCTTCGGGTTCGGCCCGCTGATGTTCGGGGTCTACTCCAACACCAACGACGTCGAGGGCGACCGCTCGGTGGGCCGCCCCACCGTCGCCGCCCTGGTCTCGGAGCGCGGCAACGCCCGCTTCATCGGCCTCCTGTCCCTGACCGAGTTCTTGACGATCGTCGCCGCGAGCGCGGTGGGCATCGCTCCCTGGTGGTTCGTGCCGCTGATGCTGCCCGCCTCACTGCTGCGGCTGCGGCAGTACCTGCTCGGCTTCCGCAGCGGTGACATCATGCGGGCACGCCGCACCGGCTTCGCCGTGCACCGGCTCGGTGTCGTCCTGATGATCGCGGGCAACCTGCTGGCGGCGGTCACGCGGTGAGTGGAGGGCCGGGCCGGTTATGACCAGCCGGCCTGGGGCCTGCGGGTCGGGCCGGTCACCCCGACGGCCCCTCTGCCTTGCCGGGGCGGCGGCCGCCGGGTCGCGTTCGGCTGTCACTGGGGCACGGGTGGCCGGATGCCGTGTTTGAGGAGTCCTGTCCACAGGCGGGTGCGGCTGACCGGGTCGAGGGCTTCGTGGGCGGCGAGGAGGCCGCCGGTGACCGCACCGAGGAAGCCGCCCGCCAGGCAGTCCTGGCCTGACAGGTAGAGACCCTTGACCTCGGTGCGCGGGCGTAGCCAGTCCGCGAGGCCGGGGTGGCGGCCGTCGCCGAAGGCGGCGGTGTCTTTGGCGAGCCCGTAGAGGCTGCCGCCGGGCCAGCCGGTGAAGTGCTCGGCTGTCAGAGGGGTGCCGAGTTCGTGATAGGCCACTCGACCTTTGGTACGGGGCAGGTGGCGGTGGAGCTGGTCGAGGAGCTGCGCGGTGAGTTCGGCTTTCAGAGCGAGGTAGGCCGGGTCCCGGTGGCGCCGGGGTGAGCCATGGAAGGGCTCGAACAGGTCCGGGTGGACGTAGGTGAGGATCTCGCCGGTCGACCGGCCGGGGTGCCGTGCGGTCCAGGTCGGGTCCTTGGCACAGGAGAAGGAGAGGAAGTGGCCGCTGGTGCGTCCGCCGGTGCCGTCGAAGAAGGCGTCGCAGTCGCCGTCGGTGACCATCAGGTTGTGCCGGGGCAGTCCCAGTTCCTCCGGGTCGCCGTCGAGGCCGACGAAGAGGATCACGAACGGGAATCCGCGCCGCATGCCCTCCAGGCGGTCTGCGCCGCCGGCAGGTGGGCGGGGCAGCAGAGTGCGGTAGGTGTGGTGGGCGCCCGCCGCGCTGACCACTACCGGGGCGCGCACACGGGTGCCGTCCGCCAGCGTCACACCCGTCGCCCGCGCCCCGTCCAGCTCGATCCGGGCGACCGGCGCCCGTACGAAGACCTCTCCGCCGGCGGTACGGATCGGGGCGAGCATCGCGCGGGCGATGGCGGCGCTGCCGCCCACCGGATACCAGGCACCGGTGCGGAAGTGCTCGAACAGCACCGCGAGGAGGAAGAACGGCAGCCGGGCGGTGGAGTCGGCCAGCAGCAGCGCGCTCGGGGTGAGCACCGCCTGCCGCAGCCGCTCGTCGCGGACCAGCCCCGCCACGACGTCCCGGGCCGGCCGCAGCGCCTCGGCCGGGACGGCCGCCGCCCGCAGCAGGCGGGCCAGTCGCCGTACCACCGGGCCCGACAGGCGTCCCAGCGCGAGCACGGGCAGCGTCGCCCGGCACCGCTCGACCAGCCGGAACAGTGCCTCGATCCCTGCCCGTTCGGTGGGGAAACGCGCGATCAGACCGGCCCGGTAGGCGGTGAAGCCGACAGGCGCCCGGTGTACCTCGCCCGCCAGCCGGTACTCGTCGTACGGGTCCCCGAGCGAGGCCCATTGCAGAGCGCCGCCGGTCAGGTAGTCCGACAGCACCCGGACCGGCTCGCGCTGCGCCAGCTGGCCGACGTAGTGGATGCCGACGTCCCACTCCCAGCCGCGCCGCCGGTAGGCGTGGGTGTAGCCGCCTGCGGTGTAATGCTGCTCGAACACCGCCACCCGCCGTCCCTGCCGGGCCAGGCAGACCGCCGTCGTCAGCCCACCGGCCCCGGACCCGATCACCACCGCGTCGTACGCGCCCGCGACCTGGCCCGTCACCAGCGGCCGCCCCACCAGCACACCGCGTGTCACAGAACGTCTCCCGTTTCGGGAACGGCGCCCGGGGTCGCCGCCCTGGCAAGGACCGCGAGCAGCGCGGAGGCCGCCACGGCGGCGAGGACGGGACGGATACGCAAGGCGCTGTCCAAGGGGTGGCAGGAAGGCGACACCCGGTGGAACGCCCCGCCGGGGCCCGGGGTCACGGCCCCCCGCCCGCCGTCACCTGGACGGAACTGAAAAGGCAGGGGAGCCGCGTCGGTGGCTCCCGGTTTCCGGCTCCGGAGGGGCATCTGCGCTGGTCACTGCTCTTCTCCGAGCCGGCCTGCCACGCCGGTGCTGGAGCAGTTCTCGTTCGGTGCCGACGAAGAGTCAGGCGCGTACGTCTCGCTGTTGCACTTCCTTGAGAACCCCCGCCACCGTGGCGAAGTCGTTGTCCACGTGGAGCACCGTGTGGCCGTGATGGACCGCCGTCGCACACACCAGGAGATCGATGGCTCCGGCGGCTCGGTGCTGCCCGCGCTGGGTGAGCTTGTACTGCGCGGTGTCGACCCAGCGCCACGCGTTCTTGGGGACCGGTGAGAACCGGCAGAGATCATCCAGCTCTTCGGCCAGCTCGTCGCGGTGGGCCGGGCTCGTGGCCGAGTGGAGGAACTCCACCCTCGTGGGCTCGCAGATGTGGAACACGCCGGCGGCGATGTGTCCTTCCCAGGGCCGCAACGCCCCCGGCGTACGGAAGAGGTGCCACAGGGTGGACGTGTCGAGGAGGTACGTGATCACTCGAAGGCTGCCCGCCGGGCACGCTTGGCAGCGGCATGCGCCGCAGCCGCGGCCTCGAACTCGCCCCGCTCACCCCGCGCGGCCAGCTTCTCGGCAGCCTCCAGCCGCTTGACGCGCGCCACGTAGTCCCGCAGCGCCCCGTTGACGGTCTCCTTCTTCGTCGAGACACCCATCAGCCGCATCGCCTCGGCCAGCGCCTCATCATCGAGATCGATCTGGGTAACAGACATACCGGCCGCCTCTCACCGCGAGTCCATGATGTACATAACGAAGCTACATCACCAACATCCCCGGCAGGCATCGCACCCGAGGCGAGGGCGCTAAGCATCCGGGTGACGCTGGCGTGTCGCTACGAACCCCAGGTCAATGGGGTGCACCATGGACAGCAGAAAGCCCGCGACCGCAGGAAAAACCTTCCTGCGGCAGCGGGCGGTTGGTGGGGCGGGTGGGACTCGAACCCACGGCCGACGGATTATGAGTCCGCTGCTCTAACCGGCTGAGCTACCGCCCCTGACGGTGTGGCGCGTACATGTGTGCGCGCCGTCTGCCGCAGCATAGCCGCTCATACGATCTCCTGCTCCGGATGCTCGGCACTGCTGCGCGCTGCTCGACCATGAGGACCGCGCAGCGTGGCGCATGGTTCCCGGAGACAAGAAAAAGGACCCCGAAGGGTCCTCTTTCCTCTGCTCTCCCGACTGGACTCGAACCAGTAACCTGCCGGTTAACAGCCGGCTGCTCTGCCAATTGAGCTACAGGAGACCGCGCTCCCCCGACTGGACTCGAACCAGTAACCTGCCGGTTAACAGCCGGCTGCTCTGCCAATTGAGCTACAGGGGATTGCTGCGGTTGCACCGAACGCACTCACCTGGGGTGTTCCGGGCGGCGTGCGTTCGCTGCGACACATACATTAGCGCAAGCAGGGGGGTGCTCCGCCAATCGGTATGCCGTGGCCGTTCGTGGGCACCAGTGATGCATCAGGGAAGCTCCAGGGAAGGGTGGTGCCGCCGTGCGGTACAAGCTGACGTTCGTCGTGGGACTGGCCCTCGGTTACGTCATCGGGACGCGGGCCGGTCGTGAGCGCTACGAACAGCTGAAGAAGTCCGCGCAGGACATCAGCCGGAACCCGGCGGTGCGCAACGCCGCCGAGTCCGCGGCCCAGACCGGACGGGACGTCGCCGGGAAGGCGCTCCACGCCGTGAGCGACAAGGTCGGCGACAGGCTGCCCGCGTCGGTCACGGACCGGATCCACGCGCTGCGCCATCACAACGGGCAGGTCACCGAGGACGACTGGGGCGTGAGCAACACCTGAGGCGCGCCGACCGCGCGCTCGAAAAAGCGTTTTCTACCCCACACGCGCTCCGCCTACTCCCCCGCGTGCGGCAGAATCTCCTGTCATGGGGATAGTCGCCGGCTTGGACAGTTCTGCTGAGTTCACACGCATCGTCGTCTGCGACGCGGACACGGGTGCCGTACTGCGGCAGGGGTACGCCCCGCATCCCGTCGAGCCGAAGGCCTCCGACGTCGATCCACAGGCGTGGCTGCTCTCGCTCGGCGAGGCCGCGGGCGGCGGGCTGCTCGAAGGCGTCCAGGCCATCGGGGTCTCCGCCCAGCAGCACGCGATCGTGCCGCTGGACCCGCAGGGCGCTCTGGTGCGGCCCGCGATGGTCGGGAACGACAAGCGGGCGCAGGTGGCCGCCGCCGATCTGATCGAGGCGTTCGGCGGGCGGCAGGCCTGGGCCGAGGCCGTCGGATGCGTGCCGCAGTCCGGGCAGCCGGTCGCCAAGCTGCGCTGGCTGGCCCGCACCGAGCCGGAGAACGCCCAGCGCGTCGGGATGCTCCTCCAGCCGCACGACTGGCTGGTCTGGCAGCTGCTCGGCCGGCCCCCGCGCCGCACCACCGACCGCGGCGCCGCCTCGGCCACCGGCTACTGGTCGGCCGGCGCCGGCGCCTACCGCCCCGACCTCGTCGAGCTGGCGCTCGGTCACCAGGCCGCGCTTCCCGAGGTGCTCGGCCCGTCCGACGCCGCCGGGACCACCCCCGAGGGGCTGCTGATCTCCGCCGGTACGGGCGAGACCATGGCCGCCGCGTTCGGGCTCGGCCTCGCGGCCGGGGACGCCGTCGTCTCCCTCGGCGCCTCCGGCTCGGTGATGGCCGTGCACCACGAGGCGCTCGCCGACCCGCACGGTCTGATCACCTCCTTCGCCGACGCGACCGGCATGCACCTGCCCGTCGTCCACACCTCCAACGCGGTGCGGGCGCTGCGCGGCACCGCCGAGATGCTCGGCGTGGAGAGCCTGGACGAGCTCTCCGCGCTCGCGCTGAAGTCGACGCCGGGCGCCTCCGGACTCGTCCTCCTGCCCTATCTGGAGGGCGAGCGCACCCCGCGGCTGCCGCACACGGCCGGCACCCTCAGCGGGCTGCGCCGCGAGTCGATGAAGCCCGAGCACCTCGCGCGGGCCGCCTTCGAGGGGATGCTCTGCTCGCTCACCGACGCGATGGACGTGCTGCGCGGGCGGGGGGTCGAGGTGCGCCGGGTGTTCCTGCTGGGCGCCGCGGCCGGGCTGCCCGCCGTCCAGGCGATCGCACCGGCGATCTTCGGCGCGCAGGTCGTCGTCCCCCAGCCGGCGGACTACGCGGCGCTCGGCGCGGCCCGGCAGGCCGCGTGGGCGCTCGGTGTCTCCCGGGGCACGCTCTCGCCGACCGCTCCCCCGGCCTGGCAGGGCGCCGCCGCGCAGGTCCTGGAGCCGGGCGAGGAGCTGGCGGTGGGTCAGGCCGTACGGCAGCAGTACGTGGCCACGCGCGAGCAGATCCACCCGGGCGCGTTCGGGGCCTAGCGGGATGGCGTTCGGCTGGTAGCGGAGTCCGTTCAAGACTCGACAAAACCCGGTCGTCACGTCCCGGGGGTGCGGGCGATAGTAGAACCCGTGCTCCTACGACTTCTCCGAACCCACCTTCGGCCGTACAAGAAGCCCATCGCTCTGCTGGTCCTGCTCCAGCTCCTGCAGACCTGCGCCTCCCTCTACCTGCCGACCCTGAACGCGGACATCATCGACAACGGTGTCGTGGACGGGGACACCGGCTACATCCTGCGGTTCGGCGCCCTGATGATCGCGGTCTCCGTGCTTCAGGTCGTCTGCAACATCGGGGCCGTGTACTACGGGGCGCGGACCGCGTCCGCGCTCGGCCGGGACATCCGCGCCGCCGTCTTCGAGCGGGTGCAGTCCTTCTCCGCCCGGGAGGTCGGGCAGTTCGGCGCGCCGTCGCTGATCACCCGGACCACCAACGACGTCCAGCAGGTCCAGATGCTGGTCCTGATGGCGTTCACCCTGATGGTCTCCGCGCCCATCATGTGTGTCGGCGGCATCATCATGGCGCTCGGGCAGGACGTGCCGCTGTCGGCGGTGCTGCTCGCCGTGGTGCCGGTCCTCGGCATCGCGGTCTCGCTGATCGTGAAGAAGATGCGGCCGCTGTTCCGGACCATGCAGGAGCGGCTCGACACCGTGAACCGGGTGCTGCGCGAGCAGATCACCGGCAACCGCGTGATCCGCGCGTTCGTGAAGGACGACTACGAGCGCGAGCGGTTCAAGGGCGCGAACACCGAGCTGACCGACGTCTCCATGGCGACCGGCCGGCTGATGGCGCTGATGTTCCCGACCGTCATGACGGTCGTGAACATCTCCAGCATCGCGGTGGTCTGGTTCGGCGCGCACCGCATCGACAGCGGCGGGATGGAGATCGGGGCGCTGACCGCGTTCCTCGCCTATCTGATGCAGATCGTGATGGCCGTGATGATGGCCACCTTCATGTTCATGATGGTGCCGCGGGCCGAGGTGTGCGCCGAGCGCATCGAGGAGGTGCTGTCCACCGGGAGCAGCGTGGTGCCGCCGGCCGAGCCCGTGACCGAGCTGGAGCGGCGCGGTCATCTGGAGGTCCGGAGCGCGGACTTCCGTTACCCGGGTGCCGAGGAGTCGGTACTGCGGGACGTGGAGCTGGTGGCCCGGCCCGGTGAGACGACGGCGATCATCGGTTCGACGGGCAGCGGCAAGTCGACCCTGCTCGGTCTGGTGCCGCGGCTGTTCGACGTGACCGGCGGCGAGGTGCTCGTCGACGGTGTGGACGTACGGAAGCTCGATCCCCGGCTGATGGCGCGGACCGTGGGGCTCGTCCCGCAGAAGCCGTACCTCTTCTCCGGGACGGTGGCGACGAACCTGCGGTACGGGAAGCCTGACGCGACCGATGAGGAGCTGTGGCACGCGCTGGAGGTCGCCCAGGCCGCCGACTTCGTGAGGAAGCTGGAGAACGGGCTGAACGCGCCGATCGCGCAGGGCGGCACGAACGTGTCCGGCGGGCAGCGGCAGCGGCTCGCCATCGCGAGGACGCTGGTGCAGCGGCCGGAGATCTATCTCTTCGACGACTCGTTCTCGGCGCTGGACTACCGGACGGACGCGTTGCTGAGAGAGGCACTCAAGGAGGAGACGGCGGACTCGACCGTCGTCATCGTCGCCCAGCGGGTGTCGACCATCCGGGACGCCGACCGCATCGTGGTCCTCGACGAGGGCCGGGTCGTGGGCGCCGGACGCCATCACGAGCTGATGGCGGGCAATGAGACGTACCGGGAGATCGTGCTCTCCCAGCTGACCGAGGCGGAGGCAGCCTGATGGCCGGTCCTGGCGGACGAATGATGGCCGGTGGCGGCCCTGACCAGCGGTCGATGGACTTCAAGGGCTCGGGCAAACGGCTGGTGAAGCAGCTGGCGCCCGAGCGGGGCGCGCTGTGGCTGATGCTGATCGCCGGTGTGCTCAGCGTGGCGGCCTCGGTGGTCGGCCCCAAGATCCTCGGCAAGGCGACCGACCTGGTCTTCGCGGGGGTCGTCGGACGGGATATGCCCGCGGGCACGACGAAGGCGCAGCAGATCGAGCGGCTGCGGGCGGCGGGCGACGGCGGGATGGCCGACATGCTGTCCGGGGTCGACTTCACCCCCGGGCGCGGCATCGACTTCACGGCCGTGGGCGAGGTGCTGCTGTGGGTGCTGGTCATCTACGTGGCGGCCGGGCTCCTCATGCTGGTCTCGACCCGTATGTCGATCAAGGTGATCAACCGGACGGTCTACCGGATGCGCGAGGACGTGCAGGCGAAGCTGGCGCGGCTGCCGCTGTCGTACTTCGACAAGGCCAAGCGCGGCGAGGTCCTCAGCCGGGCGACCAACGACATCGACAACATCTCCCAGACGCTCCAGCAGTCGATGGGGCAGCTGATCAACTCGCTGCTCACCATCGTCGGCGTGCTGGCGATGATGTTCTGGATCTCACCGCTGCTCGCGCTGGTCGCGCTGGTGACCGTGCCGGTGTCGGTGGTCGTGGCGACGAGGATCGGCAAGCGTTCGCAGCCGCACTTCGTGCAGCAGTGGAGGTCCACGGGCAAGCTCAACGCCCATGTGGAGGAGATGTACACCGGCCATGCGCTGGTGAAGGTCTTCGGGCGGCAGGACGAGTCCGCGGCCGACTTCCGCGAGCAGAACGACGCGCTGTACGAGGCGGGGTTCAAGGCCCAGTTCAACAGCGGCGTCATGCAGCCGGTGATGTTCTTCATCTCGAACATCAACTACGTCCTGGTGGCCGTGGTCGGCGGGCTCCGGGTGGCGAGCGGCACGCTGTCGATCGGTGACGTGCAGGCGTTCATCCAGTACTCCCGGCAGTTCTCGATGCCGCTGACGCAGGTCGCGTCGATGGCGAACCTGGTGCAGTCGGGCGTCGCCTCGGCCGAGCGGATCTTCGAGCTGCTCGACGCCGAGGAGCAGGAACCGGACGCACCCCTGGGCGAGCGCGGCGCGACCGGGGCGCCGCCGGCCGGCGGCTGGGAGCGGTCCGCCGACGTCAAGGGCAAGGTCGCGCTGGAGGAGGTGTCCTTCCGCTACGAGCCGGAGAAGCCGCTCATCGAGAAGCTGTCGCTGACGGTCGAACCCGGACAGACGGTCGCGATCGTCGGTCCGACCGGCGCGGGCAAGACGACGCTGGTGAACCTGCTGATGCGGTTCTACGAGGTGACCGGCGGCCGGATCACCCTCGACGGCGCGGACATCTCCTCGATGTCCCGGGAGGACCTGCGGGCCGGGATCGGCATGGTCCTGCAGGACACCTGGCTGTTCGGCGGGACGATCGCCGACAACATCGCGTACGGCGCGTCCCGCGCGGTGTCCCGCGAGGAGATCGAGGAGGCGGCGCGGGCCGCGCACGCCGACCGCTTCATCCGCACCCTGCCCGAGGGCTACGACACCGTCATCGACGACGAGGGCTCGGGCGTCAGCGCCGGCGAGAAGCAGCTGATCACCATCGCGCGGGCGTTCCTGTCCGACCCGGTGATCCTCGTCCTCGACGAGGCCACCAGCTCGGTCGACACCCGCACCGAGGTCCTCATCCAGAAGGCGATGGCGCGCCTGGCGCACGGGCGTACGTCGTTCGTCATCGCGCACCGGCTCTCCACCATCAGGGACGCGGACGTGATCCTGGTGATGGAGAACGGCTCGATCGTCGAACAGGGCACGCACGACGAGCTGTTGGCGGCGGGCGGGGCGTACGCGCGGCTGTACGCGGCGCAGTTCGCGCAGGCGGTCGCCGAGGTGGACTGATCCGGTCGCGTGCAGTGATCGACTCGCCGATGACCCGTGCCGCATGATGAGCGGCACGGGTCAGCCCCCGTGGGCCGGCCACCGCGGTTCCGGATCATCGTGGTGAAGAAGAGCTGGGCCTCTAGTCCAGGTAACCGCGCAGCTGGTCCGCGTAGGCGTGGTCCCGGAGCTTGTTGAGGGTCTTGGACTCGATCTGGCGGATGCGTTCGCGCGTCACGCCGAAGAGGCGGCCTATCTCCTCCAGGGTGCGGGGTCTGCCGTCGTCCAGGCCGTAGCGGAGCTGGACCACCTTGCGTTCGCGCTCGCCGAGGGTGGAGAGGACGGCCTCCAGGTGCTCGCGCAGCAGGAGGAACGCCGCCGATTCCACCGGGCTCGCGGCGTCGCCGTCCTCGATGAGGTCGCCGAGGGCGACCTCGTCCTCCTCGCCGACGGGGGCGTGCAGGGAGACCGGTTCCTGGGCGAGGCGCAGCACCTCGCCGACCCGCTCGGGCGTCAGGTCGAGCTGGGCCGCGACCTCTTCGGGGGTGGGTTCGTAGCCGCGCTCCTGGAGCATCCGGCGCTGGACGCGGACGACCCGGTTGATCAGTTCGACGACATGGACGGGGACGCGGATGGTCCGGGCCTGGTCGGCGAGGGCCCGGGACATCGCCTGGCGGATCCACCAGGTCGCGTACGTCGAGAACTTGTAGCCGCGCGCGTAGTCGAACTTCTCCACCGCCCGGATCAGGCCGAGGTTTCCCTCCTGGACCAGGTCGAGCATGGTCAGCCCGCGCCCCACGTACCGCTTGGCGACGGAGACGACGAGCCGCAGGTTGGCCTCGATGAGGCGGCGCTTGGCCATCCGGCCCAGGACGACGAGCCGGTCCAGGTCGAGCGCCAACCGGGAGTCCAGGTCAGGGGTGTTGAGCAGCTTCTCCTCGGCGAACAGGCCGGCCTCCACCCGGCGGGCGAGCTCGACCTCCTCGGCGGCGGTGAGGAGCGGGATGCGGCCGATCTCCCGCAGGTACTGGCGGAACAGGTCGGACGAGGGTCCGTTCCCGCCGAGGTCGAACCGGCGGGGAACCGGCTCCGGCTCGGGTGTGTCGTCCACGAACTCGACGGGCTCGGGCGGATCGGAGACCTCGGCCGGCTCTGCGGGGGCCGGCGCCTCCGGGTGGGGGACGGCCGGGCGTTGCCCGGGCACGACGTCCGTCGGGGACAGGGTCTGGGTCTGCACGGGGGCGACCTCCAGGTGATCGCTGCCGGTGCTCCGGGGGCTCAGGCACCGCCCCCAGTGTGGGGTACGACACATCGCCGCCACGAGGGGCGTGCGGTGACTTTTTGAGTCCGGTGGGTCACCGTACGTCAGAGGCGGCCCGGCCTCAGAGCGCCGCGGCCCCGTTGGTGCGCAGGGACTGGCCGTACTGGGTGAGGACCCAGAGCTCGTTCTGTACGGCGGCCAGCTGCTCCGGGTCGGCGTGGGGGCCGAGGCGGGCGAGGGTACCCTGGATGTCGCGGATGCGGCGGTCGACGGCGCGCAGGCGGACCTGGACGAGCTGGGCGCCCGCGTAGACCTCGTCGACGGTCTTGGCGAAGATCGCCTCGACGGCGAGTTCGGTGACGAGCGCGCGGACGGTGTCGTTGGGCGCGGCCTCACGGACGGCGGACAGATAGTCGGCGGGTGCGCCGGTGGCACCGCCCGCGTCCTGGATGCACTGGCGGACGGCCGCGTAGGGCGGGGCGGTGAACTCGTCGGCACCGTACGCGTCGAAGGCCGGGGAGACCAGTTCGGGGCGCTGGAGGGCCAGCTTGAGCAGTTCGCGCTCGGTGCGGTGGGCGGGGCTGCGCAGGTTGAGCGCCGGGCCGCCGCTCGCGGCGGGGGCCTGGGTCTCGTACTCCCCCGTAGCCCTTCGGCCGCGGGAGGCACCCCCATGCTGCGAGGCCGCCGGCGCCGAGGTGCCCCGGCCGCCCCGGTCGCGCTGCCAGCGGGCGATCTGGGAGACGCGCTTGACGACGAACTGGGTGTCGAGGATGCCGAGCATGCCGGCGAGCTGGACGGCGACCTCGTGCTGCGCGCCGACGCTCTTGATCCGGGCGACGATCGGCGCGGCCTCGTCGAGGGCGGCGGCCCGGCCGGCCGGGGTCTCCAGGTCGTACCGCTTCACGATCTGGCGCAGCGCGAACTCGAAGAGCGGGGTGCGCGGCTCGACGAGGTCCGCGACGGCCTGGTCGCCCTTGGCGAGCCGCAGGTCGCAGGGGTCCATGCCGTCGGGGGCGATGGCGATGTAGGTCTCGGCGGCGAACTTCTGGTCGTCCTCGAAGGCGCGCAGGGCGGCCTTCTGGCCGGCGGCGTCGCCGTCGAAGGTGAAGATGACGCGGGCCGAGCCGTTGTCCATCAGGAGCCGGCGGAGGATCTTGATGTGATCGCCGCCGAAGGCGGTGCCGCAGGTGGCGATGGCGGTGGTGACGCCGGCGAGGTGGCAGGCCATGACGTCGGTGTAGCCCTCGACGACGACGGCCCGGCTGACCTTGGCGATGTCCTTCTTGGCCAGGTCGATGCCGTAGAGCACCTGGGACTTCTTGTAGATCGGCGTCTCGGGCGTGTTCAGGTACTTGGGCCCGTTGTCGTCCTCGCGGAGTCTGCGCGCGCCGAACCCGACGACGTCGCCGCCGACGTCGCGGATCGGCCACATGAGCCGGCCGCGGAAGCGGTCGATGGGGCCGCGCCGGCCGTCCTGGGAGAGGCCGGAGAGGATGAGTTCCTTGTCGGAGAAGCCCTTGCCGCGCAGGAAGCGGGTGAGGTGGTCCCAGCCGGCCGGGGAGTAGCCGACGCCGAAGTGCTCGGCCGCGGCCTGGTCGAAGCCGCGCTCGGCGAGGAACTTCCGGCCGATCTCGGCCTCGGGCGAGGCGAGTTGGTCGATGTAGAACTGGGTGGCGACCTTGTGGGCCTCGACGAGGCGGATGCGCTCGCCGCGCTGGTGGCCGGGGTTGTAGCCGCCCTCCTCGTACCGCAGCGTGATGCCCGCCTTGGCGGCGAGGCGCTCGACCGTCTCCGAGAAGGAGAGGTGGTCGATCTTCATCACGAAGGCGATGGTGTCGCCGCCCTCCTGGCAGCCGAAGCAGTGGAACAGGCCCTTGCTCGGGCTGACCTGGAAGGAGGGGGACTTCTCGTCGTGGAAGGGGCACAGACCCTTGAGGTTGCCGCCGCCGGCGTTGCGGAGCTGGAGGTACTCGGACACGACGGCGTCGATCGGGACCGCGTCCCGTACCGCCTTCACGTCGTCATCGTTGATCCTGCCTGCCACGCGGGAATTCTACGGGGGGTCCGGGGGGTCGTCCCCCGCGGAAGACACAGTCGTGGGCGGGGAGGGTTTCAGATCAGGCTCTCCAGGGGTACGGAGGGGTCCCCGAGGGCCTCGGTGTCCACCGGGGCACCGGCGCGGACGAGCTGCTGGATCGGCTCTGTGACGTCCCACACATTCACGTTCATCCCGGCCAGGACCTTGCGGTCCTTGAGCCAGAAGGCGATGAACTGCCGCTTGCCGACGTCGCCGCGCAGCACGACCTGGTCGTACGAGCCGGGCGGCGCCCAGCCCGAGTACTCCATGCCCAGGTCGTACTGGTCGGAGAAGAAGTACGGGATCCGGTCGTAGCCGACCTCCTGGCCGAGCATGGCGCGGGCGGCGGCCGGGCCGCCGTTGAGCGCGTTGGCCCAGTGTTCGACGCGCAGCCGGGTGTGCAGGAGCGGATGCTGGGCGGCGGCGACGTCGCCGGCCGCGAAGATCTCGGGGTCGGAGGTGCGCAGCGACGCGTCGACGGCGATGCCGCCGCCGTGCGCGCGGTCGACCAGGTCGAGTCCCGCGGCCTCGGCGAGGGCGGTGCGCGGGGCGGCGCCGACCGCGGCGAGGACGGCGTGGGCGGGGTGCTCCTCGCCGTCGTCGGTACGGACGGCGAGGACCATGCCGTCCTGGCCGACGATCTCGGTGAGCCGGGCGCCGAAGACGAAGCGGACGCCGTGCTCGGCGTGCAGATCGGCGAAGAGCTGGCCGAGCTCGGGCCCGAGGACGTGGTGGAGCGGGGTGGGCTCGGACTCGACGACGGTGACCTCGGCGCCGTAGCCGCGGGCCGCGGCGGCGACCTCCAGGCCGATCCAGCCACCGCCCGCGATCACCAGGTGGCCGTTGTCGCGGCCGAGGGCGGCCAGGACGTGGCGGAGCCGGTCGGCGTGAGCGAGCCGGCGCAGATGGTGGACGCCGGCGAGTCCGGTGCCGGGGACGTCGAGGCGGCGCGGCTCGGCGCCGGTGGCGAGGAGCAGCCGGTCGTAGCGGATGGTGGTGCCGTCGCCGAGGCGTACGGTGCGGGCCTCGCGGTCGATGGCGGTGACGGGCTGCCCGAGGTGGAGCTCGACCTCGGCGCGGGCGTACCAGGCGGGCTCGTGGACGAAGACGCTCTCCCGGGCCTCCTTGCCGGTGAGGTAGCCCTTGGAGAGGGGTGGGCGTTCGTAGGGATGGTCACGCTCGTCGCCGATGAGGATCACTCGGCCGGTGAACCCCTCGGAGCGGAGCGTCTCCGCCGCCTTGGCCCCGGCCAGGCCTCCGCCGACGATGACGAAGGTCTGATCTGCGTCGACCACTTGATGCCTCCTCGTTGCGACCGCTTCTACGCTACGCCTCCGGGCGTTCGGCGAGCCGTACCGCCTCGGGCCCTCAGCCGAGCGTCCCGCACGGAGCGTGATGGCGGAAGGGGGCGGGGTTCCTCAGGCGTGGGGGTGGCGGAGGCGGGCGTGGAGGGTGCGGGCGGAGGCGTCGGTGAGGGAGGCGATCTGGTCGATGATCACCCGCTTGCGCGACCTGTCGTCGTCCGCCGCGTCGAAGAGGGCGCGGAACTGCGGCTCGAGGCTCTCGGGGGCGCGGGCGGTGAGCGCCTCGGCGAGTTCGGCGAGGACGATCCGCTGGTCGGCGCGGAGCGCTTCCTGTTCGGCGCGCTGCATGACGTAGCGGTCGGCGACGGCCTTGAGGACGGCGCATTCGTTGCGGGTCTCGCGGGGGACGACGAGCTCGGCGGCGTACCGGGTGAGGCGGCCGGAGCCGTACGCCTGGCGGGTGGCGCCCTCGGCGGCGAGGCAGAAGCGGCCGATGAGCTGACTGGTGGCGTCCTTGAGGCGGGCCTGGGCGACGGCCGATCCGTCGTAGCCGTGCGGCCACCAGTCCTGGTCGACGAGCCGGTCGAGGGCGTCGGCGAGCTCCTGCGGGTCGGTGTCCTCCGGTACGTAGCGTCCGATGGCGACGGCCCAGATGTCGGCGCGCTCGGGCTCGGCGAAGAGCATGTTCGGGTCGATGTGGCCGGCGTGCAGGCCGTCCTCGAAGTCGTGGACGGAGTACGCCACGTCGTCGGACCAGTCCATGACCTGGGCCTCGAAGCACTTGCGGTGCGCGGGGGCGCCCTGCCGGGCCCAGGCGAAGACGGGGAGGTCGTCCTCGTACACACCGAACTTGGGCGAGTCGGGGTGCTCGGGGTGGCCGCCCCGGGGCCAGGGGTACTTGGTGGCGGCGTCGAGGGCGGCGCGGGTGAGGTTGAGGCCGACGCTGGCGGGCTCGCCGGTGACGGGGTCGGAGATGAACCGCTTGGGTTCGATCCGGGTGAGCAGCCGGAGGGACTGCGCGTTGCCCTCGAAGCCGCCGCAGTCCTTGGCGAAGTCGTTGAGGGCGACCTCGCCGTTGTGCCCGAAGGGCGGGTGGCCCATGTCGTGGGCGAGGCAGGCGGTCTCGACGAGATCGGGGTCGCAGCCGAGCGCGGCACCGAGCTCCCGCCCGACCTGGGCGCACTCCAGGGAGTGGGTGAGCCGGGTGCGGGGGCTGGCGTCCCAGGCGTGGCTGCGAGTTCCTGGGGTGACGACCTGGGTCTTGCCGGCGAGTCTGCGCAGGGCGCTGGAGTGCAGCACGCGCGCGCGGTCGCGCTGGAAGGCGGTCCGGCCGGGCCGCTTGTCGGGCTCGGCGGCCCAGCGCTCCGTCGCGGTGTCGTCGTAGCCGGGGGTGTCCGTGGTGCCGGGGGTGTCCGTGAAGCCTTCCATGCACCGAAGGTAACCGGCGGGACGGACAAGTGGGACGAGGACGCGGCTGGGGGTGGGATCAGGGGCGGAACTCGTAGGAATACAGGCCGCGTTCGCCGACGGCGACGAGCCCCCTGCCGTCGGTCAGCCAGGCGCAGGAGGTGTAGGGCGTCTCGGCGCGGACGCCGGCGACGGTACGGCCGGTGTCGGCGTCCCATACGCGGAGCATGGCACCGGCGGTGGCGAGCCGGCGTCCGTCCGGGGAGACGGAGAGACCGTGCACCGGGCCGTCGGGGTCGGTGAGGGTGGCGAGGAGGTCGCCGGTGCGGGGGTCCCAGAAGCTGACCGTGCCGGTCGCGGAGGCGGTGAGGAGGCGGGTGCCGTCGGGGGTGAGGGCGAGGTCGGTGATCTTTCCGTCGTGCGGGAGGTCGAGGTGCCCCTCGGCCGACCGCCGGCCCGGCGCGAGCCGGTACACGTGCACCGACGACTCCGCCCCTTCGGGGCCGGAGCTGGACCGGTGGCGCAGTACGGCCAGCCAGGTGCCGTCGGGCGCGATGGCGACGGTGTGCGCCCGGCCGACCGCGCCCGGGGGGCGTGGCAGGAGGGCGGTCCGCCGCTCGGTGGAGCGGTCCCACAGTTGGAGCACGCCGTCGGAGTCGGCGACGGCGATCCAGCTGCCGTCGGGAGCGATGGCGAGGGCCTGCGCCGACACGGTGGTGCCGAGCCGTAGAACGGTGGGTCTCGCACCCGGCGAGTCGCCGGTGCCCCTGAGCTCGACCCTGAACAAGTGGCCGACGGCGTACCAGGCGCCGTCCGCGCTGAAGTCGATCGGCCCCTGGTAGTCGTTCCCGTTCCCGGAGGACAGGGGGCGCCCCCAGGTCCCCTCGAGCGGGTTGCCGAGCCGGACGACTCCGTCTCGGTGCGCGACGGCCACCTGTCCGCCGTCGCCGACGGCGACGACGGTCCGCATCCCTTCACCCTCGCCGGACCGGAACCGCTCGGGTCCGGCGCTGTCCCACACCTTGACCGACCCGTCCTCCCCCGCGCTGATCAGCCGATCGCCATCGGGCGTGACAGCGACGGCGTGTACAGGGCCCCGGTGGGCCGAGTAGCGGGCACGGCGGGTACGCGTCCGCTGGTCCCAGACCGCGAGCGTCCCGTCCTCGCCACCGCTCACCAGCCACCTTCCGTTCGGTGACACCGCGACGGCGGTGGCGGGACCGGTGTGCGCATCGATCCGCCACCCCTCGCCTGCCGGTGGCTCCTCCCGGACACGCAGCCCGCCGTCCGCTTGAGCGCAGACCGTCCAGCTGCCGTCCGGGGCGACGGCGACGGCGTTCACCAAGGGGCTCATCGTGGCGTCGCGCGTGGCGTCGCGGACGAGTTCCGCGTCGAACCGCACGAGGCCGCGGTTGCTGCTCCCGACGGCCAGCCAGCCCTCATCCGGGGCGAACGCCGCGCAGGTGGGCTCGTTGCCGCGCAGCGGGTCGGCGGAGGCGAGGTGCTCCCCCGTCTCGGCGTCCCACATGTCCAGGGTGCCGTCCGTGGCGACCGTGGCGACCCGCCGCCGGGAGACCGCCAGGGCGCGTACCGATCCCCCTTCCTTCCCCACCGGCCCTAAGGTCTTGGTCGGCGTCGTGGCGCGGTCCGGGGACCAGAGCTGGACGGTGCGGCCGGAGCCGCCCGTGGCGAGCCACGTCCCGTCGGGGGACATCGCGAGCGCCCGGAAGAGGCCCTCTCCGTGGACGTCCACGGTGAGCCGGCCGCCGCTGTTCGGGTCGAGGCCGCGTGCCATGCCGTCGGCCGCGACGGTGACGAGCGCGTCACCGCCGGGCGGGACCGCGACGGACCAGACGGGCCCGGTGTGGCCGAAGAAGGTACGGATCAGCGCCGGTTCGGGCAGGTCCGGCGGCGTGTGGCGGTTACGGAGATGCGGTCCGAGGGTGGGATCGGCCCGGCGTTCGGCGACGCGGTCGCGCCAGAGCGGGAGGGACTCCAGGCGGCTGTGCAGAACATTCGTCAGCAGCTCTGGCGGGTCGGTGGGGGTGAGGAGGTGGGCGGTGCGGGTGAGGTCGTCGGCCAGGTGCGCGGCCGTGGCCGTGACGACGGCGGCCAGGTCGGCCCAGGCCGCCGTCGGGCCGCGCTGGTGCAGCCGGGTCTCGACCCAGCGGAGGTCGCTCGCGACGCGTTCGGCCTCCCGCGTCCGTCCGGCGGCGAGCAGGTGCTCGATCGCGTGGTCGAGGACGTAGCCCCGGGAGTTCTCGGCGGGCTGCCAGGGAGTGGCCCCCACGGCGTCGGCGAGCGTGCCGTGCAGGGCGGTCACGGCCGGCTCGCCGAGTTCGTTGTGCAGATAGTCCCGGAGCACGTCGTGGAGGGTGATCCGGCCGCCGTGGTCGGGGGTGAGCGACACCAGGGAGAGCCGGTCGAGCTCGCCGCACAGGGACCGCGTCTCGGCCTCGGTGAGGCGCCCGGTCGACGCCCAGAGGCGGGCGATCAGCGGGACGGGGATCGACTCGTCCTCGGCGAAGACGGCGAGTTCCGCGAGGCGCTGGTCGCCTCCGGTCGGGAGCAGGGTCGTGGCCGCCTCGACCGTGGCCCGTACGGCCTGGGCACGGCGGGCCGGATCGTCCAGGTCGAGCGCCGCGGGGGCGCGCACGGCGCCGTCGGTGTCCACGGCGGCCGGACCGTGTGCGGCGAGCCCGCGCAGCGCCTCCGCCGCCGCCTGAGCCGGGTCGGTGCCGGTGGCGATCCGACGGGTGATCAGACGATTGGTGAGGCGCAGCAGGAGCGCCCAGTGCCCCGTGGCCTCCATCAAGTCCCGTACGAGTGTCTCGGGGAGCTCGGGCAGCTCCCAGGTGAGGACGGCGTGGGCCTGGGCGGGGGACATCTGGTCGACCCGCACCCGCTCGGTGCCGCGCGGCAGGGCGCCGGGGACGCGGGTCGTGACGAGCCGTACGCATCGGTCGCCGCCGCGCAGGAACGGGGCGAGCTGTTCGGCGTCCCAGACGTCGTCGAGGAGCAGCAGGGTCCGGGGGCGGCGGTCGAGGAGCCGGCCGAGGTGCTCGCCCGCGAGGCCGGGGTCGTCGAAGGCGGTCGTGTCGCCGGTGATGAAGCGGGTGGTCTCGGCGACCTTCGCCGCGATCGCCGCTCGGCCGCGGACGTCGCGGCCGATGGTGACGGTGTAGATCCGGCCGCGGAAGTGCCGGCGTACGCGGGGACTCGCCGCGACCGCTCGGGCGAGGACCGTCTTGCCGAAGCCGCCCGCGCCTTCGAGGGAGGTCGTGATGGCGACCGTACGGCCGCGTCCGCGGCGGCGGGTGCGGCACACGACCTTGACGGTGCGGGCCCGTTCGGTGCGGTCGACGACCCAGTCCGGGACCGTCTGCTGCGGGGGCGGGGGCGGGTCCGTGGCGGCCGTGGCGCCGCGCTCCTGGCGCCAGGCCATGGCCACGGCGACGAGGATCCCGAGGGCGGCGAGTCCGGCCACCCACCACCAGGGCTGCTGTCGGATCCGGTCGAGCGCGCCGGGCCAACGGTCGCTGGACGTGGCGGCGTTGGCCGCCAGCGAGGCCAGTACGGCGACCGCCGCCGCGATTCCGGCGAGCGATGCGCCCTTGGCGACACCCCGCATGATCCACCCCCCGCCCGCAGAATAACCACGGCGCGCGGGCGGCGTCAGCGACTGACGGCGAGTTCCCGCCGCGGGGCGCGGGCCAGGGCCTGGTCGTAGCGGTGGAGGACCAGGCGGGCCAGGGCGGGGTGGGCGCCGAGCGGGGCGGCGGCGATCCAGGGGGCGTGGGCGGCGGCGCGGGTGGCGAACAGTCCGGGGGCGGTGAAGCAGGAGGCGACGGCCGTACGGTGCCGGCCGCGGGCGGCGAGGGTGCGCAGGGCCTCGGGCACGGTGGGCGCGGCGGCGGAGGCGTACGCGGGGAGGACGGGCACTCCCCCGAGGCGTTCGCCGAGGAGGGCGGCGGTGCGGCGGATGTCGGCGAGGGATTCGGGGTCGCGCGAGCCCGCGGCGGCGAGGACGACGCCCGTGGACCGGGACGCGCTGTCCGCGGCGGTCCAGCCGGCCTCGACGAGCCGGTCGGCGAGGGCCTCCACGAGCAGGGGGTGCGGCCCGAGCGGGGCGGCGATCCGGATGCGCAGGGCGGGTTCGGCGGCGGCCGCGCCGGGCAGGTCGTGCTTGACGTGGTAGCCGCGGCCGAGGAGGAGCGGGACGAGGACCGCGTCGCGGCCGCCCTCCTCGGTGAGGCCGGCGAGGGTCTCGGTGAGGAGGGGGGCGTTCAGCTCGATGTGGGCGAGGCGGACGTCGAGGCCGGGGCGGAGTTCGCGGACCCGGTCGAGGAGCCGGGCGAGGGTGGCGCGCGCCCGGGGGTCGCGGCTGCCGTGGCCGACGGCGACGAGGGTGGGCGGGCTCATGGAGTCGCTCATGGGCGGCCTGCGCGTTCTGTCACGGTGGAGATGGCTCAGCTGACCGCCGAGCTGCGTCGTGATCCGGCCGAGCAGCTCGGCGGTGCTGTCGAACGTGGTGTCCGGCTCCGTCATGCACCGATCCTGACGGCGGCTCGTTGCCTCCCCGTTGCGCAGGCGTCACGAGTGTTTTCCTTCGGCTCACCGCCCGCCCGGCGGCGATGTCAGGCTCCGGCGTCCAGCCAGACCCGCAGGGTGCCGGTCTCCTCGAAGCCGAGGGCGCGTGCGGGGAGCAGGTCCTCACCGGATTCGTAGCCGACGACGGGTCCCCGGTCCGCCACGAGGCCGAGGCAGCCGGCCCATGCCTCGGCCGGGTCGGTGCCCTCGGTGGCGAAGAGGTTGGAGACGCCGGTGACCTGGCCGCTCGCGCTGAGCACCGCGCCGCCGACGACGCGGCCGTCCTCGCCGTGTCCGGCGACGACGGTCGTCGCCGGGTCGGCGAGCAGCTCGGTACGGAAGAGGGCGGCCTCGTCGGCGTCCCCGCCGCTCCACGCCGTGGCCCAGGCGGCCAGCTCCTCCGGGGTGCGGACCGCCTGCCAGCGTGCGGCGACGGCCGGCACGGGCAGCCCGGCCGGCCGGTGGATCCAGCGGGCCTCGAACAGCTCCTGGAAGCCCTCGCCCGCCAGGTCCAGGGTGGCGAAGCTGTCCTTGACCGAGGCGCCGGGGGCGCTCCGGTCGATGCCGGCCAGCACGTCCCGTACGGACGCCTCGGCGGTGAGCGTCACCGCGTCCGGGTAGTACAGCGGGGTGCGGGCGGGGTTGGTCCAGGCGCGCGGGCCGAACGTGCCGGGGCGGCCGTGGGCGCGGCACATGGCCTCGCACCACTCGGCGTTGTTGCGTACAGCCTCGATGATCATCTGTGGATCGTACGGTTCTCCCCCTCACCTCCTCATTCTTTTATCTAGCGGAATATCTTTTCCGCCATGCGAATGAATCCCTCTCCCGTCCCCGGGCCCTTCGGGCTTCTCAGACGGGCCGTCGCCGAATTCGTCGGCACCGCCGCGCTGCTGGCCGTCGTCGTCGGCTCGGGCATCCAGGCGGCCGCGCTCAGCCAGGACGTCGGGGTGCGCCTGCTGGCCAACTCGCTCGCCTCCGCCCTCGGGCTCGGCCTGCTCATCGCCCTCCTCGGCCCGCTCTCCGGCGGCCACCTCAACCCGGCCGTCACCCTCTCCGACTGGTGGGCCCGGCGCGGCGAGGACGGCGCCCCACGCGTCCGCGAGGTCGCCGTCTACCTCGCCGCCCAACTCACCGGCGCGGTCGCCGGCGCCCTGCTCGCCGAGGCCATGTTCGGGCGGCCGCCCGGCGTCTGGTCCACACAGGTCCGCTCCGGCGCCCATCTGCTGCTCGGCGAGACCGTCGCCACCGCCGGGCTCGTCCTGCTCGTCCTGGGGCTGCGCCGCATCGGCCGCTCCTCGCTCGCCCCGGTCGCCGTGGCCGGATACCTCCTGGCGGCGATCTGGTTCACCTCCTCGGGCTCCTTCGCCAACCCGGCCGGGACGGTCGGCCGCGCCTTCTCCGACTCCTTCACCGGCATCGCCCCCGCCTCGCTGCCCGGATTCGTCGGGGCGCAGCTCCTCGGCACCCTGCTCGGCGTCGCCCTCGCCACCGTTCTGTACGGCCGGGGTGAACCGAACGGCCCCCGTACGCGTCGAGAGGAGTGACGGGGCAGACAAGATCCACGGAGGTTCCAGCCAATGCGACGCGTACGCGTACCGGCCCGGGTGGCCGCCCGGCTGAAGTGGGTGAGGCCGCTCCCCCGCACCACGCGTGCCCGCCGCCGCACCGTCCAGGCCGTGATGATCGGCGCCGTCCTCGCCCTCGCCCCGGCCACCTGGACGCACGCCGTCGCCGACAGCCGGCTGCGCACCACCGCCGACGTGCCCGTCCAGGACGTCGCCGTCGTCTTCGGCGCCGGCCTGTGGAACGGCCGCCCCACCCCGTACCTCGCGCACCGCCTCGACACCGCCGCCGAGCTCTACCGGGCCGGCAAGGTCAAGGTCGTCCTCGTCACCGGTGACAACAGCCGCGTGGAGTACGACGAGCCCGACGCGATGCGCGCGTACCTCACCGGGCGCGGGGTGCCCGACGGCCGGATCGTCAGCGACTACGCGGGCTTCGACACCTGGGACTCCTGCGTCCGGGCGAAGAAGATCTTCGGCGTCGACCGGGCGGTCCTGGTCACGCAGGACTTCCACATCAAGCGGGCGGTGGCGCTCTGCCGGGCGGCCGGGATCGAGTCGTACGGCGTGAAGGTCGTCGAACCCCACGACTCCGTCTTCTACTACGGCGGCGTCCGCGAGCTCGTCGCCGCGAGCAAGGCGGCCCTGGACGCGGCGCTCCGACCGGACCCGCACTTCCTCGGGGAGCGCGAGGAGGGCGTGACCGAGGCGCTCGCCTCGGCGGGCTGACCCTCACGTCGCGGGCGGGGGGCGGGGGAGCAGATGGCGCAGGACTTGTAATCCGGCACGCTCCCTCCCGTAACACGCCCGTCGCATGCTTTCCGCATGTCCGAGGCTGTCACCACCCCCACGCACTGCCCCTACTGCGCCCTCCAGTGCGGTATGTCGCTCCGCCCCACGGCCGAGCGGTCCGTCGAGGTGGTCGAGCGCGCGGACTTCCCGGTCAACCGGGGCGCGCTGTGCGGCAAGGGCCGCACCGCCCCGGCCGTACTCTCCTCCCGGGTCAGGCTGACCGGGCCCCTGGTCCGATGCCCTGACACAGGTGCCCTGGAGCCCGCCTCCTGGGAGGAGGCCCTCGCCGCCGTCGCCGACGGGCTGCGCCGGACCCGCGCCGACCACGGACCCGATGCCGTGGGGGTCTTCGGCGGCGGCGGCCTCACCAACGAGAAGGCGTACACGCTGGGCAAGTTCGCCCGGCTCGTCCTCGCCACCTCGCAGATCGACTACAACGGCCGCTTCTGCATGTCGTCGGCGGCGGCCGCGCACCAGCGGGCCTTCGGGCTCGACCGGGGGCTTCCCTTCCCGCTGGAGGACATTCCCCGCACCGGCTGCGTGATCCTCGTCGGCTCCAACCTGGCCGAGACCATGCCGCCCGCGCTGCGCTACCTCACCGAGCTGAAGGAGAACGGCGGCAAGCTCATCGTCGTCGACCCGCGCCGCACCCGTACCGCCGAGCAGGCCGACCTCCACCTCGCGCCCCGCCCGGGCACCGACCTCGCGCTCGCCCTCGGGCTGCTGCACCTGGTGGTGGCCGAAGGACGGGTGGACGAGGAGTTCGTCCGGGAGCGGACCGAGGGCTGGGAGGCCGCCCGCGCCGGGGTGATGGCGCACTGGCCCGAGCTGGTGGAGCGGATCACCGGCGTACCGGTGCCGCAACTGCGGGACGCGATGCGGATGTTCTGCGACGCGGAGACCGGGATGGTGCTCACGGCACGCGGTCCGGAGCAGCAGTCGAAGGGGACGGACACGGTCGGCGCGTGGATCAACCTCTGCCTCGCGACCGGACGGGCGGGACGTCCGCTCTCCGGCTACGGCTGCCTCACCGGGCAGGGCAACGGCCAGGGCGGCCGGGAGCACGGCCAGAAGGCCGACCAGCTCCCCGGCTACCGCAAGCTCGACGACCCGGCGGCGCGGGCGCACGTCGCCCGGGTGTGGGGCGTGGCCCCGGAGTCGCTGCCGGGTCCGGGCCGTAGCGCGTACGAACTCCTGGACGCGCTGGGCGGCGAGGTGAAGTCCCTGCTCCTCATGGGCTCGAACCCGGTCGTCTCGGCGCCGCGCGCCGCCCACATCGAGGAGCGGCTGCGCTCGCTCGACTTCCTGGCCGTCGCGGACGTGGTCCTGTCGGAGACGGCGGAGCTGGCGGACGTGGTGCTGCCGGTGACCCAGTGGGCGGAGGAGACCGGGACGACGACCAATCTGGAGGGCCGGGTGCTGCTGCGGCAGCGGGCCCTGACCCCGCCCGAGGGGGTCCGCACCGACCTGGAGGTGATGCACGCGCTGGCCGGTCTGCTCGGCTGGGAGAAGGGCTTCCCCACCGACCCGGAGGAGGTCTTCGACGAGCTCCGCCGCGCCTCGGCCGGCGGCCCCGCCGACTACTCCGGCATCAGCTACCGCCGCATCCGCGAGGAGAACGGCGTCTTCTGGCCCTGCCCGGAGCAGCCCGAGGGGGACGCCCACCCCGGCACCCCCCGCCTCTTCCTCGACCGGTTCGCGACCGCCGACGGCCGGGCCCGGTTCGTGCCCGTCGTGCACCGGGCCGCCGGGGAGGAGACGGACGCCGAGTACCCGATCGTGCTGACGACCGGGCGGGTGGTCGCGCAGTACCAGTCCGGGGCGCAGACCCGTCGGGTCGAGGAGCTGAACGCCGCCGCGCCCGGCGCCTTCGTCGAGCTGCACCCGCGGCTCGCGGAGCGGCTCGGGGTGGCCGACGGCGAGCGGGTGGCCGTGGTCTCGCGGCGCGGGCGGGCGGTGGCGCCCGCCCGGGTCACGACCGCCATCCGGCCGGACACCGTCTTCATGCCCTTCCACTGGCCCGGCGAGGGCCGGGCCAACACCCTCACCAACCCCGCCCTCGACCCGGTCTCCCGGATGCCCGAGTTCAAGGTGTGCGCGGTCCGCCTCGAGCCCGCCAGTCCCCGCCCCCGATGAGCGGGCCGAGCGGGGTGCCGGGCGCCGCGAGGTAGACCCAGGCGCGGACGGCCGCGCCGTCCCGGAGCCGTACGACGGTGCGCTCCACCCGCTCGTAGCCTGCGCCCGACTCCACGTCGTCGAGTACGGCGAGCAGTGCGCCGTACGCCCCGGGCGCGGCGGTCACCAGGTCGCCCGCGACGCATCCCTCGCCCGGTACGGCGTACGGGTAGCCGGGGCCGTCGTACAGCAGCGCGCCCGCGAGGCGGGCGGGCTCCTCCGCCGAGGTGCGGCCGAGGAGGAAGCGGTCGTGGTTGTACTCGCCGGGTCGCAGGGTGCCGTAGACGAAGAACGGCGGGCCTGTCACGGGCCCTGTCACGGGCTCCGTCACGGTGCCACGGTCGTCTCGGCCTCGATCCACTCCAGGTAGGCCGCCGACACGCGGACCGCCGGGGTGGCGACGATCTCCGGGGTGTCGTAGTCGTGCCTGGCGAGGAGATGGGCCTCCAGGGCCTCGTACCGGGCCTCGGTCGTCTTGAAGAGGACCTGCCACTCCTCTTCCGTCTCGATCGCGTTCCGCCACCGGTAGACGGAGGTGACGGGCCCTGAGATCTGCGCACAGGCGGCGAGGCGGTCCTCGACCGCCCCGCGCGCGAGCTCCTGCGCCTTGGCGGCGCTGTCGGTGGTGGTCAGTACGGTGAGTGCGACGGTCACGCCGTCACCGTACCGTCAGGCCACCACCGCGAACTGGGCCGCGTACAGCCGGGCGTAGGCGCCGCCCGCCGCCAGCAGCTCGTCGTGCGAGCCCTGTTCGGCGATCGAGCCGTTCTCCATCACCAGGATCACGTCGGCGTCCCTGATGGTGGAGAGCCGGTGCGCGATGACGAAGGAGGTGCGGCCTTCCCGGAGGGAGGACATCGCCTTCTGGATGAGGACCTCGGTGCGGGTGTCGACCGAGCTGGTCGCCTCGTCGAGGACCAGGATCACCGGCTCGGACAGGAACGCCCGGGCGATGGTGATCAGCTGCTTCTCGCCGGCGCTGAGCCCGGCGCCGTCCTCGTCGAGGACCGTGTCGTAGCCCTCGGGCAGGGTGCGGATGAAGCGGTCGGCGTGCGTGGCCATGGCGGCCTCGACGATCCGCTCGCGCGAGACCTTCCCCGGGACGCCGTACGCGATGTTGTCGGCGATCGTCCCGCCGAACAGCCAGGTGTCCTGAAGGACCATGCCGATCCCGGAGCGGAGGTCCTCCCGGGACATGCCCGCCACGTCGACCCCGTCCAGGGTGATCCGGCCGCCGGTCACCTCGTAGAACCGCATCAGCAGGTTCACCAGCGTCGTCTTGCCCGCGCCGGTCGGACCGACGATCGCCACCGTCTGTCCGGGCTCCACCGTCAGCGACAGGTTCTCGACGAGCGGCTTCTCCGGCTCGTAGCGGAAGGCGACCTTCTCGAAGGAGACCCGGCCGGTCACCGGCTGCGGGCGCGGGGCGCCGGCGGGGGCCGGGGACTCCTCCTCCGCGTCGAGGAGGTCGAAGACCCGCTCGGCGGAGGCGACTCCGGACTGGAGCAGGTTGGCCATGGCCGCGACCTGGGTGATCGGGCCGTTGAACTCGTACGAGTACTGGATGAAGGCCTGGACGTCGCCGACGGTCAGCGTCCCGCTCGCCACCCGCAGGCCGCCGACCACGGCGATCAGCACGTAGTTGACGTTGCCGACGAAGGTGAGGGCCGGCTGGATGAAGCCGGACATGAACTGGGCACGGAAGCTCGCCGCGTACAGCTCCTCGCCGAGCGCGTCGAAGCGTGCCGACGCCTCGTCGCGCCGCCCGAAGGCGACGACCTCCGCGTGTCCGGTGAACATCTCCTCCACATGGCTGTTGAGGCGGCCGGTCACGGCCCACTGCTTCACGAACTGCGGCTGGGCGCGCTTGCCGATCAGGGTGGCCACGAGCAGCGCGACGGGGACGGTCGCCAGCGCGACCAGGGCGAGCAGCGGCGAGATCCAGAACATCATCACCAGCACGCCCACGAGGGTGAGCAGGGCCCGCACCATCTGGCTGAAGGCCTGCTGGAGGGTCTGGGTGATGTTGTCGATGTCATTGGTGGTGCGGCTGAGGACCTCGCCGCGCGGCTGCTTGTCGAAGTAGGAGAGCGGCAGCCGCGCCAGCTTGTTCTGGGCCTCCTCGCGCAGCCGGTGGCCGGCCCGCTGGACGACGGTCGTGGCGAGCCGCTGCTGCAGCCAGTTGAGCCCGGCGGAGCCGACGACCAGGACCAGCGCGGTGGCGAGCACCCGGGCGACGGCCGGGAAGTCGACGCCGGCCGGGCTCGCGGCGCCGGAGACGACGAGGTCGGTGGCGTGGCCGAGGATCATCGGGCTGAGGACGGCGAGCGTGACGCCGACCGCCGCGGCGGCGAGCACGGCGAGCAGCCGGGCGCGTTCGGGCGCCATGGTGCGCAGCAGGCGCAGGCCGGAGGAGCGGAAGTCGAGGGACCGTTCGAGGGAGGGGGCGCTGATGCCGGGACCGCGCTGCTGCACGGCGGGGCCTCGGCGTTCCGGCGTCGTACTCACGCTGCTTCCTCCTCGGTGAGCTGGGAGAGGACGATCTCCCGGTAGGTGGCGTTGTCCCGCATCAGTTCCTCGTGGGTGCCGCTGCCGACGGCCCGGCCCTGGTCGAGGACGACGATCCGGTCGGCGCCGCGGATGGTGGAGACGCGCTGGGCGACGATGACGACGGTCGCGTCGGCGGTCTCGGCGGCGAGGGCTTCCCTCAGCAGCGCGTCGGTGCGGTAGTCGAGGGCGGAGAAGGAGTCGTCGAAGAGGTAGACCCGCGGGCGGGCGACGAGGACCCGGGCGATGGCCAGGCGCTGGCGCTGGCCGCCGGAGAGGTTGGTGCCGCCCTGGGCGACCGGCGCGTCGAGTCCCTCCGGGAGGTTCCGTACGAAGTCGGCGGCCTGGGCGACCTCCAGCGCGTGCCACAGCTCCTCGTCCGTCGCCTCGGGCTTGCCGTAGCGGAGATTGCTCGCGACCGTGCCGGAGAAGAGGTACGGCTTCTGCGGGACGAGTCCGACCGTACGGGCGAGCAGCGTGCGGTCCATGTCGCGTACGTCGACGCCGCCGACCCTGACCTCGCCGCCGGTCGCGTCGAAGAGGCGC
Source organism: Streptomyces sp. NPDC003035 (assembly GCF_042888285.1). NCBI lineage: Bacteria > Bacillati > Actinomycetota > Actinomycetes > Kitasatosporales > Streptomycetaceae > Streptomyces > Streptomyces sp. NPDC003035. Next base: position 13,799 of record NZ_JBIAPJ010000014.1, on the reverse strand, counting down.
GGGACGAGGCCGAGGAGGGTGGTCTTCCCGCTGCCGGTGGAGCCGACGACGGCGGTGGTGCGGCCGGGGCGGGCGGTGAGGCTCACCGAGCGGAGGACCGGTTCCTCGGCGCCGGGGTAGCTGAAGTCGGCGCCGCGGATCTCGAGTTGTCCCGGTCCCCGCAGCTGGTGGACGGGTGCGACGGGCGGGGAGACCGACGGCTCGGTGGCGAGGATCTCCTGGATGCGTTCGGCGCTGACCTCGGCCCGCGGCATGTGCATCATCAGGAAGAGGACCATCATCACCGACATCATGATCTGGAGCAGGTAGCCGAGGAACGCGATCAGCGAACCGGCCTGCAGCGCGCCGGACTCGATCCGGTGGGCACCGGCCCAGACGATGGCGACGGTCGCGAGCTCCCAGACGATGAGCACGATCGGGAACATGACGGCCTGGAGCCGGCCGACCCGCAGGCCGACCTCGCGCAGCTCGTCGTTGGCGGCGGCGAACCGCCGCTGCTCGTGCCGGTCGCGGACGAAGGCGCGGACGACCCGGATCCCGGTGATCTGTTCCCGCATCACGCGGTTGACCCGGTCGACGCGCTCCTGCATCCCGCGGAACAGCGGCCTCATGCGCAGGACGACGGTGCCGACCGCCCCGGCCATCAGCGGGACGAAGAGCAGGAGCAGGAGGGCGAGGGGGACGTCCTGGTCGAGGGCCATGACGACGCCGCCGACGCACATCAGGGGTGCCGCCACGAGCATCGTCAGGACGAGGACGGCGAACGTCTGGACCTGCTGGACGTCGTTGGTGGTGCGGGTGATGAGGGAGGCGGTGCCGAAGCGGCTCATCTCGCGGGCGGAGAAGTCCTGGACGCGGCGGAAGACGGCGGCGCGCAGGTCACGGGCGACCCCCATGGCGATCTTCGCGCCGAAGTAGACGGCGGCCGCGGCCGCGGCGGCCTGGAGCAGGGTGACGGCGGCCATCAGGCCGCCGCCCCTCAGGACATGGCCGGTGTCGCCGCGCAGGACTCCGTTGTCGATGACGTCGGCGTTGAGGGTGGGCAGGGTCAGCGAGGCGGCGATCTGGACGAGCTGGAGCAGCACGACCAGGGCCAGCGTGCGCCGGTAGGGCCGCAGCCGGCCGCCGACGAGTCGCAGGAGCATCGATTCGCCCCTTCCTCACGCGGCGTACGGGCGGCTGGACTTGGCGTCGCGCAGGGCGTGGGCCCACCAGGCGAGCTGGTCGAGCATCGTCTTGGCGGCGGCGTCGGGACCGGTGGGGTCCTTGTGGCGTCCGCCCTCCTCGAAGAGCCCCCAGGCGTTGTGGAAGGAGACGGTGTCGCGGACGGTGACGGCGTGCACCTCGGCGTAGACCTGGCGCAGTTGCTCGACGGCGCGCACTCCGCCGGCCATCCCGCCGTACGAGACGAAGCCGACGGGCTTGGCCTGCCACTCGGAGAAGTGCCAGTCGATGAGGGACTTGAGGGAGGCGGGGAAGGAGTGGTTGTACTCGGGGGTGAGGACGACGAAGGCGTCGGCGGCGGCGAGGACCGGGGAGACCTTGGCCAGTTCGGCGCGGACGGTCGCGTCGGGGTGGTGCGAGAGGGAGGTCGGCAGGTCGATGTCGGCGAGGTCGACGACGTCGACGGTGAAGTCGTCGCGTTCGGCGGTCCGGCCGAGCAGCCAGTCGGCGACGACGGGGCCGAAGCGGCCTTCGCGGTTGCTGGCGACGATGACGGCGAGCTTGAGCGGCGCGGAGTTGGCGGAAGTGGCGGAGTTCGCGGAGTTCGTGATGTCCATGCCGAGGATCTTTCTTCCTCAAGTTTGGTTGAGGTCAAGCGCCGATTTTTCGCGTGCGTACCGGCCCTACGGTGAAGGCATGACGACACCGCTCCCGCACATCGAGATCGACGGCTCCCCCGCCACCGACCCGGCCCTCCTCGCGAGCCTCCTGACCGGCTACGGACACTTCACCGCCGCCCAGGTGCGCGACGGCCGGGTGCAGGGCCTCGACCGGCATCTCGCCCGCCTCGACCGCGCCAACCGGGAGCTGTTCGGCGAGGGCGCCGACGGGGATCGCGTACGGGCGCTGCTGCGGAGCGCACTGGAGTCGGCGGGCCGCCGGGACGCGGCGGCGCGGGTGTACGTCCACCCGGACCTCGCCGGCGGCACCCGGACGGTGGTGACCGTGCGCGAGCCGTACACGCACATTCCGACCCCGCAGCGCCTGAAGTCCGTCGTGTACGGGCGCCCGGCGGCCCACATCAAGCACGTGGGGGGCTTCGGGCAGACGTACTACGGCGAGGCGGTACGGCGCGAGGGCTTCGACGAGGCGCTGCTGACGTCTCCGGACGGCGAGATCTCCGAGGGCGCCGTCACCAACATCGCGTTCTGGGACGGCACGTCGCTGGTCTGGCCGTCGGCGCCCTGTCTGCACGGCGTCACGATGGCCCTGCTGGAGGACCGCCTGGAGTCGGTGCGCCGCCGGGTCACCCTGGACGACCTCGGGGACTTCCGGGCGGCCTTCGTGACGAACTCCCGGGGGATCTCGCCGGTGTCGCACATCGACGGGTGGGACTTCGAGGTCGACGAGAAACTGATGGACCGCGTGCACACGGCCTACGCTTCGGTGCCGTGGGACGCGCTGGGGGACTGAGAGCGCCGCTCCGGAGGCCCGTCACCCATTCGGCACCGGGTGTCAGCTGACGCCTCGTAACCCGCCCCGACCTGCGCAAACGCCCGCCCGCCAGGCGACACACCGCACCGGACGGCGTAATTCTGATTCCCCATCAGCAGGCGCGGGGCGCGTCACGGCACTTACCTCGGTCCTACGGAAGACCGCTCGCGCGCCCCGGAGGACCCCATGCGCACCACTGCCCGCCTGCTCACCGGTACCGCGCTGACGGTCGCCGCGATCGGCGCCTTCGCCGCACCGGCGGCGTACGCCGGGAACTCCGAGGCGCTGGAGGTCTACCCCTCCTCCGCCACCCCCGGCACCACCGTCACCGTGAACACCCTCGCCTGCGGCAAGAACGGGCACGGCATCGGGGACGCGGACTCGCTCGGCGCGGGCGAGTTCCGGCTGAACCCGAGCACGCACAAGGAGGTCGTGGTCGGTCAGTTCACGGTCCCGCAGCACGCCAAGGCCGGCACGTACGGCATCAGCGTCGCCTGCGACAACGGCAAGACCGCTCGCGGCGAACTCGTCGTCCGGCACAAGGTCCCCAGCGGTCATGTCAAGACCGGTGTCGGAGGCAGCGTCGGCCCCGACACCGCCCAGGTCACGGCGGGCGCGGCGGTGCTGGCCGCGGCTGCCGTCGGCGGTACCTGGCTCCTGCGTCGCCGGGCGAGCGGCGCGCAGGGCCGCTGAGGGGCCCCGGGTTCTCCCGGGCTCCCTGGGCGTACCGCCCGCGTCCTGCCCCCGCCGCGCGCCCGCACGAGGCCCGGCGGGGGCAGGGCCATGCACTTTTCTCGAAGGAGGGACCGTGAGCAGCAGGAGCAAGGGCTGGGGCATAGCCGCCGCCGTGTGCGTCGGCCTCTGGCTCGTCCAGAACGGCTCGGAGGACGTCACCCCGCCGGTCCCGTCGGCCGCCGAGGCCTTCGCGGCCGGGCCGAACGCGCACACCGACGCCGCCGCCGACCCGCTGCCGCCCTCCGCGCCCGTCCGCCTGCGCATCCCCGAGATCGACGTCGACACGCCCATGACGGGGCTCGGGCTGAGCGCGGACGGCACGCTCGACGTGCCGCCGGCGGACGACCGCAACCTGGCCGGCTGGTACGAGGACGGCCCGCCGCCCGGTGCCCGGGGCACCGCGATCGTCGCGGGCCATGTCGACAACGCGAAGGGCCCCGCCGTCTTCTACGCGCTCGGCGCGCTCAAGAAGGGCAACAGGATCGAGGTGGACCGGCAGGACGGCCGTACCGCCGTGTTCACGATCGACGCCGTCGAGGTGTACGAGAACAAGGACTTCCCGGACCAGAAGGTCTACGGGGAGAAGGACCGGGCCGAGCTGCGGGTGATCACCTGCGGCGGCGGTTTCAGCGAGAAGTCCGGCTACCAGGGGAACGTGGTGGCCTTCGGCCACCTCATCGGGGTGCGCTGAGACCCGTCAGCTCCACTGGTCGAAGGCGAGCTTCGCGACCAGCGAGAAGACCACGAACAGCAGCACCCCGCGGACGAACTCCGAGCCCTTCTTCAGGGCCATCCGCGCCCCGATCATCCCGCCGGCCAGGTTGAAGACCGCCATGACGGCGGCGAGCTGCCACAGGACGGTGCCCTGGTAGGCGAACATCGCGAGCGCGCCCGCGTTGGTGCAGACGTTGACGATCTTGGCGGTGGCGGAGGCGGTCACCAGGTCGAGGTGGAGCACGGCGGTGAGCGCGAGGACCAGGAACGTGCCCGTCCCGGGTCCGAAAAGCCCGTCGTAGAAGCCGATCCCGCCGCCGACCAGCACGATCGCGGCGACGACACGGGCCCGGCCGACGGGCGCCCTGTCCTCGCCCCGGGCCCCGAAGGACGGCCGCAACATCACGAAGGCGGCCACGCCGACCAGCACCACCATGATCACGGGGCGCAGCACGTCGCTGCTGATCCCGGCCGCGAAGAAGGCGCCGGCCATGGACCCGGCGAGGGCCGCGAGCCCGATCCGTACCGCCGTCCTCACCTGCACCGGGGCCTTGCGCACGTAGGTGACGGCGGCGCCGGAGGTGCCGACGATCGCGACGGCCTTGTTGGTCCCGAGGATGTGGGCCGCCGGGACCTGCGGGAGCCCGAGCAGCAACGCGGGCAGCAGCAGAAGCCCTCCTCCGCCGACCACGGCGTCGATCCAGCCGGCCACGAGTGCGGCGACGCAGAGCAGGACGAGCGTGGTCAAGGAGATGTCGGGCATGGTCGCGAGCCTAGGGAGACGATCGGTGCGCCGTCCATCGATCTCGGGAGACTTGAGCTACGTCTGAGGTTGCGCAGGTCTCCACCCGTCGGCGCGGGTCGGCGCCGGTCTCCAGCAGTCGGCGGAGGTCGGCGCGGGTCGAGCCTCACACCCGCGCGCCTCACACCGCGAACCCCCCGGATCTGAGATCAGCGTTCCGCGCGGGAAACAAACGGGATGCCGTCGGGTAACACCCACCCCGCACTCTTCGAGACATGAGTACACGGATCGTGGTGGTCGGAGGCGGAACGGCGGGCGCCCGGCTCGCCCAGCGCCTGCCGGTCACCCTCCTCGGCGAAGAGCCGCACGCACCGTACAACAGGGTGCTGCTCGCGGACGTCCTCGCCGGGCGGTACGCGCCCGAGGTGATCGCGCTGCCCGCCCCGCAGGAGCCGGTGCGGCGCGGGGTGCGGGCGGTGCGGATCGACCGGGCCGCCCGGATCGTGGAGTGCGAGGACGGGACGGCGGTCGGCTACGACCGGCTGGTCCTGGCCACCGGCTCCAACCCGGTGCTGCCGCCGCTGCGCGGCCTGCGCGGCTCGCGGCTGCCGTCGGGCGTCCACCCGTTCCGTACGCTCGACGACTGTCTGGAGCTGCGGGCACTCCTCCGGCCCGGCGTCCGCGCGGTCGTCATCGGCGGCGGGCTGCTGGGGGTCTCCGCGGCCCGCGCGCTGGCGGCGCTCGGCGCCGAGGTCGTGCTCACCCAGCAGGGCGAGCGGCTGATGGAACGCCAGCTGGACGCCCATGCCTCGGAGCTGCTCCGCGAGCATGTCGAGGCGCTGGGCGTGGAGGTGCACACCGAGTGCCGGGTCAGCGGCCTGCGCCAGGAGGACGGCGCGGTCACGGCCGTGGAACTCGCCGACGGCTTCGTGCTCGACGCCCAGGTCGTGGTGCTGGCCTGCGGGGTCAGGCCGCGTGTCGGTCTCGCCCGGGACGCCGGTCTGGACGTCCGCAAGGGCATCGTCGTCGACGACGAGCTGCGGACCTCCGACCCGTACATCCACGCCATCGGCGACTGCGCCGAGCACGACGGCCGGGTGTACGGCCTGGCCGGGCCGGCCCTGGAACAGGCGGACGTCCTCGCGGACGTGCTGCGCACGCAGGCCGCCGTGCCGTCCGTTGTGGGCAATCGTTCCGCTGGGGCGGAACGGGTGGGCACAACGGGCGGCGCCCTTGCGGGCGCCTCCGCCCCGGGCGGTTCGGTACCCACGACGGCGGTCCCCGGATCCACCCGGCCCCACTACACCGGCACCCGGGCCCTGACCCGGCTCACGCTCGGCGGTCCGGTCTCGCTCGACCTGGCGTCCTTCGGCGAGGCCACCCCCCTGCCCGGCGACGACGTCGTGCAGCTGACCGACGCCACGCGGCGCGCCTACCGCAAGGTCGTCGTCCGCGGCGACCGCCTCGTGGGTGGCGTACTCCTCGGCGATCTGGCCGCGGTCGGCACGCTCGCCCGGGCGTGGGAGGGCGACGAGGCCCTTCCCGACGCTCCCCTGCTCCACCTGCTCACCCATGACGGAGGCTCCTGAGATGTCGACCATGCCCGTGCACACCCCCACTGTCGTCCTGGTCGGCCACGGCATGGTGGGCCAGCGTTTCCTGGAGGCGCTGGCGGACCGCGGCGTCACCGAGCGGGCGCGGGTCGTCGTGCTCTGCGAAGAGCCGCGCCCCGCCTACGACCGCGTCCAGCTGACCTCGTACTTCTCCGGCCGCACCCCCGACGACCTGTCGATGGTCGAGGACGGCTTCATGGAGAAGCACGGCATCGAGCTGTACGTCGGCGACCCGGCGGAGACGATCGACCGCGACGCCCGTACGGTCACCGCGCGCTCCGGACAGGTCTTCGCGTACGACACGCTCGTCCTGGCCACCGGCTCGTACCCCTTCGTTCCCCCGGTCCCCGGCAAGGAGGCCCGCGGCTGTTTCGTCTACCGGACGATCGAGGACCTGCTCGCCATCGAGGAGTACGCGAAGACGGCGACGACCGGCGCGGTCGTCGGCGGCGGTCTGCTCGGTCTGGAGGCGGCGGGCGCGCTCAAGGGGCTCGGGCTCGACACGCACATCGTAGAGTTCGCGCCCCGGCTGATGCCGGTGCAGGTCGACGAGGGCGGTGGCGCGGCGCTGCTGCGCACGATCGAGCAGATGGGGCTGAGCGTCCACACCGGCACGGGCACCCAGGAGGTCGTGACCGAGAACGGCGCGGTCACCGGCATGCGCCTCTCGGACGGTTCCGAAGTGGCGACGGACATGGTGGTCTTCTCCGCGGGCGTACGGCCCCGGGACCAGCTCGCCCGCGACTGCGGTCTGACCGTCGGCGAGCGCGGCGGCATCGCGGTCGACGCGCACTGCCGGACCTCCGACCCCGCCGTGTACGCGATCGGCGAGTGCGCGCTGGCCACCGACGGCCGGGTGTACGGCCTGGTCGCGCCCGGTTACGAGATGGCGCTGACGGCGGCGGCGGTGATCGCCGAGGAAGCCGACGAGAACACGGCCGGCTTCACCGGTGCCGACATGTCGACCAAGCTGAAGCTGCTCGGTGTGGACGTGGCCTCCTTCGGCGACGCGCACGGCACGGCCGAGGGCTGCCTCGACGTCGTCTACTCCGACTCCCGCTCCGGGGTCTACAAGAAGCTCGTGGTCGACGGCGAGGGCGTGCTGCTCGGCGGTGTCCTGGTCGGCGACGCCGACTCGTACGGCATGCTGCGGCCGCTCACCGGCACCGTGCCGCCGGTCTCGCCCGAGCAGCTGGTGCTGCCGGCGGGCGCGGGCGCGCCGGTCGCGCTGGGCCCGTCCGCGCTCCCCGACGACGCCGTCATCTGCTCGTGCCACAACGTCACCAAGCATGCGATCACCCAGTGCTCGACGCTGCCCGAGGTGAAGAAGTGCACCAAGGCCGGTACGGGCTGCGGCAGTTGCGTGAAGCTCATCGGGCAGCTGCTGCCGGAGCCGAAGGACAAGGGGCTGTGCGCCTGCTTCTCGTACACCCGCAGTGAGCTGTACGAGATCACCCGCACGCTGCGGCTGACCTCCTTCGCCGAGCTGCTCGACTCGCACGGCCGGGAGGCTGCGCGCGGCGGTGAGGGCTGCGAGATCTGCAAGCCCACCGTCGCCTCGATCCTGGCCAGCCTCGCGCCGACGATCGGTGCGGGCGGCTACATCCTCGACGGCGAGCAGGCGTCCCTCCAGGACACCAACGACCACTTCCTCGCCAACATGCAGCGCAACGGCTCGTACTCGGTCGTCCCCCGCATCCCCGGCGGTGAGATCACCCCGGACAAGCTGATCGTGATCGGCGAGGTGGCCCGGGACTTCGGGCTCTACACCAAGATCACGGGCGGTCAGCGGATCGACATGTTCGGCGCCCGGGTCGAGCAGCTGCCGGCGATCTGGACCCGCCTCGTCGACGCGGGCTTCGAGTCGGGGCACGCGTACGGGAAGTCGCTGCGCACGGTGAAGTCCTGCGTGGGACAGACCTGGTGCCGCTACGGCGTGCAGGACTCGGTGAAGATGGCGATCCAGCTGGAGCTGCGCTACCGGGGCCTGCGCTCCCCGCACAAGCTCAAGTCGGCGGTCTCCGGGTGCGCGCGCGAGTGCGCGGAGGCGCAGTCAAAGGACTTCGGCGTCATCGCGACGGCGAGCGGCTGGAACCTGTACGTCGGCGGCAACGGCGGCGCGACCCCGCGCCACGCGGACCTGCTCGCCCAGGATCTGTCGGACGCCGAACTGGTGCGGCTGATCGACCGGTTCCTGATGTTCTACATCCGTACCGCCGACCGCCTGGAGCGCACCTCGACCTGGCTGGAGCGGCTGGAGGGCGGCCTCGAGCACCTCAAGGACGTGGTCGTGCACGACTCGCTGGGGCTCTGCGACGAGCTGGAGGCCCTGATGGCGGCCCACGTCGAGGACTACCAGGACGAGTGGGCCCAGACCCTGGACGACCCGGACCGGCTGCGCCGCTTCGTGTCGTTCGTGAACGCGCCCGAAGCGCCGGACCCCTCGGTGAAGTTCGTGCCCGAGCGGGACCAGATCAAGCCGGACCTGACGGTCCTCACCATCGGAACCCGCCTGGAAAGGGTCTGAAGCCATGAAGCTCGAACTGTCTCCGTCGCCCGACACCTGGATGCCGGTCTGCGAAGAGTCCCGGCTGACGCCGGGCCGGGGCGCGGCCGTGCTGCTGCCCGACGGCCGGCAGGCGGCGCTGTTCAAGGACCGGTCGGGGCGCGCGTACGCGATCGACAACCGGGATCCCTTCACCGGGGCGCAGGTGCTGTCGCGGGGGCTGCTCGGATCGGCGGACGGCCGGCCGTTCGTGGCCTCGCCGCTCCTGAAGCAGCGCTTCGACCTGGAGACGGGCCGGTGCCTGGACGACGAGGAGGTCGCGGTGGCGGTGTATCCGGTCCGTGTCCACGAGGGTGCGCTCCACGCGGTGTAACTTGACCGCGCGTTCCAGATAGTTCTACGGTGAGGGCGTGGCCAGGACCAAGGAGTTCGATCCGGACGCCGCGCTGCAGGCAGCATTGGAGCTGTTCTGGCGGCGCGGTTACGAGGCGACGACGATGTCGGACCTCGTCGAGCACCTCGGGATCGGCCGCGCCAGCATCTACGCCACCTTCGGCAACAAACACCAGCTGTACATGAAGGCGATGGACTGCTACCTCCGCACGCGTGACCCGCTGATGCTGGAGGAGCTGTCCGCACCCGGACCGGCGCTGCCGCCCGTCCGGGCCCTGGTCCGCCGCTTCGCCGAGGAGGCGGGGACGGACGAGGTCCGCCTGACCGGCTGTTTCATCACCAACTCGGCGGCCGAACTGGGGCCGCACGACGGGGCGGTGGCGCGGCGGGTGGAGTTGAGCTGGGAGCAGATCGAGACCCTGCTGCACGCCTCCCTCGCCCGGGCCCGCGCCCAGGGGGAGCTGCCCGGGGACCGCGATCCGCAGGCACTGGCCCGGATGCTGCTCGTTCTGATGCAGGGCATCCGCCTGGTCGGCAAGGCGTCGAGCGACCCCGCGAGGGTCCGCGACGCGGCGGAACAGGCGCTGTCGCTGCTGGACTGAGAGCTGGATCGAGACCCTTCGCGAAGGGCGCCACACGGCGCCCTTTTCTTGGGCCTTCATATTGGAACGTACGGTCAAGAAAGTGGGGGCGGCCGCGATGCCGAAGTCGACACCAGAGGCAGGGACGGGCATGGCCCGGGCCACGGACGGCAGGCCCGCCGGGGCGGAGGCCGGACTCGGGCCTGGGCCTGGGCCTGGGCCGGCGCCCCGCCACGGGCCCGAGCGCGGAACCGGGTCCGGGGCCGGGGCGCACCCCGCCGGGGCGCCTCGCGCTCGGCGCGAGGCCGACGGGCGGTCGGTCGACGCGGCCGACGAGACCCCACCCCGTGAGGGGTACCCCCTCACCCGGTCCGCCGCCCGCCAGGGCTTCGCGCTGCTCGGGGCCGTACAGGTCACGCTCATCTTCACGCTCGCGTCGATCGCCGTGCCCCTGCCCCGCATCGGCTCCGAACTAGCGCTTGACCGCGCCCAGTTGATCCTGCTCAGCGCCGCCTACGGGCTGACCTTCGCCGGGCTCCTGCTCTTCGGCGGTCGGCTCACCGACCGGTACGGCGGCCGGCGCGTCCTCACCGCCGGACTCCTCGCCTTCGGGGCCGCGTCCGCCCTGGCCCCGCTCGCCCCCGGGTACGAGGCGCTCCTCACCGCCCGGTTCGCGCAGGGCGTCGGCGCGGCCCTCGTCGCGCCCGCCGCCATGGCGGTGCTGCGGACCCTGTTCCCCGAACCCGCCGCGTACGGACGGGCGATGGCGACCTGGGGCGGCCTCTCCGTCCTCGGCGCCACCGCGGGCAATCTGCTCTCCGGCGTCGTCTCCGCCCTGACCGACTGGCGCTGGGCCTTCGCGGTGCCGGTCGTCGTGACCGTCCTCGCCCTCGCCCTCGGGCCGCGCCTCCTCCCCCGCACCCCGCCGGGGCCCGGCCGCACCCTCGACCTGCCGGGCGCGCTGCTCGCCACCGCCGGTATCACGCTGGGCAGTTACGGACTCGTCCGCACCGACGCCCATCCCTGGAGCTCGGCGGCCGTCCTGCTCCCGCTGCTGGGCGGACTGGTTCTCCTCGCCGCCTTCGCGGCCGTCGAGCGGCGGGCCGGGGACCCGCTGCTGCCGCCCGGCTTCCTGCGCGACCGCCGCCGCGGCATCGGCCTCGCCGCGATCGCGCTCACCGCGGCGGGCACGGCCACCGTCTTCGTCCTGCTCTCGCTCGGTCTCCAGCAGGAGCGCGGCTACTCGGCGCTGCTCACCTCGGCCGCCTTCGTCCCCTTCGCCGCCGCCCTGCTCACCGCGGGACGGCTCACGGGCCCGCTGATCGGGCGGTACGGCCCCGGGCGGGTCACCGCCGCCGGCCTCGCGACGGGGGCCTGCGGGCTGGCGCTCCTCGCCGCGACGGGGCTCGACCCCGCCGTCCCGTACGCCTCCGGCCTGCTGCCCGGCCTGCTCCTGCTCCCGGCCGGCGCCGCCGCCTCCTTCGCGGGGGCCGCGGTCCTGGCCACCGACGGCGTACCGCCACATCGCGCGGGGCTCGCGGGCGGCGTTCTCAACACGGCCATGGAACTCGGCCCGACCGTCCTCTTCGCCGTGCTGCTCACCATCGGGAGCGACGCCTCCTCGCTCGCCGCGACGGCCGTCGGCTTCGCCGCCCTGGCCGTCCTGGCCGCCCTGACCACCGCACCGACCACTCGTACCGCGTAACGACGTTCGTTTCTCTCACCAGGAGTTGTCATCACCATGTCCGCACGCTTCACGCACAAGACCGTCCTCGTCACCGGCGCCGGCACCGGGCTCGGCCGGGCCATCGCCCTCGCCTTCGCCGCCGAGGGCGCGAAGGTCGTCGTCTCCGGCCGCAGCGCGGCCACCCTCGACGAGACGGTGTCCCTGATCGAGGCCGCGGGCGGCACCGCGGCCGCCGTCACCGCCGATGTGGCCCGGGCCGAGGACGTCCGTCACCTCGTCCGCCGGACGGTCGAGATCTTCGGCGCCCTCGACGTCGCCGTGAACAACGCCGGGATCTTCCGAGGCGGGGCCTCCGCCGCCGACTTCCCGCTGGAGGACTGGCAGGCGCTGCTCGACACCAACGTCACCGGCGTCCTGCACTCGCTCCAGGCCGAGATCGCCCACATGCGCGCCCACGGCGGCGGCTCGATCGTCAACATCTCGTCCAACCTCGGCCCGCACGTCCGCATCCCGGGCGTCTTCGGCTACCAGGTCTCCAAGGCGGCCGTGTCCGCGCTCACCCGCGCCGCCGCCCGCGACCACATCGCCGACGGCGTCCGGATCAACGCGGTCAGCCCGGGCGCCTCGGAGTCCACGATGTCGCTGCTGCCCGGCGAGACCGAGGCCGAGCGAGAGGTACGGATGAAGGGACAGTCGCCGCTCGGCCGTATCTCGGCGGCCTCCGAGGTGGCGGCGGCGGTACTGTACCTGGCCTCGGAGGACGCCGGCTCGGTCGTCGGCACCGACCTGGTGATCGACGGCGGCGTCTCCGCCTGACCCTCCGCGGGGCTCAGCCCTGGACGGCCGCCGGGTCCATCCACATGACCTCCCAGTGGTGGCCGTCCGGGTCGGTGAAGGAGCGGCCGTACATGGTGCCGTAGTCCAGGGGCTCCTTCGCCGCCGAACCACCGGCGGCGAGGGCCCCGTCCGCCAGCTCGTCGACCTTCTCGCGGCTGTCGGCGCTCAGCGCGATCAGCACCTCGGTCGTCTTCGTCGCGTCGGCGATCTCCTTGCCCGGCTTGGTGAACTCCTTGAACTTCGCCTCGGTCAGCAGCATCGCGAAGATCGTGTCGCTGATGACCAGGCAAGCGGCGGTCTCGTCGCTGAACTGCGGGTTGAAGGAGTAGCCGAGCTTGCCCCAGAAGGCCTTCGAGGTCTCCAGGTCCTTCACGGGCAGGTTCACGAAGATCATCTGCGTCATGGTGGTCACTCTCCCCTGTGGTTCGTCCGTGTCGTGTGCGCATTCAGGAGGTAAGACGGCGGGGCCGGGCGGAACTCATCGGTGCTGCGGCATCTTTCTCGAAGAACCGTCCGAGGCACCTCACCACGGTTCACGCTAACGTCGAACCGTGAGCCCCGCAGGCAGGAAGATCACCGAGAAGCTCTCCGACACGGCCCTCGCCGCCGCGACCGGCAAGGGCTGGGCCGACTGGTTCGCCCTGCTCGACGCCTGGGGCGCGACGGAGCGCGGGCACACCGAGATCGCCCGCCACCTGGTGGAGGCCGAGGGGGTGAGCGGCTGGCACGCCCAGTCGATCACCGTCGGGTACGAGCAGGAGCGCGGGATGCGCGCCGTCGGGCAGTCCTCCACCGGCGACTGGCAGGTGAGCGCGAGCAAGACGGTCAACGCCCCGGCCGCCCGCTGCACGGCCGCCTTCGCCGACGAGGAACTGCGTCGCCGCTGGCTCCCGGAGGGCGAACTGGAGGTGCGCACCCACCGGCCGGGCACCTCGGTGACGGCGGACTGGGACGGCGGGACGAGCCGGATCGAGGTCTATCTGACGCCGCGGGGCGACGCGAAGACCCGGATCGGGCTCGGCCACACCAAGCTCCCGGACGCGGACGCCGTCGCGGCCTACAAGGACTTCTGGCGCGAGCGCCTGGCCGGGCTCAAGACGCTGCTGGAGTCGGAGGAGCAGTCCTCCACCGGCTGAGCGTGTCGCTCTCCTCGTCGTACGTGAGCCAGGTGCCGTCCCCGAGGGGCCGGGCGAAGCCGTCGACGGGCCCCGTGGGGTATTCAACTGCTCGTTCTTTTCTGTGTATTACTGCGTTCTGGTGTGTGGGGGTGAGCGTAGGTCTTGGTGGGGCGGTTGGGTGTTCGGGGTGGGAACGGGTGACCTTTTCCGGTGTC
>NZ_JBIAPJ010000013.1:0-159679 GCF_042888285.1 Streptomyces sp. NPDC003035 | reverse complement strand
GCCCGAAGGGCTACGGGGGAGTTGGCGACCGACGACAACGCGGCGAGACGCGGTGCCAGGGCACGCGAGCCCGGCCTGATCGACAAGACACCCCCTAGGCCAGGACGGCCATCGCCACCGCGCCGCAGGCGTCGACGACGCAGCACCACTCCGACCAGGGCCGGGGGACGACCTTCCCGGTCCGGTGGTGGACGGCGTCCCAGACCGCGTGCGCCAGCCAGCCGGCGGCCAGGACCCGGAGTCCGAGGGTCTCGTCGACGGCGAGTGCGGCCAGGGCCACGGTCGCGAAGCCGAGGAGGCCGGCGAGCTGGAGGGCGAGGACGCGCGGGGGGCGCAGTTCGCCGCGCAGCGCTCCGAAGAGGAGGTAGCAGAGCGGCATGACGACGAGGAGCCCGGCGAGGAACGCGCGGTCGGGTAGGCCGTCGGCGAAGGTGACGACCGCCAGGGCGAGCGCCAGCAGGGTGGGCCACCGGTGGGCGAGTGCGCGCATCAGACGGGCCGCGCCGGTCCGCGAAGACGTCGTACGCGTCCCGTCGTCCCGGCCGTCGCGCGTGGAGCCGATCGTCATGGCGTCTCCCGAGGAGTGTCGTGAAGGGTGTCGTGAGCAGCGGGCGGGCGGTTCACTCGTCACTCTGCGGCCCTGCCACCGCCGCTGGCGTGCGGAAGCCGGGCCCCTGTCCGGGGCCTTGGGGTACCCGTCCTTCCGGCATAGGGTCACCGCATGGCGGAGCGGCTCATGGTGGTGGTCGGCTACGAATCGGCCGAGTTGCTGGACATCGCGGGGGTCACCACGAGTCTGGCGATGGCCAACGGCCTCGGGGAGCCCGCGGTGCCGTACCGGGTGAGCGTGGTCGGCCCGGGCGGCGGTCCGATCGTCTGCGGCTCGGGGCTCTCCCTGCAGAGCCAGCACTCTCTCGAACGGCTCGTCGGCCCGATCGACACGCTGATCGTGTCGGGCGGTGTCGGGGTCCAGCGGGCCGCCGACGACCGACGGCTCGTGGGGCACGTCCGGCGGCTGGCCAAGGAGAGCCGGCGGGTGGCCTCGGTGTGCACCGGGGCGGGCGTGCTGGCCGCCGCCGGGCTCCTCGACGGCCGTCGCGCCACGACGCACTGGCAGTTCGCGCCGCGGCTCGCCGCCCGCCATCCGGAGATCGAGGTGGACGCCGCCCCGATCTACATCCGCGACGGGAACGTGTACACGTCGGCGGGCGTCACCAGCGCGATGGACCTCACCCTCGCCTTCATCGAGGAGGACCACGGCCAGGAGCTGGCCCGCGAGGTCGCCCGCCATCTGGTCGTCTATCTTCAACGGCCCGGGACACAGGCGCAGATGAGCCTGTTCACGGCCGCCCCGCCGCCCCGCGACGACCTGGTCCGCGCGCTCGTCGAGCACATCGCCGCCCACCCGGACCAGGATCTGGGCCCGGCGGCCCTGGCCGCCCGCGCGGGCGTGACCCCGCGTCACCTCTCACGGCTGTTCACGGAGCACCTCGGGGAGCCGCCGGGCCGGTACGTCCGGCGCGCCCGCACGGAGGCGGCAGCGCAGCTCCTCGCGTCGACCGAGCTGCCCGTGGCGAGCGTCGCCGCCCGCTGCGGGTTCGGCACCGCCGAGACGCTGCGTCAGGCGTTCGTCGGCCGGTACGGGATCTCCCCCGCCCGCTTCCGGGCGACGCAGACCCGACGCGCGCCCCGGTGACACGCCTACCGGTAGTCGTCGACCGACACGTTCTCGTCCGTCTCCTTGGCGATGATGAAGCCCCAGGCGTCCGGCTGTGAGCCGTCCGCGTCCGTGAAGCCGTACTCCTTGGCGAGCTGTCCGCTGGAGAGCGACCGGCCGTTCCAGCGGGCCCGCTCCGGGTCGGCCGCCAGGGCGGCGACGGCGCGGCCGACGTAGACCGGGGACTCGGCGACCGCGAAGTCGGGGAGCTTCTCGGTGGCGTCGCGCCAGTTCGCCTCGCTCACGCCGAAGTGGTCCAGCATCTGTTCGGAGCGCAGCCAGCCCGGGGTGACGGCCACCGCGGTGCCGTCCACGTCCTTCAGGTCGTGCGCGAGGGCGAACGCCATCCGGATCGGCGCGTTCTTGGTGAGGTCGTAGAAGAAGTTCTCGCGGAAGCGGGTGTTGTACTCGGCCGTGCCGTCCGTCACCTCGACGACCAGCCCGCCCGGGTGGCGGACCAGCAGCGGGAGCGCCACCGCGCTGGTGATGGCGTGGGTCTTCACGCCCAGCTCCAGCATCCGCAGCCCGCTGTCGAGGTCGGTCTCCCAGATCTTCTTCCCGAACGCGGGGACGAGGAGGTGTTCCCCGCCCCAGATGTCGTTGACCAGGATGTCGAGGCGGCCCTGCTCGGCGTCGATCCGGGCGACCACCGCCCGTACCTGCTCGACCCGCAGATGGTCCGCCACCACCGCGATGCCCTCGCCGCCGGCCGCCGTCACGAGCTCGGCCGTCTCCTCGATGGTCTCGCTCGCGCGGCCGACCTCGCTGGTCCTCTCCCGGGTGGTGCGCCCCGTCACGTACACGGTGGCTCCCGCCGCGCCCAGTTGCACGGCGATGGCCCGTCCGGCGCCTCGCGTGGCGCCCGCGACCAGTGCGATCCTGCCGCTCAGCGGCTTCGTCTCCGTCGTCATGGAACGACAGTGACAGGAAAATACGACATCTCCTGTCCGGATTCATTTTGGCGGTTTCCGGGTGCGTCGCCCGCCCCCAAGCACGATGCTTGACCCGTGATGGACGAGACGGAGTTCTGGGAGATCATCGACTCCACCCGCGAGGCCGCCGAGGGCGACCCCGAGGAACACGCCGACCTGCTCGTCGAGCGGCTGCTGCAGCTCGACCCCGAGTCCGTTCTCGACTTCGCCCGCCATTTCGAGGCCCGCTACAACCGCGCCTACCGCTGGGATGTGTGGGGCGCCGCGGCCGTCCTGCTCGACGGGGCGAGCGACGACGTCTTCGACTACTTCCGCTGCTGGCTGATCGGGCAGGGCCGGGAGGTCTTCGAGGGCGCGGTCCACGACCCCGACGCGCTGGCCGAGCTTCTCGACGACTTCGACGAGGAGATCGACGGGGACGGCGAGGAGCTCGGGTTCGCGGCGGACGAGGCGTACGAACAGCTCACCGGCGCCGAGGCACCGGATCTGGGGATCCCTCCGCAGCCGGCGGAGCCGGAGGGATCCCCGTTCGACCTGGAGGACGAGAAGGTGCTCGCGGCGCGGTTCCCGCAGCTCTGGGAACGCTTCGGGACGTAGGGGTTGCGGCCGTCGCCGGAAGACCGCGGCGGTCGTCAGAAGTGCGTGCCGCCGTCGATGCGGACCTCGGTGCCGGTGATGAACGTCCCGTCCTCGCTCGCCAGCATGGCCACGACACCGGCGACGGTCTCCGGTCCGGCGAAGCCCTGTCCGAGGGCGGGGGCGAGCTTCGCGAAGAGGCCGAAGTCGGCGTCCTCGGGCAGACCGGGGCCGACGGACTGCCGGCTCGCGCCGGTGCCGTCGGTCATGCCGGAGGAGATGGAGCCGGGCTGGACGGCCGTGAAGCGGATGCCCTGCTTGGCGTACTCGGCGGCGAGCGCGTGGGTCATGGACTGGATGCCGCCCTTGCTCGCGGCGTAGGCCGCCATGTACGGGTGGGCGAACATCGCCGAGGTCGACGAGAAGTTGACGACGGCGGAGCCGTTGCCCTCCAGGAGGGCGGGGATCGCCTCGCGGATCACCAGGAAGGTGCCGGTCAGGTTGACCCGGAGGACCTGCTCGAAGGAGTCGAGGCTCGTCTCGTGGGTGTGCGAGGAGCGCAGGATGCCGGCGGCGTTGACCAGGACGTCCAGGCCGCCCAGCGCCTCGACGGCGGCGGCGACGCCCGCGCGTACGGATGCCTCGTCGGCGACGTTCACGACGACGGTCGTCAGGCGGTCCGCGTCTCTGCCCGCCTTGGCGACGGTGTCCTTCAGGCCGTCCTCGCTGATGTCCGCGGCGACGACGTCGCCGCCCTCGGCGAGTATGCGGAGCACGGTGGCCTGGCCGATGCCGGAGCCGCCACCGGTGATCAGGGCGCGGCGTCCTTCGTAGCGGTTCATGTCCTGTCCGACCTCTCGATGACGGGGCTCTTCGGGGGGAGCCTCTCGATGCACGGCCACCGTACGCCTGAGTGGCACGTTTTGCCATGAGTGCACGAAATGCAGGGTAGGCAGGGCCGGGCGTACTCTTCGTACGGTGAGCACCAAGCCCCCCTCCCTGACGGAGCGCCGCAAGGCCGCCACCCAGCTCGACATCGCCCGGGCGGCCGCCGAGCTCTTCACCGAGCGCGGCCCGGACGACACGACGGCCGAGGACATCGCCCTGCGCGCCGGGGTGGCCCTGCGGACCTTCTACCGCTACTTCCGCTCCAAGCAGGACGCCGTCGCCCCGCTCCTCGCGGGCGGCGCCGACCGCTGGCGGGAGTCGCTCGCGGCGGCCGAGCCGGGTTCGACCGTGCCGGCCGCGCTGGAGCGTTCGATCGCGGAGGCGCTCGCGGCGGCCGACGAGGAGGCGGCCGAGGGGCTGCGGTGGACGCGCGGGCTGTTGCGGGCGGCCGCCGAGGACCCGGCGCTGCGCGCGGTCTGGTACCGGGTCAACCAGGAGTCGGAGGAGAAGCTCCTCGCCGTGGTGGCCCAGCTGGCGGGCCCGGACGCCGACCCGCTGGAGGTACGACTCGCGGCGGCGGCGGCCACCGACGCGATCAGGGTGGCCCTGGAGGCATGGTCGGAGACGGACGCACCGGTCCGCGGCAAGGGCGCCCCGGCCGAACTCGCGGTGCGCTGCCTCCGCGAACTGATGGGCGGAATGGCCCCGCTGACACCGGGGCAATGAACGCCGGTGGCGTGGCCGCCGGGCCGCGGCTTGCTGAGCCGCGGCTGCGGGGCCGTGGCCGCCGGGAGGTGACTGCTGGCCGTGGCCGCCGAGAGGTGACTGCTGGCCGTGGCCGCCGGTACACGGCCGCTGGCCCGACCGGCAGGACGCGGCTGCCGGGAGGCGCCCGCCAGGGAGGCGACTGCCGGGCAGGTGCCGCCGGGAGGCGACCGCCGGGCCAGGGCCGCTGGGACGAGGCCGCCAGGAGGCGACCGCCGGGCGAGGGTCGCTGGGAAGGGGCCTCCGGGAGGCGACTGCCGGGACCTGGCCATCGGAACCTGGCTGCGGGGCCGTGGCCGCCGGGACACGGCCGCTGGCCCGTGACCGGCAGGACGCGGCTGCCGGGAGGCGCCCGCCAGGGAGGCGACTGCCGGGCAGGTGCCGTCGGGAGGTGACCGCCGGGACGGGGCCACCGGAACCTGGCTGCTGGGAGGCGACCGCGGGCCACGTGGCTGGTAGGTAGGGGTGACCGCCGGGAGGCACCACCGGACGTGACCGCCGGGAGGCGACCGCCGAGACGCCACCGCCAGGCCGGGGCCGCTGGGACGAGGCCGCCGGGACGGGGCCACCGGAACCTGGCTGCTGGGAGGCGACCGCGGGCACGTGGCTGGCCGCCGGGAGGCACCGCCGGGACGTGACTGCTCGGGCGTGGCTGCCGGGACGCGGCTGCCGAGGGACGATCCCCGGCACCGGACCGCTAGGCCGGGACCGGACCCCGCCAGGGGGACCTGGCCGCTAGGCCAGGAACCGGACCCCGCCAGGGGGACCTGGCCGCTAGGCCGGGATCGGGCGGCCCATCAGGATGTCGTCGACGTACGTCCCGCCCAGGAAGAACTCGCCGGGCAGGACGCCCTCGACCACGAAGCCCTCGGACTCGTAGAGGGCTCGCGCCGGCTTGTTGTGGCCGAGGACGCGCAGGGTGATCCGGTTGCCGCCCTGCCGTCGGGTCTCCGCCATGGCGGCCCGCAGCAGCGCACGGGCCACGCCCCGGCCCCGGGCGCTCTCCGCGACGGCGAGGCCCTGGATCTGGCGGACGTGCGCGTTGCACGCGAGCGGCGTGGGCGTCACGAGCCGCAGATAGCCGACGACGGCCTCCCCCACCTCGGCGACCAGATAGTCCTCAGGACGGTGCCGCTCGTCGAAGAACGGGGCGTACGGAGGCTCCGGGGCGGGCTGCACGGCGTGCAGCGGCGACCAGGTGGCGCGATCCAGCTCCCCGAGGGCCTCCTCGTCGGCGGCGAGGGCCCGTCGTATGTGCGTCTCCGGCGCGATCATGTCAGACACTCTGCCACGCCCGCCCCGAGGAGGGCAGGATGACCCCATGCAACCCTCCCGAATCGCGGTCACCGGCGCCTCCGGACTCATCGGCTCCGCCCTGGTGCGTTCCCTGCGCGCCGACGGCCATCAGGTGTCGCGTCTGGTGCGGCGGCCCGCCCGGGCCGCGGACGAGGTCGAGTGGGACCCGGCCCGGCTGTACGTGGACGCGGCCGGGCTCGTCGGCGTGGAGGCGGTCGTCCATCTCGCGGGCGCCGGGGTCGGTGAGCGCCGCTGGAACGAGGCGTACAAGAAGGAGATCCGCGACAGCCGCGTGCTCGGTACGACGGCGATCTCCCAGGCCCTCGCCTCGCTCGCGGACCCGCCGAAGGTACTCGTGTGCGGCACGGCGCTGGGCTACTACGGCGACACCGGCAGCCGGGCGGTGGACGAGAGCGCGCCCGCGGGCGAGGGGTTCCTGCCCTCGGTGTGCGTGGAGTGGGAGGCCGCGGCGGCCCCCGCCGAGGAGGCCGGCATCCGGGTCGCGTACGCCCGCACGGGCCTGGTGGTGGCCCGCGAGGGCGGCGCGTGGGGCCGGCTCTTCCCGGTCTTCCGCGCCGGGGTGGGCGGCCGGATGGGCGACGGCCGCCAGTTCTGGAGCTTCATCTCGCTGCACGACGAGGTGGCCGCCCTGCGGCATCTGATCGACACCGACTCCCTCTCGGGCCCGGTGAACCTGACCGCCCCGGACCCGGTCACCAACCGCGAGGTGACGGCGTCGATGGGCCGCGTCCTGCGCCGCCCCACGGTCTGCGCCGTCCCCGCGCCGGCGCTCCGGCTCGTGCTCGGCGACTTCGCGCAGGATGTGCTGGGCAGTCAGCGGGTGCTGCCGGGCCGCTTGTTGGAGTCCGGGTTCCGGTTCGCGTTCCCCACGATCGACGAGTCGATCCGCGCGGCCGCCTGAGGCAGGGCGGGGCACGGGCGAGAACACGAGCACGGGCACGGGCGAGGGCACAGCCGGGGGGCACGGGGCGTGCGACCCCGTGCTTCGTGCACCCCACCGCGCGCGGCTGGCGCCCGTCGAAGCGCTGCCTAGGCTTGCAGGCTCTTGATGCGAACCGGGGCATTCCTGGGGCCGGTTGGGGGCATAGGCCTCCCACCAGCCGCGCCGACCTGGGGAGGGGCACGTGCTCAGTACCGCACGTCATTCGGACGCCGTCACGGACGTCGTCGTCGTGGGAGCCGGGATCGCGGGGCTCGCGGTCGCCCACCGGCTGACCAGCGCCGGAATCGCTGTCACCGTCCTGGAGGCCGGGCCGCGGGTCGGCGGCCGGATGGCCACCGACGAGATCGACGGCTTCCGGCTCGACCGGGTCGGGCCACTGCTGACCACCTCGTACGCGGAACTGGCCCGGACTCCCGGTCTGGGTGGGGTGGTCCTGCGGCCGTTCGCACCGGGAGCGCTGGTGCACAACGACGGACGGTACGTCAGGATCGGCGAACCGTTCCCGCCGGCGCCGTGGCGCGCGGGATCCGCCCGGGGCGTGGGACGGGGGGCCTCCGGGAGGACGTCGTCGGTGAGGACGTCGTCGGTCAGAGCGTCCTCGGGGAGGATGCCCGCTCACTCCCCCTGGGGCGTAGGGAGGGTGCCCGCTCACTCCCCCTGGGGCGTAGGGAGGGGGTCCCCCCACGCCCCCTGGGGCGTAGGGGGCGCTTTCACGGTGGCGCGCGCCCTTGCGAGCGCCCCTCGAAATCCGGCCGCCTCGCTCGATCAGGCCCGTCTCGGCGCCTCGCTGGCGCGACTCGCGGCCACGCCCGCCCAGCGGTTGCTGACGCGTCCGGAGCGGGTCGCCCGGGAGGCGCTGACGGCCCGGCTGCCGGCCCGTACCGTCCAGGGTGTCCTGCGGCCCCTGGTCGCCGCGCTGCTCGCCGACCCCGACCTCACCATCTCCAGCCGCTGGACCGATCTGGCGCTGCGCGCGTTCGCCCGGGGACGGCTGTGCGTCCCGGAGGGCGGGTCGGCCGCGCTGCCCGACCTGATGGCCGCGACGCTGCCGCCCGGCACGGTCCGTACGGGCGTCCGGGTCACGGAGGTCTCGATCGACAGGGTGACGACGGCGGAGCACGGGGTGGTCCGCTGCCGTTCGGTAGTCCTGGCGACGGGCGCCCGCACGGCCGCCGCTTTGCTGCCCGGGCTGCGTACCCCGGCCTTCCACCCGGTCACGGTGCTGCACCACACCGCTCCGGCCGCGCCCGCCGCCGCCCCGGTCCTGCTCCTGGAGTCCGACCCGGGCGGCCCGGTCGCGCACACGGCGGTCATGAGCGCCGTGGACCCGACGCGCGCCCCCGACGGGCGGGTGCTGGTCACCTCGACGGTCCTGGGCGCTCTTCCGGACGACCCCGAGCGCCGGGTCCGCAAGCACCTCGCGACCCTGTACGGCACGTCGACGGACGAGTGGGAGCTGCTGGCGCTCCACCACACTCCGGACGCCGTTCCCGCGATGCCGCCGCCCCACGACCCACGCCGTTCCGTACGCCTCCTCGCAGGTCTGTACGTCTGCGGCGACCACCGGGACACCTCCACCGTCCAGGGGGCCCTCGTCTCGGGCCGACGCGCGGCCCACGCCCTCCTGACGGATCTGGGCGTCCGCGCCCCGCTGGGCACGGCGGCGGAGGTGGCGGCGTAGGCCGGGTCAGCCCCGGTCGGGCCCGGTCAGGTCAGCCGATCGCCGCCACGCGGTCGCGGTAGGTGCGGACGGCGGCCGCGTCGCGGTACGGCTCCAGGCGGCGCTCGAAGTCCCGTACGTACTCCACGGCGCGGGCCGAGCGCATCTCGGAGGCCTGCTGGGCCGCCTCCGCGCCCAGGGCGCACGCCTGGTCGAGCTCGCCGAGGCCGAGGCGGGCGGTGGCGAGGACCACGCGGCAGAAGAGGCGGCTGCGGGCGAAGCCGGGCGCGCGGAGCTGCAGGGAGCGTTCGGCGTGCTGCGCGGCCGGGCGGTACTGCTGGAGGTCCCGGTGGCAGTGGCCGAACTCGTCGGCGAGCTGCGCCTCGTCGAAGGGCCGCGCCCAGTACGGCACGTCGTCGCCCGGCCGGGCGGCCTCGAGCGCCCGCTCGGCCCGGGCGAGCGAGGCGCCGCAGGCCCGCGCCTCCCCGAGCACGCCGTGCCCGCGCGCCTCCACCGCGTGCAGCAGCGCCTGGACGACGGGCGGCGCGGACGAGCCGACGCCCTGCTGGGCGACCCGCGCCAGCTGGACGGCCTCACGCCCGTGGCCGAGGTACACCGCCTGCCGGCTCATGGTGATCAGGACGTACGAGCCGTAGGCGCGGTCCCCCGCGGCCTGCGCCAGCCGCAGCGCCTGGACGAAGTACCGCTGGGCCAGGCCATGGGCGGCGATGTCGTACGAGGTCCAGCCGGCCAGTCTCGTCAGGTCGGCGGCGGCGGCGAAGAGGCGACGGCCGACGGACTCTCCGTACGTGCCGCGCAGCATCGGCTCCGCCTCGTGCTCCAGGTAGCGGACGAGGGCCTGGCGGGCGTGGCCACCGCCGTAGGCGTGGTCGAGGGTGCGGAAGAGTTCGCCGACCGAGCGGAGGGCGGCGATGTCGCCGCTGGAGACCCGCTGTCCGGGGCTGCGGTCGGTGCCACGCTGACGGGGGACGGTGGGCCGGCCCTGCGGCGGGACCCGGGGGTCCTGGGCCGGGCGGCGCGTGTCGGTGGCGAGCCGTCCGGCGTCCGGAGCCGTACGGCCCTCGGTGCCGGGGCGCGGGTCGAGGCGGGGGTCGCTCGCGAGCCGGCCGTCCGGGCCGAGGCGGCCGTTCGGCGCCGCCGTGTCCCCGCGGGCCACCCGCTCGTCCGCCCGGCCGATCAGCCAGTCCCGGCTCGGCACCACGAGACCGGCGGGGGTGAAGGCGATCTTGCGGAGCTCGACATGGCTGCCGGAGTCCTTGCGCCACAGCCCGCTGACGATGTCGACCGCCTCCTCGGGCGTCGCCGCGAACTCCAGGCCCGCGTAGACGGGGGCGCAGGCGTCCAGGCCGAGGTCCTGCGCGGAGAGGCGGCGGCCCAGGCGCCGGGTGAAGACCTCGGCGATCAGCGCGGGCGTGGTGCCCCGCGGCTGCTGACCGCGCAGCCAGCGGGTCACGGAGGTCTTGTCGTACCGCAGGTCGAGTCCGTGCTCAAGGCCGAGCTGGTCCACCCTTCTGGCCAGGCCCGCGTTGGAGAACCCGGCTTCGGCGATGAGCGCGGCGAGCTGGCGGTTCGGGATGCGCTGCGGGGGTCGTTCCGTCATCAGCTGTGCGGTCTCCTGCCTTCCGGGCCCGGGGGCAAGCCCGTATGGACCCTCATGGAACGGCGCGAATTTAGCGGCCCTCAGCGCCCATACCGCCTCCTTCGCCCCACATTCATCCGATCGTGTGAGGATTGACGCCGCTGCTGACGTGGCCGCCCTCACCCCGGCCCCCTGCCGAACCTGCCGGACCGGTGTCCTCGGCGCCGCCGTACAGTGGCATGGGCGCGAATGACGCATGGTGCCGACCCGGCCCCGGGACGATCCCCGGAACCCGGCACGGGCACCCAGGAGGAGGCACTGCCGTGAGTGAGCTGCGATTCGTCCGTCTGGGCTTCGGTGAGGACGCCGTCGAGTACCAGGTGGCCTGGGACAAGCAGCGCGAGGTGCACGCCGCCCGGTTCGCCGACGAGATCACCGACACGTGTCTGCTCCTGGAGCACCCGCCCGTGTACACGGCGGGCAGGCGCACCGAGGAGAGCGAGCGCCCCCTGGACGGGACGCCCGTCGTGGACGTGGACCGCGGCGGAAAG
This sequence comes from Streptomyces sp. NPDC003035, assembly GCF_042888285.1. Lineage (NCBI taxonomy): Bacteria > Bacillati > Actinomycetota > Actinomycetes > Kitasatosporales > Streptomycetaceae > Streptomyces > Streptomyces sp. NPDC003035. The sequence continues at coordinate 148,730 of NZ_JBIAPJ010000013.1, read as the reverse complement.
ATCACGTGGCACGGTCCGGGTCAGCTCGTCGGCTACCCGATCCTCAAGCTCCCGCGCCCGGTCGACGTCGTCGCGCACGTCCGCCGCCTGGAAGAGGCGCTGATCCGTACGGCCGCCGAGTTCGGCGTGGAGACCACCCGCATCGAGGGCCGCAGCGGTGTCTGGGTGCTCGGCGACCCGGTGGAGGAGCGCCCGGCGCTCGGCGGCCTGTCGCTGGACTTCGACCCCCGGCTGACCGACCCCGAGTTCGACCCGCGGCTCAACGGCCCGGAGTACGCCCCGTCCAACGCCGGCCAGCGCCGCGAGGACCGCAAGCTGGCCGCGATCGGCATCCGCGTCGCCAAGGGCGTCACGATGCACGGCTTCGCCCTGAACGTGAACCCGGACAACGTCTGGTTCGACCGGATCATCCCGTGCGGGATCCGGGACGCGGGGGTGGCCTCCCTGGCGAGCGAGCTCGGCCGGGACGTCACGATCGAGGAGGTCCTGCCGGTGGTCGAGAAGCACCTGCGGGAGGTCCTGGAGAACGCGGACCTGAAGCCGCGCGAGGTGGAGCGTCCGGCCGAGATCGCCTCGGCCTGAGGAATGCAGGGTCCTGGCCAGAGGTTGGCCAGACGTAAAACCGTACGAACGACGGGCGTACCCTGGTGTGCGCCGAAGAATCGAAGCTACAGGGAGCCGGTCGTGTCCGCAGTCGCACCCGACGGACGCAAGATGCTGCGCCTGGAGGTCCGTAACGCCCAGACCCCCATCGAGCGCAAGCCCGAGTGGATCAAGACCCGGGCGAAGATGGGCCCCGAGTACACGAAGATGCAGAGTCTCGTGAAGAGCGAGGGCCTGCACACGGTCTGCCAGGAGGCGGGCTGCCCCAACATCTTCGAGTGCTGGGAGGACCGCGAGGCCACCTTCCTCATCGGGGGTGACCAGTGCACGCGGCGCTGCGACTTCTGCCAGATCGACACGGGCAAGCCGGAGGCGCTGGACCGTGACGAGCCGCGCCGCGTGGGCGAGTCGGTCGTCACGATGGACCTGAACTACGCCACGATCACCGGCGTCGCGCGCGACGACCTGGAGGACGGCGGCGCCTGGCTGTACGCGGAGACCGTGCGCCAGATCCACGAGCAGACCGCGAACCGCGCGGACGGCCGTACGAAGGTGGAGCTGCTCGCTCCCGACTTCAACGCGGTGCCGGAGCTCCTCGACGAGGTCTTCGCCTCCCGCCCCGAGGTCTTCGCGCACAACGTCGAGACGGTGCCGCGGATCTTCAAGCGCATCCGCCCCGGGTTCCGCTACGAGCGTTCGCTGGACGTCATCACGAAGGCCCGTGACTACGGTCTGGTCACGAAGTCGAACCTGATCCTCGGCATGGGCGAGACCCGTGAGGAGGTCAGCGAGGCGCTGCGGCAGCTGCACGAGGCCGGCTGCGAGCTGATCACCATCACGCAGTACCTGCGCCCGTCGGTGCGCCACCACCCCGTGGAGCGCTGGGTGAAGCCGCAGGAGTTCGTGGAGCTGAAGGAGGAGGCCGACGAGATCGGCTTCTCCGGCGTGATGTCGGGCCCGCTGGTGCGGTCCTCCTATCGCGCGGGGCGTCTGTTCCAGCAGGCGATCGAGAAGCGCGGTGCGGTCGACAACGCCACCCAGGCTGTGTGAATTCACGCACAAGCAGTTACCCGCCGGTAATGGCCGGATTCGCCGCGGTCCGTACGCACCCCCAGGTCAAGGTGTCGTACGGGCCGCGGCGGCGTTTCCGGATCCGTACAGATGGCCGTATCAACGCTTCATCAGTGTTTGACCGCCGGGTCACGCCCTGGTAACACCAATCTGTGAGCCTCGTGTCACTCACCGCCACACACGATGCCGTAACCCCCCACCTCATCTCATCCATGCTTGAGGGAGGACCCCGTCATGCAGGCCGCGACCCACGTCCGCGCCACCGCGATCCCGTCCGTCACCGACGCCCTGCGCGTCGTCGAGTCCCTGCTGCTCGGCAGCGGCCAGCGGACCGCCCGCCGCAACGCCTGGACCTCCGTCCTGGAGGACCGTCGCCGGGCCAAGGACCGGGTCGAGGCTCAGCACGTGCTGGAGGCGGTGGCAGGCCGCGCTTCCCGGGCCACGTAAACTTCAGGACATGGCGAGGAAGGCAAACACGGGCAGCGGTGACGCTGCGACCCAAGGGCGACTGAAGCAGATCGCCCTCACGTACAAGATGACCCGAAAGGCCGATCCGAAGGTCGGGCTTGTCGTCGCGGGCGTGGGCATCGTCGTACTCGGTGTCCTCCTCGCGATCGGCTTCCTGATCGGGCACCCGGTCTATCTGGGCATCCTGGGCTTCATCCTGGCGCTGCTCGCGATGGCGATCGTCTTCGGACGGCGTGCCGAGCGCGCGGCCTTCGGCCAGATGGAGGGGCAGCCCGGCGCGGCGGCCGCGGTCCTGCAGAACATCGGACGCGGCTGGACGACGACTCCGGCGATCGCGATGAACAAGAGCCAGGACGTCGTGCACCGCGCGGTCGGCAGGGCCGGCATCGTGCTGGTGGCCGAGGGCAACCCGAACCGGCTGAAGCCGCTGCTCGCGGCCGAGAAGAAGAAGATGGCCCGGATCGTCGTGGACGTCCCGGTGACCGACATCATCGTCGGCAACGGCGAGGGTCAGGTGCCGCTGAAGCAGGTCCGGACGAAGATGCTGAAGCTTCCGCGGGTGCTCTCCGGCCCGCAGGTGACGGCGACCAACGACCGGCTTCGCGCCATGGGCGACCTGATGAGCAACATGCCGGTGCCGAAGGGCCCGATGCCGAAGGGCATGCGGATGCCGCGCGGCGGAAAGATGCGCTGACGAGAGCGACGAAGAAGGGGCGCCCCGGAACCGATCGGTTCCGGGGCGCCCCTTCTCGTGTCTTCGTACGCGTCTCAGATCCGGACCTGTACGGCGCCGGAGAAGCGGTCGTGGAGGCCGCGGCCGTCACGGTCCCAGATGAGGGCCGGGACGGCGAGGCAGACAAGGATGCTGCGGAGGGCCACACGGGGGAAGCCGAGCCGGCCGCCGTTCACCGAGACGACCCGGAGCCCGAAGAGCCTCTTGCCGGGGGTGGACCCGACGGTGCCGACCGTCAGCACGCTCAGGACGAGCAGGATGACCAGGGCCCAGTTGCCGGTCGCCTGGCTGTAGCCGTCCGTGACCAGGCCGTATGCGATCAGCATGCACAGCGCCCAGTCGAGGGCGAGAGCGCCGATCCTGCGCCCGGGGCGGGCGATCGAGCCGGGTCCCTCCTCGGGAAGTCCGAGCTGCTGCCCGCGGTAACCGAAGTCCACACCTGCGTCCTCGGCCGCCGCGCGCGGTCCCGAGAGCCACGATCCCATTGCTTGCCTGTTGTCCACGCGTCCACGGTACTGTGCCCGTTTTTGATCACTTCGGCCCGGGTCGCGGTCGGGCGGGAGGCGGGGCCTCGCGATGCCGACCGCACCCGCCCCGGTTAACTTGGGCGAAACAAATGGGTCATGCTTGAGAAATCCCGTCTGCCTATGGTCGGGTCCAGCGTGTGCCACCGCACTGGCCGCACGACCGAGCTGCAACCCCGCCCCTCCCCGGGCCGGGAGTAGGAGGAGTTGGATGTTCCAGAACGCCGACGAGGCCAAGAAGTTCATCAAGGACAATGACGTCAAGATGGTCGACGTCCGTTTCTGTGACCTTCCGGGAGTGATGCAGCACTTCACGATCCCGGCGACGGCGTTCGACCCGTCCGAGGAGCTCGCGTTCGACGGCTCGTCGATCCGCGGCTTCCAGGCCATCCACGAGTCCGACATGGCGCTGCGCGCCGACCTGTCGACGGCCCGCCTGGACCCGTTCCGCCGCGACAAGACGCTGAACATCAACTTCTTCATCCACGACCCGATCACGGGCGAGCAGTACAGCCGTGACCCGCGCAACATCGCGAAGAAGGCCGAGGCGTACCTCGCCTCCACCGGCATCGCCGACACCGCGTACTTCGGCCCCGAGGCCGAGTTCTACGTCTTCGACTCGGTGCGCTTCGAGACCTCGGCGAACCAGGGCTTCTACCACATCGACTCCGAGGCCGGCGCCTGGAACACCGGCAAGGTCGAGGACAACCGTGGTTACAAGGTCCGCTACAAGGGCGGCTACTTCCCGGCCCCGCCGGTCGACCACTTCGCCGACCTGCGCGCGGAGATCTCCCTGGAGCTGGAGAACGTCGGCCTCCAGGTCGAGCGCCAGCACCACGAGGTCGGCACCGCCGGCCAGGCCGAGATCAACTACAAGTTCAACACGCTGCTCGCCGCGGCCGACGACCTGATGCTCTTCAAGTACATCGTGAAGAACGTCGCCTGGCGCAACGGCAAGACCGCGACCTTCATGCCGAAGCCGATCTTCGGCGACAACGGCTCGGGCATGCACGTCCACCAGTCGCTGTGGCAGAACGGCGACCCGCTGTTCTACGACGAGCAGGGCTACGCGGGCCTGTCGGACACCGCCCGCTACTACATCGGCGGCATCCTGAAGCACGCCCCGTCGCTGCTGGCCTTCACCAACCCGACGGTGAACTCGTACCACCGCCTGGTCCCCGGCTTCGAGGCCCCGGTCAACATGGTCTACTCGCAGCGCAACCGCTCCGCGGCCATGCGCATCCCGATCACGGGCTCGAACCCGAAGGCCAAGCGCGTCGAGTTCCGCGCCCCGGACCCGTCCTCGAACCCGTACCTCGCCTTCTCGGCGCTGCTCCTCGCGGGCCTCGACGGCATCAAGAACAAGATCGAGCCGGCCGAGCCGATCGACAAGGACCTCTACGAGCTGGCTCCCGAGGAGCACGCGAACGTCCAGCAGGTCCCGACCTCCCTCCCGGCGGTCCTCGACGCCCTCGAGGCGGACAACGAGTACCTGCAGGCCGGCGGTGTCTTCACCTCCGACCTGATCGAGACCTGGATCGACTACAAGCGCACGCACGAGATCGCCCCGATCCAGCTGCGCCCGCACCCGCACGAGTTCGAGCTCTACTTCGACCTCTAGATCGCGCGGTCGACCGGATCGACCTGCCGAACCGAACCGAGGCCCCGTCGCTCCTTCCGGAGCGGCGGGGCCTCGGCGTGTCCCGGGGCTCTCCGTCGCCGGGTCACGATCTGTGCAACACCTGTACGGCGATCTTCACCTGGAGTCTACGATTCCCCCGCATCTCATCGCCGCTCGTCGAGCGGCCCTGCTGCCAGGAGCGCCGTGTACCCGAACCAGCCCGCTCAGCCGTACCCGAACCCTTACGGGCCCCAGGCTCCCCCGCCGGTACGGCGGCGATGGTGGCAGCATCCGGCGCTGATCATCGTGGCCCTGGTCGTGCTGCCGCCCGCCGGTATCGCGCTGGCATGGCTGGGTCCGTGGAGTCGGACGCAGAAGATCGTGGCCACCGTGGTCTCGGGGATATGGTTCCTGCTTCCGTTCTTCGGCGACTCGCCGGCCGAGAAGAAGGACGACGCCAAGCCGAAGGCGGCGGCCTCGGCGACGGCTTCGGCGTCTGCCTCCGCTTCCGCGAGCCCCTCGCCGAGCGTGGATCTCGTGATGCCGAACGTCGTCGGCAAGGCGTTCTCGGAGGCGGAGGCCACCGTGGAGGCCCTGGTCGACGGGGAGTTGAGGGCGGACAGCGCCTTCGACGACGTCAGCCTGCCCGCGAACCACACGGCCTGGATCGTCTGCTTCCAGGGCCCGGCGGCCGGCACCCGGCTCGTGGCGGAGTACGCGGACGCGAACGTCCACCTTGTGGCGCCGGGCACGAACTGCCCCGCCCGGACGGGTACGGACCTGCGTCCGGAGCCCTCGAAGACGCCTACCCAGGCGCCGACGCAGAGCCAGGCGCCTCAGCCCAAGCCGACGCCGAAGCCCCAGCGCACCACCCCGGCTCCGAGGCCCACGCAGGACGACTCGGATGATTCCGGCGGCAGCGGTTCCGTCGTCTCCTACGCGAACTGCGCCGCCGTGCGGGCCGCCGGTGCCGATCCGATCCGCCGGGGCGACCCGGGCTACGGGCGTCACCTCGACAGGGACGGGGACGGCGTCGGCTGCGAGTGAGGGCGGTGTCCGACGTGGTGAGGCCCGGAGAGCAGGTGCTCTCCGGGCCTCCGGCCGTTCTTCGGCTTCGGGGTCAGCGGCCGTAGCGGATCAGGGCGCGGACCATCCGGCAGGTGGTCTCCGAGGGCGGGTGGATGCCGAGGAGTTCGGCCGTGATGCGTATCTTCGCGTTGCCGGCCTTCGCCGGGTCGTGAACGCCCGCGTCGAGCAGGGCGATCGCGAGGCGCATGGCCTTCAGGCGGCGGTTGTGGGTGATGTACCACTCGCGGGGGCGGCCCGCGGGGAGCGGCTGCTTCCGGAGGGGCTTCCAGGGTTCGATGGACGGGGTCCGGATCATGGCGACGGCCATGGGCGTCCTCCTGACGAACGGTGGGTGCGGGCCCTCCCCGGGACCCTCACCTTCACCCCCTATTTTAGGCGCCCCCACTGACAATCGCCCCTGGCCAGAGGGTGTTTGGGGGGTGGTGGAGCAGGCCGGAGGGGGTAGCGTGGGGCGCATGGAGATCTGGATCAATCCCGCCTGTTCCAAGTGCCGCAGCGCCCTCGGTGTGCTCGATGCCGAGGGGGCCGAGTACACCGTCCGACGCTATCTGGAGGACGTACCGAGCGCGGACGAGATCAGGGACGTCCTGGAGCGGCTCGGTCTGGAGCCCTGGGACATCACGCGGACTCAGGAGGCCGTCGCCAAGGAGCTGGGGCTGAAGGAGTGGCCTCGGGACGAGGCGAGCCGGGAGCGGTGGGTGGAGGCGCTCGCCGCGCATCCGAAGCTGATCCAGCGGCCGATCATCACCGCGGAGGACGGTACGGCCGTGGTGGCGCGGACGGACGAGGCCGTACGGGACGCGTTGTCACGCTGACCCCAGGAAGCCCGCGATCCGGTCGTACGTCTCCGGAGGGGACCCCACCGGCAGGGTGTGGTGCGTGGCCCCGGACAGCGTGGCCGTCTCCACCCCGGGGACGGCCGCCCGTGCCCGGGCCGCCGCCCTGGCGATGTCGTGGGCGCGGCTGCGCTCGGCGAGGAGAACGAGCGTCGGCGGTCGCAGGGTGTTCAGCTCCGCCGCCGTCGGACGCGGGCCGGTGACCGGGCGGACGGTGGGGAAGTCGGCGGCCAGCGCGGCCAGGTGCCGCCACTCCGGGTCGAGCCGCGCGCCGCCCGTCTCCCACCGCAGGAACGCGGCGTTCCGGGCCGGGGTGGGGCGCAGCAGCATCGGCAGGGCCCGGAGCAGATAGCGCGGGCTGAAGCCGGTGAAGCAGTTCGTGGGGTCGAGGAGGACGAGCCGGTCGACCCGGGCCGGTGCGGTCAGGGCGTACCGGAGGGCGATCCAGGCGCCGTAGGAGTGGCCCACCAGACGCGCGGAGCGGAGGTCCAGGGCGTCGAGGAGACTGGTGAGCCAGGAGGCGAGGTCGTCGGCCGTACGGAGGGGGTTGCCGTCCTCCGGGACGCTGCGGCCCGGCTCCCCGATCAGGTCGACGGCATGGACGCGGTGGGTCCGGCCCAGCGTGGCGGCCGTGGCGTACCAGCCGGTGGCGGTGGCGCCGCCGCCCGGCAGGAGAAGGACGGGCGGGGCGTCCTCGGGGCCGTAGCTGATCAGATGGGTCGTGCCGTGCGCTGTGACCCGCTCGGAGGTGGTGGTGCCGGCGGGCCAGCGGGCGAGGACCGCGTCGTAGGCGGCCAGGAAGGTTCCGGAGACGGCGGCGGACACGGGCATGGCGGACGGCCTCTCGCTCGGCAATAATCTCGCTGAGCGAGATAATAGGAGGGAGGGCGACGGAATGACAGAGTCGTCGGAGGTGCGGATTTTTCATCTGCTACGTGCGGTCACCGTCGAATTCGGGCTGCGGCAGGGCGAGTTCGCCACCCGCAACGGCATGCACACCACGGACGTCCGGGCCCTGCTCTGCCTGCTCGACGCCGAGCGCGCCGGAACGGACGCGACCCCCGGATGGCTCGGCGCCCAGCTCGGCCTCAACTCCGCCGGGACGACCGCCGTCATCGACCGCCTCGAACGGCTCGGCCACCTCGCCCGGGTACGGGACGACCGCGACCGGCGCCGCGTGCTGCTCCGGATCGAGGAGAGCGCCAAGGACCTGGGCCGGGCGTCCTTCGGGCCGCTGATCGAGGGGACGGTGGCGCTGCTGCGGCAGTTCGACGCGGGGGAGGTGGACACCGTGCGGCGGTTCCTGGCCGGCGTACGGGAGATCATGGCCGCCGACCACATGGAGGACTGACACATGGTCGCGCATTACTCATCGGCGCTGGAGGGGGTCGCCGACAACCCGGCGCTCCCGGCACCGCTGCTGCTGCGTCTGCTCGCCCAGGACGAGGACCCCGTGGTGGACCAGTGCCTGGCCGTGCACCACCCGGACACCCCGGAGGAGGTCCTGATGCGCGTGTACGTACGGCTCGGCGGGACGCGGCGCGACGCGACCGGCGACCCGCGCCTCCCCCTCCGCCGGCTCCGGGAAGCTCTCGGCCAGGAGGACCTGGCCTACGCGGCGGGCGGTAACCCCGCCCTGCCCGAGGGCGACATGGCCGCCGTCATGGACCGGGCCCGGGTGCCCGCGTGAGTGAGGGGAGCGGGGTCGCCGAGGTCCTCGGCGTCGATCTGCACCTGGAGCTGACGGGCGCGGGCAGTCGGCGGGCCGTGCTGATCAGGGCCCTGCGCGAGGCGGTACGGAGCGGGCGGCTGGCTGCCGGGACACGGCTGCCGCCCTACCGGTCGCTCGCCGCCGACCTGGGCGTGGCCCGCAACACCGTCGCCGACGCGTACGCGGAGCTGGTCGCCGAGGGCTGGCTGACCTCCCGTCAGGGATCGGGGACCCGGGTCGCCGAACGGGTCGCGGCGCCGGAGGTCGAGGGCGCGCCACGGGACACGGTGCGAGCGCTCCCGTACGACCTCGTCCAGGGCAAGCCGGACCCGGCTGCCTTTCCCCGTACGGCCTGGCTGGCCTCGGCGCGGCGGGCGCTGACGGCCGCGCCGCACGACGCCTTCGGCATCGGCGATCCCCGGGGGCGCGTGGAGCTGCGGCGGGAGCTCGCCGCGTATCTGGCGCGGGTGCGCGGGGTGCGGACGGGGCCGGACCGGATCGTGGTCTGTTCGGGCGCGGCCCACGCGCTGCGGCTCCTCACCCGGGTCGTGCCCGGGCCGTGGGCGGTGGAGGCGTACGGGCTCCCCTTCCACCGGGGGCTGCTCGCGGAGGCCGGGGTCCGTACCGTGCCGGTGGCCGTCGACGAGGAGGGGGCGCGCGTCGGCGACATCCGCCGGGGGCCGTGCGCGGTGCTGCTCACGCCCGCGCACCAGTTCCCGACGGGCGGACCGTTGCACCACGAGCGGCGCGCGGCCGCCGTCGACTGGGCGCGGACGACCGGCGGGTTCGTCCTGGAGGACGACTACGACGGGGAGTTCCGCTACGACCGCCGGCCCGTCGGCGCGCTCCAGGGCCTCGGCCCGGAGCGCGTGGTCCTCGTCGGATCCGTCAGCAAGAGCCTCTCCCCCGCTCTCCGGATCGGCTGGATGGTGCTGCCGGGCGGGCTGGTGGACGGTGTGGTGGCGGCGAAGGGCGCGCGCGAGCCGTACTCCTCCGCCACCGAGCAGCTCACCCTCGCCGCCTTCCTCGCCTCGGGCGCGTACGACCGGCATGTGCGGCGGATGCGCCGGCGCCATCGCGAGCGCCGTGACCGGCTGGTGCGGGTGCTCACCGAGCGGGTGCCGGAGGTGCGGGTGACGGGGATCGCCGCCGGGCTGCACGCCGTGGTGGAGCTCCCGCCGGGGACGGAGGGCGCGGCCCTCACGGCGGCGGAGCGGCATGGGGTCGCGGTGGAGGGGCTGAGCGGATACCGGCATCCGGACGCGGTCGGAGGCGTAGGAGAGCACGGGGTGGACGGGCTGGTGGTGGGGTACGCGACGCCACCTGAGCGGCTGTACGGCGGGGCCCTCGACGCGCTGTGCAAGGCCCTGGGTTCCGTACTGCGCTGACGCGCGCGTTGAGCACAACCGGTGCGCTCCTCGTATCTGACGCCACAGGAACCGACAGGAGACGAACGGAGCCTCACGTGTCACGCAGGAAAACGCTCAGCCGGAAGAGGAAGATCGCGCTGCTGGCGGGAGCCCTCGTGCTCGCCGGGGGAACGGCGGTGGTGCTGACCGGTACGAGTCAGGCGTCCGTGGCCTGCGACGGCCTGGCCACGGCGCTCGCGAACAACGAGCGGTTCATCGCGGACCAGCGCGCGAAACCGGACGCGCTGTCGCAGGCGCGGATCGACAACCGGGAGGCGGTGATCGCCGAGATCCGGCGCAAGCAGGCGGCGTCGGGGTGTGGGGGCGAGGATGCGGGGGCGGACGCGGGCGACGGCGGTGCGGAGGCGGCCACCTCCGCAGGCGGGGGTGGCGGTTCCGGGGACGTCGTCTGCGCCGGTTCCACCGTCACGCTCTCCGGCGAGGGCGGGGCCCCGGCCGCGTCGAGCAACCAGTTCCCGCTCGGTACGCGCCTCAAGGTGACCAACCTCGACAACGCCAGGTCGACCACCGTCGAGGTCACGTCCACCTCCGGCAGCTGCGTGCTGCTCAACGACGCGGCCTTCGAACAGGTCCGCGAGCCGGGCAAGTTCCTGATCCGCGACGCCAGGATCGAGCGGGTGGGTTAGGGGGTGTCTCGGGGAGCGTCCTGCCCGGTTCGTCCGATGTGTTCGGCGATCTCCATGAGACGGGGGTGCAGACGGCGCCCGGCACCGAACAGTTCGATGCCCAGGAGCCGACCCTCGGAGTCGAGGTCGAGCACCGCCGTCATGTCGTCCCCGGCGATCACCTGCTGGACGGCTTCGCCCGGGGCGATCGTGTCGACGAGGTAGATGTACGCGTTGTCCGCCTCCGCGTCGTACTCGACTCGCACGGCCGGCCCCTCAGGCGGTGGGCCCGCTCGGGCCCGCCGCCTCCTCCGCGCGGGTCAGGATCTCCGTGAGCCGCGCCCCGAACCGGGCGTCGCACGCGTGCGGCACCCCCGTCCGCGCCGACTCGACGAGGGCGTCCACCGCCCCGCCGAACGCCCCCGACGCCCCGTCCCACGCCGGCATCACGGCCCGGCCGCGCTCGCCGTACAGCGTGAGCGCGGCCTCCGCCGCCTCCGGCGGGGCGGAGAGGGTCAGCGTCGCCGTGCTGCTCGCGCCCGAGGCGTGCCGCAGGACCAGGTGCCGGGTGTCGGCCGGGCCCCGTGCGGCCGTCACCTCGGTGACGTCGCCGAGCACCGGCAGGTACACGGAGAGCACGTGCGGGCCCACGTCCCAGAGGCCGCCCTTCTCGCGGCGCCACGGCGAGTCGGCGTACGCGCTCGTCGAACCGGCGGCGTACAGCGAGCCGAGCCAGTGCGCCTCGCCCAGGAACCAGCCGCCCGCCGCCGCCTGTTCGTCGATCCACCGCGCGGTCGGCTCCGCGAAGCGGAGCGTGCAGAAGACCACGGACGCGACGCCGGCCTTCTCGGCCGCCTCCGCCACCTCGCGGGCCGCCCCGGGCGTCGTCGCCACGGGCTTGTCCAGCAGCAGATGGCAGCCGGCGGCCGCGGCGCGGACGGCGAGGGGGGCCTGGACGTCCGGGGGCAGGGCGAAGGCGACGGCGTCGCAGGCCGCGAACAGCGCGTCCACGTCGTCGTACGCCGTCGTGCCGTGGGCGCCGGCGAGTTCGGCCGCCGCCTCGGCCCGCCGGCCCCACACCCCGACGAACTCGACGCCGTCGTGCGCGGCGAGCGCGGGGGCGTGGGTGCGGGCGGCCCAGGGGCCGGTGCCGAGGAGTCCGATACGGGGCGGGCGGCGGAGGAGCGTGGTCATGCCCCTAGTCTGCCGGTCCACGCGCGCTGCGGGTCCGCCGCCCCCAGGGGCCCCCGTCCCGCAGGGCGGTGCCCGCCCTCCCCTCAGGGTTGCGGCCCCCGTCCCGCAGGGCGGCGCCCACCCCACCCTCAGGGTTGCGGCCCCCGTCCCGCGGGGCGGCGCCCACCCTCACCCCGGGGGTTGTGGGCATTCGTTCCGCAGGGCGGAACGGGTGGGCACAACCCCACGACGGCGCCGCACCCGTGGGCACCCCAGGCACGGGGAGCCTGGGCCCGGCAAGGGCGCCGTCCCGTGTGCCCACCCGTCCCGCCCTGCGGGACGATTGCCCACACGGGCGTGGGGGTGGGTACCGGCCCAGCGAGGCGCCTGCCCACAGCGGGGTGAGGGTGGGCACCGGCGCACCGGCCCTGCCGGGGACGCCGATCGGAAAACGGTGGGCCTCCTCCCCTCCCCCGGTGCTACGTTTTCGGTCGCCGGTCGCGGGACTCCGGTGCGACTTCCGGGACCTGCCTCTGAAGCAACGTTTTCGCTGTTCGCGCCCCCATTCCCCGACCGGCACCCATGCCACTGGGAGGGGGCCCATGCAGGAGACGTTCTCCGACCTGATCGCCGCCGAGGACGTCCTGCTCTTCGTCAACGCGGCCGTCACCGCCACCGGGCAGCGGGAGTTCCGCTCCTCGGCCGGTGAGCAGAGGCTGTCCCTCGCCTTCCTCCACGAGTACGTCCGGGTCAACTACCGCCCGGTGTACGCCGCCGCGCTCGCCCTCGACATCAACGACCACAACGCGGCCCTGATCGTCGAGCACCTTCTGCGCACCCCCAAGGAGGCCGGGAAACAGGAAGGGCGGCTGATCGCCGCGCGGCTCACGCGGCTGCCTCCGCAGCGGGTGTACCGGCTGTTCCGCGCCCTGCGCGCCGCCAAGGTCAACAACCGCCGCACGCGCGCGATCGTCCGCGAGTGGCTCGCCGGTCGCGCCGACCTCGGGCACGACGCCGTCAAGTACCGCGCCGGCCTGAAGACCGCCGCTCGTCACGCCCATCTCCCCCTCCCCCACGCCGAATCGGGCGACTTCCTCTTCGCGCCCGGCCGCCGGGTCCGTTACGAGCACGCGCTCCTCGACGCCCACCGCCGCGCGCACTACGAGCAGGGCGCGCTGTACGAGCTGCCGTTCACCGTCGCCGAGGGGTTCGCGGCGAAGCACGGCGTACCGCGGGAGGTCTTCCTGGAGCGGATCGCGCCCCGGATGACGCGCCTGGAGCGGTTGCGTACGGCACGGGCGACCGATCTGACCGTCATGCCGCTGACCCGGCTCGCGCTCTACGTCCTCTCCCTCCCCTTCGGGGAGCGGGTGACCCGCCGCGCCGAGCTGACGGCCGCGCTGCGGGCGGCCGCGGGCCGGGTGGCGGGGCCGTACGCCGGCAGCTGGGGCAGGGTCGCGGCGGTCCTCGACGACAGTTACTCGGCCTCCGGTTCGGCCGTGAAGCGACGCCGTCCGCTCGCGGTCGCCCTGGGCTGCCACTTCCTCCTCGAAGCGCTCGCGGCACCGGGGGCGTACTCCGCGCACTGGACCTCGGGCGCCGACGATCCGCTGCTCGTGCGGCCGTGGGGGCCGACCCCGCTGGGGACGAGGATCCTCGACGCCCTGGAGGGTCCGGCACCCGACCGGCTGGTGATCGTCTCGGACGGCTGGGACAACGCGCCGCCGGGGCTCGCCGGCGAGGTGCTGCGCGTCTGGCGGACCCGGCTCGACCCGGAGCGGCGGACGAGCGCGATCCATGTGAACCCCGTATACGACGCCGACGGCTTCGACGTGCGCCGGCTCGCGCCGAGCGTGCCGACCGCGGGGATCAGGGACGCGGAGGACCTGGCCGCGCTGGTGGAGATCGCCCAGTTCGTCGAGGGGCGGACCGGGCTCGCGGAGCTCCGGGCGTATCTGGACCGGCGTGTGGAGCTGTTCCTGAAGGAGGCGTCCCGGTGACCCGGATCGATCTGACCGGTCTGGAGGTCCGGCCCGCCCAGGTCTGGGGCGGCGTCCGGCTGGTTCCCCTGGTCAGGCCCGAGCCGGTGGAGGGGCTGCGGCTCCACCGGGAGGTGTACGGGGGTGGTGGCGCGGTCGACCTCGGTGACCGTACGACGTACACCTCGTACATCCCGCACGGCCTCGTCGCGGACTGGTCCGGCGACGAGCGCGAGTCGGCGGCGTACGGCACCCGGCTCGGCGACGACGCGCCGCATGCCGTTCCCGTACGCCGCCATCACCGTCTCGCCAAGCGGCGGCACGGCGGGAAGAGGCTCCGCTTCCTCCCTCTCCATCTGGCCCTGGAGGGTTATCTGGCGCTCCACTTCGGCGGGCCGTCCATCGTCTGGGACGAATGGTCCCGGCAGGCGGTACGCCGGGGCCTGTCGCCGCGCGCCGAGGCGGCGTACGCGGGGTGGCGTGTGCCGGGGCTCGGGGAGGCGCTGCGGATCTTCGAGATCCACCCGGGGCAGTGCGGGCTCATGCTGTACGTCGCCGACTCCCTGGCGGCGGCGTTCGTCGTCCCGCACCCGGAGGACTACCGCGTCCTGCACCCCACGCTGGTCGAGGACCTGTACGGGGAGCTGGTGCACCAGTACGCCTTCTACGGTGCTCCGGTGCCGGAGTTCACGGCGCGCATCCGGGACGAGGGCGGCTCGGTCCGCACCCTCGCGGACCTGCGGGCGGCGGCCCGGGCGCAGGAGCGGTCCTGGGCGGAGGCGCACGACGGCCTGATGGCGCGGGACCTGCTGGGCACCTCGTACGCCTTCGAGCGGGTGTACCGGATGGATTCCTCCTATCTGTACCGCTTCCTCCCCCCGTTCCGGCGGACGGGTGAGGAGCAGCACATCGGTGAGCTGATCGCCGACCGCAAGGGGCGCACGCTGTATCTGAAGAGCTTCCGGCTCTCCGAGAACCAGATCCGGCGGGGTCATCTGCTGCGCCGTCTCGCGGACTGCGACTGGCACCTGGGGCGGACGGCGGAAGCGCTCGGGACGACGTACGCCGAGGTCGCGCGGCGTGTCACCGCTGCCGGCCTCGGTTCGCTGCTGAACGCCCAGGTGATCGCACAGCGGCTGCGGGAAACACCGGATTGCTGAGTAACACGGGGTTCACAAACGGGCAACGGACGGGAAATCCGGTGTTGCCAAGCTGCGCGCAGACACAGACACCGCAGCTCTCGCAGCGTCGCGAGCCGCAGCACGCTTCCCGCAGCAGCACGCAAAAGGATGAGGCCCGTGACCTTCAAGGCTGAGTACATCTGGATCGACGGCACCGAGCCGACCGCGAAGCTTCGCTCGAAGACGAAGATTCTGCCGGGTGCGGGCGCCACCCTCGCCGAGCTGCCGATCTGGGGCTTCGACGGATCCAGCACGAACCAGGCCAAGGGCCACGCCTCGGACCGTGTCCTCAAGCCGGTCTTCGTCTGCCCGGACCCGATCCGCGGCGGCGACGACATCCTGGTGATGTGCGAGGTCCTGAACACGGACATGACGCCGCACGAGTCGAACACGCGCGCTGCGCTGGCCGAGGTCTACGCGAAGTACGCCGCGCAGGAGCCGATCTTCGGCATCGAGCAGGAGTACACCTTCTTCGACGGCGAGCGCCCGCTCGGCTTCCCGGTCGGCGGCTTCCCGGCTCCGCAGGGCGGCTACTACTGCGGTGTCGGCGCCGACGAGATCTTCGGCCGTGACGTCGTCGAGGCGCACCTGGAGAACTGCCTGAAGGCGGGCCTGGGCATCTCCGGCATCAACGCCGAGGTCATGCCCGGTCAGTGGGAGTTCCAGGTCGGCCCGCTGGCGCCGCTGGAGGTCGCGGACCAGCTGTGGGTGGCCCGCTGGCTGCTCTACCGCACGGCCGAGGACTTCAAGGTCTCGGCGACGCTGGACCCGAAGCCGGTGAAGGGCGACTGGAACGGCGCGGGCGCGCACACCAACTTCTCCACGAAGGCGATGCGCGAGGGTTACGACGCGATCATCACCGCGTGCGAGTCCCTGGGCGAGGGCTCGAAGCCGCTCGACCACGTCAAGAACTACGGCGCGGGCATCGACGACCGCCTGACGGGCCTGCACGAGACCGCCCCGTGGGACGAGTACTCCTACGGCGTCTCGGACCGCGGCGCCTCGGTCCGTATCCCGTGGCAGGTCGAGCAGGACCAGAAGGGCTACATCGAGGACCGTCGCCCGAACGCGAACGTGGACCCCTACGTGGTGACGCGTCTGCTGGTCGACACCTGCTGCGAGGCCCTGGAGAAGGCCGGCCAGGTCTGATCCGCACCCCCGCACGACGCCTGAGGGGCGCCCACCGTGATCGGTGGGCGCCCCTTTCGCCGTACCGGGAAGGGCTTTTGGCCGGGGAGGGGGTCGTCGGTGGGATTCCCTTCTGGTTCAATAGGGATATGGCCATCACACAGAACGACACCTCGACGGGTCGCCTCGACCTCGAGCCGTTCTGGCCTTCCCGTCAGCACCACGACTTCGACCGGTGCTGTCGGCGCGTGAGGAACGCGTCGGCCCTCTAAAGCCCCTGGCCTTCGGCCGACGCGCACGACGTACGAGACCTCTCCGTCCGTTTCTCCGCGCGAAAGAGCTGACCTCTCATGGCCCACACCCAGAGTGCTTCCCTCACAGCCGTCCGTCCCGGCCGTCACCGGCTCCGTGCCGTCGACCCGGACGAGGTCGTCGACCTCTCCCGGGTGGCGGACCTCCTGCCGCCCGGTGCCACGCTGCTGCCCGCGCCTCCGCACGTGCTGCCCACGGTGCCGGGGCGGCCGCCGATGGTCGGGTACCTGGTGCTGCTGCCCGCCGGCCAGCAGGCGCCGGAGCCGGCCGCGGCCGAGCAGGCGGGGCCGGTGTCCATCGACACCGTGCGGCGGATCGCCGTGGTGGACGGGCGGCCGATGGATCTCACGTACCTCGAGTTCGAGCTGCTCGCCCACCTCGTCGCCCACCCCCACCGGGTCCACACCCGTGACCAGTTGGTCACGACGGTGTGGGGGTACGGGCATGTCGGCGACGGGCGCACCGTCGACGTCCATGTGGCGCGGCTGCGCCGCAAACTGGGCGCCGAGCACCGCCGCACGATCCAGACCGTGCGGCGGGTCGGCTACAAGTACACGCCCTGATCAGGCCGCCCCGGACCTCGCCCGGGCCGCCAGGCCGAGGGCGAGGTCGACCACCAGGAACGCCACCAGACTGAGGCCGAGCATGGGGACGAACCAGCCGACGAGGGCCGTCGCCGCGAGGAGCGGCAGCAGCATCGTGGGCGGGATCCTTCGCCAGGCCCCGCGCGCGACCGGCCGGCCGGGGCGGCGCAGCCACCACATCCGGTAGCCCCAGAGGATCAGCAGGATGAGGGCGAGCGCGAGGGCCGCGAGGGCGAGTTGGTTGAACAGGCCCAGGAAGACACCCGTGTGGGCGTCGATGCCGAAACGGGTCAGCTGGGCGAGCACCGGGTAGTCGGCGAAGCGGAGTTCGTCCATGACGGTGCCGTCGGCCGGGTTCACCGCCACCGAGTCCAGGTGGACGGGGAACTGGGTGTCGGTCTCCTTGACGACATAGCCTTTGCCCTCGGTGGGCAGGACGACGGAGGTCCGGCCTTCGATTCCCTTCGCGCGGGCCGCCTCGACGACCCGGTCGATGCCGACGTCCGGGCTTCCGGTGGCCGGGGCCTGGTGGCCGGTGCCGTGGCCCTCGTGCCCGGTGGAGCCGCCGGGCGCGGCGCCGTCGAGCGTGGCGGAGACGGTCGGGGTGGCGCCCCCGAGCTGGTCCTGGACCGCGCCGATGTTCTCCCCCGCGTACCGCGACCAGGTCAGACCGGTGGCGGAGAGCAGGACGAGTCCGGTCACCGCCCACAGGCCGACGGCGCCGTGCCAGGAGAGGGTGCGGCGGCGGGACTTCGGGCCGCGCTCCGGTACGAGGAGCTCGCGACGGCTCTTCCTGCGGCGGCCGATCCAGAGCATCAGGCCGCCGAGGGCGATCACCCACAGCCAGCTGGCGGCCAGCTCGCTGTAATTGCGGCCGAGGTCGCCGAGGTGGAGATCACGGTGGAGTTCGTCGATCCAGGTGCGCAGCGGCAGCGCGCCCGAACTGCCGTAGCTGGGCAGCTGTCCCCGTATCTCGGCGGTGTACGGGTCGACGAAGACGGCGAGCGACGTGCCCTCCGCGACGTCCGGGTCGGCCATCAGGACGCGGGTGGTGGCGCCCGGCTCGGAGGAGGGCCAGACGGCGGTGACGGTGCCGTTCGGGTTCACCTTCGTGGCCGCGTGGACCTGTTGCGAGAGCGGCAGGGCCCGGTCCCCGACGGGGACCTCCAGCTCGTGCGCGTACAGGACCTTCTCCGCCTGGAAGGAGAGCGCGTACAGCAGGCCGCTGGTCGCGGCGATCAGGAGGAAGGGGGCGATGAGCACGCCCGCGTAGAAGTGGAGTCGCAGGACGAGGGGGCGCAGCGCGCTCCAGGTCCCGGTGGTCGTGGGCGGGGGTGCCGGGGCGTCGGCGGGGGGCGCTTCGGCGGTGTCCGGGCGCGCGGGATCGTCGATGGTCATGACTGTCCTCGGAGTCGGTGTCGACAGGGGGAATCGGCCCCCGGGTCAGACGTGTGCTCCGAGGGCTGTGGCGCGGGGTACGGACAGCCGGGGCGGGCCGCGCCGGGAGAGGGTGTGCGCGAGGACGACGCCGTGCAGTCGGCGGGTGGGCGCGAGCGGGCGTACCGCGTGCGGGAGTTCGGGTACGGGGACGACACCGAGCAGCAGGCGGAGGGGGGTGAAGGCGAGGGCCGCGACGGTCCGGGCGAGCGCGAAGAGCGCGGCCTCGCCCCTGGCCAGCCAGAGGCCGCAGATCAGCGCGGCGAGGAGGTGGGCGGCGGCCATGCCGAGGGAGGTGTGGCCGCCGGCCGTCCCGATGGTGGTGTGTGCCATGGCCGCGTGGTCCGTCGTGGCTGTGTGTGCCGTCGCCGCGTGGTCCACCGGGGCCGTGAGAACCGCACCCCCGGCGTGCGCTCCGCCCGCGGAGAAGATCAGGTGCAGCGCCGTCTGCACGGCGGCCAGACCTCCGGAGATCGCGTACACGCCGCGTCGGCGGCCACCCGCCAGCCACGCCATCGCGCCGGTGACGGCGAAGGCCACGTACAGCGATCCCGCGGGGACATCATGCGCGGACATGGACGAATGCCCTATGGCCGACAAGGCCACGCACACCGCCGCGAAGAGTGCGGCTCGCAGGGCGCGTATCGGCGAGCGGGCGTCCGTCATGATGCGGACATGGTGGCATCCCGCTCTCCGGTGCGGGAGACCGCCTCCGTGTTTCTCCCGTAGAGGAACTCCTGTGTGCCGGCGGGTCCGACCGTGCACAGTCGTGGCATGAGACTTCTGATCTTGGGCGGAACCGAATTCGTGGGGCGTGCCGTGGCCGAGGCCGCGCTCGCCCGAGGCTGGGACGTGACGGTCTTCCACCGTGGCCGGCACGAGCCGCCGGCCGGGACCCGGACGCTGCTCGGCGACCGTACGACCCCGGACGGACTGGCCTCCCTCACCTCCGACGAAAAGCCCGCGTGGGACATGGTCGTGGACACCTGGTCCGCGGCGCCCTCGGCGGTCCGCGACGCCGCCCGGCTGCTCGCGGACCGCGTGGACCGCTATGTCTACATATCGAGCCGTTCGGTGTACGCCTGGCCGCCCGCGGCGGGTCTGGCGGAGGACGGTCCGCTGGTGGAGGGCTCGCCGGACGCCGGCGAGGTGCCGTACGCGGAGGCCAAGCGGGGCGGCGAGCTGGCGGCCGTCGACGCGTTCGGCGCCGACCGGACACTCCTCGTGCGCGCGGGGCTGATCATCGGCCCGTACGAGAACGTGGGCCGGCTGCCCTGGTGGCTGGGGCGGATCGCGCGGGGCGGGCCGGTCCTGGCGCCGGGGCCCCGCTCGCTGCCGTTGCAGTACATCGACGCGCGCGATCTGGCCGAGTGGACGCTCGACGCGGCCGAGGCCGGGCTCTCGGGGCCGTACAACCTGGTCTCGCCGCCCGGGCACACCACCACGGGCGAGCTGCTCGACGCCTGTGTGCGGGTGACCGGCTCGGACGCCGAGCTGCGCTGGACCGACGCGGAGACGATTCTCGCGGCCGGTGTCGAGCCCTGGTCGGATCTGCCGGTCTGGATCCCGCCGGGCGAGCTGTACGACGCGATGCACACCGCCGATGTCTCCAAGGCGCTCGCGGCGGGGCTGCGCTGCCGCCCGGTGGAGGAGACGGTGCGCGGCACCTGGGAGTGGCTGGAGTCGATCGGCGGGGCGGCGCCACAGCGCCCGGACCGGCCGTCGGTGGGCCTCTCCCCGGAACGTGAGGCCCCGCTCCTCTCGGACTGATGTCCGGGCCGGCTCGGCTGAACGCGTGGGGCGTGTCGTCCGTATGAAGTCCCATGCGACGCACACGAAAACGTTCGACACGCGCGAAACGAGTGGTGGCCGCCTCCGTCGCCCTGATCCTGGGCGGGGGCGGCCTGATCGCCGCCAATGTCTATGCCTCGGCCGGTGAGGGCCGGGGCGATCCGCCGCCGCCCGATCGGCAGAACGCGGTCTCGACGATCGACTGTCCCGATGCCGCGGAGGCGCTGACCGAGGTGCCGGAGGCCGTGCGGGGTGCGGTGGACCGGGAACTCGCCACGCTGGACAGCCAGATCACCGTCGCGTACCAGCGCTTCGCCGACAGCAAGGAGCGGGTGGAGAGCGATCCCGCCTTCGCCGAGCAGCAGATCCTCGCTCCGCTGCGGAACGAGCGGCTGGTCATCCTGCAGCGGATCGTGGCCCTCATCGACCGCGAGGGGGACGCTCCCCAGAACCTGGTGGAACTCGCGCCCTGCACGCTGCGCGCCGACGACGACGGCGGGGCCGGCGACGGGAACGAGGACGGGGACGGCAACGAGGACGGCAACGGCGACGAGGAGCCGGCGGAAGAGGGGCAGTCCGGAAACGGGCCCGTGGCCTCCGACTTCGTCGACATCCGGTCCGTCCAGCCCAACGTGCGGAAGCCACGGCAGCGCTCCGGCGCCTCGCGCGGCACGTTCGCCACGGACTGCGGACGCAACCAGAACGGCAAGTTCAACCCGGACAACGTCATCGTCGCTCCGGGCGTGAGCAACGGCGCGCACCACATGCACGACTACGTCGGCAACCAGGCCAACGACGCCTTCGCCGGCGACGACGACCTGGCCCGGGGCCGCACGACCTGCCGCAACCAGGGTGACCGGTCCACCTACTACTGGCCCGTCCTGCGGCTGCAGAACGGGCAGGCGGAGGACGACGCCGAGGCCGACGGCGGCGGCAAGGACCAGAACGTGGGCGAGATCCAGACGCCCGCGCAGGTCACGCTGAACTTCGTCGGCAGTCCGGTCTCCAAGGTCACCGCGATGCCGCGCTTCCTGCGGATCATCACGGGGGACGCCAAGGCGTTCACCAACGGCGACGCCAACGCCAACGCGTCATGGTCGTGCACCGGTTTCGAGGACCGGCAGCTGAAGGACAAGTACCCGATCTGCCCCGAGGGCAGCAAGGTGGTGCGGACGTTCCGGTTCCAGAGCTGCTGGGACGGGCGGAACACCGACAGCGCCAACCACCGGACCCATGTGGCCTTCGCCGACCCGGCGAGCGGGCGCTGCGGCAACGGCTTCCGGGCCATCCCGCAGCTCGTGCAGCGGATCGTCTACGACGTTCCCCCCGGCCCCGGTTTCGCCGTCGACTCGTTCCCCGAGCAGCTGCACAAACCGGTGACCGACCACGGCGACTTCATCAACGTCTTCGACGAACGGCTGATGCGGAGGGTGGTGAGCTGCATCAACGAGGGGCGCCGCTGCTCCTAGTGGTGTCCGGGGGAATGCGACGCGTGCGGTGCGTGCGGCTCGGTGGTCTCGACCTGACCGCCGAGCCGTTCGCGTACCTTCTCCACGGTCCCCGCGTCGCCCGAGACGGTCCACTTGCGGCCGACGAGATACGAACCGCCGTAATCCTTGGCCTGGTTGAGCCACTCGCGCTGCCCACGGTCGGTGGTGAAGGTGGTCAGGACGTACGTCCCGTCGTCCGTCGCGCACTTCGCCTGGCGCAGCTCCGCCGCGTCCGTCTGGAGGTCCGGGGCGCAGCCGGCGCGCTCCGCGATCTGCTCCAGGGTGCCGATCGCCTCCTCGGGCGGCGCCGACGCGCACCCCGTCAGCAGCACGAGCGAAACCACCGCCCCCACCGTCACCGTTCGTCGCGTACGCATCAGCATCCGTCCATCCTGCCCGCCCGGTCGCGCCAGGGTGAGCGGAATCCGATCGGTTACGGTTTGGGCGATAGGTACCGATATGGAGGAGTCGACGCCATGCCCGCCATCCCCGCGACCACCGTCGCCAACCTCCGTGACCTGGGCGGCCTCCCCCTCGGCGAGGGGCGCGGCGTCCGCCCGGGCCGGGTCTTCCGGTCCGCCCAGCTCGACCGGTTCGACCCCACCGAGCCCGTGGTGGCGGCGCTCGGCATCCGTACGGTCGTCGACTTCCGCACCGAGAACGAGCGCGCCGACCGGCCCGACCGCCTTCCGCCGGGCGGGCGGCTGCTGATCGCGGACGTGCTCGCCGACCACCTGGCCGCCAGCGGCCTGCCGCCCGCCGCCATGCTGAAGAAGCTGCTGGCCAACCCGGCACTGGCCGAGAGGCACCTCGGCGGGGGCCGGGCGCAGGAGGCCTTCCTGCGGACCTACCGGGCCTTCGTGAGCACCGACTCCGCGCGCGCCTCCTACCGGGCCTTCCTCGGCGAACTGGGTGATCCGCACGCCGGCCCACTGCTCTTCCACTGCACCGCCGGGAAGGACCGCACCGGCTGGGCGACGACGATCGTGCTGTCGCTGCTCGGTGCGGACGAGGAGACGGTCATGGCGGAGTACCTGTCGGTCAACCCGGCCGTCCGGCTGGCCTTCGCGCCGATGATCGAGGGCTTCACGGCGCAGGGCGGCGATCCCGAGCTGGCGCTGGCGCTGATCGGGGTCGTACCGGAGTACCTGGAGGCGGCGCTCGACGAGGTGGCGGTGCGGCACGGCTCGATGGAGAAGTACGTACGGGAGGGTCTGGGCGTCCCGGACGAGGTGACGGACGTGATCCGCGAGCGGCTGACCGTGTACGAGGCCTGAGGCGCGCCGCTCCTCGGGCCCGGCCCCCCGACCCCGGCTCCGACTCCGGCTCCGACTCCGGCTCCGGCTCCGGCTCCGGCTCCGGCTCCGACTCGGCCCCCGGTCCGGCCGGGGTGACCATCGGAAGATTCGCTCGTTCTGCTGAACGTGAGCACCCAGGAACTCGCCTCCTTCCCCGGCCCGGTCGATGTCGAACAGGCCGAGGCCGCGCTCGTCGAGCACTATCCGCGGCTGGTCCGGATCGCCTATCTCGTCCTGCCGCCCTCGCTGGGGCGCAACCGTCGGGTGCTGACGGCGCACGCGCTGGTCCAGCGGTCGCTGCCGCGCCGCCGGACGTCCGGCGGAGGAGTCCCGGGAGCGCGCCGCGCCGAGGACGCCGTCGACCCTGGGTACGCGTACGTACGGGGCGAGGTGCTGCGCCAGGCGCTCGTCGCGGGGCTGCCGCTGAAGCGCCGGGCGCTGCCGCGGCGGGCGCAGTTCCCGCCGGTGCTGCCGCAGGTGTGGGGGCTGCGGCTGTTCCCGCGTGCCGGCGGCGCCGACGAACTGGCCCTGGACCAGCGGCTCTCCGCCCTGTCCGGGCCGGCGCGCGCGGTGTACGTGCTGCGGGGTCTGGAGCGGCAGGGCGACCCGGAGGTGCTGCGGGTGCTCGCGGCGGCCGGGGTGCCGGAGGCGGAGGCGGAGGCCGCGCTGGCGGACGCGGACGGGGTGGAGGCGGCGGGAATCGGCACGGCCGCCCTGCTCGACTCGGCCGAGTTCGATCCGTGCTCCCTGCAGGCCCGGCCGACGGATCTGATGCGCCGCCGTCAGCACGGCAAGGCCGCGCTCGCCGCGGCGGCGGCTGTGGTGGTGTGCGGGACGCTGCTCGGCCTGCCGGGGGACGGCTGGGGGCGAAACGGTGCTGCGGCGCCTTCGTACGCGCGCAATCCGGCGGCCGAGGCGGCGCTCGACCCGGGGACGCTGAAGCGCGTCCCCGCGGGGTTCTGGCAGCGCTCGGCGCGTACGGACTTCTCGGTGTGGCCGGCGCGGGGCGGCCTGACGGAGGACCGGGCACTGCTGCGGCGGGCGCTCGCCGTGTGGGCGCGGCCCGGCGCCTCGGTGCGGTCCTCGGCGACGCCGGGGACGCCGGTGGGGCCCCCGATGGGACCGTCGCAGCTGCTGTTCGCCGGGGAGCTCGACGGCTCGCGGGTGGTGCTGTTCCATGACGGGCTGCGGGCGGTGCGGTACGCGGAGCCGGTCGGTGGCAGGGGCGGGACGGGGGAAGGGGCGGCGCTGGACTTCGCGCGGACGGACGGGGCGGACGTGGTCGGCGCCGCGGCCCTCGTGGTCTCGCGCACCCCGGCCGAGGTCCGCTATCTGACAGCCCCTTGGGTACGGGAGACGGCGGTACGGGACCTGCTGGCGCCCGCGAAGGAGCCCTGGCGGCTGGAGCGGGACGCGCACGGGGTGACACGTGCGATGCCCAGCCCGGCGCAGGCGCGGGGGTGCGAGGCGTGGAACACGCTCCAGGTGCGGGACGCGACGGACGTGCGCCTGCTGACGGATCTGGGCGAACTGGCCCCGGCGCGGCTGACCTTCGGGTCGCCGGCCGCCGCGCCGGAGGACGCGACGGGGGCGGCGGCCAGGGCGGTGTGGGCGCGGACGGCCTGCCAGTTGGCGACGGTCCGCTCGCACGGGGTGCGGTCGGTCAACGCCTGGCAGTTCGCCACGCAGCGCCTGCCGGAGGACGGGGGCCGGGCGACCTGGCTGTGCACCCGGGCCGAGACCTGGCGCGGCACGGGCAGCAGGGTGCTCGCCCAGTTCCAGGTCCCGGCACCGGGCGCGGCCACGGCGGTGGTGGCGAAGGTCGAGGAGTCCCCGGCGTGCGGGGGGCGTGAGCCGCGGGTCCTGGCGGGGGCGCTCTGGCAGGCGAAGAGCGGGCAGTGGTACGTCCTGGCCGCCGGCAGCGAGGACGTCACGTCACTGCGGGCCACGGGCGGGGTGAAGGGCGAGGCGGAGGGCCGGCTGCTCGCGGTGAAGGCGAAGGCCGGTGCGCGGGCGGACCTCCTCGGCACGCTGGAGAGCGGCGCGAGCATGGGGGCGCTGCGCTAGCGGACGCGGCCCGAGGGCGCCGTGGCGAGGCGGTGACGTAGCTCCGTGGCTCCGTGAGAATCCGTGTGCACAAGTCTGTTGCCAACTGCTTACCCCTCAGTACATTGACGTCATGTCTAATACGCAGCCTGCACCGGTGGCGTCGGAGCACATCGAGCTCAAGGCACGGAAGGTCTCCTTCGACTGGGAGGAGACCCCGCTCCACTGGGTTCCCGGCGACCCGTTCACCACCCACACCATCAACGTGCTGCACCTGCTGCTCCCGGCCGGCGAACGCTGGTTCGTGCACGTCTACAAGCAGGTGCTCCCCTTCATCACCGACGACCGGCTGCGCGCGGACGTCATCGGCTTCATCGGCCAGGAGGCCGTCCACTCCCAGGCCCACGACGACGTACTCCCGCATCTCAAGAAGCTCGGCCTGGACCCCACGCCGTACACCGCCCAGGTCGACTGGTTCTTCGAGAAGCTGCTCGGTGACCGGACCCTGCCGCCCGGCCGGCCGCGCCGCTGGTGGCTGATGGAGCGGGTCGCGCTCATCGCCGCCATCGAGCACTACACCGCCTTCCTCGGGAACTGGGTCCTCAACGCCGAGGAACTCGACCGCAGGGGCGCCGACCCGACGATGCTGGACCTGCTGCGCTGGCACGGCGCGGAGGAGGTCGAGCACCGCTCCGTCGCCTTCGAGCTGTTCATGCACCTCGACGGCGGCTACCGGCGGCGCGCCCGCACCTGGGCCACCGCGTTCGCCGCGATGGTCTTCCTCTGGCAGCGCGGCACCCGCTTCTTCATGGAGAACGACCCGACCCTCATCGAGGGCAAGGCGTCGGTCGGCCAGCTCGTCCGCAAGGGCCGAGAGGGCGTGCTGCCGTCCACACCCGACCTGCTGCGCGCGATACCCCGTTACCTGAGCCGCTCCTACCACCCCTCCCAGGAGGGGAACACCGCCCAGGCCGTGGCCTACCTGGCCAACTCCCCCGGCGCGAACGGAGGTCGCTGACCATGCCCCGTCTGCGTACCGTCCTCCTGGTCGCCGGGGCCGCGGTCCTCGCCAAGCGCGCCGTGCGCCGCCGGATCAACGCCGCCCCGCTGTGGCCCATGCCCGCGCTCGACGAGCCGGTCTCGGGCCGTGGCCGGCTCTCGACCGTCACCCGCAAGGTCCTCGTCACCGAGCGCACCGAGCCCGCCGAGGGCGTGGTCCGGCTCCGGCTCGAAGGCACCGGCCTGCCCGCGTGGCAGCCCGGCGCCCATGTCGACCTGGTGCTGCCGTCCGGTCTGGTGCGCCAGTACTCGCTGTGCGGGGACCCGGCCGACAGCGACGCGTACACGGTGGCGACCCGGCTGATCGAACCGGCGCGGGGCGGCCGGGGCGGTTCGCGCGAGGTGCACGAACAGCTCCATGTCGGCACGGAGATCGAGATCCGCGGGCCGCGCAACCGCTTCCCGCTCGTCGACTCCCCCGCGTACGTCTTCGTGGCGGGGGGCATCGGCATCACCCCCGTGCTGCCGATGCTGCGCGCGGCGGAGGCGGCGGGCGCCGACTGGCGGCTGCTGTACTGCGGGCGCAGCCGGGCGACCATGCCGTACCTCGACGAGTTCGAGAAGCTGGGCGGGGACCGTGTGACGGTGGTCGCGGAGGACGAGTCCGGGCTTCCGGAGCTCGGCTTCCTCCGGGAGCTGCCGGCCGAGACCGCCGTCTACTGCTGCGGCCCGGACGGGCTGATGGACGCGGTGACCGCCGCGCTGCCGGCGGGCCGGGTCCCGTACCTGGAGCGCTTCTCCCCGGCGGCGACTTCCGGAGGCGACGCGTTCGAGGCGGAACTGCGCCGCTCCGGCCGTACGGTGACGGTGGCCGCCGACCAGTCACTGCTCGCCGCCGTCAGGGCCGAGGTCCCGGGCCTCCTGTACTCCTGCGAGCAGGGCTTCTGCGGCACCTGCCGACAGCGGGTCCTGGAGGGCGAGATCGACCACCGCGACGAGCTCCTCACGGACGCGGAACGCCGCGACTCGATGCTGATCTGCGTCTCGCGCTGCGCGGGGAAGCGGCTGGTTCTCGACCTCTGATCAGGGAAGGACCTGATCAGGGAAGGATCAGCCAGTCGAAGGCGAGGGCGGCGGCGAGGCCGCCCACCAGGAGCCAGGTGCCCAGGCGGGTGCGGCCGTTGCGGGAGAGCTCGATCACGACGCCGCAGAGGATCATGGCCAGTCCGTACACCCCGACGACCAGCACGGACGTACGGCTCGCCAGTCGGATCACCAGGACCGCCGCCATGGCGACCAACAGGACGGACGCCGCCGCTATCCGCAGTTGGCGGGCCTGCTTCGGGCTCAAACCGGAGGTGCTCATGTCGTGGGAGCGTAACGGACGACGGTTAGGCTGTTCGCATGACGACCGGGGTGCGCCGCAGGATGGGCGTCGAGGAGCGCAAGCAGCAGCTGATCGGGGTGGCTCTCGAGCTGTTCAGCCACCGCTCTCCCGACGAGGTCTCCATCGACGAGATCGCCGCGGCCGCGGGCATCTCGCGGCCGCTGGTCTACCACTACTTCCCCGGCAAGCAGAGCCTGTACGAGGCGGCGCTGCGGCGCGCGGCGGACGAGCTGGCCGCCCGGTTCCTGGAGCCGCCGCAGGGCCCGCTGGGCGCGCGGCTGCTGCGGGTGATGGGCCGGTTCTTCGACTTCGTGGACGATCACGGTCCGGGTTTCGCGGCGCTGATGCGCGGCGGGCCCGCGGTGGGTTCCTCCACCACCAACGCGATGATCGACGAGGTGCGGCAGGCCGCCTACGAGCAGATCCTGGCCCATCTGGAGGTCGAGCGCCCCTCCGCCCGGCTCGAACTGGTCGTCCGCTCCTGGGTGTCGCTGGCCGAGTCGACGGCGCTGATCTGGCTGGACGGGCGCCGTGTGCCGCGCGCCGATCTGGAGTTGCAGCTGGTGCACGACTTCGCGGCGCTGGCGGCGGTGAGCGCGGCGTACGACGAGGAGATGGCGGACGTGCTGATCCGGATCCTCGCCGACGAGCCGGCCGACGGGCCGTTCGGCGACCTGGTGGGCCGGCTGATGGCCCTGGCGCCGCACGTGCCCGCCCAGCGACTGCCGTAGCTGCCGTCGTCAGGCCTTGCGGTAGGAGGCGTCGAGGTCGCGCACCTCGGCGGAGATCCGGACGCCCTCCGTCTCCTTGAGGTGGTGCGGGAGCAGAGCGAGCACCGCCTCGGTGAGCCGGGCCTTGACCTCGTCCGTGCGGCCGGGCAGGAGGGCGATCTCCACGTGGACGACGGTGTCGTCCGTGGAGCCGTCCGCCACGACCAGCTCCTCGACCTCGCGGAAGCGGGTCTTGCAGGCGTCGAGCCGCGTGTCGACCGTCTCCACGACGAGCGGGTGCAGCGCGAGCGCGAAACCGCGCCGGTCGAGGGGCGCGGAGTAGTCCACGGTGATCTGCGGCATGGGGTCACTCCCGGTGCTGAGGATGTCTGGCCACACCTTTACGGTGATCGCCATGAGCGCACAAGTGACCTTCCGGCAGGCGGACGACCACGACCGGGATCTCGAACGTCTGGTAAGCCTGTACGACGGGGCGGCGCGCTGGATGGTGCGCCAGGGGATAGTCCAGTGGAAGCCGGGCGACAAGGGCGCGGAGCATTTCCGGGCCCGGATCTCGTCGGGTGAGGTGTGGCTGGCGGCCGTCGGGGGCCGGACCGTCGGGGCGTACGAGCTGTGGTGGGAGGACGAGCAGGCGTGGGGCCCGCAGCCCCCGGTCGCCGGTTATGTCCACCGGTTGATGACCGACCGGGAGTCCGCCCCCGCCGGCACCGGCCGCGAGCTCCTCGCGCACGCCGAGGGGCGGATCGCGGCCGGGGGCCGGGCGGTGGCGCGGCTGGACTGTGTGTCGAGCAACCCGCGCCTGCGGACGTACTACGAGGCGGCGGGCTATACGGCCGTCGGCGACGAGCCGGGAAAGCTCGCCGCCGACGGCACGCGTTACGGAGTGATCCTCCTGGAGAAGGCGCTCAGCGTGCGGTGAACACCGCCACCGTGCGGGCCGGGACCGTGAAGGTGCCCGAACCGGTCTCGTAGGAGGCGGACTTGACCGTGGTGTCGGAGCCCGACGCCTGGACCGGGTGCAGCCCGTAGCCCTTGCCGGCCAGGGCGGCGACCCGCTGGGTCTGCCGGTCCGGGGTGGCGTTGAAGACCACGACCAGATCACCGAGGCGCATGGTGATCACTCCCGGGGTCTCGCCGGTGCCGGAGAGCGGGAAGGACAGGGCGTCCTGGACCTGCTCGGCTCCGGCGAGGGAGAAGACCGGTTCGGTGGTACGGATCTTCTGCAGGTCCCGGTAGGCGGCCGAGGCGCCGTCGATCTGTTCGCAGCCGACGGTCAGGGACGGGGCGGTGAGCAGCGGCTTTCCGAAGCCCCACTTGGCCTTGTTGTCGGCCGCGGGGGGCAGGCCGCGGCCGAAGCCGTTGCCGTCCCGGCAGTCCCAGTGGATGGCGTTGAACCAGTCGCCGCTGTCGTACGAGTTGCGGTCCAGGGACTTGGAGCGCAGCAGGTCCGAGCCGGCCTGGGAGAGCGCGGGGCCCTGGGAGAGCGTCGCCGTCGCCATGGCCAGGACCTGCATGCGCGCCCGGTCGGTGGCCGAGGTCGTGGCGGGCAGTTTGAAGGCGAGCGCGTCGTACAGGGTCTCGTTGTCGTGGGCGTCGGCGTAGGCGAGGGCGTCACCGGGGACGGCCGCGTAGCCGGCCGGGGCGCCGTTGTAGTCGACCTGGGAGCCCTTGACCGTACGGCCGGAGGTGTCGGTGAAGGTGTACGAGGCGAGGTTGCCGCTGAGCCCCACCTTGATCAGGTCCTGGTAGTGGAGCAGGCGGGCCTTCTGCTGCTCCGGGGTGCCGTTGGCGGGCGAGGAGTTGGGGTCGGTGAACAGGCCGGAGGCGAAGCCCTGGACGCCGGGGTCCTCGTCGAAGGGGCCGCCGCCGCGGACGGCGTCGCGGGCCCGGTCGGAGAAGGTCGCGATGCCGGTGCCGGCCATGTTCTTCTGGGTGGCCTGGACGAAGCGGGAGTCGTCGGCGATCTCGCCGAAGTTCCAGCCCTCGCCGTAGAGGACGATCGCCTTTCCGTCGACGCCGTCCTTGGCGACGGTGAGCGCGTCGAGGGCCTTGCGGACGGCGAGGATGTTCTCCTTCGGGTGGTGGCCCATGAGGTCGAAGCGGAAGCCGTCGACCTTGTACTGCTTGGCCCAGGTGACGACCGAGTCCACGACGAGCTTGCCCATCATGGCGTTCTCGGGCGCGGTGTTGGCGCAGCAGGTGGAGGTGGCGACGGAGCCGTCGGCCTGGAGCCGCTGGTAGTAGCCGGGCACGATCCGGTCGAGGACCGACTTCTCCGACTGTCCGGAGGCCACGGTGTGGTTGTAGACCACGTCCATGACGGTGCGCAGTCCGGCGCCGTTGAGCGACTGGACCATCTGCCGGAACTCGACCGTGCGGCGGGTGCCTTCGGGGTCGGTGGCGTAGGAACCCTCGGGGACGGTGTAGTGCAGCGGGTCGTAACCCCAGTTGTAGGCGTCCTTGGCCGCGGCGGCGGCCACGCAGGCCTGCTGCTCCTCGGAGTCGGGGGCGTAGACCTTGAGGTCGCAGGCGGGGGTGGTCTGCTCGGACTTCTTCTCGGGGATGGTGCCGATGTCGAAGGCGGGCAGGAGGTGGACGTAGGAGGTGCCGGAGTCGGCCAGCGCCTTCAGGTGGCGCGAGCCCTTGCTGCCGGCGTCCGTGAAGGCGAGGTACGTGCCCTTGTGGTCGGCCTTGGCCGTCGGGTCGGCGATCGAGAAGTCGCGGATGTGCAGCTCCTGGATCTGGGCGTCCCGCAGCGGCACGGCGGCCGGCTTCTTCAGCCCGGTCCAGCCCTGGGGGGCGAGCTTCGGGTCGGCGAGGTCGACGATCAGGCTGTGGGTGGAGTCGGTGGTCAGGGCGGTGGCGTACGGGTCGGTGACCTTGTTGGTGACGATCTGCCGGACGCTGGGCGCCCAGACCTTCACCACGTACCGGTACGGCTTTCCGGTCCACGCGCGCGTGCCGGTGACCGACCAGACGCCGGAGGCGGCGTCGCTGCGCATGGGGACGGTCTTGCCGTCGAGTTCGAGGGTGACGGACTGGGCGGTGGGCGCCCACAGGGAGAGGGTGGGCCGGCCGTCGCGGAAGACGGGGCCGAGGGCGGCCCGGGTCGCCTTCGGCGCGTACAGGTCGTCGAGGACGCCGGCGAGCTGGACGCCCGTGGCGGTGAGGACGGCGCCGTTCGCCGCGTACTGGGCGGCGACGAGCTGGCCCTTGAGGGCTTCGCGGACGCGGTCGCGGTCGCGCGGGTCGACCGTGAAGGCGCCGTACGCCTTCAGGTGCGGGAACGCGGCCTTCTGCGCGTCGGTGAGCTCCGTCCTGGCCAGGCGCAGCACCTGGCGGTCGCCGGTGAGCGCGCCGTCCTTGACCGTGATCGAGCCGTCGCGGGAGGTCAGGAGCGCGTGGGAGGCGGCGGTGTCGTTGCCGTTCCAGGCGAGGGTGGTCTCGTCGATCCAGACGGCCTGGGCCTTGGTGAGGTCGAGCGCCGCGCCGCTGCCCTTGGGCTGCGGCAGGAGGTACTTCTCCTGGCCGCCGAGCATCCAGACCTCGTGGCCGTTCGCCTTGAGGTCGAGGGACTGGTCGGTGGGCAGGTCCTTCTCGTCGCCCTTGTGGAGGATGTAGCTGAGGGAGGTCGCGCCCGGTGCGAGCGGGACCTCGAAGACCGCTCCGTAGGCGTCGGTGCGGACCGGCTCCAGCGGCTTGGACCAGTCGGTCGGGTTCGCGGCGCCGGTCCAGGTGTGCAGGCCCCAGCCCTCGTAGTTTCCGTCGGCGCGCTGGTAGTGGAGGACGGCCTTGGTCGTGTCCTGGGGCGGGTAGGCGCCTTCGGGCGCGGCGTTCAGGACCTCGGGCTTGCCCTGCTCGATCCAGACCTCGCCGGTCTTGGAGAGGTCGATGGCGCGGTCGGCGTCGGTGTCCTTGACGCCGTCCTTGTTCACGGCGATGAAGCCGACCGAGGAGGCGCCGGGCTTGAGCTTGACGTAGGCGAACGCGCCGTACGCGTCACGGCCGGTGAAGGGCTTCCCGGCGGGCCAGGTGGTGCCTTCGCCGTCGGCGATGTCGCCCCAGGTGTAGAGGCCCCAGTCGGCGTAGTTCCCGTCCGCGCGCTTGTAGTGGACGATCGCGTGGTCGCGCTGGGTGGCGGTCGGCGGCTGCTCGACGGCCGGGGCGCCACTGGTGGTCGCGGCGGTCGCGCTCGCGGTGCGGCCGGCGCTGTCGACGACGACGGCCTTGTAGCGCAGGGCGGTGCCGGCGGGCACGGTGATCTTCTGGGTGACCTTGTACGGGGCGTGGTCGGCGGAGCCGAGGACCTGCCACCTGCCGTTGCCGGTCTGCGCGGCGAAGACGACGCGGTTCAGCTGTCCGCCCTCGACGTCGGCGGAGATCTCCACGGTGCCGGTGGCTCCGGCGGCCGGAGCCTTGAGGGTGATCGTCGGCGTGGCGCCGGGTGCGCCGAGCGGCTTCGCCGCCTTGAGGACGAGGGAGCCGAGGGCCGGCACGGTGACGGTGACCTTGCCGTTCTCCGCGGGGACGGCGCCCTGACCCCCGTACAGCGCGTGGAAGCCGGCGGAGTCGACGGGCACGGTGACCGTCTTCGGGGTGGTGGCGCTGTTGGTGGCGACGAGGTAGTCGGCCTTCGTCCGCGCGTCGGTGCGGGAGAAGGCGTAGACGGAGCCCTCGGCGTACCGCTGCCGCTGAATGCCGTCGCGCAGCGCAGGGTGCTCGCGGGTGAGCTTGGCGAGCGCGGCGATCTGCCGGTAGAGCGGGTGCGTGGGGTCGTACGCGTCGGCGGCGTGGGTGCGGTCGGTGCCGAGCTGGTCGTCGTCCAGGTAGTCGGCGGTCTTCGACGCGAAGAGGGTCTGGCGGGCGTCCTTGTCGCCGCCGGCGCCGGTGTAGCCCTGCTCGTCCCCGTAGTAGACGACGGGGTTGCCCCGGCTGAAGAACATCAGCTCGTTGGCGAGGCGGTAGCGCTGGAGGAGTTCGGCGTCGCCGGCGTTCGGGTTGTCCTGCCTGAGGAAGGTGCCGAAGCGGCCCATGTCGTGGTTGCCGAGGAAGGGCACCGACTCGTAGGCGTTGGCCTTGTCCGTGGTGTAGCGGTAGTCCTGCGCGAAGAGGTTCGCCAGCTTGTCCGCCGGGCCGCCCTGGGAGGCGAAGGTGCGGGCCGCGTCCTGGAAGGGGAAGTCGAGGGTGGCGTCGAGGCGGCCCTCGGTGACGTACGGGGCGGTGATCGCCGGGTCGGCGGAGTAGACCTCGCCGAACATGAAGAAGTCGTCGCGGCCGCGCTTCGCGGCGTACTCGTCGAGGGCGGTGGCCCACTGGGTCCAGAACGCGGTGTCGACGTGCTTGACGGTGTCGATGCGGAAGCCGTCGATGTCGAAGTCGCGCACCCAGCGCTGGTAGATCTTCTCCATGCCCTCGACGACCTCGGGACGCTCGGTCCACAGGTCGTCCAGACCGACGAAGTCACCGTACTGGGAGGACTCTCCGGCGAAGGTCGAGTCGCCCCGGTTGTGGTACATCGTGGGGTCGTTGAGCCAGGAGGGGACCTTGAGGTTCTTCTTGTCCTCGGCGACGACGGGGGTGCGGGGGAAGGAGTCCTTGTCCACCGCCGGGAAGGGATCGGCGGTGCGGTCGTCGAAGGGGACGCCGTCCTTGGTCAGGTACGGGAAGGCGCCCTTGGAGAGGTAGCCGTAGGACTGTTCCTTGTAGTCGACGACGTCGGCGGTGTGGTTGGTGATGACGTCGAAGAAGACCTTCATGCCCTTGGCGTGGGCCTGGTCGATGAGCTTCTCCAGGTCGGCGTTGGTGCCGAAGTGGGGGTCGACCTGGGTGAAGTCGGTGATCCAGTAGCCGTGGTAGCCGGCGGAGGCGTCCTTGCCGGTGCCCTGCACGGGCTGGTTCTTGAAGATCGGGGCGAGCCAGATGGCGGTGGTGCCGAGGCCCTTGATGTAGTCGAGCTTCTTCGTGAGCCCCTTGAGGTCGCCGCCCTGGTAGAAGCCCTTGTCCGCGGGGTCGAACCCGGTCTGGAGCCGGCCGCCGGTGAGCCCGCCGCGGTCGTTGGCGGTGTCGCCGTTGGCGAACCGGTCGGGCAGGACGAAGTAGAACTGCTCGCGGGTGAGGTCGTGCCGCGCGGGCTGGGCGGCGAGCGCCTTGTCGGAGGGGGGCGGCGGGGGCGGGGGTGCGGCGGAGGCCGGCAGCGCCGGCACCAGGGCGGCACACAGCGCGACGGCCACGGCGGCCGCCGTTCTCTTGGGTATCACGGGTTCTCTCCCTGGAGGTACGGGAAGGGGGGCCGCCCCGGCGGGGGCGGCCCTGGTGGGAGGTGAGGTCAGCTGCGGAAGGTGTCGGTCAGGACGAGCTGGCCCGAGGAGGGGACCGTCGCGACGCGGTTGGCGCCCGATTCCCAGGTGACGTTGCCGGCCGCGTCCTTGCGGAGGTACTTGTACTCGAAGGTCGTGCCCGCGGGCAGGGAGACCGTCAGCTTCCAGACCGGGTAGGCGGCCGGGTCGAGCTTCGGGGCCGCCGACGTGGACCAGTTGCCCAGTTCGGCGCGGTTGCCCGTCACGTGGATGTTCTGGCCGACGGAGGTGGTGGCGTCGACGTTGAAGGACGCGCCGCTGCTCGCGGGCGGCGGGGTGGTGCCGCTTCCGCAGTTCTTGGCGCCGACGTGCAGGGCGACGGCCGTGTGCGCGCCGAGCGTCCTCGTGAACTGGCCGGCGGAGTTCACCGTCACGGCCGTGTCGCTCTGGACGTCGCAGTACGTGCCGGCGGGCAGTCCCGTCTGGAAGGTGCGGGTCAGCGACGAGCCCTCGTGGTTGATCGCCACGTACGCCTTGTCGCCCCGGCCGAACGCGATCGCGTTGTTGCCGTTGTCCCACCAGTTGCCGACCGCCGCGCCGCGGGCGGCGTTGCGGAGGCCGACCATCGAGGCGATCTCGCGCCAGGCGTGCTGGCACTTCCAGCCGTCGCTGTAACAGGCGTTCACCTGACCGCCGTTGGGGGCGCCCGCGTCCTTGTCGGACCACTCGTAGCCGGAGTGGACGTCCGGGGAGCCGTAGGGCCAGGCCAGCATGAAGACGCCGGCCAGGGTGTAGGCGGAGCCGTTCTTGTAGTTGAGGGTGTCGCCGCCGCGCTCGGTGTCGTGGTTGTCGACGAAGACACCGGACTTGCCGGAGGACATGTACCCCCAGGACTCGCCGAAGGTGCTCAGGTAGGAGAGTTTCTCCGAGCCGAAGATCCGCTTGAGGTCCCGTGCGTAGCGGAACTCCTGGACGTCCCCGTTGCCGAGGTACTCGCTGGGCGAGACGGCCTCGCCCGCGCCGTATATCGCCTCCTGCTTCCAGTACACACCGGGGTCGCCGAGCCGGGACTTGATGTTCGCGAGGTCCGCGGCCGGCATGTGCTTGGCGGCGTCGATCCGGAAGCCGTCCACCCCGAGCGAGAGCAGGTCGTTCATGTACGCGGCGATCCGGCCGCGCACCCAGTCCTCGCCGGTGTCGAGGTCCGGCAGGCCGACGAGCTCGCAGTTCTGGACGTTGCCCCGGTCCTGGTAGTTCGAGATCGTGGCGCGGCAGTCGTCCATGTCGGCGCCCGAGTAGAGGCCCGGGTAGTCGTACTTGGAGAACGAGGTCCCGCCCGTTCCCGTGCCCGACGCGTTCGCCATGTGGTTGATGACCGTGTCGGCGACGACCTTCACGCCCGCCGCGTGACAGGTGTCGACCATGGTCTTGAAGGCGGTGCGGTCCCCGAGCGGTCCCGCGATCTTGTAGCTGACCGGCTGGTACGCGGTCCACCAGGTGGAGCCCTGGATGCGTTCCTGGGGCGGCGAGACCTGGACGTATCCGTAGCCCGCGGGACCGAGTTGCTCGGTGCAGGCCTTCGCCACGGAGGCGAACTTCCACTCGAACATCACCGCGGTGACGTCCTTCTCACCGGGCGGGGCGGCCTGCGCGGGGGCGGGTGCCGTGACGGCCACAGCGGCTCCCGCCACGAAGGCGAGTGCAGCGGCCACGGTCTTTCTGGCCATGATTCCTCCTGCTGACTTCACTGTCGCAAGATGTTGCCGAAACTAGCAGCAACTGTTTTCAGCCGTGACCGTACGAGTGCCCCGACCCCGGGTCAACCCTTCGGACCCCTCGATGCAGGGAGTTACGCAAGGAGTTGCGGCGAGGGACCGGCCGGCGGCTGCGCCGTGGATCCCCGGACCACCAGCTCCGGCTGGAAGACGAACTCCGTGCGCTGCACGGGGTTCCCCTCGATCTCCTCCAGGAGCGCCCCGACCGCCGCCGTCGCCATGGCCTGAACCGGCTGGCGCACGGTGGAGAGCGGGGGATTGGTGAAGGCGATCAGGGGCGAGTCGTCGAAGCCGACGACCGACACGTCACGGGGCACGTCGAGGCCCCGGGCGCGGACCGCGCGGATCGCGCCGAGCGCCATCAGGTCGGAGCCGCAGACGATCCCGGTGCAGCCCTGGTCGAGCAGGATGTCGGCCGCCGCGTGCCCGCCCTCGACGCCGAACAGCGTGGGGCGGACGTACCGTTCGGCCTCCGCCCGGTCGATCCCGAGCTGGTGGTGCAGCTCGGCCGCGAAGCCCTCCGCCTTGCGGCGCGAGGGTACGTAACGGGTCGGACCGATCGCCAGGCCGATCCGCTCGTGGCCCAGCTCGACCAGGTGCCGTACGGCCATCCGCGCCGCCGCCCGGTCGTCGGGCGAGACGAAGTTGGCGTCGATGCGCTCGTTGAAGCCGTTGATCAGGACGAACGGGACGCCCCGCGCGGCGAGCCGGACGTACCGTTCGGGGTCGGCGGCGGCGTCCGCGTGCAGTCCGGAGAGGAAGATGATGCCGGTGACGCCGCGCTCCTCCAGCTGCTCGACCAGCTCGTCCTCGGTGGCGCCGCCGGGCATCTGGGTGCAGAGCACCGGGGTGTAGCCGTGCCCCGCCAGGACCTGTTCGATGACCTGGGCGAAGGCCGGGAAGATCGGGTTGGTCAGCTCGGGCACGACGAGGCCGACCAGGCCCGCGCTGCGCCGTCTGAGCCGTACGGGACGCTCGTAGCCGAGCACGTCGAGCGCGGCCAGGACCCGGTGCCGGGTCGCGCCGGCCACGCCCGCCTTGCCGTTGAGGACGCGGCTGACGGTGGCCTCGCTGACGCCCGACTGGGCCGCGATGTCCGCGAGCCGCGGGGGGCCGGTGCCCGCGCCCCCCCGCCGGGGGGGGGGGCCCCCCCCCCCCCCCGGGGGGGGCGGGGGGGCCGGGGCGGGGGGGGGCGCGGGCCCCGCCCCCCCGCGGCAGGGGGATCGTCACACCGACCACCAGACGGTGGTGTCGGCGGGCAGCTCCACGATGCCTTCCCCGTGGGAGACCGGCTCGTTGGAGAGGAGGAACCGGCCGGGCAGCGGGACGGAGATGGCCCGGCCGGTGGTGTTGGCGGTGCAGACGAAGCCGTCGCGGCGGAAGGAGAGCACACCCTCGGGTGCCTCCAGCCACTGGACGTCCTCGCCCGCACCGAGTTCGGGACGCTCGCGCCGTACGGCGAGCGCGCTGCGGTACAGCTCCAGGGTGGAGCCCGGGTCTCCCGCCTGGGCCTCGACGCTGAGCGCGCCCCAGGTGGCGGGCTGCGGCAGCCAGCTGCCGCCGCTGCCGAAGCCGTACGAGCTGCCCTCGACCGTCCACGGTATGGGCACCCGGCAGCCGTCGCGGAAGCCGTCCTGGCCGGTGGCCCGGAAGAACGACGGATCCTGACGGACCTCGTCGGGCAGGTCGGTGACGTCCGGCAGGCCGAGCTCCTCGCCCTGGTAGACGTACGCGGAGCCGGGCAGCGCCAGCATCAGCAGCGTCGCGGCCCGGGCCCGGCGCAGACCCAGCTCACGGTCGCCGGGGGTGCGCAGCTGGGTGCCGAGGCCCGCCGGGTTGGCGAAGCGGGTGGCGTGCCGGGTGACGTCGTGGTTGGAGAGGACCCAGGTCGTCGGGGCGCCGACCGGGCGCATCGCGGCGAGCGAGGCGTCGATGACCCGGCGCAGCTCCGCCGCGTCCCAATGGGTGCCGAGGTACTGGAAGTTGAAGGCCTGGTGCATCTCGTCGGGGCGCACGTAGTTCGCGGTGCGCTCCACGGTCGGGGTCCACGCCTCGGCGACGAGGACGCGCTCGCCGTCGTACTCGCTCAGCACCTGGCGCCAGGACCGGTAGATCTCGTGGACGCCGTCCTGGTCGAAGAACGGCATGACGTCGTTGCCGAGCAGCTTCAGCTGGTCGTGGGCGCCGATGTCGGGCAGCCCCTCGGCCTTGACCAGACCGTGGGCGACGTCGACGCGGAAGCCGTCGACGCCCATGTCGAGCCAGAAGCGCAGGATGGAGCGGAACTCGTCGCGTACGGCCGGGTGGTCCCAGTTGAAGTCGGGCTGCTCGGGCGCGAAGAGGTGCAGGTACCAATCGCCGTCCTCGGTGCGGGTCCAGGCGGGGCCGCCGAAGATGGACTCCCAGTCATTGGGGGGCAGTTCGCCGTTCTCGCCCTTGCCCGGCCGGAAGTGGTAGCGCTCGCGCAGCGGGGAGCCGGGGCCCTCGCGCAGCGCGCGCTGGAACCACTCGTGCTGGTCGGAGGAGTGGTTGGGCACCAGGTCGACGATGATCCGCAGGCCCAGCTCGTGCGCCTCGCGGATGAGCGCGTCGGCGTCGAGGAGGTTGCCGAACATCGGGTCGATGGCCCGGTAGTCGGCGACGTCGTAGCCGGCGTCGGCCTGCGGGGAGGCGTAGAACGGGCTGAGCCAGACGGCGTCGACGCCGAGGTCCCTCAGGTACGGCAGCCGGCCGCGGACGCCCTCCAGGTCTCCCATGCCGTCGCCGTTTCCGTCGGCGAAGCTGCGCGGATAGACCTGGTAGATCACCGCGTCTCTCCACCAGCCCGTGTGCGTGCCGGTGGTCGGGGCGGCGGCGGGGGCAGCGAGGTGCTGGGTCATGTCTTCCTTGGAGGTAAGGAGGTACGTAGAAGGGGATGCGCGGGGTTCAGCCCTTGACGGCGCCGGCGGACATGCCGGTCACCAGGTGCCGCTGGGCGAAGAGGAACACCAGCGCGGCCGGGACGGCGATGAGGACGGAGGCCGCGGACATCGGGCCCCACTGGGCGCCGTACTGGTTGACGAACTTCTGCAGACCGCCGGCCAGGGTGAGGTTCTCGTCGCCGACCATGAAGGCGGAGGCGTAGGCGACCTCGCCCCAGGCGGTGATGAAGGAGTAGAACGCGGTCACCGCGAGGCCGGGCTTGGCGAGCGGCAGGATCAGCCGCCAGAAGGTGCCGAACGGGTTGAGCCCGTCGACCTGGCCCGACTCGTCGATCTCGCGCGGGATGGTGTCGAAGAAGCCCTTCATCATCCAGGCGCAGAAGGGGACGGCGATGGTGAGGTACGTGATGACCAGGCCGGCCGCCCTGTTCAGCAGTCCGAGCGTCGCCATGATGTTGTAGATCGGCACGATCAGGACGGCGACCGGGAACATCTGGGTGACCAGCAGCGTCCACATCAGCCCGCGCTTGCCGGGGAAGCGGAAGCGGCTGACGGCGTAGCCGGTGGTGGAGGCGACGAAGACGCCGAGGAGCGTGGTGAGGCCCGCGACGAGCAGCGAGTTGCCGAACCATGCGAGGAACTCGGTGTTCTCCAGCAGGTCGGTGTAGTTCGCGAGCGTCGTCTCCTTGAAGAAGTCGGTCGTGGTCGCGTACTTCGCCGGCTTCAGCGAGGTGAGCAGGACCCACAGCACCGGGAAGACGGCGATCACGGAGGCGACGATCAGGGTGGTGTGCAGCCCGATCGAGGCGAGCGGCGAGCGGCGGCCGCGCCGGGGGGCGTTGGTCGCGGTGGTCTGTGCGGTGGTCACCAGACTTCTCCCTGCTTGCGGAGCACTCGCCGGTAGACCGCGGCGAAGAGCATCAGGAGGATCAGGATGAGGACGCCCCAGGTGGACGACTGGGCGAAGTCACGGGGGCTGATCTCGAAGGAGAACTTGTACGCCTGGGTGACCAGGATCTGGGTGGCCTCGCCGGGTCCGCCCCGGGTGAGCAGGAAGATCACCGGGAACATGTTGAAGGTCCAGATGGTGCTCAGCAGGATCACGGTGGTGGACACCGAGCGGAGCCCGGGAAGCGTGATGTTGCGGAAGCGCTGCCAGGCGTTCGCGCCGTCCATCTCGGCGGCCTCGTAGAGCTCGCCGGGGATGGACTGCAGCCCGCCGAGGAGAGCGACCATCATGAACGGCACTCCGAGCCAGACGTTCACGGCGATGACCGAGAACTTGGCCCAGGTGGGGTCGTTGAGCCACGGCACGGCGTCGATGCCGCCGCCGGTGAGGATCTGGTTGAGCATGCCGCGGCGCTCGTCGTACAGGAAGCGCCAGGCGAAGACCGAGACGAAGCCGGGCACGGCCCAGGGCAGGATCAGCATCATCCGGTAGAAGGAGCGACCGGCGATCTTGCGGTTGAGGATGTTGGCGAGGCCCAGGCCGAGGCCGAAGGTGACGGAGACACAGCACACCGTCCACACCAGCGTCCAGCCGAGGGTGCCGAAGAACTGTCCCCCGGTGAGAGCCTCGACGTAGTTGTCCAGGCCGACGAACTCATAGGTCGCGGGGATCTCGTTGACACCGATGCTCCGCGCGACGTTGCGCTCGTTGGCGTCGGTGAGCGACAGGTAGATCCCGCGTCCCAGCGGGTACCCGATGATCACGCCGATCACGATCACCACCGGAGCGACCATCGCCCAGGCGTACCAGTGGGTGGAGAGGGAACGGCGCACCTTTCCCCCGGGGGTGCCAGTACCACGGTGCCGGCCGCGGGCGTCGTCGCCCGCGGCCTTCACCGCCGACTGGCTGCTGGTGTCCACAGCCATCAGCCGGCCTGCCTTCCTGGTTACTTCCAGTCCTTCAGGAGCTTGCGGTAGGCGTCACCCGTCGCCTTGGCGCCCTGCTCCGGGGTGGCCTGGTTGGTGAGGACCTTGGTGTACTCGGTCTGCAGCGGCGCGAAGAGGCTGCCGCCCTCGGGGATCCAGGGGCGCTCGACGGCCTTCTCGACGACGGGCTTGAAGAAGCTGATCATCTCGTTGCTCGCGACGTCCGGCTTGATGTAGACGGACTCGCGGGTCGGGAGCAGGCTGAGCTCCTTGGCCGCGGTGGTCTGCGCCTCGACGGAGGTCATGTACTCGACGAAGGCGTAGGAGGCGTCCAGGTTCTTGGAGCCCGCGTACACGGCGAGGTTGTGGCCGCCCTGCGGAGCGCCCTGGCCGGCGGAGCCGGCGGGGACCGGCGCGATGCCGAGGTTCGCCTTGTCTGCGAACTCCTTGCCGGCGAAGGTGTCGGCGACGGCCCACGGGCCGTTGATCATCATCGCGACCTTGCCGTCCTTGAAGGCGGCCTGCATGTTGTCCCAGCCGTTGGTCGCGTCGGTGATCGCGGCCTTCGAGTCGACCAGGTCCTTCACGGTGGAGAAGGCCTTCACGCCGGCGGCGTCGTCGACGGTGATCTTCTTCTGCTCGGCGTTGACCATGTCACCGCCCTCGCCGTACAGGAAGGAGAGGAACCAGTAGGCGTCGTCGCCGCGCAGGTAGAGACCGGTCTTGCCGGTCTTCTCCTTGATCTTGGTGGCGACGGTCTTCAGCTCGGCGACCGTCTTGGGGGCCTCGACACCGGCCTCCTTGAAGATCTTCTTGTTGTAGAAGATGCCCATGGAGTCGATGACCTGCGGCACGCCGTAGGTCTTGCCGTTGTACTTGGTGGAGGCGGCGGCCTGCTTGAGGAAGTCCTTGTCGTCCTTCAGCGCGGCGGTGCCGTCCAGCGGCGCGAGGTAGCCGAGGTTGGCGAAGTCCGGGGTCCAGGCGACCTCGGAGCGGATGACGTCCGGGGCGCCGCTGCCCGACTGGGCGGCGTTCTTGAACTTGTTCTGCGCCTCACCGAACGGCACGTTGACGTACTTGACGGTGACCTTCGGGTGCTTCTTGGTGAAGTCCTCGGCCAGCTTCTTGAAGACCTTGTCCTCGCTGCCGACGCTCGACGTGTCCCACCAGGTCACGGTGCCGGAGAGCTCGCCCGAGCTCTTCGTGCCGCCGCCGTCGGAACCGTCGCTCCCGCACGCTGCCAGGGTCACGCCCAGGGCCGCGACCAGCGCGGTGGCCGCTATGCCACGCCGCATGTGAACTCCTTCAAACGATCCCGGATGAACGAGGGGCGAAGACCTTCCTCATGCGACCGCTCCCTCGCGGCGCGCCGGGTTGCCAGGAACGTAACAGGGATGAAAACGAGCCGAAAGAGCTTGCGAGAACTTTCTGCAAGGAGCGGCGATCGTTACATCGGCGTGTCCTGAAGGTTGCCGACGAGTCGCTTGACAGCGGGCTCCGAGCCACCTCCAGGCCCTCTTGCGGCCTGGCAGTGGCCCTGCAAACCTTTGCATCATCTCTTGCAGGACCGTTTCACGGCCGCCCCGACCTCGTTGTCAGTACGACCCCCACCCCCCGGAACACGCGAGAGGGACACCGCACATGGCCCATGAGCTCACCTCACCGTCGCTGTCGGACTCCGCAAGCCCTTGCGCAAGCGATCCCCGCACCGGCTGGTGGCGGGACGCCGTGATCTACCAGGTGTACGTCCGCTCCTTCGCCGA
Source organism: Streptomyces sp. NPDC003035 (assembly GCF_042888285.1). Classification (NCBI taxonomy): domain Bacteria; kingdom Bacillati; phylum Actinomycetota; class Actinomycetes; order Kitasatosporales; family Streptomycetaceae; genus Streptomyces; species Streptomyces sp. NPDC003035. The sequence goes on along the minus strand of NZ_JBIAPJ010000013.1, from coordinate 105,873 downwards.
CAGCGACGGCGACGGGATCGGGGACCTACGCGGCGCACGGGAGCGTCTGCCGCACATCGCGGCCCTGGGAGCGGACGCGGTGTGGCTGACGCCGTTCTACGCCTCCCCGCAGGCGGACGGCGGCTACGACGTGGCGGACTACCGGGCCGTCGACCCCGTCTTCGGGGACCTGGCGGACGCCGACGACCTGGTGCGCGCGGCGCACGCGCTGGGCCTGAAGGTCATCGTGGACATCGTCCCCAACCACACCTCGGAACGGCACCCCTGGTTCGAGGCGGCGCTCGCCGGGGTGGGCCGGGACCGGTACGTGTTCCGCCCGGGGCGGGGCCCGGACGGCGCGCAGCCCCCCAACGACTGGGAGTCCGTCTTCGGCGGCCCGGCGTGGACGCGGGTGGCGGACGGATCCTGGTACCTGCACCTCTTCGCGCCCGAGCAGCCGGACCTGAACTGGGAGAACGCGGAGGTACGGGCCGAGTTCGACTCCGTGCTCCGGTTCTGGCTGGATCTGGGGGTGGACGGCTTCCGGATCGACGTCGCCCACGGCATGGTCAAGGCGGACGGCCTGCCGGACATCGGGCACGGGCAGCAGGCCAAGCTGATCGGCACCCAGCGGCTGCCGTTCTTCGACCAGGACGGCGTGCACGAGATCCACCGCGGCTGGCGCCGGCTCCTGGAGTCGTACGACTCCGACCGCATCGGGGTGGCGGAGGCGTGGGCACCGACGCCGGAGCGGCTCGCCCTGTACGTACGCCCCGACGAGCTGCACCAGGCGTTCAACTTCCAGTTCCTGAACTGCCCCTGGGACGCGGAGGCACTGCGGTCGGTCGTCGACGCCTCGCTGCGCGCGACGGCCTCGGTGGGGGCTCCGACGACCTGGGTGCTCTCCAACCACGACGTGGTGCGGCACACCACGCGGTACGGAAGCCTGCAACGCGCCCGGGCGGCGGCGCTGTTGATGCTGGCGCTGCCCGGCTCTGCGTACGTCTACCAGGGCGAGGAGCTGGGCCTGCCCGAGGTCACGGAGCTGCCGGACGAGTTCCGCCAGGACCCGGCGTTCTGGCGGGGCGACGGCCAGGACGGGCTGCGCGACGGCTGCCGCGTCCCGCTGCCCTGGACCGCCGACGGTCCTTCGTACGGCTTCGGCCCGGCCGGTGCCTGGCTGCCGCAGCCCCCGGAGTGGGCCGGCCTGAGCGTGGCGGCCCAGACCGGTGACCCCGCCTCCACGCTGGAGCTCTACCGCGCGGCCCTCCGTATCCGCCGCGGCCATCCGGCCCTGGGCGCGGGCGAGGCGGTCGAGTGGCTGGACGCCCCGGAGGGCGTCCTCGCCTTCCGCCGCCGCGCGGAGGCGGGCGACGTGCTGGTCGCCCTGAACACGACGGGCGCGGATGTGACTGTGGACCTGCCGGTCACGGGCGCGCCGCTCCTGAGCAGCGCGCCGGGCGCGGCGCGGCCGGCCCCGGCTTCGCCGGGCGCCGGCGACCATGGGGCCACCACGTCCCGCCTTCCCGCGGCCGGCGCGGGTTCGGCCCGCGCCGCACACTCGGCTTCGCCGGGCGGCAGTGAACGCGCGGTCTCCACGGCAGGCGAGAACCCGCCCACCGGACAGGTCGCCGTCACCGCCGGCGAAGCCGGGCGGGGCACCGGCCCTGTGGCCGAAGGCCCGCACCACCGCGTCGACGGGCGGCCGGCCGGAAGGCCGGGAGGCCGGCGGGCGTTCAGCGGCGGGGGGACCGGGGGCGACGCGGCCCTGGTGCCCTCGCCCGCCGGGGAGTTCGACCCCGATGCCCCCGGCGCCGGCGCCGGGCCGGGCGTCCTGGTTCCCGCCGACTCCTGCGTTTGGTGGGCAATCTGACGTGCGACCGGTACAGTCCAATCCCATGACCGCGCGGCTTGCCGACATCGCAGCCCAGGCGGGGGTCAGTGAAGCCACAGTCAGCCGCGTGCTCAACGGCAAGCCCGGTGTGGCCGCGGCCACCCGTGAATCCGTGCTTGCCGCACTCGACGTCCTCGGGTACGAGCGGCCCGTACGGCTGCGCCAGCGCAGCGCCGGGCTCGTCGGGCTGATAACCCCCGAACTGGACAACCCGATCTTCCCCGCGCTCGCGCAGGTCATCGGGCAGGCCCTGACACGCCAGGGCTACACCCCCGTCCTCGCCACGCAGACCCCCGGCGGGTCCACCGAGGACGAGCTGACCGACATGCTGGTCGAGCGGGGCGTTTCCGGGATCATCTTCGTCTCCGGGCTCCACGCCGACACCACCGCCGACATGACGCGCTACGACCAGCTGCGCGGCAAGGGCGTCCCGTACGTCCTCATCAACGGCTTCTCCCCCAAGGTCCAGGCCCCCTTCGTCTCGCCCGACGACCGGGCCGCGATGCAGCTGGCCGTGACGCATCTGGCCGCGCTCGGGCACACCCGGATCGGGCTCGCGGTGGGGCCGAAGCGGTTCGTGCCCGTGCTGCGCAAGATCGAGGGGTTCCGGCGCGGCATGCAGGAGCGGCTCGGGCTCTCCCCCGAGGAGTCCGAGGAGCTGATCCAGCACTCGCTGTACACCCTGGAGGGCGGTCAGGCCGCCGCCGGTGCCCTGATCTCCGCCGGCTGCACGGCCGTCGTCTGCGCGAGCGACATGATGGCACTCGGTGCCATCCGCGCGGCCCGCCAGCAGGGTCTCCAGGTGCCCCAGGACGTGTCCGTCGTCGGCTTCGACGACTCCCCTCTCATAGCCTTCACCGATCCGCCGCTCACCACCATCCGCCAGCCCGTGCAGGCGATGGGGCAGGCCGCGGTCCGGGCGCTGCTCGAGGAGGTCGGGGGCACCCCGGCCCCGCACAGCGAGTTCGTCTTCATGCCCGAGCTGGTCGTTCGCGGTTCAACCGCTTCCGCCCCGCATCAGGGAAACCACTGACGTCGGCGTCCTCCTCAGGAGGGACCGAGTGCGCCCCGTACCCGTCCGGGGGATGATCGGACGAGGGGCTTGGATCTGGCAGACTCTCCTCCTATGGGTGAAGCGACCGTGAAGAGTTTGGAAGGCCGGACGGCGGCCACCCCGTCACCCATGCTGGACGGTGGCGGAGTGCGGGCCCGCCTGCGCGCGCCGCGCCGTCCCCGGATCTGGTTCGAGATCCTCCTGATCGGCGTCAGCTACTGGACGTACTCGCTCATCCGCAACGCGGTGCCGGAGCAGAAGGCCCAGGCGCTGAAGAACGCCGACTGGATCTGGGACGCCGAGAAGAGCCTCGGGCTGGCCTTCGAGCAGACCGTCAACCATGCCGTGAACTCGGTGACATGGCTGATCGTGTCGATGAACTACTACTACGCCACCCTGCACTTCATCGTCACCATCGGTGTGCTCGTGTGGCTCTACCGGTGGCAGCCGGGCCGGTACGCCGCGGCCCGTACGGTGTTGTTCGCCACCACCGGTGTGGCGCTGGTCGGTTACTACCTGTATCCGCTCGCGCCGCCCCGGCTGATGAACGGGCAGAGCTTCGTCGACACGGTCCTGGTGCACCAGACCTGGGGCTCGATGGCCTCGGGCGACCTCAAGCACATGTCGAACCAGTACGCGGCGATGCCGTCGATGCACATCGGCTGGTCGCTCTGGTGCGGCCTGATCATCTTCGCGCTGGCCTCGGCGCCGTGGGCGCGCATCCTCGGCCTGCTCTACCCGGCCGCGACCCTGGTCGTGATCGTGGCCACCGCCAACCACTTCTGGCTGGACGCGGTGGGCGGCATGATCTGCCTGGCCTTCGGCTTCACCGTCTCCTACCTCTGGTACGGCTCGCTGCCGCAGGGCCGGCCCACGCTGGTGGAACCGGCCGTGGCGGTGGTGCGGGGCGGTCCGGAGAAGGCAGGTCCGGGGAAGGCGGGTCCGCCCCCGGAGCCGGAGGCGGACCGCGAGCACACCGGGCCCAAGGTCACGTCCGGTACGTGATCCGGCCGCCAGCCGTGGTGAGCCGGATCGGCGCCTGCTCGGTCTCGTCGGCGGGCGCCGTCACCGGGTCGACCGTGAAGGCGGTCAGATCCGCCCGGTATCCCGGGGCGATCCGTCCCGCGATCCTCTCCTCCCCCGCCGCGACCGCCGCGTGCGTCGTCAGGCCCTCCAGCGCCATGAGGCCGGTCAGACCGCGGTGCGCGGAGGCTGCGCCGCGCGGGGCCTGGGCGGTGGCCAGGACCTGACGGGCGTCGTGGTGGGCGATGGGCCAGTCCGAGCCGAGCGCGAGGTACGCGCCCGCGTCGCGCAGGTCCCGGCAGCGCCAGGCGCGGTCCGCCCGCTCGTCGCCGAGCCGCTTGGACCACTCGTCGGTGTGGTCGGCGCGGGTGTAGGCGGTGTGCGGGGGCTGCATGGAAGCCACGACGCCGAGCGCGGCGAACCGGCCGAGCTGCCCGTCCGGGACGGTCTCGATGTGCTCGATCCGGTGCCGGGGGCCGCCGGCACCCGGTGCCGCGAGGCTTTCGACGGTGTCGAGGACGTGCCGGACGGCCGCGTCGCCGATGGCGTGCGTGGCGGTGCCGACCCCGGCCTCGTGGAAGTGGCGCACGGCGGCCGCGTACGCGGCCGGGTCGGGCCAGAAGGCGTCGGTGCCCTGGCCGTGGCAGTCGGCGTGCTCCAGCCAGGCGGTGCCACCCTCGACGGTGCCGTCCATGAAGAACTTCACGCCGCCGACCCGCCACAGGCGGCCCGAGCGTTCCTGGAGCCGTACGAGCTCCGCCAGCTCCTCCCGGTCGGCACCGGGCATGCACCAGGGGGCGAGGCGCAGGCGCAGCGGCAGGTCGCCGTCGTCCTCCAGGGCGGTGAGGAGTCCGGGGACGTCGTGGCCGCCGAGGTCCATGACGTGGGCCCCGGTGAGTCCGGTGGCGGCCATGGAGCTCAGCAGTTCGACGAGCCGGTCGCGCCGCTCGGCGTAGGTCTTGCTCGGCAGGACGGGGGTCATGAGGTCCATCGCGGCGTGTTCGATCAGATGGCCGGTGGGCCGTCCTTCACCGTCGCAGACGATCTCCGAGCGCTGGGCGAAGGTGCGCGGCGCATGGATGCCCGCGGCCTTCAGGGCCGCCTCGGAGGCGAGGGCGGAGTGGCCGTCGTAGAGCCGCAGGAAGGCCGGGGCGCCGCCGAGGACGTCCTCGACGAGCTCGCGGTGGATGGGGCGGCCGCCGAAGACGTTGTGGTCGAGGGCGAAGCCGACGATCCAGCCGTCGCGGCGCTCGGCCGTGGCGAGGACCGCGCGCAGTTCGTCGAGGTCGCGCACGGACGAGAGGTCGGTGCCCGTGAACATCTCCAGGCCCCAGACGGGGTGGCTGTGGGCGTCGGTGAGGCCGGGGGTGAGCGTGGCGCCGCCGAGGTCGACCGTCTCGGTGCCGGCGCCGCGCCAGGCGCGGGCGTCGGTGTCGTCACCGAGGGCGGTGATCAGTCCGTCGCGGACGGCGACAGCGGTGTGGCCGGTGAGCTCGGGGTCGCGGACGCGGGCGTTGACGAGGACGAGGTCGGGTGCGGACACGAGGGTTCTCCTTCTTCCGGCTCTGCGGCGAAGTTCGCGTAGACCTCGGGGCGCGTGCGGCGCAGCCGGTACGCGAGGAGGAGCCCGAGGACGAAGACGGCGGGGACGAGGGCGACCAGGACCGTGTTGACCGTGGCCGAGGCCCCGGTGAACACGTCGATCTTGGAGACGACGAGACAGATCGCCGCGGCGAGCAGGACGGCCGCGACGAGCGGCGCGACGACGGTGCGCAGGACGCCTTCGCCGTGGTTCCTGTGGCGGATGCGGCGGAAGTAGAACGGGACGGCGAGCGCGGCGAGGAGCTGGAGGGCCATGAGCCCGATGCCGCCGGGGGTGTTCACCCAGAGGAGCAGCTGGGTGTACGGGTCGGCCTCCGCCGCCGCGAAGCCGAGGACGACGGCGGCGCCGAGGACGGTCTGGGCGATGCCGGCGACGTACGGGGAGCGGTGGCGGGGGTGGATCCGGGCGAAGGCGGCGGGCAGGACGCCTTCCTCGGCGAGCGCGAGTCCGTAGCGGTTGATCGCGTTGTGGAAGGCGAGGAGGGAGGCCAGGACGCTGGTGACGATGAAGATGTGCATCAGGTCCGAGGCCCAGCCGCCGACGTAGGTGGTGATGGCGGCGAAGAACAGGCCGCCGGTGTCTCCGGCGGCGGCCTCGACGACCTTGTCGTCGCCGAACGCCTGGATCACGGTCCAGACGATGAAGGCGTAGAAGAGGCCGAGGAAGCAGACGGCGATGTAGGTGGCGCGGGGGATGGTCCGGGTGGGGTTGCGGGCCTCGCGGCGGTAGATCACGGTCGACTCGAAGCCGGTGAAGGCCGTGAACGCGAAGGCGAGGACGGCCGCGCTGCCGGGGACGAGGACGTTGCCGGGCGTGAACGAGGCGAGGGAGAGCCCGTCCGCGCCCCCGTCGAGGAGCACGCCGCCGGCGAGCAGGACGAGGATGCCGGTCTCGGCGACGAGCAGGACGCCGAGGAGCTTGGCGCCGAAGTCGATGGAGCGGAAGCCGCCGTACCAGATGAGCAGCAGCCCGGCGAGCGAGACGGGCAGCCAGGGGATGTCGATGCCCCACAGGGCGCCGGTGGTGTCGGCGGTGGCGGTGCCGAGGAGTCCGTAGACGCCGATCTCCATGCCGTTGTAGCCCAGCATGGCGAGCAGGGCGGCGGCGATGCCGACGGGCTTGCCGAGGCCCTGGGTGATGTACGCGTAGAAGGCGCCGCCGTTCCGGACGTGGCGGGTCATCGTGGTGAAGCCGACGGCGAAGATCGCGAGGGTGATACCTGCCAGGAGATAGCCGGCGGGGGCGCCGATGCCGCCGAGGACGATGGCGATGGGGGCGACGCCCGCCATGACGGTGAGCGGGGCGGCGGCGGAGACGACGAAGAAGGAGATGTCGGCGGTGGAGAGCGTGCCGGTTCTCAGCCCCTTGGGAGCGGGGGTGGGTGAGGACATGGGTGGGGAAGCCCTTTCGCGGCAGGAAACCTAAAGGCTTTCGGTTGCGGCAATGTAGCCTCGCGCTCAACGATTCGGGAAGACCTGACCAGGGGGAAACCATTCATGGGCCGGCCGCGCAAGCCCCTCCTCGACCGGGAGCGCATCACCACGGTGGCGCTCGAACTCGTCGATGAGCGGGGCGAGTTCAGCGTTCCGCAGATCGCGAAACGGCTCGGGGCGCAGACCGCGTCGGTGTATCACCATGTGGACGGCCGCGACGGGATCGTGGAACTGCTGCGCGAGCGGGTCTGCGACGCGATCGACGGCGACACGCTGGACCTGGAGCCCTGGGACGTGGCGATGGAGGCCTGGGCGCGCTCCTACCGCTCGGCCTTCGCCGGCCACCCCCGGGCCATCCCCATGCTGATGACGTCACCGGTGCGGGCGCCGAAGGTGCTCGCCCAGTACGAGCGGGCGGTGGCCCGCCTGCTCGCCGTCGGCTTCGACAACGCCGACGTCATGACGGTGATCATCGCCCTGGAGAACCTGGTCCTGGGCTCGGCGCTCGACCTCGCCGCCCCGGACACGATGTGGGAGCTTCCGGACGAGACCACGACCCCGCGGCTGGCCGAGGCGCTGGTGGCGGTCGGCCCCGCGCGGGCGGACGCCGCGTTCGACCTGGCGCTCGTGGCGTTCCTCGCGCACTGCCGGGGGATGCTGGAGGGTCCGGCGTCGGCCTCGTAGGGGGTCCCGCGCGTGGAGAACCGAGGCCCTACGCCCCGTAGAACAGCTCCTCGACGACCGCCCGGGCCCGGCGCGTGATGCGCCGGTAGTCGTCGACCATCTCGCCGACGTGGCCCGGGCCGTAGCCCAAGTACCGCCCGACGGCCGCCAGTTCGCGGCCGTCCGAGGGGAAGGTGTCCCCCGGGCGGCCGCGCACCAGCATCACCCCGTTGCGGACGCGCGTCGCCAGGACCCACGCCTCGTCCAGGATCTGGGCCTCGTCCGTGGGGATGAGCCCCGCCGCCTGGGCGGCGGCGAGGGCCTCCCGGGTCCGGGTGGTGCGCAGGCCGGGTTCGGCCCAGCCGTGCCGCATCTGGAGCAGCTGGACCGTCCACTCGACGTCGCTGAGTCCGCCGCGCCCGAGCTTGGCGTGCAGCGTCGGGTCCGCGCCGCGCGGCAGCCGCTCGGTCTCCATCCGGGCCTTCAGGCGCCGGATCTCGCGGACCGCGTCCTCGCCGAGCCCCTCGGCCGGGTAGCGCAGCGGGTCGATCAGCTCGATGAAGCGCCGCCCGAGCTCCGGGTCGCCCGCCATGGGGACGGCGCGCAGCAGCGCCTGGCTCTCCCACACCAGGGACCAGCGGCGGTAGTAGGCCTCGTACGACTTCAGCGTACGGACCATCGGGCCGCTCTTGCCCTCCGGGCGCAGGTCCGCGTCGATGAGCAAAGGCGGGTCGGCCGTGGGGACCTGGAGGAGCCTGCGCATCTCGGCGACGACCTGGTTCGCGGCCCGGGCGGCCTCCTGCTCGCCGACGCCCTCGCGCGGTTCGTGCACGAACAGGACGTCGGCGTCGGAGCCGTAGCCGAGCTCGTTCCCGCCGAAGCGGCCCATGCCGATGACCGCGAACCGCGTCGGCAGCGTGTCGCCCCAGCCCTCGCGCACGGCGGCGCGCAGCGCGCCCGCGATCGTCGCCGCGTTGAGGCCGGTGAGGGCGAGGCCGACCTGGTCGACCAGGGCACCGGGGTCGGCCTCCCGGGGGCTGTCCTCCGTGCCGTACGAGCCGATGAGGTCGGCCGCCGCGGTACGGAACAGCTCCCGGCGCCGTACGCCACGGGCCGCCGCGACCCCTTGTTCGGCGCCGTCGGCGCGGCCGACCGCCGCGAGGGTCTCCTGCTCCAGGTGGTCGCGCCCGCGCGGCTTCAGCCCCTCCGGGTCACCGAGGATCGCGACCGCCTCCGGAGCGCGCAGCAGCAGGTCGGGGGCGAGCCGTCCGGCGGAGAGCACCCGGGCGAGGTTCTCGGCGGCGGCGCCCTCGTCGCGCAGCAGCCGCAGGTACCAGGGGGTCTTGCCGAGCGCGTCGGAGACCTTGCGGAAGCCCAGGAGCCCGGCGTCCGGGTCGGCGGAGTCGGCGAACCAGCCGAGCAGGACCGGCAGCAGCGTCCGCTGGATCGCGGCCTTCCGGGTGACCCCGGAGGAGAGCGCCTCCAGATGGCGCAGGGCGGCGACGGGATCGGCGTACCCGAGCGCTTCGAGCCGCTGGCCGGCGGCCTTCGGGCTGAGCCGGGTCTCGCCGGGGGTGAGCTGGGCGACGGCGTCGAGCAGCGGCCGGTAGAAGAGCTTCTCGTGCAGCCGGCGGACGACCGAGGCGTGCCGCTTCCACTCCCTGTTCAGCTCGGCGACCGGGTCGGTGCGCAGGCCGAGCGAGCGGCCGAGGCGGCGCAGGTCGCTCTCGCCCTCCGGGACGAGATGGGTGCGGCGCAGCCGGTAGAGCTGGATGCGGTGCTCCATCGCGCGCAGGAAGCGGTACGCGTCGTCGAGCTGGGCGGCGTCCGCGCGGCCGACATAGCCTCCGGCGGCGAGGGCCGCGAGGGCGTCCAGGGTGGTGCCGCTGTGCAGCGTGGCGTCGCCGCGGCCGTGCACCAGCTGGAGGAGCTGGACGGCGAACTCGACGTCCCGGAGCCCTCCGGGACCGAGCTTCAGCTCGCGCTCGACCTGGGCGGCCGGGATGTTGTCGACGACCCTGCGGCGCATCTTCTGCACGTCGGGGACGAAGTTCTCGCGCTCGGCGGCCTGCCAGACCAGGGGCGAGACGGCGTCGATGTACGCGGCGCCCAGCTCCGGATCGCCCGCGACCGCCCGCGCCTTGAGCAGGGCCTGGAACTCCCAGGTCTTGGCCCAGCGCTGGTAGTAGGCGAGGTGGCTCGACAGGGTCCGCACGAGCGGGCCGTTGCGGCCCTCGGGGCGGAGGTTGGCGTCGACGGGCCAGATGGTGCCCTCGACGGTCGTCTCGGAGCAGATCCGCATGAGGTGGGAGGCGAGCCGGGTCGCTGCCTGGATCGCCTTGCCCTCATCGGCTCCCTCGACCGGCTCCGCGACGAAGATCACGTCCACGTCGGAGACATAGTTCAGCTCGTGGCCGCCGCACTTGCCCATGGCGATGACGGCGAGCCGGCAGTGGGCCGCGTCGGCGGGCGCGGCGGTACGGGCGATGGCGAGGGCGGCGCGCAGTGTCGCGGTGGCGAGGTCGGCCAGCTCGGCGGCGGTCTGGGCGACGTCGGCGCTGCCGCAGACGTCGCGGGCCGCGATGGCGAGCAGGCAGCGGCGGTAGGCGACGCGCAGGGAGACCGGGTCGGTGGCCTCGGCGAGGCCGCGCTCGAACTCGGCGACGCCGGGGTTGAGGTCGGCTGCCTCGTAGGTGACAAGGGCCTGCCAGTCCCTGGGGTGCTTGGCCAGATGGTCGGCGAGCGCCTCGGAGGCGCCGAGCACGCCGAGGAGCCGGTCCCGGAAGGGCTTGGCCGAGAGCAGCGTGCCGGCGAGGGTCTGCCGCTCCTCGTCGGGCTGCGCCTCGACGAGCCGCACCAGGCCACGCAGCGCGAGATCGGGGTCGGCGGTCGCGCCGAGCGCGTCGAGGAGTACGGAGTCGTCGCGCAGCGCCGCCAGCTCGGGGACGGCGAACAGCCGCTCGGCGCCGGACGGGTCGGTGAACCCGTGCCGCAGCAGCCGAGTGAAGGTACTGCCTCTGCGCCCCGGCACCGTCATCCCGCCGCTCCTTCGCACCCGTCCCACCCGTCGCGCCCGTCGCTCGCGTCGCACCCGTCCGGGCATCCACCGGCCCCAGGGCCGCACTCGAGCCTATCCGGACCGTGCGGCACGCGGTCGCGCCGAGGGCAGAAGTCGCGAACTAGGACATAACTACCCCTTCTGCGCCTTCGTTTCGCAGAGGATCACACGTGATGTCCCGCACATTCCTTACTATTCGCCGCCGATGAACCGTACTCCTTGAAAGTCCGTCTTCCTGCCCGAAGTCCTGCCGAAGCCCTGGTCGTCCTCCGAAAGCGCCTACCGCCGATGCCCGTCCGTCTCCGCCGCCGCCGTCCCTCCCTGCCGCCCCGCGCCCGGATCGTCACCGCCCTGACGGCGACCGCGCTCGTCGGCGGCTCTCTCGTGGGAGTGCTCCACCTCTCCTCCGGGACCGGCTCGGGCGCCTCGGCGTCCGAGGCACCGTCGGGGGCCGGCCACGGGCCACGCCAGGCGGCGGCCCCCGGGCCCGTGCGGCAGCCGGTCCGCACACCGGACGTCGCCGTGACGCAGATCGTGGCCCACCCGGACGACGACCTCTACTTCATGAATCCGGACACGGCCCAGTCCATACGCTCGGGCGCCTCCCTGACCTCGGTGTATCTGACGTCCGGCGAGTCGGACGGGGTCAACGCCCGCCCCCGCGCCCCCCATCGCCCCGCGCCCGACAAGGCGGGGTTCGCCGAGGCCCGGCAGAACGGCATACGCGCCGCGTACGCGGAGATGGCCACCGGCAGCCGCACCAGCCCCTGGGACCGGACCTCCATCCCGACGGCCGGCGGCGGCCACGCCGAGCTGGACGTCCTGCGCGCCGAGCCGCAGATAGCCCTGGTCTGGCTGCAGCTCCGCGAGGCCGGCTCCATCAGCGGCGACCGCCCGCACAGCCTGAACGGACTGTGGAACGGCCGCGTGGAGTCCCTCGCTTCCCAGCGCGCCGCCGGCACGCCCGTCGCCACCGACTTCTCGTACACGAAGGAGCAGGTGATCGACACCCTCACCGGACTCCTCACACGGTTCCGGCCCACCTTCGTCCGGATGCAGGACCCGACCCCGGGCCGCAACGCGAAGACCGGCGCGTACAGCGACCACCAGGACCACCTGTACGGCGCCCGGTTCGCACAGGCCGCCCTCGCGCGGTACGGGACCACCACCGGCCGCCCGCACTTCGGCGTCCAGAACTACCTCGGCTACCCCGTCGGCACGCTGCCGCACACCCTCGACCCCGAGACGGCCGGCGCCAAGCTGCACACCCTGAAGACGTACGCGTGGGTCGACGAGATCAACGACTGCGCCGACCCGGCCGGATGCGGCGATCTCAAGGTGGCCGGCCGCCCCGGCGGATGGGGCTGGACCGAGAGCATCCGTTACGCCCGCGGCACCTCCACCTCCTGGGTGCAGCGCGCCACCGACGGCGGCCTGCACGCCTTCTCCGTGCTCGACGGACGCCTCGCGGTGTGGGAGAAGCCGGCGGGCGCCGCCACCGTCTGGCAGGGGCCGGTCCTGCTCCCCGGCGACGGCCTGGACAGCGGCGTGACCTCCGTACGGCTCCCCGACGGCCGGATCGCCGTGTTCGGCACCCGTACGACGCTCGGCGGCCCGGAGCGGGCCTACGGTCGTGAGGTCGTGACGACGGAGCAGTCCGCGCCCGGCGGCGCGTTCGGACCGTGGCGGTCGCTCGGCACGCCCGAGAGGAACGACGCCCGGGGCACCTCCGACATCAGCGCCCCCGCCGTGGCCGTGGACGGCACCGGCCGGACGACGGTGCTGCTGCGCGACAGCCGGCACCGGCTGACCGCGCGCGAGCGGGGCGGCGACGGCGGCTGGGGGCCCTGGCGCTCGCTGGGGGGCGGGAGCCTGTACGGCGACCCGGTGGCCACGACGGACGGGGCAGGCCGGGTCCACGCGTTCGCCGGCACGAAGAGCACCGTCCTCACCTGGACGCAGCAGCGGCCCGGCGGGCCGCTGTCGGGACCGCAGCGGACCGGCCTGCCGACGACCACGCTGGCGCTGAGCGCGAGCCCGGCCCCGGACGGGCAGGGCGTACGGCTCTGGTTCCGCAAGCCGGCCTCCGGCGCCCTGCGCATGGCCGACCTTTCCGGCGGGGCCCTCACCTCCCCGGTGACCGAGCTGGTCGGCGGGGTCGCCGGCTTCGGGCCGGTGGGCGGCGGCCAGGGCATGCTGGCGGTCCGTTCCCGTACGGGCGTCCTGGCGACGGCCCCGGCGGCGAGCGCGGACGGGCGGCCGGTCTGGACGCTGGAGAAGTTCCTGGTCTCCGGCGCTCCCGGCGGGGTCGTGGACGGAGTGGCGGCGATGGGTCTGGACGGCAAGCTGCACTGGACGCCCGCGATGCGATGAGTTCCGGCTCCGGGACCGGTCTCCCTTCCACATGGACAGCTCTGCCCTGGAGGAGATCATGGCCCCGGAGACCACTCTGGACCCCCGCTTCAGCGATCCGAAGGCCCACCCCGCCCCGTGGTCCGAGGCCACCGTCCGGCTCGCCGAGGCGGAGGTCTACTGGCTGACCACCGTCCGCCCGGACGGCCGCCCGCATGTCACCCCGCTGATCGCGGTCTGGTCGGAGGGGGCGTTGCACTTCTGCACCGGTCCCGAGGAGCGCAAGGCGCGCAATCTCGCGGAGAACCAGGAGGTGGTCCTCACCACCGGGTCCGCCTCGCTCGGCGAGGGGCTCGATCTGGTGGTCGAGGGTACGGCCGTTCGGGTGACAGACGAGGGGCGGCTCCGGGCCCTGGCCAGGGTGTATGTCGAGAAGTACGGCCCGGATTGGCGATTCGACGTGCGCGACGGAGCGTTCGTGGGCGACGGTGGGACCGCCCTGGTGTTCGCCGTGGCGCCCCGCACGGCGTTCGGTTTCGCCAAGGGCGACCCCTTCGGCCAGACCCGCTGGCGTTTCTGAGGAGACCCCCATGAACCTGACGCTCGAAGTCGTGCCCGTTCCTGTCACCGACATGGACCGGGCGAAGGAGTTCTACGGCGACAAGTGCGGCTTCAAGATCGACCTCGACGACGAGGTCGCGCCCGGGATGCGCATCATCCAGGCGACGCCGCCCGGCTCGCGCTGCTCGATCGCGATGCTCAGCGGTATGCCGTCGATGCCCGGTACGAAGGAGATGGCCCCGGGCACCCTGCACGGCCTCCAGCTCTGCGTCACCGACATCGAGGCGGCACGCGAGGAACTCGTCGAGCGGGGCGTGGAGGTCACGCCGATCCGGCACGTGGGCGCGGCGGGCTGGGAGGAGGGCAAGGGCGAGACCTGGAACTCGTTCATGTCCTTCGAGGACCCGGACGGCAACGGCTGGGTGGTCCAGGAAGCGCCGTCGGAGCTGTCGGAACGCTGAGGCGCGGGGAGGCGGCGGGTGGGCGCTCGGGCGTTTCACACGGTGAACGCCGCCCGGTAGTACCGCACCCGCTCGTCCTCCCCCGCGTACCGCATCCCGGCCGCCTCCATCACCTTCTGCGAGGCGACGTTCGCGAGATCGGCGTCGCCCTTCGCGCCGGCGACGCCCTGCTCCCGGGCCAGGTCGAGCAGGGCCCGCAGCGCCTCCGTGGCGTATCCGAGCCCGCGTACCTCGGGGATCAGCCCGTATCCGACGGTCACGAACCGCTCGTCGTCCGGCGGCCCGTGGAACCCGATCCCGCCGACGGCGGCCCCGTCCGCCCGCCGCCGTATCTCGTACGCGCCGAACACCCCCGGATCCCCGTGCGCGGCCCACACGCCCAGGAACCCGCGGGCCCCGGACACGTCCCCCTCGGCGGGATAACCTGGCGCCCACCGGTCCTCCCGCGCGGGCGCCGCGGCGACGATCCGCTCGGCCTCGGCGACGGTGAGCGGGTGCAGCAGCAGACGCCCGGTGACGTACGAGGTGATCTCCATCGGGGCAGTGTCCGCCGCACCCGACGGACCGTCAACGCGATTGCGTGAAGCGCAGCATGTTGCCGGAGGGGTCGCGGAAGGCGCAGTCGCGGACGCCGTACGGCTGGTCCACCGGCTCCTGCAGCACCTCGCCGCCCGCGGCGCGGATCTGCTCGAAGGTCGCGTCGACGTCGGCGGTGGCGAAGATGACACCGCGCAGAAGGCCCTTGGCCAGCAGCTCCGCCATGGCCTCCTTGTCGGCGGGCGAGGCGTTCGGATCGGCGAGGGGCGGTTCGAGGACGATGTTCACATCGGGCTGCGACGGGGCGCCGAGGGTCACCCAGCGCATCCCCTCGAACCCGACGTCGTTGCGCACCTCCAGGCCGAGGGCGTCCCGGTAGAAGGAGAGCGCCTTGTCGTGGTCGTCGACGGCGATGAAGCACTGCGAGAGCGTGATGTCCATGCGCTTCACGCTACGGGCGGGCGTCGCGCTTCGCTTCTCCGTTCCTGACCGGTCGCGTGTAGATCTTGGCGAAGCAGGCGGGGATGGCGGCGCCCTCGTCGTGGCTGCGGGCCCGGTAGGCGCTGGGGGTCTCGCCGACCAGCTCGGTGAACCGTGAGCTGAACGACCCGAGCGAGGTACAGCCGACCTCGAAGCAGACCTCCGTGACCGACAGATCCCCCCGCCGCAGCAGGGCCTTGGCCCGCTCGATCCGGCGCGTCATCAGGTAGCTGTACGGCGTCTCCCCGAAGGCGGCCCGGAAGCTGCGGGAGAAGTGCCCCGCCGACATGAGCGCGACGCGCGCGAGGGCCTCCACGTCGAGCGGCCTGGCGTACTCGCGATCCATCAGGTCACGGGCCCGGCGCAACCGGACGAGATCCTCCAACGTCGTCACCCGACCACCCTCCCACAGCCGCGCGGCCGAGGGGGCGCGTCCGCGCCTCCAGCGGCCGAACGGCCACGGACCACACCCCCTAGCCGAACACGAGCTCGGCCAGCTCCTCCAGCCAGTACCTCACCTGGTGCCATCGCCGGCAGAACCGCTTCGGCCGTCGCCACCTGCGCCCCTCGAGCGGCCGGTGGCACTGCTTGCACCGCTTCACCCGCGCCTACAGCACCGGCAGGTTCTTGCGGAGCTCGAAGGCGGTGACCTCGGAGCGGTACTCCTCCCACTCCTGCTTCTTGTTGCGCAGGAAGAAGTCGAAGACGTGCTCGCCCAGCGTCTCCGCGACCAGTTCGCTCTTCTCCATCAGGGCGATCGCCTCGCCCAGGTTCTGCGGCAGCGGCTCGATGCCCATCGCGCGGCGCTCCGCGTCGCTCAGCGCCCACACGTCGTCGTCGGCGCCGGCCGGGAGTTCGTAGCCCTCCTCGATGCCCTTGAGGCCCGCCGCCAGCAGGACGGCGTACGTCAGGTAGGGGTTGGCGCCCGAGTCGATGGAGCGGACCTCGACGCGGGAGGAGCCCGTCTTGCCCGGCTTGTACATCGGGACGCGGATCAGGGCCGAGCGGTTGTTGTGGCCCCAGCAGATGTACGAGGGGGCCTCGCCGCCCGCGCCCGCGCTGCGGGCCGAGCCGCCCCAGATGCGCTTGTAGGAGTTGACCCACTGGTTGGTCACGGCCGAGATCTCGGCCGCGTGCTTCAGCAGGCCGGCGATGAAGGAACGTCCCACCTTGGAGAGCTGGTACTCCGCGCCCGACTCGTAGAACGCGTTGCGGTCGCCCTCGAAGAGGGAGAGGTGGGTGTGCATGCCCGAGCCCGGGTACTCCGAGAACGGCTTCGGCATGAAGGTCGCCTGCACGCCCTGCTCCAGCGCGACCTGCTTCATGACCAGGCGGAAGGTCATGATGTTGTCGGCCGTGGACAGGGCGTCCGCGTACCGCAGGTCGATCTCCTGCTGGCCCGGCGCGCCCTCGTGGTGGGAGAACTCCACCGAGATGCCCATCGACTCCAGCATGGTGATCGCCTGGCGGCGGAAGTCCATGCCCACGTTCTGCGGGGTGTGGTCGAAGTAGCCCGAGTTGTCGGCCGGGGTCGGCTTGGTGCCGTCCAGCGGCTTGTCCTTCAGCAGGAAGAACTCGATCTCGGGGTGGGTGTAGAAGGTGAAGCCCAGGTCCGAGGTCTTGGCGAGGATGCGCTTGAGGACGTACCGCGGGTCCGCGAAGGACGGGGAGCCGTCCGGCATGAGGATGTCGCAGAACATCCGGGCCGTGCCCGGGGCCTCCGCGCGCCAGGGCAGGATCTGGAAGGTGCCCGGATCCGGCTTGGCGATCATGTCCGACTCGTAGACGCGGGCGAAGCCCTCGATGGCGGAGCCGTCGAAGCCGATGCCCTCGTCGAAGGCCTGCTCCAGCTCGGCGGGCGCCACGGCCACCGACTTCAGGAAGCCGAGCACGTCGGTGAACCACAGCCGCACGAACCGGATGTCGCGCTCCTCGAGCGTCCGGAGCACGAATTCCTGCTGCTTGTCCATATCCACACCCATCTTCGCTGGTCAGGCCGCCTGTTCCCACCGCCTCGGGCACATCGGGGGGCACCTGAGCATCCCACCACATGGTTTCGCGCACGTTGCACACCCATAGTGCCTGCTCGGGTGTGACACAGGTAACGGGGGACGGTCCGATTCCGTGCGTCTGTTCCCGTTCCGTTCCCCCCACCTGTCCCCTTGCGGCGCTCCGGCCACTACGATCTCCGCCCATGGGGGGCACTCCACTCGTACGCCTGCACCGGCGCGCGCGTCCCATGGCACTGGCGAGTGCCGTGGCGACGCTCCTCGCCGCGCTCTTCGTCTGTCTGGGTGCCGGTGACGCCGTCGCCCACGACGAGGCCGCTCAGGTGCACCACCAGCGGACCGCCGGTGCCGACGAGTACGTCTGCCCGTACGACCGCGGCGACTGCTCCCTGTTCCCCTCGCTCAGCCCGGCGGTGCTCACCGCGCCGCCGCTCGACCCGCCGCCCCAGGCGGAGGGCCGCCTCCCGCGCCTCGGACCGTCGTACGACGCCGGCCGGGCGCCCCGCTCCGGTGCGCAGCCCCGCGCGCCGGACCTGCACGTCCTTCAAGTTCTGCGGACCTAGGGCCTGTCTCTTGGATCACGCCCCACGGCTCACACCCCCCGCCACCCCACATCCGAGAAGGACGACACCACCATGGCCGCCAACCGCTCCGCCACCGCCGACCGCCGCGCCCGAATAGAGGAGATGCGCCGCGCCGAGCAGGCCCGCGAGCGCCGCAACCGTTTCCTCACCATCGGCGTCTCCGCCGTGGTCGTGCTGAGCCTCGTCGGCTTCGGCGGCTACGTGCTCAACGAGCAGTCCGAGAAGAAGGAGCAGCAGGAGGCCGCCGCCAAGGCCCCCATCAAGGACGAGAAGTCCTGGGACGCCAAGAAGCTCGGCCGCAACCACGTGAGCACCCCCGTCACGTACGAGATGAAGCCCCCGGTCGGCGGTGACCACGACCAGGTCTGGCAGAACTGCGACGGCGACGTCTACACGACGAAGATCGCCGAGACGAACGCCGTGCACTCGCTGGAGCACGGCGCGGTCTGGGTCACGTACAACAAGAAGGCCGCCGAGGCGGACGTGAAGAAGCTGGCCGAGAAGGTCGGCAAGACCCCGTACTCGCTGATGAGCCCGGTCGACGACCAGGCCGGCGCGATCATGCTGAGCGCCTGGGGCAAGCAGGTGACCGTGGACAGCGCGAGCGACCCGCGGATCGACGCCTTCTTCACCAAGTACGTGCAGGGCCCGCAGACCCCTGAGCCGGGCGCGGCCTGCACCGGTGGCGTCGGAGCCGCCCAGTGAAGCTGACCCGTACGCACGGGGCCTCGATCGCCGCCGTCGTCCTCGCGCTGCTCTTCGCGGGGGGCGCCGTCACGGTCGCCTCCGCGGAGCGGGAGGAGGCGCCGGCCACGCCCGTGTCGGAGTCGGCGGACGCGGGCTTCGCCCGTGACATGTCGGTCCACCACCAGCAGGCCGTCGAGATGTCGTTCATCGTCCGGGACCGCACCCAGGACGAGGAGGTGCGCCGGCTGGCGTACGACATCGCCAACACCCAGGCCAACCAGCGGGGCATGATGCTGGGCTGGCTCGACCTGTGGGGTCTGCCGAAGGTCGAGTCGGGCACGGAGCCGATGTCCTGGATGGGCATGGGCGGGCACGGCGACACCGGTCCCCTCGACGGGGCGCTGATGCCGGGCATGGCGACGAAGACGGAGCTGGACCGGCTGCGGAAGGCCAGTGGCAAGGAGGCCGAGATCCTCTACCTGCAGCTGATGACCGACCACCACAAGGGCGGTGTCCACATGGCCCAGGGCTGTGTGGAGAAGTGCTCGGTGGACGTCGAGCGGAACCTCGCGCAGGGCATGGTCGACGCGCAGGAGTCCGAGATCGCGCTGATGGCGGACCTGCTGAAGGCCCGGGGCGCGAAGCCGCGCGCCTGACAGCGGCGGATCGGCCCGTGTCGGCCCCCGTGACCCCAGCGGTCGCGGGGGCCGCGCCGCGCGCGCACAATGGGTGACGCTCGGGGACGTACGTACGACGACGTTCTACGGAGGACGTACCTCATGACCACCGCGAAGGACATCATGCACGCCGGGGCGAAGTGGATCCCCCAGCACGAGACGCTCGACCGGGCGGCGCAGCTGATGCGCCAGCTCAATGTGGGCGCGCTGCCCATCGCCGACGAGAACGAGCGGCTGTGCGGCATCATCACGGACCGCGACATCGTGGTCGGCTGTGTCGCCATGGGCCACGACCCGGCGAAGGTCACCTGCGGCGAGATGGCGCAGGGCACCCCGCGCTGGATCGACGCCGGTTCGGACGTGAGCCAGGTCCTCGAGGAGATGACGGGCCACCAGATCAAGCGCCTTCCGGTGATCGAGAACAAGCGTCTGGTCGGCATGATCAGCGAGGCCGATCTGGCGCAGCACCTGGACGACGAGCAGATCAAGGCGTTCTGTACGAGCGTCTACGCCACGTCCTGATCGCGTACCGCCCGCGCCACGGCGTCCGGGCGGTCCCACATCATCAGATGGCCCGACGGTTCGACCGCCTCGTAGCGGGCGCCGAGCCGCCGGGCCAGTGCGCGTTGGCGGCGCGCCCAGCGGGCGGAACCGTCCGGGGCGGCGAGGACGGTGACGGGCAGGCCGGGCGGCAGCGGGAACCGATCGCGCAGGGCGAGGAGTTCGGCCGCGACCGCTCGGTAGTGGGTGTTCTCCAGGAGGGCGCCCCGCATCGCCCGTGAGGTGGTGTACACCCGGCGGACGAGGTCGGCGGGCGCCGGGTCGCCGCCCGTCGCGCGGGAGAGCCGTACGGTGGTGCGGCGGACGGCCGGGCCGGCGCCGGCCGGAGCTCCGGTGGCGGTGAGCAGGGCGCCCAGACCGCGGGCGGCGGCGGTGCGCAGGGCGGGGGCGCGGGGTGTACGGGCGCGCTCCTCGACGGAGGAGTCCACGAGCACGATCCCGGCGGCGCGGTCCGGGTGGAGCCGGGCGAAGGCCTCGGCGTGGAACCCGGCGATCGAGTGGCCGACGACGGTGGCGGGCCCTGGCAGGGACAGCGCGTCGAGGAGGCCGGCGATCCGGTGGGCCTCGCCGGTGGCGCTGGGCGGGACGGCGGCCGGGGCGGAGAGTCCGTGGCCGGGGCGGTCGAAGCGGACGACCGTGCGGTGCGGGGCGAGCAGCGGCACGACCGGGTCCCAGTCGAACCAGCTCATGCCGAGGCCGGCGCTCAGCACGCAGACGGGTCCGGTGCCCTCGACGACGACGTGGTGGGCCACGCCTCCGACCCGTACGAACACGCTCAAGCTCTCTCCCTGGCCACGGAGACGGCGAGCAGTCCGAGCCAGACTGCCACGAGCAGGACCTGCAGCCGCTGCCCGGCCCCCAGGGCGAGCGTGCCCCGGCCCGCCTCGAAGGCGGCGACGGCGGCCAGGGTCCAGGCGGTGGCGGCCAGTTCGAGGACGACGAGCCAGGGGCCGGCGCGGGCGAGGGGCCGCCAGGTTCCGTAGCGGCGGGCGGCGAGGGTCAGCGCGACCATGGCGGCCAGGGCGCCAGCCATGGCGAGGCCGGAGCTGACGGCGTGCGCGGTATGGGTGGCCGGCACGAGTCCGGCGGTCTCGCGCGCGGCGCACTCCGGGTCGACGGTGGGCGCGCAGCTGAGCGGCAGCCGGGAGTCGACGGCGGTGGCGGCGCCGAAGAGGGCGAGGGCGAGCAGGCCGGTGACGATCCAGGGGCGGCGGCCGGGCAGCAGCAGGGCGGCCAGGGCGCCGGCGAGGACCAGCAGGCCGGCGACGAGGTCGGTGGCGCGGAACAGGCCGCCCAGCGGCTGGTCCACGGCGGCGAGTTCGGAGACGTAGGTGCGGATCGGGTCGAGCCCGGTCCGGACGACGACTTCGAGGACCCAGGCGGTGTACGCGAGCGCGCCGAGCAACAGCAGGAGGGCGGCGACCTGTCGCGTACGGCTTCTGGACATAGTGGTACGAGATGCTATGCGGCACCTCCGCGCCCCGGTGGCCGGGGTGGATCCGGCGAGTCCTCCCGCTTGATCACGAACACATGTCGTCCACAAAACCCCTGGCTTCTTCATGATCGGCTGGCTTACCGTCACGTTTTCAGCCACCGCGAAGGACGCCGCATGACCATGCCCACGAACACCCCCGGCCCCAACCCCTGGGGGCCGCCGCCCGGCATGCCCGGCATGCCGCCCCCGTTCCCGCAGGAGCCCCGCAACGGGCTCGGGGTGGCCGCGCTGGTCATCGGCATCGTGGGCCTGCTCGTCGCGCTCGTGCCGTTCCTGTTCTGGCTGGGCGCCGTCCTCGGGGTGCTGGCCCTCGTCTTCGGCATCATCGGCATCGGCAAGGCCGGCAAGGGCGAGGCGACCAACAAGGGCTCCGCCGTGACCGGCGTCGTCACCGGCGCGCTCGCCGTCGTCGTCTCGATCGTCTGGGTCGCCGTCCTCGCCACGGCCGTTAAGGACGTCGCCGACGAGATCGAGAAGGAGACCGAGAAGCTGGAGTCGGCCACCACCGCCCCCGCCGCGCCCGGCAGTGACTCCTCCGACTCCCCCGAGCAGACCGCCCCGGCGGCGCTCGCGTTCGGTCAGAGCCACACCTACCCGGACGGGGTCAAGGTCACCGTCTCCACGCCGCGCGCGTACAAGCCCGACCAGTTCGCCGCCGGACACGGCAAGGGCAACAGCGCGTTCCAGGTGACGGTCACGATCGTCAACGGCAGCAAGAAGGCCCTCGACGTCTCCACCGCCCTGCCGGACGCGAGCGACGCGGAGGGCGCGCCGGCCGACGCGATCTTCGACGGCAGCGACGCGACCGAGATGTTCCAGGGGACGGTCCTCCCGGGCAAGCAGGCCAAGAGCGACTTCGCCTTCTCCCTGCCCGCCGGCGCCGACCACGAGATGCAGCTGGAGATGGCGCCGAAGATGCTGGAGTACGACGACGTGATCTGGACCGGGAAGACGAAGTAACCCCACGGCAGAGCTCGCACGCAGGACATAGCGTCGGTCTGACGATTACACTGGGCGCGTGCCTCAACTACGCCTCGCTCTGAATCAGATCGACTCGACCGTCGGCGATCTCGCCGGGAACGCCGAGGCGATCGTCCACTGGACCCGGCACTCCGCCGAGCAGGGCGCGCATCTGGTCGCGTTCCCCGAGATGGTGCTGACCGGCTACCCCGTCGAGGACCTCGCGCTGCGCTCGTCCTTCGTCGAGGCGTCCCGGGCCGCCCTGCGGGCGCTCGCCCGGCGCCTCGACGCCGAGGGTTTCGGGGAGCTGCCGGTGATCGTCGGCTACCTCGACCGTTCGGAGCGCGCCGAGCCCCGGCTCGGCCGGCCCGCCGGATCCCCCGAGAACGCCGCCGCCGTGCTGCACCGCGGCGAGGTGGTGCTGCGCTTCGCCAAGCACCACCTGCCCAACTACGGCGTCTTCGACGAGTTCCGCTACTTCGTCCAGGGCGACACCATGCCCGTCGTCCGGGTCCACGGCATCGACGTGGCCCTCGCGATCTGCGAGGACCTGTGGCAGGAGGGCGGCCGGGTCCCGGCCGCCCGCAGCGCCGGCGCCGGGCTGCTCGTCTCGATCAACGCCTCGCCGTACGAGCAGGACAAGGACGACACCCGGCTCGAACTGGTCCGCAAGCGCGCCCAGGAGGCGGGCTGCACCACCGCCTATCTCGCGATGATCGGCGGCCAGGACGAGCTGGTCTTCGACGGCGACTCGATCGTCGTCGACGCCGACGGGGAAGTCGTCGCGCGCGCCCCGCAGTTCTCCGAGGGCAGTGTGCTCCTCGACCTCGACCTGCCGGCCGCCGCGGCCGACGCGCCCACGGGCGTCGTCGACGACGGGCTGCGCATCGACCGGGTCGTCCTCTCCGAGGAGCCGCTGCGGGCCTACGAGGCGGAGCTGACAGGCGGTTACGCGGACCGCCTCGACGACGACGAGGAGGTGTACTCGGCGCTGGTCGTGGGCCTGCGCGCGTACATCGCCAAGAACGGCTTCCGCTCGGTCCTCGTCGGTCTGTCGGGTGGCATCGACTCGGCCCTCGTCGCGGCCATCGCCTGCGACGCGGTGGGGGCGCAGCACGTGTACGGCGTCTCGATGCCGTCGAAGTACTCCTCGGACCACTCGCGCGGCGACGCCGCCGAGCTGGCCCGTCGCACCGGTCTCCACTTCCGTACGGTGTCGATCGAGCCGATGTTCGACGCGTACATGGGCGCGCTCGGGCTCACGGGTCTGGCGGAGGAGAACCTGCAGTCCCGGCTGCGCGGCACGATGCTGATGGCGATCTCCAACCAGGAGGGGCACCTCGTGCTCGCGCCCGGCAACAAGTCCGAGCTGGCGGTGGGGTACTCGACCCTGTACGGGGACTCGGTCGGCGCGTACGGACCCATCAAGGACGTCTACAAGTCGACCGTGTTCCGGCTCGCGCGCTGGCGCAACCGGGCGGCCGAGGAGCGCGGCCAGACCCCGCCGATCCCGGAGAGCTCGATCTCCAAGCCGCCGAGCGCCGAACTGCGCCCGGGTCAGGTGGACACCGACTCGCTGCCGGACTACGACGTCCTGGACCGGCTCCTGGCGCTGTACGTCGACCGCGACCAGGGCAAGGACGCCATCGTCGCGGCCGGTTTCGACGAGGAGCTGGTGACCCGGACGCTGCGGATGGTGGACCTGGCGGAGTACAAGCGGCGCCAGTACCCGCCGGGCACCAAGATCTCGGCGAAGGGCTTCGGCAAGGACCGCCGCCTGCCGATCACCAACCGCTGGCGGGAGACGCCGACCCACTGACCCCGGCCGCCGCGCGGACGGTCAGGGCCGCGGTCAGGCGGCTCGTTCCGAGTGGGGCGCGCGGTCGGCGGGCCGGTGGCTCTGCGCGACGACGCGGGACGTCCCCTCCGCCGTACCGCCCGTGCGGTCGAGCAGTCCGGCCACCGCGGCGATCGCCAGGCCGACGACGGCGAGGACCGCGCCGACCAGCGTCGGGGAGGTCCAGCCCCAGCCGGCGGCGACGGCCGCGCCGCCGGCCCAGGCGCCGCCCGCGTTGGCGAGGTTGAAGGCGGAGTGGTTGGAGGCGGAGGCCAGGGTCGGCGCGTCCTTGGCCTTGTTCATGACCAGCATCTGGAGCGGGGTGGTGGTCATGAAGCCGACGGCGCCGAGGACGACGACCGTCACCAGGGCCAGCCACGGCACGTGGATGGTGAACCGGAAGGCGACCAGGACGAGCGCGAGGGCGGCGAGGGAGCCGTACAGCGTCGGCCGCAGCGCCCGGTCGGTCAGCGGGCCCGCGGCGAGCGCGCCGGCCGTCATGCCGATGCCGAAGAGGGCGAGGACGAGGGTGACGGAGGACTCGCCGAAGCCCATCACCTCGGTCGTCATCGAGGCGAGGTACGAGTAGACGGCGAAGACGCCCGCGAAGCCGAAGACGGCGGTCAGCAGGCCGAGCAGCACCTGCGGACGGCCGAGCGCGCGCACCTCGCGGCCGAGGTTCTGGTGCGCCTCCACGGGGACGTACGGGACGAGCCGGGCGAGGGCCGCCATGGCCAGCAGGCCGATGACGGTGACGACGAGGAAGGTCGCGCGCCAGCCGAGGTGCTGGCCGAGGAGGGTCGCGGCCGGTACGCCGAGGATGTTGGCCACCGTCAGCCCCAGGAACATCGTGGCCACCGCCCGCGCCTGCCGGTCCTCGCGCACGAGCCGCGCGGCGACGACGGCGCCGACGCCGAAGAAGGCGCCGTGCGGGAGTCCGGCCAGGACGCGGCCGCCGATCAGCCAGCCGAAGCCGGGCGCGAGCGCGGAGGCCAGGTTGCCGACGACGAACAGCGCCATCAGCAGGAGCAGCATCTTCTTGCGCGGGACGCGGGAGCCGAGGGCGGTGAGCAGCGGGGCGCCGAGGACGACGCCGATCGCGTACGCGGAGACGAGGTGGCCGGCCGTGGGGACGGAGGTGCCGAGGTCGTCGGCGACATTGGGCAGCAGGCCCATCATCACGAACTCGGTGGTACCGATGCCGAAGGCGGAGACGGCGAGCGCGAGCAGCGCCAGGGGCATGGGGAGAGCCTTTCCAGAAGATAGTTCTTCGACTGAACAAATGCTCTCAGGTGAAATCTTCCCGCCGGCCTCCGCCCGGTGAAGAGAAGGTTTCAGAAGCGGACGCGGGCCGCGATCGGCAGATGGTCACTCTTCGTCTCCGGCAGCGTCCACGAGGACACCGGCTCCATGCCCCGCACGAGGATCTGGTCGATCCGCGCCATCGGGAACGACGCCGGCCAGCTGAAGCCGAAGCCGTCGCCCGACGCCCCCTGGGTGGACCGCATCTGCGCGGTGACGGCGTTGAGCGAGCGGTCGTTCATCGTGCCGTTGAGGTCGCCGAGCAGGACGATCCGCTCGCGGTCGTCGGCGATGGCCTCGCCCAGCAGGTCCGCGCTGTTGTCGCGCTGGTTGGCGGTGAAGCCCGCGTTCAGCTTGACCCGTACCGACGGGAGGTGGGCGACGTACACCCGCACATCACCCTTCGGCGTGGCCACGGTGGCGCGCATGGCGCGGGTCCAGCCCATGCCGATGTCCACCGGCTGCGGATCGCTCAGCGGGTACGTGCTCCACAGCCCGACCGTGCCCTGCACGGAGTGGTACGTGTACGCGCCCGCCAGGGCACGCTCGTACACCGGGACCATCTCGCCCTTGAGCTCCTCCAGGGCCACCACGTCCGCACCCGACCCGGCGATCTGGCGGGCGGTCCCCTCGGGATCGGGGTTGTCGGCGTTCACGTTGTGGGTGACGACGGTGAGGTCGCCGCCGGCGGCGGACTTGTCGGTGACGAGCCCCCCGAAGAGGTTGACCCAGACCACGGCCGGCAGGAGCAGGGCGATCAGCGCGGTGGCCGAGCGCCGCAGCAGCGCGAGGACCAGCAGGACCGGCACGCACACGCCCAGCCAGGGCAGGAAGGTCTCGGTGAGGCTGCCCAGGTTGCCGATCCGGTTGGGGATCTCGGCGTGGAAGACCATCAGCAGGGTCAGCAGCACCGCGCAGGCGGCCAGGAAAACGCCCCGGCGCCAGACGCCCCGGTCACCACGCCAGCGGTCGAGCGCCGTCCGGAACCGGGACCGGGAGCGCTCGTCCCCCGCGCCGCCGTTCTCGGTCTCCGCCATGTCCACCCGCGCCATCACTCAGTCCTCACTGCCTTGCTCTGTGACCCGACGTCGACACTAGGTGATGCCGGGCCTGCCGTACTGCCAGGGGGACGACAGACCGGCGCGGCGGGTTCCGGAAGGTTGCACGGGGACGGACGGCTGTGACAGAACGCGCACATTCGTACGTACGCATCGACGTTCTTCCCGCCACGCGGTGTGAACAGCACCACTTCGGCCCACTTCCCGTGCCACCGCGCGAAGTGCCACCATGGACGGGATCCGGGGACGCCGTCAGGGCGCCTCGAGATGACGAAGGAGCCGTTCACCATGACGCTTCAGCCTGCCCCGAAGCAGTCCCCCGACAGCAGCAAGGCGCTGTACGGAGGCAAGGGCACGCGCCGTATCACCGTCCACGACATCACCGCGGCGAAGGCCCGCGGCGAGAAGTGGCCCATGCTCACCGCCTACGACGCGATGACCGCGTCCGTCTTCGACGAGGCCGGCATCCCGGTCGTGCTCGTCGGCGACTCCATGGGCAACTGTCACCTCGGCTACGACACCACCGTGCCCGTCACGATGGACGAGATGACCCTCCTGTCGGCCGCCGTCGTGCGGGGCACCAAGCGTGCCCTCGTCGTCGGCGACCTCCCCTTCGGTTCGTACCAGGAAGGGCCCGTCCAGGCCCTGCGCAACGCCACCCGGCTCGTCAAGGACGCGGGCGTCGGCGCGGTCAAGCTGGAGGGCGGCGAGCGCTCGCTGCCGCAGACCGAGCTGCTCGTCCAGGCCGGGATCCCGGTCATGTCCCACCTGGGCCTGACCCCGCAGTCCGTCAACACCATGGGCTACCGGGTGCAGGGCCGCGGGGACGAGGCCGCGCACCGGCTGCTCAGCGACGCCAAGGCGGCCCAGGACGCGGGCGCCTTCGCCGTCGTCCTGGAGCTCGTACCGGCCGAGCTGGCCGCCGAGGTCACCCGCTCGCTGCACATCCCGACCATCGGCATCGGCGCGGGACCGGACACCGACGCCCAGGTCCTCGTCTGGACCGACATGGCCGGGCTGACCGGCGGGAAGGTACCGCGGTTCACCAAGCAGTACGCCAACCTCCGCGAGACGCTCGGCGACGCCGCGCGCGCCTTCGCGGAGGACGTCACCGGCGGGGCGTTCCCCGCCGAGGAGCACACCTTCCACTAGGGGGTGTCTTGTCGATCAGGCCGGATCAGCGAGCGGGGTCTGGTGCCGTGGATCGCAAGGCGGAGGAGGGAGACAACGCGGAGCGTTGGCGACCGACGACAACGCGGCGAGGCGCGGTGCCAGGGCACGCGAGCCCGGCATGATCGGCAAGACACCCCCTAGGCACCCCTTCGACCAGGGGAGTCGTACGGACGACAGCCCGCCGACCCACTTGTCGGCGGGCTGTCGGTCGTCTGTCGGTGGGCTGTCAGTGGCGGCTGGTCCCATGGGGGCATGACGCGATCCGCACACAACGCCGTCGAGGTACGAGGCCTCGTGAAGCACTACGGCGAGACGAAGGCCCTCGACGGGGTCGACCTGGACGTCCGGGAGGGCACGGTCCTCGGCGTGCTCGGTCCGAACGGGGCCGGCAAGACCACCCTCGTCCGCTGCCTGTCCACCCTGATCGTCCCCGACGCGGGGACCGCCACCGTCGCCGGCTACGACGTGGTGAAGCAGCCTCGCCAGCTCCGCCGCACCATCGGCCTCACCGGCCAGTACGCCTCGGTCGACGAGAAGCTCTCCGGCTGGGAGAACCTCTACATGATCGGGCGGCTGCTCGACCTCTCCCGCAAGGACGCCCGGCGCCGCGCCGACGGGATGCTGGAGCGGTTCTCGCTCACCGAGGCCGCCAAGCGGCCCGTGATGAACTACTCCGGCGGCATGCGGCGCCGGCTGGACCTGGCCGCCTCGATGATCGGGCAGCCCGCCGTCCTCTATCTGGACGAGCCGACGACCGGCCTCGACCCGCGCACCCGCAACGAGGTCTGGGACGAGGTCAAGCGGATGGTCTCCGAGGGGGTGACCGTCCTGCTCACCACCCAGTACATGGAAGAGGCCGAGCAGCTGGCCTCCGAGCTGACCGTCGTCGACCGGGGCCGGGTCATCGCCAACGGCAAGGTCGACGAGCTCAAGGCCCGGGTCGGCGGCCGGACCCTGAAGGTCCGTCCCATGGACACGGCCGACCTGCCCGCCATGGCCGCGGCGCTTCGCGAGTCCGGTCTGGACGGCATCGCCGGTTCGACGGTCGTCGCCGACGAGGGCCTACTGTACGTGCCGATCCTCAGCGACGAGCAGCTCACCGCCGTCGTGGGCCTGCTGGGCACGCGCGGCTACGGCATCGCCCACATCGGCACGCATCTGCCCAGCCTGGACGAGGTGTTCCTGGCCATCACCGGCGAGAAGGCGTCCGTTTCCGACACGATCACCGAGGAGGTCGCCGCATGAGCGCCACGACGACCACGCCGGCCACGACGGCCGCACAGCTCACCAAGGATCCCGCCGGCACCCCGGGGCCGGCGCGGCCGCACCTCGCGCCCGGCGGCGAGGGCCGGATCGGTCTGCGGGCCAACCTCCGCCACATCGGCGCCCTGGTGCGGCGCAACGCGCTGCAGATCAAGCAGGACCCGGAGTCGATGTTCGACGCCGTCCTGATGCCGATCATCTTCATCCTGCTGTTCGTGTACGTCTTCGGCGGCGCGATCTCCGGCAAGGGCAACAACACCGACTACGTGAACTACGTGACGCCCGGCCTCATGGCGATGATGGGCATGAACATCTCCATGGCCGTCGGGGTGGGCGTCAACGACGACTTCAAGAAGGGGGTCATGGACCGGTTCCGTACGATGCCGATCGCCCGGTCCTCCGTCCTCATCGCGAAGATCGTCGTCGAGGTCGGCCGGATGCTGGTCGCCACCGCGATCCTGCTCGGCACGGGCTTCCTGCTCGGTCTGGAGATCAAGACCTCGGTCCTCGAACTCTTCGCCGCGATCGGCCTGTCGATGGTGTTCGGCGCCTCGCTGATGTGGATCTTCATCCTGCTCGGTCTCACCCTGAAGACGGCACAGGCCGTCCAGGGGATGGCCATGCTCGTCCTGATGCCGCTGCAGTTCGGTTCGTCGATCTTCGCCCCGCCGACCTCGATGCCCGGCTGGCTGGAGACCTTCACCGACTACAACCCGCTCTCCAACCTCGCCGACGCCGCCCGCAATCTGATCAACGGCGGTCCGGTCGCCGAGTCGGTGTGGTGGACCCTCGGCTGGGCGGTGGCGATCACGGTCGTCACGGCGCCGCTCGCGGTCGCCAAGTTCCGCAGGAAGACCTGATGTCCTGCGGGCGGGCCTGAGCCGTACGGGGGTTCAGGACTCGGCGCGCCCGTTGATCGCGTCGGCGCTGTCGAGCAGGGCGGCGGCCTCCTCCAGGGAGAGGCCGTCGCCCTCGGCGTACGCGGCCTCGAACGCCTCGTCGCCGAGCACGGAACGGGACAGCCGGGTGGCCTCCTCCAACGTCTCCCGTTCGAGCGGGGAGAGTCGATGGCCCTCAGGGAGCAGCCCCGGCCGGGCGCCGAGGAGCCGGGCCCCGATCACCGCGTCGGCGCCGCCGAGACCGGTCAACGACCAGGCGACGGTGACCAGATGCGTCGCCGGCATCTGCGGGGCGACCACCATGGAGAGCGAGCCCCTGGACCGCTCCAGGGCCTCCCGTGCGCGCGGCAGCGCGGACGCGTACGCGCCGTCGAGGTTGTCGAGCCAGCCCAGACTGCCGAGGGTGAACCCCTCGAAGATCGACAGCGTTTCGGAGTTGAACTCCCGCAGCAGAGCGGTGAGATGCTCGCGTGCCTCGTCGGTGCGGCCGGTGCGACCGAGGAGGATCGCGAGGAAGATCCGGGCGGCGAGCATCGGCTCGTGCCCACGGGCGGGGCCGGCCGCCAGGATCTTCCGCAGGATCGCCTCACCCTCCTCCGCGCGGCCGGTGAGAGTGAGCATGTCCGCGTAACGGGCCCGCAGCAGGTCCGTCTGGGCCTGGGCGCCGATCCGTTCCGCGTACCCGATGGCGGCGGCGAAGTCCTCGGCCGCGCCCTCGTACTCGCACCGCTTCTCGCGGGCCTCGCCGCGCGCGGAGAGCGCCTCGGCCGCGCCCCAGGCGTCGCCGAGCCCGATGAAGAGCGTGAGGCTCTCGTCGGCGTCGGCGCTCGCCGCGCGGGCCAGGTCGGTGCGGTTGGCGAGCATGTTGGCGCGCCACTGGAGGACGTTTGCGAGGTCCCAGGCGTAACCGTGCGCGCGGCATGCCTCGACGGTCGCGTCGAGCATCTCCCTCAGCCGGCCGGCCTCGCCGGTGAGCATGTTGGCGAAGATGGCGAGGGAGCCGGGCAGTCGGCACGTCTGCGGCAGCCCTGGGCGGTACAGGGCGGTGATGCGGCGCAGCCGCTCGACGCCCTCGGGCGTGGTCCAGCGGCCTGTGTGGTGGTCCATGTTGAGCAGCTCGACCAGGCGCACGCCGCGCCGTGCTTCCCAGAGCTCGTCCTCGCCGAGCGGCGGGCCGGCGAGGCGGCGCTCGTGGAGCGGTACGACGGGGGGTGCGGCGGGCCCGAACGGGTCGGGGCCGAGGGCGGCGACGGCCTCGGCCCAGTGCAGGGCGTCGGCGCGCAGATCGCGCATCTGCCAGTACCAGAGCAGGCAGTGGACGAGCACGAGCGCCTCGTGCTCGTCGCGGGCGGCGACGGCGCGGCGCAAAGCGGTGCGCAGGTTCTCGTACTCGGTCCGGAACCAGGCCATGGCGCGGAGCTGGCCGCCGCCGCGGAGCTCGGGGTCGGTGGCGCGGGCGAGCTCGCGGTAGTGGACGAGATGCCGCCGCTCGACCGCCGCGCGCTCCCCCGCCTCGTCGAGCCGCTCGCCGGCGTACTCGGCGACGGTCTCCAGGAGGCGGTAGCGCATCGCCCCGTCGTCGGCGGGCGCGGCGACGACCAGCGACTTGTCGACGAGCGACCCGAGCACGTCCAGGGTGTGCGGCCCCGGGGCGGCGGGAGGTCGGTCCGCGGCGGGCGGGTCGGCGCACACCGACTCCACCGCGTCCAGGTCGCAGCCGCCGGTGAAGACGGACAGGCGGCGCAGGACGGCCCGTTCGGGCGCGTCGAGCAGGTCCCAGGACCAGTCGACCACCGCGCGGAGGGTCTGCTGCCGGGGCAGGACGGTACGGGATCCCGAGGTGAGGAGCCGAAAGCGGTCGTCGAGGCGGTCCGCGATCTGGCGTGGCGTCAGGAGCCGTAGCCGCGCTGCCGCCAGTTCGATCGCGAGCGGGAGCCCGTCGAGCCGCCGGCAGATCTCGGCGCACGCCTCGGGGTCGTCGCCGAGGTCGAAGCCGGGGCGGGCGGCGGTCCCGCGCTCGCCGAGCAGCCGCAGTGCGCTCTCCGGCGGCAGCGGCTCCACCGGGCGCAGGAACTCCCCGGGGACGCCGAGCGGTTCGCGGCTCGTGGCGAGGACCGTCACGCCCGGGCACCGGGCGAGCAGCGACTCGGCGAGGGCCGCCGCCGCGTCCACCACGTGTTCGCAGTTGTCCAGGATCAGCAGCAGCCGGCGTGAGGCGCAGTGTTCGACGAGGCGTCCGAGCGGGGTGTCGGAACCGCGCAGCTCCTCCGCGCCCGCGCCCCGCAACACGGTCTCGCGCGCCCCGACGGCCCCGAGCACGGCCTCGGTGACGGCCTCGGGGTCGGTCACGGGCGCGAGTTCGGCGAGCCAGACCCCGTCCGGCCACGCCCCGCCGCCGGCGGCGCGCTCGGCCCCCTCCTGCGAAAGCCGGGTCTTCCCGGCACCACCGGGCCCGAGGAGGGTGACGAGCCGACTGCCGTGCAGGTCGTCCCGAAGCTGAGCGATGTCCTGCCCGCGCCCGACAAAACTGGTGAGCCGCGCCCGGAGGTTACCGGGGTGGGACGAGACGGTGTGCGGCGAGGCGGGGTGGGCGGCGCCCGCGACACCCGGGGCGCCCCGGTGTTCGGCACCACCTGCGGGAGCCGCGTCCGGCGCCTGATCCGGGTCCCCCACATGGTGGGCAGCGTCCGGGTGGGCCGCGTCCCGGCCCTGGTCCGGGGTCCGTACCGGGTAAGACGCGCCGGGGTCCGGGGTCCGTTCCGGGTAGGGCGCCCCGGGGCCCCCGGCGGTCGCCGGGGCGACCGTGCCCGTGAGGGGCGCGGGTGCCGGGCTCGGGCCCTCCGGCCGGGCCGGGCCGGGGCGTCCCTCAGTCGGCGCCGCGTCCGGCTCCCGCTGCCCGCCGGCCGCAAGGGATCCCCCAGCGCCCCCGACCGGCAGGCCGCGCTGCCCCGCCGCGCCGGGGGTTCCGCCGTCCCCGCTCGGCGCGTCGGCACGGCGCCGTGCGGCCCAGGCCGGGGCCGGTGACAGCAGTTCCGCGTGGAGCGACCGCAGCGCCGGGGACGGGTCCGCGCCGAGGCGGGTCGCCAGGTCGCGGCGGAAGGACTCGTACGCGGCCAGGGCCTCCGCCCCGCGTCCCGTGTCGCGCAGGGCCCGGAGGCGCAGGGCCTGCAGGGGTTCGTCGAGCGGGTGCGCCTCGCAGAGGGCGGCCAGTTCCGGGAGGACGGACGCGCCCTCCCCGAGCGCGAGGGCGGCTCCGTACCGGGCCCGGCGGGCGTCCAGCCGACGGGCCTCCCAGCGGGCGGCCTCCGTCGCACGGTCCGGCAGGTCGGCGAGCGCGGGCCCGCGCCACAGGGCGAGCGCCTCGTCGAGCAGCTCCGCCGCCCGCGCCGGTTCGCCCGCGTCGAGCGCCCGTACGCCGTCGCCCGCCAGCCGCTCGAAACGGTGCGCGTCCACGTCCCCGGAGCCGGCCGCCAGTCGGTAGCCGCCCGGGGACGAGTCGACGGCCTCCCGGCCGAGCGCCCGCCGCAACCGCCCCACCAGGGCCTGGAGCGCCGCGGCGCCGTCGGCCGGCGGCGCCCCGTCCCAGACCTCGTCGACGAGGACGGTGACGGGCACGGTCCGCCCGGCCCGCAGCGCCAGGACGGTCAGCAGCGCCCGCAGCCGGGCCCCGCCGACGGGGACGGGGGTGCCGTCGGCGGTGTGGACCTGGGTGGGGCCGAGGACGGAGTAGTACACAGGCCCTATTCTCCGTGAGCCGGGGATCATCGCAGGAACTCACCCCCGCCCCGGCACGTTTCCCGCACACACCCCGCCGCGTCCCAGGGAGCCCCACCGATGACCACGGCCACCACCCGCAGCCACGAGCGCAGGATCAGCCCGGTCTTCCTGGCGATCCTCGCCGTCATGGCGGTCACCGGCTGGGCCGTGTGGACCGGCTTCGCGGCCTCCCCCGGCCTGGCGATCTTCCTCTTCGTGACCTCGGCGTGGGTGGTCTCGCTCTGCCTCCACGAGTACGCGCACGCCCGCACCGCGCTGCACGGCGGGGACATCACGGTCGGTGCGAAGGGGTACCTCACGCTCAACCCGCTCGCCTACACCCATGCCGTGCTGAGCGTCATCCTGCCCGTGCTCTTCGTGATCATGGGCGGTATCGGCCTGCCGGGCGGCGCGGTCTTCATCGAGCAGGGCCGGGTGAAGGGCCGGTGGAAGCACAGCCTGATCTCGGCGGCGGGGCCGCTGGCGAACGTCCTGTTCGCGATCGTGTGCACGGCGCCGTTCTGGCTGGACGCGCTGGACGGCGTCCCGCCCGCCTTCCGGTACGCGCTGGCCTTCCTGGCGTTCCTCCAGGTGACGGCCGCGCTCCTGAACTTCCTGCCGGTGCCGGGCCTCGACGGCTACGGGGTGATCGAGCCCTGGCTGTCGTACAAGCTGAAGCGGCAGATCGAGCCGTACGCGCCGTACGGCTTCTTCATCGTGATCGCGCTGCTCTTCGTGCCGGCGATCAACGGCGCGTTCTTCGACACGATCGACGCGCTGATGCGGGCGCTCGGCGTGCCGGAGATCTCCCGCTACTGCGGCTCGAACCTCTACCGCTTCTGGCAGGAGACGCCGGAGCTCTGCGAGGTCTAGGCGTCGACCGCTCGCGCGCGGCGGATGTAGTACCAGGCCATGTTGGAGGAGAGGCCGGCGAGGAGCACCCAGATCACGCCGAGCCAGCTGCCCGAGACGAAGGAGATGACGGCCGCGGCGACCGAGAGGACGCAGACGGCGAGGGCGTAGAGGGCGAGGCGGGGCATGGGGGTCGGCTCCTGTCCGGGTACGGCTGATGGTGCCCGTCCAGTGTCCCCCATGCCCAAACGCGTCTAGACGTCGGTGATGCGCAAGCCCGCGTGGGCCTTATAGCGGCGGTTGACCGAGATCAGGTTGGCGACCAGCGACTCGACCTGGTGGGCGCCCCGCAGCCGGCCGGCGAAGACGCCGCGCATGCCGGGGATGCGGCCGGCGAGCGCCTGGACGATCTCGACGTCGGCGCGCTCCTCCCCGAGGACCATCACATCCGTGTCGATCTCGTCGACCGAGGCGTCCTGGAGCAGGACGGCGGAGAGGTGGTGGAAGGCGGCGGCGACCCGGGAGTCGGGCAGCAGGGCCGCGGCCTGCTCGGCGGCGGAGCCCTCCTCCGGCTTGAGGGCGTAGGCGCCCTTCTTGTCGAAGCCGAGCGGGTTGACGCAGTCGACGACGAGCTTGCCGGCGAGTTCGGCGCGCAGCGACTCCAGGGTCTTGGCGTGCCCGTCCCACGGAACGGCGACGATCACGATGTCGCTGCGTCGGGCGCACTCGGCGTTGTCGGCGCCCTCGACGCCGAGGCCCAGCTCGGCGGCGGCGGTCTGCGCGCGCTCGGCGGCGCGGGAGCCGATGATCACCTTCTGGCCGGCCTTCGCGAGGCGGTAGGCGAGACCGCGGCCCTGGTCGCCGGTGCCGCCGAGGACGCCGACGACGAGACCGGACACATCGGGGAGGTCCCAGGGGTCCTTGGGAGCGGGCTTGCTGTCAGTCGTAGTCATGACCTCGACATTACTGGCCGGTCGTGTCCGCGCGTGCGTCTCCCGTACGGGTGGATCGTCGGCAACGCGCCACGCGCGGGGCGGGGCTGCGGCAGGATGCGATCCCATGGATGCCGTACGCGTCGCGCTGCTGCGGGAAGTGCTGGCCGGGACCGAGTGGCCGGCGGCCGCCCGCGGCTTCGCGGGTTCCCTCCGGTCGTCCGTCGTGCCGCACGGGGGCGGGCTGCTCCTGGTGGGGACGGCGGGGTACGAGCCCTGGCATCTGGCGGCGCACCTGGTGGACGAGGCGGCCTGGTCGGGGCAGCCGGAGCTGGCGCCGACGCTGGTGCGCCACCGGGTGCGGCCGGGTGATCCGGCGCATCTGGCGGTGGGGCTCGGCCGCCTGGAGTCGGCGGGGCGCGGGGCGACGCTGCTGATGGTGGCGCCGGAGCGGCCCGAGACGGGGCTTCTGGAGCGGGTCCACGACGCGCGCAGGGCGGGGGCGACGGTGCTCTCGGTGGACGACGGCGACCCGGAGGTCCACGGCCTGGCGCACGAGACGCTGACGGTGACCGCGGACGCGGAGGTGGACCTGGACACGGTCCAGCACCTGGTGAGCGCGGCGGCGGGCGAGAACAGCCTGCCTTCCCCGCGCGGCCGCCGCCGCTTCCGGGACCGCCTCTCCCGCTTGGCCGACCACCTGACGTCACCCCCACCACCGGCCTGGTAGGGCGGGGCGGCGGGGCGGACCGGCCGCTGAACCACCCGGTCGACGCCCCACACCCTCGCCACGGCTCCCGCCTGGCCGACCGGATCACGGCGACGGGGTGGTCTGACGAACGGGCACCGGGCCGCCCGGTGGACGCCGCCCGGACCGCGCCGCAGCCCCGCCGGGCCGGCGCGGCCGACTCCCACCCCCATGGGGCCCGTCGGGCCGTAAATCGGTTGCCCGGTCGGGCCGGGCGGTCGGAGCATGGCGCTTCGTGACCTCGAAGCTCTCCGCCGTGCTGCCCGATCTGGCGCCGTGGCGGTCCTCCCGTGACTTCCGGCTGCTCTGGGTGCAGGGGCTCGTCGCCTACTTCTCCAGCGCCGTGGCGATGATCGCGCTGCCGCTGCAGATCAAGGAGCTGACGGGATCGCCCCTCGCCGTCGGGGCGATGGGAGCGGTCGAGCTCGTCCCCCTGGTCGTCTTCGGGCTCTACGGCGGCGCGCTCGCCGACGCCGTCGACCGGCGCAAGGTCCTCGTCGCCACCGAGGTCGGGCTGGCGCTGCTCGCCGCGCTCCTGCTCCTCAACTCGCTCCTGCCCGTGCCGATGCTCTGGCCGCTGTACGTCGTCGCGGCCGGCGTCTCCGCGCTCGCCGGACTCCAGCGTCCCGCCCTGGACTCGTTGCTCGCCCGGATCGTGCCGCACGACCAGCAGACCGCCGCCGCCGCGCTCAACTCGCTGCGCTGGCAGATGGGCACGATCGCCGGTCCGGCGCTGGCGGGCCTGCTCGTGGCGTACGCCGGTCACGCCCCCGCGTACGGCGTGACGATCGCCGGTTTCCTCGTCTCCGTACTCCTGTGTCTGCGGCTCTCCCCCGCACCGCCCGCACACGACGCGGACAAGCCGTCGCTCCGGGGCATCGCCGAAGGAGCCCGGTACGCCTGGTCGCGGCCGGTGCTGCTCGGTACGTACGTGATCGACCTCGCCGCCATGTTCTTCGCCTTCCCGAACACGATCTTCCCGTTCCTCGCGGACGAGCTGGACGCGGACTGGTCACTGGGACTGATGTACGCGGCGGGCTCCGTCGGCTCGCTCGTCCTCGGCCTGACCAGCGGCTGGACCTCACGGATCCGCCGGCACGGGCTCCTGGTCGTCTGCGGGGCGACGGCCTGGGGCCTCGCGATCACGGCGGCCGGCTGGTTCTCGAACCTCTGGCTCGTGTTGCTGTGCCTGGCGTTCGCGGGCGCCGGCGACATGGCGAGCGGACTCGGCCGCGCCACGATCTGGAACCAGACGATCCCGGAGGAGCTGCGCGGCCGGCTCGCCGGAATCGAGGTCCTCTCCTACAGCGTCGGCCCGCAGCTGGGTCAGGTCCGGGCGGGCGCCATGGCGGGCTGGACGGGCACGCGGGCGGCGATCTGGTCCGGCGGCGTGGCCTGCGTGGCCTCGGTGGGCCTGCTCTGCCTGGCCCTGCCGAAGCTCCTCACCTACGACTCCGACACGGACGAGGACGCGCTGCGCCACAAGGCCGCGCAGGAGGAACGGGAGGGGCGGGACTCCCGAGAGGCCGGGACCGGAGCCCCGGCCTGACGAGCGCGAGCGACCGGGGCATTCCCGATACGACGACCTAGCGCTGGGCCTGCCCGGCCGCGGCGATCTCGGCCGCAGTCGCCGTGGCCCGCCGGCCCGCCTGGACCTGCTGGAGTCGCTTGATCGTGGCGGCCAGCACGTCATGGGCGTCCGTGGGATCCCCGCCCGCGTCCTCGACGCGGATCTGGGCGATGACAGTGCCGGACCGGGTGTAGCCGTAGACCGTGCCGCTCGATCCGGTGGACTGGAGGAAGACCGATTCCTCCCCCACCCGAGCGACCTCGACGGGAGCCGTTTCCTCCCTGTCCTGCCACCGGTCGTACGCCGCCTTCGCGTGCGCGGCGTTGTCGAACTGGCAGACGTCCAGATCGATCCCTCGCGAGATGGTCGATCCCTGGTAGTCGTAGTCGCCCCTGCCCGCCCGCTGCCAGCCGGCCGGCGCGGGTGCGTCCGTGGGAGCGCAGTCGTCGGGCTCCCCGGGCATGCTCTTGTGCAGGCTGCCGCGGTAGTAGCCGGGGACCACGTCCTCGGCGTCGGGAATCGCCTGGGTGAACTCGCCCTGACGGAACTGCCTGGTCAGCGGCACGTCGGAGTCGTCCTTGAACGGCTGCGGCGTGCCGGTTCCGCTCGCGGACGGCGCACCGGCGGGTGGCGGCGGCGCCCCCTGCGGTGCCTTGTCCGCGGAGCAGGCGGACAGCGTGAGACTGGCCAGAAGGGCTGTGGCTATGGCGAGGTGACGACGTGTCATGTGATCAACATAGACCGGCCCTCTGTCGCCCGGACGACCGAATCCAGGCCGTCGTTCCCGGATCTCGCCGGGGGCCGGCTGTGCCGCCCGGCGCGATCCGAGAGAGACGCCCTAGTCCGGCGTCTCGTCCGACTTCGGGGCGTCGTGCCACTTCGGGTCGGTCTCCCACTCCAGGTTGCGCTCCCGGGCCGTCTCCATCGCCTGGGACGCCTCCTCACGGCTGGTGTACGGGCCGAAGCGGTTCTTGGCCGGGCACTCCGGGCCCTCCTCGACCTTCTTGTGCTCCAGGCAGTAGTACCACTCGCCCGGTTTGCCCACCGTGCGCTTCTTGAACAGGGCCATCGTCGGCTCCTTCCTCTGAGGCCATGCTGCCCCAGACACGGTCGTTAGACTCGCTGGCATGTCTGGCCAGTCGCTGCTCGCACCGGGGGAGATCTCCCCCCACCGCTCCGTTCCGGGAGCCATCCGTCGTCCCGAGTACGTCGGGAAGCCCGCACCCACCCCGTACACCGGGCCCGAGGTGCAGGACTCCGACACCATCGAGCGGATGCGGATCGCCGGCCGCATCGCCGCGCAGGCGATGGAGGAGGCCGCCAAGCACATCGCGCCGGGTGTCACCACGGACGAGCTGGACCGGGTCGCCCACGAGTTCATGTGCGACCACGGGGCGTACCCCTCCACCCTCGGCTACCGCGGCTTCCCGAAGTCGCTCTGCTCCTCGGTGAACGAGGTCATCTGCCACGGCATCCCCGACTCCACCGTCCTCAAGGACGGCGACATCGTGAACCTGGACGTCACGGCGTACATCAACGGGGTGCACGGCGACAACAACGCCACCTACCTCTGCGGCGACGTGGACGACGAGTCCCGTCTCCTCGTCGAGCGCACCCGCGAGTCCCTGAACCGGGCCATCAAGGCGGTCAAGCCGGGCCGCCAGATCAACATCATCGGCCGGGTCATCGAGTCGTACGCCAAGCGCTTCGGCTACGGCGTCGTGCGCGACTTCACCGGGCACGGCATCAACTCGTCCTTCCACTCCGGGCTGATCATCCCGCACTACGACTCCCCGCACGCCACCACCGTCATCCAGCCCGGCATGACCTTCACGATCGAGCCGATGCTGACCCTGGGCACCCACGAGTACGACATGTGGGACGACGGCTGGACGGTCGTGACCAAGGACCGCAAGCGGACGGCGCAGTTCGAGCACACGCTCGTCGTCACGGACAGCGGGGCCGAAATCCTCACGTTGCCCTGACGCCGTCTCGGGGTAGCGTCTTACCGACAGGCCGTCGGGAACCAGTTGACTTAGGCATGCCTAAGTAGCAGGATCTCCACAGGTCCCCGTCCCATCGGCTCCGGAGGCACGCCTTGGACACGCCCTTCTCGACGCTCATCCGCACCGCCTCGCACGAGCAGCACACCGAGGCCGAGACGTCGACGTTCATGAGCGACCTCCTCGGGGGACGTCTCGCGGTGGACGCCTTTACGCGGTACACGGAGCAGCTCTGGTTCGTGTACCGCGCTCTGGAGGAGGGTGCGGAGGGGCTGAAGGGCGATCCGGTCGCCGGGCCCTTCATACAGCCGGAGCTGTTCCGCACCGCCGCCCTGGAGCAGGACCTCGCCCACCTCCGCGGCCCAAACTGGCGCGCCGGGCTCTCCCCGCTGCCCGCCACCGCCGCCTATGCCGCACGGGTGGCGGAGTGCGCGCGCGACTGGCCGGCCGGGTATGTGGCGCACCACTACACCCGCTACCTGGGCGACCTCTCCGGCGGCCAGATCATCCGCGACAAGGCCGAGCGCACATGGGGCTTCGCCCGTAAGGGCGACGGCGTGCGGTTCTACGTCTTCGAGGAGATCGCGAACCCGGCCGCCTTCAAGCGGGCGTACCGGGAGCTGCTCGACGGGGTGAACGCCGACGACCTGGAGAAGCAGCGGATCATCGACGAGTGCAAGCGCGCCTTCGACTTCAACGGCGCGGTGTTCCGGGAGCTGGGAAGCGAGTTCCCGCTCAGCGCGTGAGCGGTCAGCGCGTGAGCGGTCAGCGCGTGAGCGGTCAGCGCGTGAGCGGTCAGCGCGTGAGCGTGCGTTCGAGGCGGACCCGGCCGCCCAGCTCGATCACACCGTCGGGGCCGGGGGCCGTCAGGATCTGCGAACCCCGGCCCTGCGTGATGTTCAGGGCCCGGCCCAGCTCGGCGGTGAGCAGCAGGGCCGCCGCGCCCGTCGCCTCGTCCTCCTCGATGCCGTCCCCGCGCCCCGGGAACGCCCGCGCCCGGATCCGGCCGGCCGCCTCTTCCTCCCACGCCCAGGCGTAGACCCACTCGCCCGGTTCCGGCACGTCGAGAGCGTCTACCTCGGCAGCCGATCCGTACCGCCGCAGAGTACGCGGCGGCGCCCACTCCGCGCGGGCCTCGATCCAGGTGAACTCGCCGTCCCCGCGCACCCACACCTCTCCCGCCGGCGGATGGACGACCTCCAGGTCCAGCAGCCAGGCGGCCCCGACGAGCGGATGCCCGGCGAAGGGCAGCCGGACGCCGGGCGTGTAGATGTCGACGTCCCCGCGCTCCGGGTCGTCCACGAACACCGTCTCGCTGAAGCCGAGCTCCTTGGCGAGCGCCTGCCGGGACGCCTCGTCGGGGTGCGTGCGCCCGTCGCGTACGACACCGAGGGCGTTGCCGAACCGGCCGTCGCCGGCGCAGAAGACCCGCAGGACGTCGATGTCGGTGGCGCTACTCGTCACGGTCGTGTTCATGGCGGAATTCAAGCATCCAGGCGTCCCACTCGGCGGCCCCACCCGGAATCGGCCAGGCGCGGGTGCGGGCTTCGTCGTACGGGACGCCCGCGGCGACGTCGGAGAGGCCCCGGACCGACGCCGCCCGCCGCCGCTCCGGATCGGGGCCGGCGACATCGCGCACCAGCAGCCGCTCGTACGTCTCCGACACGGAACCGCAGAGCTCCGTCACCCTGTCCTCGTCCTCGGCGCGGTGCAGCACGACCGTGCGCGGCGTCCGCCCCTCGGCGAGCGCGGCCACCGCGCGGTCGTGGCCGTCCAGGAGCAGCCAGCCGTCGAAGGCCGTCACCCACCACAGCAGGACGGGCGCGAGGCTGCCGTCCCTGGCCTGCTTGCGGTACGCCGTGACCCGAGGGGCGTCCGGGGCCGACAGGCGCCGCAGCGGGACGACGCCGTTCCAGCCGTCGTTCCCGTCCAGATGGCCGCCCGGCCATGTGGTGAGGAAGTCGTCGCCCCAGACGTACGGCGGGAACACCTCCCGCCGCCCGAGCACCCAACGCCCCGCGTGCAGAGGCCCGGCCTCCGCCGCCTCCAGCCAACCCGCGTACCGCTGCGACCAGTCCGGCCCCCGCCGGGCGTCGTCCGCCCGTATCGGCGGAAGCGGCGACCGGTAGCCCGCACGGCGGTGGACGCGTATCCCGCCCCGGTCCTCGTCGGCCCGGGCGAGCAGCACCGGCCGGTCGCCCTGGCGGAGCAGCATCCGGCGGCCGTCCGTCATCTCCATGCGCAGGGGCGGGGGTACGAGAGGACCTTCGGCGCGGAGAACGACGGGTCCGGGAAGGTTCTCGCGGTACAGGCGCATGTCCCGCACGCTAGCCGGGCGAACGGCGGGGCCGCACCGCCGTTTTCCGGGATGCGGCCGCCTCGGGGACCCCGTCCTGCCGGTCCCGCCCGGTCGGCGGAGTCCTCGCCTCCCGGCCCCGACCGACGGCCCGTCAGGTCACGGAGTGGGCGCACTGTCCGATCCCGGCGCCCGGCCTGTTCCCGGCCCCGGTAGGGTCGGGTCCGTCCGTGCCGGTGGAGGAGCAGAAGGCGACCGATGAGAAGGCTGAGGCGACCGTCGAGGGGACTCGTGGCGGCGACGGTGGCGACCGTGCTCGCCCTGACGGCGAGCGGTTGCGTGACGGTGCACGGCGAGCGGGAGCTGCTGCCGGCGGCGACGGAGACGGAGGCCGCGCAGGCCCTCAAGGACTTCACCGACGCCTACAACAAGGCGGACAAGGCGTTCGACCCGGCGCTCGACGCGGGCCGGGTCACCGGGCCGCTCGGGGCGATCAACCAGGCCGGTCTGACGTCCCGTTCGATCACCGATCCCGGGGGCAACCCGAACCACCGGCCGCTGGAGCTGACGGACGCGAAGTTCGTGCTGCCCAGGAAGGCGGGCTGGCCGCGCTGGTTCGTCGCCGACACCGACTCCAACCGGGACACCGACCAGGGCAGCGGCGACAACCGCTGGCTCCTGGTCTTCGTGCGCAACGGCTCCGAGCAGCTGTGGGAGGTCGCCTATCTGGCGATCCTGACCCCGGACGAGATCCCGGTGTTCAAGAAGGACGGCGCGGGGTACGCGGTGCCGGTCCCGGCGGACTCCGCCGAGCTCGCGGTCGCCCCCAAGGACCTGGGCCGGAACTATGTCTCGTTCCTGGGCGGCGGGGAGCAGGGGCAGTTCGCTGCGGGCCCGCACACCACCGAGTGGCGGGAGCAGCGGCAGAAGGGCGCGAAGCGGGTGGGTCTGGTGACGCAGTACGTCGACCAGGTCGCGGACGCCGGGGACTTCGCGCCGCTGGGTCTCGCGACCGAGGACGGCGGGGCGCTGGTCTTCTTCGCGACGCGCTACTTCGAGCAGCAGACCGCGGCGCAGGGCTACCGGCCGAAGGTGACTCCGGACGTGAAGGCTCTGATGACCGGTGAGGTGAAGAGCACGGTCACCAAGGAGTGGGTGTCGAGCCAGAGCGTCCTCGTGAAGCCGGCGGGCACGCAGCGGGACGGGGTCACGATCGCGGGCCGGCTCCAGGGCGTGACGGGGGCGAAGGGCTCGTAGCCCTTCGCACGCGACCGGAGTGCGCCCGGAGCCCGCGCTCGTACCCCTCCGCGCGCCCCGTGGTCTCCGTACGACCGTCGGTCTCCGTACGACCGTCGCTCAGCGGCGCCCGAGCGGCCAGGCGACCTCGTGCCCGGTGTGCTGGTCCCCCTGCTCGGCGGCGTGCCGGGCGCAGGCGTCGGTGAGGGTCTCCAGCAGGTTCAGCGGGTCGGGCAGGGCGTGCTCGGGGCCACGGACCCAGGAGACGGCCGGCCGCTCCTCCTCGTCCCCG
Organism: Streptomyces sp. NPDC003035; assembly: GCF_042888285.1. Classification (NCBI taxonomy): domain Bacteria; kingdom Bacillati; phylum Actinomycetota; class Actinomycetes; order Kitasatosporales; family Streptomycetaceae; genus Streptomyces; species Streptomyces sp. NPDC003035. The sequence continues at coordinate 62,585 of NZ_JBIAPJ010000013.1, read as the reverse complement.
ATGAGCCGGGCCGGCGGTACGAGGACGTAGCTGCCGCGGCAGTGCCAGCGCAGCCCGGGGTGCTCGTCCATGGTCTCGGGGTGGCAGTCCAGCTCGCAGGGCCACCACTCGTCCTCGTCCTCGGGCGTGCCCCGGGTGGCGGTGAAGAAGAGCATCCGCCCGCCGTCGCCCGCGCTCTCGGCGGACTCGGCGACGGGCCCGACGTCGACGCCCTGGGCGAGGAGTCGCTCCAGGGCGGCGCGGCCGGCGTCCAGGGGGACGTCGAGGACGTCGTGGACCATGCCGGTGGCGGTGATGAAGTTCGCCTCGGGCTGGCCCAGTGCCCAGCGCTCGATCTGGGCGCGGTCGGTGGTCGACTGGGTCTGCCAGGCGAAGGAGACGGGGTGCCGGGCGGGGGTCGGACAGCCGACGCGCTCGCAGGAACAGCGGTAGCCGACGGGGTACGCGGCGGGGGCCACGGGCATTCCGGCGGCGGCGGTGGCCAGGAGCAGCGTCACGCGGTGGTTCTCGTCGTCCGCCGCGGTGCGCTTGGGACGCCTGCGCAGCCACTGCGCCAGTTTGCTCTCCGTGCCGCGGTAGCGGCCGATACCGTCGCCCATCTATCCCCTCACACCTGTGCTCGCCCGTTCGGCTCTGCCCATGGTCCCACCATCCTGCGCCTTGGGTGACCGGAGTACGGAACCGGGGTACATATCGGGGTTGCTCCCGGGGGGTACGGGGGTCACGTCCGGGGGCGCGGGGGTCACGCGCGGGGTGCGAGTCCGCGCAGTGCGTAGTCGACGAGCGTGTCGGCGTAGGCGTGGGTGAGGGGCAGCGTGCGGTGGAGCCAGCGGTGGTTCAGGGGGCCGACGAGGAGTTCGAGGGCGATGCGGGGGTCGATGGTGGGGTCGATGTCCCCGGCGGCCTGGGCGGCCTCGATGCGGCGTGCGTAGAGCTGGAGCTGGGGTTCGAGGAGCCGCTCCACGAACTGGGCGCCGAGTTCGGCGTTGACGACGCCCTCGGCGACCAGGGCCCGGGAGGGGGCGTCGTACGTCGGATCGTTCAGCTCGTCGACGGTGGCGCGCAGCACGTACTTCAGGTCGGCGGCGAGGTCTCCGGTGTCGGGGATCTCACTGTCGGCGTCTCCCCCCAGGGCCTCGTTGGCCTGCGCGGCGAGGTCGAGGAAGGCGTCGAGGAGGACGGCGGCCTTGGAGGGCCACCAGCGGTAGATGGTCTGCTTGCCGACACCGGCGCGGGCCGCGATGCCCTCGATGGTGGTCCTGGTGTAGCCGGCCTCGGAGACGAGGGCGAGAGCGGCGTCGAAGATGGCGCGGCGGGAGCGTTCGCTGCGGCGGGAGGCGTCGGGGGCCTTGGTGTCGGGCATGGGCCCAATCTAGCAGGGCGGCGAGACGCAACGTCTCGCTGTCTGATGTTCAGTCGAACCACCCGAACGGTCCACTGCGCGAAGGCGGGCGGAGGGCGGACCATGGGCTCCGTCCGACCATCTCGCTTCCGTCCGTGAGGAGCCCTCATTGCGCCACACTCCGCGCGAGGCTTCGCCCCGCCGCTACCTGATGTGCCCACCCACGCACTTCCAGGTGACGTACTCCATCAACCCCTGGATGGACCCCACCAAACCGGTCGACCTGCCGCTCGCCCTCGTCCAGTGGGAGGACCTGCAGATCCGCTACCGCTCGCTCGGTCACACCGTCGAGCTCCTCGATCCCCGGCCCGGCCTGCCGGACATGGTGTTCGCCGCGAACGGCGCGACCGTGGTGGACGGACGGGTGCTGGGTGCGAAGTTCGCCTACCCGGAACGTACGGACGAGGCGGCCGCGCATCTGGACTGGTTCCGCGCGCACGGCTTCGAGGAGGTGCGGGCGCCGGACCACGTGAACGAGGGCGAGGGCGACTTCGCGGTGACCTCGTCGTGGATCCTGGCCGGCCGCGGCTTCCGCTCCAGCCCGCTGGCGCACCACGAGGCGCAGGAGTTCTTCGGGCGCCCGGTCATCGGCCTGGAGCTGGTGGACCCGCGCTACTACCACCTGGACACGGCGCTCTGTGTCCTGGACCCGGAGGTTGAGGAGATCATGTACTACCCCGACGCCTTCTCCCCCGGCAGCCGGGCGGTCCTGCGCCGCCTCTTCCCCGACGCCCTGCTCGCGACGGAGAGCGATGCGGCGGCGCTGGGCCTGAACGCGGTGAGCGACGGCCGGCACGTCCTGCTGCCCCAGGCGGCGGTGGGTCTGTTCGCCCCGCTCCGCGACCGGGGCTTCGAACCGATGGGCATGGACCTGTCGGAGCTCCTCAAGGGCGGCGGCAGCGTGAAGTGCTGCACCCAGGAGCTGCGCTCCTGACACCACCGCCGCGGGTGACGCCCGGCCGCTACTCCGGGGGCCAGGCGTCGCCCCACTCCGCGTCCCGCGCCGCCTTGTACAGCGCCCCGTGGCGCTTGGTGACCGTCTCGCGCGCGAGGCCCGTCTCCTCCGCGCCGCAGAGCTCCAGCAGGACCAGGCCCTTGCGGATCTGGGGCTTCCGGATGACCCGGGAGACCGCCGGCGTCACGGGGAACCGGGTCGCCGCGACGTAGCTGAACTTCTCGTCCTCGTACGGCAGCGAGCCGCCCTTCACCTGCCGGTGCAGCGAGGACCGGCTCACCCGCGCCGCGAAGTGGCACCAGTCGGCGCCGGGTTCGATGGGGCAGGCCCCGCTGTGCGGGCACGGCGCGGCGACGGTGAGCCCGGCCTCGACGAGGAGCGTGCGGGCGGCGATGATCCGTTCGTAGCCGTCGGGGGTGCCGGGCTCGACGATCACGACGGCCTGCGCGACCCGCGCCGCCTCGGTGACGACCGCGCGGCGGTCGGCCTCGGTCAGCTCCTTCAGGACGTACGAGACGGTGACGAGGTCCGTCGGGTCGAGCTTCAGGGCGCCGCTGATCCGGGCCCGCCGCCACTCCGCCTCGAACGTTCCGCTCGCCAGCTCCCGGCCGAGCGCGAGCGCCGGCTCCGCCCAGTCGAGGACCGTCGTCCGCGCCAGGCCGTCCCACGCCTCGGCGACCGCCCAGCTCGCCGCTCCGGTGCCGCCGCCGATGTCGGTGTGCGTCACCGGCTCCCACGCGGGCGCCGCGTCCCGCAGCGCGTCGAGCGCCGCCCGGACCGCCTCGAAGGTCGCCGGCATCCGGTACGCGGCGTAGGCCGCGACGTCGGAGCGGTCGCGGAGCACGGGGGCGTCGGTCGGGGTGGCCCCCCGGTAGTTGGCGATCAGCCGGTCGACGGCCTGGGCGGCCTGCCGCGGCGGCAGCCCACCGAGAAGCCCGGCGAGGGCGGCGCGCAGCGTGTCACCGGAGGCGGGGGAGGAGAACTCGTTCACCTCCACATTTTAGGCGCGCCGCGGAGGCTCCCCGGGCCGCACCCACGGGGTCAGGCGCGGGGCTGCCAGGGGCGGCACAGGGCCAGGAAGCACGTCAGTGCGGCGATCGCGCAGGTCAGCTGGACCACCGCCATCGGGACGGCCGTCGTCTCGCCCGCGATGCCGACGAGCGGTGAGGCGACCGCGCCGACGAGGAAGGACGAGGTGCCGAGCAGCGCGGACGCGGAGCCCGCCGCGTGCGGGGTCCGCATCAGCGCCTGCGCGTTCGTGTTGGGCAGCGCCAGCCCCATCGCCGACATCAGCACGAAGAGGCCCGCCGAGATCGGGGCAAGGCCGACCCTTCCGAACACGCCGCTCGTCATGAGCACCAGCGCCACCGAGGCGAGCAGGATCACGCTCAGCCCCCAGCCCAGGACCTTGTCCAGGCTGACCCGTCCGACGAGCAGCTTGCCGTTGATCTGTCCGACGGCGACCAGGCCGATGGAGTTGAGGCCGAACAGCAGGCTGAAGGTCTGCGGCGAGGCGCCGTAGATCTCCTGCACGACGAACGGCGAGGCCGAGATGTACGCGAAGAGCGCGGCGAAGGCGAGCCCGCCGGCCAGCATGTAGCCGGTGAAGACCCGGTCGGCGAGCAGTCCGCGCATGGTGCGCAGCGCCTCTCCGACCCCGCCCGCGTGCCGCCGCTCCGGCGGCAGGGTCTCGCCGAGGAACTTCCACACCACCACCGTGAGCAGGACGCCGATGACGGCGAGGACGTGGAAGACGCCCCGCCAGTCGGTGATCCGCAGGATCTGCCCGCCGATGAGCGGGGCGATGATCGGGGCGACGCCGGAGATCAGCATCAGGGTCGAGAAGAACCGCGCCATCTCGACGCCGTCGTACAGGTCGCGCACGATCGCGCGGGCGATCACGATGCCGGCCGCGCCCGCCAGGCCCTGGAGCAGCCGGAAGGAGATGAGGAGTTCGGCGGAGGGGGCGAACGCGCAGACCGCGGTGGCGGCGACGTACACGATCATGCCGATGAGCAGGGGCCGGCGGCGGCCCCACCTGTCGCTCATGGGGCCGACGACGAGCTGGCCGAGCGCCATGCCGGCGAGGCAGGCGGTGAGGGTCAGCTGGACGGTCGCGGCGGGCGCGCGCAGGGACTCGGTGACCTCCGGCAGCGCCGGCAGGTACATGTCCATGGAGAGCGGCGGCAGCGCGGTCAGACCGCCGAGCACGAGGGTGACGAGCAGCCCGACGCGGCGGGCGGCGGCCTTCGGCAGGGCGGATATGGGGTCCTGGGCGGTGGTCCGGCCGCTCTCCGGCATCGACAGCTCCATTTCGTTGAATCCTTCCCTATGCTCTCAGCTCGTCAGGAGTGGTCGAGACCTTTTTCGGGACGGGCAGGGGTGGGGCACATGACAGGGGTGGGGCACATGAGTGGCGCCGTGCGGTGGGGCGTGCTGGCGACGGGCGGGATCGCGGAACGGTTCACCACCGACGTGGCGTCCCTGCCGGACGCGGAGGTCGTGGCCGTGGCGTCCCGCACGGAGGCGTCCGCGCGGGCGTTCGCGGATCGCTTCGGGATACCGCGGGCGTACGGGGACTGGGCCTCGCTCGTCGCGGACGAGGACGTCGACGTCGTCTATGTGGCGACCCCGCACCACGCGCACCGGGCGGCGGCCGGGCTCGCCCTGGAGGCGGGCAAGGCGGTCCTCTGCGAGAAGGCGTTCACGCTCAACGCGCGCGAGGCGGAGGAACTCGTCACGCTCGCCCGGGACCGGGGCCTCTTCCTGATGGAGGCCATGTGGATGTACTGCAACCCGCTGATCCGGCGGGCGGCGGAGCTGGTCCGGGACGGGGCGATCGGTGAGATCCGTACCGTACAGGCGGACTTCGGGCTGGCGGGCGCGTTCGGGCCGGACCACCGGCTGCGCGATCCGGCGTTGGGCGGCGGCGCGCTGCTCGACCTCGGCGTCTATCCGGTGTCGTTCGCCCAGCTGCTGCTCGGCGAGCCCGACTCCGTACAGGCGCACGCCCTGCTCTCGCCGGAGGGCGTCGACCTGAACACGGGGATGCTGCTCGGCTGGGCGTCCGGGGCGTCGGCCCTGCTGTCCTGCTCGGTCGTGGCGGACACTCCGCTGACCGCGTCCGTGACGGGGTCGGAGGGCCGGATCGACTTCCCGCGCGGCTTCTTCTTCCCGGAGCGGTTCACGCTGCTGCGCAGCGGCACCGAGCCGGAGGAGTTCGTGAACACCGACGACCCGCACTCGCTGCGGCACGAGGCGGCGGAGGTGATGCGGTGCCTGCGCGCGGGCGAGACCGAGTCCCCGCTCGTCCCGCTGAACGGCACGCTCGCGGTGATGCGGACGCTCGACGCGGTACGGGACCGCATCGGCGTCCGCTACCCCCAGGAGGCCCTCACGCGCGTGTGAGACCGGGGTTGCCCGCCTCCGTGACGAAGGAGCCGGCCGTGACGACCGGGGTTGTCGCGTACAGGATATCCACGTGTCGGACGGATGAGTTCATGGGGCACGCGTCTGCCGTACGCTCGCGGCCATGAGCACTGAGTCGCGCATCGCAGTGGTGACGGGAGCGGGTTCGGGCATCGGCCGCAGCGTGGCCCTCGCCCTGGCGGAGGCAGGCTGGTCGGTGGCGCTGGCGGGCCGTCGGCGGGAGCCCCTGGAGGAGACGGCGGCGTCCGTTTCCTCCTCGGACGTCCTGTGCGTCCCGACGGACGTGACGTCACCGGAGGCGGTGACGGCCCTCTTCGCGGCGGTACGGGACCGGTTCGGCCGCGTCGACCTGCTCTTCAACAACGCGGGTACGTTCGCGGGCGGCGGCGTCCCGGTGGAGGACCTGGACCACGAGACCTGGCGCTCGGTGGTCGACGTGAACCTGACGGGCGCCTTCCTGTGCGCCCAGGCGGCCTACCGGGCGATGAAGGAGCAGTCGCCGCAGGGCGGCCGGATCATCAACAACGGCTCGATCTCGGCGCACGTGCCGCGCCCGCACTCGATCGCGTACACGGCGACGAAGCACGCGATGACGGGCCTGACGAAGTCGCTGTCGCTGGACGGGCGCCCGTACCGGATCGCCTGCGGCCAGATCGACATCGGGAACGCGGCGACGGAGATGACGGCGCGGATGCAGACGGGGATCCTGCAGGCCAACGGGGAGCTGGCGGTGGAGCCGGTGATGGACGCGGCGGACGTGGCGGCGACGGTGGTGCACATGGCGGGGCTGCCGCTGGAGGCGAACGTGCAGTTCGCGACGGTGATGGCGACGGCGATGCCGTACATCGGGCGGGGGTAGGGGCGGGGGCGAGGGCCCGGGAGGATCGGGCCCCCACCCCAGCCCGCCCCCGGACTACGCCTGGCCGGTCTCGAAGCGGGCGATCTTCCCGCCGTCGATGACGAAGCGCCAGCGGGTACGCATCTCGCCCCAGGTGTCGTTGCGGAAACGGGCGACGAGGGTGCGCCCGTCCTCCTTGACCGACTCGATCTCCATCTGGCCGCGCGAGGAGAAGACCTCCTTCTCGGTCCACTCCGCGATGTTCCGGTCCGAGCCGTCGTCGGACATGGTGGCACCGGGCGTCAGGGCCTGCACGAAGGCATCGCGGTCGTTGGCGTTGAGGGCCGTGACGAAGGCACGTACGGCGGGGTCGCTGAGTCTGTCCACTGGGATGGTCATGGCCTACCCGTACACCTCGCCGCCCGCGTACCCGTGGACCCGGGCCGACGGTGTGACGCACGGCGGTGGCGGGAGTCGGCCACCTGGGCGAGCGGGACTGGCAGGCTTCGGCCTCATGACCGACACCTGGAGCACCATCGACCGACTGACGGACTGGATCGCCGCGCACCACACCCTCCCGCCCGAACAGGACGTCCTGCTGCGCGTCCTGAAGCTGTCGGAGGAGGTCGGCGAGGTGGCCGAGGCCGTCATCGGCGCGACGGGTCAGAACCCCCGCAAGGGCGCCTCGCACACCTGGCAGGACGTCGAGTCCGAGCTGTGCGACGTGATCATCACGGCGATGGTGGCGCTGCGGACGCTGACACCGGACGCGCCCGACGTCTTCGCGGGTCATCTGCGGCGGGTGGCGGAACGGTCGCTGGAGGACCGGATGTGACGGAGCCGAGGAAGCCGGAAGGGGAACGGCCCCGCACCGTGGGGGTGCGAGGCCGTTCACAAGCCCTTGGGGGCAGACGAGTCGGGCTGTACGCCGGGTTCTGTACCCCGGGACCTCGCGGTCGTCGGGGCGACGGCCATCCATCTAGGGCCGGCGTTGCCACCGGCCTCGTGCGGTCTACCCGCGAACTCGGGCGGGCAGCCCTCGAGCGTTCGCGCAGAGCCGCCTGTCGCCAAGCGGCCCCTCTTGACCTTGCTCCGGGTGGGGTTTACCTAGCCGCCTGAGTCACCTCAGGCGCTGGTGGTCTCTTACACCACCGTTTCACCCTTACCGAGGACCGAGGTCCCCGGCGGTCTGTTTTCTGTGGCACTGTCCCGCGGGTCACCCCGGGTGGCCGTTAGCCACCACCCTGCCCTGTGGAGCCCGGACGTTCCTCGGGAGGATCCGAGGATCCCCACGCGGCCGCCCGCCCGGCTCGTCTGCCGTGCCGACCATGCTACCCGCCGTGCCGGGCGGGCTTGACCTTGTCGCAGCGTCAGGGTTTCTACTGGGCCCATGCGAATCGGCGAGCTCGCCGCCCTCGTCGGGGTCACCCCGCGGGCCGTGCGGCACTACCACCACCTCGGACTGCTTCCCGAGCCCGTACGGCGGGCCAACGGCTACCGCGAGTACGGCATCCGGGACGCCGTCCTGCTCGCCCGGATCCGGCGGCTGACCGAGCTCGGGCTGGGGCTCGACGAGGTACGGGACGTGCTCGCCGACGACGAGGGGCGGGAGCTCGTGGAGGTGCTGGAGGAACTGGACGCCGATCTCGGGCGGCAGGAGGCGCTGATCCGCGAGCGGCGGGCGCGTCTCGCCGAGCTGCTCGGGGAGGCGCGGGCCGGGCGGCTGACCGCCGAGGGGCCCGTGTCGGCGGAGCTGTCCGGGCTGTTCGCGGGTCTGGGCGAGGTCCCCGAGTCACCGATGGCCGCCGCCGACCGGGAGGTGCTCGTGCTGCTCGACACCGTGGCCCCGGACGAGGAGCGGGCGAAGCTCATGAGCGCGATGCGCACCATGACCGAGGATCCGCGGGCCGTCGCGCGCGCTCGCGACGTGTACGCCCGGCTCGACGCCCTCGCCGAGGCCGACCCGGACGACCCGCGGGTGGCGGAGGCGGCGCAGGCGCTCGCCGACTGTCTGCCGGACGCGGTCGTGGCGCAGCTCGGCGGGCAGGGCCTGCCGCAGGGGCGGCTCACCGAGGCGTTCTTCGGCGACTTCTCCCCCGCCCAGACCGCCGCCGTCCACCGCGCCCTGCTGCTGGTCCAGGAGCGTTCCCGGTGACCGCCGCGATCCGGCTTCTGCGCGGGCTCGCCTACGCCTTCCTCCCCGCCGAGGTCGTCCTCCTGATCTGTCTCGTCGCCGGCGTACGGATACCTCCGTACGCTCTCGCCGCCGCCGAGGCCGCCGGTCTGGTGCTGCTCTCCGTGAGCGGTGCCGTGTTCCTCGGGCTGCGGCGGCGCGGCCTCTCCGCGCGGCAGGCCGTCGGCGTACTCGTGCCCGGGCCCGTGCTGCGGCTCATGGGGCACGAGCTGCGGCTGATGGCGAGCCTGGCCCTCTGGGTCGCCCGGCGCCGCACCGGCGTGCGCCCCGGCGACCAGGCGTTCCCGCACGCCCGCGACCAGGCCGCGCTCATGTACGGCTTCGCCTTCGTCTGCCTCGTCGAGACCGTCGGGATGTCGTACCTGCTCGCCGACCTGCCCGTGGCGCACGCGGTGGTACTGGTCCTGGACGTGTACACGGTGCTGTTCGTGCTCGGGCTGCACGCCGCCTCCGTGACCCGGCCGCACGTCCTCGCGTCCGACGCGCTGCGTCTGCGGCAGGCCGCGCACGTCGACCTCCGCATCCCGCTCGACCGGATCGCCGCCGTCCGGCACGAGCTGCTCTTCACGCACGAGAAGCGGGAGGGGGAGCTCGACCTGGCGGTCGGTTCCCAGACCTCCCTGACCATCGAGCTGACCGAACCGGTCGACGCGCCCCGTCTGCTCGGCGCCCCGCGTCCCGTACGGACCGTGCGCTGTCACGCGGACGACGCCCGGGCCTTCGTACGCGCCCTCGACCAGGCCCTCACGCGGGCGCGAACAGCACCTTCGCCGTCCCCGGGTCCGCCTGGGTGAGCCGTACCCGCAGCCGCTCCCCGAGCGGCAGCGGCGCCCCGTCGGCCTCGACCCGGCCGATCACGGCAGGGTCCCGCAGGTGCACGGTCCCGACGTCCGGTTCCTGCTCCTTCACGTCGACCACGACCGAGTCGAAGGTCTCGCCGATCCGGTTGCTCAGCAAGGCAGCCTCGACGATGTCGACGCATGCGCGTTCGGCCTTGTTGGCGAGCCTCGACCCCCTCGCCATGTCCTCGGGCAGGCCCTCCAGCGCGCCCAGCACCCACTCGGGGGGCGCCTCGCCCGCGGCGGCCGCCAGGCACAGCTCGCCCGTGTACCGGTCGACGAGCCGGCGCAGCGGGGCCGTGCAGTGGGTGTACTCGTCGGCTACGGCGGCGTGGACCGAGGGCGTGGGGAGGACTCCGCCGGTGAAGGGCGTGTAGTCGGAGCCGCGCAGCAGCGTGGTGCAGTCCTGGAGGAAGGCGGCGTGCCGGCCGTCGCGCGGGTCGAGCGTGCGGATCAGCTCCGCGTACGAGACGTGGTGCGGCCACTCGATGCCGAGCGCCGTCGCCGAGCGGCGCAGACGGGCGACCGCGCCGTCCGGAGCGGTCGGCAGGGTCCGCAGGATGCCGGTCCCGGCGGCGAGCATGAGATCCGCCGCGGCCATGCCGGTGAGCAGGGAGATCTGGGCGTTCCAGCCGTCGGCGGGGAGCGGAGCCCGGTAGTGGAGGGAGTACGAGCCGTCGGTCTCTACGATCTCCTGCTCGGGAACGCTGAGGGAGACGCCGTCGCGTTCGATCTCCCGTGCCTCCAGGAGACGGCCGATGGGCTGGAGCAGGGCGAGCGGCTCCTCGGCGGTTCCGGCGTCGATCTGGGCCTGGACGCCCGCGTAGTCGAGCTTGGCGCGGCTGCGGACGAGGGCGCGCCGCACATCGGTGGCGACGCGTCGGCCCTCGGCGTCGAGGTCGATCCGCCACAGCAGGGCGGGGCGGGGATCGCCGGGCAGGAGGCTCGCGGCGCCCTCGGAGAGGACGGCGGGGTGCAGGGGCACCTTGCCGTCGGGGAAGTACAGGGTGAGGACGCGCCGGTGGGCCTCGGCGTCCAGGGCGGATCCGGGGGTGACGAAGGCGGCGACGTCGGCGATGGCGTAGTGCACGCGGTAGCCGCCGTCGGCGCGGCGGGCCAGGTGCATGGCCTGGTCGAGGTCCGTGGACGTCGGCGGGTCGATGGTGAAGAAGGGGATGTCGGTGGCGTCGTGGTCGGGGAGGCGGGGCGCCTTGGCCGCCGCCTCCGCCTCGGCGAGGACGGCGGGTGGGAAGGCGTCGGGGATCGCGAGCTCGGTACGGAGTGCGCGCAGGGCGGCCCTCAGTGGAGCCTGGGCTGCGCCGGTCACGTGGATGTGGCGGCGGGGCATGGACCGAGCGTAGGGCGAGGGGCGTCGCGCGGCACTTTGTAGGCTGAACGTTCTGGGGCCGCACCCCCAGCCCCGTACGTACGAAGGAGAACGACCGTGCTCGTGCTGTTGCCGCCGTCGGAGGGTAAGGCCGCATCGGGGCGTGGGACGCCGCTGAAGCCGGAGTCCCTGTCGCTGCCGGGCCTGGCCGAGGCGCGGGCGGCGGTCCTGGACGAGTTGGTGGAGCTGTGCGCCGCCGACGAGGAGAAGGCACGCGAGGTGCTCGGGCTGAGCGAGGGGCTGCGCGGCGAGATCGCCAAGAACGTGGAGCTGCGGACGGCGGGGGCGCGACCGGCCGGCGAGATCTACACGGGGGTGCTGTACGACGCGCTGGGTCTGGCCACGCTGGACGCGGCGGCGCGGAAGCGGGCGCGGGCCTCGCTCCTGGTGTTCTCGGGGCTGTGGGGCGCGGTGCGGGTGGACGACCGGATTCCGTCGTACCGCTGCTCGATGGGGGTGAAGCTGCCGGGACTCGGGGCGCTGGGTGCGCACTGGCGGAGCGCGATGGCGACTGTCATGCCGGAGGCCGCCGGGAACGGGCTCGTCCTGGATCTGCGGTCCTCGGCGTACGCCTCGGCGTGGAAGCCGAAGGGCGAGGTGGCGGCGCGGACGGCGACGGTACGGGTGCTGCACGCGCCGACCCGGAAGGTGGTCAGCCACTTCAACAAGGCGACGAAGGGGCGGATCGTACGGAGCCTGCTGGAGGCGGGCGCGGCGCCGAAGGATCCGGTGGAGCTGGTGGAGGCGCTGCGGGATCTGGGGTACGTGGTGGAGGAGGGCAAGGCCGGGGTGCTCGACGTCCTGGTGGACGAGATCCACTAGGCAGACGTCGCGCGTTGCACGCTGCGCAACGGTCGTTGCGTGGGGTGTCGCAGGCGGGCAGGATGTGGCCATGACCTCCGCGCTGCCCTCCGTCCTCGACCTCGCTCCCGTCGTCCCGGTCGTCGTCATCGAGGACGCCGCCGACGCCGTACCGCTCGCCCGCGCCCTGGTCGCGGGCGGACTGCCCGCGATCGAGGTGACCCTGCGGACCCCGGCGGCGCTCGACGCCATCCGCGCGATCGCCGCCGAGGTCCCCGACGCGGTCGTCGGCGCGGGCACCGTCATCTCGGCGGGCGGGGTCGCGGACGCGGTCGGGGCGGGAGCGCGCTTCCTGGTGAGCCCTGGGTGGACGGAGAGCCTGCTGGACGCCCTGCGCTCCTCGGGCCTGCCGTTCCTGCCGGGCGTCTCGACCACCTCGGAGGTCGTGGCGCTGCTCGAACGCGGGGTGAGCGAGATGAAGTTCTTCCCGGCGGAGGCGGCGGGTGGCGTCCCGTATCTGACGTCCCTCTCCGGGCCGCTCCCGCAGGCGCGGTTCTGCCCGACCGGTGGGATCTCCCTCGGCTCGGCCCCCTCGTACCTCTCCCTGCCGAACGTCGGCTGTGTCGGCGGTACGTGGATGCTGCCCGCCGACGCCCTCGCGGCCCGCGACTGGGCGCGGGTCGAGTCGCTGGCGCGCGAGGCGGCGCAGCTGCGGACCCGCTGACAGCCCCGGCCGGCCGTCAGGAGATCGTCAGGCCGACGTGGTCGGTCACCGGGCGGTACCCGAGCCGCTGGTACAGCGCGTTGCTGGTGGGGTTGGAGAGGTCCGTGAAGAGCAGGACCTGCTCCGCGCCCGCGTCCAGGGCGGCCCGGCTGACCGCGCCGGTGACGGCGCCCGCGTACCCGCGACCCCGGAGTTCGGGCGGCGTGTACACGGGCGAGACCCGGGCCTGGCCGGCCACGATCGGCGAGACGCTCGCCATCGACACCGGGCCGTCGTCGGTCTCCCAGAGGTGCAAGCGGCCGTCGGCGACGCGCGGCTCGATGTTCGGGGTGTAGTCGATGTCGCCGTCCTCCCCGATGTCACGGGCGAAGTCCCGCATCCACGCCACGGCGAGGGGGATGTCCTCGGCGGACGCCGTCCGCGCCCGGCCCGGTGGGGCGGGGTCCGGCGGGGTGAGCGCGCCGAGCCGGTACAGCCGCATCCGACGCGTCGTCGTCCACGCGCGACCGCCCGACCCCCCGCACAACTCCGCGGCGAACGCCTCCGCCGTCTCCCGCTCACCGCGCACGCCGGTCACCTCGGCCGCGTCCGGCAGTGCGCGGACGAGGGCGCGTGCCGCCTCCACGGGCATCGGCCCGAGCGCCGGCTCGTGGGGCAGCGTGAACAGGAAGGCACCGGTGACCTTGCCGCCCGGCTCGGTCCACCAGCCGTACCGCGCGGACTCGATCGGCCGTCGGCGGGCGCCCTCGCTGAGGGTGAGCAGCACGGTGTTGCGCGCGGGGTCGGCGGCGAAGTGGTCGTGGGCGGCGGCCCGGAAGGCACCGGCGTCCTCGGTGATGTGCCAGGTCATGGCACCGATCCTGCTACGGGAACGAGGGGCGGGGCCACGGATTTCCGTGACCCCGCCCCGTCGTGCCGTCTTCGGTCACCTCAGGTGCGAGGTGTCGTTCAGGAGCCGTACGGAGGCGTTGCCGTCCGCGTAGTACGCAACCGCCGACAGCGACGCCGCCGACAGCTCCATCCGGAACAGCGACTCCGGCGGGGCACCGAGGGCCAGCCGCACCAGGGTCTTGATGGGCGTGACGTGGGTGACGAGGAGGACGGTACGGCCGGCGTACGCGGCGGTCAGCCGGTCGCGGGTCGCGGAGACGCGGCGCGCGACGGTCGCGAAGCTCTCGCCGCCACCGCTCGGGGCCGCCTTGGGCGAGGCGAGCCAGGCGTCCAGGTCCTCGGCGTACCGCTCCCGTACCTCGGCGAAGGTCAGCCCTTCCCAGGCGCCGAAGTCCGCCTCGCGCAGCCCGTCCTCGACGCGCACGTCGAGGCCGAGGCCGGCGGCGACGGTCTCGGCGGTCTGGCGGCAGCGCTTGAGCGGCGAGCTGACGATCTCCTGGATCGTCCCGCGCGCGGCGAGCGCGGCGGCGACGGCCTCGGCCTGACGCATCCCGGCGGCGGACAGCTCGGGGTCGGTGCCCCCGCTTCCCGAGAACCGCTTCTCGGGCGTGAGCGCGGTCTCCCCATGCCGCAGCAGCACGAAGGTGGCGGGAACCCCCATGTCGGGTGCCCCCCAGCCGGGGGCGGTGGTACCGCTGGTGCGGGTCGCCCCTTCGGCACCGGGTGCGGCAGGGGCCGGAACCAGCACGTCCTGCGCGGCCTGTCCGGGTTCCGCGACCGGCGCACCGGCCGACGGCGCCTGCGGGGCGGCGAGGCCGGCCTCGGCCGGGTGGCCGTGCGCGGCACGGCCGGGGTCGCCGGAGCGCCCGGGGTGGCCGAGGACGCCCGCCTCGGCCTCGAAGTCACCGCTCGCCGCGGACTCGCGCTCGGCCGTGGAGGCCGCGGCCAGCGAGGCGCGGGCCTGGGCCGCGATCGCCTCGTCGGCGCCGAACAGACCGTCGTCGGGTCGTGAGCCCCCGGCGGCGGCCGAGCGCCCTGCGGCGACACCCCCACCCGTACCGGCTCCGGCGCTCGCACCGCCACCGGCACGCGCGCCGCCGGCGCCCGAGAGGGCCGCCCTCGCGCGGGCCGCGCCCGCCGTCGCGTCGCCGGGGGGACCTGACGGTCCCGTCGCCGCGTTGCGCGCGGCCGAGGCGTCCAGGGCCGCCGAGGAGGCCGAGGGCTCCCACTGCTTGCCCCGCTTGCCCGCGTCCATCGCCTCGTTCGCGAGGCGGTCCGCGTGCTTGTTCTTCTCGCGCGGGATCCACTCGTAGCGGACCTGGCTCGCCGGGAAGACCCGGGCCGCCTCCGCCGCCAGCGGCTTCATGTCCGGGTGCTTGATCTTCCAGCGGCCGGACATCTGCTCGACGACCAGCTTGGAGTCCATCCGAACGTGCACCCTGGCGTCCGGGAACAGCTCGCGCGCCGCCTTGAGACCGGCCACCAGGCCCTTGTACTCGGCGACGTTGTTCGTCGCCACGCCGATGTACTCGGCCCGCTCCGCGAGCGTCTCGCCGGTCACCGGGTCCAGGACGACCGCCCCGTACCCGGCGGGCCCCGGGTTGCCCCGGGAGCCTCCGTCAGCCTCGACGACGACTTCCCTCATGGCCGTCATTACAGGCCGGACTCCGACGTGCGGATGAGGATCCGGCGGCAGTTCTCGCACCGCAGCACCGCGTCCGCCGCGGCCGCCCGGACCTCGTTCACCTCGGTGATGTTGAGCTCGATGTGGCAGCCCTCGCACTTGCGCTGGTACAGCCGCGCCGCGCCGACCCCGCCCTGCTGCTCGCGCAGCTTCTCGTAGAGCTTCAGCAGGTCGGCCGGTACGGAGGCGGCCACCAGCTCGCGCTCCTTGCCGACCGAGGCGGCCTCCCGGTCGATCTCGGCCTCCGCTGCGTCGCGGCGCGCGGTGGCGTCGTCGGTCTTGGCCTGGACGGCGGAGGCCCGCTCGGTCAGCTCGGCCACCCGCTCCTGGGCGGACTCACGGCGCTCCATGACCTCCAGGACGATGTCCTCCAGGTCGCCCTGGCGCTTGGCGAGCGAGGTGATCTCCCGCTGGAGGCTCTCCAGGTCCTTCGGGGAGGAGACGGCACCGGAGTCCAGGCGCTGCTGGTCCCGTACGGCGCGCTGGCGCACCTGGTCGACGTCCTGCTCCGCCTTGGTCTGCTCGCGGGCGCAGTCGCTCTCCTCGGTCTGCGCGGCGACGAGCAGGTCGCGCAGCTGGGTGAGGTCCTTGGTCAGCGACTCGATCTCGCCGTGCTCGGGCAGGGACCTGCGCTTGTGGGCAAGCTGCTGGAGACGGACGTCCAGTGCCTGGACGTCGAGAAGTCGGATCTGGTCGGCGGGCGCGGCGTTCAGTTGGGGGCTCCAGGGGAGGTGTGATGGGAGGACCAAGGGTCGGTGACCGTCTTCGAGACGTGGACGCGCAGGCCCCAGCCGTGACGGTCGGAAATCTGGTCGAGCTGGGCGGCGGCCTGCTCGCACCAGGGCCATTCGGTGGCCCAGTGGGCGGCGTCGATCAGGCCGATCGGCGCGCGCTGGGTGGCTTCGGAGACCGGGTGGTGGCGCAGGTCGGCGGTGAGGAAGGCGTCCACGCCCGCGGCCCGCACGGCGTCGAAGAGGCTGTCGCCGGAGCCGCCGCTGACCGCGACCCGACGGACCGTCATCTCCGGGTCTCCGGCGACCCGGACGCCCTGCGCGGTGGCGGGCAGCCGCTTGGCGGCGCGGGCGGCGAACTCGGCCAGCGTCTCGGGACGGTCCAGCTCGCAGATCCGGCCGAGGTTGTTCTCGGGGACCAGAGGGCCGGTGACCCGGAGGTCGAGGGCGCCGGCGAGGGCGTCGGAGACACCGGGGTCGGCGGTGTCGGCGTTGGTGTGCGCCACGTGCAGGGCGATGTCGTGCTTGATCAGCGTGTGCACGACCCGGCCCTTGAAGTGGGAGGCCGCGACCGTCGTCGTACCGCGCAGATAGAGCGGGTGGTGGGCGACGATCAGGTCGGCGCCGAGCGCGATCGCCTCGTCGGCGATCTCCTGGACGGGGTCGACGGCGAACAGGACGCGGGTGACCTCGGCGTCGGGGTCGCCGCAGACCGTGCCGACGGCGTCCCACTGCTCGGCCCGCTCGGGCGGCCAGAGGGCGTCGAGTGAGGCGATGACTTCAGACAGACGGGGCACGGAGGAAAGGCTACCTGGCCTCCGTGCCCCGCAGTCCTGCCTGTGGGCAGGGAAGATTCCGCTTACCGGGTGTGACCGCGTGCTACTTCTTCACGAGGTCGGCGCGCAGGTCGTCGAGGACGCTGTCGGCCGCGGTCACACCGAGGCCGAGGTACCAGGTCTCGTCCGGGACGTCCTTGGCCTGGCCGGACGTGACCGCCTTGAGGTTCTTCCAGAGCGGATTGGCCTGGGCGGTGTCGCGCTTGGTGGCCTTCGGGTCGCCGTAGACGCCGGTGAAGATCCAGTCGGCGTCGGCCTGGTCGATCTTCTCGGGGCTGATCTCGGCGGCGAGCTCGTCGATCTGCTGGTTCTTCGGCCGGGGCAGGCCCGCGTCCTCGAGGATGGTGCCGATGAAGGACGCCTTGGCGTAGAGGCGGATCTTGCCCGGGAGGTAGCGGACCATGGAGATGGTCGGCTTGTTCGGTCCGATGTCCGCGCCGAGCTGCTTCGCCTTGGTCTCGTAGGCGGCGAGCTTCGACTTCGCGTCGGCGGTCTTGTCCAGGGCCGCGGCGTTGAGGAGGTAGTTCTCCTTCCAGGTGAAGCCGGGGCGGATGGAGAAGACGGTCGGGGCGATCTTCGAGAGCTCGTCGTACTTGTCCGCGGCGCGCAGCTGGCTGCCGAGGATCAGATCGGGCTCCAGGTTGGCGATCGCCTCGAGGTTGAGGTTGTTGATGGTGCCGACGGACTTGGGGCTGCCGGCGTCCTTCTTCAGGTACGTGGGGATGCCGTCGTCGCCCTCGGCGGGGGCGTAACCGACCGGCTCGATGCCGAGCGAGACCACGTTGTCGAGCTCGCCGACGTCGAGGACGACGACCCGCTTGGGCGCGGACGGGATCTCGGTCGTGCCGAGCGCGTGGGTGAGGGTGCGCGGGAACTGGCCTGCCTTGGCGTCCGTCCCCATGGCCGCGGTCTTGGCCGCCGCGTCGCCGAAGTCCTTGCCGCCGGCGGCGACGTCCTTCTTGGCGCCGCCCTCCTTCTTGTCCGGGCCGGCCGTTGCGCCGTCGCCGCTTCCGCAGGCCGCGAGGGAGACCGCGGCGGCGAGGGCGAGGGCTGCGGCGGTGGCGCGGCGACGGAGGGACATGAGGGGTCTCCTGTACAGGTATGGGGATGGCGGCTGGGCGACCGGCGGGAACGGGTCCCGTACCCGGAGTCACAACCTCCACTTAGGCTCGCCTTACCTTATGCCCCACCCTTCCCTCCAGCACAACCACCCTCCTCTCCTCAGCAGAATCGATTCATGGCCACCCTTATGTGTGAAGTGACCGGGCTCGTGTTGTTCGGCAGGAAGTGCGAAAACTAGCTTCGGTGGCCGGAGGTGACGAGTCGATGACAGCCTGTGCCATCGAGACAGCGGCGGATGACGGCGGCGTGGCGTGGCCGGCGCGGTTCACGATCACGGCGAACGGGGCGTACGCGGCGCGGCTCGCCGGCGTGGGGGACGCCCTGTACGCGGAGCGGTGGACCCTGGACGGGCCGGAGCCGTACGCCGTACCCCTTCCGCTCGGCCAGCCCGAGGAGCCCCACACGCAGTTGCTGCCGCTCGCGGACGGACGGGTGCTGACCGGGCGCCGGGTGGACGGCGACCGGCACACGTTCTCGCTGCTCTACCCGACGGGACCCGGCACGGGGGAACTGTCCCTGGGGTCCGTCGAGTCCGAGAACCTCACCCTGCTGCCCCCCTCGCCGGACGGCATCTGCGGCTACGCGATGTGCGTCGGCGCGGACACGACCACGATCTGGCTGGTGGCGGGCGGGGCGTTCGGCCCCGAGCAGGTCGCCGAGGTCAGGGGCCGCTGCACGGGCGGCGTCTGGCTGGACCGTACGGGACGGATGCTCGCCCTCGACCGGCAGTTGGACGGCGGCCCGGTCAAGGCGGTGGCGGTCGACCTGGAGCGCGGCGGGGAGGTGACACCGCTGCTGCAGATCACCGAGGCGAGCGACGACCGGCTGCTGATGGCCGACCCGGACAGTGGGCTGCTGCTGATCCGGTCGGACGCTCCGTCACCGGGGCACGAGCGGCTCGGCTGGGGGGTCCTCGGCAGTCTGCTGCCGATCCGGTTCCCCGACTGCCTGCGGTTGGACGACGCGGCGGTGACCCCGTTCGCCGTGCAGCCGGGGCAGGTGCTGCTGCCGGAGAACTGCGCAGTCGCGCTGCGGATCGACGCGGCGGCGGGGAGCTGGGTCGGGATGTGGCGCCCGGCCGGCCGCCGGATGCACCAACTCGCCGCGCCCGCAGGGTGGGTGGCCGGTTCCGGGGTCTGGACCGCGGAGGGCGTGCTGCGCCTCCCGTACACGACGGAGGAGACGCCCTGCGGCCTCGTCGGCCTGGAGGTCCCACCCGATCCGGAGCCGGTGGCGGTCACCGTCGCACCGCGCGTCTGCCGCCCGGTCCCGCTGCAGCAGGCACCCCTCGCCGACCGCAAAGTCGCTGGCTAGAATCTCGGCCGCACGACAACAGCGATCACTACGGGGTGAGTTCTACATGTCGGAAGCGCGTACGGACGGGACGGAGCCGCACGGCTCCGGAAGGCATCGCGGCGAGGCGGCGCCGTCGGAGGACTCCACGTCCTCTCCCCACGGCCGCCACCGCCGCGAAGCGGAGCAGTAGACCGCGACAGCAACCGAACGGTGATCGGGGGATGACCTCCCCGGACCACCGGTCGACCGCAGCCGCGGCGAGCAGGGAACGGCCCCGGCGGGAACCCCGCCGGGGCCGATGCGCGCCCTGGGCGGATGCGTACGGTGAGCCGATCCGCGCCGTGAGCCGAATCCGCGCCCTCGGCCGATGCGTCCCTCGGGTCGCCCCGCGCCGTGGGCCGATCCGCGCCCTCGGCCGATGCGGCCCGCCCTCCTCAGCCCTTCTTCAGGCCCAGGACCTCCGCCGCCGCGAACGTCTCCCCCGCCGGGCGCGACGCGTAGTGCGGGGACAGCAGCCCGTCCAGCTCCTCGTACGTGAACGCGTCCTTCGCCGTGTCGAACTTGGCGGACACCCTCGGGCGGTCCACGACCGCGACCATCCCCCCGTGGACGACCAGCAGCTGGCCGTTCACCGCCGCGGCGGCCGGTGAGGCCAGATAGCCCACCAGCGGCGCCACGTGCTCCGGCGACAGCGGGTCGAGGTCAGCGTCGGTCGCCGGTTCCTGGAAGCCGGCGAAGACGTCCTCCGTCATCCGGGTCCGCGCTCGCGGGCAGATCGCGTTCACCGTGACGCCGTACTTCGCCAGTGCCAGCGCCGTCGACGTCGTCAGGCCCACGATCCCGCCCTTCGCCGCCGCGTAGTTCGGCTGTCCGGCCGAGCCCGCGAGGAACGCCTCGGACGAGGTGTTGACGATCCGGCCGTACACACCGGACTCCCCCGCCTTCGCCCGGCCCCGCCAGTGCACCGCCGCGAAGTGGGTGGTGTTGAAGTGGCCCTTGAGGTGGACCCGGATCACCGAGTCCCACTCCTCCTCGCTCATCGAGAAGACCATCCGGTCCCGCAGGATGCCCGCGTTGTTGACCAGGACGTCCAGTTTCCCGAACTCGCGGACCGCCAGGTCGACCAGACCCCGCGCGGTATCGAAGTCGGCGACGTCGCCCAGGTGTGCCACCGCCCGGCCGCCCGCCGCGCGGATCTCGGCGGCGACCTCCTCGGCGGGGGCGGCCGACGCCTCGCCGGAGCCGTCCCGCCCGGGCTGCCCGTAGTCGTTGACGACGACGGACGCGCCCAGGCGGGCGAGTTCCCGCGCCTCGGCCCGGCCGAGGCCCCGACCGGCGCCGGTGACGATCGCGGACAGACCTTCAAGGGGGAGTGACATGGGTCGTGGTCCTCTCAGATCTCGATGCAGGTACGCAGCGCGACACCCGTACGCATCTGCTCGATGGCCTCGTTGATCCCGGAGAGCGGTACCCGGTGGGTGATCAGCGACTCCAGGTCGATCCGGCCCGCCCGCCAGAGCGCGATGGCCCGCTCGTACGAACGGAGCACGTCACCGCCCCCGTACATCGACGGCAGGATCCTCTTCTCGTCGAAGAACAGCTCGAACATGTTGAGCTGCAGGAAGTCGTCGAGCGCGCCGGCCCCGACCACGCAGAGCGTGCCGCCGCGCCGGGTCGTCTCGTACGCCACGCGCGCGGTGGCGGACTTGCCGACGACCTCGAAGACGTAGTCGAAGCCCTCGCCCGCGGTGATCCGCTGTTTGGCGTCGGCGAGCCCGTCGGGGGCGACGGCCTCCGTCGCGCCGAAGCGGAGGGCCGCCTCGCGCCGGGACTCGACGGGGTCGACGGCGACGATCTGGGCGGCGCCCTGGAGCTTGGCGCCCTGGATCGCGGAGATGCCGACTCCGCCGCAGCCGATGACGGCGACCGAGGAACCGGCCTCCACGCGCGCGGTGTTGATGGCCGCGCCGAGTCCGGTGGTGACGCCGCAGCCGATGAGGGCGGCGATGTCGAAGGGCACGTCGTCGGGGATCGGCACGGCGCAGCCGGCGTCGACGACGACCTCCTCGGTGAACGTGCCGGTCCCCGCGAAGCCGAAGACCTCCCCTCCGGGCCTGCGGAAGTTGGGGGTGCCGGCGTTCATGAGTCCGGCCAGGCACAGCTGGGTCTGGCCGCGCTTGCAGGCGGCGCAGGTCCCGCAGGCGGGCAGCCAGCAGATCAGGACCCGCTGTCCTTCGCTCAGCCCGGTGACGCCGTCGGCGACGTCGAGGATCTCGCCCGCGCCTTCGTGGCCGGGGATGAACGGAGCGGGCTGCGGGAGCACGCCGCTCATGGCGGAGACGTCGGAGTGGCAGAGTCCGGTCGCCCTGACCCGGATCCTCACCTTGCCGGGGCCGAAGCCCACCGCCTCGACGTCGTCGAGGACCTCCAGTTTGTCCTGGCCGATCTCGTGCAGTACGGCTGCGCGCATGGTGTGGCTCCCATCACGAATACTCGACGAGGGTGTCGGCGAGCACGGGAGCGTCCTCGCGCTCCACCGCCGTGACCGACACCTGGACGCGGCCGTCACCGGTCCACATCCGGATACGCAGGGTCTCGCCGGGGAAGACGATCCCGGCGAAACGGGTGCGGTAGGAGCGGACGCGGGTGACGTCTCCGCCGAGCACCGTGTCCACCACCGCCTTGAGGGTCATGCCGTACGTGCAGAGTCCGTGGAGGATCGGCCGGTCGAAGCCGGCGAGCTCGGCGAACTCCGGGTCGGCGTGGAGCGGGTTCCAGTCGCCGGAGAGCCGGTAGAGCAGCGCCTGGTCCGGGCGGACGGCCCGCTCGACGGTCTTGTCGGGCTCGCGGCCGGGGAGTTGCAGGCGCTCGGAGGGCCCGCGGTCGCCGCCCCAGCCGCCTTCGCCCCGTACGAAGATCTGGGCGTCGCTGGTCCACAGCGGGCCGTCGTCGTCGGCGACCTCGGAGCGCAGGACGAGGACGGCGGCCTTGCCCTTGTCGTGGACGGCGGCGACGCGGGAGGTGGCGACGGCCCTGCCCGTGACGGGGAGGGGGCGGTGAAGGGTGATCGACTGGCCGCCGTGCAGGACGGCGGCGAGGTTCACCTCGATGCCGGGCGCGGAGAGCCCGCCGACGACTCCCATGCCGGCGCCGGCGACGGTGGCGAAGCTGGGCAGCACGTGCAATCGGGATTCGAGGGTGTAGCGGAGCTCGTCGGGGTCGGTGGCGGGGGTGCCGGCGCCGAGGCCGAGGTGGTAGAGCTGAACGTCCTTGTGGTCCCAGGCGATCTCGGCGCTGCGGGGCTCGGCGGCCACGGCCTTGGCGGCGTCAATGGGCATCGGGAGGCTGCTCCTTGGAGATCCCGGAGGATCCTCGACGAGGGAAGACCTCGGTGCGACCGTCCGCACCGTCGGCCGCACCGAGGCCGTGCGGGACCGTCCCGTACGCGGCCGTTCTAGAACGCGTTCTAGGTCGGTGATCCTCATGTATAGCCGAGCAGCGATGAGTTGAGAACCCCTACGGAAGGCGTGTCCTGACGATACGTCAGTTGTGGGCGGTCGCGGTCAGGAGCTGCGCTCCGGCCTCGGCAGCCACACCAGCATCAGCGTCGCCCCGGCGACCAGCACCCCGGTCGCCGTACGGAAGGCGAGGGCATAGCCCTCGGTGAGCGCCTCGGGGCTCGTGACGCCGCCCGTCCGCGCCGCCGCGACGGTCGAGAGGACGGCCAGGCCCAGCGCGCCGCCCATCGTGCGGGAGGTGTTGAGGAGGCCCGAGACGAGGCCCGCGTCGGCGGGGGCGGCGCCCGAGGTGGCGAGGGTGGCCAGCGGGGTGGTGAGAAGGCCCATGCCGGCCATCATCAGGATGCCGGGGCCCAGGATGATGGTGAGGAACCTTCCGTCGGCGGTCATCGTGGACTGCCAGCCGAAGCCGGTCGCGGCGACGAGGGCGCCGATGACCGCGAGGTTGCGGGCGCCGGCCACCGGCATCAGACGGGGGGCCAGCTTGGAGCCGACGATGACGCTGACGGAGCTGGGCACCAGGGCGAGACCGGCCTGCAGCGGGGTGTAGCCGAGGACGTTCTGCGCGTACACCGTCATGAAGAACCACATGCCGAACGAGGTCGAGGCGCACACCAGGATCGCCACGTTGGCAGCCGAGACGGCCCGCGAGCGGAACACCTTCAGGGGCATCAGCGGGGCCGCCGTGCGCGCCTCGACGGCGACGAAGACCGCGAGGAGCACCAGGCCGCCGACCAGCGGAACCAGCGTCGCCGGGTCGCCCCAGCCCGCTTCCTCCGTCTGCACGATGCCGTACGCGACGGAGGCGAGGCCACCGGTGACGAGGACGGCGCCCGGCAGGTCGAGCCGGCGGCCGCCGTCGGTACGGCTCTCGCTCAGCCACAGCACGGCGCCCGTCAGGACCAGCACGCCGACGGGCACATTGATCAGGAGCACCCAGCGCCAGGAGAGCAGCTCCACGAGCACTCCTCCGACGAACCCGCCCCGCCGCGCCCCCGGCCGCGCCGACCGCCGTCCAGGTGCCGATGGCACGGGTCCGCGCGGGCCCGGCCGGGACGGCGGCGGTCACGATGGTGAGCGTCGCCGGAGCGAGCACCGCGGCGCCCAGCCCCTGCGCGGCGCGGGCCGCGATCAGCTGCCAGCCCTCCTGCGCGAGCCCGCCCGCGACGGAGGCGGCGGTGAAGAGCCCGAGCCCGAGCAGGAACATCCTCCCCCTAGCTTCGCTGGGGGGACCCCCACCGGCCGAAGAGATCGGCTGCCCGCCCACCGAGCAGCATGAACCCGGCGAACGCGATGGAGTAGGCGCTCAGGACCCACTGGAGCCCGGTGGCCGAGAGACCGAGGTCGGCCCGCATCGACGGCAGCGCGACGTTCACCACCGACACATCGAGGACCACCAGGAACTGCCCGGCACAGGCGGCGAGTACGACGAGCCAGGTGCGCGGCGTGGGACGTATGGAGGACGACTGGGCTGCGGCTGACGCGGTACGGACCATGTCCGTCATGGTCGCAGACGGCTCCTGCCCCGTACATCAGGCTGCGGGCCTCCCACGTGGGCCGCTGGTCCTACGACTTCCGGAGCATCGTCACGACCGCCGCGCCGCCGAGCCCGATGTTGTGCGCGAGGCCCACGCGGGCGCCCGCGACCTGGCGCGCGCCCGCCTCGCCGCGCAGCTGCCAGACCAGTTCGGCGGCCTGGGCGAGCCCCGTGGCACCCAGGGGGTGGCCCTTGGAGATCAGCCCGCCCGACGGGTTCACGACCCACCGCCCCCCGTACGTCGTCGCCCCCGACTCGACGAGCTTGCCGGACGCGCCCTCCTCGCACATGCCCAGGGCCTCGTACGTCAGGAGCTCGTTGATGGAGAAGCAGTCGTGCAGCTCGACCACGTCGACGTCCTCGATGCCGAGCCCGGACCGCTCGTAGACCTGCCGGGCGGCGGCGCGGGACATGGGGCGGCCGACCGCGTCGATGCAGGACCCGGAGGCGAAGGAGTCGGCGGTGTCCGTCGTCATGGCCTGGGCGGCGATCTCGACCGCCTTGTCGTGCAGCCCGTGCTCGACGACGAACCGCTCCGAGACGAGGACCGCCGCCGCCGACCCGTCGGAGGTCGGCGAGCACTGGAGCTTGGTCAGCGGCCGGTGGATCGTCTTGGCGGCGAGGATCTCCTCGACGGAGTAGACGTCCTGGAACTGGGCGTTGGGGTTGTCGGCCGAGTGCTGGTGGTTCTTGGCGCCGACGGCGGCGAGCTGCACCTCGGTCGTGCCGTACCGCTCCATGTGCTCACGGGCCGCGTTGCCGAAGATCTGCGCGGTGGGCGGGGACATCTCGAAGCCGTGTGCGGTGGCCATGATCCCGTAATGGCGGGCGACCGGCGAGGTCGCGAAGTCGTTACCGTCCGAACCGCCGCCGAGCGCGCCGCGCGCCATCTTCTCGAAGCCCAGCGCCAGGACGCAGTCGCTGACCCCACCCTCCACGAACTGCCGCGCCATCATCAGCGCCGTGGACGCCGTCGCACAGTTGTTGTTGACGTTGTAGACGGGGACACCGGTCAGGCCGAGTTCGTACGCGGCGCGCTGCCCGGCCGTCGACGCCTGGAAGCAGTAGCCGACGGGCACCTGCTCCACCTGCGCGTACGAGATCCCGGCGTCGGCGAGCGCCGCCGTTCCGGCCTCGCGGGCCATGTCCCAGTACTGCCAGTCGCGCGTCTCGGGCTTCTCGAACTTCGTCATCCCGACGCCGACGATGTACGCTTTCCCCATCTCCGGTTCCCCCTCAGTCTCTCGGCAGGCCGAGCAGGCGCTCGGCGACGACATTGAGCTGGACCTGCGTGGTGCCGCCCGCGATGGTCAGGCAGCGGGACATCAGCAGCCCGTGGACGGCCCGCTCCCCCGCTCCTTCCCGCACCGCGCCCTCGGGGCCGAGGAGTTCGAGCGTGAGCTCGGCGACCTTCTGCTGGTGGACGGTCTGCACGAGCTTGCGGACGGACGCGCCCGCGCCGGGTTCGAGCCCCGATACCTGGAGCATCGTGGTCCGCAGCCCGATACAGGCGAGCGCGTGGGCCTCGGCGGCGAGCGCCCCGATCCGTACGCGTACGGCGCTGTCGGCCTCGGCCGCCCGCTCGATCAGCGCCTCCAGGCCGGAGTCGAAGGCGACCTGGTCGGCCATGTGGACGCGTTCGTTGCCCAGGGTGTTGCGGGCGACCGTCCAGCCGTCGTTCACCTCGCCGACGACGGCGTCGGGAGGCAGGAGGACGTCGTCGAAGTACACCTCGTTGAAGAGCGAGTCGCCGGTGATCTCCTTCAGTGGCCGAATGTCGATCCCCCGGCCCCCGTGGGTGTCCACAGCCTTCATGTCGACGAGGAAGTACGTGAGCCCGCGGTGCTTGGGGGCGTCCGGGTCGGTCCGGGCCAGCAGGATGCCGTGGTCGGCCCATTGGGCGGCGCTCGTCCACACCTTCTGTCCGTTGATCCGCCAGCCGCCGTCCTCGGTGCGTTCCGCCCGGGTGCGCAGGGAGGCGAGGTCGGACCCGGCGCCGGGCTCGGAGAACAGCTGGCACCACAGCAGCTCGCCGCGCAGGGTGGGACCGAGGTAGCGCTCCTGCTGCTCCGGGGTCCCGTGGGCGAGGAGGGACGGGACGACCCAGGTGGCGATCCCCAGCCCGCTGAGCGTGACGCCCGCGTCGGCCAGTTCCCGCTGTACGGCGAGCTGCTGGAGGGGGCCCGCGCCGAGGCCGTGGGGCGGTGGCAGGTGCGGGGCGGCGTAGCCGGTGGGGGCGAGGGTACGGCGGGCGGCGCCCGGGTCGAGCCCGACGGCGGGGGCGATCGCGTCCCGTGCCGCCCGACGGAACGCGTCGGCCTCGGGAGGCAGTTCGAGGCGCAGCGTGCGCCGGGCGCCGTCGGCCGCCAGGCGGACGGCGTGCGCGCGGTGGGTGTCGCCCGCGCCGAGGAGCTGGCGGGCGACGAGGGTGCGGCGCAGGGTGAGATGGGCGTCGTGCTCCCAGGTGAAGCCGATGCCGCCGAGGATCTGGATGCAGTCCTTGGCGCAGCCGTAGGCGGCGTCGAGGGCGGTGGCGGCGGCGAGCGCGGCGGTCAGGGAGCGCGATTCCTCGTGGGTGGACCGTGCGGCGTCCCAGGTGAGGGCGCGGGCCTGTTCGAGCCGTACGAGCATGTCGGCGCAGAGGTGCTTGACCCCCTGGAACTGCCCGATGGGCCGTCCGAACTGCTCGCGCACCGTGGCGTACTGCGTGGCTGTCTCCAGGGCCCGGGCGGCGTTCCCGCAGGCGTCGGCGGCGAACAGGACGGCGGCGAGATCCGTGACGAGTGCCGGGTCGACGGCCAGGATCCGGTGCGCGGGGACCCGCGCACCGGTCGCGGTGACCTCGGCGGTGGGCCGGGTGGGATCGGCGCTCTCGTGCGGACGCACGGCGAGGGTGTCGGCGTCCACGGCGGCCCAGACGGTGCCGTGCGCGGTGGTCGCCGCGAGGAGGAGCAGGTCGGCGTGGGCGGCGCCGAGGACGGGCGGCGCGGCGCCGTCGAGGAGCAGCCCGCCCTCGGTCTCGACGGCGGTCAGCCCGCCGGGTGCGAGGGCGACGGCCCCGATGCGCTCGCCGGCGGCGAGGGCGGCGGCCAAGTCCCCCTGCCCGGCGCGCCCCAGGATCTCGGCGGCGAGCACGGAGGCCAGATACGGGCCGGGCAGCAGCGCCCTCGCGGCCTCCTCCAGCACGACGGCCAGGTCGACGAGATCGCCGCCCCCTCCCCCGTACTCCTCGCCCAGATGGATCCCGAGGAGCCCCTGCTCGGCGAGACCGTCCCAGTGGGCGGGGCGGCCGGTGACGGTCTCGGCCGGCGCGTCGAGCAGCTTGCGCACCTCCTCCGCCGGCACGGCCCGGCCGAACCATCCGCGCACGGCCCGGGCCAACTCCCGCTGCTCTTGCGTGATTCCGATGCCCATGCGCGGCAGACTAGAACAGGTTCCAATCTGACGGAAGGTCAGAACACGAAATGCCGCGCGGCCGGCGGGAGGTGGCCACTACTGTCCCGTCGCATGACGAATCCCTCCCGCACCCGCCCCGCCTACGACGCCGACGAGCGCACACAGTTGATCGAGTGGCTCGACATGCACCGGGCCATCATCCGGTGGAAATGCGAGGGCCTGTCCGCCGAGGACGCCCACCGGAGCGTGATTCCGACCTCGCCGTTGATGACCGTCGCCGGCCTGGTGTCGCACATGCGCTGGGTCGAGCACTGCTGGTTCGAGGTCATGCTCCTGGGCCGCCCCGCCACAGGGCCCCAGTTCGACGACGGGCCCGAGGACGCCGACATGCGGGTCGACGGGGTGCCGCTGGAGCAGTTGCTGCGGGAGTACGCGGAGCAGTGCGCCGTCTCGGACGAGATCATCGCCGCCCACGCGCTGGACGACGTCGGCCGCCAGAAGGAGTTCAGGGCCGGGGCGGCGACCCTGCGCTGGACGATGCACCACATGATCGAGGAGACCGCCCGCCATGCCGGTCACCTCGACATCATCCGCGAACTCCTGGACAGCTCGAAGGGCTACTACTGACCGTCCGCCGGTGGCCGTGTCGTTCGCGTGGGAGGCGTAGGGCACCATGGCTCCCCGTACGTGCGTACCGACCAGTAGGAGCATCCATGCCCGCGCCCGAGATCCTCGCCGCCTTCGAGGCCGCCAAGGGCTTCATGCCCCTCGACGAGGGGCGTGCGCTGTACGACGCCGCCGCCGAGGCCGCGAAGCTCGAGCTGCCGCTGCTCGAGGTCGGCACGTACTGCGGGCGCTCCACGATCCTGCTCGCGGACGCGGCCCGGGAGGCCGGGACGGTCGCGGTGACGGTGGACCACCACCGGGGCAGCGAGGAGCAGCAGCCGGGGTGGGAGTACCACGACCCGACCGTCGTGGACCCCGAGGTCGGCCTGATGGACACCCTGCCCACCTTCCGGCGGACGCTCCGCAGGGCGGGGCTGGAGGAGCACGTCATCGCGGTCGTCGGGCGGTCCCCGCAGGTGGCGAAGGTGTGGGCCGGCGAGCTCGGCCTCGTCTTCATCGACGGCGGCCACACCGACGAGCACGCCACGGCGGACTACGAGGGGTGGGCCCCGAAGGTCGCCGTGGGTGGCCTCCTCGTCATCCACGACGTCTTCCCGAACCCGGAGGACGGCGGCCAGGCTCCGTACCGCATCTACCGTCGGGCGCTGGAGTCCGGCACCTTCGAGGAGCTCTCGGTGACGAACTCCCTCCGCGTCCTGAGGCGCACGGCCGGGGCGGTCTGAGCGGGCCGCGCTATCCGGCCGCCGGCTTCACGAAACGCCACAGCTGGTTGAGACCGGGTTCGCGGCCGGCTCCCAGCTGCGCCTGGACCACCGGAGCGGCGTGGTCCCGGCTCGCGTGCGCGACGTCCAGCACCATCCCGGTGTGGTCCGCGACGATCGCGGCGCTGTTGGCGACGTGGGGCACACGGCCGATGGGGCCGTCCACCAGCGGCGCCCTTCCCGCCGCGGGTGCGAACCACCACACCTGATTGCTTCCGCCCGAGCAGTGCGCCTGCACCACCGGGGCGCCGTGCTTCCGGTTGGCGTGGGCGACGTCCAGGCACATGTTGGAGTGCCTGGCCTGGATCTTGAAGTTGCGGCCGTCGCCCTGCGGCACGAGGCGCCATTGCTGGTTGTGGCCTCCCCAGCAGCGGGCCTGCACGACCGGGGCGGCGTGCTCCTGACTGGCGTGGGCGACGTCCAGGCACATGTTGGAGTGCCTGGCCTTGATGAGGAAGAAACCCCGGTCGACAGGAACCGTCGGCGTCGCCGCCCCGACTGTTCCCCCCAGCCCTGACAGGACACAGGCGGCCGCGAAACCACAGCAGGCCGCGGCCCGCGACATCCTTCGCACGGTGTGGGACATGGCGCTTCACCTTCAGGCGGTCGGCGCCCGCCGCACCCGCCCGCCATGGTGAGGGACGAGGGCCGACGAGCACTCAAGCGTGAACGGTTGAATGGGGTACGGCCTTTCCGCGGAGCCCTGACCGGACTCGGGTACGGCCGCCTGGGCCCGGTGCGGCCCCGTACTCGCCGGGGCCGTGAGCGCAGCGCGTGCACTTCTCAGGCTAGGCCGGGCACGGGGCCGGCGCGAGTTCGCTAGAAGCCGTACCCGGACGTCACGTACAGGCAGTTCGTGTAGCTGTAGCCCGGTTCTATCGTGGCCGTGCTCGCCTTGTCCCCGGCGGAGGCGGTGATCGTACGGTCCCGCTTCTGGAGGAAGTGGTAGTCGCCCGCGGGCAGCAGGAGCGTCGCCTTCGGGTACTTCGACGAGGGGCCGGTGCACGCCTTGATCTTCGGGGCGTTGCGGGCGAGGCTGCCCTGGTACGGCTTGCAGGTCCCGCACGCCTTGAGCGTGACGCGGCCGGTGACCGGTCCGGTGTAGAGGAGTTCGACCTCTCCCGGGCCGTCGTTGCTGACGACCATGACCATCCGGGAGCCGCCGGGGGCCTCGGCCGGGGGCAGTTGCTTCCCGGCGGCCGGGGACTCCTGGGCGATCTCGGCGGCGATCGCTATGTTCCGCGCGTGTCCGGCCTGCGGACTGTCCGGGTGGTCCTTGGCGTACTGCGTCATCGTCTCGACGGCGCGCGTGTACTCCTTGTCCTTGAACTGGTCGACCCCGCAGGCGAAGTCGCCCTTGCGCACCGCCTCGCCGTGCTGGCGCGAGACGCCCGCGAAGGTCTCGCGGGGCAGCAGAGCCACCGTGGTGCCGTAGCGCCGCAGTTCGGTGACCGCGTCGCACGGGTCGGTGGTGCCGCCCGCGATCGCGGCGGAGCGGGTCCTGATGCCCTCCGCGACCTTGGGTTCGACCTGGCGCGCGTACGACGACTCGGGGAAGGTCGACAGGAGCGCGTTCAGATGCTCACCGGCCGTCGTCTCGACGCCCGCGACGCCGAGCCCGGCCGTTCCGCACTCGTACCAGGAGTGGGCGAGCGGATCGTCCGCCTTGCCGGGCAGCTCGCCGAGCAGACGGCGGTCCACCGACTCGTGCAGCGCCCTCAGATGCTTGAGGGCCGGAACGGCCTCGCAGAACTTCTTCTGCCCGTACGGCGCGGAGACCGCCGTGTAGTAGTCCTCGATCCGGTCGGGGACGAGCCGTCCGGCCCGCGAGCCGGCGTGCTTCGTGCCGAGGTCCTGGTAGACGGCGAGGGCCTTGCGGTAGGTGTGCTCGGATCCGCCGAAGCTCTGGCCCGCCACGGACTTCACCTGCGTGTCGGCCGCGGCGAGGCGGTCCAGGAGGGACTGTTCCACGGCCTCGTCGCGTGCCACGCCGTAGGCCACGGAGCCGCCCACCGGCACGACGAGCAGCACCAGTGCCAGGGCGAGCGGGAGGACGAGGCGCCGGGGCGCGGTGCCCGGCCCGGCACCGAGGGCGAGCGGGGCGCGCAGCCCGCGCCGGGCGCCGTCGGCGGCCACGGCCAGCAGGAACACTCCGTACCCGGCGAGGAGGCCGGTGGGTACGCCGTCCACGTCGGCGGGCAGCGCGACCAGCAGCAGGACGGCCGTGGCGACCCAACAGACGGCGGCGAGGACCCACTGCTTGAGCAGCACGTACCCCAGCCCCAGGCAGGACAGGTTGAGCAGCCCGACCAGGACGGCCTGCGCGGGGTTCGACTCGGGCGGTGGCGCGGGCGGTCCGGAATCCGCCGCCGGCGCCCCAGGAACCCCGGGCATCCCGGGTGGCTGCGCGGGCGGTGGCGGTATCGCCGCCCCCGACCAGGCCCCCGACGCCCCAGGCGTCCCCGACACTCCCGGCGTTCCCGGCGCCCCGTACGCCCAGGGCGTCTCCGAGACCCCCGGCCGCGTCGCCTCCCCCGGCCTACCCGGCGCACTCGGCTCACCCGGCCCACCCGGCTCACCCGGCTCACCCGATGGACGTGCGTCGTTCGGCTCTTCCCCCGCCATAGTTCCCCCCACAGTTCCCATGGTTCCCCGATGATCCGCGCGCGGTTCCCCTCACCGGCACACTCCTCTTCCCCATACCCGCCACAGACCCTTCACAGTCACCCCGCGCCTGGGGACTGTTCGGCGGCGCCTCCCGTTAGAGTCGCAAGGTGCCGTACGACCACCGGAAGATCCTCGCCCTCGCGAGCGCCCTCACCGCCTGCGCCCCCCTCGCCGGGTGCGGTGGGCCGTCACAGGCCCCCCAGGCCGCCGACGCCAAGGCCACCGAGGCCAGAGCGACGGGCATCCCCACCACCACCCCCGCCCCCACCGCCGAGCCGACGCGAAACGCCTCCCGGGCCCGCCCGCTGGCCGGACGTACCATCGCCATCGACCCCGGTCACAACCCCGGCAATTTCCGTCACTCCCGGGAAATCAACCAAAAGGTTGACATCGGGACGGGCCGCAAGGAATGCGACACCACCGGCACCACCACGAACGCCGGCTACACCGAGGCCGCGTTCACCCTCGACGTCTCCCGTCGCCTGCGCGATCTCCTCACCGCCCAGGGCGCGAAGGTCGTCCTCACCCACGACGCCGAGCGCCCCTACGGCCCCTGCATCGACGAGCGCGCGCGGACCGGCAACGAGGCCCGCGCCGACGCCGTCGTCTCCGTGCACGCCGACGGTTCCGCCACCGGCCACCGAGGGTTCCACGTGATCCTGCCCGCCCGCGTCAGCTCCGGCGCCGCCGACACCACGAAGATCGTCGGCCCCTCCCGTACGCTCGGCGAGGCCATCGCCCGCCACTTCGCCCGCGCGACCGGCACCGCGCCCGCCAACTACCTGGGTGCCGGAACGGGGTTGGACGTGCGCGCGGATCTCGGCGGACTCAATCTCTCAACCGTTCCCAAGGTCTTCGTCGAATGCGGCAATATGCGTGATCCGAAGGATGCCGCACTCCTCACCGATGTGGCATGGCGCCAGAAAGCGGCGCAGGGAATCGCGGACGGCATCGGGACCTACCTCAAGGGGTAGAACCGGCGGGCGATAGATTCGCTCCGTACGATGGGGCCGCCCCCGTGCTTCGCGCCACCCCGACGAGACGACCCGAGAAGGACTCTTACGTGAATATCCGCTCCCTCACTCGAGGCGATGGCGTGGTGATCGGTGCAGCGGTGGTGCTGTTCATCGCCTCGTTCCTCGGCTACGCCAGCTGTGACGGCAGTTACTGCGACAAGGTCGACTCCCCGTTCTCATGGGAGTTCTCCCCCCTGGGCTGGGGCGCCTTCCTCCTCGGCATCGTGGGCGCCGCCCTGGTCGTCCTCTCCCGCGCGATGCCGCAGCCCCGCAAGGTCGCCGGCCTGGAGCCGGGTCAGATCGGCGTCGCGTTCACCGTGGCCGCCGCCTGGACCATCCTGATGTGGATCTTCGAGTCGGAGAACGCCGGCGCGGGCCTGATCCTCGGCCTGATCGCCTCTCTGGTCCTCGCGGGCGCGGCCATCGCCGGTCCGCTGGTCCCGGCCCTGAAGGCCCCGCTCCTCGGCGCCCCGAGGCCGCAGACCCCGCAGCCGTACGGTGTCCAGCCGGGTCAGCCCGGTCAGCCGGGCGTCCCCGGCGGCTACGGCTACCCGGGCGCCCAGCAGCAGCCGTACGGCGGGCAGCCCCAGCCGTACCCCGGCCAGCAGCAGCCCGAGCCGCACGCCGCCGCCCCGGCCCCGCAGCCGGCCCAGGCCCAGGCTCAGGTTCAGCAGCCCGCCGCCGACTTCGCGCCGTTCTGGTTCGCGGTCCCGGTGGCCCGCCCGCTGTACGCGGAGGACGGCTCGCCGACCCCGATCGCCGAGCTGGCCCCCGGCACCTGGTACCTGGCGGTCGAGCAGCGCGGCCCCGGCCTGATCGCCCAGACCCAGGACGGTCGCCGCGGCGTTCTCCAGGACACGACCGGCATCCAGCGCGGCTGAGCGTTCCACCCCAGCGGCCCCTCGCCCTTCCGGGCGGGGGGCCGTTGTCGTACAGTCCCCGGGAACAGATCTGACGGTACGTCAGGAAGGCATCGTGCCATGCGTCTCGGACTCGCCCTCGGCTACTGGGGACGCGGCCCCTCGCCCGCCGCGCTCGACCTGGCCCGCGAGGCCGAGCGGCTCGGCTACGACTCCGTGTGGACCGCCGAGGCCTGGGGCTCCGACGCGTTCACCGCGCTGACCTGGATCGCCGCGCACACCTCGCGCATCAGGCTCGGGACCGCCGTCGCGCAGATGGCCGCCCGGACACCCACCGCCACCGCCATGCACGCGCTGACGCTCGACCACCTCTCCGGCGGCCGGATGATGCTCGGGCTCGGCCTCTCCGGCCCGCAGGTCGTCGAGGGCTGGTACGGACGGCCGTTCCCGCGCAGTCCGCTGACCGCGACCCGGGAGTACGTGGACGTGATCCGCCAGGTCCTGCGCCGCGAGGGGCCCGTCGCGCTCGACGGGCGGTTCCACTCCCATCCGTACGCCGGCGCCGACGGCACCGGACTCGGGAAGGCCCTCAAGCCGATCACCCACCCGCTGCGGGCCGATCTGCCCGTGCTGCTCGGGGCCGAGGGGCCCAAGAACATCGCGCAGACCCTGCGGATCGCCGACGGCTGGCTGCCGCTCTACTGGTCGCCGTCGCGGTACGCCGAGGTCTACGCGCTTCCGGACCGGCTCCCGGAGACGTTCCTGGTCGCTCCCATGGTCCGCGCCCAGCTCTGCGACGACCCGGCCGAGGGACTGCTGCCCGTCAAGGCGATGCTCGGCTTCTACATCGGCGGCATGGGGCATGCCGCCCGCAACTTCCACGCCGATCTCATGGCGCGCATGGGGTACGGGTCCGAGGCCCGGCACATCCAGGAGCTGTTCGCGGCCGGGCGCCGCGAGGAGGCCGTGCTCGCCGTGCCGGACGCCTTCGCGGACGAGATCTCGCTCGTCGGGCCCAGGGAACGGATCGCCGAACGGCTGGAGGTCTGGCGGAAGGGCCCGGTCACGGACCTGTTGGTCACGTCGCCCGACCTCGCCACCCTGCGGCTGCTCGCGGAGCTCAACGCGTGACGACGAGGTGCCGGATCAGCCGCCGAGCTGGGAGGTGCTCGGCACCTTGTCGGTCACCTCGGCGCCCGCGCTCTTCCCCGCGTCCTTGACGTTCTTGATGACATCCTCGAACGCGCCGACGTCGGCCTCGCTCGCCTCGCCCTTCCTCAGCTTCGTCCCGAGGTCCTTCAGCGAGTCGATGCCCGCCGTCAGCGGCGCCACCGCCTTCGAGAGCAGCGCGTCGCCCTTGGCGTTGTTCACCGCCGCCTTGAGCCGGTTGTACGCGAACGTGCCCGCGAGGCCCGCCTTCACCAGGGCGAAGGTCCGGCCGTCGGCGCCCTTCTTGAACTTGCCCTCGCGGTACGGCTTGACGATCCACTGGTACGTGGCGCCGGCCGCGAGGCCGGCGTTGGCCACGAACCGGGTCTTGGCGAGCCGCTGCTGCTCGAACGAGGCCGTGCTCGTCGGTGTCGCGCTCCCGCTCGCGCTCGGCTCGTCGTCACCCCCGCACGCGGTCGTGGTCGCGAGCAGCGCGCAGGACAGGAACAGGGCCACGACGGCGCGGCGCAGTCGTATCGGGGCGGATGTGGGCACGGCAGGGACCTCCCTGGGGGCTTTGGCGTCAGCCTCGCCCCCGGCCCGGCGTTCCACCACCCGGGCGACTCCGAACGGGTTTCGAACGGCAACGCGCGGTAACACGGACCGCATGACTTCCGGACGGAGTAACACCACGCAGGCGGCGAGGGTGATCAGCGTCGTCGCCGATGTCATGGCCGCGATCATCGGCCTCTGGATCCTGATGTACCTGCTGGACGCCAACCGGGCCAACGGATTCGTGGAGTTCATCCGCGACCTGGCGAGCTGGCTGGCGGGCTGGTCCCACGACCTGTTCACCTTCGACGAGGCATGGGCGCGGGTCGTGGCGGGCTACGGTCTCGCCGCCGTGGTGTACCTCGTCGTCGGGCACATGGTGGCGGGCCGCCTGCTGCGCCGCCACTGACGGCGACCGACGGCGCCCGGCGTCGACGTACGGCACCCGACTCGACAGAGTCAGGTGCCGTCAGGCTGCCGGTCAGGTGACGTCAGGCGCCGCAGCAGTCCGGCTCCAGGCCGTTGGGCAGCCGTTCCCCGCCGAAGACCGCCACCGTCGCCTCGTCGCCGCCGAGCGCCGCCACGGCGAGCAGCAGGGAACCGGCGGTCCAGCTCGTGAGCTCCTCGGGCCACATGGCCTTGTTGCCCTCGAAGACGTACCCGGTCCAGTACATGCCGCCCTCGGCACGCAGGTGCTGGATGGACTGGAGGATCTCCAGGGCCCGGTCGGACTCCCCCATCGCCCAGAGAGTGAGGGCGAGTTCGCAGCTCTCGCCGCCGGTGACCCACGGATTGGGCAGCACGCACCGCACACCGAGCCCGGGGACCACGAACTCGTCCCAGTGCGCGTCGATGCGGGCCTGCGCCGCCGCGCCCGTCAGCGCGCCGCCGAGGACCGGGTAGTACCAGTCCATCGAGTAGCGGGACTTGTCGAGGAAGCGCTCGGGGTGGTTGCGGATCGCGTGGCCGAGCGCGCCGGCCGCCAGCTCCCAGTCGGGCTGGGGTTCCTCGCGGACCTCGGCGATGGCGAGCGCGCAGCGCAGGGCCTGGTGGATGGAGGAGCTCCCGGTGAGGAGCGCGTCGTTCACGGCCGTACCGTCCTCCTCGCGCTTCCAGCCGATCTGCCCGCCGGGCTGCTGGAGGGTGAGGACGAACTCGACGGCGGCGTAGACGACCGGCCACATCCGGTCGAGGAAGGCGTCGTCGCCGGTCGCGAGGTAGTGGTGCCAGACGCCGACGGCGACGTACGCGACGAAGTTGGTCTCGCGGCCCCGGTCGGTGATGTGCGCGGGGTCGCCGTCGTGGTAGGCCGCGTACCAGGAGCCGTCGGAGTTCTGGTGCCGTGCCAGCCACTCGTACGCCCGGGTCGCCGCCGCGTGTTCGCCGGCCGTGTCCAGGGCCATGGCGGCCTCGGTGTGGTCCCACGGGTCGAGGTGGTGGCCCCGGAACCACGGGATCGCGCCGTCCTCGCGCTGGACGGCGAGTATCCCGGCGACGGTCTCGGCGGCCTGTTCGGCGGTGAGGACCCCGGGCAGGAGCAGGTGCTCCGCGATCTGCTCGGGAGAGGTCACTTGGCGGCGTCCTCGGTGGCGCCGGAGCCGGCCGCACCGGCCGCGTCAGCCGCGTCGGCCGCCTCGGCCTTCGGCAGGTGGGGCTTGGTCGCGTACGCCACGAAGCTCTTGCCGACGACCGGGTTGAGCAGCTGCTCGGCGACCCGGGTCAGGGCGGGCTTCTTCATGATGTCCCAGACCAGGAGCTTGTGGTACGCCCGCACCGGCAGCGCCTTGTCGTTGTCCACGCCGAACGCGCACTTCAGCCACCAGTACGGCGAGTGCAGCGCGTGCGCGTGGTGGGTGCCGTACGGCTTGAGGCCGGCCTGGCGGATCTTGGCGAGGAGCTCGTCCGCCTTGTAGATGCGGATGTGGCCGCCCTCGACCTCGTGGTACGCGTCGGAGAGGGCCCAGCAGATCTTCTCGGGACCGTAGCGCGGGACGGTGATGGCGATCCGGCCGCCCGGCTTCAGGACGCGGACCATCTCCGCGAGCACACCCTTGTCGTCCGGGATGTGCTCCATGACCTCGGAGATGATGACGACGTCGAAGGACTCGTCGGGGAAGGGGAGGTTGAGCGCGTCGCCCTCCATGGCGGTGGCCGTCGCGCCCGCCGGGGCCTCGCCGGCCTCCTTCATCGCCGCGAACCACGTGGCGACCTCGCGGATCTCCTCGCCGTTCTGGTCGAGGGCCACGACCTGGGCGCCGCGCCGGTAGCACTCGAAGGCATGCCGGCCCGCACCGCAGCCCAGGTCGAGCACGCGGTCGCCGGGGGCGAGCGGGAAGCGGGTGAAGTCGACGGTCAGCACGGGGTCTGCCCTTCCGGAGGGGTGGCGGTGCGGGGGTGGGGACGGTGGAGCCGGGGTGCGGTCACCCGCGGGCTCTCCGGCGGGCGGCGCTCCCCCGCGAGGCGATCGCCTCGCGGTAGAGGTCCGCGGTGCCCTGGGCCGCCCTGGCCCAGGTGAAGTTGGCCAGAACCCGTGCGCGTCCCGCGGCGCCCAGGCGGGCCCGCAGGTCCGCGTCGCCGAGCAGCCGGGCGAGGGCGGCCGCCAGGGCGCCCGCGTCGCCGGGGGGCACGGCCAGGCAGGTCTCGCCGTCGGGGCCGGCGACCTCGGGGATCGCGCCGCCGGTGGTGGCGACGAGCGGGGTCCCGGTGGCCATGGCCTCGGCGGCCGGCAGCGAGAACCCTTCGTACAGCGAGGGCACGCAGGCGATCTGGGCGGAGCGCACGAGGTCCACGAGCTCGGCGTCCGTGATCCCCTTGACGAACTCGACGGCGTCCTGGAGTCCGTACCGCTCGATGGCCTGCGCGACCGGCCCGTCCTCGGCGCGCCTGCCGACGACGACGAGGTGCGCGGCCGGGTTCTCGGTGCGGAGCTTGGCGAGGGCCTCGACGAGGTGGATCAGGCCCTTGAGCGGGACGTCGGCGCTGGAGGTGGTGACGATCCGGCCGGGGACCTCGGCGACGGACGGGTCGGGCGACCAGAGGTCGGTGTCGGCGCCGATGTGGACGACCCGGATGCGGTCGTCGCGTACGCCGAGGTGGTCGACGATCTCCTGCCGTGAGGAGCCGGAGACGGTCAGCACGGACGGCAGCCGGCGGGCGACCCGCTTCTGCATCCGGGTGAAGGCGTACCAGCGGCGGACCGAGGCGCGGCGCTTCCAGTCGGCGGCGGCGTCGAGTTCGAGCTGCCGGTCGACGGTGATGGGGTGGTGGATCGTGGTGACGAGCGGGGCGCCGATCGCGCCGGGGCCGCCGAGGAGTCCGTATCCGAGCGTCTGGTTGTCGTGGACGACGTCGAAGTCGCCGCGGCGGGCGGCGAGCATCCGCCGGGCGCGCAGGGAGAAGGTGAGGGGCTCGGGGAAGCCGCCGGTCCACATGGTGGCGACCTCGAGGGCGTCGATCCAGTCGCGGTACTCGTCCCGCTTCGGCGTGCGGAAGGGGTCCGGCGAGCGGTAGAGGTCGAGGCTGGCGATCTCGGTGAGCGGGACGCCTTCGTCGAGGGTGGGGTACGGCTGCGAGCCGATGACCTCGACGTGGTGGCCGAGGCGGGCGAGCTCGCGGGAGAGGTGCCGGACGTAGACGCCCTGGCCGCCGCAGAACGGGTTTCCCTTGTACGTGAGGAGAGCGATCCGCAACGGACCGTCACCGTCGGCGGGGGCACCCGGGGAGGCGCCCCGGCGGGGGCCAGCCTCTATGGCCTCAGCGGTCACTCGCGGCCCCCTTCGAGCTTGCGTTTCGCGGGAGCGTAACCGCTCGCGCTAATCTAGAACAAGTTTCAGACTTGATCGTTCTTGATCGTTCAAGGAGCACAGAATCTACCGGCAGGTAGCCCCGCGGTGAGAGCCGGAACAGGTGATTCGCGCCACGGCCGGAGCCCCGCCATACTGTCGCTCCCCCACCGCACGGAACGGGACCTCATGACGTCGGAAGACAGACCCGCCTCGCCGCCCCTGACAGAGCGCCAGGAGGCGCGTCGCCGCCGCATCCTGCACGCCAGCGCGCAGCTCGCCGGGCGGGGCGGTTTCGACGCCGTACAGATGCGTGAGGTCGCGGAGGCGGCCGGGGTGGCGCTCGGGACGCTGTACCGCTACTTCCCGTCCAAGATCCATCTGCTGGTCGCGACGATGCAGGACCAGCTCCAGCACATGCACACGACGCTGCGGAAGCGTCCCCCGGCGGCCGAGAACGCGGCGGAGCGGGTGGCGGAGACGCTGATGCGGGCGTTCCGGGCGTTGCAGCGGGAGCCGCAGCTGGCGGACGCGATGGTGCGGGCGCTGACGTTCGCGGACCGGAGCGTGAGCCCCGAGGTGGACACGGTCTCGCGGCTGACGACGGCGATCATCCTGGACGCGATGGGCCTGGAGCACCCGACGCCGCAGCAGCTCTCGGCGGTGCGGGTGATCGAGCACACCTGGCACTCGGCCCTGATCACCTGGCTGTCGGGGCGGGCCTCGATCGCACAGGTGAAGATCGACATCGAGACGGTCTGCCGGCTGATCGACCTGACCGCGCCGGACGGGACGACCGCACCGGGCGGGACGACCGCGCCCGCGCCCGCGGCCGCCGAGGGCCGCGGGGCGGTCTGAACGGGCCGTTACGGCTTCTTGTTCTTCTCCAGGTCGGCCTTGAACAGGGCCTCGCACTGCGGGGTGTTGTCCGTGCCGATGAACATCACGATCGAGAATCCGGTGGCGCCGTGGTTGCTGGCCTTGAGCGACCAGGTGCCCTTGTTCAGCGTCTTGATCGTGGACCCGGCCTGCTCCGTGCCCGGGCCGCCCTCCGTCCAGCCGCCGCCGGACAGCGTCTTGACCGTGGCGTCGTAGGACTTCTTGGGGTCGGCCGCCTTCTCCGCGTCGGCCGTCCAGGACACCATGCAGGTCTTCAGCCCCTCCGGGACGCCCTTGCCCGAGGAGTCCTGGACGAAGCCCGCCGCGGTGGCCGCGGCCTCGATCTCCTTCTCCACGGCGGCGGCGTCCGGGCTGTCGCCGCCACCCGCCTCGGAACCGCCGGTCGTGGAACCGGTCGCGGACTCCGACGACGAGCCACCCTTGTT
The DNA here is from genome assembly GCF_042888285.1 of Streptomyces sp. NPDC003035. Taxonomy (NCBI): domain Bacteria; kingdom Bacillati; phylum Actinomycetota; class Actinomycetes; order Kitasatosporales; family Streptomycetaceae; genus Streptomyces; species Streptomyces sp. NPDC003035. Next base: position 22,266 of record NZ_JBIAPJ010000013.1, on the reverse strand, counting down.
CTTGCCCGAGCCACCCTCGCCGCCGCAGCCCGCGACCAGCAGCACCACACCGGCGGCCGCGGCCACCCACTTCGCCTTGCGCACAACTCTCCCAATTCCCGGCACACGAAGGCTCATTGCCCCCGCGATCAAGGGAGTAGTTTTGCACGAGTGAACAACCCCTTCGGCCGGAGCGTGGGCCGGGACGGTCAGCCGAGCGGGCCCGCGCCCGTGCCGCCGCCGGCCTGCTTGACACAGGCGTCCTCGCCGGCCGCCAGGTTGATGTACCCCTCATCGGGAAAGCTCCGGAACTCCGCCACCAAGGACCAGCCGCGCTTCTTGAAGACCCACAGGACTTCACCGACCGTCCCGTCGCTGGTCTTCCGCTCCCTCCGCTCACCGGACTGCTGCCAACCACGCTCGCGCAGTTCGTCCACCACCGCCTCGTACCGACGGAGGTGGACCGGCTCGGTCTCCGTGCCGAAGCCGCGGTAGGAAACCCCGCATGCCCCCAACGAGCCGGGCTTGGCGCGCGTGTCCATCGCCCTCCAGTCCGGGTCGGCGGGCGGTGCCCCGGCGTCCGCGGCCGACGTGTCGAGCTCCGCCCGCACCCGGTCCTTCGTGAGCGGTCCGGAGTCCTCGGGCCGGGCCGAGGCCGAGGGAGCCGCGGACGCACCGCCGCCCTCCCCCGCGCCGCAGCCCGCGGCACCGAGTACGACGGCCACGGCCGCGGCGGTCACGGCGGCCCTCCTTATCGCCGTCCTGCGCATGTTCGTTCCCCACCCCTGTTCGACGACTGCCGGGCTCGGTTCGCCCGGAGGTGCCGCAGGAGTGTTCCACAGGGCGCCTACTCCTCAGGAGGGAATATCGGCTCCCCGCCGTCCAGGAGCGTGATCGAGATGGCCTCCACCGGGCACCCCTCCGCCGCCGCGAGCACCTTCTCGTTCGCGTCCGACTCCGGTTCGCGCGGGTGGGACTGGCGGGCCGAGTCGAGGCGGAAGCCGTCCGGTGCGTGGTTCACGCACATGGCGGAGCCGATGCACACCCCGCGGTCGACCTCCACGTGCCAGCGGTCGCCCATCAGGCGCCCCCCGGCCCCTCGTACCCGGCCGGCAGGTGGATCATCTTGTGCTCCAGGTACTCCCCGAAGCCCTCCGGGCCGAACTCCCGCCCCAGACCGGAGTTCTTGTAGCCGCCGAACGGCCCCAGCATGTCCAGGCTGAAGGTGTTCACGTTGAACGTGCCCGTCCGCACCTGCCGGGCGAAGTCGATGCCGTGCTCCACGTCCTCGGTCCAGACGCTGCCGCTGAGCCCGTAGTCGGAGTCGTTGGCGATCCGGAGCGCCTCGCTCTCCTCCCCGTACGGAAGGAGGCAGACGACCGGGCCGAAGATCTCCTCGCGGGCGATCCGCATCGTGTTGTCGACGCCGCCGAAGAGGGTCGGTTCGACGTACCAGCCGCGCTCCAGGCCGGCCGGACGGCCGCCGCCCGAGAGGATCTTGGCGCCTTCCTCCTGGCCGATGCCGATGTAGTCGAGGGAGCGCTGCTGCTGCCGCTTCGCCACCAGCGGCCCGACCTGGGTCGCCGGGTCGAGCGGGTCGCCGACCACCAGGGCGCCCGCGGCCGCGGCGAACGCCTCGGCGATCTCGTCGTACCGGCCGCGCGGGGCGAGGATGCGGGTCTGGGCGACGCACGCCTGGCCGTTGTTCATCCAGGCGGCCGGGACGATGCCGGCCACGGCCGTGGCCACATCGGCGTCGGGCAGGATGACCGCCGCGGACTTGCCGCCGAGTTCGAGCGTGACGCGGGTGAGGTTGCGGGAGGCCACCTCCATCACGCGCTTCCCGGCCGCGACCGATCCGGTGAAGGAGACCTTGTCGACGCCCGGGTGCCCGACCAGGTACTCGCTGACCTCACGGTCGGCGGGCAGGATGGACAGGACGCCCTCGGGCAGCCCGGCCTCCGTCGCGATCTCCGCGAGAATGTACGAGTCGAGCGGGGACTCGGGGGACGGCTTGAGGACCACCGTGCAGCCGGCGAGGAGCGCGGGGCCGAGCTTGGCGGCGGCGGTGAACTGCGGGACGTTCCACGGCACGACCGCCGCGACGACGCCCACCGGCTCGCGCCGCACCAGGATCGGCCCGAGGACGCCGGCGCGCTGCCTCTCGTACGGGAAATCGCGCGCGACGGTGATCGCCGCGTCCCAGACCATCATCGCGCCGAGCGCCTGGGCGAGGACGCTCCAGGAGTACGGGGAGCCGTTCTGCGCGCTGATCGAGCGGGCGATCTCCTCGTGGCGTACCGCGACGGCGTCCTTGATCCGGGTGACGACCTCGATCCGCTCCTCGACGGTCATCCGGGGCCAGGGTCCGTGGTCGAAGGCCTCACGCGCGGCGGCGACGGCCCGGTCGACGTCGGCCTCGGAGGCGTGCGGCACGCGGCCGATGACCTCTTCGGTGTGGGGCGAGATCACCTCGATGACGTCCGTCCCGAGCGGATCGGTCAACTCCCCGCCGATGTACAGCTTTCCGTGCTCCACAAGCTCGGTCATGACCGACTGCCTCCAGGAACCCGTGACGTTTTCTGACTGTGTCTCAGAACTGATACCAGTTCTAGTTATAGTGGGCAATGGCCGAGCAGGCGTCGCCGCACCGTCCCGGGGAGATCCGGAGAGATGAGGTCCCATGCGTCAGGTGACCGAACACGGCGGAGGCGTCTGGTCGATCCAGGTCCCCATCCCCGACAACCCGCTCGGGCACACCCTGGTCCACGTCCTCGACACCGACCGCGGCCCCGTCCTGATCGACACCGGCTGGGACGACCCCGCCTCCTGGACCGAACTGTCGGACGGGCTCGCCGCGCTGGGCACCTCCGTACGGGACGTCCACGGCGTCGTCATCACCCACCATCACCCCGACCACCACGGCCTGTCGGGGAAGGTCCGCGAGGAGTCCGGCGCGTGGATCGCGATGCACGCCGCCGACACCGCCGTCGTCCGCCGCACCCGCGAGTCCGAGCCCGGCACCTGGCTCGACTACCTCGCCCGCAAACTGGCCACGGTCGGCGCACCCGAGGAGCACATCGCCCCGCTCCTCGCCGCCCGGTCGGGCGGCCGGACCCGCACCCTGCCCGGGCTCCGCTCGGCCCTCCCCGACCGCGAGATCGTCCCCGGCGAACTCCTCGACCTCGCCGGGCGGCGGCTGCGCGCGATCTGGACCCCCGGCCACACCCCCGGCCACGTCTGCCTCCACCTGGAGGAGGAGCACCCCGCGCGGCTGCCCGGCCACGGCCGGCTGTTCTCCGGCGACCATCTGCTGCCCGGGATCTCCCCGCACATCGGCCTCTACGAGGACCCGGACGACGCCACCGTCACCGACCCCCTCGGCGACTACCTGGACTCCCTGGAGCGGATCGGGAGGCTCGGCGTCGCCGAGGTGCTCCCCGCCCACCAGTACGCGTTCGCGGACGCGGCCGGCCGGGTGCGGGAGCTGCTCGACCACCACGAGGAGCGGCTGACCGGCCTCCTCGGCCTGCTGGCGACCCCGCTCACGCCGTGGCAGCTCGCCGAGCGCATGGAGTGGAACCGGCCCTGGGAGCAGATCCCGTACGGCTCCCGGAACATCGCGGTCAGCGAGGCCGAGGCCCATGTGCGGAGGCTGGTGAAGCTGGGGCGCGCGGAAGCGGCGGAGGGCACGGACCCGGTGGCGTACGTGGCGGTGTGAGCCTCTCCGGGGCGTCGGCGCGGGCGGGCGGAGCCTGCGTGTGAGGCGCCTCGCACCCACCGTTCGCAGGCGCTACGGGCCGGTAGAGTGTGCGAGTCGTCATCACACCCGTACGGGGGGAAGCCGGTGCAATTCCGGCGCTGACCCGCAACCGTGAGCCACCGTCGTGTGGCGAGTCGGAATGCCCCGTCCGGGACGTGACCGCCGGCACCGTCGAGGAATACGGAGCCGAGCCTGGTGCCTTGAGCGTGCCGGTGCCCGGCCGCAGGAGAGGCCAGCACGCATGACCACCGGGCCAGCACGCATGACCACCGTCCGCCGCGGCGCCGCCGCGTTCGCCGCCGCCGCGGTGCTCTGCACCGCCATGGCCCCCGCCGCGATCGCCGCGCCCTCCCCCACACCCACCCCCGCACCCGTGATCCCCGCCGGCCTCTACGGCACGAAGGACCCGACGTACGACGGTGTCTGGCGCCAGTCGCTCGCCTTCATCGCCCAGCGCACCCAGGGGGTGCAGCCCGCCGCGCAGGCGGTGGCGTGGCTGAGCGGCCAGCAGTGCGAGAGCGGCGCCTTCGCCTCGTACCGCCCGGACCCGGCCAAGCCCTGCGACCCGGCGACGATGCTGGACACCAACGCCACCGCCGTCGCCGTCCAGGCGCTCGCCGCGGTCAAGCCCGGCAGCACGGACCGCGCGGCTCAGGAGAAGCTCGGTAAGGCCGTCGACGCCGCCGCGGGCTGGCTGAAGGGTGTCCAGAACAAGGACGGCGGCTGGGGCTACAACCCCGGCAGCCCGAGCGACGCCAACTCCACCTCGATCGTGATCGGCGCCCTCGCCGCGCTGGGCCAGAAGCCGGGCGAGGTGAAGTCCGCCGAGGGCAGGACGCCGTACGACGCGCTGCTCTCCTTCGCCATCCCCTGCGCGACGAAGGACGGGGCGGGCGCCTTCGCGTACCAGCCCGACAAGAACGGCAAGCTCCTCGCGAACGCCGACGCCACCGCGGCCGCCGCGCTCGCCGGAATCGGCAAGAGCATCGCGGCCCGCTCCGTCACGCCCGCCCAGGCCCCCACCTGCACCGACCTGGCCGAGCCGACCGTCGAGCGGGCCGCCCGCAACGGCGCCTCCTACCTGGCCGGCGCGCTCGCCGGGACCGGTCACCTGAACACGCCGCCGATGCCCGGCGCCACCGACCCCACCCCGCTGCCCGACCACGGCAACACCGCCGACGCCGTCGTCGCGCTCGCCGCGAGCGGTGCCACGAAGGAGGCGGAGGGGGCGTTCGCCTGGCTGCGGCAGAACTCCGCCGCGTGGGCGAAGGAGAACGGGCCCGCCGCCTACGCCCAGCTGGTCCTCGCCGCGAACGCGATGCGTACCGACCCGCGTGCCTTCGGCTCCGTCGACCTCGTCAAGGAGCTGAACGCCACCGGCCCCGCGCCTCAGGCCGTGCCGTCCGCGACCCCGTCGGCGAGCGAGGGCGCCGGGGACTCCGGCTCCTTCGACGTGTGGTGGATCATCGGCATCGGCATGGTCGTCGGCGTCGGGATCGGCTTCCTGGTGAGCGGGCGCAAGAAGTGAGGACCGCCCGCCTGATCGGAGCGGCGGCCGGCATCGTCCTCACGCTGGCCGCCGCCGCTCCGGCGGAGGCCGCCGGGTACCGCTACTGGTCGTTCTGGCAGAGCGACGGCGGCGGGACCTGGGCGTACGCGACGCAGGGTCCGGCGACCGCCCGGCCCGCGGACGGGGACGCGATCGGCTTCCGCTTCGCGGTCAGCGAGGACACCGGGGACGCCTCCCGGCCCTCCGCAGGCCCCGACTTCTCGGCGATCTGCTCGGGCGTCGAGAAGAAGGCGGGCACCAAGCGGGTCGCGGTCGTCGTCGACTTCGGCTCGCCCGCGGACGCCCCCCGGGGCGAGACGCCGCCCGCACCGGCGCTGAGGACCGGCTGCGCGCGGGTCCGCGAGGACGCGACGGGCGCGGAGGCGCTGGCCGCGGTGGTGAAGCCGCTGCGGTACGACAGCGCGGCCCTGCTCTGCGGGATCGCCGGGTATCCGGCGAAGGGCTGCGGTGAGCAGGTGGCGGAGACCAACCCATGGACCACTGAGGGAATGCCCACCGGGAATCCCACGGCGACGGTCACCAAGCCGGCGGACGGTGACGGCGGCCCCTCCGCCGGGATCGTCGTCGGCGGGGCGGCCGTCCTCGCGCTCGGTGGCGCCGCGGTCTGGAAGGCGCGCCACCGCGCATGATCCGTGCCCCCGAGGCGATCCGTGCCCCCGAGGCGAACCGCTCCAACGCCTTGCACGCCGGCGCCTGGTGGCTGTGGGCGCTCGGACTGGCCGTGGCCGCCTCCCGTACCACCAACCCGCTGCTGCTCGGCCTGATCGTCGGGGTCGCGGGCTATGTCGTCGCGGCCCGCCGCACGGACGCGCCCTGGGCGCGCTCGTACGGGGCGTTCGTGAAGCTGGGTCTGTTCGTGGTGTTCCTGCGGGTGGTCTTCTCGGTCGTCCTCGGCTCGTCGATCCCGGGCACGCACGTGCTGTTCGCGCTGCCCGAGGTGCCGCTGCCCGCGTGGGCACAGGGTGTACGGATCGGGGGCCGGGTGCACGCCGAGCAGGTGGTCTTCGCGGTGTACGACGGGGCCAAGCTGGCGACCCTGCTGATCTGTGTGGGCGCGGCGAACGCGCTCGCCAACCCGGCGCGGCTGCTCAAGTCGCTGCCGGGCGCGCTGTACGAGGTGGGGGTCGCCGTCGTCGTGGCGATGACCTTCGCGCCGAACATGGTCGCGGACGTGGTGCGGCTGCGGACGGCCCGGCGGCTGCGGGGGCGGCCGACGGGCGGCGTCCGGGCGGTGCTCCAGATCGGGCTGCCCGTCCTGGAGGGCGCGCTGGAGCGGTCGATCGCGGTGGCGGCGTCGATGGACGCGCGGGGTTACGGGCGGACGGCGCAGGTGCCGGCGGCGGTGCGGCGCACGACGAACGTCCTCACCCTGGGCGGGCTGCTCGGGGTGTGCGCGGGGTCGTACGGACTGCTGGCGGCGCAGGGCGCGGGGTACGGGCTGCCGCTGGTCGTCGCCGGTCTCGTCGCGGCGCTGGCCGGGCTCCGGCTCGGCGGGCGCCGGGCGGTACGGACGCGGTACCGGCCCGACCGGTGGGGGGTGCGGGCGTGGCTGGTCGCCGGCTCGGGGGTGGCGGTGGCCGCGCTGATGATCTGGGCGAACGGCTACGCGTACGAGGCGCTGCATCCCGGGGTCGTCCCCCTGGTGGCGCCGGAACTGCCGGTGTGGCCCGCGCTGTCGTTGCTGGTGGGCCTGGTGCCCGCGTTCGTCGCCCCTGTACCCGAGGAGTGTTCGTGATCCGGTTCGAGAACGTCTCGGTGACGTACGGGGACGCCGGCGAGCCCACCCTGAGGGACCTGAGCCTGACGGTCCCCGAGGGCGAACTCGTCCTGCTGGTCGGCCCGTCGGGGGTCGGCAAGTCGACACTGCTCGGCGCGGTGTCGGGGCTCGTCCCGCACTTCACGGGTGGCACGCTGAGCGGCCGGGTCACGGTCGCGGGCCGGGACACCCGGACGCACAAGCCGCGCGAACTGGCGGACGTGGTCGGCACGGTGGGCCAGGACCCGCTCGCGCACTTCGTCACGGACACGGTCGAGGACGAGCTGGCGTACGGGATGGAGTCCCTGGGCCTCGCGCCGGCGGTGATGCGGCGCCGGGTGGAGGAGACCCTGGACCTGCTGGGCCTCGCGGAGCTGCGCGACCGGCCGATCGCCACGCTCTCCGGCGGCCAGCAGCAGCGGGTGGCGATCGGCTCGGTGCTGACCCCGCACCCCAAGGTCCTGGTCCTCGACGAGCCGACGTCCGCACTGGACCCGGCGGCGGCGGAGGACGTCCTGGCGGTGCTGCAGCGCCTGGTGCACGACCTGGGCACGACGGTCCTGATGGCCGAGCACCGCCTGGAGCGGGTGGTGCAGTACGCGGACCAGGTGCTGCTGCTCCCGGAGGGGGTCATGGGCCCGCCGGCCGACGTCATGGCGATCTCACCGGTCCACCCCCCGGTGGTCGCGCTGGGCCGCCTGGCGGGCTGGACCCCGCTCCCCCTGACCATCCGCGACGCCCGCCGCCGCGCAACCCCTCTGCGCACCCGCCTGAAGGACCGCACCCCGCAGCCGCCCGGGGCGCTCAGCCCCCAGCCAGGTACCGGCCTGCCGGGATCCGGCGGGGCGGAGGGGCGGGCGGCAGCTCCCGGAGGTCAACCACCCTCCAGCCCCCGGCAGGGTTTCGGGAAGGGGTGGGGTGCGGGACTCTCCCTCTTCCGGCGCCGCACCACCGGCACCCACGCCCCCGCACCCACCCTCCTCCTCGACGTCCGCGCCCTCGGCGTCCGCCGCGGCCGCGTCGAGGCTCTCCGTCACATCGACATCCACGTCGCCCCCGGAGAGACCGTCGCGCTCATGGGCCGTAACGGCGCCGGCAAGTCCACGCTGCTCAACACGCTCGTCGGCATGATCCCGCCCACCTCCGGCACCGCCCTCGTCGGCGGCCGCGTCCCGCACCGGACCGATCCGCGCGAGCTGATCCGCCAGGTGGGACTCGTACCGCAGGAGCCCCGCGATCTCCTCTACGCGGACACGGTCGCCGCCGAATGCTCCGCCGCCGACACCGACGCCGACGCCCCGCCCGGGACCTGCCGGTCCCTGGTGTCCGAGCTGCTTCCGGGCGTGGCGGACGACACCCACCCCCGTGACCTGTCCGAGGGCCAGCGCCTCGCGCTCGCCCTGGCCGTCGTCCTCACCGGGCGCCCCCCGCTCCTGCTCCTCGACGAGCCGACCCGCGGTCTTGACTACGCGGCCAAGGCCCGTCTCGTCGCGCATCTGCGCGAGCTGGCCGCCGCCGGTCATGCCATCGTGCTCGCCACCCACGACGTGGAGCTGGCCGCCGAGCTGGCGCACCGGGTGGTGATCCTCGCGGGCGGCGAGGTCGTGGCGGACGGTCCGACGTCCGAGGTCGTCGTCTCCTCCCCCGCCTTCTCCCCTCAGGTCGCGAAGATCCTCGCCCCGGAGCCGTGGCTCACGGTCGAGCAGGTCAGGAAGGCGCTGTGAAGACAGCCGTGAACGGAGGCTCGGCCCCGGGACGCCCGCGGAAGGCCGGCGCCCCCGCCAGAGGACCCGTCCGGCTCGGTCCCCGCTCCGTCGCGGCGCTCGTCCTGGTCTCCCTCACCGGGCTGATCGCCATCGGCTGGCCCCTCTTCGCGGACGCCTCCTCCGCCGTCACCACGCACGCCGCCGACGCCCCCTGGTTCTTCGCCGCCCTGCTGCCCCTGCTCATCGCGGTCGTGGTCGCCACCATCGCCGACTGCGGGATGGACGCGAAGGCGGTCGCGATGCTGGGCGTGCTGGCCGCCGTGGGGGCGGCGCTGCGGCCGCTCGGGGCGGGGACGGCGGGCCTGGAGCCGATGTTCTTCCTCATGGTGCTGAGCGGCCGGGTCCTCGGGCCGGGGTTCGGTTTCGTCCTCGGGGCGGTGACGATGTTCGCGTCCGCCCTGCTCACGGGCGGTGTGGGCCCGTGGATGCCGGTCCAGATGCTGGCGATGGGCTGGTTCACGATGGGCGCGGGTCTGTTGCCGGGACCCGTACGGCTCCGTGGCCGGGCCGAGCTGCTGATGCTGTCGGCGTACGGGTTCCTGGCGGCGTTCGCGTACGGCACCGTCACCAATCTGTACGGCTGGGTCACGGTGGGGGGCCTCGGGACCGGGATCTCCTTCGCCCCCGGCGACCCCGTCCACGAGAACCTGGTCCGTTTCCTCGCCTACGTCCTCGCCACCTCCCTCGGCTGGGACCTCGGCCGGGCCGCTCTCACCGTCGTCCTCACCCTGACGGTCGGCGGGACGCTCCTCAAGGCACTCCGGCGGGCCACGCGGCGGGCGAACTTCGAGGCCCAGGTCACATTCGGGGCCCCGGAAGAGCCCCCTCCGGGTGAGGCGCCCCACAGGACCTACGTCACGTACGAAGCGAAATAGGAGCGGGTCATACCCAGGCAAATTACCCCATAGCCGGGCGTGACCTGCGAAAACGCCCGACTCTCGACATCCGCCTTCTGCTGTACCTCCGAATCCGCGTCGTACAGGGGGTCATTGCATCGGCGTTCCAGCCCTGCTTGTCTGGTGGACGTCGCCAGGCAGCAGCGCTCAGCGCAGCGCCTCGGACAGGCCGATTCCCCCCAGGATCCGGATTCCCCGGGCTCTGGTTCCGGCTTGCCGAAAACGCCCGGCGCACCCCATGTCCCCGACGTTAGGTCGCTTCGTGTTCCGCTCGCTCTCCACTCGTGTCTCGTCCCGCAAGAAGACCTTCGCCGCCTCGGCAGCCGTGCTGCTCGGCGCCTCGGGTGCGGTGCTCGGCACGACGTCCACGGCCTCGGCCGCGACTCCGCAGGAGCTTGCCAAGCAGATCGTCCCGGCTTCGCAGTACCAGTCGTTCAGCAAGATCGTCGCCCACGAGTCCGGCTGGAACCCCTCCGCCACCAACTCGTCCAGCGGCGCCTACGGCCTGGTCCAGGCCCTGCCGGCCTCCAAGATGGCCTCGGCCGGTTCCGACTGGAAGACCAACCCGGCCACCCAGATCAAGTGGGGCCTCAACTACATGAACGAGCGCTACGGCAGCCCGAACGCCGCCTGGGCGTTCTGGCAGGCCAACGGCTGGTACTAAGAGTCCCCGCCGGCAGCCGCGCTCCCGCAAGGCCCCGCCCTCCTTACCGGAGGGGCGGGGCCTGCCGCGTTTCTCGGCCCGCGTTTCTCGGACCGCGTTTCTCGGCCGGCGGTTCTCGGGCCGCGTTTCTGTGACCCCGGGCGCGGACTACAGCCGCTGGATGATGGTCCCGGTGGCCAGCGCCCCGCCCGCGCACATCGTGATCAGCGCGAACTCCTTGTCCGTACGCTCCAGTTCGTGCAGGGCGGTGGTGATCAGGCGCGCCCCGGTGGCCCCCACCGGGTGACCGAGCGCGATGGCACCGCCGTTGACGTTGACCTTCTCAAGACCGTCCAGGTCCCGGTCGAATTCCTGCGCCCAGCTCAGCACCACCGACGCGAAGGCCTCGTTGATCTCGACGAGGTCGATGTCCTTGAGCGACATGCCGGCCTTGCCGAGGACGGCGCGGGTGGCGTCGATCGGTCCGTCGAGGTGGAAGTGCGGGTCGGAGCCGACCAGGGCCTGGGCGACGATCCGGGCGCGGGGCCTGAGCTTGAGGGCACGGGCCATGCGCTTGGAGGCCCACATCAGCGCGCAGGCGCCGTCGGAGATCTGGGAGGAGTTGCCGGCGGTGTGCACGGCGGTCGGCATGACCGGCTTGAGCCGGGCGAGCGCCTCCATGCTGGTGTCGCGCAGCCCCTCGTCCCGGTCCACGAGCCGCCACATGCCCTGTCCCGCGGCCTGCTCCTCCTCGGTGGTCGGCACCTGGACGGCGAAGGTCTCGCGCTTGAAGCGCTCCTCGGCCCAGGCGTTCGCGGCCCGTTCCTGGGAGAGCAGGCCGAGCGAGTCGACCCGTTCGCGGGTGAGGCCGCGGCGCCGGGCGATGCGCTCGGCGGCCTCGAACTGGTTGGGCAGGTCGACGTTCCACTCGTCGGGCCACGGCTTCCCGGGCCCGTGCTTGGAGCCGGAGCCCAGCGGGACACGCGACATGGCCTCCACTCCGCAGCTGATGCCGACGTCGATGACCCCGGCGGAGATCATGTTGGCGACCATGTGGCTCGCCTGCTGCGAGGAGCCGCACTGACAGTCGACCGTGGTGGCGGCCGTCTCGTAGGGAAGCCCCATGGTGAGCCAGGCGTTGCGCGCCGGGTTCATGGACTGCTCGCCGGCGTGGGTGACGGTGCCGCCGACGATCTGCTCGACGCAGTCGGCGTGGATGCCGGTGCGCCCGAGGAGTTCGCGATAGGTCTCGCCCAGGAGGTAGGCGGGGTGCAGATTGGCGAGCGCGCCCCCGCGCTTGCCGATGGGGGTGCGTACTGCTTCGACGATGACGGGTTCCGCGGCCATGAGCTCGTCCTCTCCTCGCCCGGGCGGGGTGTCCCGGCACTCCGCGACGGGGGCGGTACGGGGAACTGGTACGCGTTCTAGTTCTGACTGAAGTCTTATGACTGCTACCGCCGGTACGCAAGGGTTGTGCACGCACCCGCGTGCACCGATCACCGGCAACAGTTCCCGTCGCATGCCTTGCGACTTGTAGAACCCGTTACTACCTTGCGGGCATCTTCTGATGGGCCGTCAGACATCCGGCGGACAAGTGCCTCAGACATGGAGTGTGTTGCCGATGCCCTGCCCTCACCTCCCCGAAGGGTTCGACGCCACCGACCCCGATCTGCTCCAGAGCCGCATCCCCCTGCCGGAGTTCGCCCGGCTGCGGCAGACGGCGCCCGTCTGGTGGTGCCCCCAGCCGCGCGGCATCACCGGCTTCGACGACGAGGGCTACTGGGCCGTCACCCGGCACGCGGACGTCAAGTACGTCTCCACACACCCCGAACTCTTCTCCTCCACGGAGAACACGGCCATCATCCGCTTCAACGAGCACATCACCCGGGACCAGATCGAGGTCCAGAAACTGATCATGATCAACATGGACCCACCCGAGCACACGAGGGTCCGCCAGATCGTCCAGCGCGGCTTCACCCCCCGCGCCATCCGAGCCCTGCAGACGGCCCTGTGCGAGCGCGCCCGCGCGATCGTCGAGGAGGCGAAGCGGAACGCCGCCGCCGACGGGTCCTTCGACTTCGTCAGCCAGGTCGCGGTCGAGCTGCCGCTCCAGGCGATCGCCGAGCTCATCGGCGTACCGCAGGAGGACCGCGCCCGGATCTTCGACTGGTCGAACAAGATGATCGCGTACGACGATCCGGAATACGCCATCACCGAGGAGATCGGCGCCGAGGCCGCCATGGAGCTCATCGGCTACTCGATGAACCTGGCGGCCGAGCGCAAGAAGTGCCCCGCCCAGGACATCGTCACCCAGCTCGTCGCCGCGGAGGGCCAGGGCAACCTCTCCTCCGACGAGTTCGGCTTCTTCGTGCTGCTGCTCGCGGTGGCCGGGAACGAGACCACCCGCAACGCCATCAGCCACGGCATGCACGCCTTCCTCACCCACCCCGAGGAGTGGGAACTCTTCAAGCGGGAACGGCCGGCGACCGCCGCCGAGGAGATCGTGCGCTGGGCGACCCCGGTGGTCTCCTTCCAGCGCACGGCGACGCAGGACACCGAGATCGGCGGCCAGAAGGTCCGCAGGGGCGACCGGATCGGACTCTTCTACTCCTCCGCCAACAACGACCCCGAGGTCTTCGAGAACCCCGAGGTCTTCGACATCACACGCGACCCGAACCCGCACCTCGGCTTCGGCGGCGGAGGCCCGCACTTCTGCCTCGGCAAGTCCCTCGCCATCAACGAGATCGAGCTGATCTTCAACGCGCTCGCGGACGAGCTGCCCGATCTCGGCCTCGTGGGCGAGCCGCGCCGGCTGCGCGCGGCCTGGCTGAACGGGATCAAGGAGTTGAGGGTCCGGGTCGGCTCCTGACGGACCGGGCGGCGGGAGCTCACCCCCTACGCCTGGGACTCCCGCCCCCGCCTCCTCCCATCAGGCTCCAGCCGCGGAACCGGATCTTGGTGCTCCGCGTCTGAGGGGGCATGCGGGGGACACACAGACTTCTGACCATGCTCGTCGCGCTGCTCGCGCTCCAGCTCGGCTCACTCGTCGCACCGGCGTACGCGTGCGGCTGCGGAGCCATGATCCCGGACCGGAACCATCGCATCGGCGTCGACCGGGAGACCTCCGCCGTGCGCTGGGACGGCCGGACGGAACAGATCGTCATGCGCTTCACCGTGCGCGGCGACGCCGAGCGGGCCGCCTGGATCATGCCCGTACCCGGCCGGGCCGACGTCACGCTGGGCGACCCGGAGCTCTTCGACGAACTCGAGGAGCTCACCCGGCCCGAGCACAGGAAGCGGCACTACTTCTGGCCGCGCGCGAAGGACTGGCCCTTCGCCGGCGGCGCCGGGGACGGTGCGGCCGCCGCGCCGCCCGGCGACGGCGCGGTCGGCGTCGTCGGCCGCGAGCGGCTCGGCCCCTTCGACGTGGCACGGCTCACCGCCACCGACCCGAAGGCGCTCAGTGGCTGGCTGGAGAAGAACGGCTTCGAGCTCTCCGACGGGCTCGCGGCCGAGCTCCGGCCGTACGTCGCGCAGAAGTGGGAGTACGTCGCGGTGCGCCTCGCGCCCGACGCGGACGGCGCGGCGCTCCAGGGTGAGCTCGACCCGCTGCGGATCAGTTTCGCCAGCGAGCGGCTGATCTATCCCATGCGGCTCTCCCGCCTGGCGAAGACCCCGCAGTCCCTCGGCCTGTACGTCCTCGCCGACCACCGTATGGAGCCGCGCGACGACATCGGCGGGCGGGCACCCGAGGTGACCTTCGCCGGCGCGATCGAGCCCGAGGGCGCGGTGGCCGCGCTCACCGGCGGAAGCCCGGTCCATCTGACCGCCCTGGACCAGGAGTTCCCCGATCCCTCGCTGATCGACGGCGACCACGAGCTGAGGACCGTCGCCGACACCCCGTACCGGGAAGTGATCTACCACGACCGGCTGCTCACGATCGGCGGCGTCCCGGTCTGGCTCCTCACCGTGGGGGTCGTGCTGGTGGCGGCCGGGGCGATCGTGGCGGTACGCGTCCGGCAGCGGCGCCCTGCGGTACGTTCGGCCGCATGACCAACGATCAGTGGATCACCGTCGACCGCTACTTCACCGATCTGCTCACCCCGGCGGACGACGCGCTCGCCGCCGCCCTCGCCGACTCCACGGCCGCCGGGCTCCCCGAGATCGCCGTCGCCCCCAACCAGGGCAAGCTGCTGAACCTGCTGGTCGCGATGCAGGGCGCGCGCACGGTCCTGGAGATCGGCACGCTCGGCGGCTACAGCACGATCTGGATGGCCAGGGCGCTGCCGGCCGACGGCCGGCTGATCACCCTGGAGTACGACCCGGCCCGCGCGGACGTGGCCCGCGCCAACATCGCCCGGGCCGGCCTCGACTCGATCGTCGAGGTCCGGACGGGCGCGGCCCTGGACACCCTGCCGGCCCTGGAGTCGGAGGGCGCGGGCCCCTTCGACCTCGTCTTCATCGACGCCGACAAGGTGAACAACCCGCACTACGTGGAGTGGGCCCTGAAGCTCTCCCGCCCCGGCACGGTCGTCATCGTCGACAACGTGGTGCGTGGCGGGAGGATCGCCGACGAGCACTCCGACGACCCGGCGATCACCGGCACCCGCGCGATGTTCGAACTGATCGCGCGCGAGCCCCGGTTGGACGCGACGGCGTTCCAGACGGTGGGCCTGAAGGGTTACGACGGGCTGCTGCTCGCCCGCGTGGTGGCGTAGCGGGGCACACTCGACTGCCGGCCGGCGAAGAGCGGCACCTCGCCGGAGCCGTCGAGCACGACCACCCCGAAGGGCCGGTCGAAGGCGACCCGCGCGATCAGTTCGTGGCGGGGCGGAGCGCCGCCGCGGGTCATCGCGACGACGGTGACGGCGGCGGCCTCCACGCCCTCCTCCGCGACCTGGACGACGGCCTCCTGGACGGCGGCGGAGATCCACAGCGGCCGCTCGGCCGCGAGCCCCGTGAAGTCGGCCTCCGCCCGGGTCGCGAGGCCGGCCCCCAGGGCCCCGAGCCGCGCGTGCACATCGGTCTTCGTCCGCAGCGAGAAGCGGGGCAGCGCGAGATCGACGGCCTCGGCGGCGAGCGGCCTCCGCCGCGCGGCCGGCGCCCAGGCCGCGGGCAGCACCTCGGCGACGCCCGCGCCCTCGGGGCCGAGAACGAACCGGACCAGCGGCCCGGGCTCTCCCTCGCACGGCAGCTCCACGACGATCACCCCGTCCACGGTCCACACCCGGCGCGCGGACACCAGCTGACGCATCGTCGGTACGGAGACGGTGTCGCCGTTCGCGTCCGTGAAGGGCTCGTCCCGGGTCAGGGACGCCCTGAACGCAGCGCGCCAGGACGCCTTGAGGGCCAGCGCGTTGACGAGGACGAGCGCCTCGGAGCCGTCCAGCGCGAGCGGCAGCCGCTCGATCCGGCCGCCGGTGGACTCCCGTACCCACGCGTCGAGCCGCACCTGCGCGTCCCGGTCGAGCGCCCCGCACCCGGCGTCCGGCAGCGCCTTCACATACGCGGGGAGCAGCGGAATCCGGCTCCACACCCCGGTCGCCACATCCAGCGCACCGGTCCGCCCCAGCTCGCGCGCCACGACCGTCACCGCCTCGGCCGCCTCCTCGCCCGCGACCCCGAGCAGCGCCCGCAGTTCCTCGGCGGTCTCCCCGCGCGCCCCGGCGGCGACAGCGCCGAGCGCCAGCCACAGCCCGGCGGGCGAGCAGACGAAGTCCTCCTCGCCGGCCTCCCCGGCGAGGAGCGGCAGCCAGCGTTCCGCGAGGGCGCGGACGGCCTCCGCGCGCGTGATCAGTTCCGTACCACCCATATCCTGCCCCTCATGAGCATCGTGAAGATCAACGTCCTGACCGTCCCGGCCGAACAGCGCGAGGTCCTCGAGCAGCGTTTCGCGTCCCGTGCCGGGGCCGTGGAGGGCTCCGACGGCTTCGAGTGGTTCGAGCTGCTGCGTCCGGTGGAGGGTACGGACCAGTACCTGGTGTACACCCGCTGGCGCAGTGAGGAGGACTTCCAGAACTGGATGAGCGGTTCCATGAAGGCCGCCCACGGGGGCGGAGGCGGCGGATCCGCCGAGGAGCGCCCGAAGCCGGCCGCGAGCGGCTCCACGCTCTGGTCGTTCGAGGTCGTGCAGCAGGCGTCCCCCAAGTAATCGCGCGACGGGTACGGGTCATGCCCGGCACACTGACGCGCATGACCTGGACCTTCTCTCCCGAGCACGTCGGCACCCCGGACGCCACCGCCCTGCGCCGCGACTACTACGACGACGTGGCGAGCCGTTACTGGCGGCGGCCCGCGACGGCGGCGGAGATCGACGAGGGCCTGACGAACGACGGGGTGGAGCTGCTGACCCCGCCGACCGGCCAGTTCCTGGTCGGCCGGTACGAGGGGAAGCCGGCCGCCTGCGGCGGTGTGCTGCTCCTCGACGAGGAACGCGCCGAGCTGACCCGGGTCTTCCTGCGCCACGCGTTTCGGGGCACGGGCGGCGCCGGGGCGCTGATGGGGCGGTTGGAGGACGCCGCCCGCGCGCTCGGAGCGCGCCGGATGGTCCTCAACACGCGCCTGGACCTGAGAGAGGCGCGCGCGCTCTACACGCGCCACGGGTACGTCGAGATCCCCGCGTACTGCGAGGGTCCGTACATGGACATCTGGTACGGCAAGGAGCTGTAGACGTCACGCGTGATGGTCGCGGGGCGGCTCGGGCAGGTGGGGGCGCTCCGCGTCCGAGCCGCTCAGCTCGGAGGTCAGCTCCTCCACCAGCTTCACCAGGTCGGTGGGCCGGTCCGGACCCCACCAGTCCCCCAACAGCTCGGCGAGCGACTCCTCGCGCGCCCTCGCCAGCTTGACCGCCGCCTCGACGCCCTCGTCGGTGAGCATCAGCTGCAGCCCCTCCCGGCGGGCGAGGCGGCGCTCCTCCACCTGGCGGGACGCCTCGGTGATGGCCCGCAGCGGTACGGGGGTGGTCTCGGCGAGCCGGGCCGGTTCCACGGTGCCGTGGCGGCGGATCCGCAGCAGCAGCCAGCTCGCGGCGGGCAGCAGATCGAGCCCGGCCTTCGCCGTGATCTTCTCGTAGATCGCCTTGCGTCCCTCGCGTGAACCGAGCACGGACAGGGCGCGGGCGCACTCGTCGTACGAGGACCGCTCCACCGGGTTGGAGGCCAGGGTCTGGCTGGTGTCGGGGGCGGTGACCGAGCCGCGCAGCTTGTCCTCCTTGAGGAACCAGGCGACCACGAAGGCGATGAGGACCACGGGCGCCGCGTAGAGGAAGACATCGGTGATCGAGGTCGCGTACGCGTGCAGGACCGACGGCCTCAGCTCGGGCGGCAGCGCGGCGATGGCGCGCGGGTCGGCCGCGATCCGCTCGGGTCCGGTCCCCGGTGGCAGCGGCCGGCCGGCGAGCGCGTCGTCGAGCTTGGTGGTGAGCCGGTTGGTGAAGATCGTCCCGAAGACGGCCACGCCGAAGGAGGCTCCGATGGACCGGAAGAAGGTCGCGCCGGAGGTGGCGACACCGAGGTCCTGGTACGAGACGGCGTTCTGCACGACGAGGACCAGGACCTGCATGACCAGGCCGAGTCCCACGCCGAAGACGAAGAAGTAGACGCTCATCTCCCAGGTGGAGCTGGTCTCCTTCAGTTCGTTGAGCAGCAGCAGCCCGAGGCCGGTGAGGGCGGTGCCCGTGATCGGGAAGACCTTCCAGCGGCCGGTGCGGGAGACGATCTGGCCGGAGGCGGTCGAGGTGAGGAGCATGCCGAGGACCATGGGCAGCATGTGGACGCCGGACATGGTCGGGGTGACGCCCTGGACGACCTGGAGGAAGGTCGGCAGATAGGTCATCGCGCCGAACATCGCGAAGCCCACGACAAAGCTGATGACCGAGACGAGCGTGAAGGTCCGGATCCGGAAGAGCTTCAGCGGCAGGACGGGTTCGGCGGCGCGCTTCTCGACGTACACGAACCACACCAGGAGCACGGCGCCGAGCACGGCGAGCCCGATGATCTGCGGGGATCCCCAGTCCCAGGTGGTGCCGCCGAGGGAGGCCACGAGGACGAGGCAGGTGGCCACCGAGGCGATGAGGAAGGTGCCGAGGTAGTCGATGGTGTGCCGGGTGCCGCGTACCGGGATGTGCAGCACGGCGGCGATCACGAAGAGGGCGACGACGCCGATGGGCAGGTTGATGTAGAACACCCAGCGCCAGGAGAGGTGCTCGGTGAACAGTCCGCCGAGCAGCGGTCCGAGGACGCTGGTGGCGCCGAAGACGGCGCCGAAGAGCCCTTGGTACTTTCCGCGTTCCCGGGGCGAGACGAGGTCGCCGACGATGGCCATCGACAGGACCATGAGACCGCCGCCGCCCAGGCCCTGGATGCCGCGGAAGGCGATGAGCTGCGGCATGTTCTGCGCGATGCCGCAGAGGGCCGAGCCGATGAGGAAGATGACGATGGCGGCCTGGAAGAGTTTTTTACGGCCGTACTGGTCGCCGAGCTTGCCCCACAGCGGGGTCGCCGCCGTCGAGGCGAGCATGTAGGCGGTGACGACCCAGGAGAGGTGCTCCATGCCGCCGAGCTCGCTGACGATGGTCGGCAGAGCGGTGGAGACGATGGTCTGGTCGAGTGCGGCGAGCAGCATGCCGAGCAGCAGCGCACCGATGGCGACGACGACGCTTCGGTGACTCCGCCCCTCCCCCGGCGCGGGGTCGCCGCCGACGTCCGGCGTGCGTACTTCCTGGGCCATGGGCATCTCCGGAGGGTGTCCTCGGGGGCAGTACCTCTCCATCCTGATTGTTATGTCCGCTTATGGCCTGCCGAGGGGGGCCGCGGTTCGTCCGACCGACGGGAGCGGCCTGCATAATCGCTCGCAGTTGGATTGGGGAGGGGACCCTCGATGGTCGGACAGGTCTGTCCTGAATGTGGTGTGGAGAGAAGACCGGGCTGCGCCTGTGTCCAGGCGGAGATCGCCGCGGCGGAGGACTTCGATCCGCTGCGGATCCGGCCGTACGTGACGCTGGACGCGCCGGAGCCGGGCACGTACGAGGCGCCGGAGGCTCCCCCCGTACCGCCGCCTGTGCGGACGCCGGCGCCCGTGGCGGCGCCGCCGGTGGCGCAGCCGGCCGGGGATGCCGCCGAGACCATGCCGCTGCTGCTGCCCGGCGTCGGCAACGGCGTCGACCAGGACGAGGCGTACGACGGGGGCGACGCGTACGGCGGGGACGGATACCGCGGGTACGACGAGCCGGAGCCGCGGCCTGCCACACGCCGGCGCGGCGCGCTCGTGGCGCTCGCGGCGGCGGTCGCGGTGGCCGTCATCGGCACCGCGGCCGTCGCGACCGGGCTGCTGGACGACGACGGCGGGACGGACGACCGGGCGGCCGTCCCCACGGTCACCACGAGCGCGTCGGAGAACGTGGCCGTCTCCGAGGAGCCGTCCACCACGCCCTCCACCTCGGCCTCGGCCTCGGCCTCCGCCTCCGCCTCCCCTTCGACCTCGCCCTCAGGGTCCGCCTCGGCGTCCTCCTCGCCCTCCGCCGTCCGGACCACGCGGGCCACCACCGCGCCCGCCGCCCCGCCGCCCCCCTCGGCCACGCGGACCACCTCCTCCCCCACGCCGACACCCACCCCGGACACACCCGGCCCCACCCTCCGCTACGGGGACTCCGGGGCCGAGGTCGAGGAGCTGCAGCGGCGGCTGACCCACGTGCGGGCCTACGACGGCCCGATCGACGGCTCGTACTCCCGGCAGGTGCGCCGCGCGGTCGAGAGGTTCCAGTCGTGGCAGTACATCCAGGAGGACGAGAAGGGCGTGTACGGGCCGGAGACCCGCCGGGCCCTGGAGGCACAGACCCCGGACTGAGCCGCCGGGGTCCGCGATGCGGGACGGATTGGCGGAGACCGCCCCGCGTTTTGTATCGTGGAGAAACAAAGTGGCCCCGCCCGTACTCCCTGACCGGCGGGCGGGACCGCTCTGTTTCTCCTCCCACCCCTCTGGAGACCGTCGATGCCCGCCATCACCCCGGCAACGCTCACGACCCGCGCCCTCCTCCTGGACATGGACGGCACCCTCGTCAACTCGGACGCCGTCGTCGAGCGCTGCTGGCGCCGCTGGGCCGTCCGGCACGGACTGGACCCCGAGCAGGCGCTCAAGGTGGTCCACGGCCGCCAGGGGTACGCGACGATGGCCGTCCTCCTCCCGGACCGGCCCATGGAGCAGAACCACGCGGACAACCGGGTGATGCTGGCGGAGGAGACCGCCGACCTCGACGGCGTCGTGCCCGTCCCGGGCGCCCCGGCCTTCATGACCGCCATAGCGGGCCTCCCGCACGCCCTGGTGACCTCGGCGGACGAGGCCCTCGCCCAGGCGCGGATGGGCGCGGCGGGGCTGCGGATGCCGGAGACCCGGGTCACGGCGGAGCGGGTCGGCGCGAGCAAGCCGGACCCGGAGGGCTTCCTCAAGGGCGCGGCGGAACTGGGCTTCGACCCGGCCGACTGCGTGGTCTTCGAGGACTCCGAGGCGGGCATACAGGCGGGGCGCTCGGCGGGGATGCGCGTGATCGGCGTGGGCCCGAGGGCGGCGGCCTTCGCCCCGGACGTCCACGTCATGGACCTCACGGCGCTGGAGGTCGAACCCGTCGCGGAGGGCATCCGCCTCACCTTCCCGGCCTGACGCCACCGACCGGCAGCCGGAACACAACCCGACGGAACCGGCTCCCTCGCCCCCGGGCCGCAGCCGGGACACAACGCGACGGGGGCCAGGGCCGGAGCGTGGGGGGTGTGCGGACGTAAGGCGTCGGAACTCGCGCGGAGCGCGGTGAGACGCAGTCCGCACACCTCCCACCGGAGGCCCCGGACCCCGGACCCACCCGCGGGTGAGACCAGGCCCCCGGGACCCGGCACCTCACAGGCGCCCGGCCACCCGCCCCCGGTCACCCGCCACGCGTCAACGCGCCCCTCGCCACCAGCTCCAGCACCGCCGCCACCGCCACCGCCTGGACCACCAGCAGCGCCACCAGCACGAACAGCTGCACCGCTCCCGCCTCCCACGGTGACGCCCCGCCCAGCAGCATCCCCACGAACGCGCCCGGCAGCGTGACGAGCCCCACCGTCCGCGTCTGGTCGAGGCCCGGCAGCAGGGCGTCCGACGCCGCCCGCCGCGCCACCTCCAGCCGCGCCTCCCGCTCGACAAGACCGAGGGCGAGCCCCGCCTCGACCTCGCCCCGCCGCGTCTCCAGCTCGTCCAGCGCGCGCCGCCCGCCCAGCACGGTGGCCGTCAGCGCGCCGCCGATGAGGATGCCGGTCACCGGGATGAGCGCCACGCCCCGCACCGGTACGAGCCCGGCGAGCACGAGCGTCCCGACGACCGGCACCACGCCCGCCGCGATCGGCACGCCGGCCCACCACCAGCCGCGCCCCGGAGACGGCACCACCCGCCGCCCGGCGGTCCACACGGCCACCCCGTACATCAGCAGCAGGAACCCCAGCAGCAGCGGCAGGTGCCGTATCACCCAGCCGATCACGAGCGACACCGCGATCAGCTGGACCGCCGCACGGCCGCCCGCGATCAGGGTGTCGCGGGCGCGTCCGAGCCGGGCGAGCGCGACGACGCCCGCGGCCACGCCGAGCAGAACGGCGAGAACCACCGCGAAGGTGACGTTCACTTCCAGAAGCACACGCCAACCGTAGGGCCGGGAAACGGAACTGTCGTTCCGTCATACCGTTCCTAGAGACTGAGCGGGAGTGAGTCCTGTTGCCAGGACTCATGCTCAGCCGAACGCCCCGAACGGTTTTGGGCGTTCTGGTTGCCCGCTTTCCCTCCGCGTCCGGGCGGCGCGCATCGTGTGCGTGGTCCGGGGATGCGGGGGCGGGTTTCCTCACGCCCGAGGGTGCCCGATGGGGCCTGGGCGGTC
>NZ_JBIAPJ010000012.1:0-230365 GCF_042888285.1 Streptomyces sp. NPDC003035 | reverse complement strand
TGTGCGGTGAAGCCTAGACACCTCCACCACACCGGAGGTCTTCGCCATGATCAAGACCAGGCAGCGTTAACAACGCTCGTGATCAATACACCTAGGGCTGCGGCTGCGTGTTCTGCGCGTCCGCGACGGCGCGCTGGGTGCGGAAGTTCTCCCGGTAGGCGTCGTACACAGAGGCGATGGGGTGCTCAGGGCCCGTGGAGTCGTCCCACTTCAGGAGGGCTTCGTCGTTACCGATCAGGCCTGACTTGGTGTAGGGGTGACTGCCGGTGAAGACGATCTTCTGGTTCTTCATGGCCTTGTAGGTGCCCTCGATGAGTAGGTACTTGGTGTGGGTGGCGGTGTGCGTACCGCCCGCCGCGTCGTCCAGCTTGTGCAGGCCGATACCTCCGTACCGGGTGGGCTTGTTGAGAATCTGCTCGACCACGGTCCCCGACGCGTCGAGGTCGCGGTACACGACGTCCACGTAGCAGCCCGCGTCGTCCAGGTCCCACAGCTTCTGCGCGACTTCCGGGCGGGTGATCCCGTGCATCGCGACGCGGATCACCGTGCGGCCATCGGTGGTGCCGTAACCGGTGTCGTTTCCGTGGCAGGCCGGCTTCCCGTCAACCGGATCGTCCACCATGCTGAGGATGTTGACGATGACGTCCGTGGTCGAACGGGGGAAGAAGTAGGCCTTGGCCCGTCCCGCCTGGGTGTCCATCAGCACGTCGGAGACCTGCTTGGACGGGTCCGCCTGTGCCTCGGCCTGACGCTTGAAGTAGGCGGCGTAGGCGCCGTAAAGGGCCGGGTTGTCGGCCACTGTCAGGGCGTCGTTCCAGGACTTCCGCCGGTCCCAGGTGGTCATGTTCGCCGAGGACTGCACGACCACGTCGTCCACCGGCACGGTGGCGGTGGCGCTGCCCGTGGTCCGGGAGAAGAGGTAGAACTTGTTGTGGTTGACGCTGGGCCAGCCGTCCGCCGGGTTCGGGTCCTTCGCCAGGCACGCCTGCTTGTCGGCGCACAGGCGCACCCAGGAGTCGCCCGAGCCGGCCGTGTTCTTCGCGAGCCCGGCGGCGAGCAGGTCGTACATCGGACCGCCCTCCCAGTGCCGGCGGGTCTCGCTGTCCAGGACGACCTGAACGTTCACCCCGCGCAGGTGTGCCGCGTTCAGCCGCTCCACCACCCACTTGGAGCCGAACACGTACGTGGAAATCATGATGTCGGACCCGGGAACCGCGCCGTCGATGAGCCGGGCAAGGTGCGCGGGTATCGCGTCGGTCCGTGCGGGGTCGGTGCTGGTGGGGTCGTTGAACAGGGCACCGGTCGTCACGGCAGGGGCGGGCGTGCCACCGTCCGCCTGGGCGGGCACTGGTGCCGTGGCGCCGAGGAGGGCGAGGGTGGCCGCTGTCGTGGTCGCCGTCCGGGCGAACTTGATCTTCGTCACGGCCGGTGAGCCTATCCCGACACGGCTCATGGGCCGCCACTGACCCTGAACCGCGTCCGTGGTGTACGAGGCGCTGAGCAAGCCAAGCCTCCGCGATCCCGGTCTGTTTGCAACGACACTGAGCCGCGCGCTCCGACCGGCCCGCTCGGGCTGCATCTGCGGCACGGCCTCAAGGTGCTGGGTGGCCTCCGCCGCGGTGCAGGAGGAGGCGAAGGTGAACGCGCGCGGGGACGGTCCGTGCGCCCGCAGATCCACCACGCCGCTCCAGAGCCTCGCCGACGGTCGGAAGGCGCCCGGCGGGGACCCACCAGAGCACCATGTGCCTGGACGTGCCGTTGGAACGATTCGCGGCGGCCATCCCACCGCTCAAGATCAACTGTCGTTGCACGGCCCAGCTCCAGGGACGTACGTGCAGCCTGAAGGACAGGCCCGGTCGAGGAGGATCAGCGCTCCAGCACGCCGACGACACGTTGGTGCCGCCGCACTGGCGCAAGGCGGTTCAGGACACCAGGGCCATGTACCCGGCCAGTGCCAGGTACACCATGCCGGGCCAGCGGGAGCGGTGTCCGGGCCGGCCGCCCAGCGCTGCGCCGACCAGGGCGTAGCAGACGTCGGCGGCCAGGGCCAGGGCGAAGAATGTCGCGCCCAGGACCAGCAGTCGCCCCGTGCTGTCGGCGAACTGAGGCAGGAAGGCGAGGAAGAACAGCGCCACCTTGGGATTGAGCACATTGACCAGCAGTCCGTCGCGGAACATCCGCCACATCGAGGCGGGCGGTGCCGGGCCGTCCGTGGCCGGGGCCCGGCTGAGCAGGGCGCGGACGCCGAGGTAGGCGAGATAGGCGACTCCTGTCCAGCGGAGCACGGCGAAGGCCGTCGGTGACGCGGCCAGCACCGTGGCCGCCCCGCCCACGGCCAGTCCGACGTGCACGAGCGTCCCGGCCTCCACTCCGAGCGCCGAGACCAGCCCAGCCTTACGGCCATGCGCGGCGCCGCGCGTCAGGATGTAGACCATGTTCGGCCCGGGCACCACGATCAGCGCCGCCGACGCCAGCAGGAAGACCCACATCTCAGCCCCCGTCCAGCGCGGAGCCGAGCAGGCCGAGCGGCGGCGCCCCGAGGGCGAGCATCGCGGCGTGGAAGCGGCCCAGGTCGAACTCGGGGCCCCACCGCCGGCGTGCCCGGTCCCGCAGGTCGAGGATTGCCAACTTCCCCCAGGTGTACGACATGGTCATCGGGTCGCGCAGCAGCCGGTACGCGGCCATCTCCGCGGCCGGGCCGTCCAGGTGGACGTCGGCTGTGAACCGGTGTCGGACGTCCGCCGGCGTCATCGCGCCCGTCTGCACTCCGATCACACCTGCCAGCCGGGTGATCCGCAGCAGGGCGTCACGGGCCACGCTGACCACGAAGGCCGGATCGCCGTCCCGGAAGCCCTCCTCGGCGGCCAGCTGCTCGCAGTAGTGCGCCCAGCCCTCGACGAAGGCCGGCGACTGCAAGGTGCGGCGGATGTCTCCCGTCGCCCGGCGCAGCGCGCGGCCGTGGGAGAAGTGGCCGGGCGCCGCCTCGTGCAGGGCGATGTTCGCCAGGCCCGTCCGGTTGTACAGCGCCAGCCACTGCGCGCGGCGATCGTCCGTCCAGTCCGGGCCGGGCAGCGTGACCCTGAACCAGCTCGGCCCGTCCGGCTCGTACGGCGCGGCGCCGGTCATGGTGGCCACCTGGTACCCCTGGGTGGGTGTGGTCTGTCCGACCAGGCACTCGCCGTCGAGGTGGGGTACGAGTCCGCGCTCGGCCGTCCACGCGGTCGTCTCCTCGACCAGCTCGGCGGCCAGACCCAGCACCCCTTGCGGGCCAGGGTGGTCCGCCTGGATCCGCCGGATCACCTCCGCTGTCGGCGCGTTGGGGTCGATTCGTGAGCAGGCCTCGGTGAGGCGGGCCCGCCAGGTGTCCCGTTCGGTTTCCGCGCGGGCGGCGAGTGCGGTCAGATCCACCTCGCAGCCTTCGGTGGCGGAGGCGAGGCGGGCCAGGGCCGCGCCGCCCAGCGCCGGGTTCGGGTCGCCGGTCCGGGCCAGGCGCCCGAGGTGGGTGAAGAGCCGGTGCAGCGCGGTATGGGCGGCCTCGACGGCCTGGCGGTCGGCGACCTCATCGGCATCCAGGGCGGGCAGGGCGGTCAGGTGGCCGACGAGCCGCCGCGCCGCGCCCAGCCCGGCCTCGGCGAGCGGCGCGGGCACCCGATCGAGGACCTCGATCGCGGCGTCCACCGCGTCCGGCCAGGCCATCAGGTGCGCCCGGCGGGCCACGGCGCGTTCGGCGGCCGGGGCGTACTCGCGCTCGTAACAGGCCACATCCAGGTTGTCCAAGTGGACGGCCGGGTCGTACCGGTGCAGTTCCAACTCCCCGAAACGCACCCGCATAGCTTGTTCCGCCGCGGCGAGCTGCCGCTGGTCGTGGTCGTGGTCGTGGTCGTCGGCCGCCGGCCCACCGGGCCCGCCCAGCGCGGCCAGGCCGCGCCGCACCCCGTCCGCGGACAGGTCCTGCACCACTCCGTCGTACTCGTGCCGCCCCGCGTCGGTGCGGGTGACCGCCGCCATCAAGTCGGTGACCGCCCGCAGCCGGGCCGTATCAGATGTGATCATGAGACTGAGTCTTGTCCGGCGGACCTCCCGCCGCCCGAGCCAATGAGGAGTGAAGTGGACCGGGTTTGGACGGCGCCCGAGCTGGCCGAGATCCTCGGCGACTGGGCCGACGGTGCGGGCCCGCTGTACCGCGGGCTGGCCGAGGCGCTGCTGGCCGCCGTGGACGCCGGGGATGTGGCGTCCGGCGAGCGGCTGCCGGCCGAACGGGATCTGGCCCGGGGGCTGCAGGTCAGCCGCGCGACCATCGCCGCCGCCTACGGCCTGCTCCGCGAACGTGGCGTGCTGGACAGCCGCCGGGGCAGCGGCAGCCGGGTGGCGCCACGCCCTCCCGCCTGGGCCGGGGCCCCGGCCAGCACGGCCGCCGTGGTGCGCAGGCTCGCCGCCGGGCCGGCCGGGCTCATCTCCCTGGCCGGGGCGGGCGGGGCCGTGCCGGGCGACCTGGCGGCCGAGCTGGCGGCCGTCGCGGCGGAGGACCTGCCGGGGCTGGTGGCAGCCGGCGGATACCACCCCCGCGGCCTGCCGTCCCTCCGTGAGGCGATCGCGGGCGGGTACACCGCCGAGGGTCTGCCCACCGATCCGGGGCAGATCCTGGTGACCACCGGGGCCACTCAGGCGATCAGCCTGGTGACCGGTCTGTTCCTGCGCCGCCGGTCCACCGTGGTCGTGGAGTCCCCGGGCTGGCCCGGCTGCCTGGACACCTTCCGTGCGGCGGGCGCCCGGCTGGCCCCCGTGCCCCTGGACGAGGAAGGCCCGCGGGTGGACGCCGTCGCACAGGCCTTCGCCGGGCATCCGAGCCTGGCGTACCTGATGCCCAGCTTCCACAATCCGACCGGCACGATGATGACGGAGTCCCGGCGACGGCGGATCGGGGAACTGGCCGCCCAGCACGGCGTGCCCGTCCTGGAGGACAACGCCTACTGCACGCCTCTTGGCGGAACTGTCCCGGCCCCTCTGGCGGCATACGCTCCGCCCGGCGCGACGGTCCTCACCGTCGACTCGCTGACCAAGAGAGTCTGGGCCGGGTTGCGGGTCGGCTGGGTCCGCGCCGCGGCGCCCATCATCGACCGCCTCGCCCAGCTCAAAGCCATCGCTGACCTGGGCAGCCCGGTGATCGATCAGGCGCTTGCCGTCCGGCTGCTCCGCAGGCCCCCCGCAGGACCGACCCAGGCGCAGACGCAGCTCGCCCAACTGGAGAGTCTGCTGCGCGCCCGGCTGCCGGAGTGGCGCTGGCGGACCCCGGACGGCGGCTCGGCGCTGTGGGTACGGCTACCGAACGCTGACGGCCGGGAGTTCGCGCAGCTGGCACTGAGGGAAGGCGTAGAGGTGGTACCCGGCGAGCCAGGCCACTCGGATCACATCAGGATCCCGTTCTTGTACTCCGAGGCCACCCTCGCCGAGCTGACCAGCCGCCTCGCCCGTGCCTGGGCCGCGCACAGCCGACGACCTGGCAGCACCCTGACGTCAGCCCCGGCCTACCAGCGTTCTACGGAGGGGGTAGGGCAGCGGTCAGGTCAGGCGACACCGGAATGAGTGACCCCGCTGACGTACACGTCTCAGCGACGACGTGGCCAATTGGCCAAGCAGTGACCATCATTGATCATGTCCGAGCTGGCATGGCGACCGGTTTCTCCCACGTTCTTTTCCGGACGCGGATGCCGCCATGTGGACGTCGGGTAGTGACCACTAAAATCCGGTGTTCGTTCGCCGCCCCTGAGTACTCACCAGGTCCGGGAAACACCTACCGGTTCGCCCTCAGCAGAGGGGTCGACGCAGACCTCCGCGATCCCTGCCAGCCAGCCAGCCAGACGCAGACGGCTGCGGACGAGGGCCGCTTTTGGTGCCCGATCGCACCTGCCGTCAGCCCTGATGTCGAACAGGCCCGTTCTCACTCCCTGAACTGGCTCACCCACGCGGGCATCATCACCACTCCCGCCCAGCGCGCTATGTGGAAGCCATGCGCCTGGATCTCTATGCCGCGCGCGTAGCCCCCGCACTGCGCGGGCCCCCGTCTCAACCTCTTCTGTGACTGGGTTTTCTGCACCATCCAGATCGACGACCACCTCGGCTCGGACGACCCTGAGACCATTGAGCCGACCGTCCGCCAGCTCATTGACGTCCTCGACCGCGACGATGCAGACCTCGTCCACAGCACCGACCCGTTCATCTCCGCATTCGCTCACCCGCCTCGCCGAGCACCTGGCCGGCATCTACCTGCCAGACAACATCCTCAACTCCGCAGCCCTCACCACCCTGCGCGTCCTGGTCCCCGACCACACCATGGCCGTCAACGACGCAGCGACGATCTGCGCCTCTCCCACGACGAGCAAGACCTCGTACATCAGTGGGCGAAGTCCCTGGGACATTGGCTCCGCGGCAACCTCGACTGGCACACCAACGTCACACACCGCTACACCTCCGATGTATGCCCACTGGGGCACCAGGCGCTCAGCAACGACATCCCGCTGGACAGGGCTGCCAGCGACTTGCTGAACCAACGAGCGTAGAGGCCATCTTTGAACCTTCACTGAACTCGTACACGTGCCACGGCGGAGGGCTCTGTACGTGCACAGGGCTCTCCGTTCGCAGTGGCCCGGCAGCGGGCTCCGCGGAGCTTTCGGATGCTCCTGGAGGAGCTGACCCCGCTCGAGACATCCCACGATGCTGACACCGGCGACGCCACGCCCCGAGGCAGCTGTCGTTTAACGTCCGTCCTCGAACCGCACTTCGAACATGCGGTGGTGCCACCCGCTGAGTTTCGTGCGGCTGCGCCCGACGGCGGGCGTGCACGGTGATGGTGGGTTGCGGTACGGACCCGGCGCACCAACCGATCAGGACGCGGTCTTCATCGGCGCGCAAGCGTAGTCGGCCGCCGACCGCCCGGAGCAGGTCATGGACCATGCGCCGCCTCCGCCTCCGCCTCCGCCTCCGCCTCCGCCTCCGCCTCCGCCTCCGCCTCCGCCTCCGCCTCCGCCTCCGCCTCCGCCTCCGCCTCCGCCTCCGCGCCGGGGGCCTCGTGAGACGTCCAGCTGGGAGCTCCTGGACCCGTCGCGGCGATCGGGATGCCGAGGCTCTGGCACATGCGGCGGGCCCGGGCGATCGCGCTCAGCGAGGCCGGCGAAGGCGTCGGCGTGGCGAGTTCGACGAGCACTCGGCTCGGGCGGTGGGCGAAGACAAGGGCTTCGATCGCCAGGGCCGCGGCGGCTCGGGTGGTGACGTCGAGGTCGCGGAGGAGTTTCACGCGCAGCGCGTCGTCCTGCATGGTGTGGCTGATGAGCACGATTTACCTCACGACCAGGGTGCGAGAAGGGCCATGTGTGCTGCTCAGGGCAGTTGACCGAGTGTGACGGAGGGCAGCGCTTCCAGCCAGTCGACGCGCAGGCGGAACGGGCAGACGCTTTCGCGAGCCAGATTCCCTACCAAACGCTACGGAAGCCGTACGCCTCGCATCGAGTCGCCGCTGGTCCAGCCTGCCCATGGCGATCAGGCGCTGCGCGTCGCTGGACACCACCAGTGTGTGGCCCTCGGTGCGCCGCACCTGTACGGGCAGGTGCTCACGGCCCTCGGCGGACTCGAAGCCCACCATTCGGCCCTTGGCGTCCACCACCACGCGGTCGCCCGTGACGAGTGGGATCCGCTGGCTGCCGTCGACGCGTGTGGTGTCCGTGCGGCCGCCGCGGGGCCGGTCACGCCTGCTCCCAGGGCCACCGATGTGGCCGCTGCGATGGTGAAGGCGCGTGCTCTGTGCACGCGTGCGCGCAAGTCTCCACCCAGAAGGGGCCCGCCCGCCCCGGGAGGCCGACCGATGCCCGTCGGGGTACTAGCGAGTGGCGAGCCGCTCCAGCAGGGCGGCGCTCCGTGCCAGCAACGACCGCTCCTCGTCCGTGAGTTCGGCCTCGATGGCCTGCGCGAGCCAGCCGGCCCTGCGGCCGCGCTCCGCTTCGAGCGCGGCCCGGCCCGCGTCCGACAGCTCGACCAGCGTCTTGCGGCCGTCCGTGGGGTGCGCCCGGCGCGTGATCAGGTTCTGGTCCATGAGAAGCCCCACCGCCCGGGCCATCGACTGGGGGCGTACGCGCTGATCGGCGGCGAGGTCGCTGGTGGTCATGGCGCCGTTGCGGTCGAGCGCACCGAGCACGGCGGCCTGGCCCAGGGGGATGCGGTCCTCGTGTTTGACGCGTCGGGTGAGCTTGCCCATGGCGGTGCGCAGTTCGGTGGCGATGGCGGCGGCTTCCGGGGTGGGCATAAGGCACTTTACCGCGGTGGACAGCAAAGCTGTGCACCTGACCTGCAGCAATGCTGCGCAGTCATGCTGTACAGCAAAACTGAGCAGCATTGCTGTAGGGTTTGGGGTTGTCGGGCTCAGCGCCAGCGTTGTCGCAGCCGGGGCCCCGGCACACGACAACGGGAAGGAACTCCCATGTCCGCAAAGGCAGTCGAACCCGCCAAGAACACCGACGCCACCATCGAGACCGTCACCGCCCGCCGCATCATCGACAGCCGGGGCAACCCCACGGTCGAGGTCGACGTCGTCCTGGCGGACGGGTCACTGGGACGCGCGGCGGTCCCCTCCGGCGCCTCCACCGGCGCCCGGGAGGCCGTGGAACTGCGCGACGGAGACTCCGCGCGCTGGCACGGCAAGGGCGTCGACCGCGCGGTGGCCCACGTCAACGGGGAGATCGCGGCGTCCGTGCGCGGCCGGGACGCGGCGGACCAGGCGGGTCTCGACGCCGCACTGGTCGCCCTCGACGGCACCGCCACCAAGTCCCGGCTCGGCGCCAACGCGATCCTCGGCGTCTCCCTCGCCGCCGCCAAGGCCGCCGCGGCGGCCCACCGCCGGCCCCTCTACCGCTACCTCGGCGGCGCCGACGCCCACCTCCTGCCGCTGCCGATGATGAACATCGTCAACGGCGGCGCGCACGCCGACAATCCGCTGGATTTCCAGGAGTTCATGATCGCGCCCGTGGGCGCGGACACCTTCGCCGAAGCCGTCCGCATGGGCAGCGAGGTCTTCCACACCCTGCGCCGCGATCTGCTGGCCGCCGGGCACTCCACGGGCGTCGGCGACGAGGGTGGCTTCGCGCCCGCGCTGCGTACCGCCGAGGAGGCGCTCGACTTCGTGATGACCGCCATCGAGCGCACCGGCTACCGCCCCGGCACGGACATCGGCCTGGTCATGGACCCGGCGTCGTCGGAGTTCTTCCGCGACGGGGTGTACGACTACGCGGGCGAGGGGGTGCGCCGCACCCCCTCCGAGCACGCCGACCACCTGGCCAAGCTCATCGACGCCTACCCGATCGTCTCCATCGAGGACCCGATGGCGGAGAACGACCTGGACGGCTGGCGGGAGTTGACCGCCCGCGTCGGCGACCGCTGTCAGCTCACCGGTGACGACGTGTTCTGCACCAACGAGGCGCTGCTGCGCGAGGGCATTCGTACCGGCGTCGGCAACTCGGTCCTCGTCAAGGTCAATCAGATCGGGACCCTGACGGAGGCGCTGGCCGCGGTCGCCACCGCCCACGAGGCGGGCTGGACGGCTGTCATGTCGCACCGCTCGGGCGAGACGGAGGACACCACCATCGCGGATCTGGCGGTGGCGACCGGCTGCGGTCAGATCAAGACCGGCTCGCTCTCCCGCTCCGACCGCACCGCGAAGTACAACCAACTGATCCGGATCGAAGAGGAGTTGGGCGACTCGGCGCGCTTCGCGGGCCGCTCCGCACTGCGTCGGGCGTGAACGCGGAGGCGGTTGCGGCGGCCAGGTCTGATCGGCCGGTTCGGCCGGTCGGCCAGGTCTGATCGGCCGGTCGACCGGTCGACCGGTCCGTCGTTCCGTCGGGTTCTCCGGGAGTGTTGTCTCAGCTCTCCGCCGGAAAGGCGTCGGCGCGGACGTGGGGCATGGGACTGCTGTGCACCCGGTACGGATCGCCGAAAGCGAGCGGTGTCGGGGTGATGCGTACGGTCAGAGGCCCTGCCCACTCGTAGCCCTTTTGCCGTCCGTGGCGTGCGAGGTTGTCCGTCAGCACCTCTCCTATGTCACCGCGGCCCTGGCGCACCAGCTCCTCGTGCACCTCCGTGTCCAGCTCCACCTCGTAGGCGTTCGGGACGACGACGCGACTCTCGCTGCACACCACGGCGTGTCGATCGCACTCGTGGTGCAGCGCGTCGATCAGCTCGACGGGCTGATGAGGGTGGACCTTTTCGAGGAGAGCCCTCTGCCACCGCTCCAGGGCTCGTTCCCAACGTGTCAGCGTCTCCCAGGCCATGCCGATGTCCCTCCCCTCGCGACCTCGACCCGTTACCGGCGCCCGCGCAGCCGCCCGAACAGCTTGCGCGCCTGGGCGCGCTTGCGCGGGTCGGCGGCGGCGCGCCGGACCGATGCGACCGCTCGCTGCCCCTGCGGGGTGCGGGTGTACTGCTTGAGACGTGTGATCAGTCCGGACATGTTGTCCTCCCTCAGGCCGTGTGTAGGGACCGCTTACCCGGGCTCGTCGCAACGATGCCCGGCGCGCGCGACACAAGTGGCGCGCACCGGCCTGTCAGGAAGGGGGCGCGTGTCCGGCGGGTCTACTGGGCGGGTACTTCCGGATGTGAGCCGGCTGTTCCAGGGACAGGGGGCTTCTTCCGGCAGTACGGGCACACGATCAGGCCGTGGCCGTCGAGAGCCACAAGGGTGCCCCAGTCACGGCAGTGCCGGCATCGATAGGCCAGGTCGGGGCCCGGTTGGTGAGGGCGTGGCCGAGAGATGTGGCTCATCTTGAAGAAAGCAAAGGAATGCGTCCTGCTATTCCGCTATTCCGTTCGCCGGGCTCGGCGGTTCGGGTGGGCGACCCGGCTATGGACACCTGCTACCGGTGGCATGGAGGGACGGCCCGATGGACATGGCCGGGGGCTTGGAGGAGTGAACGCCCCCTGGACGAGAAAGAATCCGCGGAGGACTCGGCACAGCGGGCGGGTCTTCCGGCGGCGGAAGCCTTCCTGGGGGGACATCATGACGACCGATGAGGATCGTGACGCCGGCGACGAGGACGCCCGTCGACGACAGAACAGGTACTGGGCGCTGGGCGTCACGATCGTCCTGGTCGCGTTCGGTCTTTTCCTGATCTCCATCTACGAAGACCCCGGCCCGATCTGCGGCACCGGTCAGGACAAGGGCCCCTGCTGAACGCGTGCCTGCCGTTCCGCCGCCGGGCCTGAGCCCGGGGGCGGCACGCACGGGTGGTAGTCGGCGAGCCTCCCGGTGGAACGGTCAGGCGGCATGGCAGAGCTCGTTGGGGCTGCTCGAGGCCGAGGGGGAGGGCACGCTCGCGTACGGTGCGGTGGCCCCGGCCTGCGGTCGGTTCCGCGCGAAGACGACCAGGCGGAGCACCGCGTACCGTGCGACGCCCGCGAGCGCGGAGGCCGACAGGTAGACAGCCTGCTCGACCACGGCTCCCGGTGCCGTCGTCAACTGCTGCAGGGCGAACATCGCCGTGCAGGTCACGACGTACGCGGCCGCCGCAGAGCCGGCGGACTGGGCATGCTGACGCCAGGTCGCGCACCCGCCCACGTCGAAGGTGAAACGGGCGTGCAGCTCGGTGGCGAGGAGCGTGGAGAGCACCGTGATGAGGGCGTTGGCCAGGGCCCAGGGAATCCAGGAGGCAAGGGCCGCCACGGCGAAGCTGGAGGCGAGCCCCACCCCGCCGCCGCAGACCACGAAGCGCGCGAAAGAGGTGAAGGCGCCGGGTGTCGCCTGCTGCCGGCTCTGAGCTGTCTCCATGATCCACCCCGTTGTGATGTCCCACCCCCGTGCGGCACTCGCTCGACCGGGGCCGTGCGGCGTGCCGCTTGTGGCGCCATTCTGGCTCAAGCGTGGCGCCATTGCGAGCCACTTTCTGGTGTCGGGGGTGGCGTCATGTGCTCCACGTCGCGACGTAAACGGCAAAGTCGCAGGCCAAGGCTGCTGTGCTGCTGGCGCCACGGCGGCCGCAATGGCGTGCGATTCCTAGCAGTCCCATGGGCGGGTAGCGGTTGGCGCCCCTGAAGGCGCTCGGCCCCGAGCGGCGCCATGGGGCTGCCCGTGCAGTGCCTGTACGTATGTGCAGGTCAGCGCCCTCCGGCCGGACGCTGGTCCAGGGATGTCGCCGCGCGGCTTGCATTTGGCGTCACTATGGCGCCATGATGGCGTCATGGACCTCACCCCGTATGTCGACACCCTCCGCCGCGAACTCGCGGTGGCCGCCGAGGCCGGCGGAGACGAAGCGCGCGAGCTGGCCGAGAGGCTCACTGCTCCTCTGGAGTCGGCGGCGCGGCTGACCCTGCTCAACGTGCTCTCCGCCGCGACGGCGGAGATCACCCGTGAACTCGCTCCCGGCTCGGTCGATGTACGGCTGCGCGGCCTGGACCCCGACTTCGTGGTGGCGCTGCCGTCGACCGGCGGCGCCGCACCCGCGGAGCCGGCCGCGTCCGCCGAGGTGCTCGCGGCCCCGGCTCCCGTGGAGGGTGACGAGGGCGGCACCGCTCGCGTCAACCTCCGCCTCCCGGCCCACCTCAAGGCGCGCGCCGAGGAGGCCGCGGCCCGTGAGGGGCTGTCGGTCAACGCATGGCTGGTGCGGGCCGTGTCGGCCGCGGTCGGCGGCGGCACCCCGCCGCGTACGGCGGAGAAGCCCCTGACCATCGGACAGAGCATCACGGGCTGGGTGCGCTAGCCCAGCCCGCCCGCATCACACACCCACGCCACCGCACCACTCCACTTCACTCACACCACGTCCCACCAGCGGGGACGTCCCCAAGACTCAAGAGGACGGGACAGCCATGCCTTCTTTCGACACTCCCGCACCGATCTCGGCCACGGCGCGCGTGGAGGCCGGTTCCATCCAGTTCGTCGCGGGCGACCGCCTCGACACCGTCGTCGAGGTGCAGCCGCGCAACCCGAAGAAGGACCTGGACGTGCGGACGGCCGGCCAGACCGAGGTCACCTACGCGGGCGGCACACTGACGGTCCGGACACCCAAGTCCAACCTGTTCGGCCGCACCGGCGTCGTCGACGTGACCGTCGAACTGCCCGTCGGCTCGCGGATCGACCTGACCGGCGCCTGGACCCAGGTGCTCGGAGAGGGCCGGCTCGGCGAGGTCCGTGTGAAGACTTCGTCGGGCGACGTCCGCCTCGACACCACCGGCCCCCTGAACCTGACCGCGTCGCACGGCTCGATCACCGTGGACCGGGTCGAGGGCAACGCCGAGATCACCACCAGCTCCGGCAGCCTGCGCGTCGGCCTCGTCGACGGCTCCGCCGTCCTGAAGAACTCGCACGGCACCACGACCCTCGGCGCCGCGACCGGCGACCTGAAGGTGAGCGGCGCCAACGGTGACATCGAGATCGGCCGGGCCGAGGCCTCGGTCACCGCCACCACCGCCCACGGCACCCTGCGGGTGGGCGAGGTCGCGAGCGGCACCGTGCAGCTGGAGACCGCCTACGGTGCCATCGAGGTCGGCATCCGCGAGGGCACCGCCGCCTGGCTCGACGTCCACTCGGGCTCCGGCCAGGTCCGCAACACGCTCACCGCCTCCGACGCCCCGGGGCAGACGGAGGACACCGTCAAGGTCCGTGCCCGTACCCGGCACGGCAACATCGACATCCGCCGCGCCAAGGCCGTCTGAGCAGCACGTCCTCAATCGTTCCGTCCCCCATCCGCTTCAGCCTTCGAATGGAGGGCCCCGTGCCTTCTTCTGTCATGCCCACGTCGAACAGGCCGGACGGCCACGGCCACGCGTCCCCGGCCGCGATTTCCGCCGTCGGTCTGCGCAAGTCCTACGGTGACAAGACCGTGCTCGACGGGATCGATCTGCGGGTCCCGGCCGGGTCGGTGTTCGCGCTGCTCGGTCCGAACGGCGCCGGTAAGACCACCGCTGTGAAGATCCTCTCCACGCTGATCACCGCCGACGGAGGCCAGGCGCAGATCGCCGGTCATGACCTGATCGCCACTCCGCAGGCGGTGCGGGCCGCGATCGGTGTCACCGGTCAGTTCTCGGCCGTCGACGGCCTGATCACCGGTAGGGAGAACATGCTTCTCATGGCCGACCTGCACCACCTGCCCAAGCGCGAGGGCCGGCGGGTCGCCGCCCAGCTCCTTGAGCGTTTCGACCTCGCCGAGGCGGCGTCGAAGCCCGCCTCGACCTACTCGGGCGGTATGAAGCGGCGCCTCGACATCGCCATGACCCTGGTCGGCGACCCGCGGATCATCTTCCTCGACGAGCCGACCACCGGTCTCGACCCGCGCTCCCGCCACACGATGTGGCAGATCATCCGCGACCTGGTCACCGGCGAGGGAGTGACGGTCTTCCTCACTACCCAGTATCTGGAGGAGGCCGATCAGCTCGCCGACCGTATCGCCGTCCTCAACGACGGGAAGATCGCCGCCGAGGGCACCGCGGAGGAGCTCAAGCGGCTCGTCCCCGGCGGCCACGTCCGGCTCCGTTTCACCGACCCGGCCGCCTACCGCAACGCCGCCGGTGTCCTGCGCGAGGTCACGCGGGACGAGGAGGCACTGGCCCTGCAGATTCCCAGCGACGGCAGCCAGCGCGAACTGCGCTCGCTCCTCGACGGGCTGGACGCCGCCGGCGTCGAGGCCGACGAACTGACCGTCCACACCCCCGACCTCGACGACGTCTTCTTCGCCCTCACCGCCGGCACCGTCCGCCACCAGTCCAAGGAGTCCGTCCGATGAGCACCCTGACCCTGGCCGTACGTGACTCGACCACGATGCTGCGCCGCAACCTCCTGCACGCGCGCCGCTATCCGTCCATGACGCTGAATCTGCTGCTGACCCCGATCATGCTGCTGCTGCTCTTCGTCTACATCTTCGGCGATGTGATGAGCGCGGGGATCGGTGGCGGCGGCGCGGACCGTTCCGACTACATCGCCTACCTCGTCCCGGGCCTGTTGATGATGACGATCGGCAGCACCGTGATCGGAGCCGCGATCTCCGTGTCGATGGACATGTCCGAGGGTCTCATCGCCCGGTTCCGCACCATGGCGATCCACCGTGGCTCTCTGCTCATCGGGCACGTCGTCGGCAGCGTGCTGCAGGTCCTCGCCAGCTTGATCCTCGTCGGAGCCGTCGCCGTGGCCATCGGCTTCCGCTCCACCGACGCCACCGCCCTGGAGTGGCTCGCGGCGCTTGGGCTGCTCGCGCTGTTCGCCCTGGCGCTCACCTGGATCGCGGTCGGGATGGGGATGGCCAGCCCGAACCCGGAGGCGGCCAGCAACATGGCCATGCCGCTGATCCTCCTCCCGCTGATCTCCAGTGCCTTCATCCCGGCCGACACGATGCCGGGCTGGTTCCAGCCGATCGCCGAGTACCAGCCGTTCACACCCGCCATCGAGACCCTGCGCGGTCTGCTGCTGGGTACCGAGATCGGCCACAACGGCTGGCTCGCCCTCGCCTGGTGCCTGGCCCTGACCGCACTTGGCTACCTCTGGTCCAAATCGATCTTCAATCGCGACCCCAAGTAACCGAAACAACCGGCCTCCACGACCGAACGCACGCGGGCGGCGCACCCGACACCAGTCGGCGTGCGCCGCCCGTCCGGGTGCGGGCCAGCCTGACGGGCATCCGGCTCCGGGCCAGCCTGACGGGCATCCGGCTCCGGGCCTGCCTGACGGGAAGGGGACATCACAGCGAGCACGCGGGAGCGAGAACGTGTACGGATGTGAGGGCACCCGCGCGGTGAGCGGGCGCCTCACAATGCGCGGGCGCCCGCCGCGGTGAGCGGCGGGCGCCCGGGCGGTGACGCGGTCATGTGGTGAGCAGGCGGTTGAAGAACGAGCGGTACTGGCGCAACGCCAGGCGCAGGCTCTCCGTGTCGCTCTCGCCCTTGTTCCACTGGCCTTCGAGGTTCTGCCGGTGATCGGCGAAGGTGGCGGCGAGCTTCTGCATGACGTCGGCGACCAGGCCGTCGGCCGCGTGCACGGCCTCGCGGGGGTCGTCGACGAACAGGCTCTGGATGTCGTGCCAGCGTGTGCGGAACGCCTCCTCGTCCTCCGGGTTCAGCAGCGCGGGTGAATCGTCCGCCTCGGAGCCGTCCTGTTCGGCTGCCTGGGATTCCTCCGTCTGTGGTTCCTCCGTCTGTGGTTCGTCCGCCGGAGCCTCGTCCGTGGGCGTGGTGTCCTCCGGGCCGGCCCCAGAGGCGGTCCCCATGCTCTCGCCCGGGTACATGGGCGGGGGTGTCTCGGGGCCCGGCTCTTCGGCTGCTCCACGGTCGTGGGCCCGGACGATGTCCTCGGTCGACAGGCCGCTCTCGGACGACTCGGGTATGTCGTGGTCACGCATTGTTTCCTGGCCTCCGCATCCGGGTTCAGGCCCGTGCCGGGCCCGACTGGTTGCCGTTGGAGAGCAGTTCGTCGAACAGGACGCGGTAGTGCACCATCGCCCCGCGCAACTGCTCGGTGGTGGCCTGCTGCGACGTGCTGAGCTGGTTGACCTCGTGGGCGGCCCGGTAGTGCTCCAGCGTGCGGCCGTGCTCCACGGAGAGGTCCCGCATCTGCTGCTCGTACCCCTCCGTGGGGTAGCCGCGCTCCCGCATGAGCGCCGTCACCAGCCGGTCCGCGTCGTGGACCGCGTCCTCCGGCCGGTCCACGAACTCCTCCTGCACACCGCTCCACTCCTGGGCATAGCGCTCCCTCGCCCCGCTCGGCAGCGGCTGGATGTCGAGGGAGTCGTGGCGCTTCTCGCGGGTTTCGAGGTCGCGCTCGGCGGCCCGCCTGTCACCGGCGTCGTCGACCGTACGGTCGTACTCGGGGCCGAAGCGGTCACGCAGCCGGTGCCGACGGCGCCTGTCCAGGGCCACGGCCACTGCGATCAGGGCGATCACCACCGCGATGGGAATGATGATGGCCAGAAGAGTTCCTGTCGACATCGCGCCGGACCCCCTTCTCCGTTTGTCGTTTTCTGCTCGGGGCGGCTGCCCAACGAGTTCCAACTGAAACGGAACCCATAGTTCAGGTTGGCAGGTGCGGCAGGAGCCGGTCCGGCGTCAGGGGAAGGTCCCGGAGCCGTACCCCCACCGCGTGGTGGACGGCGTTGGCGATGGCCGCCGCCGTCCCCACGATGCCGA
Source organism: Streptomyces sp. NPDC003035 (assembly GCF_042888285.1). Classification (NCBI taxonomy): domain Bacteria; kingdom Bacillati; phylum Actinomycetota; class Actinomycetes; order Kitasatosporales; family Streptomycetaceae; genus Streptomyces; species Streptomyces sp. NPDC003035. Next base: position 213,223 of record NZ_JBIAPJ010000012.1, on the reverse strand, counting down.
TCTCCCCGATGCCCTTGCTGCCCATGGGATTGAGATGGGGGTCCTCCTCCTCCAGCCAGTGCGCCTCGACGGCCGGCACGTCGGCGCAGACGGGGACGTGGTAGGAGGCCAGGTCGCGCTCCGTATGGTCCCCGAAGGCCAGATCCATCGTGCTGCCCTCCGTCAGCGCCATGCCGAGCCCCATCGTCATGCCGCCGATGAACTGGGAGCGCGCGGTACGAGCATTGAGGATGCGGCCCGCGGCGTAGACCCCGAGCAGCCGGCGCACCCGCACCTCGCCGGTCACGGTGTCCACCTCGACCTCCGCGAAATGCGCGCCGAAGGCGTGGCGGGCGTACAGGGACTCCTGCGCCACCTCCTCCTCGGTGCCGGCGAACGCCGACATCCCCTCGGCCGGCAGTGCGCCGGAGTGGGCGCGGAGCTTCCCGGCCAGCGCGGTGCAGGCCTTGTGCACGGACCAGCCCCAGGACGCGGTCCCCGAGGAACCGCCCGCCAGAGGAGCGTCGGGCAGTTCGGTGCTGCCGATGTCGACGCGCACCGCCTCCAGCTGCGCACCGAGCGCCTCGGCCGCGATCTGCGCGAGCACGGTCCGTGCCCCGGTGCCGATGTCGGTGGCGTTGAGCCGTACGACATAGCCTCCGTCCGGCCAGGCGTGCACCTCGGCCGTGGACGGACTGACAAGGACCGGATAGGTGGCCGCGGCCACACCCGTACCGAGCAACCCGGTCCCCTCACGGCGGACGCCCGGCCGCGGGTCGCGCCCCTCCCAGCCGAAGCGCCGCGCCCCCTCGCGCAGACACCCGGCCAGGTTCCTGCTGCTGAAGGGCTTGCCGCTGTCGGGTTCCCGGTCCGGCTCGTTGCGCAGCCGCAGCTTCACCGGGTCGATCCCGGTGGCGACGGCGAGTTCGTCCATGGCCGACTCGAGGGCGTACATGCCGGACGCCTCGCCCGGGGCGCGCATCCACGACGGAGTCGGCACGTCGAGCGCCACCACCCGGTGGCCTGTGCGGCTGTGGGGAGAGGTGTACATCATGCGGGCGGGGATGGCGGCCTGTTCCACGAACTCCCTGACCGTCGATGTCCGGGTGACGACCTCGTGGGCGAGGGCGCGGATGACGCCGTCGGTTCCCGCTCCGATCCGGACCCGCTGAAAGGTGGGGGCGCGGTGCCCGACGACCGCGGCGAGCTCGCGGCGGGGGAGCGCCAGTTTGACCGGACGCCCGGTGTGCCGGGCGGCCATCGCCGCGAGGACGACGTGCGGCCGGGGGGTGCCCTTGGAGCCGAAGCCGCCGCCGACGTAGTCGGAGACGACGGTGACGCCCGCTCGCGGCAGCCCGAACAACTGCGCCAGGGTGTCCCGTACGGTGGCCGATCCCTGGCTCGAATCGTGCGCGGTCAGCCGGTCGTCGCCGTCCCACCACACGATGGAGGCGTGCGGTTCCATGGGGTGGTTGTGCAGGGCGGTCATGGTGTAGGTCGCGTCGACGCGTACGGCTGACGCGTCGAAGCCCGCGTCGAAGTCCCCGCGTTCCCGCACGGCCGGTTCCCCGCCGTTGACCTCCTCGGGGGTACGGAGACGGGGGTGATCGTCGCTGAGCCGTACGTCGTGTTCCTCGGGCGCGTACGTGATCCGCAGGGCGTCGGCCCCCGCGCGGGCGTTCTCGAGGGTGTCGGCGACCACGACGGCCACGTACCAGCCGCGGTGCGGGACGCGGTCGTCCTGGAGCACCAGGAGCGTCGGGTCATCGGCATCACCGAGGCGAGGCGCGTTCTCGTGGCTGAGCACCGCGAGTACGCCGGGCATGCGCAGGACCTCGTCGGCGTGTACGGCGGTGATCCGGCCGCACGCGACGGCGGCGGGCACGGGACAGGCGTGGGCGCAGCCGGGAGGGGTGTGCTCGGCGGCGTAGCGGGCCGCGCCTGTCACCTTCTCCCGGGCGTCGCGTCGGACGGCGGCGGCCGGGGGCACCGAGGCGGACGTCATGACGGGGTCGGGCCTCCTTCGGAGGGCGAGGAGAGAGCGTTCAGCACGCTGACGGCGAGGTTGCGGGCGAGCGGCACCTTGAAGGCGTTGTCGCGCAGGGGCTCGGCCGCCGAGAGTTCGGCCTCGACCGCCCGCGCGTACGTCTCCTCGCCGGCCGGCGCGCCCGTCAGCAGGTCCTCGGCGACGCGGGCGCGCCAGGGCTTGTGGGCGAGACCCCCGAAGGCCAGTGCCGCGTGCCGGACGACACCGTCCTCGACGTGGAGGACCGCGGCGACGGAGGCGAGGGCGAAGGCGTACGAGGCGCGGTCGCGGGCCTTGCGGTAGGCGCTGCGGGCGCCGGCGGGCGGCGGCGGAAGGGTGACCCCGGTGATGAGCTCACCCGGCCGGATCACCGTGTCCTGCTCGGGGCGGTCGCCGGGGAGCCGGTGGAAGTCCGTGACCGGCACCGTCCGCGGGCCCTCCGGCCCGAGCAGATGCACCCGCGCGTCGAACGCCGCCAGCGCGACGGCCATGTCCGAGGGGTGCGTGGCGACGCAGTGGGGCGAGTGGCCGAGCACCGCGAGATCGCGATGGGCTCCTTCGCGCGCCGGGCAACCGGTGCCGGGCGCCCGTTTGTTGCAGGGCTTGGAGGTGTCCTGGAAGTAGGGGCAGCGGGTGCGCTGGAGCAGATTGCCGCCGGTGGTCGCCGTATTGCGCAGCTGGGGGGAGGCGCCGGCGAGCAGAGCCTGAGAGAGGGCGGTCCACTGGGCGCGGACGCCCGGGTGGGCGGCCAGGTCGCTGTTGCGCACGGTGGCCCCGACGAGCAGGCCGCCCTCGGGGGTCTCGTCGATGCCGTCCAGCGGGAGCCGGCCGATGTCGACGAGGGCGGCGGGCGCGGTCACGCCGAGCTTCATCAGATCGATCAGGTTGGTGCCGCCGGCGAGGAACTGGGCCCCGGGGCGGGTGGCGAAGGCGTCGAGAGCGTCCTCGGCCCGCTCGGCACGGAGGTAGGCGAAGGGCTTCACGGCGCCACCTCCGCGATCGCGTCCACGATGTTCGGGTAGGCGCCGCACCGGCAGATGTTCCCGCTCATGCGCTCCCTGATCTCCGGCGGGGTGAGGGGCACCGGGCCGCCGCCCGTGCCCGTGCCGCCGTGGGCTTCGTCGTCCTCGGCGCGCGGGGGCGGCGTCACGTGCGAGGGGTGCCCGTGGGCCGCCTCGTCGAGCAGGCCCACGGCCGAACAGATCTGCCCCGGAGTGCAGTACCCGCACTGCAGGGCGTCCCGGGCGACGAACGCCTCCTGGAGCGGATGGAGCCGGTCTCCGTCGGCCAGGCCCTCCACCGTGGTGACGCTCTCGCCCTCGCAGGCCACAGCGAGCAGCAGACAGCTGTTGGCGCGTCGGCCGCCGACGAGGACGGTGCACGCGCCGCACTGCCCGTGGTCGCAGCCCTTCTTCGCTCCGGTCAGACCGAGATGTTCGCGCAGCGCGTCCAGGAGGGTCGTGCGGTGGTCGACGGTCAGGGTGTGGGTCGTCCCGTTCACCTGGAGGGAGACGACAGAGGCGAACTCCTCGCCCGGCGGCGCGGTCCCGTCCACGAAGTGCGCTCCTCTGCGTGTGTGTCTGCGTGTGTGTCTGCGTGCGTGCGTGCTGCGACGATCACTGACGTGGGGGCTCCCTTCCCGGAAACCTCCCTGGCGAATATCCGGCGTCCGCCGAATGGCGGGCCCGGGCCGGCCCGCGTCGGTCTGCGTGGCCCGGGGGCCGGGCCGGGCCGCGTCATCGGGCGGCGCGCGCCGCGACGCGGAGATCGGCGACCAGACCCGCGTACGCCGCCTCACGGTCGTCCGAGCGCAGCACCGCCGAAGGGTGCACCGTGGCGACGACCTGGGTGCCGTCGGCGTCGGGCAGCGGCCGCGGCACTCCCCGTTCCGCGCCCACGCGGAACGACGGACCGAGCAGGGACCGGCCCGCCGTCGCGCCCAGCACCACGACCACGGCGGGGTCGACGAGCCGCAGCTCGGCCTCCAGCCAGGGGCGGCAGGCGAGCGCCTCGCGCAGACTGGGCGCCTTGTGGATGCGGCGCTTGCCAGGGGCCTTGACGGTGAACTTGAAGTGCTTCACCGCGTTGGTGAGGTACGTGTCCTCCTCGTCGATCTGCGCCTCCCGCAGGGCCTTGGAGAGCAGACGCCCGGCGGGCCCGACGAACGGCTCGCCCTCACGGTCCTCCTGATCACCCGGCTGTTCGCCGACGAGCAGAATGCGGGCGTGCGGGTTTCCCCTCCCGAAGACGGTCACCGAGGCGTCCCGGTGCAGCGGGCACCCCTGGCAGTCCGCGGCGGCGCGCCGATGGGCCGGCAGCCCGCCTCGCGCCGGCAGAAAGGGGGTGGCGTCGTACGGCTCCGGGACGGCGGAGCCGGCCGTGCCGGCAGTCATCACGAACCCTCCGTTCCTCGGCCGCCGGTTCAGAAGCCGGTGGCCGGCGGTGCCTGCGGCGCGGGATGCAGGACGTAGAGCGCGAAGGCGCGGCCCAGGACCGGCTGGGCCACGTTACGGACGCGGACACCTCCGCCGGTCATGCCGTGTTCCGTGCCGAGGTGGGCATGGCCGTGGACGGCGAGGTCGGCGCCCTCCTCGTCGATGGCCTCCGCGAGCAGGTAGCTCCCGAGGAAGGGGTAGAGCTCGACCGGCTCGCCCGCCAGCGTGTCCGGTACCGGCGAGAAGTGCGTGAGGGCGATGCGTACCGCACACTCCTCCGCCCTCAGTTCGGCAAGGGCCTTGCGCAGGCGCTGCGCGCTGTGCCGGGCGGTGCGCACGAAGGCCTTCATCTCCGGCTCCCCGAACTCGCCCGCGCTGCGCCCCGCGAACCCGCCGCAGAACCCCTTGGCGCCGGCGATGCCGGTGCTGATCCCCGCCACGTCGAGTCGTACGGCGTCGCCTTCGAGGACCGAGACACCGGCCTCGGCCAGCGTGCGGGTCACCGCGGCCTCCTCACCCGAGTGGTAGTCGTGGTTGCCCAGCACCGCCACGACCGGGATCCCGACGCCCTCCACCTCGCTCGCCACCACCTCCGCCTCGGCCACGGTGCCGTGCCGGGTCAGGTCTCCGGCGAGCAGGAGCACATCGGCGGACTCGTGCAGGGTCGCGAAGGCCGGGCGGAGCGTGCCCCGGGAGTCGGGGCCCAGATGGATGTCACCGACGGCCGCCACCCGGACGCCCGGGTTCGAGGGGTTCGAGGGGATGGTCACGACAGCTCCTCGTACTGATCGGGGGCGTCCGCGCAGGCGACGACCACGTCCTCATGGACGGTCAGGCCGGCGAGCTCGGTTCGCGCGAGCCGAAGGATCTCGTCCCGGCGATCCGCCGTCGTCACCGTGCCGGTCAGGGTCACCGCTCCGCCGTGCAGCTCCACCCGCACGCCCAGCTCCGCGGTTTCACCGCGCGCGAGGTGCTCTCGGAAGTGGGCGATCCGGTACTCCTCCGAACCGGCGCCCGGCACACCGTGGGCCATCGGGAGCTCCTTCCTCGGCCTCTCGCCGCGGTCGTTCCGCCCCCCGGCCGCACGCCGGGGTCGGCGAATCCTGCGACTACCCGCTGCCCCGGGGAGCATGCCCCGCTCACGCGGCGTGAGCGCCCAGCGGGCCGTTACGGGCTTCTGGCCGGGTGTCGCGTCTTTTCGGTCACCCTTTGTAGTGAATCCGGCGTTCCTTCGGCAGCTTCGGCGTGTCGACGCGACAGACATGGCTGTGGGTGCCCATCGGCACCCGTTCACGACGCCGCCGGTCTCAGCCGGGGCGGAAGAAAGGATTCCCATGCGGATCACACTCCTGACGACGACTGCTCTCATAGCCGCCGTGACCGGCCTCGGCGCGTCCCCCGCGTTCGCGGCGGACGTCAGCAGCCAGGACAGCTCGTTCATGAGAGCGGCGCACCAGGGCAACCTCGCCGAGATCGCCGCCGGACAGGACGCGCAGAAGAACGCGACCACCGCCTGTGTGAAGGCCGTCGGCAGCGCGCTGGTCCGTGACCACGGAAAGCTGGACGCCGACGTGAAGGCGCTGGCCCGGAAGCTGGGCGTCTCGCTGCCCGGGGCTCCCGCGCCGGAGGACCGGCAGAAGCTGGCGGCGCTGAAGACGAAGGCCGGAACGCCGGCGTACGACGCCGGCTGGCTCGCCGAACAGGACGCCGCGCACGAGAAGACGCTCGTCCTGATCGACCAGGAGATCGCGGCCGGTGAGAACGCCCAGGTCGTCGCCGCGGCCAAGTCCGCCCGTCCCGTCGTGGCCATGCACCTGGACATGGTCCGCGGAGGCACCTGCCACGCCGCCAAGGCTCCCAAGACGGTGAGCGCCGGTACCGGCGGTCACCTGGCGGCCCTCGCGAACGACCGAGCGGCACTGGGCGCCGCGGCTCTGGCATGCGGCGGACTGCTCGCGGCGGGAGCCGGGTTCCTGATCGCGCGCGGCCACCGTCGCCGCTCCACCGAGAGCTGACCGACGTGCGCAGCCGCCACCGAGCAGGGCCGGTCGCGGCCGTCGCGATGGGTGGCGTGCTGATGGCGGCGGGCTGGACCCTTCTCGACCGCGCGCCCACCCGCGCGGACGAGGGAACCCTGCCCGCCGCCCTCTCCTCGCCCCGGTCGGGGAATCCTTCGGCGGCCCCCGTGTCGGTCACCGTCGGCGGACCACACCGCCTCCACGCGACCGTCAGGCCCGTCACGGCCGCCCCGGGCGGAGACATGTCTCTGCCCCGGGACGGCGACTTCGCCGGCTGGTGGGCCATGGGCGCCCCGCCGGGAGCCTCCCGCGGCACCGTACTGATCGCCGGGCACGTGGACACCGAGGAGGGGCTGGGCGCGTTCGCCGAGCTCCACCGTCTCGACGTCGGGGCGCGGGTGGAGGTACGGGGCGCCGACGGCCGGGTCCACCGGTACCGCGTCACGGCACGCCGTACGTACGACCGCACCGAACTCCCCGGCGATCTCTTCTCCGCTGACGGTCCCCCTCGCCTCGCTCTGCTCACCTGCGCGGGTGACTACGACCGGAGCACCGGTCGCTACGACGACAACCTCGTCCTGTACGCGGCACCGGCGGCCGACGCGTAGTCGGCGGGTTTGGCGGTGCGGCGAGGGGAAACTCGCCGACGGGAGGACGAAGGAGAAGCGGACCGACAGACCAAGGTGGCCGCCATGACCAGGACCAGGACGCACTACTCCGCTCGACGTCCGTGGACGTTCGCCGCACTGCCGGCCGCGGCGGCGATCGCCGCACTGACGGTCGCCGGATGCGCCGACGACGGAGGGTCGGAGGACACGGGCGCCGCGGCGACCCCCACGGTGTGCGAGAGGGTCACCGACCTCAAGGAGCACACGGCGGAGATGTCCGGTCTGACCTCCGCGAGCACCGTCACCGAGATCGAGGACGTGCGCGAGGACATGAAGGACGACCTGCAGAAGGTCCGTGAGGCCGCCGAGGATTCCGGCGACGGCATGGACACCACGCGTCTTCAGCAGGCCTTCGACCGACTCGACACGACCATCACCAACCTCGACGACGACACGATGAAGGGCGAGACGGCGCTCGACCAGGTCCGGCCGCCTCTCGCGACCCTGAACAAGGCGATCGCCGACTTCGAGCGCACGGCCGCCTGCTGACGTCGGGGTGTCACGGCGACCGTCGGGGTGTCACGGCGACGTCGGCCGTCCGAAGAGCACGTCGTATCCGGGGGGAAGCTGCATCAGGATGTGCCGCATGAGCTCCTCGCCGGCGGCGTCCGCCGCCGCGCTGAGCACGGCGCCGACGTCCCATTGAGCGGTCTCCGCCGTGGCTCCCTCGATCCACGCGGCGGTGGCGCGCACGAAACGTTCGGGGGACAGGGGTTCAGCTGCCTGCAGCGGGTTGAGCAGGATCAAGGCGTACGTCTCCGGCAGCCGGGCGGCGAGTTCGGCGCGTTCGCCGCCGACCAGGTGGGCGCCGAGGAGCGCCAGGACCACACGCGCGGCGCGGTCGGCCTCCTGGGCGGTGTCGTACCTCCCGCGTTCCTGCACTTCCTTGAGGAACACGTCTGTGAGCATCGCTGCTGTCCCCTCATGAGAGGTGGAGGGTGGGGGCGCGGAGGACGGGTGCCCGGGAAGGGGAGGAGCCGAGCTCCGTCCTCCGCCGTGGAGCCGAACCGTGACGGCTCTCGTCTCAGCCGCTGATCTCCTTGCGGTCACCGCGGCTCTCGATGGTGATCTTGCGGGGCTTGGCCTGTTCGGCGATCGGGATACGCAGGGTCAGGACGCCCGCCTCGTAAGCCGCGTCGATGTGCGCGGTGTCGAGCGTGTCGGCGAGCATGATCTGCCGGGAGAAGACACCCAGAGGCCGTTCGGAGAGTTCCATCTGGACGTCGTCCGTGTTCGGCGCCGGACGTCGCTCGGCCTTCACGGTCAGCATGTTCCGCTCGACGTCGATGTCGATCGCGTCGGTGGAGACTCCGGGCAGATCGAAGGCGACGACATACTCGTTGCCCCGCCGGTACGCGTCCATCGGCATCGCCGACGGCCGGGACCAGGTGCCCGGTGTGAGGAGCTGCTGGGTGAGCCGGTCGAGCTCGCGGAACGGGTCGGTGCGCATCAGCATCACGAACACCTCCAGTCGGATCGGACGACATGTGCCCATGCGCTTCACCTGGTTCCGTTGTAACATGTCATCCATGTGATGACAAGAAGGGCGTCGTCGAAGGGATGACATCGGGGAGGGTGTCCGTGACCGCGAACGAGCAGAGCCGTGAGAGCCGCCGTCAGAACGTCCCGCACGCGCGGAACACCCCGGGCGAATCGGGCGGCGCGGACGGCGACCCGCGTACGGCCCCGGAATCCCTCCTCGCCGCCACCGAGGCGCTCGATGTCATCAGCGCCGCTCTTCAGACCGCACGCACCGCGGACCCGGAGGGGACGGACGCCCCGACCGCCGCGGAGGGACCGGAGCGGGCCCTGTCCTCGCTGCTTCTGTTGCGGGAGGTGCGCGACGAACTGGGCGCGTGGGAATCCGGGCTCATCGAGGCCGCCCGGCAGGCCGGGGCCAGCTGGGCGGATCTTGCCGAGCCGCTGGGCGTGGCCAGCCGCCAGGCCGCCGAGCGCCGCTATCTCCGGCTCCGCCCGGGTGCCGACGGAAGCACCGCCGAGGAACGCGTCAAGGCCACCCGCGACCGGCGCGCCGCCGACCGGGCGGTCGTGACCTGGGCCCGCGTCCACGCGGCAGACCTGCGCCGGCTCGCGGGGCAGATCACCGCCCTCACGGACCTTCCCGAGGCGGCGGGAACGACCCTGGCCGAGCTGGACCGCGCCCTCGCCGAGAACGACGCCGCCGCGCTCGTCGCCCCCCTCGCCGGAGCCCGTGACCACGTGCGGGCCGCCCGTCCGGACCTCGCCGAGAGCGTCGACCGCCTGGTCGGCCGAGCGGCCCAACTCCGCCGGGACAGCACGGACCGGCGCGGTACGGCCTGACCGGTCCGTGACGGATCCGCGGCCGATCAGCGGCCCGGCCGCGTAGAGCGCCGGGCGAGGGGCATACGCGCGGGCGGGCGCCTCGGTGAGAGGCTGCGAGACCCCGAAGCGCGTACGGAGGGAGAATCCCGTGGTGCTGGTGGCAGCGGAAGTGATCGGAGCTCCCTGTTGGCTGAGCCTGGCGGCGCGCGATCGCCAGGCGGCGGAGCGCTTCTACGGCACGGTGCTGGGATGGACGTTCCGGCAGGGCCGCTTCGGCCGCGTCTTCTCGGTGGCGGAGGTCGACGGGGTGCCCGTCGCCGGCATCGGCGCGATCGCGGGGGAGTTCGCCGTACCGGTGGCATGGACGCCGTACTTCGCCGTCGACGACGCCGACGCGGCGGTCGCGCGGGTGCGCGAACGGGGAGGCACGGTCGGGGTGGGCCCCGTCTCCTACCCGCCCGGTGGCCGGGCGGCGCTGGTGGCCGACCGGGAGGGCGCCGCCTTCGGCGTCTGGGACGGGGGCGTCCTCGTCGAGTGGAGCGTCGGCACGGAAAGGTCCCCGGTCTGGCTGGAACTCCACACGGGCGACGCGTTCGACGCGGCGGTCTTCTACGGCGAGGTGCTGGGCTGGGGTCAGGGCGCCGCCGAGGGCTTCTGCGACATCTCGTACGAGGAGGATCAGGTCGTCCTCCGGCGACGGGGGCAACCCGTCGCCAGGCTCAACAGCGGACCGGTGGAGGAGGCCGCGCCGAAACCCCAGCTGCGCCCCCGCTGGCTGGTCCACTTCAAGGTCCCGGATCTGGACAGGGCGGTCGCGCTCGCGCTGGAGAACGGCGGCAGCACCGTCACCGGCCCGGAAGGGGGCGGCGGCCACCAGGTGACGATCCGGGACCCTGACGGCGGCCTGTTCACCCTCGACCACGCGGACCCGACCGACGCCTCGCCCGCAGGCGCATGATTCCGGGGCCGGCGAGGGAACGCGCGGTGGTCAGTCGGGGTCGCGTGCGATGTCCAGCGCGAGCGCCTGCAGGATCTCGTCGGTGGGCATCTCGGGTTCCGTCCGGTCGTACGCCCCGGCGACCGTCTCGAAGGCCAGCACAAAGCCGTTGATCAGGGCGCTCAGTGGTGCGGAGAGCTGGTTCAGCATGGCCAGACCCACTTCCGCCGGATCCTCGGTGTCGGGGACGAGGAACCGCGTAGGAATGACTTCGCCGAGCAGATCGGAGACGTAATCGGTCCCGACGCCGCCGCGCAGGGCCGTGAGTGCCGCGATGGCCTTGAGCTGGATCTCGTTCTCGGTCATGTGTCGAGCCTAGGGGGTGTCCTGTCGATCAGGCCGGGCTCGCGTGCCGGAGCAGCGACCGGTGTCGCTGCTCCGGCGCGAGCGAGCGTGTGGGTCAGCCGAGGGTGGCCAGCAGCTCGTTGCAGGCCTGCTCGCAGGAGCGGCAGGCTTCGGCGCAGATACGGCAGTGGTCGTGCATGTCCGCGTGGGAGGCGCATTCGTCGGCGCACGCCTTGCAGGCGGTGGCACACGCCTGAAGCATGGCGCGGGTGATGTTGGCGTCGTAGCCGGTGTGCCGGGAGAGGACGGCGGCCGTGGCGGTGCAGATGTCGGCGCAGTCCATGTCCGTGCGAATGCACTTGGTGAGGTCGCCCACCATGCCCTCCGACAGGCAGGCGTCCGCACAGGCGGTACACGCCTGGGCGCACGCGACGCATTCCTCGATGCAGCGCGTGAGCTTGTCACGATCGACACTGCCGAGATCGGCCGGGTAGGTGGCGAGCATGTCCTTGACGGTGCTGGTCATCGCGATGCCTCCTGATGCCGTGGGGACGGTGCACCGGTGGGCGGGTCGTGGCGGGGGACCGAGCCACGAGAGACCCCGGTACCTCTCCAGCTAACCCCTCCCACCGCGAACATGCCTGCGCGGCTCCCGCGCGCCCTCGCCCCCGTGGGCGGTCAGGGCGCTGAGGCCCAGGCCGTCGTCAGCCCGTCCAGCCACGCGGGCGGCAGTTCGGCGGCGTCCCACTCCTGCCGCAGCTCCGACGGCGTCGTGGCGAGTCGTTCCAGTACGGCGACGCTGGTGGGGGAGTGCAGGAGGGAGTAGCGGCCGTGGATCGCGATGGTGCTGCCGGGCCCGTACTCCGCGTACAGCCGTTCCAGGTGTATGCGGTGGGCGGAGGTGAACTCCGTCAGCCGCCCCGCGTACCCGGCCCGCTCCCTGGCGGTCATCGTGCCCAGTACCGCGATGAGCACCTGCTCGGAGACCTCGGGGTCGAGGTCGGAGAGAGCGGTGAACGAGAGGTAGAGAGGCATCACCGCCACCTTCGCCCGCTCGACCTCCATCCTCCCGACAGGGGGGCGGGTGTCCGGGGAGGAGGCCGCAGGGCCGGAGCTGACGGCGTTCCGCAGAGTCCGCTCGGCGATCTCGCCGAGTTCGTCGGTGACGGCGCGGGTTCCGGCGAGCCAGCCCGACTCGTAGAGCGCGCCCTTCTCTCCCGGGGCGCTCCGCGTCATCCCACCGATCTCCCTGAGCGCGACGGCGAGGGCACCGGCCTCGACGAGCCCGATCAGCTCCTCCGCGTCACCGGAGAAGATCCCCGCCCGGCCGAGGAGTTGGACCAGTGTGACCTTCGTGTTGAGGACGCTGACCGTGTCCAGCTGCTGCCGGCCTGTATCGGCGGCGTTCATGGGTCCTCCTTGTCGCTTGGGCGCCGAGGTCAGCCTACGTTCCCCGAGCTCCCGCTCGCGGCTGCGTCATCGCGCGGTGCCCAGCCGCTCACGCCACCAGCTCACCGTCGCCCTGACCTGCTCCTCGACAGGAGTGGCGCGTACCGTGAACGCCGCTTCGTAGGCGCTGGAATCGGCGACGAACGGACGGTCGAACTGATAACGGATCTCCTTCAGTTCGCGGATCAGCGGGGAGAAGACCGACGCGATGCCCAGCACGGCCGGCGAGAGCCTGCGCACCGGGACCGGCCCCGTCCGCGACTGGGCGGCGAGCCGGTCGATCATCTCCCGGGTGGACAGGGCGGGTTCCGTGGGCACGTGCCAGGCCCGTCCCCAGGCCCGCTCCTCGCCCGCGACCTCGACCAGAGCCCTGGCCACATCGGGAACATAGCTCCAGCTGTGCGGGGTGTCCGGATCCCCGAGCGTGGAGACCGGCTTGCCGCGCAGCAGCCGTGGCACGACCCGCGCGGCCAGGTGCCCGCCGTCGGTCACACCGGGCCCGAAGAAGTCCGAGGCCCGTACCTCGACCGCCCTGATGCGACCCTGCTCGTGCAGTGTCCGCGCCTGCTCCCACACAGCGGCGCGAACCCTCCCCTTGGGGCCGGTCGCCGCGGGCGGCAGCTTCTCGGTCATCGGACCGTCCACCGGCCCGTATCCGTAGAGGTTGCCCAGCATGACCAGGACGGCCCCGGTCGCCTCGGCCGTCGCGGTGAGCGACGCGGCCAGGGGCGGCCATCCGCTCGCCCAGCGATGGTAGGGCGGTGAGGCGCAGTTGTAGATCGCGGCCGCGCCTCGCGACGCGTCGATCAGTCGCGCGGTGTCCGTGGCGTCCAACGCGATGTGCTGGATGCCGGGTTCCGGGCTTCGGCCCGACAGGGTGACGACCCGTACGGAATGCCCCCGCTCAGCCAGCAGCCGAGCAGTGGCCGCACCGGCGGGCCCGAATCCCATCACGACAGAGAGGCTCACGTGCGAACACTAGCGCGAGTGTGTGCGACCGGATCAACGACGTCGGTGACCCGGACCGCGGCCGCATCCCTTACACCGTCGTCGGTGGCGGCTCGTGCGCTCAGACGTGGAGGTCCGGCGGGAAGCCGGTCCAGCGAAGGTCGTCGGGAAGGTGTCCCGTGTCGTTGTAGAGGAGGACCGAAGCGGGCCGATCGGGTGCGTACCGGATGACGGTCAGCGCGGCGTTGGCGTGATTGAGGCCCATCCAGCGCCACTTCGGGGCGTCGAGCGCGGCTCTGACGAGCCAGCCGATGAGGAAGTTGTGGGTGACGACGAGTTCGTGGCGAGGCTCGTCGCCCTCCACGGCTCCGGTGAACCGCGCGAGCGCCGCCCGGGCCGACGCCGGTCCGAGTTCGCGTTCCTCGGCGGGGAACCGGGACAGACGACCGATCAGGGTGTCGGCCGATTCGGCCGGCAGCTCGTCTCGCCGGGGCACGTAGGGGATGTAGTCGCCGGCCAGTTCGGAGGGTCGCAGGGGAACACCGCTGAGCTGCTCGCCGATCAGCCGGGCGGTCTCCTCGGCGCGCGGGAGCGGACCGTGGTGGACGGCCGAGAGGGGGGCGTTCCGAAGCCGCTCACCCAGGAGTACGGCCTGGCGGCGGCCGTTGTCCGTCAGCTCGCTCTCGTCCGGGGACGCCTCGCCGTGCCGCGTGAGGTAGAGGTAGCGAGCAGCCGTTCCAGCCGTTCCCGTCATGGGGCGAGTCCTCCGTCGGAGATCATGATCATGCGAACGTCTGGACGGACGCCGGCGTACGCCATGCGGTTCCGCCCCCGCCCATGGCGAGGCGGGGGCGGGGGCCGGAGCAGCTCTACCAGATCGCCTCGACCCACTCCGGGTGGTCGATGAACGGGTTGCGGTTGCCCTGGTAGGTGCTGTGGATGACGTTGTTGCGGCGCTCCTCGAAGGCGCTCGGCGGGTCCAGCTCGTTCCACTGCTTCAGGACCGAGAGACGGCCGTGGTACGGGACGCTCCCGTTCGAGACCGAGTCGTTGGGCTCCAGGTCGGCCCAGGCGTCGTCGCCTTCGTAGCGGACGGCCATGTAGAGGATCATGCGGGCGACGTCACCCTTGTCCGCGTCGCGCGGCTCGAAGGAGTTGGAGTCCGTGTAACTGCCGGGCGCACCACTGACCGTGCTGCCGCCGTTGTCGAAGTCCTTGTTGCCGCGAATGCTGTTCACCCGGACGTCCGCCGGGCGCAGATGGTGCAGGTCGGTGCCGGGGCCGGCCGAGGTGCCGAAGCTGCCGTGCGACTGGGCCCAGACGTGCTCCCGGTTCCAGTCGCCCACGTCGCCGCCGCTGAGGGCCTTGCTTCGCGAAGTGCCGCTGTACAGAAGGATCACGTTGCCGCTGTTGTTCGGGTCCTGGTCGGTGACCTTCAGGGCGTTCCACACCGCGTCGTACGAGATCTTGGTCTGGCTGCCGATGATCGTGTGCAGGGAGGACTTCAGGCTGGGGCCGGTCTTGCCGATCGCGTTCTTGTAGTACGTGGTGTCGTACGCGTTGGTCGTGGCGCTCGCGGGTGTCGCGGCGACCGTCGGAAGGGTGAGGCCGACGAGGAGGGCGGACAGGGCTGTCGCCAGTACCTGCCATCTGCCTATCTGCACAGCGAACATGGGGGTTCCCTTTCCCGGGGGCGGCATGCGTAGAGCGCGGCGCTCTGCTCAACGGCGCGGGGATCTACGCGTGTTGATGTCGTGCAGGCAGGAGAGTGGCATGGGGGAGGGGGTTGCCGTGTAACCGGGAGAAGGCGTTTCCGTGACGTTCTCGCATACGGCGTCACGCCCGCGGGGCTCCGGCTCCGGACGGCCTCGCGCGGCGCTCCGCGGCGGTGCCGGCACGGACGTCTCGCCCGGACCCTTCCGGGCACTCCGGCGTCGCGACGCCACCGTGGCGAGGCGGCGGGAGAGCCGAGACCGTCGCCGGCCTGGTCCCGCACGGGCCGTACGGGCCCGCCCCGGCGGGCGGGGCGGGCCTTTAGCTCCGTCGGCCCAGTGGGGGCGTTCCCGGATGGCGCAGTGTCACGAACCGCGCACTACTTGTACGTGAGTGCGCGTCTTCTGGTGCTCACGAGACAGCCACGGTGGACGCCTACCGGATGTTCCACGAACGGAGCCCGCGACATGACCCCCGACCCCTTCCACATCAATCCGGCCGAAGACGACAGGGAACCGCATGCCGGGTCCGCCCCCGCGTCGTCCCCCCAGTTCGCCGTCCCCCCGCACCCGGCTCCTCGTACGCCTCCCGTCCCCGCTGTACCGCCCATGCCGACCACGGCACCGACGGCACCGACGGCACCGCCTGCTGTGCCGAGCGCCCCAGTGGTGGCGGCGGCCCCGAGCGGCCCGGACCTTGCCGACGAGGCCACATGGTCGAGGCCGCCCGAGCCGGAACCCGAGCCGGCCCCGGCTCCGGCCCCGGCTCCCGCCTCGGAGCCGAAGCAGGAGCTGGCCCCGGCCGCGGCACCGGAGCCGAAGCAGGCGCCGGTGGCGGAGCAGGAGCCAGCGACGGACCCAGCGGCCGCCTCCGAAGCGCAGGACAAGGACGAGACGGGTGACGAGGCCATACACACCCTTCTGCGTACGGCGGCGACCGAGCGTCCGGTGCCGGAGGTCGCTTCGCTGGTCGCCCGCCTCCAGCAGACCGGCGAGCTGTCCAGCCCCGCGGACGTCGCGCTGCGCGCAGCGGCCGTCTCCCGCCCCCTGGACGAGGTGCGGCAGTTGGTCGCGCTCCTCAACGAATCGGGGTACGACCTCCACCAGGCAGAGACCACGCTCCGTGCCGCCGCCGTCGGGCGGCCGATCGAGGACGTGGTGGCGCTCGTCAACATCCTCAACACCGACGGCAGCGACTGGCGCGCCGCCGGCGCGGGTGCCAAGGAGCGGAACGCCGGGTCCGGCCAGGACGACGGCGTGAAGGCCGGTAAGGACGCCGTCCCGGTCGTCGCCGCCGCGCAGAAGCGCTCGCGGGGATCCGCGAAGTGGACGGGGTCCGCTCTGGACGGCGCACTGGCCGAGGGCCCCGGCAGCCACACCGCCTCCTCGGCGCTGAGGTCGGCGCTCCGCTGGCCGGCCGCGGTCGCCATGCTCGCCTGCGGCCTCGTCCATGTGCCCACGGACCTCGCGGACATGCGCGCCGGCAGCAGCGCCGAGATGCTGTCCGTGGTCGTCACCGTGCTGTGCCTGCTGTGCGGCGTATGGCTCGCGGTACGGGACACCGTGATCGTCTGGGCCGCCACTGTGGGGCTCGCGATCGGCGTCATCGTGATCCACGCGCTGGAGAGCGTCGGCACGGTCAGTCTGATCAGCAGCAGCCTCGCCTTCACGTACACGTGGGCGAAGGCCACAGCGCTGATGAGCGCCGTGACCGTGGTCCTGTTGGCCGCATCGAGCGTGGTGCGCTACGCGAGGACGGCCGGCGCGACGGACAGTGCCTGACACGTCGAGAGGAAAGAGCGCGTTGGACGAAGCCCCGTCGCCACACCAGGCGCCGGGGCACGCGCTTGATCGACGCTCGATCGGTGCTCCGTCGGCGCCCGGTCAGCGGTCGGTCGGGCATCCGGTCACCGCTCTGACCTCGCCGGATCGTTGGCCTGGGCTATTGCGGAGAGTCATGGGCTGATGGATGATTCTCGGCCGTGACGATCTTCCTCGCCGTCGTGCTCGGCGCGCTTCTCTCCGTGCTCTACAGACTCTTCATCACTCCCCGGCGTACGGCCCGTTGGGTCGAGGAGAGCTTCGTGGCCGCCGAGTACGGTCTCGTGCCCCGCGAGGAGCTCGACCCGCGACGCTCCGGTCCGCCCCCGGCGCCGTACCGGCTCAAGGAGATGCAGGCCGTGGCGGACGCCGCCTGGGAGGGGCAGTGGGAGGTGGCCGAGGCGTATGTCGAGGCGGCCGGCAAGGACTGGGACGAACGCTGGTCCCGGATCGAGCTCCTGCAGCAGGTGGCCTGCGAGGACGACGCGTGGCTGGACGCATGGCGGGCGGCCAGGCCCGGGAACTGCGATGCGGCGACCCTCCACGCCGGGCTGATGGTGCACCGGGCCTGGGAGATCCGTGGCGCCGAGTACGCCGACAAGGTCCCGCTCGACCGGATGAACCGTTTCCGCGCCATGCTCCCCGCCGCGATCATGGAAGCCCGGCAGGCCGCGCTGCTCGACCCGGAGAACCCGGGCCCCTGGGTCGTCATGGTCACCGCCGCCCGGGGGGCCCAGTACGACCATGACGAGTTCCAGCCGCTCTGGGACGGGTTGGTCGCCCGCGCCCCGTACCACTACGCGGGCCACTGGCAGGGCCTTCAGTACCGGTGCGCCAAGTGGTTCGGCAGCGACACGTTGATGACGCGGTTCGCCGAGCAGGCGGTCCGGAAGGCGCCGCCCGGCAGCCCCCTGGCCGGGATGCACCTGCATGCGCTGGACGAGCTCGTCAAACGCTCCGGCCCTTCGGCGCTGCCCACCGGGCGTGCGGCGAGGAAACTCCTGGAGGAGGTCGCGGCTTCGCTCGCCTGGGTCGCCCCCGACAACGAGCGCCTGCCCGCGCTCCGTCACCTGCTGGCGCATCACATGATGCGGGTGAAGATGTACGCCGCCGCACTGGAGCAGTTCCGCCTGATCGGCCCGTGGTGCGGTGCCGAGCCCTGGCGCGAGGACGGCAATCCGGTGGTGGCCTTCGAGATCGCCCGGGGCACCGCGGCGAAGCTGTCCGGGGCGCCCCTCGCGCCGTAACGCTCCCCCCCGGCCCTGGGCCGCCGAGCGTGTGCCCGCCCCGCGCGGCCCCGCGGATCAGAGCTTTCCCGCGACCGTACGGATCCGGTGGCCGAGGACCCGGCCGACCTCGGCGACGAACTCGGGGCGGAGCCGTGCCGCGTTCCAGACCTCGAAGCCGAGGTGGGCGAGGGCGAAACGGTTGTCCTCCCATGTCCACTCGGGCAGCGCGCCCCATCGGTCGCACGCCGGGCACCGCATCTCGGCGGTGCCGGTCCTCTGCCAGGCCACCAAGGCGTCCGACCAGGGCGCGGTGGCGGCCGGCGCCGCGCAGTGCGGGCAGACGGGGGAGCCGTCGGAACCGAGGCAACCCCAGAAGACGGTACGGCCGGTGATGACCCAGCCCGTCGAAGCCGCCCGGCTGCGGCCACTCCGTCACGTCGTCCCACCACGGCCCCGCCGCATGCACCGGCCTGCCGAGCATCTCGTACGTCCGCTCGGCGCGCACGATCCCCTCGGCGACCAGCCACGCCACGACCCGCGCCCCGAGGGCCTCGGCCTCCTCGGGGGTGGCGTCGATGTCGGCGATCGTCTGGAAGCAGTCGCCCATCAGCCCTCACCCCGGCGGTCGTCGGAGGTACGGACGGACACGGGTGCCCCGAGCGGCAGACCGCAACGGATGATCATTCATGGGGCGAACCCTGTCAGACGGCTCTGACAACGCACCGGTGCGAGGCCCGCGCCCTCGGTCACTCAGCGGCTCGCGCGTCGCCGCGCCGGTAGTCGCTCGGGCTGATGCCGTGCGCCTTCTTGAACGCCGTACTCAGCGCGAAGGCGTGGGAGAAGCCCACCCGCGCCGCCACGGCGCCGAGCGTGACGCCGGGGTCGCGCAGCAGGTCCGCCGCCAAGGCGATCCGCTTCTCACGGAGATAGGTCATCGG
The DNA here is from genome assembly GCF_042888285.1 of Streptomyces sp. NPDC003035. Taxonomy (NCBI): domain Bacteria; kingdom Bacillati; phylum Actinomycetota; class Actinomycetes; order Kitasatosporales; family Streptomycetaceae; genus Streptomyces; species Streptomyces sp. NPDC003035. The sequence continues at coordinate 194,414 of NZ_JBIAPJ010000012.1, read as the reverse complement.
AGGCCGACCGACCAGAACGGCGAACCGGCGGGCCAGCGACGCCCGGGAGACACCCGTCCTGGCGGCCAGGCTCTCGACCGTCCAGGGGTGGGCGGGGTCGGCGTCGAGCAGGCGCAAGGCCTGTCCGACCGTCGGGTCAGCGTACGCGCGGTACCAGCCGGGGACCTGGGCGCCGGGGCGGGTGAACCAGGAGCGCAGGGCGGTGATGAGCATCAGGTCCAGCATCCGGTCCAGCAGGGCCTGTTGCCCGGGTGCGGGACGGGCGGCATCCTCCAACGCCGCCGGGCTGATCGGGCAGTGCCCCTGGGCCGCCGGGACGACGGCGAGCGGGGGCAGCGCCGCCGACAGCCGGCCGGGCGTCCCGGCCTCCACGGTGTACAGGCCGTTCACCATCACCGGATCGCCGGGCCCGGACGGCCCCCAGGTGTGCACGCCGCGCGTGGTGCCGGGGGGCTCTCTCCCGTCCAGGGTCGTACAGCGTCCGCCGGGGCCGACGACCACGTCCGGCTCGGTGTCCGGCGCCCCCGCGATCGCATACGGGGCTCCGCCGCTGAACACCGCGACGTCGCCGGCCTCGAGGCGCAGCGGTTCGCCGTCGTGAGGAGTCGCCCAGGCGGGGCCGTGCAGGGGGACGGCCAGCGACAGTGGTGAGCCGTCCTCGAAGCGCACCGCCCAGGAACCGGACATGGACGACCGGTTGAACAGCGCCCCTGTGGTCCGCACGCCGCTCAGCAGGTCCGTCAGTGGGTCGGTTCCGATCGGCGCCTGGGCGTTCATGCCGGTCAGGGTAGACGAACGCGTATGGACGTGAGTGTGCTCGCCATGGCCACCGCCCCCGTCGGAGGGTTCGCTGGAGACCATGAGAAACGAGACGACTCTGGTGACCGGCGCCACGGGGAAGACCGGCCGGCGCGTGCTGCGACAGCTTCGCGAGAAGGGCGTACGGGCGCGGGCCGCCTCCCGCTCCAGCCACACGCGCTTCGACTGGAGCGACCGCACCACATGGGAGCAGGCACTCCACGGCGTGTCCGGCATGTACGTGGTCGCACCGGACCTCGGCGGCGCGCAGGCGTCCGAGGACATCGCCGCCCTCGCCCGCCTGGCCGCGGGGGCCGGGGTGCGGCGCGCTGTGCTGCTCTCCTTCCCGCACACCGACACGCCGGGCCTGGACCTGGGCCATGTGCGGGCGGCCGAGCGGGCGCTGGGTGAAGCGGGTCTGGATGCGACGATCATCAGGCCGCGGTGGTTCTTCCAGAACTTCAGCGAGGACTTCCTGCGCGACGCCGTCCTCTCCGGTGATGTGCGCCTGCCGGCCGGGGACGGTCAGGAGGCGTTCGTCGACGCCGAGGACATCGCCGCCGTCGTCGTCACCGCCCTCACCCAGAACGGGCACGGGGACGGGCACGCCGGGCAGGAGTACGAGGTGAGCGGCCCGAGACCGATGTCGTTCGCCGACGCCGTCGCGGACATCGCCCGGGCCACGGGGCGTGACCTCCGCTACACGCCGCTGACCGCCGACGCGTACGCCGCCGAGCAGCGTGCCCACGGCGTGCCCGAGGCATGGATCCAGCTCACGATCGGCCTGTACGCCGAGATTCGCGCAGGCGCCCCGAGTTCGGTCACGGAGGACGTGGAGAAGGTATTGGGCCGCCCGCCCCGGGACTTCGCCGACCACGCCCGCACCGCCGCCGCGCGGGGCGCCTGGACGAGCTGACGGCGGCGGACCTGCCTGATTCACCACGGCACCACGGCACCACGGCCCCGTCAGCGGTGCGGGGTGATCCGTACGGTCTCGGCCCATGCGGGCGGTTGAGGGGCGTCCTGGCCGATCAGGGCGACGACGAGGCGGCAGGAGACCGGTTCCGGGGGCCAGGGGGTGTGCCCGTCGGTGAGCACGACGACGATGTTCGGCGGTTGCGGGGCGGCGAGCGCCGTACGGATGCCGACGGTCATGTCCGTCCCGCCGCCGCCCGCCAGTTCGACCTGGTCGACGGCGGTCACCCTGGCGACGGCGTGCACGTCGGCGTCGCAGGCCAGGACGGTGACCCGGTTGCCGCCGACCCCCACCTCGCGCAGCACGCCCGACACCTCGGCGAGCGCGGCCGCGAGGTCGTCCTCGCCCATCGACCCGGAGGTGTCGACGACGATCGCCACGCGCGGCAGCGGCCGACGCAGGCTTGGCAGGACCACCCGGCCGCCGAGGGCCGGGGTGCGGCGCGACGGGCGCCGGTACGTGTAGTCGACCGCACCGCCCGCCCACGCGGCGGCCTCGCGGACGGCACCCGTCAGCGCCTTGCGCCAGTCGACGGTCGGCTCCAGGACCTCCTCCGCCCAGCGCCGCCAGCCCGCCGGAAGTGACCCCCGGGACCGCTGGTGGGCGCGCATGGCCTGGGCGGTCTGGCGGCGCAGGGCCTCGGCCTCCACGGGGCCCAGCCGGGCCACGCCCTCGCCGCCGTTCTCCCCCAGGTCCCAGGGTGCCGGAACGCCGTGCGCGCCGGACCCGCAGTCCACCGGGTGGTGGGACGTCGCCGGGACACCGGGCAGGTACTCCTCGAAGAGTCCGCCCACGGGCAGACCGAACAGGCGCGGCTCCATGCGCCCTTCCGGCAGGCGCAGTCCGTCGGAGACGAGGTCGTCGTTGATCTCGCAGTCCTGGGCGATGTTGACCCGCCTGCGGTCGCGCTGGTCGGCCGCGGGCAGCCGGTCGGCCCGCCCGTGGTGGTCGCGCAGCAGGTGCGAGGCCTCGTGGATCCACACCCCGGCCAGCTCCTCGATGTCGGTGGCCTCGACGAAGGCGGGAGCGACGTAGCAGCGCCAGAAGCGGTCGACGGCCATGGTGGGCACGTGTTCCGAGGCGACGACCGTCAGGGCGTACAGGGCGGAGGCGAGGTACGGGCGGGCCTCGGCCGCCTTGTAGCGGGCGGCCAGCAGCTTGGCGCGGTCCAGCCCGTCGGCCGGCCTCCCGGTGGCGGTCACGGGACGGCGGCCGGTCAGCGCGCGCCCGGCAGCGCGCCGGCGAGCTGGAGCAGTTCCAGGAAGGCGTCGATACCGGGCGGGATCGGCCACTCGGGCTCGCGCATCACGGCGAGGTCGCGGGCGGCGCGCGCCGCCACGTCGGGGACCCCGGCGTCCACGGCCTTCGCGAGGACCTCCCAGCCCGCCTCCCAGCGCGGACGGGTCGGCTCGCTCTGCACGGCGGCGACCACGGCGATGAGGAACGCCAGCTGACGGTCGCCGCGTTCGGGCAGCGCGAAGGCGGACGGGTCGGCGAGCACCCGGTCGGGGTCGGGCAGGTCGAGGTTCTCCAGGTACGACAGCAGCTCGATGCCGGCCGCCTCACCGACGGCGCCCATCACGGCGGCGGCCTGCGCCTCCCGTCCGGCGCCCGACGCGTACCCGGCGGCCAGCAGCCGGAGCGCCATCTCCCAGGTGCGCGGGGAGGGCCAGGCGCGGCCACGGCCCTCGGCCTCCTTCGGCATGTGGTGGACCAGGCCGGGGCGGGCGGTCAGGAAGCCGGAGATCACACCACGGGCACGGGCGACCGCGCCGGACGCGCGCCCCGGGTCCACGGCGGGCAGGGCGGTCTCGGGCCAGGTGCCGGCCATGCCGCGGGCCACGGTGCGCGGGTCGTGCGTCCAGTCGAGGTGGACGAAGCGGTTCGCGAGCGGCGGGCTGAGGTGCCAGCCGTCGGCCGCGCTGGAAGGCGGGTTGGCGGCGGCGACGATCCGTACCGACTCCGGCAGGGCCAGGCTGCCGACCCTGCGCTCGAGGACCACCCGCAGCAGGGCGGCCTGTACGGCGGGCGGCGCCGACGACAACTCGTCGAAGAACAGCAGCCCGTGCCCGGTGCGCGCGAGCCGGACGGCCCAGTCCGGCGGGGCCATCGGAACGCCCGAGGCGGCCGGGTCGTCGCCGACGATCGGCAGCCCGGCGAAGTCGGACGGCTCGTGGACGCTGGCGACGACCGTCTCCAGGTGGACGCCGAGGGCGGCGGCGAGCTGTTCCATGCCGGCGGACTTGCCGATGCCGGGCTCGCCCCACAGCAGCACGGGCTGGTTCGCCGTCACGGCCAGGGCGAGGGCCTCCAGCTGGGGGTTGCCGGCGGGTTCGCTCCGGGTGACGCGCAGACGGGCGTTGAGGGCGTCGGCCGCCGCGAGGACCGGGGGAACGGAAGGGGAACCGGTCATGCGGGAATGTCCTCGTCTGCGGGCAGCTCTTCGTCCTCGTCCCGGCCGGGCTCCTCGTCCTCGTCCCAGTCGGGCTCCTCGTCCCGCTCGCTCATGTGGTCGTCGAACCACTCGGAGCCGATGCCGGGGTGCTCCTTCAGCACGCGGCGGCGCAGGAACATCAAATCCGTCCGTTCGTAACGGCGGATCACCTGGGCGAGGGAGAGCTCCATCTCGTCGGTCACGTCGATCCTGGCGCCGGCGTCGAGGAGATCCCTGACCAGGGCGGCGGACCCTCCGCAGTGGACGGCGCTCTGGAGCGGTGTGCGGTCCGTCCTGTCCTTGGCCTCCAGGTCGAGCCCGGCGGCCAGCAGGCGGGGCAGCAACTCCCGGTGGTCGAGCAGGTGGAGGACGTGCAGCAGGCCGCGTCCCATGCGGTCGCGGACGTGTGGGTCCGTCCCCGCGTCGAGCAGCGCCAGCACGCCGGGGGCGTCTCCGTGCTGCACGTGCTGGAACAGCTCCCGCCGCTCCTCCCGCAGGGCGCGCGGCAGCCGTCCCTCGCCGCTGGTCCAGGCGTGCTGGGTGGCGAAGCAGCCGGTGACGGTTCCACCGAAGGCGCGCAGGGCGAGTTCGCGCTGCCGCTCCTGTTCGGTGTGCGGGATGTCGAGCACGCCGTTCCTCGACACGACCTCGTGCCACGCGCCGCCGCAGCGGACGCGGACCGGCGCGGGCGCCTTCGGCCCGGGCGCCTTCGGTCCGGCCGGGCCGGCGACGGATCCGGCGTGCGGGAACAGGGCCGCGGTGACCAGCGGGTGCAGGTCCTCCGGCCGGATCCGGCCCGCACGGAGCAGACCGATGTCGGGCAGTCGCTGCCAGGCGTATGCGGGCAGCAGGGGAGCGTCCTCCTCCTGGTAGCGCTCGCGGCCGGCGACGTGCGCCCGGGTCTCGTCGGCGTCCGCGGGGTCGCGCTCGACCAGCAGGTGGCCGCGCCACTCCACGGGGACGCGGAAACGCGTGCCACGTCCGGCGAGCCCCAGCCGGCGGATCTCGGGGGCCAGACGCGTGAGGTCGGGCGCGATGTACCCGAGGAGTTCGGCGACGTCGAGCGGCCGGTAGGAGCGTCGGCCCTGCGGCGGGGAGGTGAGGTCGAGCTCGAGTCCGGCGGCGGCGTACGCCTCGACATGGGCGCCGCGGGCCTGGAGAACGGCGACCCACTCGGCGAGGGCGGCCGGGTCGGCGGTCCCCGGGTCCTCGGTGGGCAGTTCCTCGGCGGTGAGCGGCGTGCCGTCCGGATGGAGGAACGGCAGCCGGCCGGAGGCGGAGGGCCCCGCGCTGTACCGCAGTTCGCCGGTGCGGCGGGCGTCCCAGAAGCGGCGCGCGGCGGTCCAGTCCTCGGTGGCGTACGTCAGGCCGTGGAGCTTGTCGAGGGCGGGAGCGCGGGCCGGGCCGAAGTGCAGGAGGAGCCGCTGGGGTCCCTCCAGCATCGGGGAGGTGGTGAGCGAGAGCACGGGGCCCGTGCTCCCGTACGAGGCGAGAACGACGCGCCGGCCGGGGGTGATCGTGGTGTGGCCGCCGAGGACGCGCGGCAGGTGCCAGCGCAGCAGGTCCGGGGCCAGGTGACGGAGGTCGTCGGCCACCCGGGCCGCCACGTCGGGGCCGTACCGGTCGGCGATCCGCTCCGGGTCGAGGCCGTCCGGGACGTCCACCGCGGCCGCGGCGCACGCGGCCCGCCAGTCACCGGCCAGGCGGGCTTCCGTGGCGCGTTCGATCATCCAGCGGGGAACGGCGTAGCGGCGGACGCGGGCCCAGACGGCGGCGTCGGCGGGCGGGAGCGCGGCGGGCGGGAGGGGGTGGGGCGGCGCCGGACGCGGGCTCATCGGTACACGCTGCCGATCGCGCGCAGATCGGGGTGGGTCGGCCGGACGGGGCGCAGCCGCTCGGCGAAGGACCGCTTGACGCGGCGGGGCAGGCCGGGGCCGAGACCCACGTACTCGAGGCGGTGCCCCTCGGGCAGCGCGGCGAGCAGACTCTTCGCACCACGGCCGGTGATGCCCGTGTGGCGCAGTTCCAGGCGACGCAGCGGGCTGCCGGGCAGGGCGGCGGCCAGGGCCCCGGCACCGTCGTCTCCGGTGGCGTTGCCGGGGGAGCCGAGGCTGCGCTCGGACATGGCGCGGCCGAGGTCGAGGGTCTCGATGCCGTCGAGGGCGTCGGCGAGGGCACGCGCGCCCGCCGGGCCGATGCCGTTGCCGCCGAGGCCGAGCCGTACGGGCCGCGCGGGGTCGGTCGCGGCGGCCAGGACGGCGGTGCCCTCGTCCCCGAGGTGGTTGGCCGTCAGATAGAGCTCGCGGACGCCCGCGTCGCGGACGAGGGCGGCGAGCAGCGGCGCGTCGGCGGCGGTCAGGCCGTTGCCGCCGAGGAAGAGCCGTTCGAGCGGGGCTCCGCGATCCAGGAGGGCGTCGAGGAGCACCCGTACGCCCGCGGGGCCGATGCCGGAGTTGACGAGGTCGAGGGTGCGCAGGGACGTGTTACGGCGCAGCAGCCCGGCGACGGTGCGGGCACCGGCCTCCCGGACGGGGTTCCGCTTCAGCCACAGGGCGCGGAGCGTTGTGTCGTCGGCGAGGGCCTCGGCGAGGGCGGTCACACCGGCGGGCCCGATGCGGTTGCAGCCGAGGTAGAGGGTGTGGATCCCGTGGGAGGCGCCGGCGTCCCGCGCCGCGGCCAGGGCGTCGGCGACCGACCGGGCACCTTCGTCACCGAGGGAGTTGGTGCCGAGGAGCAGGTGGGCGGCGTGCGGGGACGCGGTGGCGACGGGCAGCAGCCGGGCGGCGCCGTCGGGGCCGAGACCCTGCTTGCACAGGTCCACCCGGCCGTCGGCGCGCAGGGTGCCGAGCGGGAAGGTCTCGTCGTCGCCGACGGGCCGCGCGTCCGTGAGGCGGGCCATCAGCGGACCGAGCTCCGCCGGATCGGCGAGTGGCAGATCCGGGTGCTCGATCGCGGGGCAGCGTACGGGCGTTGTCGGCTGGTCCATCACCACTCCACCGGTCCTTCGCCGGGGCCCGGCGTCCGCGTCGACTTCACGTAGGCGCAAGACCGGTCGGATTCGAACCGACGTCCTCCAGCTCGATGCGTGGGCGCGACGACCTCTGCGCTACGGCCTTGCTGCGGACGATCATAGCCACACCCGGGCCCGATTTCGATCACCAGTTTGAAGCGCGGGGATTCCGGTCTCGCGACATCGCGCAGCCGCTGAACCCTCGCGTGTTACCTGCCGGTAAGGAATGATGGCGGCACCATCCGTACGGCCGGGGCTGAGGTAGCGGTGACGACTTTCGAGGAACGGACCAGGGTGCACGCCTTCCGGGACGACGCCCTGGGAGAGCACGACGCCGTCGGTCTCGCCGCGGCGATCCGGCGGGGTGAGGTCGGTGCCGCCGAGGCCGCCAGGGACGCGGCGGAGCGGGTACGGGCGGTCGAGGAACGGCTCCACGCGGTCCAGGCGTACGCCGAGGTCCCGATGGCGGCCACGGGAACGGCCGCCACCGGAGCGGGCGGTGCCTTCGCGGGAGTGCCGACCTTCGTCAAGGACAACACCGAGTACCGAGGACTCCCCACCGGCCACGGCAGCGCGGCCTTCACCCCACGGGCACCGGCCCGGCGGCACGCGCCCTTCGCCCGGCAGTTCCTGAGCAGCGGCGTCACGGTGCTGGGCAAGACCCGGCTGCCCGAGTTCGGGTTCAGCCCGACCACGGAGTACGAGGGCGCCGAGCCCGTACGCAACCCGTGGAACACGGGACATTCGGCGGGTGGTTCATCGGGAGGCAGCGCGGCGCTCGTCGCCGCCGGGGCGGTGCCGATCGCGCACGCCAACGACGGCGGTGGCTCCATCCGGATCCCCGCCGCCTGCTGCGGACTCGTCGGTCTCAAGCCGACCCGCGGCCGGGTCGTGGCCAACGCCCAGAGCCGTCAACTGCCGCTCGACATCGTCTCCGACGGCGTCCTGAGCCGTTCCGTACGGGACACCGCCGCGTTCCTCGCCGCCGCCGAGACGTACTGGCGCAATCCGAAGCTGCCGCCCCTGGGACTTGTCGAGGGCCCCTCGGATCGGCGCCTGCGCGTCGGATTCCTGCTGGACTCGCCGAACGGCGTCCCCTCCGACCCGGCCACCCGGGCGGCCGTCACGGAGACCGTGGCCACGCTCGAACGGCTCGGCCACACCGTGGAACCGGTGGAGCTGGCCATCGACCCCCGCTTCACCGACGACTTCCTGACCTACTGGGGACTGCTGTCGTTCCTCATCGGCGCCACGGGCCGGACCCTCGGAGGCGACTTCGACCGGCGCCGCATGGACGGCCTCAGCCGGGGACTGCGCGACGCGTACGTCGAGAACTGGCGGCGCACACCGGGCGTGCTGCGCAGACTCAGGCGTACGAGGGAGGCGTACGCGGCGGCGTTCCGCGGGCTCGACCTCATCCTGTCCCCCGTACTGGCCCACACCACGCCGCCGATCGGTCACCTCAGCCCCGCCGTTCCGTATCCGACGCTGATCGAACGGATCCTGGCGTACGTGGCGTTCACGCCGATCAACAATGTCGTCGGCACACCGTCGATCTCGGTGCCCGCCCCGAGCGCGACCGAGGACGGGCTTCCCGTCGGCGTCATGTTCTCCGGCCGCCCCGGCAGCGAACGGACGCTGCTGGAAGTCGCGTTCGCCCTGGAGGCCGAGCATCCCTTCCGGCGTATCCAGGGGCCGTGACGCGGCGGGGCGCTGGTTCTTCTGCCCGCGGATCGGGTGACCGGGCGCTCCCGTCAGCGCTCCGCGAAACCCCACGACGTGATGTCGCGGTAGCGGATCGGCCCCGGCCCACGGCCGAAGTTGCTGCCGACCAGATGCAGGCGCGCCGCCCGCCACGGCCGGCCGGTGAATCCGGCGAGAGCGGCGGCGGCCGCCACCACGCACGCCGTGTCGTCGCGGCGCGCGCGGGCCAGGGTGAGATGCGGCCGCAGGGGACGGCCGGCGAAGGGCACACCGCACTCCTCGACGACGGCGCGCACCTCGGTGGCGAGGGAGTGCAGCCCCTCCAGGTCCCCGTCGATCCCGCTCCACAGCACCCGCTCGTCGAAATGCCCGCTGCCGCGCAGCGCCAGTTCCAGGGGCGGACGCGCCGCCGCCAGGCGGGCGAGGGCCGGCTGCAGCGACGGCACCGCCGTGACGGGGAGCTCTCCCAGGAACGCCAGGGTGATGTGCCAGTCCTCGACGCGGTTCCACCGCATACGCGGATACGCCTCGTACGCGGGGCTCAGCGCCCGCGCCAGCTCGTCCTTCGCCTCGTCGGGCGGCGCGAGGGCGATGAACACCCGTGTCGTCGCCGCCGCCCGGGGCTGTTCGCCCACGCGGGGCACCGTCTCCTGGCCGGACGGATCGGTCATCGTCGCTTCCCTGCGTTTCTCGTTCTTTCCGACCCGAGAGTACGGGGTGCGTGCGACGGGAGGAGCGGGGCCCGCGCCTACCGGTGCGCCCGGTGGCGTGGGGTGGAGGGGAGGCGGGCCGAAAGGGGGACTCGCACGGCGGTGTGACGTTTCAGCGGCGGGAGTCCCCGAGGCCCGGGTCGTCGTCGGGTGTGGTCCACGAGTCGCGGCCGTGCTGGGTGCTCCCCTGCGTGGGGTCACCGACAGGGCGGCGCCGGCGCGCGGCGCGGCGACTGCCCCACCAGAACGCGCCGAGGAGAACGGCGACGACCACCACGCCGATGAGTACGGCGAACAACACAGCGTTGGATCCGGCCGACGCGAGAGCGGGCCCGGGCGTGAGAGCGGATGTGGCTGCTGCCAGGGTGGAGGTGATCATGATCGCCTTTCTGTGACTCGGAACGCCTCGCGGCCGCACAGCCGACGGGCGCTGTGGTGCGCTCTGCGTGTGTCCCGTCCCGGCCGCCTCAAACGCGCCGTCCGGGGGACCCCGGCGGCCGCACCGAAGGCACGCCGCGGCCGTCGTCACCCTCCTCACGGTGGGGTGACGACGGCCGTCGGTGAGCGGTCGTCCGCGGGGGCCGGAGCCGGCGCCGTGGCCGGTGCGCTTCAGGCGCTGCCGTTCCCCCGGCGGCTCCATCGCCGTCTCAGGGACCGCCGCTCGTCCTCGCGCAGGCCGCCCCAGACCCCCGTCACCTGACGTGAGTCCTCCATGGCCCAGCGCAGGCACTCCTCCCGCACCGGGCAGCCCTGGCAGACGCGCTTCGCGTCCTCGGCCTGTTCCAGCGCGGGTGCGCCGGTTCCCACGGGGAAGAAGAGATCGGGGTCTGCGGTCCGGCAGGCCGCCAAGCGGCGCCAGCTCTCCATTGCTGTCTCCGTCGCTGTCGTACTCCGTACGGTCACGGAGTCCCTGCTTCTCAGATCCTGCCCCCGGTGAGCCGGGAGATCGGGCCGCGGCGGCGCAGGCCCGCGCGCCGCCCGAGGGCATAGGCCCCGGTGGCCAGCGCGGCCGTACTCGCCACCGTTCCGCCGGCGAGGGCCTTGCGGGCGCGCAGGGCGCCCCACAGCCATCCGCTGGGGCCCACGACCCCGCGTACGGCCTGGGCGGCGGCCAGTGTCTTCTCCGCCACCGGGGCGGGAAGCGCGGACAGCATCGTGGCCGTCTCGTCCTTGGCGTCCGACACGGCCTTCGTGGCGTTGTCGGTACCACGGGTGGTTCGCTCCCGGGTGCCGGAACCGTTGGAGCCGGCACGCGAACCGCCGCTACGGGTATTGCTGTTGGTGGTCTTCTCGGAAGCACTCATGCTTCGCTTCTGTTCCCGTTCTGTCATGTCAAACTCCGTTCAGAGCAGTTTGCCCAAAGGGCCCAGGTCGATGTTGAGATCGTCCGGTTCCAGGCCGAACCGGTCCCGGAGGACGCCCATCCGGTCTTCGAGGAGCATCAGGGTCAGTCCCAGTCGCTCCTCCTGCTCCTCGGTGAGGTCGCCGACCTCGACTCGGCGCAGCGCCTGGCGCTCCATCAGCTGCCGCAGCAGCTCGATGACGGTCAACACCAGGCGCGCCAGGTCCCGTTCGACGGTGTCGGGGTCGAGTTCGACCCGACGGGCGCGGGGCGCAGGACCGGTCCTGGCACCTGTACCGCTGCCAGGACCGGCACAGGAGCATGGGCAGGAGCAGTGACTCGGGCGTGGTGACGTCATGGCTCCACCTGGTTCCACGGGGACGGTACGGAGTCGCCGACGGAGCTGATGAGCGCCTTCAAGTCGACGCGTACGAGGTCGATGTCGGCGATGCGCAGGGTGAGGTCTCCGCCCACGACCACACCGCCCGCCAGGAGCCGGTCCAGGAGGTCGACGAGGGCGATCTCCTCGCCGCGGACCGCCGCCGGATCCCGCCGCGCCGCATCGCGGCCCGTCATCGGGGCGTGTCCGGTTCGGGGGCGCTCTGGGTGAAGGAGTACGGCACCCAGGGGCCGGTCACGTCCACGCGCACGCCGCCGGGGAGGCCGTCCGGCGCGGGTATGGCGTCCAGGAAGGCCTGTCGTCCCTCGACCGGGACGAGGTAGGCGGCGTTGAGCACGTTCCGGCCGGGAGCGCGGGAGAGTCGCGCGTCCTGCGGCGGCTGCCGTACGGCGTCGGTCGTGCGGGCCGCGAGCAAGGCATGCAGTCGCTCCGAGGTCTCGGCCACCTGTACGGAGCGGTCCTGGCGGGCCTTGCGGTCGCCCAGGCGCCGACGCAGATAGTCACGCCCCGCGGAGTCACCGGCGCGTGCCGAGCCCGCCGATCCCGCCGAGCCGCCCGGCCCCTTCGGACCGGTGCCGGCTGACAGGCCGGACGGCTCGGACGGCTCGGACCGGACCGCGTCGTCGTCCACGTACAGCTTGACGCCCCACTCCTCCTTGCCGGCGACGCGGTCGAGGCTCGCGCGGATCCGGTCGTGACCCCTGTCCAGCAGCCGGCGCACGCCCGCCTCGCCACGGCAGACGGTCGCCAGCCGCATCGGGACGGTGGTGGCACGGCTTCCGACCGCGTCCACCACACGGTGGTGGGCGCGGGCGACCGACGCCAGCCAGTCGAGGTCCTCCAGGTGCTCCCGCAGCGGGCTCTCGTCGAACTCGCGCGCGTCGACGGGCTCGACGACGGCGGTGAGCCCCCGGTGCTCGACCAGCGCGAGTCCCGAGCCGAGCGGGGCGTCGGGAAGCTCGTCCGGTGTGAGCGGCAGGGACGACGCGGGGGAGGAGGGGAGGACGCCGTACACGTACAGCAGGGGTTCCGGGATCATGTCTCCGTCCTGGCTTCCAACTCGGCGACACGGCGGCGCAGTTCCTCGTTCTCCCGCCCCAGCTCGCCCTGCCGGGCCCGGGACGAGAGCGCCGGATCCCGCTCCCACCAGTCGATCCCCATCTCCTTCGCCCGTTCGACGGAGGCGACGACGAGGCGCAGTTTGATGGTGAGCAGTTCGATGTCGAGGAGGTTGACGCGGATGTCCCCGGCGATCACGACGCCCTTGTCGAGAACGCGTTCGAGGATGTCGGCGAGGTTGCCACCGGAGTGGTCCTCGTAGGGGCGGGGGAGGCCCGAGGGCACCGTCACGGTCCGGCCCCCCATCCGCCGCCGGCCTGGCCCGCCCGGCCCGCCCGGGCCGCGTTCTCCAGCCTGGCCAGCAGGTCGTCCTCCCGACGGTCGAACTCGGCCGCGTCCATCTCGCCCGCTTCGTACGCGGCGACGAGTCGCGCCAGCTCCCGATGGATCACGGCCGGGTCGTAGTACTGCCGCTCCGCCTCGGCGACGACCTGTTCGAGCACCCACGCGGTGCCCCTGATCGGCGCGGCCGGCAGCAGCAGTACCTCCTTGAGCAGACCCATGGCGCTCAGCCCGTCGTCACGAAGCTGTACGCCGGCAGGGGGCCCGTCACCTGCACCTGGAGGTGCTCGTGTTCCTCGTGCAGGCGCCGGACGGCCTCCAGGAACTCCTCCCGTCGTTCCCGTTCCACCAGGAACGACAGGTTGGCCAGCCATCCGGTGCCCTCCGGGCCCTGGCGCGTGCCGGCCGCGTAAGGAGCGAGCGTCTGCTCGACGAGAGCGGCGTCGACCTTCTCCCGCTCGGCGACCGCACGGGCCACCGCCTCGCCGAACGCCAGCTTCTCCGCCTGGTCGCCGCCACCCGCCGCGCGGTTGGCGGAGTACCGCGCCAGGAGATCGGGGTCCGCGGACAGCACGGCGGACAGCACGGCTTCCTCCTGGTGGGACGCCTTCACGTTGAACTCGTCCTTGCCCTCGAGCGTTTCGAGGCACCCCAGGTAGCGGTCGTGGTGTTCCTCGAGAATCGAGGCGACGGTGTCGTCGTCGGGGGAGACCCCGCCGAACCTGAGCGGAAGCACGGGCCCTTCGGTCGCGGCGCCGATCACCACCCTTTGGTGGGCCAGCAGGTCGCGCCGCTTGGGCTTCAGCTCCGTCGGTGCGTCGCTCACCAGCGCCACAAGGTCGCCACTGCGGACGGTCCTCACCGGCATCGGCGGCTCGCCGATGCCCTCGGCTCCTTCCGGCAGCCGCTGATCGGCGCGGGTGATGCCGTAGACGTAGGTGCTCATTCCTTCTCCTCCCCGCGGGTGCTGGTACGCCTCCGGGACTTGGCCGGGGCCGCTTCTTCCTTCTCCTCGGAGTCGTCGCCGCGCACCTGGTGGAAGGCGTCGGAGATGGTCTGGGCGGCGCCGCTCAGAGCGCCCTTCGTCTTGTGCTGCGCGCCCGACTCGGTCGCTTCGCCGACGAGTTCGGGCAGGCCCGGGTTCTTGCGCGGGCCTGCCTCCAGGTCGAGCCGGTTGCAGGCTTCGGCGAACCTCAGATAGGTGTCCACACTGGCGACGACGACCCGTATGTCGATCTTCAGGATCTCGATGCCGACCAGGGAGACCCGCACGAACGCGTCGATCACCAGGCCGCGGTCCAGTACCAGTTCGAGGACGTCGTACAGGCCGCTGGAGCCGCCGCCTCCGGAGGCGGCGGGCGCGGGTTGGGCAGGAACGACAGTCATGGTTTTCCGGTCCCTTTCGTCGTGTTGGGTCTTGCCGCGGGGACGTGGGCCGGGACACCGCTCGGTCAGCGGCGGTCCACGCGGCCCCTCTCGTATCGCCGGGCGCGCCGGTAGCCGATGAGGACGCCGTGGTCGTCGACCTCCACCTCGTACGAGGCAAGGAGGCTCATCGTGTCCGGGACCCTGGGCAGTTCGAGGACTTCGACCGACAGCCGCCAGACGCTGCTCCCGCCGTTCTCATGGCGCTCACAGGCGCTGACCGCCTCGACCGGCTGAGCCAGCAGTTCCGTCAGCTGCTCCGTCGCCGCCCGGATCGCGCCGGCGACGTGGAGCGGCTTGCTCTGGTCCGGCCTCTCCGTACCGTGCTCGGATGTGTCGGCCATTGTTTTCCTCCTGGCGCGTATGACCGTCCGTTGCGGACTCAAACTCCTTGTGCGGCAAGCCGGATCCGGCGGAACGGCCCAGCGGGGCGCGTCACCGCAGGCCCTTGGCCTTGGAGAGCGCGGCCACGCCGAGCGCCGCCAGGGCGATCTGCACCGCCCACTCCATCCAGTCCACGCCATCGGTGTCGGCGAGCCCCATCGCGCGGGCGATCACCGTCCCCACCAGGGCTGCCGCGATGCCGACCACGATGGTCCACAGCAGCCCGATGTGCTGCCGCCCCGGCAGGACCAGCCGACCGAGGAGACCGATGATCACTCCAATGACCAGCGCGCTGATGATGCCCGAGATTTCCACGGGGAGACCCTCCTTCTTCTCCGCTTCGTCCGTACCTGTGTGTCGGATGCGTAGGTCCTCGCCTGCCCGCATCGGCGGCAGGCACGCTCCGAGCGGGGAAGAAAGCCGCGCTGCATGCCAACTCCAGGGAACGAACGGGGCGTTGGCCCGCGCGTGCCGGGACGCCCGGGGCTCGCGGTGCTCCTCGCACCGCGGCCCGGGCCCTACCGAGGCTCGCCGGACCCGGACGGCGATCTCCGCGTGAGGAGCGCCCCGGCTGCTTGGGGGAGGGGTCCGTCGACGGGCGGGATGCCGCGAGTGTGCCTACCGTGGCCCTGGAACCAATCCACAGGAAA
Source organism: Streptomyces sp. NPDC003035 (assembly GCF_042888285.1). Lineage (NCBI taxonomy): Bacteria > Bacillati > Actinomycetota > Actinomycetes > Kitasatosporales > Streptomycetaceae > Streptomyces > Streptomyces sp. NPDC003035. The sequence continues at coordinate 179,180 of NZ_JBIAPJ010000012.1, read as the reverse complement.
GGGGCAAACCCGTCATGGCTGGTAAGGGTACGGACAAGGCGAAGGGCAAGATGAAGGAGGCCGCCGGAAAGGCCATGGGCAACAAGCGCATGGAGGCGGAGGGCAAGACGGACCAGATGAAGGGCAAGGCCAAGGAGTCGGGCGACACTGCACGTGAGCGTGCCGCAGGCGTCCGCGACTCCCTGGACCGGGACAAGAAGAAGAAGTCCTGACGAGAGATCGCGGCGTCGAGCCGAGCGCCCCGCCTCCTCGCCGAGGAGGCAGGGGCGTCACGCTGTCGCCCGCGCCTTCAGGGCTGCCGCGGGCGAGGCGGAGGCGGGCTGTTCTCGGCGGGGGAGGCCGTGGCCAGGACGAATGAGTGGCCGGCCGGGTCCGTGTAGCGACGCAGGTCCGTCCGCAGGTCGGTCCGGGTGCCGTCGCGCACGGCCGCGACGGGTCGTGCACCGAGGGAGACGGCCTCGCGTTCCGCCTCGTCGAGAGCGTGCGGGGGTACGAGGATCCGCAGGTGTGCCTGCTGGGAGTCCTCGGGGCGGGGCCAGCTCGGCGGCGCCTGCCCGAGGTCGCGGCGGACCCCCAGCGCGACGCCGGAAGGGCCGGAGACGAGCAGCAGGTCGGGGTCGCTCCCGTCGGGCTCGACGGTGGCGCCGAGGAGGGCCGCGTAGAAACGCGCCAGGGGTTCGGGATCGGTGGAGTCGAGGACCAGGGCGATGGACTTGGGCACAGTCATGTGTCCCGCCTGCCCTGTGCGTCGGCAGCCAAGCCTGAGCCCTGGCACGGCGAGGCGGCCGCGGCGCGAGGGCCGGGCGACGCCTCGCCCGCCCGCCCGTGCCGCAGTGCCGCCCGCGACCGTCTACCAGTAGTGCCGGCGTCCGCCGACTCCGCGACCGACCGCCCCCAGGATCCAGAGGATGGCGCCGAGGACCACGAGGATCAGCCCGATGGTCCAGAGAATGTTGATGCCCACTACGAAGCCGATCACAAGCAAGATGATGCCGAGGACGATCATGGTGCCCTCCGGGTCTGCCATTAACGCTTCAGTTTCAGAGTAGGCGTCTCCGCTGTTCGCGGCCTCCGGAGGCGGGGCACCGTCTCAGCGGGGTCGATCGGTCCCGGTCCGATCAGTGGGGGGTCGATCGGTCGCCCGACCTCAGGCCGGATGTCCGGGGGAGAGGTCCGCGACGTCACTGAACCGGAGGAGCGGCGGTCGGGCCGCGTCGGGCCGGCTCTGGGCGACGGGGGCGAGCAGGAAGCCGACGTGGTCCCCGCCGTCGACGACGTCCTGCACCCGGCCCACGAGCCAGGCACAGCAGTCGGACAGCACGGGCGCCCCGCCCTGCCCCGACTGCCAGGCCACCCGGCCGAATTTGTCGATGTCGTCGCCGGTCCGCCCTCCGAACAGCTCGGCCGTCCGCTTCTGGTCGCGCCGCAGGGTGTGCACCGCGAGGTGGGAGGCACCGCGTGCGACGCGGTAGGTGCGGTTGGCGGTGGAGAGCCACACCATGAAGCGGGGCGGGTCGATGGAGCACTGCGAGGCGAATCCCACCAGGCAGCCCGCCCGCTGACCGTCGGTCGCCGTCGTCACGACGTACATCGGGTAGTCGAGCACCTCGGTGAAGGCGTCGAGGCCGGCCACGGTCAGCTCCTCGGGTTCGGATATTCCTGGGCAAAGGCATGCTTACCCGTCCTTTGTGGCGCTATTCTCCGGCCGGGCAGGGTGCGTACGGCTCAGACGCGGTCGCCCTTCCGGGGGCAAGCGAGCAGCGACCGTGGTGATGCGCCAGGCAGGGGGTACATGGCTCACGGGCTGTCGTCACAGCTCGCGAAGGCACTGCGGAGGGAGAGGCCCTGTGGACGGAATCGTGCTGCTCAAGGACGACCACAAGACCGTGGAGAAGCTGTTCAAGAAGTTCGAGAAGGCCGGCGAGAACGCGCACGCCGAGAAGCGGAAGATCGCCGACCAGGTGATCGAGGAGCTCACCACCCACGCCTGGATCGAGGAGAAGATCTTCTACCCCGCCGCCCGGGAGGCCGCCCCCGACACCAAGGACCATGTCCTGGAGAGCGTCGAGGAGCACCACGTCGTGCTGTGGATGCTCTCCGAGCTCAAGGGACTCGATGCGAGCGACGAGCGCTTCGACGCCAAGATGTCGGTCCTCATGGAGAACGTGCGCCACCACGTCGAGGAAGAGGAACAGGACTGGTTCCCGGCCGTCCGCAAGGCCATGGGCCGCAAGCGCCTCACCGAACTCGGCGAGCGGATGGAAGAGGCGAAGAAGAAGGCTCCCGGTGATCCTCTCGCCGTGCCCAGCGCGGACCGGTAGAACGTCATCCCTCTGCGATGAAGAAGTCTCCGGGGGCGCCGTCGAGGACGAACCCGTTGTCGAGGCGGACGCGGACCGTCACACGGAGCTTCCGTTCCTGGTAGGCGGTCCACGCGGGTTCCAGTGAGCCGATCTGCTCCTCGAGTTGTCTCCTGCTGCCAGGTGGCATCTGGTGGCCGAAGTCGTCGAGGAGGGACGTGAGCCGCTCGTACTCCCGTATCTCCTGGCTCTGATGCCGGTGCTCGCTCACCCGCTCGACGGTGCCCTCGACGCCCGCTGCCAGGGCCAGGAACCCCGCCCCGCTGCCCCTCTCCGGCGAGGTCGGGGATTCGTCGGCCGGAGCGGCGAGCTCCGCCAGAGTGAGGTCCGCCGCCAGTCGTACCCGCTGGCCCTCTTTCAGCGTCATCGGTCTTGGTCTCCGGGTCGGTCGCGGTCGGTCGGGGTCGGTCGGACGGGGCGCGACCGCGCACGCTCGCGACGCAGCCCCGGGGCGCCATTATCCGCTGCTTCACTGCCGGGGAAGGCGGCCGTCCGCTGTTCGCGAGCAAGGCGCGATCAAGGAAATTAGCCCAGGTGGCTAGATTTCGGGGCGAAGGAGCGACTCAGCGGGCACGTCGCCTCCCCCCAGACGGTCTTTCGGTGCTGCGGTGACGATCTCCGAGGCGATCCGGAAGCGGCCTCCGGCATGAGGGTGGTGGCTGATTGACTGGGGCACAGATCGCGGGCTACGAGGTGGAGCGCGAGATCGGCCGTGGGGCGATGGCGGTCGTCTACCTCGCGAAGGACCTGGGGCTCGACCGGGTGGTGGCGCTGAAGGTGTTCGCACCCGAGCTGGCGCGGGAGCAGGAGTTCCGTCGACGTCTCGCCCACGACTCACGGATCGTCGCCGCGATCGATCACCCGCACATCGTGTCGATCTTCGACGCGGGGGAGGCCGACGGTCTCCTGTACATCGCCATGCGCTACGTCCCCGGGCCGGATCTGGGGACTCTCCTGAACCGGGAGGGGCCGCTGCCCGTGTCTCCCGCGCTGCGTATCGCCGCGCAAGCGGCGTCGGCGCTCGACGCGGCGCACGAGCACGGTGTCGTCCACGGGGACGTGAAGCCCGGCAGCATCCTGGTCACGGGGGGCAATGACAGGGAGGGTCCCTTCTTCGCGTACGTGACGGACTTCGGGCTGGCGAAGCCCGCGGGCGGCGAATTCCTGGGGACCCTGGAGTACATCGCACCTGAGCGCATCTCCGGGCGCCCCGGAGACGGCCGGAGCGATCAGTACAGCCTGGCCTGCGTCGTCCACGAATCCCTCGCCGGGAAGCCGCCGTTCCAGCGCGAGGAGGGCATGGCGCTGCTCTGGGCGCACCAGCACGACCCGCCGCCTCCGCTCTCCGTGACACGCCCGGGGATCGCCCCCGGCGCCGATGCCGTGATGGCCAAGGCGCTGGCCAAGTCTCCTGAGGATCGTTACGCCTCGTGCCAGGAGTTCGTGGCCGCTTTGCGGTCCGCCGTACGCTCCGCCACCGGCACTGCGTTGATGCCGGAGTGGCCTCCGGGCCCCCCGTCGGGCCCACTAGCCCCGCCCCCGCCCGGCGGAACGGCCGAGAGCACACCGCCCGGACCGCCCTTCGGCGACGATGACGACGAGTGGTGACGCGTGGGTGACATCGCCAGGAGCGCTCTCGGCGGAGCGTGGACGGTGCTGGTGGGCTGGCTCCTGCCGACCGCGTTGAACGTGAGTCTCTTCGCCGTGGCCGTCTGGCCGAGCCTGCGGCGCACCGGCTGGCCCACGCAGCTGTGGTCGGCGGGTGCCACGCCCCTGTCCGTCGGCATGCTGAGCGTCTCGGTCCTCCTCGGGCTGGCGCTCAGCGCCCTGCAGAACCCCCTCTACCGCGTGCTGGAGGGGTACGTCCTCTGGCCGAGCGCGCTCTACGCGCGCGGGTGCGCCCGTCGGCGGCGGGCCAAGCAGGACCTGCAGGACCGGCTCACGCTGATGCGGCTGGAGCGCCAGGAGGGGGAGGGCCGGCTGACACCGGCCGACACCGAGCGGTTGGCCTCCTTGCGAGCCGACCCGCGGATCGTCCGGGCCGCCCGCGGAGACCGGCGGCGTACGGCTGTACAGCGCGCGTTGCTCCGCGAACGGCTCGCTCGCTACCCGGTCGACCCCGCGCAGGTGGCACCGACGACCCTCGGCAACGCGATCCGGCGGTTCGAGGAGTACGGCTACGACCGGTTCCGTCTCGACACCCAGGTGATGTGGAACGAACTGGCCGGGAACGCGCCGGAGCAGATCCGCAGACAGGTCGATCTCGCCCGCGCGAATGTCGACTTCTTCGTGGCCCTGCTCTACGGCCACTGCGCGGTCGTCCTCTGTGCGGCGGTGGCCCTGACCACGGCTCGCCCCGACGTCCCGCTGCTGATCGCGGCCATCGCCGTGCCGACCCTGCTGATTCCGGTGTGGTACCGCGCGGCCGTGTCGGCGACCGACGAATGGTCCGCGGCCGTGAGGGCACTGGTGAACACCGGACGCAAACCGCTCGCCGAATCCCTCGGCCTCCTCCTGCCGGGCGAGCTGGCCCGCGAACGTGAGATGTGGGCCCTGGTCTCCAAGATGTCGCGGCTGCCGCATCACGAACGCGCCGCGGGCCTGGACCCCTTCCGGGCAAGACCGCCCGAAGGGTCACCGGCCCCGGCCGGCGGCGGCGACGCCGGTCAGAGCGTGACGTGAGCGAGCCGTATGGCACGCCGGCCCGCGGATACGGGCTTCTGTGGAGGAGCCGACCGTGGAGTGGGACGCTGAAGGGGTAGGGGCCGTGCCGACGAGACTCGGGAGGGCCGAATGGGACGGGATGTCCCGGCGCTGGAGTTCACCCGTGACGACCGTCGCCGGTTCCGGAACAAGATGCACACGTGCCTCGACGTGTTCGCGCGGATGCTGCGGGAGTCGCGGTTCGACTTCGAGCGGCCACAGGTCGGTCTGGAGATCGAACTGAACCTCGTGGACTCCGCCGCCGACCCCACGATGCGCAGCACGGACGTCCTGGAGGCGATCGCGGACCCCTCCTGGTCGACGGAGCTGGGCCGGTTCAACCTGGAGATCAACATCGAGCCACGGCGGCTCACCGCGGGCGGTCCCGACTCCTGGGAGCAGGAGATCCGCGACGCGCTCAATCACGGCGAGGAGAAGGCGGCGGCGATCGGCGCGCATCTGGTGATGATCGGCATTCTGCCGACGCTGCAGCGGAAGGACGCCGGCCCGTCGTCGCTGTCGGAGAATCCGCGGTACCACCTCCTGAACGAGCAGATCTTCGCCGCCCGGGGTGAAGACCTGCTGATCGCGGTGGACGGGGTGGAACGACTGCGGACCTACGCGGACACGATCACGCCGGAGGCGGCGTGCACCAGCACCCAGTTCCACCTGCAGGTCTCGCCGGACGAGTTCGCGGACTACTGGAACGCCGCGCAGGCCATCGCCGGGGTGCAGGTGGCCCTGGCGGCGAACTCTCCGTTCCTGTTCGCCAAGGAGCTGTGGCGAGAGACGCGCATTCCGCTGTTCGAGCAGGCCACCGACACCCGGCCGGACGAGATCAAGGTCCAAGGGGTACGGCCCCGGGTCTGGTTCGGCGAACGGTGGATCACCTCCGTCTTCGACCTCTTCGAGGAGAACGCGCGGTACTTCCCCGCGCTGCTGCCGCTGTGCGACGACGAGGACCCGGAGGAGACGCTCGAGCGCGGCGGAACCCCGGGGCTTGCCGAACTCACCCTGCACAACGGGACGGTCTATCGCTGGAACCGCCCCGTCTACGCCGTCGTCGACGGCGTCCCGCATCTGCGGGTGGAGAACCGGGTGCTGCCCGCGGGGCCCACGGTGGCCGACGTGCTGTCGAACGGTGCCTTCTACTACGGCCTGGTCCGCGCCCTGGTCGACGAGGACCGGCCCGTCTGGTCACGGATGTCGTTCTCGGCCGCGGAGGACAATCTGCACGCCGCCGCCCGGCACGGGATCGACGCGCAGCTGTACTGGCCCGGGATGGGCGAGGTCCCGGTGACGGAGCTGGTGCTGCGCCGCCTCCTGCCGCTGGCTGAGCGCGGGCTGGAGCGACTGGGCATGGACGCGGCCTGGCGGGAGCCGCTGCTGGGCATCACGGAACAGCGGTGCGTCAGCGGCCGTAACGGCGCGGTGTGGCAGTCCGAGATGTTCCACCACCTCCACGACGACGTCCACATGGACCGCCACCAGGCGCTGAGGCGGATGACCCAGCAATACATCGAGTACATGCACCTGAACGCCCCGGCGCACACGTGGCCGGTCGACTGACCCCCGCCTCAACTTTTCCGTACGTAAGCTGAATCCTTTTGGCGGGGCCGTGCCTCCTATACATGTGCCGACAGACGTCGGACCGGATCAGGAGGTCTTCATGATCGTAGGTATCGCCATCGCCGCCGGAGCCGTGCTGCTCTGCACGTGCAGCTACTTCGTCCTGCGCAAGCGCAAGCAAGCCCGTGGCTGACTCGTCCTGGCCCGGTGAACAGCTGATCGTCGCCGCCCAGCGCGGCGACGTCGATTCGATCGCCGCGGTGGTGTCGGGCTCGCACCCGAACGTGCGGCGATTCGCCCGCTCGCTCTGTGCCACTCCCGAGGATGCCGAGGACGCGGCGCAGGAAGCCCTGATCATCCTCTATCGCAAGATCGGGATGCTGCGGGCATCCGGTGCGCTGGCGTCGTGGATGTTTCGCATCGTCCGCAACGAGTGCCTGCGGCGCGCGCGGACGATGAGGGCTGACGCACCCCTGCCGGATGCCGCCGTGCGCTCGGCCGAGGACGTGGTGCTGCAGCGCATCGAGGCGGGCAAGGTGGCGGCCGCCATCGCCGCTCTGCCGGACGAGCAGCGTCGCGTGCTGATCATGCGGGACATCCAGGGGTACAGCGGACGCATGGCCGCCGAAGCCCTCGGCCTCAGTACCGCCGCGATGAAATCGCGTCTGCACCGTGCCCGTACCGCGGTGCAGCAGTCCCTCCGTGCCCCATCCGAATCCGCGCCTGGAGACACTCATGAGGACAACGACCCAAGCCGACGGCCCTGACTTCGCGAGTGCGTCCCTGCCCCGCCACCTGGTCCGGGGCGTGGTCGGCTTCGGCAGTCTGATCGGCTCGTTCGCGTTCATCCCGGTCGTCGGCCCGGTCAGCCTGCTGCTCCTGCCGGTCGGCGTACTGGCGCTGCGCGGCTGTCCGATGTGCTGGGCGATCGGCCTGATGCAGACCGTCTCGCGGGGCCGCCTGGAGCGCACCTGCGAGGACGGCCAGTGCAAGCTGACCGTCGCGGAGCCGTGATCAGTCCTCGACCGTCACCCGCACGGTCGTGACCTCCGTGTCCGCCGCGTCCGGTACGACCATGCCGGCGTCCACCCCGCTCCGCAGGTAGTGCAGAACCGCCGAGTTGAGCTTCTCGCCGGGAAGCACGGCCGGGATACCGGGCGGGTACGGCGTGAGCATCTCGGCGCTGACCCGGCCGACGGCCTTCTCCCACGGCACCTGCTCGACCCGCCCGAAGAAGGCGTCACGCGGCAGCATGACCTGCTCCAGGCGGAGTTCGGCCGGATCCGGGACCTCCACCTGGGGCGCGGGCCGCAGTTCGTCGGCATGGTCGGCGACCTCGCGCAGGGCGGTGATCAGGGCCTCGGTGGTGCGGTCGTCGTCGGCGTGGGTGAGCTGGGCGCTGGTGCGGCGGTGGTCGGAGAGGTGCATATTGACCTGGTGATGCTTCCGGATCCAGTCGGCGATCCGGTAGCCGGTGGTGCCGAGAGCGCTGGTGTCGACGATGACCTGGAGGGGGTCGAGGTCGGCCGCGCGGCCGGGGCCGCAGAAGTCGTCGCGCCCGTGGACATGGAGCCCGTCGATCTCGGCGATCCGGGTCCGTACGGTCTTCGCCAGGGCCAGCGCGTCGTCGTACAGGGCGTGCCCGTGCTGCACCATCTGACGCCGCCAGCCGTCGAGTGCCGCGTAGACGAGCACGGAGGGGCTGGTGGTGCCCAGGAGGTCCTCGCGGTTCTTGAGCACCTCCGGTTCGATCAGGTCGCCCTGGAGGTGGAAGACCGAGCCCTGTTCCAGACCGGAACCCATCTTGTGCACGGACGTGACACACACGTCCGCACCGGCGTCCATGGCCCAGGTCGGCAGATCCGGGTGGAACGGGAGATGGGCGCCCCACGCCTCGTCCACGATCAGCGGCACACCGTGTTCATGGCACGCCTCGGCGATACCGGGCAGGTCGGAGCAGGTCCCGTACGGTGTCGGCGTCGTGACCAGGGCGCCGCGCGCGTCGGGGTGCTCGGCGAAGGCCGCGCGGAAGGCGTCGGCGGACGGCGGGTGGGCGAGATGGCGCTCGGCGTCCCACTGGGGGTCCACCCAGATCGGCACGATGCCGGCGAGGACGAGTCCGGACACCACGGATTTGTGGGCGTCCCGTCCCACGAGAAGTTTCTCGTGCGGTCCGGCGACGGACAGCATGGCGGCCTTGACCGACAGGGAGCTGCCGCAGGTCGAGAAGAAGGTGTGTTCCGCCCCGACGGCGTCGGCCATCAGTTCCTGGGCCCTGGACAGGACGCCCTTCGACGAGGTGCGGTCGTCCAGGCCACTGGTGGCCAGCATGTCGGACCGGAAGACCGAGTCGCCGAGAACCGCGCGCACGCGCGCGTCCGCGCCGCGCCCCTGCTTGTGGCCGGGCGGGGTGAAAGGGATCTGGTTCTCCGCGTGGTACGCGGCCAGTGCGTCGAGTACGGGTGCCTCAGAGTGGTCCATGGCGGTTCGGCTTCCCCGCGAAACGGCACAAAAACACCGCGCTCCCGGAGGCCCGTGTCCTCCGGGAGCGCGGGACGGGGAGGCCCCGGGCCGCTCCGCCCGGGGCGTGCGCCGCCTCGGCTACTTCTTGAGCTCGTCGAGGCAGAGCACGAACTGCTTGCCCGAGCTGCGCCGTCCACCGCGGGTCTCCTCGAGGTAGCCGGCGTCCGACTTGCCCTCGCACTTGGTGGTGTCCAGCGTGTCGGGGATCACCTCGACCACCTTGTACGTGGCCGTGGTGTCACCGCACTCCACCACCTGCAGTTCAGGAGTCACCGTGGACCCGGTGTTCTTGAGGCAGTCTCCGGCCTCCGCGTGGTCGGCGTCGTCCTGGCTCGCGAAGTAGCCCACCACGCACATGATGAGGACGACCACGACGGCGATGCCCTTGAGGATCTTCATGATGCCGATGCCCCCGCGCCGGGACGGTGGCGCCGGCTGCTGCGGAGGTGCGGTCCACTGCGGCTGCTGCTGTTGGGGCGGCGGCTGCATCTGCATGTGCTGCTGCGGGGGGTACGGCTGCTGCTGTTGCGGGTACCCGTACCCCGGCTGGGGCGGGTACCCCTGCGGCGGCTGCTGTGCGTACGGGCCGGGCTGACCGTACGGGCCGGGCCCTTGCTGCGGCGGAAAGGTCATGTGGGAGCCCCCGTGAGTGCGTGTGCCGTGCGTCCTTTTGACGCGAACACGCTATAGCAAACGATCACCACCCCTGAACGCGGGAGCGTCGCGGCAGCGAGCGCCCGGCTCCTCAGCGACGCTTCCCGATGACGTGGGCGAGACCCCAGGCCGCTCCTGCGGCGACCGCGAGACCGAGCAGGGAGACCCACTCGGTGTCGCTCTGACCGCCCCACCAGGACTTGACCGGAATCAAGGGGTCGATCTCCAGCATGTCCCGGACGCCGGGGGCCCCTTGGGAGTCGGCGATGATGAGCGGAACGGCGTTGGTGTAACCGAAGAAGACACCGAGCGCGGCGATGAAGGACCCGCTGATGTGGGCGCCGGTGCTGCGGCGGGCCACCAGGCCGATCACCGCGCCCACCGCCGCTCCGTTGAGGAGGCCGTGGAGCACGTAGAGGGTGAGGGCGGTATCGGCCGTCTGTTCCTTGTAGGTGGCCACCGTGACGACGCTGTAGATCACCGATACGACGACCGATGCGAGGAACCCGAGGAAGAAGGCGCCGACGGGGTGGCCACGCCTCGGCTGCTGCCCGAGCGGGGCGGCGTACGCCGGATACGGCTGGCCGGGCTGCATCGGCATCTGCTGCATGTGCTGCTGCTGAGGCTGCTGCCAGGGCTGCATCGGCGGATGCGCGGGCGGCATCGGCGGTTGGCCGGGCTGCTGCTGGTACGGGTTGGGCTGCGGCGACTGGAACTGAGGCTGGCTCATGGATCCCCCGTAGAGCGAAGAAGGCAAGGGGAGCAAAGCTACCAACGAGAGAGCGCCCTTCCTCACGCGAAGGGGCGACGGGGCAGGCCAGTTGAGGAGGTCGGCGGTGCGGGGGATCCGGCGGAACGCCCGCCCGCCCATCCTCGCCGCTACACCCCGTGCCGGGTCGACCACGCGGAGAAGGGACCGGGCCGCTTTCACCCAGGTGCGGCATCAGGACGGCTTCTTCGGGGAGCGCGGGACGAGGGGGTTCTTCGTATGCTGGTGATACGCCAGCCGCATGACGCGTACCGCACGCCGCCTGAGGGCCGGAGGTCCCGTTCCGGTGGCCGCGCCTCCGCACCGAGGACCGCGACCCTCCCGCCCTCCGCGCCGGATGGGCCGAATTCCTGGCCGGCTGCCCGGTCGGCACGGCCCCGATCGGCCGGGAAGAGGTGCATGCTGGGCACCAACAGCGGTCGAGTTCCTGTCTGGAGGCCGAAAGATTGAACGGCGGCAAGGGGAGACGGCGCCTGGCCGGCCGCGCCTCGGCCGGCAGGGGCGCCGCGGTGCACCGCTCGGCCGGCGCCCGCGGGCGGCTCGGACGGAGCCGTGAGGTCTCCCTCGATCGGATCACCACACGTGGTCGCCTGGCCTGGCTGAATTCCGCCGGCTCCCGGATCGGCACCACCCTCGACCTCGAGCGCACCGCCCAGGAGCTGGCCGAGTTCACCGTGCCCGGCTTCGCCGACGGCGCCGCCGTCGACATCCTGGACAGTGTCCTGAGGGGCGACGAGGGCTCACGGTGGACGGGCACGGGCGTCCCGCTCATGCGAGCCACCGCGCTGTGCGCCGTCGAGGAGCTTTCCTCCCTGGAGCCCACTCCGGTGGGCGAGACCTCCGCCCGCGCCGAAGAGGCGCACGAGACGCTGCTCCACCGCTACTGCCTGCGGCAGGGCAGGCCGGTGCTCGTGAGCCGCATGAGGAACGAGGACTTCATCAAGGTCGCGCCGACGGAGAGCGCCGCGGCGAAGATGCGGGCCGCCGGAGTGCACAGCTACCTCGCGGTGCCGCTGATCGCCCGCGGGCTGCTGCTCGGCAGCGCGGACTTCGTCCGCGGCCCCGGCAGACCACCGTTCTCCTCCACCGACCTCGCACTGGCGGAACAGCTGGCCTCCCAGGCCGCCGTCTACATCGACAACGCCCGGCTGTACGGGCGCGAGCGCGAGCACGTCGTCTCGTTGCAACGCACCCTGCTGCCGCGCGTGACCCCGGTGACGCCCGGGCTGCGCGTGCAGGCCGAGTACGCGCCCTCGACGGCCCACCACGGAGTCGGCGGGGACTGGTACGACGTCATGGCCCTGCCCGGCGGACGTACGGCCCTCATGGTGGGCGACGTCATGGGCCACGGGCTGCCCGCGGCCGCCACCATGGGACGCCTGCGGACGGTGGCCCGCACTCTGATGACCCTGGACATGGCTCCCGAGCGCGTCCTGGCCCGGCTCGACCTCGCCACGCGCGACCTGGAGGACGAGCAGGTCGCCACCTTCCTCTGTGCCGTGTTCGATCCGGCCGACTCCACCTACACGCTGGCCAGCGCCGGGCACCTGCCCCCGCTGCTCCTCGACGGACGGGGCTCCGCCGAGTTCGCGGACGTACCCATCGGCGCGCCGCTCGGCGCGGGAGTGATTCCGTACGACCCGATCCGCCTGAAGGTCCCTGCGGGCGGCCATCTGGTCATGTACACGGACGGTCTCGTCAAATCCCGGCACGCGGACATGGACCACCAGTTGGACGGTCTGCGCTCGGCGGCGCGCGGCCTGACACCCGAGGCTCTCGAAGGCGGCGGCCTGATCGGGTGTGCCCCCGCCGACGCCTCCCGTTTCGACGAGGCGGTGCTCCTCGTCGCGACCACCGCCACGGCCGCCACCACTGCCTCGGCAGCCTCGGTAGCCTCGGCCGGCTCGGCCGACCTGCGCGAGTGGCAGTTGCCGCAGGAAGGGCGCGCGGCGTCCGTCGCCCGGAGCCTGGTCACGGAGCAGCTCGCCGCCTGGGACCTGACGGAGCTCGCCGATGTCTGCGAACTCGTCGTCTCCGAACTCGTGGGCAACGCCCTGCGGTACGGCAACGGCCCCGGCCGCCTCCGGCTGCTGCGCGGTGAGCGCCTTGTCGTAGAGGTCTCGGACACGGGCCCCGACCTGCCTCAGATCCAGCACGCGGACCTCAGCGACGAGGGCGGACGGGGTCTCCAGCTCATCAACATGCTGTGCCGCCGATGGGGTTCCTGCCGCACCGTCACCGGGAAGGTGGTCTGGGCGGAACAGAACCTGCCTTCCTGAGGGCGGCGGCCGGGACGCTCCTGGCGGCCGCCGCCTGCAGCGCCCGCAGGGCGATCAGGAGTACGCCGATGTCGTCCAGGTAGACCGGGTCCGGGATCAGGTCGATCGGCGAGAGCGTGTAGACCACCGCTGCCCAGAACAAGGCCTTGGACTGCAGCGGGACACCGGCGTCGAGCAGCAGTCTGCGCGCCCGGAAGACGCGTACGAGCAGAACGGCCGCGCATCCCGCGACCACGAGCACGAGAACCACGGCCACGATGAGCCAGAGGGAGCTGTCCATGCCGCTCTCCTACCCCGTGCCGTCCCGGCCGTGCCCGTCGGCGGTCCTCGACCCGCCGCATCGGTGATACCGGCGGGCTTCGGGTTTGACCGCCCGACAAGCGGCAAGGCGAATCGACGGGTGCCCAGCAAGCAGTGACGAACAGCCAGCCAGGAGTCACCGTCCAGGAAGGCAACCATGTCGACCCTGACCGCAGTTCTCATCCTCGCGGTGCTGGTCGCCGCGCTACTGGCGGCCGGTGTCCTGTTCCGGGCCCGCAGGGGCAAGGGCAGCGGCACGCGCTCCCTCAAGCGGCGCTTCGGCCCCGAGTACGACCGCACCCTCGAACGCCACGGCGGCGACAGCGAATCCGCCCACCACGACCTGCGCGAGCGGGTCGAGCGGCACGGCGGCATCCGCCCTCTGCCGCTGGAGCCGGCGATCCGCGAGCACTACGTCGCTCAATGGACCATGCTCCAGGAGCGGTTCGTCGACGCGCCGCGGCAGGCCGTCGCCGACGCCGACGAGCTCCTCACGCGGATCGCCGCGACCCGGGGCTTCCCGGATCCCCACCGGCGCGAGGAGCAGCTCGCCGCCCTGTCGGTGCACCACCCGAGCCATGTGGAGGGCCTGCGCACGGTACGCCGTGCGGTGCACTCCGCATCCGCCTCCACCGAGGAGTTGCGGGAGGCGCTGGTCCACGCACGTGCCCTGTTCGAGGACCTGACGGCGGCCGGGAGTCCGGCCGGCACCGAGGCCGCCGGAGCACGCCCGGCGTCCGGGCGACACCGCGGGCATCTCCTCAAGCCGAAGGGAAGTGGCGCCTGATGGCACGCGAGAACCGGGATCAGCGGGCAACGGGCGGGGACGAGGGAGACGGGCGGCGCGCATCCGCGACCTCGGGCGGGGCCACGGGCGCGGCGGGCGGCGCCGGGGGACCGGCGCCCACCGGAAGCGGGGAAGTACCTTCCCCGGCCGTGCCCGCCCAGCGCACCGGCCATCCCGCGACTCCGCCGCCCGCGGCACCGCGTCCCGCACCGCCGCATCCCGCACCGCCGCATCCCGCGACACCGCCGCCCGCGGCACCGCCGCCCGCGGCACCGCGTCCCGCACCGCCGGCCGGTGCGTCACCGGGGCCGACGCCGCCGCCTACCCCGCCTCCGGTGATGTTGTCGCAGGCGCCCCAGTCCGCCGTCCCGTCCGACGACCCCAGCGCCACGGGCCGGAGCGGTGGGAGCCGCACGAACGCTCCCGCCGTGCCCCCCGCCGCGCCGCGCGGACGGGACACGACGGACAGCCCGGGGCATGACCGTGGCGATCCCGCGTCCGGTACGGGACACGGGCCCGCCGCCGACGGCGACGGGCCGGCCGGACAACTGCTCGGCGACGTCGAACGCGACCGTCTCGCACAGCGCCTGCATCACGCGCTCGCGGGGTTCGTCGACTCGCCCCACGACTCGGTCGCCGAGGCGGCCGAGGTCCTCGCCGAGGCGGAGCAACAGCTCATCGCCTCCTTGAGGGACCGCCGTACCGCGTTGCGGGCGGGCTGGCAGAAGAGCGGCCCTCCGGGTGGCCCGGGCCCCGACACCGAGCAGCTCCGGCTCACCCTGCGGACCTACCGTGAGGTGACGGAACGGCTGCTCCGGGCGTGACCCGGCACCACCCACCGCAGAGGACAGAAGCCCCCAGGACTCCCTGGGGGCTTCTGCCGTGCGCGGCAGATCGACGGCATCGGTCCCGGGAAGCCCGACCAGCCCCGGATCGAGGCTCCTGGGGAGTGGAGGCCCGTTCGCAGGGCACCAGGAACCCATGCGAGAAGACGCAGAAGACACGCCTCCGCGCAGAACGCCGAGACGGGAACGGGGCCCGCGCAGGTGGCCCGCCGTCGCCGTCGGGCTCGTCGCGCTGTCCCTGGTCCTCTTCCTCCTGGGACGGTTCGTCCATGTGCCGGGCCTGGGCGATGTGTTCGGCGTCGACACGCAGGACCGATCCGGCCCGGCGGTGCTGAAGTCCATCCAGGACATGCACCGGTACGAGGGCGCCGCCGGCAACTACCAGGTGGTGGTCGACCTGGAGAAGGACGCCCGCCTGCTGCCCGACTCGATCCGTGGGACGCGCACACTCTTCGTCGCGAGCGGCAGCGTGGCCGCGTACGTCGACTTCGGCAGCATCGGCCGGGGCAGCGTGACCGTCAACGAGAAACGCACCACCGCCACCCTCCGTCTGCCGCACGCGCGGCTCGCCGAGCCGGCCGTGGACCCCAAGCGCTCCTACACCGTCTCGAAGCAGCGCGGCCTGATCGACCGACTGGGCGACCTGTTCTCCGACAATCCGGCCGACGAGCGCGCCGTCCACATCCTCGCCGCCGACCGCATCGGCGCGGCCGCCGAGGAGAGCGACCTGACACTGCGGGCCGAGAAGAACACCACGTCGATGCTCCAAGGACTGCTCCGCGCCCTCGGCTTCGAACAGATCACCGTCACGTACACCTGACACCTGACACCGGACCGCGGACGCGTGAAGGCAGAGCGACAGTCTCTCCTCAGGAGGAAGCTTCCATGGATGAACGAACGGACGCGCGGACGGACGGGCGCGTCGAGACGGAAGAGGAACGTGCCGACCGGCGCTGGCAGGAGCTGATCCAGGAGATACGGGTCGCCCAGACCGGCGTGCAGATCCTCCTCGGCTTCCTCCTCACGGTGGTCTTCACCCCGCTCTTCCAGGACCTGCAGCAGACGGACAAGACGATCTACATCGTCACCGTCGTCCTCGGCTCCCTCGCCACAGGCGCGCTGATAGGTCCGGTGTCCTTCCACCGGATCGTGTCCGGACGGCGGATCAAACCCCATGCCGTCGTCTGGGCCTCCCGGCTCACCTTCACCGGCATCCTGCTGCTCCTCGCGACGCTGACGTCGGCGCTGTTCCTCATCCTGAGGGTGGCCACGCACGACCCCTACGTGCCCTGGCTCGTCTCCGGTGTCCTCGTCTGGTACCTGTCCTGTTGGTTCGCCCTGCCCCTGTGGGTCCGTGCCCGCTACACCAGCGGCGCCGACGGCGGCTGACCTCGCTCGCGGTCCCGGGGCACCGTGCCGCGTACGTGTGCGAAAGTGTCTCGGTGACCACGCCCCAGAAGACCGACCACCGCCTCCTCCTCGGCTGCATGGGCCTGGGCGGAAGCTGGGACGCGCAGCCCCACACAGCCGCCGACATCGACGTGGCGGAGGCCGCCGTCGCAGCGGCGCTGGACAGCGGCATCACCGCCTTCGACCATGCCGACATCTACCGGCACGGAAAGTCGGAAGCGGTCTTCGGCGAGATCCTGGCCCGCTCGGCCGGACTGCGCGAGCGGATCACCCTGCAGACCAAGTGCGGCATCCGCCTGGCCGAAGGAGACCGGCCCGGCCTGTACGACCTGCGGGGCTCCTCCATCGTCCGCAGGGTCGAGGAGAGCCTGGAGCGGCTGCGCACCGACGTCCTCGACGTCCTCCTTCTGCACCGCCCCGACCCGCTGGCCGACCCCGCCGACATCGGCGATGCCCTGACCTCGCTCCACCGGCAGGGGCTCGTCCGCCGTTTCGGTGTCTCGAACATGAACTCCGCGCAGATCGCCCGGCTCCAGGCCCACATGGACCTGCCGCTCGTGGCCAACCAGCTGGAGATGAGCCTGCACCGGCGCGCCTGGCTGGAGGACGGCGTCCTCGTCAACACCCCGGAGTCCGCGGCCAACGGGTTTCCCGCCGGCACGGTCGAGCACTGCCTGACCCACGGCATCGCGCTGCAGGCGTGGGGAGCACTGGCCCAGGGGCGCTACACCGGGGCGCAGGGCACCGCGCAGGAGCCGGCCACGGCCGCGCTGGTGACCTCGCTCGCCGAGGCCAAGGGCACGACGCCGGAGACGATCGTGCTCTGGTGGCTGCGGCGCCACCCGGCCCGTATCGCCCCCGTCATCGGCACGTCGAATCCGCAGCGCATCCGCGCCTGCCGCGACGCCGCGACGGGCGAGCCCGACCTGAGCCACGACGAGTGGTACGCCTTGTGGGTCTCCGCCCGCGGCGCCGCGCTCCCGTAGGCCACGACGAGCCCCACGCGGAGGGTGAGTTCGTCCGTCGCGCGGGAATCCGGCTCTACGGCCGCGCGAAGAGCTGAGAGGTCTCGGCCGCCCAGTCGATCCGCGCGGACTCCTCGCCCTCGGGCACGGCGACGTACGTCTCACCCAGCCAACTCCGCAGGCCCGAGCGGTCGATGTCGACCACGGCGAACGCCTCGGCCGGGCCCAGTCGCATGCGGACCCGCCCCTCCCTGCCGCCACAGCGCAGCGGCCACAGCCGGACGTCGCCCTCGCCGCTCAGGACGCGGGTTCCGGAGCGCAGCAGTTCCCGGGAGAGGGTCCAGTCGACGACCCTGCCCAGCGGAAGCCGGAAGGCGATGCGTACCGCCCAGGGGTCGTCGGGGTCGTAGTGGAACGTCGCCTCGATGGGCAGGCCGGTCGTTCCTTGGACCTGACGGGCGGTGGTGTGCCAGGACCGCACCGGGCGTGCCGGGGGCGGCGGGGTGGTCTCGTGCCGGCTCGCTTCAGACATCGTCACCCGTTCCGTCGGGGGAGATCGCGCCGCTGCCTGTGCGGCGCCGTACCCCTCGCTCGTAACCCCGGACGAGGATTTCACGCATCATCTTCGTGTGAGAGCGGAGTGAAAGCCGCGCGCCCCGCCCCCGCCTCCATGGTCCGGCCAGGGGTGCGGGACGATGGCCGGATGAACGTACAACGGGGAAGCAACGCACAGGAATCCATCGGGGAGCTCGCCCTGCGGCTCGTCGCGGCAGACACCGACGGCTGGACGCCGGAGGGCGTGAAGGCCGCGGCGGCCGAGCTGGGGTGGGCCTGGAGCGAGACGTCGGACGCGCCCGTGTTGATCACCGGTCGGTCGACGGGCCATGCCCGCCTGCGGCCGGTCGGCCGGTACGAGGAGCGCTACGTCAGCGGCGAGTCGTACGTGGAGATCGCGGTCCCGGTAGCGGCCCCCGGGCCGGACACCGCAGCGCAGGCAGCCGCCTTCCGCGCCGCCAAGGAGGACGTCACCGCGGTGCTGGGCGAGCCGTCCATCATGGGCTCGCACGGCGAGATGGGCCCGTTCTACGACAGCGGACCGCACTGGGGCGCACCCTTCCTGCGCTGGCGCGGCAGGCCGAACACCCTCGAACTGCGCGCCGGGACGTCGGGGCCGGAGCTGGTCCTGCAGCCCACCCACCCGGCGGAGAACTGGTTCTGGCGTCAAGGTGTCGGTGAGGAGCACTCGATCAGCGGCTTCTTCGGGAGCAACCGTGACGAGGCCAACATCGGCCTCGGCTTCCCCGGCGGCTGGACCGCCCAGAGCTGGGAGACCGTCACGCGGTCGCTGGCGGACTTCCTGGGAGCGCTGCCTGCCGAGACCACCGCCCTGGGCATCCGGATCGGGATGCCGCTGTACGGGCGCAACAGCCGCAGCGCGCCCCTCCTTTTCGAGGTGGCGTGCGGCGACCGGCTCTCGATCGGCTGCTTCCCTCCGGACGAGGTCGACGCGGCCGCTCTCGGCTGGGGCACGGTCGCCGAGCATCCGCATACGGCGTCGGTCTTCAGCGACGACGATCCGGTGTGGCGGGTGGACGCGGGCGGGCCCGGCGAGCCGAAGGGCCGCGCGCTCGCGGAGATGCTCGTGGCGACGGCCAGGGCGGCGGGGGTGAGCGATCCCACCGACCTGATCGTCGGAGGGGAGGCGGGGTACGTGAACGGCTACGACGTCACCTACTACGGGCTGGGCCTGCCGACCGGCTGACAGTGCCGGTTCCCTGACGCGGGAACCGGCACCTCCATCAGTGGCTACGGGTTGACGCAGGTGATCGAGCCGACCGGAAGGTTGTTGCCGGTCGATGTCGCCGTGAACCCGAAGGTGACGCTGCCGTCCGGCGGGATGGTCCGGTTGTGGTCGAGGTTCCTGACCGTGAGCGTGCCGTCGGATCCGGTGGTCAGGCCACCGTTCCACAGACTGCTCACCCGGGTACCCGGGCCGGCTTTCCACGTCACGGCCCAGCCGTCACGCGCTGTCGTGCCGTGGTTCATGACCTCGACGGAGCCCTGGAAGCCGCCGTTCCAGGAGTTGGTCACGCTGTAGACGGCCATGCACCCGGTGTGCGGGTCGGTCGGCGTGAGCGTCGGGGTCGGGGTCGGGGTCGGAGTCGGGGTGGGGGTGGGCGTCGGGGTCGGGGTGGGGGTGCCGCCCGAGCCGCGGATGCCGGTCACCTCGCCGTTGCCGCCGTCGAAGACGATGTCGGAGCAGGAGAAGAAGTTCTCCTGGCTGTCCGAGCGCACCCACTGGATGAACATGACCGCGTCACCCGAGCGGCCCGCGGGCAGGTTCAGATCCCAGTGATAGTGGCCGCCGTCCGTGCCCGGCGAGCCGCTCTGCTGCGGGTCGGTGACGGTCTGGATCAACTCCAGGTCGTCCCAGCCCAGTTCGGTGCTCGGCGAGTAGCCGGGCTTGGACAGGTACACCCGGAAGGAGCCCGGGTGCGCGGCCCAGTTGCTGTGCTTCACCCGGATCGTCTTCCCGGACGTCAGGTGTGTGCGGGGCCAGTCGGCGCGGGCGGCGTTGTACCCGGTGAAGTTGTACGGCGACCGGTCACCGGCGCTGCACAGCTTTCCGTCCGGGACGTAACCGGGGCCGCGTCCGCCCGCGTTGGAGTCGAGTACGGCGAACCAGTTGTACAGCGCGGTCGCGCCGCTCTCGTCGAGCGCCGCCCTGCACGCCGGGTTGGTCGGGTCCAGGGCGCCGGTGCTGGTCTTGGCGTCCAGCCAGCAGAGGTACGTGCGCGATCCGGGCATCATCGTGACGCCGTGCGCCTGCGCGCTGCCCTGGCCCAGCAAGGTCAGGCCGATGCCGGCGAGCAGCGTCGCGAGTACCGCTATCAGGGAGGCGAGTCGTTTCCTGCGTCCAGCCATGGTGTCTCCTGTGCGTGTGGGGGAACGGTTCTCCGGTGGGTGTTCTCCTCTTGCGGTGACGGTCCGGGATCACGTGCAGGGGGCGCCGTTGAGGCTGAACCCGGACGGCGGGGCGAACGTGCCGCCGTAGGTGCCCTGGAAGCCGAACGTCTGGGCCGCTCCGGCCGCGATCCGCGCGTTGTGGGGCAGACCGGTCGCCGTCACGGCCCCGGAGGTCCCTGTGACGGCGGCATTCCACGCCTGGGTGATGCGCTGCCCGGCGGGCAGGGTGAAGGACAGCGTCCAGGGATCGACGGGGACCGGACCGGTGTTGGCGACGGTGACGTCGGCGGTGAAGCCGCCGGTCCAGACGTTGGTCGTGTACGTCACCTTGCAGGCGGTCGCCGGGCCGGGTTCGCCGGTGCCGGGGTCACCGAGGTTCACGGCCGAGGAGAAGGAGTTCACCGCGAGCCCGGCGCCGTTCTGCCACGGCTCGAAGCCGGCCTGGACACTGGTCAGATACCAGGTGTTCTGAGCCATGCCGCGGGAGACGGTCTCCTGGACGAAGTCCATGACGTCGAAGCTCCAGCTGGGGACGGCCGAGGGGGCGACGAAGGAGATGACGTCGTTGGAGCCGTTGCTGCCCGTCCACACCTGCCAGGTGCGCCCGCCCACGGTGGCGGTGCCGACCGGTGAGCCGATCGGCTGGATCGGCCCGACCTTGTTGAACCAGATCATGATCTCGGTCCGGTTCACCCCGTCGGTCTTGGGCGTGGGGTCCAGCCAGATGTCGTACGAGGCGTTGTACACGGCGTCGCCGACATAGCCGTACGAGATGCTGCTGGGGGCACTGGCGATGCCGCTGATCCGCGCCGGGAGGTTGGTTCCGGGCGAACAGGTGGTGTAGTGACAGCCGTTGAAGACCGAGGGGTACGACTTCGGGGCGCCGTCGGTGGGCACGGCACCGTCGGCGCGGGTCACCCGGAAGCCGGTGTCGGTTGCGGTGACGCACTGGGTGGCACTGGTGCCCCAGCGGTTGTTCTGGACCACGTAACGGCCCTGGATCGTGGTCGAACCGTACTGTTCGCAGACCAGGGTGTCTGCCCGGGCCGTCGGCGCGGCGGCCAGGAGAGCCGCGACGGTGGCGAGAGCGAGGAGCAGCGCGCCGAGCAAGCCGCGCGCGGTTCTGGGGCGGTGCGGTGACGCTCGCATGGGGGGACCTCTCTGGGTGAAGCTCTCCGGGACGGTGGGACGGTGGTGACCGTGCTGGCGAATCGGAGCGTTCCCCGACGACGATGACCTTGGGAGCGCTCCCATGCGGTGCTGGTGGGCACTGTAGGAGCCTGAAGTGCCCCTGACAATCCCTCGGGACCGGGTGACGCCACGGCGCCAACTCCGTGTCGATGTCGGCCCCTCGACCGGTTTCTGTCCGGGCCGTTGACGTCTCCGCGGTCCGACCGTAACGATGTCCTCCGCCGATGGGAGCGCTCCCACCAATACGCCGCTCCGCCGCCCTCTTCGAGGAGCCCACACGTGAACAGACGTAGAACCGCTCTGCTGTCGCTGACCGCCCTGCTGGCGACGGGTCTCACCGCGGTGCCCGCCGGCCCGGCGGGGGCGGACGAGGTCGAACAGATCAGGAACGGCACCTTCGACGCGACCACCGACCCCTGGTGGACGAGCGGCGTCACCAGCGGGCTGTCCGACGGCCGGCTCTGCGCCGACGTGCCGGGCGGCACGGCGAACCGCTGGGACGCCGCCGTCGGCCAGAACGACCTCACGCTCGTCAAGGGCGAGTCGTACCTCTTCAGCTTCAGCGCGACGGGCGCCCCCGAAGGCAACTCGGTCCGCGCGGTCGTGGGCCTGCAGGTGCCGCCGTACGACACGTACCACGAGGTCACCCCGCAACTGAGCGTCTCCGGCAACACCTACACCTACACGTTCGCCTCCCCCGTCGACACCACCCAGGGCCAGGTCGCCTTCCAGCTCGGCGGCGGCGCCGACCCCTGGCGGTTCTGCCTCGACGACGTGTCCCTGCTGGGCGGGGTGCCGCCGGAGCAGTACAAGCCCGACACCGGGCCCCGGGTCCGGGTCAACCAGGTCGCCTACCTGCCCCGCGGGCCGAAGAACGCCACCCTCGTCACCGACGCGACCGAGCGGCTGCCCTGGAAGCTGAAGAACGCCTCCGGCGCCGTCGTCGCGGGCGGCTGGACCGTGCCGCGTGGTGTGGACCCCTCCTCCGGACAGAACGTCCACTCGATCCACTTCAGTGACCACCGCGGCGCCGGGGAGGGCCTCACCCTGGTCGCCGACGGCGAGACCAGCCGCCCCTTCGACATCGGCACCGCCGCCTACGAGAAACTCCGCCTGGATGCCGCGAAGTTCTACTACACCCAGCGCAGCGGGGTCGCGATCCGCGACGACCTGCGGCCCGGGTACGGCCGCGCGGCCGGCCACGTCGACGTCGCCCCCAACCAGGGCGACGGGAAGGTGCCCTGCCAGCCGGGTGTGTGCGACTACATGCTCGACGTCACCGGCGGCTGGTACGACGCCGGTGACCACGGCAAGTACGTCGTCAACGGCGGCATCTCCGTCTGGCAGCTCCTCAGCACCTACGAGCGCGCCCGGCTCGCCCGCACAGGGCAGGCTGGGAAACTGGGCGACGGCACGCTGAACATCCCCGAGAGCGGCAACAAGGTCCCGGACATCCTCGACGAGGCCCGCTGGGAGCTGGAGTTCCTGCTCAAGATGCAGGTGCCGGACGGCAAGCCGCTCGCCGGCATGGCCCACCACAAGATCCACGACGAGCAGTGGACCGGCCTGCCGCTGATGCCCTCCGACGACCCGCAGAAGCGCGAGCTGCACCCACCGACCACCGCGGCCACCCTGAACCTCGCGGCGACCGCCGCCCAGGCGGCCCGCCTGTACAAGCCGTACGACCCCCGGTTCGCCGCCACCGCGCTCGCGGCGGCCCGCACGGCCTGGGCCGCGGCCCTCGCCCACCCCGACGTCCTCGCCTCCGAGAGCGACGGCATCGGCGGCGGCACCTACGCCGACCGTGACGTCACCGACGAGTTCTACTGGGCGGCCACCGAGCTGTACCTGACCACGGGCGGGAAGGAGTTCCAGGACCACATCCTGAACTCCCCGGTCCACACCGCCGACATCTTCGGACCGATCAGCTTCGACTGGGCGCGCACGGCCGTCCCCGCCCGGCTCGACCTGGCCACCGTCCCGAACCGGCTGCCCGGCCGCGACCAGGTCCGCCAGTCCGTACGCAAGGGAGCCGACCGGTACCTGGCCACGCTGCAGGCACACCCCTACGGCATGCCGTACGCCCCGGAGGGCCACAGGTACGACTGGGGTTCCACCCACCAGCTCCTGAACAACGCCGTCGTCCTGGCCACCGCCTATGACATCACCGGCGGCACGAAGTACCGCGACGGGGCGGTCCAGAGCATGGACTCCATCCTGGGCCGCAACGCCCTGAACATCTCGTACGTCACCGGATTCGGCGAGGTCAACGCGCAGAACCAGCACAGCCGCTGGTACGCCCGCCAACTCGACCCGAAGCTGCCTCCGCCGCCCGCCGGTTCGCTGTCCGGCGGTCCGAACTCGAGCATTCAGGACCCGCTCGCACAGAGCAAACTCCAGGGATGCGTCGGTCAGTTCTGCTACATCGACGACATCCAGTCCTGGTCGACCAACGAACTCACGATCAACTGGAACTCGGCCCTGACCTGGATGGCCTCCTTCGTGGCCGACCAGGGCTGAGGGCCATCGGGCGGGGGATGCCCACTCCTGCCTGCACGGGCGTGCCCCCACCCGCGTCGCTGTTCGAGGTCGATTACCTCATCACCGGACACGCGAAAATCTATCGTGGCTGGAGTAGACATTGGGTGGTGGTCTGGTTATGGTTTCTCTCGTAGCCCAGGAAGACAACAAGGCCCGGCAGAGACGAACTGCCGGGCGGCAGTACCCGTAGTCGCAGTACGCAGGACGGTTCGGCGGTGGAGTTTCGAAGCCAGGGTTGTTGCAGGACGGCGACGGGACTGACGGCCGGACCGGGTGGCCCGCAGTGATCAGGGGCCGCCGTGAGCGGGGCCGCGGTCATGGCAGTTGCGGTACCCGTTTGGAGCAGTTCGCAGTACCCCGCAGTGAAGTCAGTGAGCGGTACCTCGGTGAAGGCGTCGGCTGCGGACGCGCGCACCGGGAAGTTCGGCAGTGGGGTTCCAAGCCAGAGCAGACGCAGGACGGGCGACGGGGCTGGCTGCCGAAGAGTGGCGCTGTCACAGGCCACTGAGCAGGTCGCATCACCCGCAGTACGCAGTACCCCCATGGTAAGTAGTTGATCACCGAGGGTAGAACGGAGGAACGAAGCGCCATCAGGATCGCCCGGGCGGAATCTTGAGCCCGGGTACCGCAGGACATCGATAGTGAGGTGGTCTCCGGTCAAGCAACCGCGATCCCCGCACCCCCGACAGCGACTGGGTCGGGTCGGCGGACACAGAAGGCCGACGCAGGATCAGGGTCGGCCGATGGTGTAGCAGTTCCTTCGGGGCCCTGGTGCCGTACGGCACCAGGGCCCCTCCACGCGTTCCACAGAGAGGTGCGATGACAGCAGACGACTCGTACGGCCGTCTCGACGACGACGACTACCCCGCCTACACGACGGGCCGGGCCGCCGACATGCTCGGCACCACCCAGGGCTTCCTCCGCGCCATCGGCGCAGCCCGCCTTGTCACCCCGCTTCGCTCTGAGGGCGGACACCGCCGCTACTCCCGCTACCAGCTCCGGATCGCCGCCCGCGCCCGGGAACTCGTCGATCAGGGCACCCCCATCGAGGCCGCCTGCCGCATCATCGTCCTCGAGGACCAGCTCGAGGAAGCCCAGCGCATCAACGCCGAATACCGCCGCGCCGCCGAATCACCCCCTCCACCGGCCGCAGCCTGAGACGGCGCGCGCACCCGTACAGGCGTCTCCTGCGATGACGTGGTGCACGGACGGGTGCCGTCTCGGCGGCGCGTACGGCCGCTGAAGGGATCCGATCGATACTCACGTGGATTGCTCGGGCGTCACTCGATCGGGACGTTTCTGATCGAACATCCCGAGCAACGCGTTCACCGGCCCTACCGTGAGTGCTCGTGCCGCGAGCTCATCCCGACAGGACAGCACCGACATCCTGTGTGGGCTCGCGCCGTACGCGCCAGGCCACCGACCCAGCAAGGAGACGCGTGTCCGTCGACCAGGACTCCACGGAGCACAGCGACGATGGCTCCCTGGCCATGCACACCGGATGGTTCGCCACGGGATGGCCGAAGTATCTGCCTCAGTACCAGTCGATGGTGCTGTGCATGCTCTTCGGAACCGCCTCGGTCCGGGGCATGAGCGGCACCATCGACGACGTGACGCAGGAGCTGTTCGGTGGCCGGCTCGGATCCTTCTTCGGCAGAGACGGAGGGGACCTGGACTCACCCGTGATGTGGCAGGACCCCGATGAGCTCGACTACGCGGAGACCGAGGAAGAGAAGGCCGAGATCCGCGCGGACGCCGCTGCCCACCAGGCCAAGTGCGAGGGTCTGCTGCGCAGCGCCGGACTGGCGGTCCCGACCACGGTCCGCGAACTGGCCGACACCATGGTGGCTCTGGGCATCGCGACCCAACAGGACGGCGTCTGGTCGATGCCTGAACCCCTCCCGCGCCCCGAGGACATCCTGGACCTGCCGGAGGACGACCGCGCCAAGCTCGCGGAGATGCGGAGGATCTTCGAGCTCGGGCCGGCCGAGAACGCGCTCATCGGGCACCTGCGGGACGACCTGAACCGCCCGGACGAGCTCTTCACCTCGCTGGATCGCCTCGCCACCGCGACGGACCTGACCGAGGACGACGCGCGTGGCGCGCTGGCCCGCCTGATCGAGGAAGGCGACGCCCGTCTGGAGCGCGGCAAGGCACGCGCGCAGGTAGCCCTCGACACCCTGAAGAGCCACGAGCGCTTCCACCTCGTGCTGGACTGGGCGCACTTCGACGAGTACCGCCTCACGTTCACGCGCGGCTGAGAGGACCTTCACGCCGTCGGGGTCCTCTCCGCCGCTCTTGTCGCCACGGCGGCTTTCACGGCCCAGCCGGCAGCGGCCGGCGCCGCCGCCCCGTCCATGAAGCATTCCGCCGCCACCACCGCCACGGCCGGAACCGGGGCTCCGGCGGCCGTGACGGCGCCCGCCGACTGGGTCAGCGACTTCAAGCAGTCCGGAGTCCGCATCCGGTCCGGGCCGTACCTCACCGCGAGCGTCAGGGGGCTGGGCTATCCCGGGGACGGCGCGACCATCACCCAGATCGTGCACGGGAGCTACGTGTCGTGTCCCGGAGGAGGCGGGACGAGCGAGTGGTACCTGCTGACCAACCGTCGTACGGGCCGTGCGCAAACGAACCGCGGGTGTGGAGCCCGGTTCTTGCCGACGTGGACGGTCGGTGCCGACGGGCCGGTCTGCCGCACGGTGCGGGGGATAATGGGGAGGGAATGACGGAACGCGAGGTCAGGAGCTTCCATGGCGAAGCGGGTTCACCAACCCCGTGAGGATGCGGAGTTCGATTTCATCCTCAGGATGAGCGGAGTCCCGGTCCTCGCGTACTTCACCGGGACATGGCCCAAGGCGATCGAGCCGTGCCGGGCGATGGACCTCGTCGTGGGCGGCATCGCCGACGAATACGCGGGCCGTCTGACGGCCGTCCGCACCGACATGACGCGCTGTCCGGCCGCAACCGAGCGATACGGGGTCACCGGACCCGCGTCCTACGTCCTGCTGAAGGAGGGCGAGGCGGTGGCGCACGGTACGGCGCCTATGACCATCGCCGAGGTCCGGGAGGTCTTGGACAGCCACCTCTGACACCTGACACCTTCTCCAAGGCGGGCCCAGTGGGTCACCAGTCGACGTGCGCGGTGATCCATCCGGCCAGGCCGTCTTCGTCCTCCTGGGGCGGCAGTTCAGGGCCGCAGTGGAGTGAGGTGTAGGAGAGCTGAAGGTGGGTGAGGTAGCCGTAGGGGCCGTTGTCCGCCGCTGGTCCGAGTACCAGCGCGTGGGTGGGGGTGCGCCAGACGCGGTGCGTCAGAGCGGGACCGGTGACCACGGCTGCGGATGACACGACCGTGCGCTCGGGCGCTGAGCCGAGGCACTCGGTCACCGCCTGCGCTGCCTGGGTGAGCACGTTCTCGCAGTCCTGGGCCGTGCCCGGCCGGCGGCCACTCCAGCCGGGCTGCCTCTGCCAGGCGTCCATGAGGCGGGACAGCCACCGCTCGTTGGCCATGCTCTCGTCGTCCGGGTCGACCGGGTAGACCTCGCCGAAGACCAGGAAGTGCCGGGCGTCCGGTCGCCCGAACGGAATGTAGCCCTCGGTGCACAGCACATGCCCGTGTCCGGTGCGCAAGGAGTCGCAGACCAGGTCGTGTTCCCAGCTCCATCCACGCCGCTGGACCACCGCCTCGACGGCGTCGTCGGAAACCTGCGGCTCGGATGGCAGAGCGACGAGCTCGGCGACAGCCGCAGCGGTCAACGGTCGGTGGGCGAGGGCATGTACGGGAATCGGCACGGGATCCACTCTAGAAGCGGCCGATCAGCGGCCGATCATGTCGAGGTACGTGAGCGGGGTCACGACCGCACGTGCGCCATCGCCTTGCGAACCGTAGGAGACGGCAGGCCGTTCCGTCGGCAGGGACCCGCACGCGCGCGCTCAGTGCCGGCAGGTGGCCACAGCGGTGAGCAGGACCAGTGCGACGGCCGCCAGCAGGAGGCATGCGTTCCCCTTGACGGAGCCCTTCCTTCGGGTCTCGACCTGGCCACCGGGGGGAGTGCCGGGGTGCTTGTCGGCGTAGTGCTCGATCTGCCGGCGCAGTCCCTCGGACTCCCCACGCCAGGGCGTCTTGAAGCTGCATTCGCCGCACCAGTAGCGGTTGGCCATGTCGACTCCTTGCCTCGCGTCGGTGTGCCCACGGGACGCCGACCCCGACGGTGACCTTGGTCATGTCGGCTGTACAGGTCAGGGAACCGGCCATCCGTGACCGGTGGCCGCGGGTAGGCTCACCGCCGTTCGTACTGGTGGGTAGGGAGACGCTCGGTGGCAGACGACCTCGGCACGTTGTTACGCAGGCTGCGCGAGGAGGCGGACCTGACGCAGGAACAGGTGGCCGAGCGGTCCGGGGTCAGCGTGCGCACCATTCGCCGGCTGGAGAGCGGCGGATCCACCAACCACCGGATGGGGACGGTGAATCTGCTCGCGGACGCGCTCGACCTCGGGGAGGAGAGCCGCCGACGCCTGGCGGCCACCCTCGCCGGAGCGCGCAGCGTCCCTGCTGCCCGATCCGGAGCCGGGACGGAACCCCGAACCGATCCCGGACCAGAGGACGGGCCCGCGCTCGCGCCCCCGATCGCCGACACTCGCCACCCCGGCCAAGAACTGCCGCCACCTGTGCCCGCCCCGCCCACCCTGTTGCCCGTCCCCGACGCACTCGCCGACGCCGCGCGAGAGCTCGCGACGGAGGTCCGGCGCCGCTGGCGCCGCGAGGAGGCCCAACGCCGGGTCCATGACCCGTTCCCCCTCCCTGTCCGGTGGAAGCCGGCGCCCGCCGGTCTGACCGACCGTGCGGAGAACATCCAGCGTCTCGGGCCGGGTGAGGCACCGCGCGAGGTGGATCTGGACGGCGACCTGCGGAGCGTGGCCGAGATCTACCGCAGGATCCCGTCCGGACGCATGGCGATCCTCGGACGGGCCGGCTCGGGCAAATCCATCCTCACGATCAGGCTCACCCTGGACCTCCTGGAAGCCCCGGCCCCGGACGGACGCGTGCCGGTCATCTTCAGCATCGGTGGCTGGGACCCGTCGACCACCACTCTGCGGGACTGGCTGATCGGCCGGCTGCTGCGCGACCACCCCCATCTGGCCCGCCGCGGATCCCGCGGGGCGACCCTGGCCGTCGCGCTGGTCGACGCCGACCTCATCCTCCCGGTCCTGGACGGATTCGACGAGATCGCCGAAGGACTGCGGCGCGAAGCCTTGGACGCGCTCAACGCGACCTCCACCCCCCTCGTCCTCACCAGCCGACGCGACGAATACGCCGAAGCGGTCCGGGCGGCGCACGCGCCGCTCGTCTGGGCGGGCGGCATCGAGCTCACGGACCTCACCTTCGACGACCTCGCCGGCTACCTGCCGCGCACCACCCGTACCGTCCCGTCCGACGAGAGCGGCGACAGCACCAGCGCGCACGGGACGGGGTGGGACGCGCTCCTCGCGGAACTCCGCACGCCGAAGACCCCGACGGCCGCGGACCTCGCCACGGTGCTGACCACCCCGCTCATGGTCATCCTCGCCCGCACCCTGTACAGCGAGACGCCCGGACGGGATCCCGCCGAACTCCTCGACGCCACCCGGTTCCCCTCGGTGAAGAGCCTGGAGGAGCATCTGCTGGCGGGATTCGTGCCCGCCGTCTACCGGCGCCACGCCCCGGAACGGGACACCGCCGGCCGGCAGCCGAAAACGCCGTACGCGGACCCCGTCCGTGCCGAGCGATGGCTCGGCCACCTCGCCCACCACCTCGTCCGTCTCGACCGTGAGCAGCAGGACCTCGCGTGGTGGCAGCTCCGCGACGCGCTGCCCCGTTCGACGCGGACCCTGGCCGTCGTCCTGGCCACCGCCCTGAGCATCACCCTGGCCGAGTGGCTGGTCGGCCTGCTGCTCACCCCGCTCGGCATCGGCGAACTCCTTCTGCAGGGAAGCCTCATGGGACCGGCGGCAGGGCTGGCCTTCGGATCCGTCTACGCGATGGCGGACAGGTCCGATCGCGGAGCGACCTTCGAACCGGCCCGTGTCCGGCTGAGGCTGCGCCCCACGCACGACAGTCTCGGCCGCCGGCCCCTGCGTACCTTCACGGTTCGGTTCGGGCACGGTCTGTTCGGCGGGGCCGTCATGGGGATCGGATGCGCATGCGCTCTCACCCTCGGACGCGCGCTGGCGGCGGGGACATCACTCACCGACCCGCGCGTCGTCGAAGGCACGCTGATCAACATGCTGGTCCTCGGGCTGATCTTCGGCTCGGCCGCCGGTCTCGTCTTCGGGCTCATGGCCGCGCTCGAAGCACCCGTCGACGTCACCGCCGCGGCCACCCCGGTCAGCCTGCTGTTCGCGAACCGTACGACGGTGGGCCGGCAGTTCCTCATCCTGGCCCCGACGTTCACCTTGGCCATCGCCTTCGGCGGGCACCTGGTCGTCCTGCTGCTCCAGGGCTCGCTGGGACAACTCAACTGGGGACTCAAGGACAGCCTGTTCATCGGAACGGTCGGCGGCCTCGGCGGCGCGGCCTCCTACGTGCTCGCCTTCACCGCCTGGGGGCAGTGGCTCCTGCTCGCCCGTGTCTGGCTGCCCCTGACCGGCCGGCTCCCCTGGGACCCCGCCGCCTTCCTGGACGATGCCTACCGTCGAGGGGTGCTGCGCCAGACCGGCGCCGTGTACCAGTTCCGCCACGTCCGGCTGCAGCACCACCTCGGAAGTACGTATCGCCGGCACCACCCGGACTTCGCACCGGCCGTCTTCCCGCCTTCTTCGACCGGCACCTCGTGACCGCAGGAGCGTGACACCGGCCGAGGGCGGCCGGTCACCAATGGCCGGTGGTGTGGCCTGTCCACCGGGAGGTACGGGACAGCAGCATGAGGGACGTCCGGCTCGCGGCAGCTCACCGCGTCGCGAGCCTCTTCGACGAAGGGTCCCCGATGACACCCCTGCGCCTCACCGCGTTCGGCGCGGCACTCGCGCTCGCCGCCCTGACGGGCACCGCCGCGTCGGCGGCCACCGTCTCCGCGTCCGCGTCCGCATCCTCGGCCACCGCCACCGCCGTTCCCACCTTCAGCGACGGCTACGGCCTGACGCTGGTCCCCGAAGACACGCAGGTGCACAGCCCCACCGACGTCACCATCACCGTCACCACGAAGCAGCTCTCCGGGAAGCACAAGATCCGCATCCTCCTTCCCGCCGGATACGACACCGACCCCGGCCGGCGCTGGCCGGTCACCTACTTCCTGCACGGCGGTGGCGGCAACGTGAACGACGTCGCGGCCGCACCGGCACTGCACTCGGACTCGATGATCACCGTGGTCCCGGACGGCGGGCTGAAGGGCTGGTACGCCGACTGGCTGATGCAGAACACCGCCGAGGGGGCCGCGAACTGGGAGACCTTCCACCTCAAGCAGGTCGTCCCGTTCATCGACGCCCATCTCCGTACCCGCACCGACCGGGGCCACCGGGCCGTCGTCGGACTGTCCATGGGCGGTTACGGCTCCCTCCACTACGCCCAGGTCCGGCCCGACCTGTTCGGTCACGTGGCCGCCCTGTCGGGAGGCGTCGACTTCGGCAAGTGGGAGGTCCGCGGGGCCGTCCTGGCCACCGAGCTCAACCTCGCGGGCGCCTGGTGCGCGGCGAGCAGCTCGTCCGGCTCCGGATCCGGCACCTGCGTCGGCCACGGCCCCTACGTGGACAGCGACGCGATCTTCGGCTCCCCGTATCCGGTCTTCAACGCCGACCGCGTGTGGAAGGCGGTCGATCCGGCCGCGCCGGCCAACCTCGCCAAGCTGTCCGGCACCGGCATCACGCTCTACACCGGCAACAACGACCTCATCGACGTCCACACCGCGGCGGCCTCCAAGACCGTCAAGGGCCGCCTGGACCAGCTGGGTATCCCCAGCCGCCTCGTCGACTACGGAAACGGTGCGTCGCTGGCACCGAGCTGCAACGGCGGCCACAACTACGGCTGCTGGGCCCCGGCCTTCGCCGACTACGTCCCGCGCCTCGAAGCCGCCTTCGCCGCGGCCGGCTGACCGACCACGACGCGCGCCCGCGCACACCTCCACACCCTGTCTCTCCTGCGGAGGAACAACCATGCCCGAACCGTCCCCCATCGACCACCGGCCCCAGGTCTCGCGCCGCACCGCCCTCAGGGCCGGAGGCGGTCTCGCCCTCGGCGCCGGCCTGACCGCCCTCGCCCCGGCCGCCCCCGCCTCGGCCGCGCAGCGCGGTACCCCGCTGTGCGACGAGCCCGGAGACTCGGCCGCCGCCCAGGGGGTGGGCTCCAGCGACCTGGGCATCCCGTACTACCGCGAGCACGACGGCACCTGGGGCTACGTCTTCGGCGACACCTGGTCCCAGATGCAGCAGTACGGCGACTACCTCGGATCGCCGCTCATGCTCTGCCAGTCGGGTTTCGACGCCTCCGGCTCGACCCCCATCTCGTTCACCTGGGCGATGCCCACCGGCGGCCGGGCCGGGCAGCTGTTCGACTACCGGACCAACGCGAACAACGGATTCGGCTTCGAGGTGAGCCGAATACCCAACGACTGCATCGAGTTCGGCGGCCGCACATACATCCAGTACACCTCGGTCGGCACCTGGGAACCGCCCGCGGGCTACGACGGGTCCCTGATGTCCGGCATCGCCTACTCGGACGACCACGGCGTCACCTGGCGGGACTACCCCTACCACTGGGCCGGCGACATGCAGGGCGTGAACCAGTCCATGTACGGGATGTGGTCGTTCGCGGGCGTCGATCCCGACGGCTGGCTGTACATCTTCTCCAAGCGCTGGAACGGCAGCCACCGCAACACCGCCGACGGCGGCGCGATCCAGCTCTTCCGGATATGGCCCGACGAATTCCGGGCCGGCAACTTCGGCGCGCAGCAGAACTGGGCGTACCTCGACGGCCGCTGGCAGTGGACCAGCACCGCCTCGCCCTCGCCCATCCTGACCGGCAACAACATCGGCGAGTTCTCGGTCAAGCGCGTCGGCGGCCGGTACTGCATGAGCTACTTCGACGTCACCGACTACTCGATCTGCACCCGGACCGCGTCACGGCCCGACGCCGTGTGGAGCGCGCCCAAACCGCAGATCGTCGGCGACAACCGCTGGCCGGCGAGCCACTGGGGCAAGCCGCAGGTCCCCCACCTGTACGGCGGCTACATCCATCCGGGCAGCGCGAGCCCGACCTCGCTGACCCTCATCGTCTCCCAGTGGCCCGGCGTCGTACACCAACCGCCCTACCGGGTCCTGCAGTTCGACGGCATCAACCCCTAGCCGGACCACCGCAACCGCCAGACGGAGGAGAACAGAGTGAAGCACAGCAGGAAGCGGCTCACGGCCGCCATCGGTGCGGCGGCCGCGGCGATCGTCACGCTGACGACGACCACGGCACATGCCGCCTCGACCGACGACCACCCCGCCACACGCACGGCGCTCAACACGTTCCAGTCCGCCGCGGGCCCCGGCGCCGCGGTCCACGCCGGCGACAGCACCGGCTCCTGGACGCTGTCCGCCGGCACCGGCACGATCAACACCACCAAGCCGATCCGGGCCGACGAGCACTACCGCATCGGCAGCCAGACCAAGACCTTCACCGCGGCGACCGTCCTGCAGCTGGTCGACGAAGGAAGGGTCGCCCTCGACACGGACATCGGCACCTACCTGCCGGGCACCGTGAACGGCAACGGATACGACGGCACCCGCATCACCGTGAGACACCTGCTCCAGCACACCAGTGGTATCGCGGCGTACGATCCCCTGGCCTCCGTCGCCCTGGCCGAACCGGACGGCACCTACACAATGGCCACCCTCGTGAAGGAAGGCCTGAAGCGGGCTCCGGTCTCCGCGCCGGGCGCCGGCTTCACGTACTCGAACACGAACTACCTGATCCTCGGCATGCTCATCGAGAAGGTGACGGGCCTGCCGGTCCACGAGGCCGTCACGCGCCGGATCATCGAGCCCCTCGGCCTGACCCGCACCGTCTTCCCCGCCCCCGGCGACCGCGCCCTGCCCGCCCCGGCCGTGCCCGGCTACCACGGCGCGCGGATCGGATCGTTCTACTTCTGGAGCCCGGTCCTCTCCTACGATCCGTCGGTCTTCAGCGCGGCCGGAGCGATGATCTCGACGATGCAGGACCTCAGCGCCTTCTACGCGGCCCTGACCGCCGGCAAGGTCGTGTCCCCGGCGGCGCTGGCGGAGATGGAGAAGGCACGAGACATCGGAGGCGGCGGCTACGGCCTGGGGATCGTCAAGGTGGACCTGTCGTGCGGCGGCGAGGCATGGGGGCACAACGGCGCGGTCCCCGGCTACTTCAGCCACACCATGGTCACCAAGGACGGTCGGCACGCCGCCGTGATGACCAACGCCTACCTCGCCAGCAATCCATCCGGCCAGAAGCTGACCACACTGCTGGACACGGCCCTGTGCGAGAACCGGGCCTGATGGCCGAGTCCGAAGGGTCGGCTCCGCAAACGTGACGAAGGGGCCCAACACCGCTGCTCAGGCATTCGAGATCACGCCGGACAGCCGGGCCGCCGCCGGCAGGCGTCGGCTGCTCGGCGCGGCCGCCGAACCTCTGGCCGCCGACCACGGCCTGGTCAGCGGGGTGGGCGGCGGCCCCGGGCGGCGCGCGGCAGGGATCAGTCGGGGAGCTGGTCCATGATCCAGGTGCACAGCTCGCCGGTGATGGCCGTGTGTGCGGTGGTCGTGGACGAGCAGAGGAAGTCGTCCAGCTCGCTCTCCTCCGGGTTCAGGTCGTTGATGTCGACGTACAGGTCGTCCTGCCTGTCGATGTCACGGACCGCCACCGCGCTGACCGAGGGGACGAAGCACACGTCCTCGTGCCGCAGGTCCGCCTTGCCGCCGAACTTCTCCATCGTGTCGGCGAGGATCTTGTAGGTGTGCAGGGTTCCG
This sequence comes from Streptomyces sp. NPDC003035, assembly GCF_042888285.1. Taxonomy (NCBI): domain Bacteria; kingdom Bacillati; phylum Actinomycetota; class Actinomycetes; order Kitasatosporales; family Streptomycetaceae; genus Streptomyces; species Streptomyces sp. NPDC003035. The sequence goes on along the minus strand of NZ_JBIAPJ010000012.1, from coordinate 144,370 downwards.
CCCGGCGCGCCGTCCAGTTCGGGGAAGCCGTCGGTCGTGATGGTCTTGTCGGCCTTGGGGAACCTGCGGTTGAGGAAGGCGGCCGTCACGTCGTCGCCCCGGGCCTGGGTGTAGAAGGTGGTGCCCGGGTAGATCTGGTCGATGCGCAGCGCGGCCTCGCCGGGCGTCACGTCTGGCAGGCCGACCCCGTCGGCGCGACCGTTGGCCACGGCGATCTTGCGCGGGATCATCGGCCAGCCACCGAGCCGCTCCAGGGCGGCCAGGAATTCCGTACGCTCCGGGGCGATGCCGATCTTCCCGGTGTCCTTGTCGTAGTGCTGCCACAGCATCTGGCGCGCTGCCGGGCTGTTCATCTGCTTCGCGAAGCTGTTCGGGAGCGGGATGAAGTGGGAGAACGCCTGCACGCCGACCGGGATGGAAGCGCCGCGGTGCGGGCTGTCGTAGGAGAAGTACAGCGCGGTTCGGTGGTCCATCCGCTGCCGCTCCATTTTGGCGAGTGCGTAGCGGGTGACGATGCCGCCCATGCTGAAGCCGCCGACGACCAGGGGGGCATCGCCCCGCTGCTCGGCGGTGGCCCGCATGATGGCGGTGACGGCCGCCTCCGCGTTGTCCAGGATCGATGCGCTGCGCTCCTCGAAGCCGAGCAGGATCACGTCCCTGCCGCGCCGGCGCAGCTCGCTGATGAACTCGCAGCCGTTCTCCAACCCGTGGTAGAGCTCGTCGAGCTTGCTCCGGCCGAGGTTGAAGCCGTCGGCCATGATCACGGGCCGGACGAGACCGCCGCTGTTGCCATCGCCGGGGAAGACCCAGGCGAAGCCGTTGGGCAGGGACCATTCCTCGTGCTCCGGTACCTCGATCGTCCCGGCGGGTTCGGCGGTCAGCGGACCGCCGAGGGTGAACGAACCGACGTTGGGCTCGGCCGTCTCGGACATGGTCGTACTCCTCGTGCGGGGGGCGGGTGAGACGACGTCATCATGGAGGCGATCCGGCCCCACCACGCCTCTGAGCTGCGGAGTTCACCACATCTGATGGAGCACGCGCGGGAAGTGTTTGACGCGCCCCGGCATAGGTCGTTGGCCTGTTCTCATCGCTCACCCGACCGACGCCGGGGCCGGTCGGACCACCGGCGTCACGCCGTCGCCGGCGGCCGTCCCGAGAGGAGTGATGAAGACCGCCGCCGTCTGGAGTGAATACCGTGTGGAACGGGCGCGGGCCGGGAAGTCGCAGGACGTGAAACCTTGGGCGGAGCTGCGAGGCGAGGATCATCGGCTGACCAGGCAGATGGCAGCCTGGGACTCCGCCTGGGCACGTCGGCTCCTGCCTCCGGTCGAGGAAGCGGCCGAGCACACGAAGCTGTGGTGGACGGCCGCCGCCGCCATGGCGGCCGGAGGTGGCCGGCGGGGCCGCAAGGCCGCAGCCGCCGGTATCACCGCCATGGTGGTCGCGGAACTGCTCTCCAACGGGGTGGCCAAGAAGCTCGTCGAGCGACGACGTCCGCCGAAGGAGTGGATCCCGCACGACGATGCCGAGGACCGGCCCGACAGCTCCTCCTTCCCGTCCGGGCACACCGCCGCCGCCGTGGCCTTCACCGCGGCCGCCGCTCCGTCCTGGCCGGCGGCGGGAGCCGCCTGCGCCGCACCGACAGTGCTGGTGGCCCTCGAGCGGGTCCACAGCGGTGCGCACTACGCCTCCGACGTCGCGGTCGGCGCGGTGACCGGCGTCGTCGCCGCCGCCCTGGTCCGGACAGCACCCCGTCTCCTGATCCGCAACCTCGGCTGAGACGCGTGGCCGACGAGTGACGGGCGGGTTGCAGGGTAGGCGCGCCCACACAGCAGCGTGCACAGCTCGACAGGGTGGAGGCCCGCCGGCTGACGCGGCAACCAGGAACGACGCTGGTGGCCGCCATCGCGCTGCGGAGTTCGGCCAAGCACGGGGAGGAAGGTGAGGATTCCATGAGCACCGTTGGACGGCCGGGCCACGGCAGTACCGACGAGTCGGTGGGCGATCTCGTCTCACGAGCGTCGCAGCAGCTTTCTGAGCTGGTCCGTGAAGAGATGCAGCTGGCCCGGGCGGAGATGACCCAGAAGGGCAAACGCTTCGGTGTGGGCGGCGGCCTGTTCGGTGGCGCCGGCCTGGTCGGCATTCTGGCCGCGCAGGCCCTGGTCGCCGGGGCGATCGCCGCCCTCGCCCTGCTCCTGCCGGTGTGGGCTTCGGCTCTGATCATCGCCGCCCTGCTGGCCGCGGTTGCCGCGGTGATGGCCGCCACCGGGAAGAAGCAGATCGCCAAGGCAGGCACCCCCGCCCCGGAGCAGGCCATCGCCGGCGTCAAGGCCGACGTGGCCGAGATCAAGGAGAAGGCGCACCGATGAAAAATCAGCCCCAGGGCCATGAATCCGCCCCCACACCTGAGGAACTGCGCGAGCAGGTCGAGCACACCCGTGACGAGCTGGGTCAGACCGTGGAGGCGCTGGCGGCCAAGGCCGACGTGAAGGCCCAGGCCAAGGAGAAGGCGGCCGAGCTCAAGGAACAGGCCGCCGAGAAGGCCACCCACGTCACCGACCAGCTCAGGGAGAAGGCAGCGCAGGCCACTCAGCTGGTCAAGGACAAGACTCCCGACCCGGTCCTCGACAAGGCAGCTCACGCCTCGGCCCAGGTCCGCGACAGCGCCGCACGCGCCGGACACATCGCCGCCGAGAGGACCCCCGACCCGGTCCGCGAGAAGGCCGAGACAGCTGTGAGCATGGCGAAGACCAACCGCGCCCCGCTGCTCGCCGCAGCCGCAGCGTTCATCGCCTTCCTCCTGCTGCGCCGTAGCCGGAGGCGTCGATGAAGGCATCGAAGATCGCCTACAAGCCGGTCGGCCTGGCCCTCGGCGCCGCCAGCGGCATGATCGCCGGCGCGGCCTTCAAGCAGGCGTGGAAGATGATCGGCCACGACGACGACGCCCCCGACGCCACCGACGAGAACCGGACCTGGCAAGAGGTCCTGATCGCCGCGGCCCTGCAAGGTGCGATCTTCGCCGTCGTCAAGGCCGCCGTCGACCGAGCCGGCGCCGCGACCACCCGGCGCCTGACCGGCACCTGGCCCGGCTGAACCGACCAGCGGCGGCGCCCGCCCTGCCGGGGGCAGGCGCCGCCGCAAGCCGTTCGCCACCCGGGGAGGAACGTCGTGGCCGTCGGCGCCCGGCGGCCGACGGTCGGCCACCGGGCGCACTTGGCTCAGATCAGCGCGTTCTTGTAGAAGATGCTGGAGCGCCGGTCGCCCTCCACGCCGGTGGCGAAGCCGATGAAGAGGCGGGCCTCGCCGGCGTCGGTGCGGTAGATCGCCAGGCCCTGGGGCTCGCGGAAGTGGAGGGTGGAGCCGGCCTTGGTGAGGACGGGGCCCTGCTTCACGGTTCCCGTGTTGATGTCGATGCTGGTGACGTAGGTGTTGCCGTCGCCGGTGGGGGTGCCGTCGCCGGGGTAGGGGTCACCCGTCAGGTAGTACATGTACGAGCCGTAGAGGGTGTACCCCTGCGCAGTGCCGGAGATCGTCGGCTGCTTGAAGTCGACCAGCGGAGATCCGAAGCTGCGCGTCTCGAAGTCGGAGAGCGGGTACACGGCGATGCGCTTGCCGGCGCTGGTGTGGTAGCGCACGATCATGCGCTGGTGGACCGGGTCGACGGAGCAGGTGTACTCGAGGGCCCCGGAGATCGGCCGGTAGGCGGCCGAGGCAGCCGGCGAGCCCAGGGTGGTGTCGGCGGTGTAACGGACGGGGGTGAGCGCGGTGCCGAACCCGTTGGTGTTCGTGGCGCACTCGATCCACAGCTCGGTGCCGGAACCGCTCGGCAGCGCGGCGAAGGCGACGCCGTGGCCGAAGCCGTTGAGGTGCATGTACGAGAGGTAGTTCCCGTCGAAGTCCATCTTGTTGATGCACAGGTCGCCGGCGGACTCCTCGCTTCCGCTCCGCTTGGTCGCCACGAACAGGAACTTGTTCACCCAGTCGAAGGCGAAGCTCTGCTGGACCCGCGGACCGTGCGTGTCCTTGGACCGGAACAGGTCGTACGACGGCTGCGTGAGGTCGAACCGCTTGGTGGTGGCCACCGCGGCGGAGGCGGTCTGCGCGCCGACGCCCAGTCCGAGCGCGGCGAGCGAGACTCCGGCGCCCGTGCGTATGAGTCCGCGGCGGGAGAGGGAGAAGCCGGAGGTGTGGTTCATGCGGTACTCCAGGGGCATGGGTGGCGGCAGGGGCACGTGATGCTATCCGTCACAGGTGGGTGTGCCGTGCGGATCTTGGTGGGCATTGGTGAGAGGTTCGCGGAACAGGACGGGGGTGCGGGAAACCGGGAGTGCCGCACCAGCCAAACGGTGCGGTGCATCAGGCGGCCGAAAGGCGCCTGACGGGCAGAAGCCCAGGTCAGGCGCCTCCTCTTCCGCCCCTAGAAGAAGCCGAGCTTCTTCGGTGAGTACGAGACCAGCAGGTTCTTCGTCTGCTGGTAGTGGTCCAGCATCATCTTGTGCGTCTCGCGGCCGATGCCCGACTGCTTGTAGCCCCCGAACGCCGCGTGTGCCGGGTACGCGTGGTAGCAGTTCGTCCAGACGCGGCCCGCCTGGATCGCGCGGCCCGCGCGGTAGGCCGTGTTGCCGTCGCGGGTCCAGACGCCCGCGCCGAGGCCGTAGAGGGTGTCGTTCGCCGTGCGGATCGCGTCGTCGAAGTCGGTGAAGGACGTCACCGCGACGACCGGGCCGAAGATCTCCTCCTGGAAGATCCGCATGCGGTTGTCCCCCTCGAAGATCGTCGGCTGGACGTAGTATCCGCCCGCCAACTCACCCCCGGGCTCGATACGCTGACCGCCCGTCAGGATCTTCGCACCCTCCTGCAGGCCGATGTCCAGGTACGAAAGGATCTTCTGGAGCTGGTCGTTGGACGCCTGGGCGCCGATCATCGTCGCCGTGTCCAGCGGGTGGCCCGGGACGATCTGTTCCGTGCGGGCGACCGCGGCCTCCAGGAACTCGCTGTAGTGGCCGCGCTGGATCAGCGCCCTGGAGGGGCACGTGCAGACCTCGCCCTGGTTGAGGGCGAACATCGTGAAACCCTCGAGCGCCTTGTCGCGGAAGTCGTCGTCCGCCGCCCACACGTCGTCGAAGAAGATGTTCGGAGACTTGCCGCCCAGCTCCAGCGTGACCGGCTTGATGTTCTCGGAGGCGTACTGCATGATCAGCCGGCCCGTCGTCGTCTCGCCCGTGAAGGCGATCTTCGCGACGCGCGGCGAGGACGCGAGCGGCTTGCCCGCCTCCGCGCCGAAGCCGTTGACGATGTTCACCACGCCCGGCGGCAGCAGATCGGCGATCAGGCTCATCCAGAAGTGCACGGACGCCGGCGTCTGTTCGGCCGGCTTGAGGACCACCGCGTTGCCCGCGGCCAGCGCCGGGGCCAGCTTCCAGACCGCCATCAGGATCGGGAAGTTCCAGGGGATGATCTGCGCGACCACGCCCAGCGGCTCGTGGAAGTGGTACGCCACGGTGTCGTCGTCGATCTCGCTCAGCGCGCCCTCCTGGCCGCGCAGCGCCCCCGCGAAGTAGCGGAAGTGGTCGATCGCCAGCGGGATGTCGGCGGCGAGGGTCTCGCGTACCGGCTTGCCGTTCTCCCAGCTCTCCGCGACCGCCAGCGCCTCCAGATGCTCCTCCATCCGGGCCGCGATCCCCAGCAGGACCCCGGCACGTTCGGCGGGCGCGGTACGGCCCCAGGCCGGCGCGGCGGCGTGCGCCGCGTCGAGGGCGCGCTCCACGTCCTCGGCCGTGCCGCGGGCGACCTCGGTGAAGGGACGGCCGTCGACGGGGCTCGGGTTCTCGAAGTACTGCCCGCGGGCCGGGGCGACGTACTCACCGCCGATCCAGTGGTCGTAGCGGGCCTGGTACGACAGGAGTGCGCCCTCGGTACCGGGTGCGGCGTAACGGGTCATGGACATGGCCTCCCTCGGGACCGCGCCGGCCGTCCCTGGCCGGCGCTCACCGCCGAGTCTGCGGAGCCCTACGTTGCAAGGCCGTTGCGCCCGCCGACAGTTCCGCGTCCAGCGCCCGCAGCCGGGCCAGCACGGGGGCCTGCCCGGAAGCCGGCACCACCTCGGACAGCGCCCGCCACATCTCCACGTCGTCCTCGCCCCAGGTGCTGTACGTCCAGTCCGCGAGCAGCCCCGGATCACCCCGGTCCACCAGCGCCGCCCGCAGGCGGTCCGAGAGCCGCTCACGCAGCCGTACGACCCCCGGCGCGCGCGAACCGGGAAGGAGCGGCCCCGCGTACGCGCCGAGCGCCGCCGACAGCGCGCCCGAACCGAGCCGCCGGTCCACCGTGCCGAAGTCCGCGTCCACCACCGCGTCGAGCCGGTACGGGCGCGAGCGCACCAGTTCCCCGCCGAGCAGCCCGCGCAGCCGGGACAGTTCGGCCCGCAGCGTGACGGGGGTGACCGACTCGTCCTCGTACAGCAGCGTCAGGAGTTCGTCGCCGCTCACTCCGTCGGGGCGGTGGGTCAGGAGGACCAGGATCTCGCTGTGTCGGCGGCTCAGCTGCAGCCGGCGGCCGGCCACGCCGATCAGCGCCTCGTCCCGGCCGAGCGCGGTCAGGCGTACCCGGTCCGCGGCCGGCGGGGGCGCGAGCAGGGCCAGGTGGGACTCGGCCGCCCGCGCCACCGCCTGCACGAACGCCAGGCTGTGCGGATGGGCGAGCCGGTCCCCGCCGGTGATGTCGACCGCACCGAGCAGGCGTCCGGTGTGCGGATCGTGCACGGGGGCGGCCGCGCAGGTCCAGGCCTGCACGGGCCGCTGGAAGTGCTCGGCGCTGAACACCTGCACCGGTCGGTCCACGGCGATCGCGGTCCCCGGCGCGTTCGTCCCGGCCACCGACTCCGACCAGCGGGCCCCGGCGACGAAGTTCATCGCGCGGGCCCGCCGCAACGTCCCTGGGTGGCCCTCCACCCACAGCATCCGCCCCGCCGCGTCGCAGACCGCGAGGAGATGCTCGCCATCGGTCGCGTACGTGCCCATCAGCTCCCGGATCACCGGCATGGCGGCCGACAGCGGATGCTCCTCGCGATGCCCGGCGAGCTCCTCGTCGGCCAGCTCCACACAGGCCGCGCCGTCCGGGCTCACCCGGGCCCGGGCCGAGCGCCGCCAGGAGTCGGCGACCAGCGGACGGACCGGAGGGAGCGGCATCCGGCCCCCACCGGTGAAGGCGTCGTGCGCCCGCCGCAGCGCTCCCGGGTCCGGCTCCGAGGTCACCCACGCATCGCTCAACTCGGCCTCCACGTCGAGGTCCACCGTTCCGTTCGTGGTCATCGTCGTCCGCGCGCAGGCCGCCCACAAGCGTCCGGACAGCGCGGCATGGCGCCCTGTCCGGATGCCGCCCCATGCCGCCCCCAGGTCCTCACGAGGTCCTCACGTAGAGTGGAGCTCGGGCCGTGACTGGCGCTTGAGGTGGATCACCACCGGGGAGCGGCCCGGCGGACTCCACGCACCCGCGTGGACCCGTCACTGCCGTGCGCCTGGGCGATCACCTGTCCTTCACGACGCCCAGGAGTGGCCCATGTCCACCAGCACCGCTTCCCTCATGGACGGCACCGCGCTCGCCCGCCGCACGGTCGAGGAGACCGCGGCCCGCGCCGCCGAGATCACCCGCCGCACCGGCGTCACGCCCTGTCTCGCCACGGTGCTCGTCGGCTCGGACCCGGCCTCCGTCACGTACGTGAAGATGAAGCAGAACCGCTGCGCGAAGGCCGGAATCCGTTCCCGGCACGTGGAGCTGCCCGCCGCGACGACCACCGAGGAGCTCGTCGCCGCGATCACCGCGCTCTCCGAGGACCCCGAGGTCCACGGCATCCTGCTCCAGCACCCCGTCGGACCGCACATCGACGAGCGCGCCGCCTTCGAGGCGATCGCCCCGGAGAAGGACGTCGACGGTGTCACCATGGCCTCCTTCGCCGCCATGGGCTTCGGCCTTCCCGGCTTCGTCTCCTGCACGCCCGGCGGCATCATGCGCCTGCTCGACGCGTACGACGTCGAGCCCAGCGGCAAGCGCGCCGTCGTCGTCGGCCGCTCCGCGATCCTCGGCAAGCCGGCCGGCCTGCTGCTGCTCGGACGCGATGCCACCGTCACGTACTGCCACTCGCGCACCACCGAGCTCTCCTCCATCGTGGCCGAGGCCGACATCCTCGTGGCGGCCGTGGGCCGGCCCCGCTTCATCAAGGGCGAGGACATCAAGCCCGGCGCGGTCGTGATCGACGCCGGCTACAACCCCGGCAACGTCGGTGACGTCGACTTCGAGACCGCCGCCGAGCGGGCCTCGCTGATCACGCCCGTACCCGGTGGCGTGGGTCCGATGACCATCGCCGTGCTCCTCGCGCAGACCGTCGAGGGGGCGGAGCGTCAGCTCGGGCTGTAGCACGGGGGTGGGGGCCGCGTACGAGCCGTGGGCGAACGGGTTTGATCACAGTTCGGTACAAGGTGTGCTGCAACTTGTTCTCGAACCGCGGCAGCTGACGGCCGGTGAGTGACCCTGGTCGGCATGTCCACGCTCTCCGCCGACCTGTTGTCGCCGCTCCGGTACTTCGTGCTGCCCGTCCTGCTCGTGGTGGCGGGTCTCGTGGCCGCGAGCTGCCACGCCGGCGGGGGAGCGGGCCGGTTCTCGGCGGAGCCGACGGATCGTACGTCAGCCCGGACCGCCCAGGGCGGGAGCCGGGAGCTCGCACCCCAGGGCGGGTCGCCCACGGACGGGCCCGCTCCCCGCACCGGCTCGCGGGCCTCCGGGGCACCGGCCTCCACCTCACCGGCCTCCACCTCACCGGCCTCCACCTCACCGGCCTCCACCTCACCGGCCTCCACCTCACCGGCCTCCACCTCACAGGGCCCCGGCTCATCCCGCCCGTCGTCGTCCGTCGCCACCGGGCCCGGCCCCTCCGCGCCCGGCCCGTCCGCGCCCGGCCCGTCCGTCCCCGTGCCCTATCAGCGGCTCGGGCCGGGGGAGTGCTTCGACATCGACCGGGAGGCGCCGGGCACCGTCGTGCGGCGCCGCTGCGGCCAGCCGCACGACGCCCAACTCGTCGCCGTGGTCCGGCTCACCGGCGACCACCGCACCGACCGGGACGTACGCGACGGGGCCGCGGCGCTCTGCCGGGAGCCGCTGCGCCGCAAGGCCGCGGAGCAGCCGTACGGTACGCGCTGGACCACCTTCGTCCAGTACCCGTACCGCAGCGGCTACCTCCTCGGCTCCGACACCGTGGCCTGCAGTCTCGCCGCGCACACGCCGGACGGAGGCGCGGGCGGCGCGGCCCGCAAGCTCACCGCGCCGCTCCGGTGACGCATCGGCCGGCGCATCGGGTGAGGCATCCGGCCGGCGCATCCGGCTGACGCTCAGCCCGCGCCTCAGCCGTCGCCCAGCGACAGACCCGCGAGCGCGGCGGCCGGATCCTGGTCCGCCGGGCCGGCCGGGACCCAGTGGCCGCGCTCCCTGCGGTAGGGCCACCAGCGGCCGTCCTCGCCCAGCCGCAGCTGCGCCTCCGCGCCGACCACCGTCCAGCGCGCCGCCCCCGCCGGCCGCAGCACCGGACGGTCGGCGTCCTCCCAGGCCTCCGCGAGCAGCGTCTTCGCCCGGGCCAGCGCCTCGGGTCCCGGCGTCCACTCCTCCTCCAGTACGGACAGGGCGGCCGCGCCCCCGAACCGCCACGCGCGCGTGGCCAGGTCCAGATCCGCCCGCCGACGACCGGACCCGTCGGCGAGCCGGGTCGCGATCCCCGGCGGGACGGATTCGGCGGCGGCCAGTCGCACCGCGTCCTGCCCGACCGCCAGGGACGGTTCCACCGCCGCGCGTTCATGTCCCGGGGCGAGCGCCTCGGCCAGCAGCCGGTGGGCCCGCCCGGCCGCGTCCGCCGCCAGGAACTCCAGCGCCACCGGGTCGAGGCCGGGCGCAGGGTCCGTCTCGGTGTCCAGGGACGGCGGCGTGCCCGGCGCCGGAGGGAGCACCGGCGGGGCCGGCAGCGGAGGCAGGATGTTCCGCGCGGCGAACGCCTCCTCGGCCGATACGCCCCCGGCCGCCGCCTGCGCATCGACCGCCCTCTCCGCATTCTCCGAGGTCGAGGCCGAGGCCGAGCCAGGGGTCGAGCCCGGGCTCGTCGGAGCCGCCCGCGCGGCGCTGCGCTTCTGCAGCTCGTCCAGGAGCCCGCGCTCGCCGCGCCCCCGCATCAGCAGCAGCACGAACGGATCCTCGTCGAGCAGCCGCGCCACCTGGTAGCAGAGGGCCGCCGTGTGCGGGCAGTGGTCCCACGCCTCGCAGCCGCACTCCGGATCCAGATCACCGATGCCGGGCAGCAGTTCCAGCCCGGCCGCCGCCGCGTCCTCCACCAGGTGCGGCGGCATCTCGTGGTCGAGCAGGGCCGCGATGTGGCCCGCGCTCTCCACCGCGAGGTCGAGGAGCCGGTCCCACTCGTCCTCCGACAGCTCCTGCAGGAGCACGTCACTGCGGTACGACGTGCCGTCGCCGTCCCGTACGACCGCCGTGATCCGCCCGGGGCGCACGGAGACCGCGCCCACCGCACCCCCACGGGCGTGCTTACGCCCCTTCTTCAGCTGTTCGCCGTCGAGAGCCGTGTCCTCGAGCGCCTTGAGCCAGGCCCGGCCCCACCACGTGCGGGCGAAACCGGACCCCTGGGCCGGCGGCAGCGCCGCGAAGGTCCGCTCGGCGTCGTGCATCCCGTCGTACCCGCTCATCGTCCGTCCCCTCGCAGCTGGACCAGATCCGCCAGCTCGGCATCCGTCAGTTCGGTCAGCGCCGCCTCGCCCGAGCCGAGCACGGAGTCGGCCAGCGCCCGCTTGCGCAGCAGCATCTCCGCGATCCGGTCCTCGATCGTCCCCTCGGCGATCAGCCGGTGGACCTGCACCGGCTGGGTCTGCCCGATGCGGTACGCGCGGTCGGTGGCCTGGGCCTCCACCGCCGGGTTCCACCAGCGGTCGTAGTGCACGACATGCCCGGCCCGGGTGAGGTTGAGCCCGGTGCCCGCCGCCTTCAGCGACAGGAGGAAGACGGGGACCTCGCCGTCCTGGAAGCGCGCGACCATCGCCTCGCGCTCGGCGACGGGCGTGCCCCCGTGCAGGAACTGCGTCCGTACGCCCCGCGCCGCCAGATGCCGTTCGAGCAGCCGTGCCATCTGCACGTACTGCGTGAAGACCAGCACGCTCGCGTCCTCGGCGAGGATCGTGTCGAGGAGCTCGTCCAGGAGCTCCAGCTTCCCCGAACGGCCGTCGATGCGCGGCCGCTCCTCCTTCAGGTACTGGGCGGGATGGTTGCAGATCTGCTTGAGTCCGGTCAGCAGCTTCACCACCAGACCGCGCCGTTCCATGCCGTCGGCCTCGGCGATGGCCGCGAGGGTCTCCCGCACCACCGCCTCGTAGAGACCCGCCTGTTCCTTCGTCAGGGAGACGGCCCGGTCGGTCTCGGTCTTCGGTGGCAGCTCGGGGGCGATCCCGGGGTCCGACTTACGGCGTCGCAGGAGGAACGGACGGACCAGCGCGGCGAGCCGTTCGGCGGCGGCCGGGTCCTCGCCGCCCTCGACGGCCGAGGCGTAGCGGGATCGGAAGGTGCCGAGCCGGCCGAGGAGGCCGGGCGTCGTCCAGTCGAGGATCGCCCACAGCTCGGAGAGGTTGTTCTCGACGGGAGTGCCGGACAGGGCGACGCGCGCCTTGGCCCCGATGGTGCGCAGCTGTTTGGCGGTGGCCGAGTACGGGTTCTTGACGTGCTGGGCCTCGTCGGCGACGACCATGCCCCAGGGCGTTCCGGCCAGCGCTTCGGTGTCCAGCCGCATGGTGCCGTACGTCGTCAGGACGAACTCGCCGTCGGCCAGGCCCTCCAGGCTGCGGGACGGGCCGTGGAAGCGGCGCACGGGCGTGCCGGGCGCGAACTTCTCGATCTCCCGCTGCCAGTTGCCCATGAGCGAGGTCGGACACACGACGAGCGTGGGACCTGCGGCGGCGGGCTCGCTCTGCCGGTGCAGATGCAGCGCGATGAGCGTGATCGTCTTGCCCAGGCCCATGTCGTCGGCGAGACAGCCGCCGAGGCCGAGGGAGGTCATCCGGTGCAGCCAGTTGAGGCCGCGCAGCTGGTAGTCGCGGAGCGTCGCGGCGAGCGCGGCAGGCTGGGCGACCTCCTGCGGTCCGCCCTCCGGGTCGGCGAGACGGGCGCGCAACTGCTCCAGCCAGCCGGTCGCCTGGACCTCGACCCGTCGGCCGTCGGCCTCGGTCGTACCGGTGAGCACGGCGCCGAGCGCGTCCACGGGCGTGACCTTGCGGTCGTGCGAGGCGCGGGCGCGGCGCACCTCGGCCGGATCGACCAGTACCCACTGGTCGCGCAGCCGGACCACCGGGCGACCGGCCTCGGCGAGCTGGTCGAGTTCGGCACGGCTGAGCTCCTGGTCACCGATCGCGAAACGCCAGTTGAAGGCGAGGAGGGCGTCGGCGGACAGGAAGGAGGGGAGCGCGGAGGAGCGGTGACCGACGGGGCCGCTGCCGGGGTCGTCCGCGACGCCGACGCCGGCGCCGACGCCGGCGCCGACGCCGGCGCCGGCGGTGTGCGGGGCCTCGGGGCCCGGTCGCCCGGTCGCGGAGGGATCGCCGTCCGGCGGGCCGATCACCGCGCGCACACTGAGCCGGTGTGCCAGGTCGCGCGGCCAGTGGATCTGGACGCCCGTCGCGGCGAGTGCCCGAGCCGCCGGCCCCAGCAGATCGGTGACCTCCTCGTCCGCCAGCTCGACGGCGTCCGGGACGGCAGCCGAGAGCAGCGGAGCCAGCGGCGCCCAGGCGCGGGCGGCGCGGCGCAGCGCGAGGAGGGCGTCCATCCGGGCCCGGGGCCCGAACGCTCCGCCGGCCGGACCGGATCCGGCCCAGACCTCCGCCGCGTCCGCGACCAGCGCCGGGTCGGCGACGCTGTGGATCTGCAGGACGGCCCGGAAGGCCGGAGCCTCCTGCTCACCCAGGCCCGGCAGTTCGAGGCGCAGCGAGAGCCGTACGCCCGCGTCATGGCCGGCCGCCACGTCCGCGGCCCATGCCCGCTGCGCGGGCAGCACCTGCGGTTCGTCGGCCGCGAACGCGGGCCCGCCGGCGGCGAGCGGTGCGGCCGGCGTGCGCGGCAGCCCGTCCGCGACCGCGTCCACGAAGGCGCGCAGCAGCCCCTCGGGCTCGGGGAGCAGCAGCGGGCCGGAGTCGGAGAGTGGGCGGGAGCCGGACAGCGGTACGGAGTGGGACAGAGGTACGGAGTGGGACAGCGGTACGGAGTGGGCGGTGGGCGGCATCGAGGCGGCGAGCGCCCGTAGCTCGGCCAGCTCTTCCGGGCCGAGGGGACCGGCCCGCCACGCGTCCCGGTCGGTGGGCGTGAGGCCGGGCAGGAAGAGCCCCTTGGCCGCGAGGTGCAGGCCGAAGAGGGCGGCGGCCCCCCAGAAGGCGGCCGCGGGCGAGGCCGCGCCGGAGAAGCGGGCGCGGGTGAGGGCCGGCAGGGCGTCCCGTACCGGAAGGAGGAGGGCGGGAACGGAGTGCGGACGGACGCCGTCGGCGACGGCCGTCACGACCGTCAGTTCCTCGGCGACCGCCGTCACCCCCATCGCTTCCGTCAGCGCGTCGGCGACCGCCGTCAGCCCCGTCGCCGTAGCGGTCGTCGTAGCGGTTGTCGTCGTCAGTTCGTCGGTGGCCGACGGAGACGTCGCGTCCGGGGACAGGAAGGCGATCCGGCCGGCGCGGGGCGGATCGGCGGGCAGGAACACGGCGGAGCAGCGGGCGAGTTCATCGAGTCTCCGGGACGGCGACAACACATTCCTCAAATTTGACTACCGGGGTCGAGCGGCCGAGGGTACTCGAACCGACCGGTCGCCCGTGAACGGAACCGCCGTGATCTGGCTCACGTCGCCCGCTCACGCCGGGGCGGGTCCGGACCCGGAGGGTGGAGCCAACCCCACCCCCGTCCCCCGGCAATCCCCCTGGAACCCCGGGGGATGCCGTCATTCCTGCGGACGACCTGCGATCCGTACGTTCGAGGGAGTCCGGGCGGCCCGCGCCCGGGCCCCCGCCCACGGACACCGGAGACCGCCATGCCCCAGGCCACAGCAACGCTCACGGCGCCCGATCGGGGCACCGCCACCAGAAGGGGCGGCGCCGGCGAGTTCACCCCGTTGCTGCGCACCATCAGGGAGCAGGGGCTGCTGGAACGCAGGACCGGGTGGTACGCCCGCGGCATCGCCGTCAACTTCCTCGGACTCGCCGCCGTCGTCGCGAGCCTGGTCCTGCTCGGCCCCTCCTGGTGGGCCCTGCCGCTGGCCGTCCCGCTCGCCCTGCTCTCCGCCCGGGCCGCCTTCGTGGGTCACGACGCCGGGCACGCCCAGATCTGCGCCGACCGGCGCCGCAACCGGCTCATCCAGCTGGTCCATGCCAACCTCCTGCTGGGCATGAGCCAGGAGTGGTGGAACGACAAGCACAACCGCCATCACGCCAACCCCAACCACCTCGACAAGGACCCGGACGTCGCGGCCGACATCCTCGTCTTCGCGCAAGCCCAGACCACCGGACGGGCCGGCTTCCGCGGCTGGCTCACCCGCCACCAGGCCTGGTTGTTCTTCCCGTTGACCACCCTCGAGGGCATCGCGCTCAAGGTGTACGGATTCCAGGCGCTGTTCTCCACGGACGGTCCGTACAGGACCCGGCGCGAGCGGCTCGTCGAAGGCGCGCTGCTCCTCGCCCACGTCGCCGGGTGCGCGACCCTGCTGCTCACCACCCTCACCGTCGGCCAGGCCCTCGTCTTCGCCCTGATCCACCAGATGCTCCTCGGACTGCACCTCGGCCTGGCCTTCGCCCCCAACCACAAGGGCATGGAAATGCCCGACGACCATCCGGACGGTGACAGCTGGGGCCATCTGCGCCGCCAGGTGCTCACCTCGCGCAACATCCGGGGCGGGGCCCTGACGGACTGGTTCCTCGGCGGTCTGAACTACCAGATCGAGCACCACCTCTTCCCGAGCATGCCGAGGCCCCATCTGCGACTCGCCCAGCCCGCCGTGCGTGCGCACTGCCGTACGGTGGGTATCCCCTACACAGAGACCGGTTTCGTCGAGTCCTACCGACAGGCGCTCGGACATCTGCACGAGGTCGGGGAGCCGCTGCGCTCGGCAGCGTGACAAGGAGGCGTCGGACATGTCGACACGGACGAAGATCGTGATCGGGGGAGTGGCCGTCGGCCTCCTCCTCATGCCCCTCATCGGATTCTGGATGTCCCTGCTGGTGGTGCTCGGCGTACCAGCCGTCGCCTACCTGGCCCTCGACCCGGGCCAGCGGCGCCGCGTACGCCGGATCTCCCGCAAGGAGCTCCACCGCTGACCTCCACCGCTCGGGGAGCGTCTGGCGTAGGCTCGACGATGATCACCCGCATGTGATCATCGGATCGGGAAGAGGAGCTCACCTCATGAGCAGCGGCGCTACCGTCACGACGGTCAGCAGCAACGGCGTCTACTCGTTCACCAAGCCGAACCGGGACAGCATCACGCTGCTCGCCGGTCTCGGAGTGGAGGGGGACGTGCACGCCGGCGTCACGGTCAAGCACCGTTCCCGCGTGGCCAAGGACCCGACCGTGCCGAACCTGCGTCAGGTGCACCTGATCCACGCGGAACTCCTCGACGAGGTCGCCGGGGCCGGGTTCGAGGTCGCACCGGGCGCTCTCGGAGAGAACATCACCACGCGGGGCATCGACCTCCTCGGCCTGCCGACCGGCACCCGGCTGCACCTCGGCGCCGAGGCCGTCGTCGAGGTCACGGGCCTGCGCAACCCCTGCGCCCAGATCGACGCCTACCGGCACGGCCTGCTCAAGCAGGTCCTCCGCCGGGACGAGAACGGACAGGTCGTCCGGAAGGCCGGGATCATGAGCATCGTGCTGACCGGCGGAGAGGTGCGGCCCGGCGACCCGATCCGGGTCGAGCTGCCGGCCGAGCCGCACCGCCCTCTGGAGATGGTCTGAGCTCCGTCCCCGTTCCGGTCCCTTACGGGGCCGCCAGCGCGCAGGAGTTGACCACGTCACCGCTCGCCGGCCGTGCGATCGTACGGTCCGCGGGCGGAGCCGTGCCCGCCTCGACCCACTCCCTGAGCGCCGTGAACGCCGAGCGGTAGCAGGGCAGGATCGGACGCAACCGGTCCGGATAGGTGTCGTACAGGCCGTCCGCGTGGGTGCCGTCCTGGACCGTGTAGTACCGGTGCAGCCCGGCCCGGCCCCGCGCCTCGACCATCCCCGCGTATACGTCGGAGTCGGTCGCGATGGGCAGCAAGGTGTCCAGATCGCCGTGCAGGGTGATCAGCGGCTTGCCGATGCGCCCGGTCAGCGCGACCTTGGCGACGGCCCGGCGCACGGACGCGGGGCGGGAGGCGTAGTCGTACGAGGCGTCGGAGACGCACGGGGAGAGGATCTGCTCGATCGTCGAACCCGCCGTGGCGCCCGGGCACCCGGGGTCGTACGACGGATCGAACTCGGCCCGGAAGACCTTCTGCGTCAGGCCCCAGTACGCCTTCTCGTGGTACGGCCACAGGAAGCGCGAACCGGGGGCGAAACCGGCGTCGATCATGTCCTGGTCGGAGGCCCGGCCGAGGGCGCGGGCCACGGTGACCGGAAGACTCGTCAGCAGGTTGGGGCCGCGAGTCGTCCAGAGCACGCCCTCCCAGTCGACCCCGCCGTCGTACAGCTCCGGGCGGTTCTCCAGCTGCCAGCGGGTCAGATAGCCGGCGTTGGAGATGCCTGTCATGTACGTGCGGTGGGGCGCCCGGCCGTAGCGCTGCCGTACCACCTTCTTCGCGGCCTTCGTCAGCTCGGTCACCCGGTCGTTCCACTCGGCGACCGCGTCGCCCGGCCGACGCCCGTCCGTGAAGAAGTCCGGTCCGGTGTTGCCCTTGTCGGTGGCGGCGTAGGCGAAGCCCTGGGCCAGTACGTGGTCGGAGATGAGCGTGTCGGTGGAGTACTGGCGCCGGGTGCCGGGGGCGCCGGTCACGACGAGCCCGCCGTTCCAGTTCTCGGGGAGCCTGATCACGAACTGCGCGTCGTGGGCCCAGCCGTGTGTCGCGTTGAGCCGCGAGTCGTCGGGGAAGTAGCCGTCGATCTGGATGCCGGGGACGCCGGAGGGATTTTTGCTGCCCTGCGCGGAGAGGCCCGCCTGATCGGCCATGTCGGTGTACGGGGTACCGGCCAGGCCGGCCGTCGTCAGATCCCCCAGGCAGGCCGTCCGCCGGTGCTCGGCGCCCAGGACGTGGATCCGGTGGTGCTCCGCGCAGGTGGGCGGAGGGCCGGACGGCTCCCCGGCGGCCCCTGCCGGCGCGGCGGGACCGGCGACGGTCAGGGCGGTGAGGAGTGCGGCGAGCAGCGGGACGCCTCGGTTCAGGCGTGGGGACGGCATGGACGGCCTCCGGCGGGACGGCGGGACGAGGGTGCGCCGCCACATCGTGCGGCGCGCCCTTCCCGTGCGGCCATGGTCCGGGGCCACACCTCGGGCCCTTGGCCCATGTGGGGCCGCGGCCGGCGGGGTCAGGTGCTACGGGACGTCAGGAGGGACGTACCGCCATCGCGTCCAGGGCCTTCAGAAGGCCCGGCAGCTTCGGGCCGCGTGCCACGGGGAGGACCTCGTGGGGTTCGTCGTCCAGGAGGACGAAGGCCATGTCGTCGGTCCGCGCGACCAGCGACCAGCCGGGGCCGTCGGCCCGCAGCATCCGCGCCCCGCCGGCGGCGAAGCTGGACCGCACACGGCCCACCGGCGGAGCGTCCTCCAGATAACCGCGCAGCTCGGCGAGCGCGCGACGGACGCCGTCGTAGGGGTCGCGAGGGTCGTCCCCCTGGGCGGTGACGCGGCCGTCGGCAACGCCGCCAGGTCCAGCCCCCTCGGCGCGTTCTGCCATGCCGGCCATGCCGGCCATACCGGCCGGGTCCGCCGGGCCGTCACCGGCTCCCACCGCCGCAGCGTTACCGCCCCGGGCGGCCATGTCGGCCATGCCGGGCCGGTCCGCCGGGCCGTCGTCGGCTTCCGCCGCGGGGTCCTTGCCGTCCCCTTCGCCGTCCATCTCCGCCCGCCAGGCCGCCCACTGCAGCGCCACCTCGTCCGCGCCGAGCCTGCGCTGGGCCGGTCCCCAGGTGGTGCCGTCCGGCGGGGACAGCGGCGTGCGGTCGCCCTCCTCGGGCTCCGGATCGTGCGGCGCGGGGAGGCCAGGGGCGGCCGTGGCCACGGCGAGCGGCCAGCCAGGGAGCGCGGCCACGACCGAGCGCTCGTCGGGGGAGAGGTCGTACTCCATCCCGCAGTCCCAGGACGCGATGGCCACCGCGACCAGCGACACGTCGTCGATGATCACGGTCCACCGTGCACCCTCGCCGTCCTGGCCGAGGACGAGCCCGTACCCCTCGGCGTACGGCTCGAGACCCAGCGCCGCGCAGGCAGCCGGGTAGTCGTCCCCCAGGACGCTGGGGAACTGCGCGGGCGTGAGCAGCACCGCGGTCAGCACGTACAGCGCGTCGTCGTCGGCGGTAGCCACATCAGCCTCCCCATCTGGTCGTCGGCGCACCTTAACCAGTGGGTAACCCGCGCGTCGAGAGTCCCTGGAAGGAAAGTGGCGCGGCCGATTCCGTACGGCTCAGGCCCCCGGCAGTCCCAGCAGCGACCGAGCCACGGTCTGCGGCGACTCGTCGCGCTCGCGGGCGAGGGCGATGACGGCGCGGCAGGCGAGCTCGTTGACGCCGAAGGAGAGGGCCTCGGGGGAGACCCAGGTGGCGGCCTCGTCCATCCGGTCCTGATCGTCCTCCACGCAGCCGACCACATAGACCGCGGCGGCCTCGAAGAGGTTGTGCTGCCGTCGCACCCGAGGTTGCTGGGCAGGATCCTGGGGCGCGCGTCGCGCGGTCGGCAGAAGGGCGTTGAATATCGCTCGCACACGGGCCATGGCCTGCCGCCTTCCCCGGACACGGTTGCCCGGCACCTCCACCGTAGACACGGAAGTGCCGGGACAGAAGGGCGCGTCGAGTTCGCGTCACGCCCGGCGGAACACCGCCGTCATCGTGCCGCTCCGCGTCGAAGCGGACGCGGTCCCGACCGCGGGGATGAACCTCGTCCTCGTCGCTCTGTACGACGGGGGCTCACCCTGTACGACGGCGCCTCACCGGTCCTGGCGGACGGCCAGCACCAGGTAACGGTCCTCCTCGTCCACGTAGCTGACCATCCGCCATCCGGCACCGGAGAGGAGCGGGCGCAGGTTGGGCTCGGCGCGCAGATCGTCGTCGGTGATCCGCCGGCCGTGGCGGGCGGCGAGGGCGGCCCGGCCGATGGGATGGAAGAGGGCGAGCTGTCCGCCGGGGCGGACCACGCGCGCCAGTTCGCGCAGGTTCTTCGCGGGGTCCGCCAGGTGGGAGATGAGACCGGCCCCGAACACCGCGTCGAGCGCCTCGTCGCGCAGCGGCAGCCGGGCGACATCCGTCAGGAGCAGCCCGGCGGACCCGTCGCGCCCGGCGCGTACCGCCTCGGCCAGCATCTCCGGGGTGAGATCGGCGCCGATGACGGTCCCGGCCGGACCCACGGCCGCCCGCAGCGCGGGCAGGGCCCGGCCGGTGCCGCAGCCCGCGTCGAGCACCGCGTCCCCGGGGCGGAGCCCGAGATCGGCGACGGCGGCGGCGTAGGCGGGGCCGTCGTCGGGGAATCGGGCGTCCCAGTCGGCGGCGCGGGGACCGAAGAACTCCTGGACGTGGGTGGGGTCATCGCTCATGCGTGCATGATGCCTCAGCCTCAGGGGTGAACGTCCTGTGCGCACGTTCGAGCGCGGCACGATCGTTCTGGAACATCTCTATGTCATATTCCATCAGCTTTCGAAATGCGCCCCTGATGCGCCCCCTTGTCCGGACTAGCGTCCCCGAGTCATGGGACACCTGGACCACGCCACCTTCGGCTGGCTGACACCCGCGCTGTCGTACGCGATGGCCTGCGCCGGCGCCGCCCTCGGACTGCGCTGCACCGTACGCGCGCTCGAAGCGACCGGCCGATCGCGACGCAACTGGCTGCTCACCGCCGCGTCCGCCATCGGCACCGGCATCTGGACGATGCACTTCGTCGCGATGCTCGGCTTCGGCGTGACCGGGACCGACATCCGCTACAACGTTCCGCTGACCATCCTCAGCCTGCTCATCGCCATGGCAGTCGTCGGAGTCGGCGTCTTCGCCGTCGGTCACGGCCGTGACCGGGTCCGCTCCCTCCTGATCGGCGGTCTCACGACCGGCGTCGGCGTCGCGAGCATGCACTACATGGGCATGGCCGCTCTCCGGCTGCACGGGCAGGTGACGTACGACCCCCTGCTCGTCGCGCTCTCCGTCGTCATCGCGGTCGTCGCCGCGACGGCGGCGCTGTGGGCGGCGCTCAACATCCACGCACCGGCCGCCGTGGCGGTCGCCTCGCTGGTCATGGGAGCGGCCGTCAGCAGCATGCACTACACCGGCATGGCCGCCGTCCGGGTCGAGGTCGTGCCCTCCGCGGCCTCCCTGCCCGGTGCCACGGCCATGCAGTTCATCTTCCCCCTCGCGGTCGGACTCGGCTCCTACCTCTTCATCACCTCGGCCTTCGTCGCCCTCTCCCCGACGGCCGGGGAACGCGCCGCGTACGCCTCGGCCGAGCGCCTCGCCGAGCCCGACGAGCACGCGGTGGACGTAGCACCCCCCGGCTACCGCCCCGAACCGTCTGCCGCCGGCACCGCGGCCGCCAGGTTCTCCTCCGCGTACCCGGGGGAGACGGCCGGCGCCTCCTCCGCGTACCCGGCGGGCCACGTGGACGGCGGGCGGGCGTACCCCTAGGCCGCACCCAGGCCGCACCCGGGCCAAACCCGGGACATGCCTGGGCCACAGCCGACACCCAGGCCACGCCCCCTCGGCGTCTGCCGCCCACCGCCGCAAGGGCGGCGAACGGGCGGCCCGGCGCGAGGGACGCACACCGCACCAGGACTGACGCAGCCGGAACGAGGAGGCCATGCGAACTCCCCGCAGGACCCAGGACGCCGACACCACCGCGCCGACGCAGGCGGCGCGCGGACGGCGCGCGCACGCGGGGCCGCCCGCCGACGAACCTCCCGAGCGCGCCCCCGACGGGCAGGCCGCCCCGATGGGGCCGGCCGGCCGGGCCCGGCCGGCCGCTCCGCCCCGACGCCGTGGTCCGCGCCCCCGGACGGTCCGGGCGAAGATCGTCTCGCTGCTGATGGTCCCCGTCGTGTCGCTGCTGGCCCTCTGGGGTTTCGCCACCGTCACCACCGCGCAGGACATCGCACGCCTCCGCCAGCTCCAGCGGGTCGACGCGGAGATCCGCGAACCCGTCGCCGCCGCCGTCACCGCGCTGCAGGCCGAACGCCGCGCCGCCGTACGCCAGGTCACGGCGCCCGGTGCCGGACGCGTCACGGAGCTCAAGGAGCAGGGGCGCCGCACCGACGCCGCCGTCGCCCGCCTCCGCCTCGACGACGGGCACACCGTCGGCGACACGGGGGACCTGCCCCGTGACGTCGCCGACAGGGTCGGGCAGTTCGTCGCCAAGGCGGAGGGACTCGGCCGGCTCCGTACCGCCGCGACCGCCGGCACCGCCGACTGGGACCGGGTGTACACCGAGTACACCGCCGCGATCACCGCCGCCTTCGCCGTCGACGGCGCGCTGACCGGCATCCAGGACGCGGAGATCGGGGCCGACGCGCGCGTGCTGCTCGAATTCGGCCGCGCCGGTGAGATGCTCGCCCGCGAGGACGCCCTGCTCGGCTCCGCCCACCTCGGCGGCGAGCTCGGCGCGGACAGGCTTCGGCAGTTCACCGGAGCCGTCGAGACCCGCCGCGTCCTCACCGAGTCCGCCACCGCCGACCTGCGGGGCCCCGAGCGGGCCGCCTGGAACAGGCTCGCCGCCCAGCGCGGCTACCAGCAGCTCACCGCGGCGGAGGACCGGGTACGGGCCGCGGCCCCCGGCCGGCAGGCCGCCCAGGCCGTGCCCGCCGCGACCTGGGACGACGCCATGGCCGTCGTACGCGGAGGGCTCACCGCCCTCGAGACGGACGCCCGGCGTGCCGCGACCGACCGCGCGGACCCGTTCGCCGGCGGCGTGCTGACCACCGGAGGCGCCGCGGTGCTGCTCGGCCTCGCCGCCGTCGCCGCCTCCCTCGTCATCTCCGTACGCATCGGCCGGGCCCTGGTCATCGAACTGGTCAGCCTGCGCAACACCGCTCTGCAGATCGCCCGCCGTAAACTCCCCGCCGCCATGCGGCGGCTGCGCGCCGGCGAGGAGATCGACGTGCACGCCGAGGCCCCGCCGGGACCCGCCCCGGGTGACGAGATCGGGCAGGTCGGAGAGGCGCTCACCACCGTCCACCGGGCCGCGCTCTCCGCCGCCGTGGAGCGCGCCGAACTGGCCAGCGGCATCTCGGGCGTCTTCGTCAACCTCGCCCGCCGCAGCCAGGTCCTGGTCCACCGCCAGCTCAACCTGCTCGACAGCATGGAGCGCCGGGTCGACGACCCGAACGAACTCGGTGACCTCTTCCGGCTCGACCACCTCACCACCCGGATGCGGCGGCACGCCGAGAGCCTGATCATCCTCTCCGGCGCCGCCCCCGGTCGGGCCTGGCGCATGCCGGTCCCACTGACCAACGTTGTACGGGCCGCCGTCTCCGAGATCGAGGACTACGCGCGCGTGGAGGTGCGTCAGCTCCCGGAGACGGCCGTCGTCGGCGGCGCCGTGGCCGACCTGACCCATCTGCTGGCCGAACTCATCGAGAACGCCGCCCAGTTCTCCCCGCCCCACACCAAGGTGCGGATCAGCGGGGAACCGGTCGGCAACGGATACGCCCTGGAGATCGAGGACCGGGGCCTCGGCATGGGCAAGGAGAGCCTCGCCGAGGCCAATACGCGAATCGAGCAGTCCGAGGCCCTCGACCTCTTCGACAGCGACCGGCTCGGCCTGTTCGTGGTCAGCCGGCTCTCTTCCCGCCACGACATCAAGGTCCAACTGCGAACCTCGCCGTACGGCGGTACGACAGCGGTCGTCCTGCTCCCCAACGACGTGCTGCAGAGCGCGCTCCCGCCCGGGCGGAGCACACCGAGCCCGCCGGCGTCCCGGGCGACGCCCGCCGACGCGACGCCCTCCGAAGCGACGCACGGCTACGCACAGCCGGGCGCGCACGGGGAGCGCGGACGGGGCGAGAACGGGCCGGGAGCCCCCTTCCCGCACCACCGGCGGCAGCAGCCCGCCGCCGTGGCTCCCGTACCGTCCCCGGCGCAGCCCCTGCCGCGGCCGCCGCGGATTCCGGCCCTGGCGGGGCAGCCGGAGGGCGCGGGGCCGGAGGGGTCGGAATCCCCTGAGCAGACGCCGGCCGGCGTCACGACCCTGCGGCAGCGCGGCCGTTCGGCTCCGGCACCCCAGGGACCACCGCCCCCGCATGCCCCGGCGCCGCATGCCCCGTCCGTTCCGGGCGGCCCCCGTGCCTCGGAGGCTCCCGGCATCGTCGACGAATCGGGCGACCTGCCCCGTCGCGTACGCCAGGCCAGCCTCGTACCGCAGCTGCGCGAGGCGCCGGCCGACCTCCCGTCCGCCCCGGCCGTCCAGGGCGCGGACGAACGCACCCCTGAACAGGTCAGGGACCGCATGACCGCCTACCGCGACGGCTGGACGCGAGGCGGCGGCGCGGCTCCCGGCACCCGGCGCCCCCTCGGCACCGGCTCCGGACGCGCCTTCGGCAACGACCCCGACCGTGCCCCCGACCGTGTCCCCGCCCGGGACTACGGCCGGGACCACGGCCGCGACTTGGGCAGTGACCTCGGCAGTGACCTCGGCAGTGAAGGAGACCACGCATGATCGACCACGAGAGGGTGTCCCACCACCGTTCCGGTGAACTCGACTGGCTCCTCGACGACCTCGTCGTCCGAGTCCGCGAAGTCCGGCACACGGTCGTCCTGTCCAACGACGGTCTGGCCGTCGGCGCCTCCAGCGGACTCAGCCGGGAGGACGCCGAGCACCTGGCCGCCATCGCCTCCGGATTCCACAGCCTCGCCAAGGGCGCGGGCCGCCAGTTCCACACCGGAGGCGTGCGCCAGACGATGGTGGAGATGGACGACGGCTTCCTGTTCGTCGCCGCAGCGGGAGACGGTTCGTGTCTCGCCGTCCTCAGCTCGGTGAGCGCGGACATCGGGCTCATCGCCTACGAGATGGCCCGCCTGGTGAAGCGCGTCGGCGAGCACCTGCACACCCCGCCGCGGCTCACCGCGACCCCGCCGGCCGCCGGCTGACCGGAGCACCGGAGACACCGGAGACACCATGAACGAGGACAGCACCGGCGACGGCCCGACCGTGCCGGGCAGCCAGTGGTACGACGCGGACGCGGGGCCGCTCGTCCGGCCGTACGCCATGACCGGTGGCCGTACGAAACCGGGACCCAGCAACGTACGGTTCGACCTCATCGCACTCGTCGTCGTCGACGACGACCCGCCCGGCCGGGCCGAGGAGTCGCTCCTCGGCCCGGAGCACCGCGCCCTGCTCACGCTGTGCCGGGCCGAGACGCAGTCGGTGGCCGAGCTCGCCGCCGACGCCGATCTGCCCGTCGGGGTCGTCCGTGTCCTCCTCGGCGACCTCCTCGAAGCGGGCTTCGTCAAGGTCAGCCGACCCGTACCGCCCGCACAGCTGCCCGACGAACGGATCCTGAGGGAAGTCATCGATGGCCTACGAGCGCTCTGACAGCAACACCGGTGCGGACGGCGGCGTGGACACCACGGCGCTCGCCCTGAAGATCCTGGTCGCCGGCGGATTCGGCGTCGGCAAGACCACCCTGGTGGGCGCGGTCAGCGAGATCCGTCCGCTGCGCACCGAGGAACAGCTCAGCCGGGCCGGCGAGACCGTTGACGACACCGGAGGCGTCGACCGGAAGACCACCACCACCGTGGCGATGGACTTCGGCCGCATCACGATCCGCTCCGGCCTCTCCCTCTACCTCTTCGGCACACCGGGACAGGACCGCTTCTGGTTTCTCTGGGACGAGCTGTCCCAGGGGGCGCTCGGCGCCGTCGTCCTCGCCGACACGCGACGACTCGAGGACTGCTTCCCCGCGGTGGACTACTTCGAGCACCGCAAGATCCCCTTCGTCGTCGCGGTCAACTGCTTCGTGGGCGCCCGGAACTACGGCGCGCACGATGTCTCCCGCGCGCTGGACCTGGACCGCGGCACGCCCGTCGTGCTGTGCGACGCGCGGGACCGTGACTCGGGCAAGGAAGTGCTGATCCGGCTCGTCGAGTACGCCGGACGCATGCACACGGCCCGGCTGCTGGATTCCGTCGGGTGAGGGAGGCCGGTGAGTTACGAGGGCAGGCCGGCAGGTTACGAGGGCAGGGCGGCGGGCTACGCGGGCAGGCCGGCAGGTCACGGGGTCAGTCGGAGACGCCGCCCTCGGCGACCACCTTCTCGATCCGTACGCGGACGAGCAGTTCGCCGGGGACGCCGTTGCGCTCGCCGAACTCCTCGGCGCGGTCCTCGCCCATGTAGCGGCCGCCGATCCGCGCCGCCCAGTGGCGCAGTTCGAGCGGATCCTCGCTGATCTCGGCGCGGCCCTGGAGCGTGACGAAGGCGAACGGTGGCCGGTCGTCGTCGACGCACAGGGCCACCCGCCCGTCGCGGGCCAGATTGCGCCCCTTCACGGTGTCCTTGCCGGTGTTGAAGAGGACGTCGTCGCCGTCGAGAACGAACCAGACCGGGACCACGTGCGGACTGCCGTCGTCGCGCACGGTCGCCAGCTTGCCGGTGCGTGTTCCCGTGGACACGAACGCCCGCCACTGTTCCTCGGTCATCTTCGCCATGCCCCCCATGGTGCGGCACGCAAGGCGCCCGGGGGTGCTTGCTCTGTCCACGACAGTGCGTAAGGCTTGCGCGCGACACGCGGACCACGGGGACTTCGGGTCGACGGGGACGCAACACACAGGGGGAAGGACCGACACATGGCGCTGGACAAGGGACTCGACTGGCTCCTTGACGACTTGACCCAGCGGGTCGAGTACATACGGCACGCGCTGGTGCTGTCGAACGACGGGCTGGTGACGGGCGCGAGCAGTGGTCTGAAGCGGGAGGACGCCGAGCATCTGGCCGCCGTGTCCTCCGGCCTGCACAGCCTGGCCCGTGGCTCGGGCCGGCACTTCCAGGCCGGGCGCGCGCGGCAGACGATGGTCGAGTTCGACGAGGCCCTGCTCTTCGTGACGGCGGCGGGGGAGGGGAGCTGCCTGTGCGTGCTGAGCGCGGCGGAGGCGGACGTCGGTCAGGTCGCGTACGAGATGACACTGCTCGTGAACCGGGTCGGTGAGCACCTCGGAGTGTCGGCGCGGCAGCCGGGCCGGGCGGGCGTCGCCGAGCTCTGAGGTTGTCCACAGGGCGAGTCGGTGCCGCCTGACGACGCTCTCACGGTTGTCCACAGGCCGAGCGGGAACGGGGCGCTGCGGGCTACGGTCGTCACCGAGAGTATTCGTCGCTCACGGGGGGGACCGTCATGACGGTGGAAGAAGGCATGCGCGCACTGGCACCGACGCGGGCCGCACAGGAACTGGAGCTGAGGCGCGACGAGTTCCAGCTCGCCGTTCAACTGGGCCTGGTGAGGACGGTGCCGGGAGCGGCGCCCGGTGCGCCGAGGGGACCGGGAGCCGCCGGCGTCCTCGGCGCCCCGGGTGCGCGGCGCCGGGTGGAGCAGGCAGAGGTCGACCGGCTCAGAGCCGCACCGGACTTTCCGTGCGGACTGCGCGAGCGCGTCCGCACAGTCGGAACGACGGAGGCGGCCGCGCTGCTGTCCGTGACACCGGACCGCTTCACCAAGCTGGCCAGGACGGGGCACTTCAGCCCGGTGCGGTTCTATCTGAACCGCTATCGCGCGGTGGTCTGGCTCTATCTCGCCGGTGAGCTGGGCGAGTTCGCCCTGACGCGGCAGGAGCTGCTGACCGGCAGGCTTCCGCAGGAGCTTCGCGAGCGGATCGACGGAGGCGAGGACCGGCGGCCGCGGAACTGGCGGGCACGGCGGCTGGGGCTGCTGCTCCGCGCGACCGAGGACCCGTGGGTGCGGGCCGCGGCGATCGCCTCGCTCCTCGACCCGGTCCAGCTCGGGGAGGTCGTCGACGACCCCTACGAGCGCACCCATCTGGACCGGCTGCGCCCCGAACCGCCCTCGGGGCGTCCGGAGTCGGCGGCCTCCCGCGAGATCGCGGACCGGTTGATGCTGGCGGACGACCCGGACGAGATCCTCTGGCACCGTATGAGCCTGGCGCTCGCCCTGGACGAGGCCCGCGCGGACCGCCCGGCCCCGCGCCCGGACGGGGGAGCGGTGCAGGGCGTCGCCCGGCCACCGCGTCCGGCTGTGCTTCCGCGCCCGGCCGCCCGCGGGGCCCAGGGTGTCGGCCGCACCCGCCGGGGACTCCTCGACCGCCTCCGACGCCGGAGGGCGGCGACCGTCGAGGAGAAGAAGGCGGTGGTGCTGGGGGAGGCGTAGGGATCACGAGCGGGGCGGCACCGGCGCGGTCGTGGTGTTCGCGGTCATGGCCTGAGCCGGGTCGCGGCGACCGCTCCGAGCTGCTGCGAGGAACGGCCCGCGGGGAACGCGGTGATGGCCGCGTCCGTCGGGTTCATGCGCTCGGCGGCGCGGTCGGCGTCCTGCGGTCGGCGTCCTGCGCGCGGCACGGGGACCGGTGCGGCGGGGGCAGGCGCCCTCGTCCGACGTGCGGCTCCGCGTGGCTGCGGGGCAGGATGGGGCCATGCTTCTGGCCCGAGTCGCGGACGCTTCCCAGCAGGTCGCCGCCACCTCAGCCCGCTCGCGGAAGATCGCCGTGCTGGCCGAGCTCTTCTCGGAGGCGGCGCCCGAGGAGAGCCCGCTCGTGATCGCGTATCTCTCCGGCCGGCTCCCGCAGGGGCGTATCGGGGTCGGCTGGAGCGTGCTCAAGGGCGTCCTCCCGCCGGCCGTGCCGCCCGCCGAGCACCCCACCCTCACACTCGCGGGCGCCGACGCCGCCATGACCGCGCTCGCGGCCGTGTCGGGCGCCGGTTCGCAGGCGGAGCGGGCCCGGCTCGTCCATGAGCTGATGGCCGCCGCCACCCGGCCGGAGCAGGAGTTCCTGCTCCGCCTGCTCTCCGGCGACGTGCGCCAGGGCGCCCTGGACGCCATCGCGCTGGAGGGCGTCGCGCGGGCCGCCACCGTCCCCTCCGCCGACCTGCGCCGTGCCGTGATGCTGGAAGGGTCCCTGCCGCGCGTGGCGCAGGCCGTGCTCGCCGACGGCCCGGCCGCCCTCGGCGCCTTCGACCTACGGGTCGGTACCCCCGTCCTGCCGATGCTCGCCCACACCGCCGGCTCGGTGCCCGAGGCCGTCGCCGCCCTCGGCCCCTGCGTCGTGGAGGAGAAGCTCGACGGCTTCCGCATCCAGGTGCACCGGCACGGGGAACGGGTCCAGGTGTTCACCCGTTCCCTCGACGACATCACCGGGCGGCTGCCCGAAGTCGTCGCCCGTGCTCGGGAGACGCCGGCCGAGTCGTTCATCCTGGACGGCGAGGTCATCGCCCTGGACCCGGCCACCGGCCGGCCGATGGCGTTCCAGGACATCGCCTCGCGGGTCGGCTCACGCGTCGACGTGGAGACGGCCAGCGCGGCGCTGCCGCTCTCGCCCGTGTTCTTCGACGTGCTCGCCGTGGCCGACGAGGCCCTCATCGACCGCCCCGGGCAGGAGCGTCATGCCGCCCTGGCCGGCCTGCTTCCCGAGCCCCTGCGGGTGCGGCGGTGCGTCGTCGACGATCCCGGCTCCCTCGACCAGGTCGAGGCGGCGGAGCGGTTCTTCACCGACACCCTGGCGCGCGGGCACGAAGGAGTCCTGGTCAAGGCGCTGGACGCGCCCTACGTGGCAGGAAGACGGGGCCGTACGTGGCTGAAGGTCAAACCCGTGCACACCCTCGATCTCGTCGTGCTCGCGGCGGAGTGGGGCCACGGCCGTCGCACCGGGCTGCTCTCGAACCTCCATCTCGGCGCCCGTGCCGCCGACGGCACGTTCGTGATGCTGGGCAAGACGTTCAAGGGCCTCACCGACGAGATGCTGCGCTGGCAGACCGAGAAGCTGGGGGAACTGGCCGTGGGCGACGACGGATTCACCGTACGCGTACGGCCCGAGCTCGTCGTCGAGATCGCCTACGACGGCCTCCAGCGCTCCACCCGCTACCCGGCGGGCGTCACCCTGCGCTTCGCCCGGGTCGTACGCCACCGCCCCGACAAATCAGCCGCCGAGGCCGACACCGTGGAGCAGGTGACCGGCACGGCGTGAGCCGCGGCGTTCACGATTCGTTTCTGTTCGTGTACCGGTGGCGCACCCAGAGGGGCAGTACGTACCAGCACAGCAGGTACCAGACGACGAGAGCCACCACCAGCCAGGGCACGTGCGGCGTTGCCGTGGCCACCCGCAGCACCAGCAGCAGCGCCGAGGCCAGCGTCGCGACCAGCAGCAGAAGCCCGATGAACGTGAGGCGGGAGGCCCACTCCACGGCCTGCGGCTTGATCCGCCGCCCCGCCACCAGGCGGTGGAAGGACACGGGGCCGATCAGAGCGCCGGTTGCCGCGGCGCCGAGCGAGACGGTGACGATGTAGATGGTCCGGTCGGCCGTCGACAGCTCGGGGAAGCGGGGGGTGAAGACGACGGTGAGAAGGAAGCCGAACAGGATCTGGACGCCCGTCTGGGCGACCCTGATCTCCTGGATGAGTTCGGCCCATTGCCGGTCCGCGCGTTCCTCCGGCGTCTCGTGACGCCCGCGGTTGAGACCTTCGGACTCCGCCCCGTCCTGGCCTGGTCGTTTGGACACGGAACCTCCAGTCGTCGTCCCGTCCCCTTTTTGCGGATAACCGCACGGGCGCATCCTCAACCGCGCACGGGGAATCGTTTCCGAAGCGCCCTCGGAGCCTCGCGGGACCTCCGCGTGCGAGGGATGCTGGAAGCGTTGGCAGGACGACCGGCCCGTCTGGCCGCGAGGAGATGAGCGACGTGTACGACATGCACATCGACACCGACGTCACCGTGCAGCTGAGCGACTGCGACCGCGAGGACGCCCAGGCGGTCTTCGACGCCCTCGACCACTTCTACCAGCTCGAGGACATGACGTCGCCAGGCCCACGGGGGGCCACGACATCCGCGGCCACGGTCTGGATGGCCACCTTCGACACGGCCGCGGGCCGCCGCGAGGAGATCACTCCCGTTCATCTGAACGGCCTGGTCGGAGCGACCCTGACCGGCGGCTACCACGCCGTCGACGAGATGGAGAAGACACTCGCCGCCACCTTCGACGTCCGGTCGCTGCAGTCGGTCTCCGGCGACCAGGAGACCGAGGCGCGGCTGCTGCTCGCTTCCCGCTGACAGGCCGGCCCCACCGGCACGCAGACGCCCCGGGCGGAGCGGACGGGCGCCGCCCGGGGCACAGGTGTGCCCCGGGCGACCGTCGGCCTCGGTAGGGAAGATCGCTGCCCCACCCCCTATGCATGGCATGTATACACCGTGTGTAGTGTGCTCGGCGTGCCACTCGTAGCCGCTCTGACCAGGCGCGAGTGGCTCTTCGAGTCGTCTACGGGGAAAGCGGGTTGCACCATGTTTCGATCCAAGCCGGGGAAGCGCCGTGGACCGGCCGTCGCCCTTCTGGCGGCGGCCTCTCTGGTGCTGGCGCTCAGTGGCTGCGGGGTCGACCCCCTCACCCCGGAGGAAGCCAGGGGGGAGGCCGCCGGCTCGGACGACAAGGCGGGTGCGGGCGGCACGGTCGACTGCGCCAAGGTGAAGTGCATCGCGCTGACCTTCGACGCCGGCCCGGGGAAGGACACGCCGCACCTCCTCGACGTGCTCAAGGAGGAGCAGGTCCCCGCCACCTTCTTCCTGCTCGGCAAGAAGCACGTGGACCGCTACCCCGAGGTGGTCAAGCGCATCGCCGACGAAGGGCACGAGGTCGCCAATCACACCTGGACCCACCGGATACTGACCGACCTGGAGGCCGAGGAGGTGCGCGACGAGCTCTCCCGCACCCAGGACGCGATCGAGAAGATCACCGGGCGCCGGCCCACGCTGATGCGTCCGCCGCAGGGGCGCACCGACGGCACGGTGGCCGAGGTGAGCCGCGAACTCGGTCTCGCGCAGATCCTGTGGAGCGTCACGGCCAAGGACTACTCCACGACCGATTCCACGCTCATACGGCAGCGCATACTCGACGGCGCCGAGGGTGACGGGATCATTCTGCTGCACGACATCTACGACGGGACCGTGCCCGCGGTCCCCGGGATCATCGACGAGCTGAAGCGGCGGGGGTTCACATTCGTGACCGTGCCGCAGCTGCTGGCGCCCGGCAAGGCCGAGCCCGGCGAGGTCTACCGCCCGTAGGGCGAGACGCGAGAGTGGCGAAAACGGGGTGAGGTGTCTCACATCGGGCACCCCGGGTACCGCGGAACACGCAGTGAAGGTTTATCGTTCATTCATATGTGACTGCGAAGGGGCCCGGTCCCCAGGTCCCCCCCAGAGGTGACCGCTCTTCGTCGTCACGGCAAGCGGCCCCGGTTGGAATCCCCCGTCCAACCGGGGCTGCGTCGTTCCCGGAGGACTGGATTCCGCCCGCAGGCGCGAGCCGTCCCGCGAGCGGCGCACACTCCGGCGCGTTCGACCCCTTCGAGTGACCTCCCGCATGGCCGGCACCCACCCGGGCAGTGATCGCCACGGGCCGTGACGACCACCACGATGCCCGCTGACCAGGTGCGTCGCGAGGGGGATCGCCATGTTCCGCAGGACCGCGCATGTCCGCAGCGCCGTCGGTACCGCGGTCACCGCGCTGCTCCTCGCCGGCTGCGTCACCACCACGCCCGGGCCGATCGTCCCACCGTCACCCAGGGCTCAGGACGAGCTGCTCAAGACCGTCGAGCGCACCCTCGTCGACCGTTGCCTCGCCGCCCGCGGACTCACCCTCGCCGTCCGGCCGCGTACGGACGGCGAAGACCGCCGCCTCCAGACCGCCCTCTTCGGCACCGGCCCCCGCGAGCTGTCCCTCACGCTCGCCACCGGCCACACCGTCAGAGCCCACACCGACGGCTGCCTCGCCACCGCCCGGCAGACCCTGTACGGCGACCAGGCCCACTGGTTCCGCGCCCAGGTGACCGTCGACAACCTGCGCGCCGAAGCCCAGGCGCGGATGAAGAACGATCCCGCCCACCGCGCGGCGCTCGAGCGCTGGACCCGGTGCGCCGCCCCGCCCGGCGCCCCGCGCCCCGACCGCCCGGACCCCGCCGTCGCCGCCCGGTGCGAGCGCGAGAGCGGACTCGCCGACGTACGGGCCCGGCTGGAACCCGCCGAGCTGGCGAAGGTGCGCGCCCTGCGCGCCGATCAGCTCACCACCTACCGGCAGCTGCGCAGCCGCGCACTGCAGCGGGCAGCCGAACTGTCCGCGGGCACCACCACACGGAAAGGCATCCACACCTGATGAAGCGCATGCTCACCACCGCCGCCGCGGCCCTGCTCGCCCTCGCCGGCGGCCTCGCTCTGACCGCGCCGGTCCAGGCGGCCGAGTGTCCGAGCGGCCACTTCTGCACCTGGCAGGACTCCAACTTCGGCGGCCAGCGTGCCAACTGGAGCGGCGACGACGGCTGGTGGGAGAACTGGATCGCCGACACCGACTCCTCCTGGGCCAACCACGGCATCTCCGGAGCGGGGATCAAGGACCACGTCCGCGTGTACGAGAACGCCTGGCAGGGCGGCGCCATGACGATCTGCCTGGGGCCCGGCCAGGAAGTCGGCTACAACGGCGCCGCCAACGACCGAGGGGACTCCCACATCTGGGCGACGGGCTGCTGAACCGACCCCGGCCGCCCGACCGGCTCCCGCACCGCCGACGGTGCGGGAGCCGCTCGGACCGCTCGCGCCGCTCGTGCCTCCTATTCCCGACGTCCCGACGTGTCGCGGCGGCCTGGCGGGCCACAGCCCCAGGTGTCGCGTTCCCTCCAGGACCGGCGGGTAGGCTGGCGACGTGCAGAGGGCTGGGGAGGCAGGGCGGCAGTGACGGACTTGGAAGCGGTCGACGCACTGCTCGCGGCCGTCGGACCCGAGGCGGAACTCCCGGCCCCCGAGGAGCGCGTACGGCTGCGGGAGACGGCCCGGCTGTCCAAGGCACAGGTGGCCAGGGCGCTGGGCGTGAGCCCCACCACGCTCGGCGCGTGGGAGGCGGGTCGCGAGCCGACGGGGGAGCCCCGCACCCGGTACGCGTACCTGTTGGACGGCCTCCGCGAGAAGCTGTCGCCGGAACCGGCCCCCGAGCAGCCCTCCCGTACCGCCCCCGTCCACGACCGGTCAGCCGACGAGACGGCGGTCGACGACGACGTCACGGAGCTCCCCGCCCCCGAACCGTGCGTCCTGTGTGGACACCCCGCCCGTCACCAGGTCGCGGGCTTCGCCCAGCACCTGGACCCCGAGGACTGCGCCGGAGCCCCGGCCGCACCGGCTCCCGCGACACCGGCTCCGGCGGCATCGGCGGCATCGGCGGCATCACAAGCCACCCCGCCCGCCCCCGGCCCGCTCCCCGCCGCACCCGGACGGGGCGGCCAGGCCGGGGCCGCGGCCGCCAAGGCCCCCACCCGCCGTGCCTTCCAGGACCCCGCACCCACCCCCGTCGGCCTCATCGCGGACGCCGTGCACCGGGCGCTCGTCCAGCACGACGGTGATGCCGACGCGGCGACGGCCGAGTTGATCCGTACGGCGATCCCCGACGCGATGGCCTTGCTCGACGCATGCCGCAAGGGCGCCCGGTACGAGATCGTCGGGCATCCCCCGCTGCCCGGCATCCTGCGCAAGAAGACCTCGCGCGGCGCGGACGAGATCTGGGAGGCGCGCCCCAAGTGGACGCGGGCCGCCCTGCCCCCCGGCCGGCACGAGATCACGGCGCTCGACATCAACGGCGCCTACCTCAGCGCCCTCAAGACGCATCTCCCGCTCGGCGCCCTCGAACACCACACCGGCGGTACCCACGACCGCCGCCGCGCCGGGGTCCATCTGATCACCCCGCCCGTCTGGGAGCACGAGGACCACCTCCCCAACCCGCTCGGCGCCCGCGACGAACCAGGCCCGTTCTGGGTCACCGAGCCGACCCTTCGGCTGCTCCTGCGCCTCTCCTCACCCTCGTACGGGCTGTGCGAACCCCCTGTCGTCCACGAGTCGTTCACCTCGGGCGCGACCGAGAACCTCTTGGAAAAGTTCCGCAACGCGCTGCGCGACGCCCGGGCCGCGGCCGTCGAGGCCGAGGACGAGGTCACGCTGGAGTACGTGAAGGCGATGTACTCCAAGTTCGTCGCGACCATGGGTGAGTCGAACTACAACCGCGAGCTGTACCGCCCCGACTGGATGCACCTCATCCGCTCCCAGGCGTTCGCCAACCTCTGGATGAAGGCGTACAAGGCGCACGACGAGGGGCTCACGGTGGTCCGCGCCATGGGCACCGACGAGCTCCATGTCATCGGCGACTGGCGACGCGTCTTCCCGGAGGGCAGGGGCGTCACCGAGGTGAAGGTCAAGGACGTCTACACGGCGCAGACGGGGAGCTGACTGCCCAGGAGTGGCGGTGCCAGAGCCACAGGCCGCCCACGACCATGGGGGCGGTGACCAGCGGCAGGGCGATCAGAACCACTCCCACGGCCGGTACGAGATCGACCCCAGAGCGCGCAGGCCGTTCGGCACCATCTCCGGCTGGAGGCGGGCCGTGTGGGTCGGGCGTGGGTCGCGGCTGCCGAAGTAGTGGAGGGTCGCCCGGTCCGTCAGCCGGGTGGTGGCCCGGTGGTACGAGACAGCCATGTACGGGAGCCAGACCAGCGGCGCCACGAGCCCGGTCAGGAAGACCAGGCCGGTCAGCGACCACTGGCCGAGCAGGGCGAGCCTGCTTCGGGTGTCGTCGGCGGGCGTGACGATGCCGAGAAGGCGGGCCATCCGCGGGATCAGGTCCCGGAGCGCTGCGATCCTGCCGGAGCGGCGGGGCGTGCCGTCGGCGGGTGCGGGGGCGGGGCGGACGCGCAGACCGGCCCCGGCCGCCTCCGTATCCTCGTACACCCCTTGCAGGACGAGCAGTTCCGCGGCGCGCTCCGGGTCGGTGGTGTCGCGGTTCTCGATGCCGGCCAGTTCGAGCACGGTCCGTGCCTGGAGCAGCAGCGCGCCGCAGAAGGACAGCGGGACGAGGAACAGGAACGGCCCGGCCAGGACCTTGGCCTTCGCCTTCTCGAACTCCTCGGGCGTGAGGGCACCCTTGTCCTTGAGATCGGCCAGCCGGGCCAGTTCGTCGATACTGCTGCCCTTGCCGTCGCCGGGGGACGTCAGGCCGTGCGCGACCGCAGGGCCGCCAGTGCGCGGTCGGCGTGCGCGCTCATCCGCAGCTCGCTGCGGACCACCTCCAGTATTCGGCGGTCCTCGGCGATGACGAACGTGACCCTCTTCGTCGGCGCGAGCGAGAAACCGCGCGTCACCCCGAACCGGTCGCGGATCGCGCCCTCCGGGTCGGACAGCAAGGGATAGCCGAGCGAGTGACGGTCGGCGAACTCCTGCTGCCGCTCCACCACGTCGGAGCTGATGCCGACCGGGAGTGCTCCGGCCGCCCGGAACTCACCGGCCAGGTCCCGGAAGTGGCAGGCCTCGGCGGTGCAGCCGGGCGTGAGGGCAGCCGGGTAGAAGAAGAGGACCACCGGCCCGTCCGCGAGGAGGTCGACCAGCGAGCGAGGTGTCCCCGTCTCGTCCGGGAGAGTGAAGTCCTCGACGATGTCACCGACGTTCATCCGGTCCGCCCCTTGTCCGCGACCGGCGCCTCCGGTCGACGACCCGTGACGTTACCGCAGGGTAAGAAGGTGCGTCACCAGGCGCGGGCGGCGGCCAGCAGGCGGTCGCGTACGAGGGGCACGTGCGGGTTCTCGGGGGTGCCGGGGCGCTGGGCGAGGTACGCCGTGTTGATCGGGGGGTCCTCCGGTTCCAGCAGCGCGACGAGCCGGCCCGCGTCGAGCTCCGCGCGGCAGAGGTAGTGCGGCAGCACGCTGAATCCCGCCCCCGCCGCGACCGTGGCCACGACACCCCGGAGGTCGGGCACGGTGACGGCGGCCGTGCCGGTCAGGCGCCGGCCGAAGACATGACGCCAGTACCGGCGGGCGATCGGCAGATCCTCCGCGTACATCACCATCGGCACGTCGCGCAGCGCGGCCGGTCCGTCCTCGGCCACGGCGTCCGGGCCGAGCCGCCGTGCCCAGTCGGGGGAGGCGACGAGCACGAACTCCTCGTCCGTCAGCGGTACGGAGGTCAGCGTCCGCCCCCGAGGCCGGACCGTCGAGATCACCAGATCGTGATGGCCCGCCCGCAGGCCGTCGAGCAGTTCGTCGGTCATGCCGGGCGTCACCTGGAGTCGTACACCTTCCTCGACCAGCGGTGCGAGGGCGGGCAGGGCCGTCACACAGAGGAACTCGGCAGGCCCTGCGAGATGGACGGGCTGGAGGGACGGGGCGGCCCCCGGGCCGTGGTCGGCCACGGCGGCCAGCGCGTCGATCGGCGCCGCCACCCGGGCGGCGAGCTCGTCGGCGTACGACGTCGGCGCGACGCCACGCGGCTGCCGCTCGAACAGCTCGCGGCCGAGACGGCGTTCGAGCGAACGGATCTGGGTGGTGACGGTCGGCTGGGACAGGCTCAGCAGCCGGGCGGCGGCCGTGAAGGAGCCGGTGCGGTGGACGGCGAGGAAGGTGCGCAGCAGCGACAGGTCGAGCGGCCCGCGCGGAGCCGCCACCGGCCGGACCCGGCCGGCCCCCGCGTCGTCGGCCGCCCGGTCCTGGCTCCTTCGCTCCGTCACGCTGCCCAGCATAGGCGGGCAGGGGGACGCTGTTTCGGGCTCCGGCGGCGTCTCAGGGCCGTTGCCGTACGGCCCGTGGTGCCTCGGACCTGCTGCGGTACCGCCCGTGGTGCCTCAGGCGCGCTGCCGTACGGCGCGGCGCTCATCCAGGATCGCGAGCACCTGCTCACCCCAGCGCAGGTTCTCCTCCTCGAGGGAGCGGCCCCGCATCAGCGTGAGATAGGGGCCGATCCGCTCCGCCTCGCGGAGGTACGTGGCCTCGTCCCGGCCGTCGAGCATCCACGTCCGCAGCCTCTCCCACCGCGCGAGCTTGCCCCGGGCCCACTCCATGCGCTCCTCGACGAAGCCGCGCACCGCGTCGATGTCGCCCGCGTCGCAGGCCTGGACCTGGACCATCAGCTCGTCACGGATGGCGGTCGGACGCGGTGGCTGGGCCGTGTACGCCATGAGGTCCTGCCGTCCCGCGTCGGTGAGCGAGAACATGCGCTTGTTCGGGCGCCGCTCCTGCTGGACGACGCGGGCGGCGATCAGTCCGGCGTCGGAGAGCCGGTCCAGCTCCCGGTAGAGCTGCTGCGGCGTGGCGGCCCAGAAGTTGGCCACGGACACGTCGAAGATCTTGGCCAGGTCGTATCCGGACGCCTCACCCTCCAGGAGGGCTGCCAGGACCGCGTGCTTGAGGGACATCCGGACAAAGTAGCAGCCTCGTTGAGTAGTTTTGTCCGCACCTATTCAACGAAGGAGGCCCCTGAAGGCACGCCAGGGAGCCGGGGCGGAGTCCAGTCGGCGTGCCGCAGGATCATGCGTACCGCCATGTCCGACGGCGCCAGACGCAGGGCCGCGTTCCGCAGGGCCACGGCCGCCGGGCCGGACAGCTGCTGTCCCATGCGGCCGGCCTTGCGGGCGGCGACGGTGACCGACCGGGTTCGTGGACGGCGCTCGGCGTCGTAGGCGGCGAGCGCGGCGGCGGTGTCGGGGCCGTGCGCCAGGGCGGCGGCGAGCACGACGGCGTCCTCCAGGGCCTGACAGGCACCCTGCCCGAGGTTCGGGGTCATCGCGTGGGCGGCGTCGCCGAGCAGGGCGACCCGGCCGGAGACGAAGGAGGGGAGCGGGACCCTCAGTTCGTGGATGTCGTGGTGGAGGACGGCCTCGGGGCGGGTCGCGTCGAGCAGCCGCGCGATGGGCTGGTGCCAGCCGGTGAAACGCCTGCGGACCTCGCCGAGCGGATCCGCGTGCCGCACCCCGGCGGGGGAGTTGAGGACGGCGTGCCACTCCGCGCGACCGTCCTCGAACGCGATGTGCCCGAACTCGGCGCCGTGCCCCCACGTGATCTCGAAGTCGGTGGGCAGGTCCAGCGGCGCTTCGGTGAGGGCGCGGAGCACGGTCGAGCCGCTGTACGCGGGGCCGGGGTGGTCGGGGAAGAGGGCCGCCCGGGTACGGCTGTTGACGCCGTCGGCCGCCACGACCAGGTCGGCGTCGAGACCCGCGTCGCCGTCGGCATCAGCATCGGCGCCGGCTTCCGGGTGTGCTTCGAGCCCCGCGTCGGCGTCGAGACCCGGAGAGGCCGAGGAGCCCACGGACCGCGTGCGGACGTGGACGCGGCCCGGCGTCGAGTGGTCGACGCCGGTCACCTCGACACCGACGCTCACGTTCTCCGGCGGCAGCGCGGCACGCAGCAGACGGTGCAGCGTGGCACGCGGAATGCCGACGATGGGCGTACCGAGGGCCCGTTCGAGAGCGGCGCCGTCCATCCGGGCGAGCCAGGACCCGTCCGGCGTGCGGGTGCCGCCGGTGTACTGCCCGCGCCCGGCCGCCCGGACGGCCGCCCCGACACCGAGGGCGTCGAGGGCGCGGATGCCGTTGGCGGCGAGCGAGATCCCCGCTCCCGCGTCGTCGAGCACGGGTGCGCGTTCCAGGACGCGCACGTCCCAGCCGACGCGCCGCATCCCGATGGCGGCGGCGAGCCCGCCGATGCCCGCGCCGATGACGACAGCGTTGTTCCCCATCACGACCAGCCCCTCTGTCGAAATCGACCCACACGAATCGACCCACATCTTCTACATCTGTAGAAAGACTAGCGGGCTTCTCTACAGGTGTAGAAAGAGGGGGTGACCTCCGACCGACGCACCCTCCTCGCCGACGCCGCCCTCGATGTCCTCGCCGATGCCGGGATGCGCGGGCTGACCCACCGGGCGGTCGACGCCGCCGCACGGCTCCCGGCCGGCACCACCTCGGCCTACTACCGCACCCGCTCGGCCCTCCTCACCGCACTGGTGCTCCGCCTCGTCGAACTCGACCAGGCCGAGCTGAGGGCCGCCGCGGAGCGCGCACCCAACCCGCGCACCGCGGCTGAACTCGCCCACGGCATCACCGCGCTCGTCGCCGCGCGCCTCACCGGCGAGGGGCGCCGTCGCTCCCTCGCCCGCTACGCCTGCGCCGTCGAGAGCGCGCGCCACCCCGAGTTCCGCGAAATCCTGGTCCCGCGCGAGAACCCGGCCCGCGACGCGGTCCGTGACTTCCTCGCCGCGCAGGGCGTCGAGGACCCCGAGGGCCGCACGGTGACGCTGCTCGCCTGCGTGGACGGACTCGTGCTCGACCGGGTCGTCAGGGGCGGGAGTGTCGCCGTCGAGGAGGTCGAAGGGCTGGTGGCGGCGGCTCTCCGGCCCGCCGCGGCGCATGGTCGTTGACATGCAGCCGCAAGGCTGCCTACGGTAGAGGCAGGTAAAAGGCTGCATGTTGAGGTGGGGCGATGGATGAGGTGTTCAAGGCGCTGGCCGATGCCAGCCGGCGACGGCTGCTCGACAGTCTGAACGCCCGCAACGGCCAGACGCTGCGCGAACTCTGCGCGGGTCTGGACATGGCACGGCAGTCCGTCAGCAAGCATCTGGCGCTCCTGGAGGCTGCGGGTCTGGTGGTGACGGTGCGGCGGGGACGGGAGAAGCTGCACTATCTGAACGCCGCTCCGATCCACGCCGTCGCGGACCGCTGGGTCAGCCAGTACGCCCGCGAGCGCGTCCGAGCGCTCGCCGACCTGAAGTCAGCATTGGAGCAGAGTCCGATGGACAGCAACGCGTTCGTCTACACCACCTACATCCGCACCACCCCCGACGAGCTGTGGCAGGCCCTCACCGACCCGTCCTTCACCCGGCGCTACTGGGGCGTGGCCTTCGAGACCACCTGGGCCGCCGGATCGCCGATGGTCTGGGACGAGGGCGGTCGCAGGACCAGCGACCCCGAGCAGGTGGTCCTCGTGGCGGAACCCGGCCGCCGACTCTCGTACACCTGGCACACCTTCACGCCGGAGTGGGCCGAGGCGGTCGGCATCGGGGACGAGGTGTACGTGAAGCTGGCGAAGGAACGCCGCTCGAAGGTGACCTTCGAGATCGAGCCGGCCGGGGACATGGTCAAGCTCACCGTCGTGCACGACGACCTCGAGCCCGACGGCACGATCCGTGAGCTGATCGGCGAGGGCTGGCCGGCGCTGCTCTCCAGCCTCAAGTCCCTCCTGGAGACGGGTGAGGAGCTGCCCGAGCCGCCACGGTGACTCAGGCCGGGGCGTCCTGCGCGCGCCGGACGCCGGTACCGCCCGGCCCTCCTCGCATACGGGGCCGGGCATGCCCGGCGTCCGCATTCCGGCCAGAAAACGCCCCCAGGTCTGGCTCAAAACCGTGCGTCATCCAAGATCGGCCACGCTAGCGTGCGGCCATGACCGCCACCTTGACCGTTCTCACCGCGGGGTACGTCGGCCCGCGCACCGCGTCCACCGTCAGCCTTCTCCGTGACGGGGACACCGTGGTCGTCGTCGACCCGGGCATGGTCGCCGACCGCCGGCTGATCCTCGGCCCGCTGGCCGACGCGGGCGTGGCGCCGGAACAGGTCACCGACGTGGTGTTCAGCCACCACCACCCGGACCACACCCTCAACGCGGCGCTCTTCCCCGCCGCCCGCTACCACGACCACTGGGCCATCTACGAGGACGACCTCTGGATCGACCGCCCCGCCGACGGCTTCGCGCTCTCGCCCTCCATCCGGCTCGCGGCCACACCCGGCCACACCCCCGAGGACATCAGCACACTCGCGGAGACAGCGGACGGCCTGGTGGTCCTCACCCACCTGTGGTGGTCGGCGGAGGGTCCCGTCGAGGACCCCTACGCCACCGACCCCGCCGCCCTGCACGCCTCGCGCCGCGCGATCCTCGACCTCGCCCCCGCCCTGGTCGTCCCCGGCCACGGCACGGCCTTCGTC
Source organism: Streptomyces sp. NPDC003035 (assembly GCF_042888285.1). Lineage (NCBI taxonomy): Bacteria > Bacillati > Actinomycetota > Actinomycetes > Kitasatosporales > Streptomycetaceae > Streptomyces > Streptomyces sp. NPDC003035. Next base: position 103,245 of record NZ_JBIAPJ010000012.1, on the reverse strand, counting down.
CCGACGGCGGACACCCCGAGCTAGAGGGTGTCGGTGCGCCGACCCTCGAACGGGGCACGTCCCCCTGACCTTCCGCCCGTCAGCCGTCTCCCCGCGCCGCCCGGCTGACGATCTCGCAGGCCCTGCGCAGCGAGTGAACACACCGACGGCATGGAACCGCGGGGCCGGAAAGGGGAGACGACACTTCCGGGCCCCGCGGGCTGAGGGGGTGTGTGACGCGGCGGGTGTCACGCGGCGGACGAGGCGGCTTCCGCGGCTTCCGGCCTCCGCACCCGGCACACCAGAGAGTCGTTCTCGACGTCCGTCACGATCCGGTCGCCCGGATCGGCCTCACCGCCCAGGAGCAGGTTCGCGATCCTGTTGTCCAGCTCGGCCTGGATCGTGCGGCGCAGCGGCCGGGCGCCGAACTCCGGCTGGTGACCGTGGGCGACGAGGAGCTTCTTCGCCGCCTCCGTCACCTCCAGCTCCAGACCCTGTGCGCGGACCCGGCGCTCGCTCTGACGCAGCAGCAGATCGAGGATCCGGCCAAGGTCGTCCTCGGCCAGACCGTGGAAGACGATCGTCTCGTCGATGCGGTTGAGGAACTCGGGCGCGAAGTGGCCGCGCAGATCCTGCTTCAGCTCTTCGCGGATCTCCGAGACGTCGCCGTGGTGGGCCAGGATCCGCTGGGCGCCGATGTTCGACGTCATGATGACCACGCAGTTGCGGAAGTCGACCGTCCGGCCCTGGGCGTCGGTCAGGCGTCCGTCGTCCAGCACCTGGAGCAGGGTGTGGAAGACATCAGCGTGCGCCTTCTCCACCTCGTCGAAGAGCAGGACGCTGTACGGCTGCCTGCGCACCCGCTCGGTCAGCTGACCCGCCTCCTCGTGACCGACGTATCCGGGCGGGGCGCCGACCAGCCGGGAGACCGTGTGCTTCTCCTGGAACTCGCTCATGTCGAAGCGGACCATGCGGTTCTCGTCGCCGAACAGCAACTCCGCGAGCGCCTTGGCCAGTTCGGTCTTGCCGACGCCGGTCGGTCCGAGGAAGAGGAACGAGCCCACCGGACGGTTCGGATCGCCCATGCCCGCCCGGTTGCGGCGCACGGCCTGGGCGATCGCGGTGACCGCCTCGTCCTGGCCCACCACTCGCCTGTGCAGGGCGTCCTCCAGCCTGAGGAGCCTCTCCTTCTCGCTCTGCGTCATCCGCGCGACCGGGATGCCGGTGCGCCGCGCCAACACCTCCGCGATGTCGTCGCCCGTCACCTCCATCACGCCCTCGCGCCGCTCCGCGACCCCCGCCAGCTCACCCTCCAGACGGGAGATCTCCTGCTTCAGCTCGTTCGCCTTCTCGAAGTCCTCCGCCGCGACGGCCTCGTCCTTCTCGCGGCGCAGCTTCGCCAGCCGGTCCTCGCGGCCCACCACCTCGGTCGACTTGCCCAGGGAGCGCAGTCGCACGCGCGCGCCCGTTTGGTCCAGCAGGTCGATGGCCTTGTCGGGCAGGAACCGGTCGGAGACGTAGCGGTCGGAGAGCTCGGCGGCCGCCACGAGCGCGGCGTCGCTGTAGCGCACCTGGTGGTGGGCCTCGTAGGAGTCCCGCAGCCCCTCCAGGATCAGGATCGTCTCCTCCACCGAGGGCTCCGGGATCATCACGGGCTGGAAGCGCCGCTCCAGCGCGGCGTCCTTCTCCACATACCGCCGGTACTCGTCGATCGTGGTCGCGCCCACCACGTGCAGCTCGCCGCGGGCCAGCGCCGGCTTGAGCATGTTGCCCGCGTCCATCGCGCCCTCACCGGTGGCGCCGGCGCCCACCACCGTGTGCAGCTCGTCGATGAACAGCACCGTCGCGTCCGCGTCCGCCTTCACCTCGTCGATGACGTTCTTCAGCCGCTCCTCGAACTGGCCGCGGTACTGCGCGCCGGCGACGAGCCCGGACAGGTCGAGCGCGATGACCCGCTTGCCCTCCAGCGTCTTCGGCACCTCGCCCGCCACGATCCGCTGGGCGAGCCCCTCCACGATCGCGGTCTTGCCCACGCCCGGCTCACCGATGAGGACCGGGTTGTTCTTCGAACGGCGGGAGAGGATCTCGACGGTCTGCTCGATCTCCTCGGCCCGCCCCACCACCGGGTCGAGCCTGCCGGCCCGCGCCTCCTCGGTCAGGTCCCGGCCGTACTCGTCGAGCGTGGGCGTCCTGCTCTCCGGCCCGGCCGCCGGGGCGCCCTCCGCCCGACCCGCCCGCTCGGGGGCGGCGAGCAGACCGTCGACATCCGTTCCGTACGTGCTCAGCAGCTTCGCCGCCGCCGCGTCGGGGTCGTCGAGGAGCGCGCCGAGGACGTGCTCCGGGCCGATGTACGAGACGCCCGACGCCCGCGAGCGCTCGTACGCCCGCAGCAGGGCCCGCTTGGCCGACGGCGTGAGCCCCGGCTGCGCGGACGGAACGGTGCTCGCGCCCGGCAGGATTTCCGCGATCGCCTTGCCCAGCTGGTCGGGGTCGGCGCCCGCATGGGCGAGCAGGGTGCGAGTGGGGTCGATCTGCGTGCAGGCCCAGAGCAGGTGCTCCGTGTCCAGGTCGGCGCTGCCGTCCTCGGCGGCTCGGGTGGTGGCCCGGTCGAGCAGCTGCCGCGCGGAGTCCGTCAGGAGCCTGCCGATCGGTACCCGCTGGACGGCAGGGGGAGAGGCCGCGGGCGACATGCCGAAGAAGCGGTTGAGCAGTTCGTTGAACGGGTCCGGTCCACCGAAGGAACCGAAGGGGGACATGGTCATGTGGTGCCGTCCAGGTGCGTCGACTTCCGGCCAGTGCTCCTTCCACAGGAGCAGCAGGGGCCGCTTCCCACCCGGCGGGCGCGGTGACGGACCGTGGCCGCGGCGGACGCCGCCCGCCCGCTCACGCGGTGCCCGGTGGTTCTCCCGGCGCGGGAACTGCCCGCCGTCCTGTCCTCCGGACGGGTGACTCTGCCGGCGGACCGCCCGCCGCCCGCCCGTCCGCCCGCCCGCCCGTCCGGCGGGCGGGCGGGTCGGGTCGGGCTCGGGTGGGATCAGCGGTACTCGACCGTCAGTGTCACCGGAGTGGCCTGGTTGACGAAGAGGTACGCCGTCGAGGCCGGGGCGGGCTCGAAGCGGAGCCGTACCTGTGTCGTGCCGGCCCGGTCGAGGGCCGCGAGCGCCCCCGCCGAGAGGTCCGTGGAGGCGGCGGAGCCCGAGGAGAGCGGGGCGATGTGCGCCCCGCCCGCGACCGTGGCCGCGGCCGACCAGTCCGAGGGCTCGACGGCGCACGCGCCGAAGCAGCCCGTGGTGACGTCCACAAGAAGCCGGTTGCCCGCCGGAGACGCCCACGGATCGCCCGAGCCGCTGCTGCGGTTCACCGTCAGATAGGCGCGGGTGATCTCCTTGCCGGCCGGGATCCTGGACGTGTCGAAGGACAGCAGCGTCCGGTTCACCTTGGCGTCGGTGCCACGGCCGAGCGCCAGACCGTACGTGTCCTCCAGGGTGCCCACCGCCGGCCCCGATCCGTCGGCGGCCGCCTTCACATACCCGTCCTGCGCGTCGAGGCTCGGCAGCGTCACCCGGTCGGTCGCGGGCGGGGGAGCGGAGCCGCGCAGCGCCCGGACCATCCCCATGATCGCCTCGATCTGCTTGCCGCCGTGCCGCGCGTGCGACGCGTCACCGAGGTAACCCCACCAGTTCCAGCAGCCGTTGGGGTTCTCCAGGGTGGCTGTCGCGGCGGCCTGCGGGTACAGCACGATCATGTCGTTGGTGTCGGCGTACTCGTTCAGATACGCCCGGTCGATGAACCGGGTCCCGAAGCCCTGGTAGCCGTACCCCTGCTTGCAGCCGTGCAGCGCCACCATCAGGGAGCAGGACGCGCCGCCGGCGCACGACGTCGGCACGTAGACGAATCCCCTGTCGTCCAGCGACAGGGGCGCCGACGCGCCGCCCGGCGCGTAGGCGTTCTGGTCGAACTGGATCAGCGTCCCGCCGGGGGAGGCACTGGGCGCCGCGACGGAGCCCAGCAGATGACCGAGCAGTTCGCGCTCCGCGTCGATGCCGCAGTCGTTGATCCACGGGCTCTGCGTGACCGTGCAGGAGTTGGGGCCGAGCGGGCTGATCCAGGCATGGCCGGCCGCCGTGCCGCGGTTGTACAGGACCCGCGCGCCGAACCGGCCGTAGGAGTCGGCCAGGGCGTCGGCCACCGGCCGCTTCACGGTCGTGTCGCCCGAGCCGCTGAAGACGTACACGGGGTCGCCCGCCAGGTTCGCGACCGGGTCGACGAGTCCCCGCGCCGACCAGTCCCGCGCGGTCTGCTCCAGCTTCGCGAGCTGAAGGTCCTGCGTGGTGTTCATACAGGCGTTGAGGGCGGTGGAGAGCGAGTTCTGGGCGCAGCCGTACGGGCCGGAGGCGAACACCGCGGACCCGCTGAACGTGCCCGAGTACGCCACATGGAGCTGGGTGGCCATGTAGCCGCCCGAGGAGACCCCGGAGCTGTGGACGGCGTCGATGGTGTACGGCCGGAGGGTGCCCGGCACGGGGGCGGGGGTGGCCGCGGCTGCCGGTGTCGTGACGGGGAAGAGGGCCGCGGCGGCGAACAGCAGCAGCGCTGTCAGTCGGCGCGGCCCGCGCGGGCGGAAAGAGCGGGGGGAGCGGGGGGAGCGGAGTGGACGCATGGAGTCTCCCGGGCGGCTCGGTCGTGTCGGGGTGATGGCCGGGAGGCTAGGCGCGGGCCGCACGCGTCTCCTATGGGCCCGGCCGCCACAACCGGCGGGGCGGAGTATGGCGCTCCGTCATCTGGCAGCCCCTACCGCACTCCGTGGCGGCCTGCGACGATGCGAACCATGGACAACGACGACGAGCGAGACGGACTGCTGGCCGAAGCGGTCGGACTGCGCGAGGAGGGCCGCCAGGAGGAGGCTCGGGACCGCCTGCTGGAGCTCGCCGTGCGGTACCCCGACGACGCCAAGGTGGCGTACCAGACCGCGTGGGCCCACGACGTCCTCGGTCTGGAGGCCGAGGCGGTGCCCTTCTACGAGCGGGCGCTGAAGGGGCCCGGCACCGGGCTCACGGAGGAGGACCGCAGGGGCGCGTTGCTCGGGCTCGGCAGCACCTTCCGCATCCTCGGCCGGTACGAGGAGGCCGTCGCCGTCCTGCGCGCGGCGGTCGAGGAGTTCCCGGCCGACGGCGCGCTGCGCACCTTCCTGGCGATGGCCCTGTTCAACACGGGCGAGCACCACGAGTCGGCGCAGCTGCTCCTGCGCCTGGTCGCGACCACGAGCGACGACCCGTACGTACGCCGGTACAGGGCCGCCATCGAGTACTACGCGCGGGACCTGAACGAGACCGTGTGAGCGCCGGGAGAAGGGACGAGAGAACGTCTTGACCTCAACCGTGGTCGAGGTCGAATGATCGAGCCATGAACGCGACGAGCAGCACAAGCGGCACGAACAGCGGCACGGCCGGCAGCACGACGAGTCTCCAGGACCACGTCGAGATCTCCGCCCTCATCAGCGGCTTCTTCCGCGCCATGGACCAGCGGCGGTTCGACGAGGGCTGGGCCGACGCCTACTTCACCGACGACCTGCGGACGACCACCCCCCTCGGGGTGGCCGAGGGCGCCGACGCGATACGTCAGGTGGAGGAGGCCATCGGCCGGTTCGCCGCCACCCTGCACCTCTCCTCCGACGTCCTCGTCCGGGCCGAACCGGGTGCGCGGACGGCCGAGGTCTCCTGGAACGCCCATATGACCCACGTCCACCTGGACTCCACGCTCCGGGCGCGCGGCGAGGGCGCCGACCCGCTCTTCACGGTGGGCGGCGTCTACGAGGGGGAGGTCCGCCGCACCGACAGCGGCTGGCGCGTCAGCCGGATGTCGGTGCGGGCCGTCTGGATCACGGGGCAGCCGCCCGTCCTGCCGGAGGAGACCGCCGACCGTGTCGCGGAGCTGACCGGCGCCCAGGCAGGCGAGTGAGCCCGGCGGCGGGACTCCACGGACCGTCATTGAGGTCCCGCTCCGCGGGCGGACGGCGTGACGTTCCGGATTCCCCTAGTCGTTGACGGCGGTCAGCAGGACGACCGCGTCGTCCAGGGCCGTGAGCCCGTGGCGTTCCTTCGGGATCATCCGCAGCTGGCCCACCGACAGGTCCTCGGACCGGTCCGCCGCCGTCAGGCGGACCCGTCCGCGCAGGACCTGCAGGCTCGCTGCCGGCGGGGCGTTGTGCTCGTCGAGTGCCGCGCCGGAGACCAGGGCGATGACGCTCTGCCGGAGCACTCCGTCGTGCATCACCAGGTGGGCGCTCCTGCCGTGCGCGTCGGCATGCGCCTTGGTCAGATGTTCGTCGGCGAGGGCCGCGAGGTCATGCATCGTCTCTCCCTGCGGGGGTGAGCGGGTGGTGGCTCCCAGCCTCGCGCGTGTCGTCCGGTACGCAACTCGGGGAGGTACGGCGTGTCGCCCCGACCACCAGAGCGGCCACGGCCGTGAACCCCGTCGCGGCCACGACCGTCACCGTCCAGCCGTACGCCCCGTACAGCCATACCGCCGTGAGCGAGCCGACCGCGCCGCCACCGAACGTCGACAGCATGAAGACGGTGTTGACGCGGGCGGCGACCTCGCTGCCGAGGCCGAAGATCCGCGCCTGGTTGGCCACCTGACAGGCGCTGGTCCCCAGGACGAGCAGATTGGCGCCGATCGCCAGCGCGACGAGGGAGAGCGCCCCGAACCCGACGACGGCGAAGGAGGCCACCACACAGAGCAGCGACCAGGCGTTCACCAGCCCCGCCCCGTAGCGGTCGGCGAGCCGTCCCGCGAGCGCCGAGAGCAGCGCCCCGGGCAGGCTCAGCAGCCCGAAGAGCCCGGCCGCCCCGGGGCCGAGGCCCAGCGGAGGGGCCGCCAGATGGAAGGCGAGGGTCGCCCAGAAGACGCTGTACGCGGCGAAGACCGCGGCGCCGGTCAGCGCCGAGGCGCGCAGCTCCCGGTGCTCGGCGAAGAGCCGGGGCAGGCTCGCCAACAGCCGCCGGTACGGGAGCCGCGTGTACGGCAGCCGGTCCGCAGCGGGCTCGGCAGGCACGGCGGGCTCGGCAGGCACGATGCGCTCGGCGGGCATGGCGCGCTCGGGGAGGCTGCGGGGCACGACGAACAGCAGGGCGGCCGTCGCGGCCGCTGCCAGCAGATAGGCGGCGCGCCAGCTCCCGCCTGCGTCCGAGGCCGCGCCCGAGACCGTACGGGAGAGGGTGGAGCCCAGGGTGAGTCCCAGACCGATGAGCCCCACGACCCGGCCGCGCTCCCGGGGCCCGGCGAGGGCAGCAGCCACCGGGGTGAGAACCTGCGGCAGGACGGTGGTCGTGGAGACCGCGAGGGTCGCGACCGTGAGCGTCACGACGTTCGGCGCCGCCGCGGCCACCAGCAGCCCGCCGCTCGTCAGCGCGAGGAGCACGGTGGTGAGGCGGCGGAGCCGGGCGGTGTCGGCGAGCGGGACGATGAACAGGATGCCGAGCGCGTACCCGAGCTGGGCGGCCGAGGAGACGAGTCCCGCGGTGTGCTGGGAGACGTCCAGACCCTGGGCGATGGCGTCAAGGAGCGGCTGCGGGAAGTAGATGTTGGAGACGGTGACCGCCCCCGCCACCGCCATGACCAGCACGTTCGGCCGGAGGGCCGGGCGGGATCCCGGTGGGGGGCCCGGGTGGGCGGCGGCGGCCCGCGGCGCCGCGTCGGTCAGCGGATTCATGGCTCAAGAGTTCCGCCCGCCGCCCCGGCCGATCAAGGTGCGACAATGCAACCGGCGTTGAGCGAAACTCAACGATGGAGGAGGTGGCGATGCTCGAACGGCACGAACTGGAGGCGTTCCTGACGCTCGCGGAGGAGCTCCACTTCGGCCGCACGGCCGAACGCCTGGGCGTCTCCACCGGCCGGATCAGCCAGACCGTCAAGAAGCTGGAGCGCCGCGTCGGTACGCCCCTGTTCGAGCGCACCAGCCGCAGCGTCCGCCTCACCCCGGTCGGCCGCCGCCTCTCCGACGACCTGCGCCCCGCCCACCGGCAGATCCTCGCCGCTCTGGAGCGGGCCACGGCCGCCGGCCGGGGCGTGCACGGCACACTGCGTGCGGGCTTCGGCGCTCCCTGGAGCGGCGAACTGCTCAGCGCGGCCGCCGACGCCTTCCGCGCGCGCCACCCCGGATGCGAGATCCACATCCGGGAGGTGCCGCTCGACGGCGGCTTCCGGCCGCTCCAGGACGCCGAACTCGATCTCCTGCTCACCGCCTTCCCCGTCCGCGAACCGGGGCTCACCACCGGACCCGTCCTCGCCGCCGAGCCCCGTGTCCTCCTCGTCCCGGCCGGCCATCCCCTGGCTCGCAGGGAATCCGTCGTGCTCGACGACCTGGCCGATGTCCCGCTGGTCACCACGGCGGGGGCCAACCCCCGCTACTGGCTGGACGCCCACTATCCCGCCCGCACCCCCTCCGGCGCGGTCATCCCCCGAGGTCCGGTGGCCGCCTCCTGGCAGGAGGTCCTCTCCCACGTGAGCGCGGGCCGCGGAGTCTCCCCCGGAGCCGCCCGTGGCGCCCGCTACCACCCGCGCCCGGGCATCTCCTACGTACCCCTGCGCGACGCACCGCCCGTCGAGTACGGCCTGGTCTGGCCGACGGCCGGGGAGAACGGGCTGATCAGAGCATTCGCCGAGACGGTCGCCGCCCAGCACTGACCGCGCCGTCCGCGCGGCCTTGTGGGCCTCGCACGGAGCGGTGTGTCCCGTCCGGAGTGCTGTGTCCGGTCCGGGGCGGTGTGTCCCGTACGGGGCAGGAAGCGGCGCGGCTACGGTGGGCCGGTGCAGCGTGCCACGGACCGCGTGACGCCCGCCGCGTTCCTGGCCGCCGCGGTCCTCGCGGGCGGGAACGCGGTCGGCGTCCGCTTCAGCAATCGTGAACTCGACCCGCTGTGGGGCGCGGCCCTGCGGTTCGGTGCCGCCTCGCTGCTCCTGCTGGCCGTGATGGCCGTCCGCGGACTGGAGTTCCCGCGCGGCCGAGCGCTCGCCGGGTCGATCCTCTTCGGCGTCCTCAACTTCGGGGTCACCTTCGCGCTCGCGTACTACGCGCTGGTCCACATCCACGCCGGGCTCGGCCAGACCATCCTGTCCCTCGTCCCCCTCGCGACCCTGCTGCTCGCGGTGGCGCAGCGCCTCGAACGCTTCCGGGTCATGGCGGCCGTCGGCACCGTCTTCGCCACGGCCGGCGTCGCCGTCATCTCGCGGGCACCGCTGGAGAGCGGGGTGCCCGTGCGGTCCTTGCTGGCGATCCTGGGCAGCATGCTGGCGTTCGCCCAGGCCACCGTGCTCGTGCGGCGCCTCCCGAAGGTGCACGCGGTCACGATGAACGCGGTGGGCATGACGGCCGCTTCCGTCCTGCTGTTCGCCGGATCGCTCGCGGCCGGCGACACCTGGCGCCTGCCGGACCGCGCCGCGACCTGGTGGGCGCTCGCCTACCTGGTCGTGGCCGGCTCGGTTCTCACCTTCGTCCTCTTCCTGTTCGTGGTGCACCGGTGGGACGCGTCGCGGGCGTCGTACGTCTTCGTCGTCGTCCCCATCGTCACGATCATGCTGTCGGCCTGGCTGGACGACGAACCCCTCACGGCCTCGCTGCTCCTCGGCACCCCGCTCATCCTCGTCGGGGTCTACCTGGGAGCCCTCCGCAAGCGGCCCGGCTGAGGCGCCGTCCCGCCTGCGGGCCGGTCGTTGACAGGCCGGTCGTTGTCAGACCGGTCATTGTCAGGCCGTCGCCGTCGCCGTCGCCGTCGCCGTCGCGTCCGGCCTGCCGCGCTCGATGATCGCCGCCGTGTCCAGACCGGGCGGCAGCGTACCGAAGGCGATGCCCCAGTCGCCGTCCAGGCGCGAGGCGCAGAACGCGTCCGCGACCGCCGGATGGCCGTGCCGGACGAGCAGCGAGCCCTGCAGGACCAGCGCCATGTGCTCGACCAGCCGGCGGGCACGGTACTGGAGCGCGGCGCCGTCGCCGAGGTCCCCCAGGTCCTTGCGGAGCCGCGCCGTCGCCGCCTCGAGCCGGCGGTCGGCGCCCGCCGCGCGGTCGACCTCCGCGAAGAACGCCTCGACGGCCTGCGGCTGCCGCCCCATGGCCCGCAGCACGTCGAGTGCGGCCACATTGCCCGAGCCCTCCCAGATGGAGGGCAGCGGGGACTCGCGGTAGAGGCGGGGAAGACCCGAGTCCTCGACGTAACCGTTGCCACCCAGGCACTCCAGCGCCTCGGCGGCATGCGCGGGAGCCCGCTTGCACACCCAGTACTTGGTGACGGCCAGACCGATCCGGCGCAGCAGCTCCTCCTCCGCGTCACCCGCCGCCGCTCGGTCCACCGCCCCGGCGAGCCGCAGGCCGGCGACCGTGGCCGCCTCCGCCTCCACCGCCAGGTCGGCCAGCACGTTGGTCATCAGCGGCTGGTCGACCAGCCGGGCCCCGAACGCGCTGCGGTACGTGGCGTGGTGGACGGCCTGCACCAGGCCCTGGCGCATCCCGGACGCCGAACTGATCGCGCAGTCCAGCCGGGTCATGTTCACCATCCGGATGATGGTCGCGACCCCCCGGCCCTCCTCGCCGACCAGACGGCCGAGCGCACCCTCGTACTCGATTTCGGAGGACGCGTTGGAGCGGTTGCCGAGCTTGTCCTTCAGGCGCTGCAGCCGGATCGCGTTGCGCGTGCCGTCGGGCAGCACCCGCGGCACCAGGAAACAGGACAGGCCCCCGGGCGCCTGCGCCAGGGTGAGGAACACGTCCGACATCGGCGCCGAGGTGAACCACTTGTGCCCGGTGAGCGCGTAGACGCCGTCCTCGCCGGTCGGCACCGCCCGCGTCGTGTTCGCGCGCACGTCCGAGCCGCCCTGCTTCTCGGTCATGGACATCCCCGCGATGAGGCCGCGCTTCGACGTCGGCTCGCGCAGCCCGAAGTCGTAGAAGGGGGAGGTGAGAAGCGGCTCGTACACCTCGGCGAGGTCCGGCTGGGCGCGCAGGGCGGGCACCGCCGCGTACGTCATCGAGATCGGGCACAGATGCCCCGGGTCCGCCTGCCCCCACACGAACACCTTGGCCGCCCGCGCGACATGGGCGCCGGGCCGCTCGTCGCGCCAGGGCGCCCCGTGCAGTCCGTGCCGCACGGCGACGGTCATCAGCTCGTGCCAGTACGGATGGAACTCGACCTCGTCGACGCGGTGGCCGTAGCGGTCGTGCGTGTGCAGCACCGGAGCGTTCCGCTCGGCCAGCCGCCCCCACTCCTGGGCCTCTTCGCCGCCGGCCAGCACGCCCAGCTCGCGCACCTCCGCCTCGGCCCAGCCCGCCCCCTCCCGGCGCAGGCTCTCCAGGAGGGCCGGGTCGGCCGACACGTCATGACCGACGAGCGGCGGGACTTGGTTGGTGACCTCATGCGTGCGCGGCATCGGGAACTCCCATGGCTCTCAGGGTGAAGGTGACCAGGGCGGGTACGGTGTCGGGCCCCACCGACCCCTCCGCCAGCGGGCCGACGAGCGCCTCCGCGCCCGCCCCGACCAGCGCGGCAGCCGTCAAGGAGGCGTCCTGGGGCGGAAGCTCCCCGGAGCGCACCCCCTCGGCGATCCGCTCGGCGAACACATCGCGGAACGCCCGTCGGAAGACCAGCCGTTCGGCGTCCACGGCCGGGTCGACGGGCTCGGCGAGCAACGCGTACGCGAGTCGCGGCGACTTCAGGGCGCGCTGGGCGAAGGTCTCGATCACGGCGACGACCTGCTCGGCGGCCCCCGCGTGCTCGGGACGGCCCGCCGCCTCGGACACCGCGGCCACCTCGCGGGAGACCACGGTCCGGAACAGCTCGACGGCCAGCTCGGCCTTGCTGGGGAAGTGACGGTAGACGCTGCCGGTGGCGATCCCGGCGCGTGCGGCGACGGCGGCCATCGTGCAGCCGGCGTAGCCGTGCTCGGCGAGGAGGCCGAGCGCGGCGTCGACGACGGTGGTGCGCCGGTCGTCGAGTCTCGCCTGGACGGCGGGCGTGCGGCGGTAGGGCATGGAAGAAGTGAAGCAGTGATTCAGTGCTTCAACAAGGGTCGGGGCAGGCGAGGATGCCGGCGGTCGGCACAGAGGGCGCCCCTGGCCGTCCGCCGCCGGGGAGGGGGTCGGTAGGTTCGGCCCATGACTGCGCAGCGAGCCGACGTCCACCACTCGCCCTCGACCTGGCAGCAGCCGGTCCCGCCCGCGGCCTCCGTCGAACGGGCCGCCCTGATCGAGGAGATCGCGCGAGCGATCCTGGCGCGGGGGCCCGGCCGCCTTCTCGTCGGCATCGACGGATTCACCGCGGCCGGCAAGACGAGCTTCGGGCACGAGCTGGCCGAGTGGCTGGCGGGCGCGGGGCGGCCGGTGCTCCGCGCGACGCTCGACGACTTCAAGAAGCCGTGGAAGGACCGGCATCTCTACGACCGGGAGTCCGGGGAGGGCTATTACCGCAACGCGTACGACTACGAGTCGGTCAGGCGTCTCCTCCTGGACCCCGGCCGGTCGCCCGAGGCGGACTCGTGCGCGCTGTGCGGCATCGACCCGCTCACCCAGCTCGACCACTCCGCGCAGCGGACCCCGCTCGCCCCCGACGCCGTGATCGTCGTGGACGGGGTCTTCGCCTTCCGGCCGGAGATCGACGACTACTGGGACTACCGCGTCTGGCTCGACGTGGACGCCGAGCTCTCGGTGCGGCGGGGAGCGGAGCGGGACGTGGACTGGGCGGGTTCCGAGGCGGAGACCCTCCACCGGGGCCGGTACGGCGTGGCGCAGCGGATCTATCTCGACGAGGTCGACCCCCTGCCGAGGATGGACGTCGTGGTCGACAACACGGACTTCGCCCGCCCGCGCGTCCTTCCGCGGAGCCGCCGCCCGCAACCGCGTCCGCCGGTCACCGGGCGCGGCGAGTTCGACGCCCTCGTCATACGTACCGACTACGCGGACGAGGACGCGTGGCAGGCCGTACGCGCGGCCCTCCACGAGGACGCCGACCTCGCCGGCCTCTCCGTGCACGTCGTCGACGACCCGGCCTGGGCGGGCGCTGAGGTGGACGAGGTGCTGGCGGCCGTCGCCGGCGACGAGGAACTGAGCGTGGTGTTCCTCGCCGACCGGACGACGATGACGTCCGCCCATCGTGGCCTGCTCGCGGTCCTCACGGAGACCCGGGCGGAGCACGACGAGGAGGAGTACGCCCGACCGACCGAGTTCGGCACCCGGTTCCGTACGGTTCCGGGGGGAGTCGTCTCCATCCACGTCAACCTGTTCATCGCCAACATGGGCTTCGAGGAGTTCGCCGCGGCGGCGAAGGACGACCCGGAAGGGGTCTTCCGGGACTTCCGGTGAGGCGCGCCCGGCCGTGGACGGCCGTCCGCGGCCGGGCGCGGATCGTCGCGTCAGCCGACGACGGCTTCGGTGAGCGACCAGATCGCCAGGCCCGCCATGCAGACGCCGCCGATGCGCTGGACCGTCTTCAGCGGCACGCGCTTGGCGATGAAGCGGCCCGCGACCAGGGCCAGGGCGGAGACGCTCATCAGCGCCGCGGCGGACCCGATCGCCGTCGACCAGGTGCCGTTGGTGGCGGCGAGGTTGGCCGTGGTGATCTGCGTCAGGTCGCCCCACTCGCTGATGAAGACGGCCATGAACGCGGTCGAGTAGACGGGCCAGAAGCCGGTCACCGTCCCGCCGCCCGCCTCGTCCTCCTCGTCGTCGCCCCCGCCGCGCAGCAGCATGAACGCGCCGAAGCCGAACAGCAGGGCGGAGATGAGCTTGACGATCCAGTCGGGCAGCAGGCCGATGAGGCTGCCCGCGCCCACCGCGATGGCCACGTGCGCGACGAACGCGGTCGAGGTGCCGAACCAGACGTACAGCGGACGCATGCGCGTGCCCATGGCGAGGGACGCGAACATCGTCTTGTCGGGAAGCTCGGCGAGGAAGATCAGCCCGAAGGCGGTGAGGATCGCCAAGGGGTCCAGGTGCATACCGGGGGCTCTCTGCTCGGTCCGGGCCCGGGATCCGCACGGCACCACGGTGGGCGACGGGAAGAACCACTCGGCCCGGCATGACGGACCATGCCCACAGGATGCGGACATGGTGAATGCCTGGCCGAAGGTCTCGCCCGTCCACACTTCCGCGCGGACCCGGCCACCGGGAACCCGAGGGCTCCAGTGTGTCGACGACCGGTTCGCAGGGCTACTCCCCTTCGCTGTCGAACAGTGTAGCGGAGGACTTCGTCGATCTTGGTAGACAGTGTCTACGACGACTGGTAGACAGTGTCTATGACTGATCGGACCAAGAACGAGACCGAGACTGAGGCCGAGGCCGGACTGCGCCGCCGACTGATCGACGCCGGCGTCGAGCTGGTGCACGCGGAAGGAGCGCAGGCGCTCTCCCTCCGGGAGATCGCCCGCCGTGCCGGGGTCTCCCACGGGGCACCCCGCCGGTACTTCCCGACCCACCTCGACCTGCTGTCGGCCATCGCCCGTGAGGGCTTCGCCGAGCTCAGGGACCGCGTCACCGCCGCGCTCGCGGCAGGGTCCGACGACCCCCGCGCCGAACTGGACGCTCTCGCCCGCGTCTATCTCGACTTCGCCCTGACGCGGCGCGGCATGTACGAGCTGATGTTCCGTCACGACCTGCTCGACAGCGGACGGCTCGGGCTGCGGGAGACCAGCCTGCCGCTGTTCGACCTCCTCGCCCGGCTCGTCGCCCGCGCCCGAACCGAGCCCGGCCCCGACTCCAGCCCCGAGCTTGACCCCGAGTCCGGCCCCGAGCCCGCGGCGGTGGCGGCCGCGCTCTGGGCGAACCTGCACGGCATCGCCCAGCTCTGGGGCTGGGGCAGCCTCCAGCTCGCCGCCCGTACGGACGACGTGGAGCCGCTGCTCCGGACCGCCCTCGACGCCCACGTCGGCCCGGCGGGACGCGCACGGTGATACGGCACCGGCATCTGACCCTCGCCTGCAGCGTCGTCGGCGCCGCCGTCGTCGCCCTCGACGGCACCGTGCTCACCCTCGCGCAGCCCACCCTCCAGCACGATCTGCACGCGAGCTTCACGGAGGTCCAGTGGACCAGCACCGGGTACCTCGTCGCCGTCGCCGGCCTGCTCGTCTTCGCGGGCAGGCTCGGCGACCGCTACGGCCACCGGCGGCTCTTCGCCCTCGGGACGCTCGGCTTCGCCGCCGCGTCGGCCGGCATCGCGCTCGCGCCCGGGATCAGGTGGGTGATCGGCCTCCGCGTCCTCCAGGGCGTGTGCGGGGCGCTCCTGCAGCCGGCCACGCTGGGCATGCTGCGCGCCGTCTTCCCGCCCGACCGGCTGGCCATGCCGATCGCCCTGCGCACCAGCGCGATCGGCCTCGCCGCGGCGACGGGGCCGCTCGTCGGCGGCGCGCTCGTCACCGCCCACGGCTGGCGTTCCGTCTTCGTCCTCACAGCCATCCCGGCCTTCACGATCGGCCTCCTGGCCCTCATGGTCCCCGCGCCGCGCCCGAGCGGTGCCGGGCCCTCCGCTCCGCCCGCCGGTGTCCGTACGCCTCTCGACCTGCCCGGCGCCTGCCTGCTCGCCGTCACCCTGGGCTGTCTGGTGCAGGTGCTCGTGGGAGCACCCGAGTCCGGCTGGACCACGTCGACCGCGCTCGCTCTCGGCGCCGCCGTCACGGCCGGATCGGCCCTGGCCTGGCACGAACGGCGCACCGCCCGTCCCCTCCTGCCGTCGGCCCTCCTGCGGTCCCGGGCGGTGGTGGCGGGCCTCGTCACGCTCCTGACCGCATCGGCCACCCTCTTCGGCGCGCTCTTCGTGGCGACGTACTTCCTCCAGGACGTCCGCGGGCTCGACCCGCTGACGAGCGCCCTGTGGGTCCTGCCCCTCGCCGTCCTGATGGTGGTCGGCGCACCCACCGCGGCCCTGCTGCAACGCCGGTTCGGCCCCCGCCGTACGACGGTCGGGGGAGGCGTCCTGCTGGCCCTCGGCGTGCTGCTGCTCTCCCGGCTCGACGCCTCGGCGACGGCGGTGTCGACCGGTGGCTGCTTCGCCCTGCTGGGCGCCGGGTTCGGCACGGTCATGGCCACCGCCACCACCGTCGTCGTGCACCGGGCGGCCGTCGCCGAGGCCGGTGTCGCCGGCGGCCTCCAGCAGACCGCCATGAACATCGGACCCGCGCTCGGGGTCGCCACCGCGACCCTGCTGATGACGCTCGACGCGTCCGCGGGCTTCGTCCCCGCGATGAGGAGCACCTTCCTGGTCCTCACCGCCGTCGCGGCGGTCGGTGCCGCCGCCGCGCTCGGACTGCCGGGGCGCACCGCGCCCGCGAAGGCCCGGAGGCACGCCGGCCCCCGCCCGCACCCCGGCCCGTGTCCCGGCACGCGTCCCGAGCAACGCCCCGGTCCGCCTACCGGCCCTGACCCGGCGCGGACACGCCCGTAACCGGCGCCCGGCCGCCGTCACCCCCACTGCGTACGATCACGAGATGCCCTCAGGTGATCACCGTGGCCGCCCCTCGTACCGGCCGCACGCGCAGATCAACATCGGCCGGGCGCTGCCGGTGCTGGCCATGGTCCTGACGGTGCTCGCGGACGCCTTCACCTCCGACGAGGAACGCTACGACCGGCTCCTGGCCGCCGCGCCCGCCCTCGCGGCCGTCACCTGGAGCGTCCGGGGCACCGTCGTCATCGGTCTGATCGCCATGGTGCTGGGCGGGCTGCTCGGGTGGGACAGGGGCGAGCCGTTCTTTCCCGGCATCTTCGCCAACGAGGTCGTCCTGGCGGCGGTGACCGCGGTCGCCGTGTGGGTGAGCCGGGTCCGGCTTCGCTATGAACGGGACCTGCGCGAGGTCACCGCCGTCGCCGAGGTGGTGCAGCGGGTCGTGCTCCGGCCGCTCCCGCCCCGGCTCGGTCCCGTCGACCTCCATCTGCTGTACGTCGCCGCCGCGGCGAAGGCCCGGATCGGCGGCGACTTCTACGAGGCCGTCCACGTGCCCGGTGCCGTGCGGCTGATGCTCGGTGACGTCCAGGGCAAGGGGCTCGGCGCGGTGGAGACCGCCTCCGTCCTGCTCGGCTCCTTCCGCGCGGCCGTCGACGGCGCCCCGGACCTACCCGCCCTCGCCGACCGCCTGGAGGAGGGCCTCGAACGCTACGGCGCCTGGGACCCCGACTCCGACGCGGCCGAACGCTTCGCCACCGTCGTCCTCGTCGAGATCCCCGACGAGGGGAACGTCGCACGGCTCCTCAGCTGCGGCCACCCCGCCCCGCTGCTCCAGCACGGCACGCGTGTTCGGCCCGTCGATCTCCCCGACCCGTCCCTGCCGGTCAACCTGGCCGGCCTGGTCGACGCCCGCCACCGGGTGGAGGAGGTCCCCTTCGAACCGGGGGACCGGCTGCTCCTGTTCACCGACGGCGTGAGCGAGACCCGCGACCGCGCCGGCACCTTCTACCCCTTGGAGGAGCGGATGTCCCGGTGGGTGGGGGAGCCGGGCGAGCGCCTCCCCGCCCTTCTGCACCGTGACGTGGCCGCCTACGGTGCGGGCGGGCTCGAGGACGACGTCGCGGCGGTTCTCGTCGTACGACGACAGTAAAGGGCGGGCGGGACCGATGAGTTTCCCCGTGACCCGGAGTCAGAGATCATGGTTGGTGCAGCGCAGCCACGAGCGTGGCCGAAGCGGTCGCCGACCGAACCGCTGAGAACTCGACACAAGACACCGAGGAACCCGAGATGCGTACCCTGATCAGCAGTGCCTTCATTTCCCTCGACGGCGTCATGGAGGCCCCGGGCGGCGAGCCCGGTTACCGGAACTCGGGGTGGACCTTCAAGGACGTCGAGTTCCTCCCCGAGGCGTTCGAGATCAAGGACCGGGAGCAGAAGGAAGCCACGGCGATACTGCTGGGCCGGACCAGCTACGAGGCGTTCAGCCCGGTGTGGCCCGACATGGAGGACTTCGCCGACTACAAGGTGATGCCGAAGTACGTCGTCTCCACCACCCTCACCGAGGACGACCTGGTCGAGAACTGGGGCGAGACGACGATCCTGCGCTCCCTCGACGACGTGGCGGCGCTGAAGGAGACGGAGGGCGGCCCGATCATCGTCCACGGCAGCGCCTCGCTCAACCAGGCCCTCTCGGACGCCGACCTGATCGACCGCTACCACCTGCTCGTCTTCCCGCTGCTGCTCGGCGCGGGCAAGCGCCTCTTCAGCGCCACGGACAAGGACACGCAGAAGCTGAAGCTCGTCGAGCACGAAGTATACGCGAACGGCCTGCAGAAGAACGTCTTCGACGTGGTCCGCTGACACGTCCCCTCGCGCCCGCTGCCGGATCGCCAGGTCGGTCGGCCAGGTCGGTTCGGCAGGCCGGTTCGGCAGGTCGGGTCGGCGACCGTCCGCTGTCAGTCGCCCGACCCGTGCGCGTCCGCCGGGAACGACTCGTACAGGACCGTGTGGAAGCGGCCCTCCGACTCCCGTCCCGACGGGTCGCCGCCCAGCGCCCGCACCGCCTCGACGGCGAAGCGCTGTTCGCGGTCGTCCGTGAACAGCCGCTGCGGGTACGTCCGTGACGGGTCGGCGACGGTCCGCAGGCCGTAGGCCGCCAGGCACTCGGCGATCGGCCGGTACGAGACCGTGCGCAGCACGAACGCGCTCACTCGCACCGGCCGTCCGGCCCATTCCAGGAGCGCGGCGAAGGTGCGGCGGGTGAGGTAGCTGCCCCCGCCGGTCAGCGTGATCAGCCCGACGTCGGCCATCGCGGCCCGCAGCCGGGGGCTCGGCGGCGTGCCCTCCTCCAGGTTCTCCGCGAAGGCGTCGTCGAGGAGCCCGACCGCGCGGGCGTACCGCAGTGCGTGGCCCGCGACGTCGAGTCCGATGACGGGCGCGGCGTCGGCGCGGCGCCGGGCGGCGTAGAACTCCTTGTCCTGTACGGCGAGTTCCGCGGAGGTCAGCCCGCGGACCGCCGGATCGGTGTAGCGCGCGTACAGCTCCGCCAGGGTGACGTCGTGGTTGAGGAGCGCGGCGTTGATCCCGTACGAACAGCACAGGTCGAGGACCGTCCCGCCGCCGCGCTCGGCCGCCGCGCGCCGGAAGGCGGCCTGGGCCTGCTGCGGAATCTCGTACTCCAGCGGCGCCAGGCGCAGGAAGTACGCCCGGGGGTCCGGCTGGTCGTAGATGTCGTCGAACCGTGCCTTGCCGCCCGTACCCGACCCGGACCCGCTCATCCGTCCCGCCTCCCTCGAACCGGCGGCACCCGCCCCGTACGCGACTCGCGCCACAGGCACCGCGCATCGGTGCGCATCCTGCTCGGAACGCGACCCGGCGCTCACGTCCGCATCGGGGGCGCACAGGAGCTCCCCCCGCACCGCAGGGCGGTTCCGGGGAGGGGCCCACCCCTCCAGGATGGTCTCGCCTCCGGCCGACCGCACGGGGGAGGGCGACGGGACACGCGGGTCGCCACGGGCCGCACCCGTCCCAAACGGGGAGTTCCGGGCAGCCGGTGTCGCTCATGCCGGGTTCGGTGCCTCGTGCGCCGTTCATGATCCCGCGCTCGCGCTGGAGGATCGTGTCGTCGCACGCCTCGCCGTTCAGGCGGCGTTCCCCGTGTGAACGTCTCCCGCGCGCGGTTCGGCTGACCGGTTCGGCGCGAGGGTCACGGCCTTACTCGCCGAGCGCGTGGCCCGTCGTCACGTCGACGTGGTCCGGGATCTCCTCGTGGCGGTCTCCGACCGAGAGCGTCCCCGTCGGTTCGAACATCAGGATCGACGCGCCGGACGGGGCGTACGGGCGGTGCTCCACGCCCCGGGGGACGGTGAAGACCGAGCCGCGGGGGAGTGACACCGTCCGCTCCACCCCCTCCTCCCGGAGCGAGATGTGCAACTCGCCCTCGATCACGAGGAAGAACTCGTCGGTGTGGTGGTGCGCGTGCCACACATGCTCGCCCGCCACCTTCGCCACGCGTACGTCGTAGTCGTTCACCCGTGCCACGACGCGCGGGCTCCACAGCTCGTCGAAGGAGGCGAGCGCCGTGGCGAGGGCGAGAGGAACATCGTTCACAGAGGTCTGTCGGCTCATGGAGCCCATCCTCGGCCCTGTCCTCCGCCCGGCGTGAGTGCTAGAAAAAGCACATGCCGCAAGGATCCTCGCACGCACCGGCGCACCGCGTCGTCGTCATCGTCGACGCGAACTCCAACCCCTTCGAGCTCGGCTGCGCCACCGAGATCTTCGGACTGCGCCGTCCGGAACTCGGCCGCGACCTGTACGACTTCCGGCTCTGCTCGCCCGAACCCCGCACCCTCATGAGGGACGGCTTCTTCACTCTCGCCGGCGTGGCAGGGCTCGCGGCGGCCGACACCGCCGACACCCTGATCGTCCCCAACCGCCCCGACGTCGAGGTGCCCCGCCGGCCCGCTGTGCTCGACGCGATCCGGCGCGCCCACGCGCGCGGCGCACGCCTCATCGGCTTCTGCAGCGGCGCCTTCACCCTCGCCGAGGCCGGAGTCCTCGACGGCCGGCGGGCCACCGCCCACTGGCAGTGGGCGGACTCCTTCCGTGCCCGTTTCCCCTCCGTACGCCTCGAACCCGACGTCCTGTTCGTCGACGACGGCGACATCCTCACCGCCGCCGGCAGCGCCGCCGCCCTCGACCTCGGACTCCACGTCGTCCGCCGCGACCACGGCGCCGAAGTCGCGAACTCCGTCAGCCGCCGGCTCGTCTTCGCGGCCCACCGGGACGGCGGGCAGCGCCAGTTCGTGGAGCGGCCGGTCCCCGAGGTGCCCGACGAATCGCTCGCCCCGCTGCTCGCCTGGGCCCAGGAACGCCTCGGCTCACCGCTGACCGTCGCCGATCTCGCCGCCCACGCCGCCGTGAGCCCGGCCACGCTCCACCGCCGGTTCCGGGCCCAGCTCGGTACGACCCCGCTGGCCTGGCTCACCGGCGAGCGGGTGGCCCTGGCCTGCCGTCTGATCGAGCGCGGGGAGTCCCGCTTCGACGTCGTCGCCCGCGCCGCCGGCCTCGGCACGGCGGCCAACCTGCGAGCCCTCATGAAGCGCGAGACGGGCCTCTCCCCGTCCGCGTACCGCCGCCG
Source organism: Streptomyces sp. NPDC003035 (assembly GCF_042888285.1). Classification (NCBI taxonomy): domain Bacteria; kingdom Bacillati; phylum Actinomycetota; class Actinomycetes; order Kitasatosporales; family Streptomycetaceae; genus Streptomyces; species Streptomyces sp. NPDC003035. The sequence continues at coordinate 82,212 of NZ_JBIAPJ010000012.1, read as the reverse complement.
CTTCGGTCCGGCGTCCGGCTGACCGCCGGACGCCCGAGCGGCCTTCAGGAGCGGTACGGGGTGTGGGCCGCGGCCCAGTCCGCGAGCGCCCGGGCACAGTCCGCGACCGACTCCCGCCAGGTGCGGGCCGCGCCGTCCCCCGCCTCGTCGCTCACGTGCTTGACGATCCGGATCGGCACCTCCGCGAGTCCGCAGGCGGTCGCCAGGGCGTAGCCCTCCATGTCCACGAGCGGTGCCCGCGCGGCGAGCCGGGCCCGGGCGGCCTCGTCGGAGATGAAGGCGTCACCGGTCGCCAGGGTCACGTCGCCGCCGTCCGGCAGGGCCAGTGGCGCTCCGTAGGTCTCCCCGGTCAGCGTCGCGAGCAGCTCGCCGTCGAGATCGTGCTGGATCACCGTGCCCACCACGTGGGTACCCGTCCACCCGGGACGCAGCGCCCCGGCGGTCCCCAGATTGACGACCCCGGACGGGCGTGTGCCCCGGCCCAGCACGGTCGCCAGCGAGGTCGCCGCGTTCACCTTGCCCATGCCGGTGAGCAGGACCGGCAGGTCCGTGTCGAGGAACTGCGCCTCCTCCTTGACGGCCAGGACGAGCAGGGGCCGGTCGGCGGTGATCTCTCCGATGAGTTCCATGCGGCCACGCTACCCGCCGGGACTTCCGGGCCGCGTCGAGGGACCATGGAAGTGTCCGTATGCGCCAAGGAGATCACGATGGCAACCGGAACAGTGAAATGGTTCAACGCGGAGAAGGGCTTCGGCTTCATCGCCCAGGACGGTGGTGGCCCGGACGTCTTCGTCCACTACTCGGCCATCGCCAGCACTGGCTACCGCGAACTCATGGAAGGACAGAAGGTCGAGTTCGACGTCGTCCAGGGCCCGAAGGGCCCCCAGGCCGAGAACGTCACCCCCGGCTGAAGCGGCCGAAGCGCTGAAGCGCCGAAGCGCCGTCCCGCCGAACGCCGGCTGAAGCGCCGCGCGGCACGACGTTCCAGCGCCGGGCGAGGGGCGTCACGCCGAAGCCTCACGCCCCCGCCCCGGCCGCCTCGGCCACCTCCAGGTCGTCCGACGGACCGGGGGTCACATGCTCCAGCGGAGTACGGCCCCCAGCCCGCCCGCCGGGCCCTGCATGCCCTCCGGCACCACGAGCACCTCGCAGTCGGCCGCCGCGGCCGCCCGCAGCAGCGCGTCGTCCGCGCGCGCCTGCTCGGGCCGGGGCACGCCCAGCGCACGGGCCTCACCACGCTGCACGGCCACCTCGTCGACGCCCGGGCCGATCCAGACCTGGCGGCCCCCGTCGGCGGCCTCCGGGGTGAGCAGCAAGGTGGCCACCTGGTGCTTGCGCGCGGCGTCCACGACCGCCGGGATGCCCTCCGCCGCCTCGCCGGGGCCGGTGTCCACGGAGGACTCGCGGTGCTCGCCCGGCTTGCCCCGGCCCCGGTGGAACCGTTCGAGCGTCCTGCGGAGCCGGTCCTGCGCGTACGCCTCGCACGCCTGCCTGATCTCGGTGTCGAGCGCCGCCGTGCCGGCGCCGGCCGAGCGGCCGCCGCCCTCCGCCTCGACGGTGACGTCCTGCACCCGCTCCGGCAGCCGGTTGTGCACGGCCCTGCGCTCGCGGGCGTCACCGGCCAGGACCAGCAGTTCGGCGCCGCTCTCCGGCCACTGCCGGGCCAGCTCGGCCGCGATGAGGTCGGCGGTCTCGTTCCAGCCGTTCTCGACCCTGTTGCGGTAGTGCCACTCGTACCGGTCGGTGGGGACGCCGCGGTGCCCGCGCCCCTGCCACTCCGACCCGCGGGCCTCGTCCAGCGTCGTACGGCGGTTACCCTCGCGCAGCTCCAGATCCGCGCCCGCGCGGTCGATGTACGCCACCATGCAGGTGGGCGAGTCACCCCGCAGGGTGGCCAGCGGCGCCACGTGCGGCAGCATCGACCAGGTGGCCTCGCCGACGGGCGGGGGAAGGGTGAGCGGGACGTCGAGGACCACCTCGGCGCCCGCGGCGAACAGCGCCCGGCCGGGTGGCGTCCCCGCCACGGGCTCGTGCGCCAGCCGCTCCATCACCGCTCTGGTGGTGTAACCGTCGGCACCCGCGTCGATGAGCTGAGCGGCGATGGAGCGCTCGCGGAGCTTCTGTATCTTCGCCGCGTCCTCCGTGGCGCGCGTGGTCTCGATGTAGACCGAGGCCCACGGCCCCGGCCGGGCGAAGAGAGGTTTGAGGAAGCCGAGTTCCATGATGTCCCCCAGGACATGGGTTCCGACGGGCGCGCGGCCACGCGGCAGTCGAGTCCGGCGTGTCCGCCCGGATGCGGAGCGTGGTGAAGGGGCCGTCTCTGCCACCTCTCACCGCGCACCTCACGGGTGCCCATGGGCTGCCACGCCAAACCGGACGGCTCGCCTCAGCCCAGCCGGTCCGTGGGGACGAACGGCCGGAGCTCTCGTACGGCCCGCTCCGGATCAGGATCGGAGACGGCCAGGCGGCCGAACGCGGTGCCCCGGCGCAGCTCGACGCAGAGAACCGGCTCGCCCGGCTTGATCACGGCGAAGTCCTGCCCGTCGGGCAGGACGCGGATGCCGACGTACAGCCGGTCGGGGATCCAGACCCCCCGGCCGCGCCGCCCGCGCAGGGCCCGCCACCAGTCCGGCTCGACACGCACCTCGCGCAGGGCGCTCAGCGGGACCCGCAGCTGTCTGCGGCGGGCGGCCAGCTGCTCGCGCAGGGACAGCCGGACGACGATCTCCGCGCCTTCCACCGCCACCCGAGCCATCACGCCTCACCGCCGCTCATGACGACACATCTCCTTCCATGATCGGGCGCGTTGTGGGTAGCTGCCAGACGGGGCCGGATGAGGAGAGGGCCATGTCACGCGCAGTCGGTATCGACCTCGGAACGACGAACTCGGTGGTGGCCGTGCTGGAGGGCGGCGAGCCCACGGTCGTCACGAACACCGAGGGCGCGAGGACCACGCCGTCCGTGGTCGCCTTCGCGAAGAAGGGTGAGGTGCTGGTCGGTGAGGTGGCCAAGCGCCAGGCCGTGACCAACGTGGAGCGCACGGTGCGGTCGGTCAAGCGGCACATCGGGGACACGCGGTGGCACTTCCCGGAGAGCGGCGAGATCGACGGCAGGCGCTACACCGCGCAGGAGATCTCGGCACGCGTGCTGCAGAAGCTGAAGCGCGACGCCGAGGCATATCTGGGTGAGGACGTGACGGACGCGGTGATCACCGTGCCCGCGTACTTCAACGACAGTCAGCGCACCGCGACGAAGGAGGCGGGTGAGATCGCGGGCCTGCAGGTGCTGCGGATCATCAACGAGCCGACGTCGGCGGCGCTGGCCTACGGCCTGGACAAGGAGAACGACCACACGATCCTGGTCTTCGACCTGGGTGGCGGCACGTTCGACGTGTCGCTCCTGGAGATCGGTGAGGGCCTGGTCGAGGTGAAGGCCACGAACGGTGACACGCATCTGGGTGGTGACGACTGGGACCAGCGGGTCGTCGACTACCTGGTGAAGCAGTTCAAGAACGGCCACGGCGTCGACCTGTCCAAGGACAAGATGGCGGTGCAGCGGCTGCGTGAGGCCGCGGAGAAGGCGAAGATCGAGCTGTCGGCGGCGACGGAGACGTCGATCAACCTGCCGTACGTGACGGCCTCCGCCGAGGGCCCGCTGCACCTGGAGGAGAAGCTGACCCGGGCTCAGTTCCAGCAGCTGACGGCCGACCTCCTCGAGCGTTGCAAGACGCCGTTCCACCAGGCGGTACGGGATGCCAGGATCAAGGTGTCCGACGTCGACCATGTGATTCTGGTGGGCGGTTCGACCCGGATGCCCGCCGTGACCGAGCTGGTGCGGGAGCTCACGGGCAAGGACCCGCACAAGGGTGTGAACCCGGACGAGGTCGTCGCCATCGGCGCCGCTCTGCAGGCCGGTGTCCTGAAGGGTGAGGTCAAGGACGTCCTGCTCCTGGACGTGACCCCGCTGTCCCTCGGTATCGAGACCAAGGGCGGCATCATGACCAAGCTGATCGAGCGCAACACGACGATCCCGACGAAGCGTTCGGAGATCTTCACGACGGCCGAGGACAACCAGCCGTCGGTGCAGATCCAGGTTTTTCAGGGCGAGCGCGAGATCGCGGCGTACAACAAGAAGCTCGGCATGTTCGAGCTGACCGGTCTGCCGCCGGCCCCGCGTGGTGTCCCGCAGATCGAGGTCGCGTTCGACATCGACGCCAACGGCATCATGCACGTGACCGCGAAGGACCTGGGCACGGGCAAGGAGCAGAAGATGACCGTCACCGGTGGCTCCTCGCTGCCGAAGGACGAGGTCGACCGGATGCGCCAGGAGGCCGAGCAGTACGCGGACGAGGACCACCGCCGTCGCGAGGCCGCCGAGACCCGTAACCAGGGCGAGCAGCTCGTCTACCAGACGGAGAAGTTCCTCAAGGACAACGAGGAGAAGGTCCCGGGCGAGGTCAAGACCGAGGTCGAGACCGCCGTCGCCGAACTCAAGGCGAAGCTCAAGAGCGCGTCCGCCGAGGGTGACGACACGGCGGAGATCCGTACCGCCACCGAGAAGGTCGCGACCGTCTCCCAGAAGCTCGGCCAGGCCATGTACGCCGACGCCCGGGCGGCCCAGGCCGCGCAGGCCGCCGGCGGCGACGCCCCGCAGGGCGAGGCCAAGACGGGCGGTGGCGGCGAGGACGAGGTGGTCGACGCCGAGATCATCGACGACGAGGACGAGCGGAAGAGCGGCGGTTCCTGAGCCGTCAGCCGTCAGCCGTCTCAGTCCTCAGCCGCGGGCGTCGGCTGTCCGCCGTCAGCTCGGCGCTCAGCCGAGAGCCAGACCTCGTTCCGCCATGACCTCCCGAAGCACGGTCACCGCCTTGGGCCCCACCCCATGCCGTGGCGGCAGCTCGGCCTCCGGCACCCCGGCGAGCTGCTCGAGCGAGGCGTACCCGGAACGCGCCCGCCACCCGGGCGCTCACCGCGTCCGGCTTCGTCATGGCGCGATGGTGCCACGACCTCCGTCAGACGGGCAGCAGACGGCCGATCAGCTCGCCCAGCCGGCGCGCGTTGCGGCACGGGTGCATCTCGACCAGCTCGGCGTACGCGAGCGCGACCGAGTCGCCCGTGGACCAGAGCGAGGGCTGCTCGGGGTTCAGCCAGTAGACCCGGCGGGCCCGGTCCGCGATCTCTCGCAGCGCCGGAAGGTTCGGGTCGCTCCCGTTCGTCCGGGCGTCGCCGAGGAGGAAGACGACCGAGCGCGGGCCGATGGCGTCGGCGTACCGCTCGGCGAACTCGCCCAGGGAAGTCCCGTAGTCGCTCTGACCATGCCAGCCGGTCAGTTCGGCCTCGTCGAGGATGCGCGCGCCGAGCCCCGCCGGATCCGCCGCGCCCCGCGCGATCAGATCCGTCACCTCGTCGGCCCTGTTGACGAAGGCGAACACCCGTACCCTGCTGAACTGGTCGTGCAGACCCGGCCGAGTACCGGCTACTCTCCGGTGTGGGGCTTGTGCGCAGAGGGGCGGACGACACATGGCAGCTCATGAACCACGCCACGGGCTCCTGCCTGGACCACGGTGACGCGGGGCTGCGCGCTGTGGAGTGCCGGGCCACCGCCGTGACACAGAAGTGGTCGTACACCTCGACGCCCGACGACGCGGCCGAGCTGAAGAACACCTCCACGGGCGCGTGCCTGGACGACAGCGGCGCCGGCCTGCGCGCGCTGCCGTGCAACCGGACGCCCTCCCAGAAGTGGGCCTGAAGCACTCGCCGAGGCGGCCCCCGGAGCGCGTTCCGCCGGTCGGCCGGCAGGTTCCCCCGGCACGGTGTCCCGCCGGTGCTTCCGTCCGTCCCGGGACGTGCGTGTCCCTGCAGGTCAGAGGCGTGGTTGTCCCGACATCCGTGAAGCGGCCGGGACCGGATTGTGCCGGGCGGAGCGTCGGAACAAGCTCCTCACATCGGCTCGCACAGCACCTCTCGGGGTGAGCGACCCGATGCTCCGTGGCCGACGGCACCGCCGCACCCGGCCGACGCGGATCCTCCATCGACCCACTCTTCGAAAGGCACTCCCATGACCCGTGTACGCATCGCACTGCCCGCCATCGCCCCCGCCGTCGCCGCGGCCGCGGTGATCGCCCTCGGTCTGGGCGCCGCCGCTCCCGCGGCCGCCGCTCCGACCACCGCCGTCACCGCCTCCGCCGTGTCGGAGGCGGAGGGCCTCGACGTCCACCGCGGCAAGTACGTCTCCCTCGGCGGCTGCCAGACGGCCGGTCAGCAGGGGATCGAGCGAGGCCACTGGGACCAGTACCAGTGCGCCCAGGGGTCCTTCTGGCTCTGGAGCCTGTGGACCAACCGCTGATCACGCCCCTCCCCGGCCGGCCGCAGACGCCCGTACGTCGCCGCGTCGGCGGCCGGCCTTCCGCTCCGCCTTCCCCTCCCTCCTCCTCGCCTCTCCTCCACCAGCAGGGAGCACCACCCCATGTCCCGTCACCGCGTCGCGAGCCTGCTCGGATGCCTCCTCGCGGCCCTCGCCGGAACCGCCGGAACCGCCGGAACCACCGGCCCACTCGCCCTCGCGTCCGGCGGCACCCCCGCCGGCGCCGCCGTGCGCGCCCCGGTCCTCGACCGCAACTTCCCCGACCCGGACATCGTGAAAGTGGGCGCGACGTACCACGCCTATGCCACCAGCGACATCGGCAGGAACGTTCAGCACGCGACCTCCTCCGACCTCATCCACTGGTCCGTCGCGGACACCGATCCCCTGCCCCGACTCGGTGGCTGGGTGCATCCCGAGGAGCCGCGGGTGTGGGCCCCCGAGGTGTTCGACAACGGCAGCGGATTCACCCTGCACTACACCGCGCACGACCGGGCGAGCGGCAGGCAGTGCATCGGCGTCGCGCTGGCGACCTCCCCGAACGGACCCTTCACACCCGTCGGCGAAGGCCCTCTGGTCTGCCCCACCGCGCAGGGCGGGGCCATCGACGCGGCCGCCTACACGGAGGACGGCCGGCGGTACCTGCTGTGGAAGAGCGACGGGAACTGCTGCCACATGGACACCTGGATCCACCTCCAGCCCGTCTCCTGGGACGGCACCTCCCTCACCGGAGAACCCGTCGCCCTGATCAAGCAGGACCGGGACTGGGAAGGCGGACTCGTCGAGGCCCCCACCCTCGTCAAGCGCGACGGACGGTACGTCCTCCTCTACTCCGCCGACGCCTACGCGGCCGAGATCGAGGGCGGTACGAGGTACAAGACCGGGTACGCCGTGGCCTCGAGCCTCCACGGGCCGTACACCAAGGCTGCCACGCCCCTCATGACGACGGACACCTTCGCCGGCCGGGCGATCGGCCCCGGAGGCCAGGACGTCGTCACCGGCCCGGACGGCCGCGACCACATCGTCTTCCACGCCTGGAACGCCGACCGCACCCTGCGCGCGATGCACCTCGCCGACCTCGGCTTCACCGACGGCCACCCCGTGATCCGCGGAAGCAGGACTCCCTAGTGCCCGCCGGCCGGTCTCGTCCCCGGCACCCTCCGTGGCAGGCCCGGTGCGGCGCTGGTCCAATGGGATCAGCAGGCCGGTCGGAGCCGTAGCCGCGGAGGAGGTGTCTTGTCGGAGCGAGCGGGGGAAGAGGCCTCCCTGGCCGAGGAGCATGCGGCGGTCCTGGCCCGGCTGCGGGCCACGACGGCCGCGATCGGCGAGATCGGCTCACGTCCCGACGAGGCGAGCGTCTGCGAGGACCTCGCCGCGTTCCTCTGCCGGCACGGGTACGAGGCGGCGGCCGTGGACCTCCGGCCCGAGGACGAGCCCGGCTGGGTACGTGCCGCCGTGGCCGGGGATCCTGAGCTCCTCCACCGGGTGGAGCCGCGGCACGAGAAGGACGCGCCCCGGACCTTCACGGACGTGACCCCCGGCGGTGACCCCGTGCAGATCGTGTCGGCCCCCCTGGAACGCCAGGGCAGGGTCATCGGATCCGTGAGCGCCGTCCGGGTGCGTGCCGCCGGCCTCACCGAGCACGAGACGGCCACCGTTCACGACGCGGCCCGGCTCGCCGCGGCGCATCTGGACCATGCTCGCCGGCTCACCGCCACCGAGCGGACCGCCTTCCACCTCCAGCAGGCGCTCGTCGCCGAGCCGGGCCGGCCGCACCCCAACCTGGAGATCGCCGGCCGCTATCTGCCGGCCGGCGCCAGGACGCTCGTGGGCGGGGACTGGTTCGAGACCGTACGGCTCCACTTCGGTCGCAGCCTCCTCGTCGTCGGCGACGTGATGGGGCACGGCCTCGACGCCGCCGTCGACATGAACGCGTACCGCTCGGCGTTGCGGGACGTGGCCTCCACGGACCTGCCGCCCCATCGGGTGCTGCGCCACCTCGACTCCGTCGTCGCGGACGACGGCGGGCGGCGGCCCGCGACCTGTCTGCTCGTCCGGGTCGACCCCGCGCGCGGCGCGGCCACCTTCGCCGGAGCCGGGCACCTGCCGCCCGTGATCTTCGCCGCCGACGGCTCCGCCGACCTCGTCGAGCTCCCCGTCGGCCCGCCGCTGGGCACGGGCGTCGGCGGGTACGAATCCGTGAACCGCACCCTCGCCCCCTCCGACACCCTCGTGCTCTTCACCGACGGACTGGTGGAGCGGCGCGGCGAGGACATCGACGTCTCGCTCGCCCGGCTGGCCTCGCTCCGTCTGCGCCCCGGCTCCGGTCCCGAGGAGCTCGTGGAGGAGGTGCTCGAGCGGCTCGGGGCCCACGACGCCGAGGACGACGTCGCCGTCCTCGCCGCCCGCCTCCGTGAGCGTCCGGCCGCCCCGTAGCGACCGTCGGCAGCGGCTCTTCGTGAGACCCCGCGCGCCCTGTGTCACCAGGGACGTGTCGGTTTCACGCCTCGGCGCGATTCTTTCCCCCGGACGCTTGTGCAGGGCCCTTCCGCCCGGCACGCTCCTGGGTATGAACACAGCCCGGCTCGCCGGTGAACGTCTGATGAGTTGGCCCTCGTTGGCCCCCGGCCGCGCCCAGTGCGGTGCCGAGCTCGGTCTGCGCACCGCGACCCACGACATCGTGCACTTCCACGGCGAGCACGAGGCCGACGTCCACCTCACCCGGGCGATGATCGCGAAACTGCGCCCCGCCCTGCTGGGCTCGAGCGCCGTCCGACTGCGCGCCGGGTCCGGCTGGGTGACGGTCCGTCTGGACATGGGCTCCGACATCGACCTCCTGGCGACCCTGGTGAGCGCCGCGCTCCAGGCCTCCACCCGAGGTCCGGACGCCTCGCCGGACGGCTGCACCCGCACCTGCCTCACACCCCTGCGGCATTGAGCGCCCCCGCACCGAGTACCGGCTCACGCCCACACCCACGCGCCACGCCGACGACCCGCCCCGACGCGCCGTCGCGTACCCTCCGTTCGGCGGCATGACGGAGGCGTACCGGCGCCCGGCGGGTACTCCCCGTGGCATGTCCCCCACTCCCGGTGCGCCCCACGACGGTGCCCCCGCCGAGCACGGCCACTGGTTCCACCGGCTCCATCGGTCCGTGCTGGTCTCGGTCGTCGGGCTCGCCTGGAACCGTGGGCGCGAGGTGGAGCTCATGCACCGCGCGATGGGCTTCGCGGCGCTCAGTCTGCTCACCCTCGTCCCCCTGCTCATCGTCGTCGCCGCCGCCGACCTCGCCAGCGGCCAGGGCTTCGCCCGCTGGCTCATCCAGGGCCTCGGGGTCTCCGAGGTGTCGCAGGAGGAGGTCGAGCGGCTCTTCGGAAAACCGGGGGAGGCGCTCCAGCGCACCACCGCCTTCGGCCTCACCGCCCTCGCCGCGTTCGGTGTGACCTTCGGATCCGCCGTGCAGACGGGATACGAACGGGTCTGGGACCTGCCCACCGCCCGCTGGCACACCATGTGGCGCCACGTCGTCTGGCTGGCCGTCCTCGTCGCCGCCCTCCTGCTCTTCATCGCCGCCCCCGAACGACACGAGTCCTCCACCACCGTCACCTACCTCGTCGCCGTCGGCGACGTCGTCGGCGCCTTTTTCTTCTTCTGGTGGTCGCAGCGCTTCCTGCTGTGCGGGCGCATCCGCTGGCGCGCGCTCGCCCCGGGCGCCGCCTGTACGGCCCTGGGGCTGTTCGGGCTGCGGATCTTCTCCCAGTTCGTCTTCTCGCCGCTGATCGCCTCCAACGCGGTGACGTACGGTCAGTTCGGCACGGTCCTCGTCCTGCAGTCCTGGCTCGTCGGCGTCGGCTTCGTCGTCTACGGCGGCGCCCTCGTCGGGCGCCTCGTCCACGAGCACCTGGTCAGGCGCCGGATCGACCGGCTGCCGGCCGAGCTGCCGGACGAGTCCCCGGACGACGCCTCGTGACGCCGTGGCTCACCGGTCTCCGCGGTGCACCGCCGTCACGGTGACCACGTCCGCGCCGGTGAGGCCGGCCTCCCCGGCGCCGGTGAGGCCGACCTCCCCCGGCACCTGTCGACCAGGGGTGTACACCCCAGGTCCGATGTCGCCGGGGCACCCCCGTGCCTAGGATCGGGATCATGCCCGCCACCGCACCCGCGCCCCTGGTCAAACGCGTATCACCCGCCGTCTGGACGGTCGTCGCATGGTGCGCGGGCGTGGTCTTCACCTTCCTCATCAGGATGCGGCTTCCCGGCGAGACCGAACCCGCCGTACTGGCCGGGGTCCTGTACCTCCGCTGGGACGGCGTGCTGTTCCTCGCCGTGGCCACCGCCCTGGTGCTCGCGGGCGCCCGCCGGCTGCGCGACCGGCCCCTGACCGCACTCGGCCTGCTGCTCCTCGCCTCGGTGACCGCGACGCTCCCGCTGGGCGTCGGGGAGATTCCCCTCGCCCAGTTCCTCGCCGTCGAGGTGGCGCTGTACGTCATCGCCGCCGGCCGGCCCCGGCGCACCGGGATCGCCGCGCTCGCCCTCGCGCTCGGCGTGCTCGTCGGCTTCCTCGGCTTCCGCCTCGCCAACGGCTGGCACGTCGGCACGTCGGCCGAGATCGCGGTGGCCCTCACCGCCTTCGTCGCCTGGCTCCTCGGGCGCTCCGCCCACCAGGCCCGCGCGGCGCGCGACCACGCGGCCGCGCAGGCCGCGGTCAAGGCGGTCATCGACGAACGGCTGCGGATCGCCCGCGAGATGCACGACATGGTCGCCCACTCCATCGGTGTCATCGCCCTCCAGGCCGGGGCCGCGGCACGGGTCGTCGACACCCGGCCGGTGGCGGCGCGCGAGGCGATGACCGCCGTGGAGAACGCGAGCCGCGAGACACTGTCCGGGCTCCGGCGGATGCTGGGGGCCCTGCGGGAGCACGAACAGCCGGACGGCTCCGTACTGCGGCCCACCGCCGGCCTCGCGGACGTCGAGGCGCTCGCCGCCACGACGACGGCCGCAGGCGTCCGGGTGGACGTGCGGTGGCGCGGTGAACGGCGCCCACTGCCCCCGGACATCGACCTCTCGGCGTTCCGCATCATCCAGGAGTCCGTCACCAACGTGGTCCGCCACGCGGCCGCCGACTCCTGCCGCGTGACCGTCGACTCCCAGGAGGACGAGCTGGTCATCGAGGTCGTCGACGACGGGCGGGGCGAGGAGCCCGGAGCCGGACCCGGCTACGGTCTCGTCGGCATGCGCGAGCGGGTCGCCCTGCTCCACGGCGAGTTCTCCGCCGCACCCCGCCCGGAAGGCGGCTTCCGGGTCACCGCCCGCCTCCCCGTTCCGACAGGAGTCCGATGACCGGCCCCGCCGACGTCCGTGTCGTCCTCACCGACGACCAGCCCCTCGTCCGCACCGCGCTGCGGATGGTCATCGCCGAGGCCCCCGGCCTCGATGTCGTCGGCGAGGCCGGCAACGGCGCCGAAGCGGTCGAGCTGGCCGAGACCCTCCGCCCCGACGTGATCGTGATGGACCTCCGTATGCCGGGCATGGACGGCATCGAGGCCACCCGCCGGATCATGGCCGACCCCGGCCCCACCCGCGTCCTGGTCCTCACCACCTTCGACGACGACGACCACGTCTACGGGGCGCTGCGCGCCGGCGCGTCCGGCTTCCTCGTCAAGGACATGGGCCTGGACGACATCCTCGCCGCGATCCGCGTCGTCGCCGCGGGGGACGCCCTCATCGCGCCGAGCGTCACCCGCCGTCTCATCAAGGAGTTCACCGGCCGCCCGGCGACAGGCGCGCCGCGGCGGGGCGAGCTCACCTCGATCACCGAGCGGGAACGCGAGGTGCTGACCCTCATCGGCGGCGGACTGTCCAACACCGAGATCGCCGAACGGCTGGTCATCAGCGTCGCCACCGCCAAGACGTACGTGACCCGGCTGCTCGCGAAACTCGGTGCCCGGGACCGGGTCCAGCTCGTCATCATCGCGTACGAGACGGGGCTGGTGACCCCGTGATCACACGATCCGGTGGACATGATCGCGGAGCGCGGGGCGGGGGCGCCGGGGCCGGTTGGATGGGGTGACCCACCAGCCCGTCGAAAGAGAGCTGACCCATGGCGAACACCTGGCTGCCGCCCGCCGAGTACATCGCGACGCTGCCGAGGGCGACGGCGTACGCCTGCCTGTACTTCACGGACACCGACGGCCGGCCGTTCCAGCTGCGCGCCACGTACAGCACGGAACTCTGGCAGTGGCCGGGCGGCAACATGGACCCGGGTGAGACCCCGTGGGAGACGGCGGTACGCGAGTGCCACGAGGAGACGGGGATCGTCTTCGAGGGCGAGCCGCGGCTCCTCGGCACCCACTTCGTGTCCGCCCGCGGGGAGGAGTGGCCCGCCAACCACATCGGATTCATCTTCGACGGCGGCATTCTGACGGACGATCAGCTCGCGGGCATCGTCCTCGACCCGGACGAGCACAGCGAGTTCCGCGTCCGCACCCTGGCCGAGTGGCGGCGGGAGATGACGCCCGGGAACTTCGTCCGGCTCGCCGAGATCGACCGCGCCCGCCGTTCCGGCACGACGGTGTACGTGGAGACGGTGACCGATCTCTGAGCGGCGCGGCGGGGGCCGTCGCACGGCCGTAGCCGTCGGACGTGCGGGGGCCGTCGACGGGACGGCCCCCGCACGGCTTCCCCTTCAGGCCCGGCAGCCGACCGGGTGGTTGATGTCCAGCACGAAGCGCTCCGGGGAGTGGAGCCTGAAGGTCTTGTAGCTCGGTTTGCTGTCGAAGGCCGCTCCGATGGTCACCACGCCCTCGAAGTCGCCGGTCAGGGCGACGCCCTTGAGCGTGGGCAGATGGATCTTCAGGAGCCGGGGGCCCTGGTAGACGGACCGGCCGGACTCGTCGTGTGCGGCGGCGGGGGAGAGCCTGATCTCCAGGAAGTGCTTCCCGGCGAGCGGAACCCGCTGGCCCGAGCCGTCGTAGTGCAGTGCTCCGACCTGTGTCACCGTGATCGGGGGCATCGCGCCCCGGACGTCGATGACCAGCCGGTCGAAGGAGGCGTGCCCGCCCCAGCGGGCGTTGACCACCAGGGCGGTCGAGGGCGGTGCCGCCGCCGGGGACCGTTCCGTGGAGGCGCCGGCGGGGATCGTGGAACCGATCCCGGCGGCGAGAAGGATGCCGGCGGCCACGGCCGCGAGGCTCTGACGGTGAAGCATGACGTCCCCCAATTCTGTTGCTCCGGGGACAGTGGTGTCACTAAGTGAGACATCCACCACAACCATACGGTTGCAGGGGTTTTGCAGGGAATAGGGGCGATGTGTGCAGGGCATTCTGTTCACCTGGAGCGCAGGCCGTAACCCCCGGACCCCTCGACAGTTGTCCAGGGCATGAAGAAGCGCAGCATGCTCGCCATCGCCTCCCTCGCCGCCGGTGTCGTCACGGCCCTCGTCACCCCGCCGCCGCACGCCTCCGCGGCCGACCACGGCGCCGCCGGGGCCACCGGTCTCCTGCAGAACGACACGCCGGTCGCCCCCCTCGTGGAGAAGACCGCCCCGCTCGTGACCGACGTCCTCCCCCAGACCCCGGACACCGGCGGCCTGATGTGACGCTCCGATGGGGCAGCCCGTGTGCGCCCCGCGTGATCGGGAATGACAGGATGTCCTCATGAGCAACAATGTGTACTTCGACATCACGATCAACGGCGAGGCCGCAGGCCGGATCGTCTTCCAGCTGTTCGACGACGTCGTCCCCAAGACGGCGAAGAACTTCCGTGAGCTCGCCACCGGCGAGCACGGCTTCGGCTACGCCGGCTCCCCGTTCCACCGCGTCATCCCGCAGTTCATGCTCCAGGGTGGCGACTTCACCCGGGGCAACGGCACCGGTGGCAAGAGCATCTACGGCGAGAAGTTCCCGGACGAGAACTTCACGCTGAAGCACGACCGGCCGTTCCTGCTGTCGATGGCGAACGCGGGCCCCAACAGCAACGGCTCCCAGTTCTTCATCACCACCATCGTGACCGACTGGCTCGACGGCAAGCACGTCGTCTTCGGCGAGGTCGTCGAGGGCCAGGACCTGGTCAAGAAGATCGAGGGCCTCGGCTCCCACTCCGGCGCCACCAGCGCCAAGATCGCCGTCGCCGCTTCCGGCGTCGTCGAGGCCTGAGCGGCACCGGTTCGCGTACCACCCCCATGACGGGAACAGGTCCGGCCGCCCTCGCGCAACCACGTCGCGAAGGCGGCCGGACGTCGTCGTACGCCCGGACGGACGGCCCGGCGGGTCAGCCGCGCTCGACGGCCAGGGCCCGTGCCAGCGCCTCCGCGAACCCGTCCGGATTGTCGATCATCAGGTTGTGCCCGGCCTTCGGGACCTCGAACACCGGGACGCCGAGCGCGCGCATCCGCTCGGCGTCGGCGTCCGGGAGGCTCTCCTCGCCGACCAGGAACGCGCGCGGCCGGTCCAGCCCGGCCAGCAGCTCGCCCTCCGGCGGCGAGGCCCCCTCGACCAGGGCTACCGCGCTGCGATGCACCGCGAGGGGATCGGCGAGCCGGACCCGGGCCGCGTAGTCGGGCCGGTCCAGCGAGGCCACCATCCGCGCGAAGCCCTCACGGACGAAGGACTCCTCGTCCTGCGCGGCGACCGGTGTGCTGAACACGCCGCCGCCGGGATACAGATTCGGCTCGGCCACCACGAGCCGGGCGACCAGATCGGGCCGGGCGGCGGCGAGCCGGACGGCGACCGCCCCGCCCATCGAGTGCCCGATCAGCTCCACACCCCTGGAGCCCCGATGCTCCAGGATCCGCGCCACGGCGGCGGCCTGCGCCGTCATGTCGTAGCGGAAATCGCGAGGCCGGTCGCTCAGCCCGTAGCCGAGCAGGTCCACGAGCAGGGCCGACCGCCCCCGCAGCGCGGGATGCGTGGCGATGTGGGCGAAGTCGGACGCGCTCGTGCACCCGAGGCCGTGCACGAAAACGCGCTCGGGCCCCTCGCCGGGCAACTCGATCCACCTGATGTGCGCCTGCACGTCCGTCAGGAACAACTCCCGCACGACCGCCCCCCGTACCGTCCCGTTCTCGTACCGACGCCGTCACCTTACGGCGCGGCACCGACAGGGCCGGATCAGGGCTCGTCGCCGCCCTCGCCGTAGCGGCGCTCGAACTTCGCGATCCGGCCCTCGGTGTCCACCGTGCGCGCCTTGCCCGTGTAGAACGGATGGCTCTCGGAGGAGATCTCCACGTCGACGACCGGATAAGTGTGGCCGTCGTCCCACTCGATGGTCTGCTCGCTGGTCGCCGTGGACCGGGTCAGGAACGCGAACCCGGCGGAGCGGTCGCGGAAGACCACCGGGCCGTATTCCGGCTGCTTGTCCTGCTGCACTGTTCCTCCTCGGGCTGCCTGCTGCTGGGCCCAGCCTCGCCGGACCGGGCCCGGCCGACCAGTGCCACGGGGCCGACCGGGTGAGCGCGCCGGCTTCTCCTCCGCGGGAGCGCGCGCACCGAGAACATCGACGGCCTCCTCGTCGAGCAGGCGCGGCGCGTGCAGGCGAGCGGCGGCCGCTCGTCGTTCTCGTCCTTCACGGCGCACAACGCGCCGCCGACCATGACCGACAGCTACCGCCGCCCGTAGGCGACGCGGCCCGGCACGCTCAGGCGGGATGGGACCAGCGGGCGGCCAGGAGCAGGGCGATGTCGTCCGGGCGGTCCGTCGCCTGGCGGGCGTCGCGGATCAGCCGGTCGGCGGTCTCCGCGAGCGGGATCGATCCGGTCACGGCGAAGGTACGGCGCAGCCACTCGACCCCCTCGTCGATGTCGGTGCCCGGGCGCTCCACCAGCCCGTCCGTGTACAGGGCGAGAACCGCCCCCGGCTCCAGGTTCAGCTCGGTGACCGGGTACGTGGCGTCGCTGTCGATCCCCAGGACCAGCCCGCCCGGCAGGTTCAGCACCTCCGTCGTGCCGTCCGCCCGGCGCAGCAACGGCTGCGGATGCCCGGCCCGGACGGCCTGCGTGGCGCCGGTCGCCGGATCGAGGAGGATGTAGCAGCAGCTGGCGAACTGCCCCGGATCGAGGTCGATCAACAGCCGGTTGGTGCCCTGGACCACTTCCTGCGGCGGATGGCCGCCGAGGGCGAAGGCCCGTACCGCACTGCGCAGTTGGCCCATGGTGGCCGCGGCCGCGACACCGTGGCCCTGCACGTCGCCGATCACCAGCGCCAGCAGCCCCCGTCCCGTCTCGATCACGTCGTACCAGTCACCGCCCACGTCCATGCCCTGCGTACCGGGCAGATACCGCGCCACCGTGTCGACCTGCTCGCGGACCGGCAGCCGACGGGGGAGCAGCGCGTCCTGCAGCCCGCGGGCCAGCGCGGCCTCGCTGTCGTACCGCCGCGCCCGCTCCAGCGCCTGGGCGATGAGACCGGCGAGGGCGGTGAGGACCGTGCGCTCCTCCGGACTGAAGCCGCGCGGCCGGTCGAAGCCGAGGATGCACGAGCCGACGGGCCGGCCCGAGGCGATCAACGGCAGAAAGGCCCGGGCCCCGGTGAGGGCGTCCAGCGGGAGATCCGGATAGGCCCGGCTCATCTGCTCGATCGACTCGAAGAACAGCGGGCGGCCGGTGGTGAGCGCCTCGACCCCCGGCAGATGCGCGTCGAGCCCCACACCGTCGAACGGCTCCAGGAAGCCGGTCGGAAAACCGGTCTCCCACGCCAGATAGAGATGACGGTCGCTCAGCAGGTAGATCGCCAGCTGACGGCCGCCGAAGGCGGGCAGCAGCTCGTCGGTCACCACGGCCGACACCTGTCGGGCCGTCACCGCCTCGGTCAGCGCGATGGCGAGCGCCACCGGCCGGTACAGCGCCGACGCCCGGTCCGCGGGAGAACCCAGACCGGCGTCCGGATGGGAGACGGAGCCCGGCTTGTAGGCCGGGCCGCCCTCGGGCAGGAGCACCAGAGTGACGCCGTCGTGGCCGGGATAGAGCGAGACCGACAGCCACTCCGCCTCGCTGGTGTGGGCCAGGAAGTGCACGGGCTCGTCGGCGAGCAGCGCGGCCCGCAGGTGCTCCTCGTAGGCGGGATGGTTGAGCCACGGCAGCACCTCCCACACGGTGCGCCCGGCGAGCGCCGCGCGGGGGCGGCCGAGCAGGGCCTCGGCCAGATGGTTCACGTACGAGATCCGGGCCAGGCGGTCGATGGCCAGGATGGCCCGCGGCAGCCGGTCGGTGGCGTCGGAGCCGACCAGGCCGGTGCCGAGGTCGACCAGCGAGCCCGTCAGCCGTCCTGGGCGGTCACCCGCGGCGCGGGCGGAGACCTCCAGGAGATGGAGCCCGCCGTCGGGCCCCTTGAGCCGGATCCGGCGTGCCACCTGCGCACCGGACTCGGCCGCCCGGCGGGCCATCGTCCACAGCGCGTAGCTGTCCTCCGGAGCGAGGCGGGCGGTCAGCGCCTCGATGCTCCCGGGAAACGCGTCGCCGTCACCGTCACCGAGGATCGCCCGCAGCCCGGCGTCGGCCGTGACGGCGCCGCTGGTCAGGTCCCAGTCGAAGTAACCGATCCGGACCGGCTTCGTGCCGCCCGAGGGCAGCTGGACGCACACCGGCTCGCCGGGCCACCTGACGGGCGTGCCGTTCTCCATGAGACCCGAGAGCGCCTCCCCGAGCCGGCGCGCCTCCCGTGCCATCCGCATCCGGTCCCGGGAGTTCACGGGAACACCGGGGCTCGGCGTACGCAGCACCACGAGCACCCCGAAGCGTTCCCGGCCGTGCACGATCGGCGCGTACAGCGAGGCGAAGGGGAACGGGAGGCTCGCCACGAGCTGTGGGAACTGCCGCATCGCCTCCTCGACGTCCGCCAGGTGCACCGGCTGACCCGAGCGGTGCACCTCGGCCACCGGGAACGGCCGGTTCACGTGCATCCGCCACCAGGGGCGGAACAGCTCGCCCGGGAGCCCGGCGAGCACGGCCATGCGGAGCAGACCCGGAGTCCCGGACCGCAGATAGACCACGCCCGCGTAACCTCCGACCGCCTCGATCGTCCGGAGCGCGCCCTCGGCCAGGACCAGCGGCAGCGCGTCGAACAGCCGCCCGTCGGTCTCCGCGCTCCCCGGGGCCTCCCGGGCCCCTGCCGACGGGGCGGGGCCGGCCTCGCCGTGCGACGTCACACAGCCAGGATGCTCCCCGCCCGTGGGGCCCCGCATCTCGGAGCCCGTCGCCCGACGTACCGGACCGGACACGACAGGTCATGGCGGAGCGCGCCGGACCACCCCGGAGCGCGCCCCGTGCGCCGCGGTGCGCCCGGTCGGGACGGTTGACCGGGCCGCCGCGGCTCGCGACACTCGATCGTCGGCGACCGGTCGAGGGCGCCGACACGCAGGTGCCGAGCACTTCCACCACCTCGTGACCAGGGGGCGTGATGACGGGCCAGATTCTTCCGTACGACGTGGAGGGCAGCGGCCCCCGGCGGGCTCTCGTGCTGCACAACTGGTTCGGCGACCGCACCAGCTTCGACCCGCTGCGCGCCCACCTGAACGGCGACACCGGCACGTACGCGTTCCTCGACTGCCGGGGCTACGGGGAGGCGATCGACACCGAGGGCGCGTTCACGATGGAGGAGGTCGCCGCGGACGCCCTGGCAGTCGCCGACGACCTGGGCTGGGACTCCTTCAGCGTGATAGGTCATTCGATGGGCGGCAAGGCGGCCCAGCTGATGCTGCTCGACGCGCCCGCGCGGGTCCGCTCGCTCATCGGGATCTCGCCGGTGTCCGCCGCCGGCTTCCCGCTCGACGAGGCGAGCTGGGCGCTGTTCGCGGGCGCCGCGGAGGACCCGGCGAACCGACGGGTCATCATCGACACCACCACGGGCGGCCGGTACGACGACACCTGGCTGGACCCGGTCGTGAAACGTTCGGTGGAACGCTCCTCCGCCCGGGCGTTCCGGGCCTACCTCGACTCGTGGTCCCGCACCGACTTCCACCAGCGCGTCAAGGACAACCCCGCTCCGGTCCTTCTCGTCGTCGGCGCCCACGATCCGGCGCTCGGCGCCGAGGCGATGGCGGCCGGCTGGCTCCGCTGGTACCCGAACGCCCGCCTCGAAGTCCTCCCGGAGGCGGGCCACTACGCCCCGGAGGAGACCCCGCAGGCGCTGGCCGCGGCGATCGAGGACTTCCTCGCCGGCTGACGCGCGGGCATGCCGTCGCCGCCCGGTGCGAGCCTCGTGGCCGTGCGGGAGCATGGACGGGGAGAGGCGGTGCCATGGAGACGTCCGTGCTGACAGCCGTGGTCGCGGCGGCCGCGCTGGTATGCCGGGCCGCGGTGCTCGAACTGCGCGAGCCCGGCACGGGGCGCCGCGCCTGGGCCTTCCTCACCGACCGGCGGGCACGGGGCGCCGGCCTCGGGGCCGCACTCGCGCTCGGCGCGACGGGCTGGCTGACCGTCGGGGCGGAGACGGTGGTGTGGGCGGCTCTCGCCGGGGTCCTCGTCGCCTCCCTGACGGCCGAGCGGCGCCCACCGGTGGCGCAGGGGGAAGTAGGTTCGGTACCCGCACCGGATCGCGACGAGGAGCAGAGACAGTGACCACCGACCCCCGCATCGGACCGCCGCACGTCGGAAGCGAACGCGACACCCTGCGGGCCTTCCTCGACTACCACCGCGCGACGCTCGCGATGAAGTGCGAGGGGCTCGGTGACGACCAGCTGCGCGAGCGGTCCATGCCTCCGTCGACGCTGTCGCTGCTCGGCCTGGTCCGGCACATGGCCGAGGTCGAACGCGCCTGGTTCCGCCGGGTCTTCGAGGACGGCGAGGCACCGATGGTCTGGTCGGACCGGATCGACTTCCAGGCCGCGTACGACGCGAGCCGGTCGACCCGCGCCGAGGCCTTCGCCGCCTGGGAGGCGGAGGTCGAGAACTCCCGGCGGATCGAACGCGAGGCCGCCTCCCTGGACCTCGTGGGTCACCAGCCGAGGTGGGGCGAGGACGTGTCGCTGCGGATGGTGATGATGCACGTCCTGCTCGAGTACGGCCGCCACAACGGACACGCGGACTTCCTGCGCGAGGGCGTCGACGGAACCGTCGGCGCCTGAGCGGGGTCCCCCTGCTGCTGGGCGAACGCCCCGGCCCGGGCTGCGCGAAGGCCCGGCCCAGGGTTGCGCGAAGCCCCGCCCGGGGCTGCGTGAACGACCTGGCCCAAGGTTGCGTGAAGCCCCGCCTGGGGTTGCGTGAACGCCCTGGCCCAGGGCGCCGCCCGGTCCCGCTGGCAGCGGCCGCCGGCCGGTGGGAGGCTGGCAGGAGAAGCCGAATCGGCCCAGGAGTGAGCATGGGCACAGCTCCCGCCGCGCAACTGGACGAGGCGGCCTTCCTGGAGCTGGAGCGATCCTTCTCCGGCAGGCTCGTCCGCCCCGGCGACGCCGCCTACGACGAGGCCCGGCGCATCTGGAACGGATCCATCAGCAAGTTCCCCGCCCTCCTCGCGTACTGCACCGGCGTCGCCGACGTCGCCGCAGCGCTGGAGAGCGCGAAGCGCACCGGCCTGCCCGTCGCGGTACGGAGCGGGGGCCACAGCTTCCCGGGCCAGTCGCTGTGCGAGGGCGGCATCGTCATCGACCTGTCGGCCATGAACGGAATCCGCGTCGATCCGGAGAACCACACGGTCAGGGCCCAGGCCGGAGTCCTGCTCGGGGCGCTGGACCGCGAGACGCAGCACTTCGGGGCGGCCGTGCCCGCGGGCATCGTGACGCACACCGGCCTCGCCGGGCTCACCCTCGGCGGCGGGATCGGCTGGCTGATGCGGAAGTACGGGCTCACCGTCGACCAGCTGCTCTCCGCCGACGTGGTCACGGCCGACGGCACCTTCGTCACCGCGAGCGCGCGCCACGAGCCCGAACTCTTCTGGGGCCTGCGCGGCGCGGGCGGCAACTTCGGCGTCGTCACCGAGTTCGAGTTCCGGCTCAACCCCGTGGGACCCATGGTGCTCGCCGGACCGATCCTGTGGCCGCTGGAAGAGGCACCGCAGGTGCTGCGCTTCTACCGGGACTGGATCACCGACGTGCCCGACGAGCTCACCACCATCGTCGTCCACCGCAAGGCCCCGCCGCTCCCGGCGATCCCGCCCCAGCTGCACGGCAGACCGGTCATCGCGGTGATCAGCTGTTACGCCGGGGACATCGAGGCGGGGCAGCGGGTGCTCCGGCCGCTACGGGAGTTCGGGACGCCGCTGCTCGATCTGTGCGCGCCCAAGCCCTATCTGCAGCACCAGTCCATGTTCGACCCGTCGTTCCGTCCGGGCTGGTGGTACTACGTGCGGTCCTGCGACATCGAGCGACTCGACGACGAGGTCATCGACATCAGCGCGGCGCACGCGCTGCGGATCACCTCCCCGCTCTCGACGTGCAACATCTTCCATCTGGGTGGCGCGGTCGCCCGCGTGGGCGAGGACGAGACCGCGTGCAGCGGGCGGGACGTGGCCCACACCCTGAACATCAACGGCAACTGTGTCGACGCCGAGGGCTTCGACCAGGCGCGCGCCTGGGCGCGAGCGTGGTGGTCCGCGCTCGAGCCGTATCACGCCGGTGTCTATGTCAACTTCCTCATGGACGAGGGCGCGGACCGCGTCCGGCAGGCGTACGGGGACGACAAGCTTCGCCGGCTGCGTGCCCTCAAGAAGGAGTACGACCCCGGCAACGTCTTCCGCTCCAACCAGAACATCGCCCCGGCGGCCTGACCGGGACCGTCGTGCCCGGGCGATTGTCAGTGCCGGATGCGATGCTGCCGGGTATGGACGAGCTGATGAGAGGGCGTGTGTACGGCGCCGACCATGACGATCCCGATCCGGGCCCCCGACCCGGGCACGTCTACCGCGAGCTGGTGGCCGGCCCCTTGGACGGCCTCCTGCTCGACGTCACCGGATGGACCGCACGACAGCTCGAGGAAGGGGCCGCCCTTGCCACGGAGATCGGCTGCTACGGCCCGGGCGGCCACGCCCGGTACGGGCCGCGCGAGGGCGACGACGTGCACTGGGACTGGGAGGGCGACACCCGCTAGCCGCGGCCGCCCTCGGGCCACGGGAAGCCGAGCTCCTTCGCGTACTCCCGGCTGCCGCCTCCGACCAGGGCGAAGGTCTTCGGATCGGTCGTCTCCAGGAGTCGGAGGGCGGCGGCCGCCCGGAGGTCCGGGGGCGTGCCGTCGTCCGGCAGCCGCCAGAGGAACTGCAGCCACGCTCCGTTCGTGTCCTGCCGCCCGGTGGCGAGACCCGGCCGGAACGTGAAGGACAGCACCGTCGTGTCCGGATCGTGGAAGTCGGTGCCCACCCAGCCGAAGCGGGCGTCCCAGCGCGTGAGAAGTTCCGGCCGGTCGCGCAGCCCCGCGGCGAGCAGGCGCGCGGTGATGCGGGCCGGCCAGGCCCAGGAGTGGTCGTGCTCGGCGCGCGTGATCTCGGCGTCGTAGGCGGTGGCGTCGAAGCGGTACGCGGGGAGGTGCGGCTGTCCGCGCCGTCCGGAGGCCGTGCGGCGCCAGTCGCGCCACACGACGTGGTCTCCGTCCCGTTGCACGGTGACGTGGAGGGCCCCGCAGCAGCCCTCGGTGCAGTACGCCTCGGCGAGCTGGACCTCGCGTGGTTCGGGCGTCGCCCGCAGGCGTCCACTGTCGAGCAGGTACTCCGGAGAGTTCCCCGGGCCCCGGCCGAATGCCTCCGGCACCAGCGGGCGTCCGTCGATCAGGAAGCGGGTCTCGGCGCAGTCGGGGTCGGCCGGATCGCGTACGGCGACCTCGACCTGGAGGCGGGACGATCCCGGGCGGGCGCTGAAGGGCTGCCGGGCCGTGCGCCGGATCCAGTGGGTGCGGTGCTGATCGTCGGGGTCGTCGGGTTCGTGGTCGGCCACGGCCGACCACTCGGGGGAGTGCAGGACGGATTCCAGGATGTCCAGGAGGGCCTCGCGCCGACCGGGCGGCCACGGGAGCAGACGACTGGGGCCGCTGTGCAGGTCGAGGGCGAGCGAGAGCAGGGTCGCGCAGTGGTCCAGCGTCGGGGAGAGGAGGGAGGCGCGTGTGACGACGGCCTCGTAGGCGCTGACGGCCTGTTCGTAGGAGAGGATCTCGGGGCGGTAGTCGCGCTGGCTCGTCATCCGTGACAGCAGCCTGGCCGCTTGGGCGAGTACGGCGGCGTCGACCGGATCCGCGCACAGGATGTCGACGAGTCCCATGGCTTCCGCGATCCTGCGAGCGGTCTCCGGTCCCAAGGCGCGCGGGTGCAGATTCATCGCCACCAGGGTGGCGCGGACGGCCTTGTCATCGTGCGCGGCGAGCGCGTCGACCAGCGGGCGGAGTTCGCGGTTCCTGGCGCGCCCGGTGAGCCACACGAGGGCGGCCGTGGGACGGTCGAGAGGGGTGAGCGCCTGGACGGCCGTGCCCATGAAGTCGCGGAGCAAGCCGAGCGTTCGGAGGTACGGGATGTCCTCCGGCTCGCCGAGCCGGGCGAGGAGGCGGAGGCCGGCGCCGACGGCCTCGGC
The DNA here is from genome assembly GCF_042888285.1 of Streptomyces sp. NPDC003035. Lineage (NCBI taxonomy): Bacteria > Bacillati > Actinomycetota > Actinomycetes > Kitasatosporales > Streptomycetaceae > Streptomyces > Streptomyces sp. NPDC003035. Next base: position 58,379 of record NZ_JBIAPJ010000012.1, on the reverse strand, counting down.
GCTCGTTCCCGTACGGGTAAGACGGCGGCCGAGCGCCCGCGCGGCCGCCTCGTCCACCAGCGGCAGATCGGGGACCACGCGGCGGACGTGATGCTCCCGTGCGTCCAGCTCACGCAGACGCCGGTGGACCTCGTCGGCGGCCCGGGTGGTGTCCGGATCGGCGAGGAGCGGAGTGAGGGCGTCCGCGAGCGCCTCGGAGGTCTTTCTCCAGCCGCGAGGGGAGCGCTGCTCGGGCCGCGGGGGTTGAACGGGGAGGGGGTAACCGCCCTCGGGAAGGCGGCCGTCGGGCTCCGCGCGGTGCAGGCCCAGCGCGTAGTCGTACAGGGAGGGCCGAGGGGTGAGCGCGCCGCGCTCGTCCGGGGCGCTCACAGGGCGGAGTGGTACTCGATTCCGTAGGTCATGCGGTGATCCTGCCAGGCCCGGCCGGTCGTGCGCGAGCGAATTGACCGGGCAGGGCGCTGACAGGGGATCACTTGCCGCTGTCCTCCGCGAGCGTGTGCGCGACCAGGGCGTTGGCGTGGCCGTGCCCGAGCCCGTGCTCCGACTTGAGCCAGGCGACGAGTTCCATGTGCTTGGTCAGCGGCGAGGAGCGGATGAGGTCCTTCCATTCGGCGATGGGGCGGCCGTACTTCTTCTCGATCGAGGGGAAGTAGCTCGCGGGGCCCTTCACGGCATCGGCCATGGCGTGGGTGTCCTGTCCTGTCGGTGCGGAGTGTTCTTGTAGGGATGACCGGACTGGACGTGCGAAGTGATCGGCTCAGCCGTATGACGTGGATCACATGAGCGTGGCACGCCGGCCGGAACGTGGGTTCCGGCCGGCGTGGGGTCGGGCAGGGGTCAGAGCGCCGGGTGGGCGTTCTTCATGAGCTCCTGGAACTGGGCCGAGAACCACTTCCCGGACAGCGGCGCGTCCGGCAGCGCGCCCGACATGCTGTTCCCGTTGCGCGGGTTGCCCGTGTACGTCGGGTCGCACATCCGGTCGAAGCCCTTGCCCTCGTCGTTCGGGATCTCCTTGCTGGCACCGTCCGACTCGCCCGGGGGCTTCATCCACACGTACGCGTCGATGCCGGCGGCCGGGGCGGCCTGCGGCCGTTCGCCGAGCCCCGCGCCCGACTGGTTGCACCAGTTGCCGAGGTGGATGCGCCGATCGTAGCGGCCGCCGTTGACGTAGGTGTCGACGTTCGTCAGCGCCCCCGGTCCGGTCGGCCGGGCCGTACCGCCCCAGCCGTTGCGGGAGGTGTCGATCAGCATGCCGAGCTTGGAATCGAAGCCGAGCGAGACCAGCTTGTCGCGCATGGCCTGGGCGTACGACAGCTCGTCCGTGTACCGGTTCCAGTCCACCCACTTCGACTGGCGCACGGAGACGCCGTTGACGGAGTCCGCGATCGTGAAGTGGTCCTCCTTCAGCGCGCTGTAGTTGGCCGTGTTGACGATGAAGCCGTGCACGTTGGCGACCGTGGAGCCCTCGGCCTGGGCCGCCGTCTTGAAGAGTTCGGCCGACGCGCCGAAGTTGTCGTCCCAGCCGAGCCAGCCGTGGTGGCCCGCGTCCACGTAGTTGTAGACGTTGGGGATCGAGCCCAGCTTGTTCAGGGCGTAGCCGACGCCCTTGACGTAGTTGCCGTTGGCCTTCATCACGTCACAGTTGGCGGTGGCCGTCGGGCGACCGGACACATTGGTGACCAGGTTGGGCAGCGAGTCGATCTCGACGGTCGTGACGATGCGCAGCCCCGCGTACTTCGGGTCGGCGAGGATCGCGGCGATCGGGTCGATGTACTGCGTCTTGTACTTGTCGATCTCGGTCGGTCCGAGTTCACCGTTGGAGGCGAGCGCGGCGCAGTCGCGGCCCGGCAGGTTGTAGATGACCAGCTGGACGACGAGTTCGCCGCTGCCCTTCTGGGTGAGGGCCCTGTCCAGGTGGTCGCGCAGACCCATGCCGCCGTTCACACCGGCGATGGCGGCCGTGCGGTCCAGCCACACGCCGGTGGGCTGGTTCGAGATCCTGGTGCCGCCGGGCTCGGCCGCCGCCTTCGCCGACCACTCGGGGTTCACGTAGACCCGCGCGCCGGCGTACGGGTTGTCGGCCTTCGTGCCCGCGGGTGGCGGAGTGGTCGGTGGCGTCGTCGGGGGAGTGGTGGGCGGGGTCGTCGGCGGCTGGGTGGCGCCGTTGCAGACGACTCCGTTGAGGGTGAACGTCGCGGGGACGGCGTTCGTACCGGTGTGGGAGCCGTTGAAGCCGAAGGAGGTCGAACCGCCCGTGGTCAGGCTCCCGTTGTACGAGACGTTCTTCGCGGTCACGGCGGCACCGGACTGGGTGATGGTGGCGTTCCAGCCCTGGGTGACCTTCTGGCCGCTCGCGTAGGACCACTCCAGGGTCCAGGAGTTCAGCGGGTCGCCGGTGTTGGTGACGGTGACGTTGGCCCCGAAGCCGTTGTTCCACTGGTTGGTGACCTGGTAGTCGACCCGGCAGCCGGCTGCGGCGGCTCCGGCCGTGCTGGTCATGACGGTGGCCGTGGCGCCGGTGGCCGTGATCAGGCCGAGGGCCGCCAGAAGGGCGGTGCGGCTCGTGGTGCGGCTCATGTCGTGGTGTGCCTTTCAGTTCAGGGCGCGCAGATGGTCGCGCAGCCCGATGCCGAATGCGGTGGGTGTGCCGTCGTACGAGGTGATCAGGGCCGGTCCCGAGGAGCAGTTCCAGGTGTTCCAGGTCCAGCCGAGATACGAGAGCCCGCGGTCGTCGAACCACTTCATGACGCGGTCGACGAAGGCGTGCCCGCAGGTGTTCTCACCGATCTCGCCCGCGACGAGGGGGACCTGGGCGGCGACCGGAGCGAGGGTGCTGTCCCAGCACGTCTCGGTGGAGCAGGTGTTGAAGTTGTAGACGTGCCAGGCGGCGGCGAGATTGCCCGCCGGGTCGGTGGGGCGGTGCGCGAGCCACTGGCTCAGGTCGTTGGAGTACGCGATGCCCGGAACGAGCACGAGGTTGCGGGCGCCGGTCGCGCGCACCGCGTCGAGCAGGTCCTGCATGCCGGCGACCTCGTAGCCGATGCCCGGGCATGTGCCGCCGTCGCGCCAGCACGTCCAGGCTTGCGCGGCGGTGGAGGTCGCCCGGTCCGGGTAGGGCTCGTTGAACAGGTCGAAGACGACACGGCGGTCGTTCTTGAAGGTGTCGGCGACCGAGGTCCAGAAGGCCGGGGTGTACCGGGCGTTCGGCATCGGCTTCTGGCAGGAGGCGTGGACGTCGGAGCAGCCCGCCGAGTTGCCGGTGTACTGGCCGTACGTCCAGTGGAGTTCGAGCATCGGGGTCATGCCGTGCGCGAGGACGCGCGTCACCAGGTCCTTGACCGCGGCGACGTAGTTCGCGCCCCGGTACTCGGGCTTGATGTTGTCCAGGCCCAGCCAGCACTCCTCGTTGAGCGGGATGCGGACGGTGTTGGCCTTCCAGTCCGCGATGGCGCGGACCGAGGCGTCGTCGACGGGGCCGTCCCAGATGCCGTGGCCCTGCACGCACATGAACTCGCCGCCGGAGCGGTTGACGCCGAGCAGGCGGCGGATGGCGCCGTTCTGGTCGGTGAGCCGGTTGCCGGCGACGCTCAGCTCGGGCGCGCCGGAGACGGGATCGGGCGGGTCCGTGGGGTCGGTGGGCGTCGGAGTCGGGGTCGGGGTCGGGGTCGGGGTCGGGGTCGGGGTCGGAGTCGGGGTGGGCGTCGGGGTGGGTGTGGGAGTCGGGGCGGGGGTGGTCGGGTTCGGCCCGGGACCGACGTCGCAGGCCGTTCCGTTGAGCGTGAAGGACGTGGGCGCGGTGTTGGCGCCCGACCAGGAGGCGATGAATCCGGCCGTGACGCTCGCTCCCGTGCCGAGAGCGCCGTTCCAGCTCTCGTTGACGACGGTCACGGCCGAGCCGGACTGGGACCACTTGCCTCCCCAGCCCTGGCTCACCCTCTGACCGGCCGGAAAGTCGAAGCCGAGACTCCAACTCGCCAGCGCCGCGCTGTTGTTGGTGAGGGTGACGGACCCCTGGAAGCCGCCGGCCCAGGAGCCGACGACGGAGTACTGAACGGTGCAGAGTGGCGCGGCCGCGGCTCCTGAGGCCGTACCGACCACGGCGAGAGCGGTGCTCGCCATGGTGAGCGCTGCTCCGGCGAGCAGTGCCGACAAACGCGGGGGATGTCGCATGAGCGAGTCCTTGCAGCGAGGGCGCGTACCTGACGACGCGCCGACTGACGGAATCGCTCCCACTGGTGGGGCCCGACCGTAGCGGCAACTCGCCCCAAGTAAAAGAGGAGTTGTCAAGTTTCTCTGTCGAATGTCTTCGACTCTTCGCGCACCTTGACGTCGTTCCGCCCCGTCGTCACAGTGGGAGCGCTCCCACTGGTTCAGAGCTTGTGCCCTCGTCTTCGCACACCCCCACCTCCCCGAGCCGCGAGGAGATCCACCCCCATGCCACCAGGAAGATCACGCAGGCTGCTGACCGCGCTGGCCGCCACGCTCTCCCTGCCCCTCGGCCTGACCGCCGTCAACGGCACCACCGCCCACGCCGCGGCGGTGCAGTGCAGCGTCGACTACCGGACGAACGACTGGGGTTCCGGCTTCACCGCCGAGCTGACCCTCACCAACCGCGCCACCGCCCCGCTCGACGGCTGGACCCTCACCTACGCCCACAGCGGCGACCAGAAGCTCACCAACGGCTGGAGCGGTGTCTGGTCCCAGTCGGGCAGGAACGTCACGGTCACCCACGCCGCCTGGAACCGGACGATCGCGGCCGGCGCCGCCGTCACGACCGGCGCCCAGTTCACGTACAGCGGGACGAACACCGCCCCGACCGCCTTCGCCGTCAACGGCACCCCTTGCACCGGCGCCCACCAGCCCCCGGTCGCCGTCCTCACGAGCCCCGCCCCCGGAGCCGTCTTCACCGAGGGGAACCCGGTCCCGCTGGCCGCCACCGCGGCCGCCGCCGACCAGGCGACCATCAGCAAGGTCGAGTTCTACAGCGACACCACCCTGCTCGGCACCGACACCACCGCCCCGTTCTCCCTCGGGGCCACGGGCCTGGCCGCCGGCCCGCACTCGCTCTACGCCAAGGCGTACGACAGCCTCGGCGCCTCCGCCGAGTCGGCCCCGGTCGGGATCACCGTCGCCGCGGGCCCGGCCCTCGTCGCCACGCCGGCCCAGCTCGCCGTACGCCAGGGCGCCACCGGCACCTTCGACCTCAAGCTCTCCACCCAGCCGTCCGCGAACGTCACCGTGACCACCGCGCGGACCTCGGGCAACAGCAACCTCACGGTCTCCGGGGGCGGAAGCCTCACCTTCACCCCGGCGAACTGGAACACCGCCCAGAAGGTGACGGTGGCCGCCGCTGCCACCGGAACCGGCTCGGCCGTCCTCACCGCGACCGCCCCCGGCCACGCCAAGGCCGAGGTCACCGTCACCCAACTGGCCGCCGACTCCACCTACGACGCCCGCTTCCTCGACCTCCACGGCAGGATCACGAACCCGGCCAACGGCTACTTCTCGCCCGAGGGCGTCCCGTACCACTCCGTCGAGACCTTGATCGTCGAGGCCCCGGACCACGGGCACGAGACGACCTCGGAGGCGTACAGCTACCTGATCTGGCTCCAGGCGATGTACGGCAAGGTCACCGGCGACTGGACCAAGTTCAACGGCGCATGGGACACCATGGAGAAATTCATGATCCCCACCCACGCGGACCAGCCCACCACCGGCAGCTACAACGCCTCCAAGCCCGCCACGTACGCACCCGAGCACGATCTGCCGTCGCAGTACCCGGCCCGGCTCGACGGCGGTGTCACCGCCGGCGCCGACCCGATCGCCGCCGAGCTGAAGAGCGCCTACGGCACGGACGACATCTACGGGATGCACTGGCTCCAGGACGTCGACAACGTCTACGGCTACGGCAACGAGCCCGGCAAGTGCTCCGCCGGACCGGCCGCGACCGGGCCCTCGTACATCAACACCTTCCAGCGCGGCCCGCAGGAGTCCGTCTGGGAGACCGTCCCCCATCCCACCTGCGACAACTTCACCTTCGGCGGGAGGAACGGCTACCTCGACCTCTTCACCGGGGACGCCTCCTACGCCAAGCAGTGGAAGTTCACCAACGCCCCCGACGCCGACGCCCGCGCCGTCCAGGCCGCCTACTGGGCCGACATCTGGGCCAAGGAGCAGGGCAAGGGATCCCAGGTCACCGCGACCGTCGCCAAGGCCGCCAAGATGGGCGACTACCTGCGGTACGCCATGTTCGACAAGTACTTCAAGAAGTCCGGGAACTGCGTCGGACCGAGCACCTGCCCCGCCGGTACCGGCAAGGACAGCGCCCACTACCTGATGTCCTGGTACTACGCCTGGGGCGGTGCCACCGACACCAGCGCCGGCTGGTCCTGGCGGATCGGTTCCAGCCACGCCCACGGCGGCTACCAGAACCCGCTCGCCGCCTACGCGCTCAGCGAGTACGCCCCGCTGAAGCCCAAGTCGGCGACCGGGGCCGCGGACTGGGCGACCAGCCTCGACCGCCAGCTGGAGTTCTACCGCTGGCTCCAGTCCTCCGAGGGCGCCATCGCCGGCGGCGCCACCAACAGCTGGCAGGGACGCTACGCCCAGCCCCCGGCCGGAACCCCCACCTTCCACGGCCTCTTCTACGACGAGAAGCCCGTCTACCACGACCCGGCGTCCAACCAGTGGTTCGGCTTCCAGGCCTGGTCCATGGAGCGGGTCGCCGAGTACTACCGGCAGACCGGTGACGCCACGGCCAAGACCGTGCTCGACAAGTGGGTCGGCTGGGCGCTGTCGAAGACCACGGTCAACCCCGACGGCACCTACCGCATCCCCTCCACCCTCCAGTGGTCCGGCGCGCCCGACACCTGGAACGCCGCGAACCCCGGCGCCAACGCCGGCCTGCACGTCACCGTCACCGACTACACCGACGACGTCGGCGTGGCCGCCGCCTACGCCAAGACGCTCACCTACTACGCGGCCAAGTCCGGGCACGCCGAGGCGAAGCGGGTCGCCAAGGCCCTCCTCGACGGCATGTGGACCCACCACCAGGACCCGCTGGGCGTCGCCGTCCCGGAGACCCGCGCCGACTACAGCCGCTTCGACGACCCCGTGTACGTGCCGAGCGGCTGGACCGGCACCATGCCCAACGGTGACGTGGTGAACGGCGACTCCACCTTCTCCTCGATCCGCTCCTTCTACCAGGACGACCCGGCCTGGCCGAAGATCGAGGCCTATCTGGCGGGCGGCGCCGCGCCCGTCTTCACGTACCACCGGTTCTGGGCCCAGGCGGACATCGCCCTGGCCATGGGCGCGTACGCGGAGCTGCTCGAATAGCAGCCGCCCCGCAGGAAGACGGCTCCGCGTACGACGAGGCCGGGCAGACCCGCTTCCCCGGGTCCGCCCGGCCTTCGGCCTGTCCGGGCATTGACGCGCACGATGCCCGACCATACGGTCCCGTTCGAGAAGACGATAGTCGTTCGATATTTCGAACTATCAGGTCGGCAAACCCCTTGAGGGCCTTGCCCGTTCGAAGGGAACCGCATGGGCGTTGTTGAATGCATTCATCTCCTGCCGCCCGCGCCGTCGAAGCGCGTCGATCGATCCTGTCAGAACCATTGACGTGCGCTGCGGGCGTCCTTACCTTGTGCCAGCAAGCGCTTTCCTAAAACGTTTCAATCGCGCAGGAGGACGAACGGTGCGTACTCAAGGGACGGTCGACCGGCGGGGGATGCTCAAGCTCGCGGGAGGCTCACTGGCCACTCTCGGCCTCACCGCGGCGGGGTGTGGCGGTGGGGGCAGCGGGTCCGGCGGAGGGACCGTCACCCTCCGGTACGCCTGGTGGGGGTCCGACGACCGGGCCAAGCGGATCAACCAGACGATCGCGCTCTTCGAGAAGAAGCACCCGAAGATCAAGATCAAGACGGACTTCCAGCCCTACGCCGACTTCTGGAAGAAGTTCAACACCCAGGCGTCGGGCGGCAACCCGCCGGACGTCTTCCAGAACGCCATCGGCTTCCTGCGCAAGTACGACGAGAAGAACGTGCTGCTCGACCTCCGCGAGCAGGTCACGGCCGGGAACCTGCGGATGGACGGATTCCGGGCCGGTCTCGAGAAGTTCGGCGAGGTCGACGGCAAGCTCCTGGGCGTGCCGGTGGGCAGCAACTCCATGGCCCTGGTCATCGACAAGACCCTGTTCGGCAAGGCCGGCATCACCCCGCGCCCGGGCTGGACCTGGGGCGAGTTCCATGCCGCGCTCGCCAAGATCCGCGACACCCAGGGCAGGGCCGGGGACAGCGGGATGTACGGCGTGATGTACCTCTACGACCTCCACCTGCGCCAGCACGGCAAGGCGTTCTTCACCAAGGACGGGCTCGGCTTCACGGAGGCCGATCTCACCGACTGGTGGACCACGGCGTACGCCGGAGTGCGCTCGGGCATCCACGCGGCCCCCGGCAAGGTTGCCCAGGTCAAGCCGAAGTCGGCCGTCACCGCCGAACTCGCCGCCGCCGAGTTCACCTGGGACAACTTCGCCGTGCGCTACACCGCGGAGGGTAAGAGCCAGTACGGGCTCGCGCCCATCCCGACGACCGACGGGAAGAAGACCGGGCAGTACCTCGGGTCGCTCATGCTCAGCGGCTCCAGGCGCACCAAGCACCCGAAGGAAGTGGCCCAGTTCATCGACTTCATGGTCCATGACCCCGAGGTCGCCAGGATCACGGGCTTCGACCGCGGTGTCCCGGCCACCACCGTCCAGTACGAGGCGTTCAAGCCGACCGACCCGGTGGCCCAGCAGATCGCCGCGTACGAGCAGCAGTTGGTGGACACCGGCGTCCTGGAGACGATCACCCCGCACCCGGCGGGCGCCGACATCTGCGAGTCGGCCTTCCTGCGTCTCGCTGAGGAGATGGCCCTGGGCAGGCGGTCCGTCGGGGACGCGGTGAAGCAGTACTTCACCGAGGCCAAGACGGCGCTCGGTTCTTGATGGGATCCGCCGTGACACACGTATCGCCGTCGACGGCGTCGTCCCCGCGGCCGCTCGCGGAACCCGGCACGTCGGGCTCCGCGGGCGGGGGTGGTGCGACGGCCCCCTCACGGAGCGCCGGCCCCAGCCGGGCCCGCCGGGACAACCTGGCCGGATACCTCTTCATGTCCCCGTGGATCGCCGGATTCCTCCTGCTCACCGCGGGGCCGATGGTCGCCTCCCTCTACTTCGCCTTCACGGACTACAACCTCTTCGACGCCCCGCGGTGGATCGGTGTCCAGAACTTCACCGAGATGTTCGCCGACCCGCGCTGGCGCACCTCGGTGGAGGTGACGAGCTGGTACGTCGTCATCGGTACGCCGCTCAAGCTGGCCGCCGCGCTCGGCGTGGCCCTGCTCCTCAACCAGAACCGCAGGGGTCAGGGCTTCTACCGGGCCGCGTTCTACGCGCCCTCGCTGATCGGGGCGAGTGTCTCCATCGCCATCGTCTGGCGGGCGATCTTCTCCGACAACGCCGTGGTGGACCGCACCCAGCAGCTGTTCGGCATGGACCCCGGTGGCTGGATCGGCGACCCGGAGCGGATCGTCTACAGCCTGGTGGCCCTGACCGTCTGGCAGTTCGGCGCCCCGATGGTGATCTTCCTCGCCGGACTCAAGCAGGTGCCGCGCGAGCTGTACGAGGCGGCCGAGATGGACGGGGCCGGCCCGTGGCGCCGGTTCTGGAGCATCACCCTGCCGATGATCTCGCCGGTGCTCTTCTTCAACGTGCTCCTGGAGACCATCCACTCCTTCCAGATCTTCGGCTCCGCCTACATCCTCGGCGGGCAGGGCAACACCTGCGGACCGGCCGACGCCACGCTCGTCTACACCTGTTACCTCTACATCCAGGGCTTCGAGAACAGCCGGATGGGCCTGGCCTCGGCGATGGCCTGGATGCTGCTGCTCGCCGTCGGTCTGGTGACCGCGGTGCTGTTCTGGTCCCAGCGGCGCTGGGTGCACTACGAGGAGTCAGCCCGATGACGGCAACGACGACACCGACGACACCGATGAAATCGACGACACCGATGACGCACGCGTCGAGGCGTACGGGTTCGGTCGCCTGGCATCTCGGGGCGCTGGCCGCCCTCGCGGTGGTCCTGTACCCGGTGGTGTGGGTGATCGGCGGCTCGTTCAAACCGAACGCCGACATCGTCGGCAGCCTGGAGCTGTTCCCGACCGACCCGATCCTGGAGAACTACAGCCGGCTCGCGGACGGCATCGCGGACATCCCGATCTCCACGTTCTTCGTCAACTCGCTCTTCCTGGCCGTCGGTTCGGTGGTCGGCGTGCTCCTCTCCTGCTCGCTGGCGGCCTACGCCTTCGCCAGGATCGGGTTCGCCGGACGCGGGGTGCTCTTCTCGGTGATGATCGGCACGCTGCTGCTGCCGTACCACGTGCTGCTCATTCCGCAGTACGTGCTGTTCCAGAAGCTGGAGCTGGTCAACACCTACACCCCGCTGCTGCTCGGCAAGTACCTGGCCACGGACGCCTTCTTCGTCTTCCTGATGATGCAGTTCATGCGCAACCTGCCGAAGGAACTGGACGAGGCGGCCCGCCTGGACGGCTGCGGGCATCTGCGGATCTACTGGTCGATCGTGCTGCCGCTGTGCCGGCCCGCGCTGATCACCAGCGCGATCTTCACCTTCATCAACGCGTGGAACGACTTCATGGGACCGTTGATCTATCTCAACGAACCCGAGAAGTACACCGTGTCGCTCGGCCTGAAGATGTTCGTCGACCAGGACGGGCTGGCCAACTACGGCGGAATGATCGCCATGTCGCTGGTGGCACTGCTGCCCGTGCTGCTCTTCTTCCTGGCCTTCCAGCGGTATCTGATCGACGGCATGGCCACGTCGGGACTGAAGGGCTGACGGGGATGCTCAAGCCGCAGACCCTGGCCAGGTTCGGTGTCTTCGCCGAGTGTCTGCTCGTGGGGGTGTGGATCGCGCTGGCTGCCCTGCCGGTGGTCACCCTGCCGGCGGCGCTGGCCGCGGGGGCGGCGCATCTGCGCCGCTGGACCGGCGACGAGGTGAGCGGCTGGCGGTCCTTCGTCGCGGACCTGCGCTCGGCCGCCCGCCGCGGCTGGCTCGTGGGGCTCGCGGGATGGGCGGCGCTCGCGCTGCTCTGGGCGGACCTCGCGATCGTACGGGCGGGGCTGCCCGGAGGCCGCCTCATCGGCGCGGTCGGGGTCCTGGTGATGATCGGACTGGTCGTCACCGTCCTGCGCGCGAGCGTGGCGTGGCGGCCCGGGGCTTCCTGGCGCGCGCTCCTGCGGGGCGCGGGCCGCCGCACGGTCCGTGACCCCGCGGGCTCGCTCCTCGTCGTCTGCGGCTTCGCCGTGATCGCGGCCTCGGCGTGGTTCGCGGCACCGCTGGCGGCTCCGGCGCTGGGGATGCTCGTGGCGGCGACGCTGGCGGTGGAGCGGCGCGCCGTCGCTCCGTAGGAGGTCGCCGGCCGCTGGAGCGGCCCCTGGGGTGGGGCGTACGGGTGGCGGCTTCCCGGCCGGCCGCCGACTCGCCCGAGGGCCCGGGCTGCTGCCGCGGCCGTGCCGGCCGTGCCCCGAACCGTCCAGACCACCCCCGCCCCCTCGTCCGTCGTGCCGTCACGAGGTCGTCCTCCACTGATCCCCGTCGGCCGTACCTCACCCCGTCGGCCGTCACCTCATCCGATCGGTCGTGCGGCTCGCGGAGCCTCCGTCGAGCCGTGACTGTCATGCTCATGAAAGGATTCGCATGTCCTCCCTTCCTCGCAGATCTCTGCTCAAGGCCGCCGCCGTCGCCGGTGCCGCCGCCCAGTTCAGCTGGGCGCTCGGGCGGGGCGACGCGCGGGCCGCCACCGGCGCCGCGGTCGCGTCCGCGAACCGGCCGGCGACCGTCACCTGGCTGGAGAACGGCGGACTGGGCGCCGCGCCCGGCTCCACGTTCGGCGTGCCCTGGCCCAAGGGCGCCCACCCCGCCGACCGGACCTTCGCGCTCACCACGGCCGACGGCAAGGAGGTGCCCGTACAGACCTGGACCACCGCCCGCTGGCCCGACGGCTCCCTCAAGTGGACCGCGCACGCCGTCGGACCGGAGGCCGCCGGGGCGGAGAAGTTCACGCTCGCCCCAGGCACCCCGGCGACCGCGAACCGGCAGATCACCGTCACGGAGACCGACCGGCGGATCACCATCGACACCGGTACGCTCAGGGCGGTGATCTCCCGCGACGGCGAGAAGCTCGTCGAGTCCGTGGTGCGCGACGGAGTGAAGATCGCCACCGACGGGAGGCTGGTACTGCTGCGCCAGAGCGACCTCGACGACGGCGACCAGGGCAACGCCAAGTGGGAACGGTTCGACGGCGAGATCGCCGGCGCCACCGTCGAACAGCGCGGCCCCGTCCGGGCCGTCGTACGGATCGACGGCAAGCACCGCAAGGGCTCCCGTAGCTGGCTGCCGTTCTCCGTGCGCCTCTACTTCTACGCCGGTGCCGAGTCCTTCCGGATGGTGCACACCATCACGTACGACGGAGACCAGAACAAGGACTTCATCCGCGGCCTCGGCGTCCGCTTCACCGTCCCGATGCGCGACGCCGCCTACGACCGCCACATCCGCATCGCCGGCGAGGGCAAGGGGTTCCTCACCGAGGCCGTCCAGGGCATCACCGGCCTGCGCCGCGACCCCGGCGCCGCCGTCCGCAAGGCCCAGGTCGCCGGCGAGAAACTGCCCGACCCGGCCACCTGGGACCAGCGGGTCACCAGCCGCCTGCAGTACATCCCCGCCTGGGGCGACTACACCCTCTCCCAGCTCTCCGCCGACGGCTTCGCCCTGCGCAAGCGCACCAAGGCCGGCCACGGCTGGATCCCGGCCGGCGGCGGCGGACGGGCGAACGGCTTCGGCTACGTCGGCGGCGTCACCGGCGGACTCTCCTTCGGCCTCCGGGACTTCTGGCAGAAGCACCCCGCCCAGCTCGACATCCGCGGCGCCGCGGGCGACGCCGCCGAGGTCACGCTCTGGCTCTGGTCGCCCGAGGCCCAGCCCATGGACCTGCGCTTCTACCACGACGGCATGGGCCAGGACACCTTCCCCGAGCAGCTCGAAGGCCTCAACATCACCTACGAGGACTACGAGCCCGGCTTCGGCACCCCGTACGGCATCGCCCGTACCAGCGAGCTGATGTTCTGGGCCAACGCGGCCACCCCCACCGCCGTCACGCTCGTCGCCCAGGCCGCCGCCGTCTCCACCCCGCCGCAACTCGCCGCGAGCCCCGAGGACCTCAGCCGCGCCGGTGTCTTCGGCGGCCTCTTCGCCCCCGTGGACCGCTCCACCGCCGCCAAGGCGAGGATCGAGGACCACCTCGACTACCTCTTCACCTACTACAAGGACCAGGCCGAACAGCGCCGCTGGTACGGCTTCTGGGACTACGGCGACATCATGCACACCTACGACGAGGACCGGCACCAGTGGCGGTACGACGTCGGCGGCTACGCCTGGGACAACTCCGAGCTCTCACCCGACCTGTGGCTCTGGTACGCCTACCTGCGCTCCGGCCGCTCCGACATCTTCCGCTTCGCCGAGGCGATGACCCGCCACACCGGCGAGGTCGACGTCTACCACCTCGGCACCTGGGCCGGCCTCGGCACCCGCCACGGCGTCCAGCACTTCGCGTGCAGCGCCAAGCAGCAGCGCATCTCCACGGCCGTCTACCGCCGCCCCTACTACTACCTCACCGCCGACGAACGCGTCGGCGACCTCATGCACGCCCTGGTCGACTCCGACGAGACCTTCCTCGTCCTCGACCCGATCCGCAAGATCCGCACCGAGCCCTACACCCCGGACCGCCACGCCCTCTCCATCGGCTTCGGCACGGACTGGAGCGGCCTCGCCGCGGCCTGGCTCACCGAGTGGGAACGCGGCGGACCCAAGGCGGCGAAGGCCGAGGCCCGGCTGCGCTCCACCATGGAGACCATCGCCGCCCAGCCCAACGGATTCGTCCAGGGAACCGGCCTCTACGACCTCGACACCGGACGGTTCGCGGTGGCGACCGAGCCCGTCGTCGGCGTCTCCCACCTCTCGGCGATGTTCGGCCTGGTCGAGATGTGCGCCGAACTCATCGACCTCGTCGACATGCCCGCCTTCAAGAACGCCTGGCTCGACTACTGCCGCTACTTCAACGCCTCCAAGACGGAACAGGCCGCCCGCTACGGAAAGAACTTCGGCAATCTGCTCCTCTTCCAGGGTCACTCCCGCCAGGACGCCTACGCGGCGGCCCAGCTGAACGACCCCGCCCTCGCCAAGCGCGCCTGGGCCAAGTTCCACAACAGCGACGGCTACACCTCGGCGATGGTGTGGGACAAGACGCCGGTCCAGGGACCCGCCGCCCTCGAACCGGGATACGAACACCTGTGGATCAGCACCAACACCACGGCCCTGTTCGGGCTCGCCGCCATCCAGAACCTCGCCCTCGTCGGCGACAGCCTCCCCGCGTAGAGGAGAAGGAACGATGAGACGCACCACCCTGCTCGTCGCCGCCGCGATCGCCGTCACCGCACTGACCGGCACCCCGGCCCACGCCGACAGCCCGTACGGCCAGGGCCTCGACCACTGCACCCCCGCCGAGTCCGGCCCGCTCGTCTGCCACTTCGACGTGGCGCCCGGAACGTACGACGTCGAGGTCACCCTCGGCGGGGACACCGCCGGGGCCACCTCCGTCACCGGCGAGACCCGCCGCGCCCTGCTGCCCGAGACCTCCACCGGAGCCGGGGAGCGGATCCGGCGCTCCTTCACCGTGGACGTCCGCGAGCCGGAGGGCGAGCCGACCGGACCCGCCGGAAGCCCGGGGCTCGACCTGGCGTTCGGCGGCACGGCGCCCCTGGTGGCCGGCGTGCGGGTCACTCCGGCCCCCGCCGCCCCGCGGATCTTCCTCGTCGGGGACTCCACCGTGTGCGACCAGCCGGGGGAGCCGTACACCGGCTGGGGCCAGCGGCTGCCGCAGTACCTGAAGCGCGGCGTCGCCGTCGCCAACCACGCCGACTCCGGTGAGAGCACCGTCAGCTACCTGGAGAACCCCGCCCTCTTCCCGACCGTCCAGCCCCTGATCCGGCCCGGCGACCCTGTCCTGATCCAGCTCGCCCACAACGACAAGCAGACGGACGCCGAGACCTACCGCGCCAACCTCACCACCCTCGTCGAAGGGGTACGGGAACGGGGCGGCCGGCCCGTGCTCGTGACACCGATCGTGCGCCGCTGGTTCAACGCCGACGGCACCCTGAACAACGGCACCGCCCTGCTCGTCAACGGCCTCGGAGTGGACCACCCGGCCGAGATCAGACGTCTCGCGGCCGGCCTCGGCACCCCGCTGATCGACCTCACCGCCCTCACCAAGGCCCGCGTCGAGGAACTCGGCCCCGAGGCGTCCAAGGCGCTTTATCTGACGGCCGAGAAGCGGGACAACACCCACACCTCGGTCCGCGGGGCCACCGAATACGCGGCCCTGGTCCTCACCGAGCTGCGCGCCCAGCGGATCGTCCCGGAGCGCCTGATCCGCTGAGATCCGGAGCCACCGGGGGCCCGTCGCGCCGACCCGCGTCGGCGCGACGGGCCAGCCACACCGTGACCACCAGACCCGCCGCGGACAGCACGGTCAGGAGCACCGGGACGGACGCGATCCCGGAGACCTCGATCCCCAGACCGAGCAGCGGTGGAGCCGCCACCCCGCCGGCCATCGAGGCGGCGATCACCCACGCCCCGGCGCGCCGGGCCCCCGGCAGCACCCGGTGCAGCCAGGGCAGCCCGGTCGGGAAGACCGGCGCGATGAACAGGCCCACACCGGCGTACGCGACGGGGGCGGCCCCCGGGACCAGCGCGAGCAGCAGACAGCCCGTCATCCCGGCTCCGCACACCGTCAGGATCCGCTCCGGCGAGTACCGCAGCGCCAGCGGCACCACCAGGAACCGGCCGACGGTCATCATCAGCCAGTACACCGAGGTGGCGGAGGCCGCCACGGCCGCCGTGCAGCCGACGGCCTCCAGATGCGTCGGCTCCCAGCCGCCCACCCCCGCCTCGACGCCGACGTTCAGCACGTACAGGACCAGGAAGCCGAGCAGCATCGGCGAGAGCCACGCCACCGGGGACGCCTCGCGTGGCCCCGTGCCGGGCGGCGAGGGCGTCGCGGCCTCGTCCCGTACCCCGCGCGCGCCCGCGATCAGGGCGAGCGACAGCAGCGCGCAGCCCAGAAAGGCGTACCCCCTGTGCCTGGCGACGGGAGGTACCCCACCGCATGGACTCCCTCCTCCGCCTTGCGATCGCACGCGCCAGACGCCGCTCGCTGATCCGGCCTGATCCAAGAGACAGGCCCTGGCGCGAAACCCGCGGCGCCGCCCGCCATCAGCACGTAACCGGCCGTCAGTAACAGCCGGTTGCTGATCCGGGTGTGGACGGCGTCGAAGGCGAGCACGCCCGCGACCCCGCCGGTGAAGTGCAGGCTCAGCGCCAGTCCCGTGGATGCCGGGGACAGGCCGTCCACAGCGCGCAGGGCCGGCACCGCCGGACCGTAGAGCGCCTGGAGGGCGCCGATCAGGACGAAGGCGGCGCAGGCGGCGGCCGCGGCCGGCCGGCTGAAGAGCCGGCCGGCCGCGGGCCGTGCGGCCGTGACGGTCACCCGCCCTCCCCGGCGGTCGCGGTGAAGGTGAGGGAGAACGTGGCGGGGGCGGCGTTCAGCCGGTACGCCGGCAGCACACCGGGGCCGCAGGACTGCGAGCCGATGCCCTGCTGGGCGTGGTCCAAGGTGAGCCAGACCGTGTCTCCCGGCACGAGATCGCTCCGGTGATCCGCCGCGTCGAGATGCTCGCTCGTCCAGCGCCGGGCCGTGAACCAGAACAGGGGATCGCCTTCGACCCGCAAGCCCCTGCTGCCGTCGGTCAGTTCGACCCAGCGGGTGTCGATCCGGGCGCCGTTCTCCTGCGGCCGTACGTACGGCGTCTGGAGCTCGTCGACCGAGGCCCGCCAGCGGCCGAGGCGTGCGGCCGCCCGGGTGTCGGGGTAGGCCTCGCCGGGACCGCCGCCGAACCAGGTCGCCCGGTCCAGGAAGGCCGGAAGACCGAGTCGGACGCCCAGCCGGGGGAGTGGCAGCCGCCACGCGCCCTCGGGGGTGACGGAGACCGAGAGCCGCAGCCTGGTCCCGTCCGAGGTCCAGCGGTACGCGGTGCGCAGCCCCAGGTCCTGGGCCGCGGGCCCCACCCGGGTCCGTACCGTCAGCGCGTCCCCGTCGGTGTCCACCGCGTCGACCCGGTGGCGCATCCGGTGGAGCCCCAGCTCGCGCCAGAGCGGTCCGTGGCGTTCGTCGGGCTGCCACGCCGCACCGTTGTCGTTGTCGGTGGGCGCCCGCCAGACGTCGAGCCGCAGACCGGTCACCGGGACTCCGCCGATGGCCAGCGGCTCGCCCGTCCGGGCGTCGAAGGCGGCGGTGCCGAGCGTGATCCGGCCGGAGTCCCGGACCGGCCGCGCTCCGCACGCGGCCACAGGCGCCACCGGCCCCGACACGGGCACCTGGCCCCAGGCGACCTCGTGGCCCGCCGGCGCCCAGGCGGTCTCGCGGGCGAGCGAGGCCCGTACCGTCCAGGTGCGCTCGGTGGTGTTGTCGTGCCCGGATGGCACAGGCGCCACGGGCGGCACGGGCAGCGGGATGTCGGCGCTCTCCCCGGGGGCGAGCGCGGGCACCGTCAGCGGCCCGCTCCCCGCGCTCTCCCCGTCGACCAGGTACGACCAGGTGAAGGAGAGGCCGGAGAGATCGGCGAAGTCGTGCAGATTGGTGACGCGTACGGTGCCGGCCGTACGGTCTCCCTCGATACGGACCGGCTCGATCACCTTCTTGTACTCGACCAGGCCCGGCGACGGCGTCCGGTCGGGGAAGAGCAGGCCGTCACAGACGAAGTTGCCATCGTGCAGCTCCTCGCCGAAGTCGCCCCCGTAGCCGTGGCCGTACTCCGGGTGGACGAGACCATGGTCGATCCACTCCCAGACGAAGCCGCCCTGACAGCGGTCGTACCGCTCGAAGAGCCGCTGGTAGTCGGCGAGTCCGCCCGGGCCGTTGCCCATGGCGTGCCCGTACTCACAGAGGATGAAGGGGAGTGCGCGCCGGGTCTCCGGCCCGTCGTCCGCGCGGCGGCCGATCTCCTCGACCTCGGCGTGCGGTGGGTACATCCGGGAGTAGACGTCGGTGTCCCGGCACGTGCGGTCGCCCTCGTAGTGGACGAGCCGCGAGGGATCGCGGTCGCGGATCCACCGGGCCATCGCCGTCAGCCCGGCGCCCGTGCCGCACTCGTTGCCCAGCGACCACATGATCACCGAGGGGTGGTTCTTGTCTCGCTCGACCATCCGCGCGGCACGGTCGAGCAGCGCCGGCGTCCAGCGCTCGTCGTCGACCGGATTGGCCCGCCAGTCGAGCAGTTCAAAACCGTGCGTCTCCAGATCGCACTCGTCGATCACCCACAGGCCGTACGCGTCGCACAGCTCCAGGAAGGCGGGGTGCGGCGGGTAGTGGGAGGTGCGGACGGCGTTGATGTTGTGCCGCTTCATCAGTTCCACGTCGTGGCGCATCGTCGCCAGGTCCACGCCGCGGCCGTGCTCGGGGTGGAACTCGTGCCGGTTCACACCCCGGAAGAGGATCCTCCTGCCGTTCACCTTGATCACGCCGTCCTCGACGACGACCGTGCGGAACCCGACGCGCAGCGGTATCCGTTCGCCGCCGACGGCCAGCTCGCCCTCGTACAGCCGGGGCGTCTCGGCCGTCCACGGCTCGACCGCCACCGTCACGGCCTCGCCCGCCACCACGTCGACGCCCAGCTCGGGGACGGTGACCCGGCCGGGCACGTCGCACTCCACGCGGAGGGTGCCGGTCCCGGCCGTGTGGTCGTAGGAGGCGTGCACGAAGAAGTCCCGGGCCGCGCCCTCGGGACGGTGCAGCAGGGTGACGTCACGGAAGATGCCGGGCAGCCACCACTGGTCCTGGTCCTCCAGGTACGAGCCGGACGACCACTGGTGCACACGGACGGCGAGGACGTTGCCGCGCGGCTTCAGCAGAGCACCCACCCCGAACTCGTGCGGCAGCCGGGAGCCCTTGAACTCGCCCAGCTCCACGCCGTTGAGCCAGACCCGGGCCGCCGACTCCACGCCGTCGAAGCGGAGCACCGCGTCGCCCGCCTCCGGCCAGCCGTCCGGCAGGTCGAAGCGGCGCAGATGGTCGCCGGTGGGGTTCTCCGTCGGCACCCGCGGCGGGTCGACCGGGAAGGGGTAGACGACATTGGTGTACGCGGGGAAGCCACGGCCCTTGCCCTGCAGCACCCAGTGGCCCGGCACCGTGATCTCGCCCCAGCCACCGGCGTCGTACCCCTCGGCGGCGAAGGCCTCGTCCTCGGCGTCGGCGGTGGGCGAGAGCCGGAACCTCCAGGTGCCGTCGAGGGACAGGGACGGCGCGTCCGAGCGGCCGTACCAGGCGCGGGGCGGCAGGACGCCGCGGCCGGGCGAGACGTCTTCGTACCAGGGCAGGGTGGACATGGGTCTCCTGAGAGAAGAGAGGGGGGCGGGGGATCGGGGGAGGTCAACGCGCCAGAAAGCGTTTGCCCAGCGGCTTCCCATCCCACCCCGGGGCCGTCACTCGCACAACCCCGGTACGGCCTCGGACTGTTGGACTCTTGGCGCGGCGGTTGGACCATAGTGCTGCTGTCCGCCGGCCCGCCGCCGGACGGCCAGACCGACGGCGCCGTCACCACGACAGCGAGGACCAGAACCGCCCGTCCCTCGACCACGACATCCACGCCGCCCACCAGAACGCCCTCCGCGGGCACTACGGCCGGCGGTTCGCCGACGTGACCGAGCCGATGCGCGCCTACCCCACTCCGACCTGCCCCGGTTCGACCTGCCCCGGTTCCGGAGCATGCTGGTTGAGTCCTCGGGACGGAAACGAGGACAGACGCTGGCCTACACGCCTCCTACGGTCGGTCCATGACCACTTCGTCGTACGACCCAACCCTGCCTCTTCCAGGCGAACGCGGGGAACTGCTCCACGCACTCGCGGAACAGAGGGCGCTCCTGCTGATCACCGCGCGCGATCTCACCGACGCCCAGGCCAGAGAGCGCACGACCGCGAGCGAGCTCACCCTGGGCGGGATCGTCAAACACCTCACCCGGTGCGAGCAGGTGTGGACGCACATCATGGTCAAGGGGGACGGAGAACTGCCGGAGGGCATGCTCGACCTGGAGCAATACCGCATGGTCGAAGGTGAGACGCTCGCTGAGCTGCTGGAGCAGTACGCCGTCGCCGCTCACGGGACCGAGAATGCCGTGGCTGCCCTGCCTGACCTCGACCGGAGCGTGCCCCTTCCCCGGACTCCGTGGTCGCCGCCGCAGACCGTGCACTGGTCAGCGCGCCGGATCCTGCTGCACGTGATCAGAGAGACAGCGCAGCATGCCGGACACGCGGACATCATCCGGGAAGCACTCGACGGGGCGAGCACCACCGCCCAACGGTGATCACCGTTGCCCGGGGATCTCCGAGCAGCCCCATCCGTGCGCGGGATTCGATGTGGTCGAACCAATCCCGCTTCCCATAGGCGGTACACCCTCAAGGGCACCACGCCCCGTCGACCCGGTGGTCGGCGGGGCGGACGGGTCCCGGTCGGGGCACCGGCACCGCCTGCCTTCGAACGCTGGGGTGCTGCTGCTCCGGAAGGAGCGACTGGGAGGCCGGTCAGCAGGCTGTCGCGAGATCGCCGGAGCCGTCCTTCACTCCACCGGCGACGAATCCGAATGACGGCGCACGCGGGGCCGGCCTAGCGTTCCGCCCATGACCTCCCCGGACGACGCCACCCACGACGACGAGCCCAGTGTGACCATCCGCTGCCAGGACTGCACATCCGTCGGCGTGACGTTCTGCGACCGATTCAGCTTCGACGCGGACTCCGTGCACTATGCCGTCGAGCTGCGGGCCCCGGGTCTGACGGCTCGCGTCAACGAGGTCGTCGCCTGGACCTGGGGCAGCGATCTCGCCCCGTTCTTGGAAGAGCTCGCCGCCGACTACCGGGGATGGGACGGTGACCGGAGCTGGGAGACGAACGACGGGGACCTGGCGGTGTCAGCTGTGTTCCGGTCCGGCGGGCACGTCGGGCTGACCTGGACCTTGCGACCGTGGCCGAAGGCCTCCGGCGGCTGGGGCGCATCGGTGACCACCTGGCTGGAGGCCGGCGAGCAGATGGCTTCCCTGGCGGCAGACATCCGGCACTTCCTCGCCGGGGAGCGGCAGTGACATCCGGCATCAGCATCACTGAACCTCCGCCATCTTGAAGTGGCAGGTCAGTGGGGTGGCGTGACCTCGTTTCGGGGTGCTCGTGCAAGTCGTGGGCGGCAGTCTGTGGGGTGGATCGTCCGGCGTGGTGGTCCTGCCGATGACTTCTCCGTCCTCGAACGGTCTACCAGCGACACAACCGTTCTCGACAGGAGTGCCATGTCCACCATCCAGCCGGTGATCGTGACTGCCGACCAGGACGTTCTGCTCGGCTTCTACACGAAATTGTTCGGCGCTGAGGAGATCTTCCGGGTACCGGCGGAAGGCCCGGCCTTCTACCTCGGCTTGCGCATCGGCGACACCGACCTCGGGCTGGTGACCAAGGCGGACCCGGGGACCGGGGCGGCGCCGCGGATCCTGCTCAGCATCGGTGTCGACGACGTCGACGAGACCTTCGGCCGGGTGGAGGCGCTGGGCGGCTCGGTCCGCGGCGGCCCCAACGACATGCCGTGGGGACAGCGCGTCGCCCACATCCAGGACCCCGACGGCAACCCGGTGAACCTCACCCAGCCGATCCCGACCCGGTGACGCTGTTCCGGGGGCATGTGCTGATGTGGGTTAGCAGTGTCGCCCTGTCTGACGCCGCGACGAAGTAGCCGCACCGGCCACGCCTTCCTCCCGCCGACCCTGTGCCCACTGCGCGTCGGTGAATGACACACCCGGGGGCAACGAACAGGCGTCCCTTGCCCTCACCAGGCGCGCTGAGGACCGTTCAACGGAGGTCCGCAGCCCGCACAGTGAGCTCATTCCTTCACTGGCCGCTTCTTTCGGCCCATGCGACTCCTGGAGACTCCGGGGAACGCCTGGTACGCGTACTGCGAGGGCCAGGAGACGGGCCAGTTCGTTTCCGACCCCGACGTGGTCAGCATCCTCCAGAAGAGATATGCCAGGACGCGGGCACAGGTTCTGTCCCCTGAGGAGTCCGTGAGCCTGATGCGGGAGATCCGAGGAACGCTATGAGCACCACTGACCTGGCCTGGTTCAAGAGCAGCTACAGCGGCGGCAGCGGCGACGACTGCATCGAAGTCGCCCAGTTCTGGCACAAGTCGAGCTACAGCAGCGGCGGCGATGGCGACTGCGTCGAGGTTGCCCCCTGCGCCTCCGCCGTCCACGTCCGTGACTCCAAGAACGCCACCGGCCCCCAGTTCTCCGTAGCCCCGGCCGCCTGGACGGAGTTCCTGACCCGCGTCGCCTGAGACGCCTACGCAGTGCGTACCGGCCCCGCCCCCCGGAGGGACGCGGGGCCGGTGCACGTAGGGTCTCGGCGTGAATACGATCAAGAACTCTTTTGGCCGTCTGCCCGTAGTGGGGCTGGCGGTGCTGATGCTGGCCGCATCGTTGGTGTGGTTGCAGGCAGGATCGGCGCAAGCGGCGTACGACAACTGCCCGACCGAGAACTTCTGTCTGTACACCGAGGCCGGTGGGAACGGCGAAATGGTCTCGTTCTCCCTCCAGGGCGGTCCCGTCCTGGACTACAAGGCTGAGGCGGCCCTGACCGGGAAGACCTTCGTGTCCTTCCGCAACAACACGACCTCGTGGGCCTGTCTGTACGACGGCCCGAGCTACGGCGGGGGCAAGATGCAGTCCGTCCGGCCCGGGCACCTCGGGGGTGACCTGCCCAAGGACGAGGGCGTTCAGGAGGTGGTTCCCGCCTCGCACAAGTTCGCCAAGTCCAAGCCGGGTTGCAGGACCGGGTTCGAACGCTGCCAGGCCACCCGTCTGTGCATCTTCCAGGGTCCCAGCGGGCGCGGTGTGGCCGCGGGGACGACCGAGCCCGATGTGCTGCCCGACGGGGTGACCGGCAACAAGGACTACTCGGCGACCTGGGACGACAAGGTCGTGTCCGTCTCCAACCGGTCGCACAAGTTCGCCTGCTTCTACGACGGGGCCGGCTACGGAGCATGGCACATCGGCACCTGGACCATGCGGGCGTACGTCGTTCCGCCCGGGCAGGAGACGACTCTTCCCACGCTCTACCAGCGACAGATCAGCTCCCACAAGCTCGCCGACGCGGAATCGAAGTGCTGACCATGGAGAAGAAGAACACCACGCGTCGCCGTATCACGGCCGTGTCCGTCGCCTTGGCGACGCTGGCTCTGACGCAGTCCACGGCGACCGCCGTGAACGACCCCTCGGCCAACAAGATCGCGTCGATACTGGACGGTCTGACGGCCCACCCCGAGACCGTGACGGAGGGGATCGAGCGGACGACGTACTCCAGCGCGTCCTCCGATCTCGTCGTCCGCGTGGCGGTCATCGACCCCGACATGGGCGCGATCTCGCTGGGCAGCACGTTCGGTACGGCGGTCGGGGTGAAGGAGACCACCACCGCGATGCTGGACACCGTCGGAACGACTGGGAACGACGCTCCCTACGTCGGCGTCAACAGCAGTTTCTCCGTCGCCGCCAAGGACCAGGAGGCAGACGGGGATGCGATCCGCGAGGAGCGGTCCATCCCGATGATGCTCTCCGTCCAAGAGGACGTCATCCAGGGGGCGTCCTGCAGGAGAGGACAGAACGCGGTCGTACTCCAGCACGGGCGGCCCCACTTCACCAGGATCACGACCTCGATCGAGATCACGTCCGACAAGAAGACCCCGGGCACGACCGACGACGTCAAGCGCACCGTCGACGGTCTCAACCGCTACCCGGGCTGGATCCCGTTCTGCCAGCAGGAATCCAGCGACAGGGCCCTTCCCGCCGAGAGGGACGCCACCGGCAAGGTCCTCTACTACAAAGACGAGAACGGCCGGGCGCTGAAGAGCGGCCCCTACTACGAGGACGACAGCGAGATCGTCGTCTTCACCTCCGCGTACGGCCAGAAGACCCCGTATCCCGAGCACACGCCCTTCGTGGCGGCGGACAACGCCGAGGGAGTCGAGGTCGCCGTCGACAAGGACGGCTACGTCATCGCGGTGAAGCCCACGCGAGGCGGCATGGACATCCCTCCGAACGGCAAGGTGCTCCAGGGGATCGGCCTGACGCAGGCTGACGGCGGAGCAAAGTGGCTCACCGAGAACGTAGAGGTGGGAACGAAGCTCAGCTACGCGCAGAGCGCCAAGGACATCGGCTTCACCGATGAGACGACCGACGACGAGGACATCCCTCTCAACCCGGCGTATCCGTCCGTCGACGTGATCAACGGCACGCACCAACTGATGCGCAACGGCGAGGTCGTGGCCACAGTGAGCTCCAACACCGGCCTGGACCCCCGTACCGCCATCGGTGTGGACGGCTGGGGGCGCACCATCCTCGTCGCCGTCACGGCCAAGGCCCAGGATCGGCTCGGTGTGCCGATCTACGACCTGGCGAAGATCATGGAGGACCTCGGGGCCGTGGACGCGCTGAATCTGGACGGCGGCGGGTCCACGACGTTCGTCGTCGACGGCGAGGTCAAGAACATCCTTGCCGACGAGGTGGACGGGAAGGGAGTCGAACGCCCGGTGTACGACAGCGTCTACGCCGGACGAGGCGGCTACGCACTGCCGGCCACCGCGAACTGACCCGCGTGGCCTGAGGCTCGTGCGTCACGCCGTGCGTACCGGCTCCGCTGCCCCCCCGAGGGGCGCGGGGCCGGTACGCGCACGCGTACACCAGCGCGAGCGCTCCCGCCCCCCACGCCCCGTACCCGATCGCCGGTTCCAGGCCGAACTCGCCGCGGAAACACGTCGCTTCATTTTGCAGACGCCAGCGCCAACCGCACATCGTCCGCGGCTATTTCAGCGGCCCGCACGTCCGCTACGTCCTGGACGAGAACCCCATGAGTTTCTGATCAATAACACGATCGCGGTGCTGACACGGACTGGGCGCAGCCCGAGGCGCTTCTCGCGAGCGCAGACGCTTGGCGACATGCGCCGCATGTGCCCGCTGAGCTGCGGAAGCTGGTATGTGATGCTGCCCTGCGGCGGGCCTGATCCTGGGTTCTGCCATCACACTCTCAGACGGAGCTGCGGGCCTCTTCGTCGTCCGGCTCCGGTATCGGACCCTTCTTCTTTCCGGCAGGCAAGGTCATCAGCAGCACAGCCGCTCCGAGGAGTGCGATGACCGCGATCCAGCCCGCGCCGATGTGCATAGCATGGATAAACGCATTATCGGCAGCCTGAGCAAGAGCGGGCCGGTGGATAACGGTGGCGACATGGCGGGCCTGTTCGGCGGAAACTCGCGCCTGATCCTGCACCGGACCGGGTGCGCCCTCCAGTGAAGGTTCGATCGCACGCCGGTACACGATCGACATGATCGTGCCGCCTACTGCGATTCCGATCACACTGCCGGTTTGTCGCACGGTGTTGGTGACGGCCGATCCTGCACCGGCCTGTTCCAACGGCAGGTCGCTGATCAATGCGGCCGTAACGGGGCCGATCACCATGCCGACCGAGAGACCCTGTATCAACAACAGGATCTCGATCCAGACGAGTGGAGTTTGGAGTCCGAGGAACCCGTACCCGCCCATGGTCAGCGCAGCCACGGTCAGCGCCGGCACGGTGACAAGCCGCAGCGACAGGCGGCGAACCAGGCGCGAGGCAAGGGGCGCCCCCGCGAGCGCGCCGAATGCGGTCGGGATATTGGCCAAACCCGCCTTCATCGGTGAAAACCCGAGCGCGCCCTGCAGGTAGAACGCATTGTAGAAGGTGATGGCGGCCACACCGAAGAGCAGTAATCCGAGCGCCACATTTCCGCCAGCGAAGGTGCGTTGCGCGAACAGTCGCGGATCAAAGCTGGGCACCTTGACACGCAGTTCGACGAGTACGAAAACGACCAGGAGAACCAGTCCGACAACGATCGGTGCCCAGACGTCAGTACGACTCCATGCCGCCACCTGCCCTGCCCGGATCAGCCCGTAGGCCAACGCCACGAGCCCACTGATCGACAGCAACATTCCAGCGGGGTCCAGTGGTCGCAGAGTGGGGCTACGGAAATTCGGAACCAGCACCGCGAGCCCGACCAGCGCCAATGCTGCGACCGGGACATTGATCAGAAAGACCGAGCCCCACCAGAAATGGTCGAGCAGGAACCCCGCCAGCACCGGTCCGGCGGCCATTCCGACTCCGGCCGACGTCGAGAAAATGCCGATCGCGGCAGCCCGTGCGGGGCCGGTAAAGGTCCATATAAGGATGGCCATCATGGCCGGCGTGATCAGCGCGCTGCCCACACCCATCGCAGCTCGAGCCGCAATCAGCTGGCCCGCATCGGTTGCGTACGCCGCCCATAGCGAGGACCCGGCGAAGATCACCAACCCACTGGAAAACACAGTCCGGTGACCGAACCGATCGCCCAATGCGCCTGCACTGAACATCAATGTGGCGAAGGCCAGAGTGTACGAACCGGTCGCCCATTGCAGCTGACCGGGATTGGCCGCCAGTCCACGGACCGGGTCTGCAAGGGTCTCCAGCGTAGTACTCAGGACGGTATTGTCCAGCCAAATCAGCAGCGAACAGAGCATCAGAACGGAAAGAATCAACTGATGCCGGAACTTCGGCAACATTGGAGGCGCGGTCATGAATACCTTCGGATGTCGATCGGCGGGAACCTGAACGACTGGACCATAAGCAAACCCCACGACGCCGTCAACCTCGGAGCTTCTTGTCGATACTGTTGCGAATGAACGGACTGCGTGCCCTCTGCCGGATTTGCGGACTGAGCAACTTTGTGCCCTCTGGCGGATTTGCGCGTTGAACAATTTCATGGCTTCCGAGGTTGCGGCTGGGTGAATTTCATGCCCTCGAGTGAGTTATCGCTGACGCTTTACCGAGCCATTTCTGCGTCACTCAACACGGCCTTCAGAACTCAGTCCCGGCGGATCGGGGGACGCGGAGCGAACCGGGGTTCGCCTCGCCCTCCAACGCAGCGGTGAAGCGGGCCGAGCCGCTTGCTCGTGCCGGTGTATCGGCCGCCGGCGGCGTTGATTCCCAGGAAGTCGGCAGCGTCTTCCATGGAGCCGCCCACCCACTGAACGAGCAGGACGGCACCGAGACTGCGCAGGCGGCTGCCGCCCCCTGGTTCGGCGGTTCATGGACGGACCCACGAGCGGATTGCCGCTGCGGTGACGGTGCCTCTTCGCGCGTCGAATGCCGCCTGGAACGCCTCCGCCGTGGGGGCTATGACAACCGCCTTCGCCTGGAGATCCGCAGGAAGATGACGGCGGTCGTCCTCGTGGAAGATCAGCGCGCCGCCGCTCTGGGGCACGATCGAGGCCCCGAGGGCCGCCGCCAGCCGGGCAAGTACGCCGAGCATCGCGCCACGGGCGAAGTGCGTCGCTGTCACGCACGACATCCCGGCCTCGTTCTGGGACTCGTGGTAAAGGTCCGCCTCACCCCCGTCCTCCGCGCGGAGCTGGGAGAAGCCTCCCTCCGGGCCGCCCGCCACCACGTACGGCTCCGTCACCTGTCGGAACCGTTCGGCGTCCAGGGCGACGACCTCGCCGTCCACGAACCGGAGCAGGAAGACGCTGTAACTCACGGACACAGTGTGCCGTCGTCATGATCCGCCTCACACCACGGCCACCCGCCCGCACGTAAGCCTCAGGCTAGTAGTGGTAAACCCCCATGGCCACGAGCAGGGCGAAGACGACGGCGTTGGCCAGGACCGTCGCGAGGAAGTACCCGAGGGGTGCCGGGACTTTGATGCCGGAGGGCGAAGCAAGTGCGCCGGCCGTCCTGGTCTGCCACCACACGAAGGCCACAAGCAGGATGACGGCCGTCGGAGGCAGGATGACCGCCTGGCCCGTGAAGTGCGGAACGGCCCCACTGATACCGGCGATCCCGCCCGTACCGAGCAGGACGCCGAGCAGATCGAATCGAGCGCCGATGCGGCCCGGGTGGTCGTGCACCAGGGCCGCCGCTCCGATCACGGCGACCACGGCGAAGGGGATTCCGGCGAACAGGCACCAACGCCAGTTCAGGCTCATCGGAAGCAAAAAGACCGCCATCAAGCCGAGCGCCGGGCCGCTGCCCGCGATCGCGACGTAGATCCCGAAAGCCTTGCGGCGTTCCCGCGGGTCGGTGAAGGAGGTGGACACCAGGAGGGGCGCGGACGACGAGATGAGCCCGGCGAAGGCGCCCTGCAGAGCGCGGCCCGCGGTCCACATGCCGGAAGAGGTCGCCATGCCGCCGATCGCGGCAGCCACCGCGAATCCGAGCAGGCCGACCATCAGCATCCTCTTGCGGCCTATGAGGTCCGCGATGCGGGCGCCGAACAGCAGCAGCCCGAGGAAGGCCAGCACATAGGCGATGGGCATCACGTCCAGGTAAACGGTGGACGACACCTTCACGCCGTCGACGGGAAGCCCCAGGTCCCCCTCGGCGCCGCTCCACATCATCGCCGTGTTGGAGTACGTCGCATCGATCAGCACGATCAGTTGCGCCAGACCGAGCACCAGCAGTGCCCACCAGCGCTTGGGATGCGGGGCCACCGGGTCGGGGAGGTGGGCTGGGGTAGCGGGTGCGCCCCAGACGCCGGGCGGCGGGCCCGGGGGAGTACCGAAGACGGGTGCGGCCCCGGCGTGTGCGGGGGCCGTCGGGGCGTACGCGGGCGGCGGAGGCAGCGGCTGGGCGGGCTGGACGCGAGGGCCCGGGCGGGCGGCGGGTGCGGCGGGGGTGTAATCCAGCAGATGAGCGGCGCGTCGGCCGAGTTGAGCCAGTACCGACCCCGGCAGCCACTCACCGGCCTGGTCGGTCGCCGTGCGCGCGGCCACCTCTTGGGGAGTGGGCCGCTTGGCAGGATCCTTGTGCAGACATGCGCGTACGAGATCGACGAGCGAGTCCGGTACGCCGGTCAGGTCCGCCTCCTCCTCGGCGATCCGGAAGAGGTGGGCGTTGAGGCCGGTCTCCGTGGCGCCGAACAGGAGGCGTCCGGTGGCGGCGTAGACGAGGAGCGCCCCCAGGCAGAACACGTCGGACGCCGGGGTGAGTTCGAGGCCGCGCACCTGCTCCGGCGACATGAAGCCGGGTGAGCCGATCAGCATGCCGGTGCGGGTGTGCAGGCTGTCCCCGGCCAGGCTGTCCATCGCCCGCGCGATGCCGAAGTCGATGACGCGAGGCCCGTCCACGGTGACCAGGACGTTCGACGGCTTGAGGTCCCGATGGATCAGGCCCGCCTCGTGCACGGCCTGCAGGGCGAGGGCGAGGCGGTTGGCGAGGGTACGGACCGACCGCTCGGGCAACGGCCCGAAGTCCTGGGCCACGACGGTGGTCAGGTCGGGCCCCGGGATGTACTGGGTCGCCACCCACGGCACGGCGGCCTCGGTGTCGGCGTCCAGGACGTCGGCCGTCCAGGATCCGCCCACCCGCCGGGCCGCCGCCACCTCGCGGGCGAACCGCCTGCGGAACTCGGGGTGCTGGACGTGTTCGGCCTGGACGACCTTGACGGCGACCGTACGTCCTACATCGGAGCGGCCCAGGTAGACCAGGCCCATTCCGCCCGCGCCGAGACGGGCGATCAGGCGGTATGGGCCGATGTGTGCGGGGTCCTCCCCCGTCAGGTGTTCCACGGTGGAGAGGTCAGCCCTTCAGGTGGGGGCTCAGATGCCGGCACAGCTTCATGAAGAGGTCGAGGTTGGGGATCTGGAACGCCTTCGCCATTTCCGGAGCCGTCGACCTTCTCTGGGAACCGTTGAACATCAGGGTGCCGGTGTGGAGGCCGAGTTCGGTGAGCTCTGACCAGGCGACCGAGTACTTCTTGTCCGAGACGCCCTGCTGATCGACCATGTACGGACCGAAGTTCACCCTGTCGCCCCGCTGAAGGCGCGAGACCGTTCCGGGCAGCTGGGCGCGGGTGACGCACTCCTGGATGTGGTCACCCCACATGTGCGGGTAGAGGAACCCGGCGCCGTTCACCCACGAGGTGATACCGAGAGCCGCCTTGTCGGACTTGAACAAGGGGGGTCTGCCGAACCCTATGTTCAGGGCGCTCCCCGCCGGGTCGATCAGCGTCGAGCAAGCGTCTGATGCGCCGCCGTTGACGGTGGTGCGGTACTGCAGGACGCGTACGGTCCCCCAGTCGTACGTGGCCGTAAAGCCATCCGGCGCCGTGACGATCAGGCCACCCGTGAAGAAGTAGAGCCTCCAGTCCCGCCACTTCCTCCACCCGAAGCCCTGCTTCGTCGCGAGCGTGTCGACCCAGTCACCCACGCCGGTTCGGGCGGCGAGAGCAGCGATGGACGCGGGCGGCCGCTCGGTGCGGATGTGCTCGATCTCGTCCTTGGCCATGTGACGATCCCCCCGGATAGACGTCGGAGACCCTAAGGTAGAACACATATCCAAGGCATCGGTATGGATTGCCACGGTGCGGCGTCGGAGCAATCCAAGGCTTTCCTTCGTGGACCGAGTCTCGGCCGGCACGCTCTCCATGCGGTCTCCGGCGCCGGCCTGCGAGGGCGGGCTGCGTCCCCGCTCGCCGAGGACGAGTACCGGCAGACCTGCGAGACCTGCGAGACCTGCGAGACCTGCGAGACCTGCGAGACCTGCGGAGCAAACCCTTGGCGTGACCCGGGCGGGGCCGACCTTCACGGAATCGGGGACAGGGTGGGTGGGTGCGGGCCGGGTGAAAATCCTTCGCGGGATCTCGCGTTGGCGTTCTACAGTGAAGGCCGCCGGGTGGAGCAGTTCGGTAGCTCGCTGGGCTCATAACCCAGAGGTCGCGGGTTCGAATCCCGCCTCGGCCACGAAGGAGTCGGGCCCGCCGCGCAGTATGCGGCGGGCCCGACCGCATACTCAGGCCGCCCCTCACCACGGGGCGCTCGCATCTGCCCCTGGGAGTTCGAGCACGGCCGCACCGATGGGCCCTCACTGAAGTCCTGCGTGCGAACACTGGGTGATGCCCGTGCTCGCGGACGTCACGTTCGTTGCCACGCACGGGCCGCGAATGGACACCGGCAGGAGGACTGCCGGCGTCGTCGCCGGCGCCGCGCCGTAACCCCACCTCGGCGGTCTCTGGCCGCGTCGGTACCTGCTAGGTACCATCTGCGGTATGCCGTCCTTGAACGTCACCTTCACCGACGAGGAGTTGGAGGAGGTCCGCGCCGCCGCGGCCGCCGAAGGCAAGTCCCTCAAGCAGTACGTCCACGACCTGCCGCTGCGTGAGCGTCAACGCCGCCAGTTCGTCCGCTACGCGGTCTCCTGGGGTGAGGCGCACCGGGACGAGTTCGACGACGCCTTCCCCGACGAAGCGCGGCCCTCCGCACGCCACCGGTCGGGGGCGGACGCCGCCTGATGATCCTCCACATCGACGTCCCCTGGCTCCTGGACGTCCAGGAGCAGGCTGTGCCCGAAGACGTCAGCGTCGCCGACTACTCCGCTCTCGTCGCCGCCGTGGCCCGTCACAAGACCCGCGTCCCCCGCCCCGCCATGTCCGAGCCGGACCCCGCCTGGCGCGCCGCAGCCCTCCTGCACACGGTGATCAGGCTGCAGCCGCTGCCGTACCGCAACAGCCTTTACGCCTGTCAGGTCGCGGCTGCCTACATGCACGCCTCCGGCGAGGACATCGACCCCCCGTACGGCGCCATGGTCGAGCTCGTCCGCGACATCCAGGCCGGCAAGGCCGGCGTCTACGAGGCAGCGGACCGCATCCGCACCTGGTGCGTCTGACCCACCCGTGTGCCCAGTGTGGCTGAGGTCCGAGTGGGGACGCCCCGCCTCCGCGTACCAGCCGATCGCCGAGCACCGCACCAGACCTGATTCCGGTCACACCGGCACGACCAGGCCACCTGGCGGTGTCACGTGCGGGGGCCGGCGATGTGGTTCACGACCGTCTGCAGGGCGCGGCTGCGTACGAGTTCCGTCATCTTCTCCACGTCGGGTGTCATCCACCGGTCGTCCTTGAGGGGCGCGACGGTCTGGCGGATCCGGTGATGCAGCGCGGCGGTGCCGGTGCCCAAGGAGAGGCCGCGCATCTCTTTGCCGATCAGGTCGATTCCCTGGGCGTCCATCATGAGCAGGACGGCGAGGACGGTCTCGAAGCGGTCGAGGTTGTCGTGCAGGTTGCGTACGGAGGCCATGGCCATGGTGTTGTGGTCTTCCTGGCCGTCCTTCTCGGGCCGGGACAGCACCCCCGAGGGCGCGGCTCTGGTCTGCATCTCGGGGATGAGCGCGGCGGCTGTCGTCTGCGCCTGGACCATGCCGGAGTTGAGGCCGACCGGCGGGTGGGCGAGGTTGGCGGGAAGGCCGTAGCTCCACTTGTTCGACAGCAACCGGGCGGAGAGCTCGTGGGCGAGGACCGCGACGTCGGTGGCCTGGGCGTTGAGGGTGTCCACGGCGTGGCCGATCTGGGCACCGTCCCAGTTGCCGCCCATGACGAACTCGTAACCGCCGTCCGTCTTGGGGAACACCAGCGGATTGGACGTGGAGGCGTTGGCCTCGCGCTCGACGATCACGCGTGCTTCGCGCAGGGTCTGGCCGAGGGTGGCGGCGATGTGGGGAGCGGCCCGCACGGACACGGCGTCCTGCACGCGGGGGTGGTCCTCGCCCAGCCGCTTGCGTCCCTCGTCGGTCATCCACTGACTGCCTGCCAGCAGGGCCCGCAGCCGCGCGGCGAGGGCCTGCTGCTCGGGGATGCGCCGCTCGTCGTGAGTGCGAGCATCGAGGGAGCCCTGTTCCGCCCGGGTGGCCTCCATGAACAGGGCGAAGGCTCCTTCGAACTGCGACTCCAGGGAGGTCGCCCGGTCGATGGCATGGACGTAGCGGGCGGTCAACAGGCCGCTGCCGCTGATGAGGGGCAGCGCCTCGCCGGCCTGGAGCGGGAAGGACGGCTCCAGGCCGGCCCGCTTCAAGGTGGCGTACGCCGGTGCGGTACGGCCCTGGTAGCGGGCCGGGGCCTGCTCGCCGGTGATGACCAGACCTGCGGCGGCCATCGGCTGCAGGTCACCGGTTCCCAGGGAGCCGACCTGCGGGATGACCGGCGTGACACCGGCGTTCACCAGCGACAGCATTCGCTCGACCAGGGCCGGCCGTACGCCCATGGTGGCGCGAGCCATGGCGTTCGCCCGCAGCACCAGGGCGAGGCGTGCCTCACCGTCGGAGACGGCGGGGCCGGTGCCGGCCGCGTGGGAGCGCAGGATCCGGCGCTGGAACTCCTCCTGCTGGTCAGGCTCCAGCGGCTTGTCCTTCAACGGGCCCAGCGCCTGGTTCCAACCGTAGACGCGCTCCCCGGCCGCCAGGGCCTGCAAGGCACCGTCACGGGCACCCTGCATGCGCCGGGCCGCTCCATGGTCCAACCGCAGCGTCACCGGCTCGCCCCGCACGATGCGCAGCATGTCCTCCATCGACAAGGAGTCGCCGTCCAGCACCACCTGGTGCGTCGGCGCGGGCCGGGGAGTGGCGAGACCGGCTGACAGCACCTGCGCCGGGGGCGCCGGCGGCACCGGAACAGCGGCAGCCGACGGCGCGGCGCCCAAAGCAGAAAGCAGGACAACGGAGAGGCATGTCGCTCGAAGAGTCACGCCGGACAGATTTCATGATTGTCATACCGCGCCGTGCGTCAACACGGCCCCGTCGCGTCAACTTCGCCCGCTTGGCGGTGCGACGGCCGAGTGGCGGGCCACGAGAGGAAGGGCTGTTCCGTTGGTCGCCAAGGCCGTGGTGATCGTTCTGCCGGGACAGGCGGGGAAGGATGACGCACGCTGCGCCGATATCGACGCAGCTTCGGGTGCCGCTGGACCCCGAGCTGGAGGGGCGGTCATGGCATCTGCCGGGGGACGGTGGCGAGTGGCGGGAGCGACCAGTTCAGGGCCTCAGGCCCCGTGCCGGAGGTGACGGGCTGGACTCCGGTGCCGTCATGGAGGTCGACTTCGTACGTCTGCGGTCGGCCGGTCTCGACCCAGTGGGCGTGCACGTCCTCGAGTTCGGCCCACACGTCGCGCGGTCCGTGGACACGGACGGTGCCGTCGACGGGGCCGGCCACGGCCCAGGAGTCGTCCTCGGGGGCGACGATCGTCATCGTCTCCGCCTGGAAGTCCCGTACCAGGCCGGGAGCGAGGTAGGCGGCGGCGATCCAGAAGCCGTACGCGTCGTCCGCCGGTGGTGCGAGCCGGGTGGGCCGCGCCGTGCCGGGGTCGGCCTTGATCCGTGCGCGGTGATCCAGGGCGGTGAGCCACTGGTAGCCGAACATCGGTCGGTATCCCCGCGGCCGGCCCCGCAGAACGGCTGCGATCCGGCCCGTGCCGACGGTCCGGGTGACGAGGAGCTGTCCGGGCCAGCTCGGCGTTCGGGTGGCGAGCGTGGTCAGCAGCCGTCCGCCGGGCGCGAGCTGTTCCACCCACGCGGGAGGCACGCAGGGCACGCCGATGCCGGAGTGGATCCGGTCGTACGGCGCCCGGGCCTCGTGCCCTTCAAACGCGTCGCCCTCGATCACCACTGCGCCGACACCCAGCCGGTTGAGGTTCCGCTGCGCGAAGGCCGCCATGTGCGGGTCACGCTCTACGCCGGTGGCACGTCCGGGGCCGATGGTGGTGGCCGCGAGCGCGAGGGCGACGCCGGGGCCGGGCCCGAGCTCCAGATAGCGCTGGCCCGGCGCGAGCCCGAGGACCTGGAGGGTTTCGACGGTGGCGGGGGTGTAAGTGGACATGGAGGTCATGTGACCGCCGGTCACCTGCCCACGGGCGAGAGTGTCGAGGGGCTCGCCGTCGCGCTGGAGAAGGATCGACTCGTCGCTGTGGATCAGGTCGAGCCACTCCTCACGGTCGTCAGGGTGGGAGCCGTCGAGGAGGCGCCAGTCGATCGGATCCGCGCCCGGGCCACTGATTCTGACGTACGCGTGGGGGAGCAGCACCTCGCGGCGCACGCGGAGCAGGGCATCGCGCAGCAGCGGGGAGGTCAGGATGCCATCGGCCTTGAGACGGTCGACCATGGCGGCGCGCCGGCCGCTCGTCGCTGTATGGAGGTCAAAGGACACGAGGGCCCTCCTTCGCAGGTGAGGAGCGGGCATGGTGGTCAGGCGGCGGACCGGGGAGGCCCACAGCGGTCCTGCCGGAACGAGAGAGAGCATGGCGCCGGCACGTAGCGCCGCATAGACCGAGAAGGCGCCGGCATTCCGCCGATGGTCAGGGCGGCGACCGCCGCAGGTCGGTGACCAGCCAGACGGAGGTCCGCTGCGACCGGGACTGCAGCTGGGGTGGGCGCGGCTGCTGACGGAGGTACCGCTGCGTCGTTCCCGCTGCATCGTTCCCGCGGCGACGGCGACGGCGACGGCGACGGCGACAGCGACAGCGGCCGCGGTCCCGCCGCGCCGGCGAGGGCGATCACGCCGAGCCACATGGGTCCCGGCCGGGCGACCAGGAGCGGCATCCCGCACACGACGTAGCCCCGCGCCCTGACGCGCGACACGCCTCCGGAGCGGAGACTTCCGGTCGGCCAGGCGCTGCCGTAAGTACTCCAAGGAGGAACCATTTTCACGACTCCGCAGGTCAGGTGGTCGTTTCACCTTGAACCGCCCACGGCTCGCCCCGTGCCGGCCCCGCTTCGGGATGGATGCGCATACGCCCCGAGCTGCCCGAACGACCGATCGGTCAGTGGTTTATCCGTGTATACGGCCGGAAAGCGGCGGCGGATGTGCGATCACGGTGCGCGTCGACAAGACTCCATCCCGAAATCGCACCTCTATCCGAAAAGGAGTCATTCGTGCGTTACCTCCGTAAGACCCTCGGCGCCGTCGCCGTCGCCACCGGCCTCGCCTGTGTCGGCACGGCCACGGCGAGTACCGCGTACGCCGGGGCCGCGCAGCCGGCCTCCCTCTACTCGCCGTCGGCCCTCGTGCTCACGTTGGGCAAGGGTGAGGCCGCCGCGACGGCCACCGTCGAGCGGGCGGTGACCCTCGAGTGCGCGCCCGTCCCCGGAGGCAGCCATCCCTCTCCCGCCGCCGCCTGCGAGGAACTGGCGGGTGCCGACGGTGACCTGGGCCGGCTGACGGCCTTACCGGGCAGCCGCCCCTGCACCCGCGAGTGGGACCCGGTCACCGTCACCGGAGACGGCGTGTGGCAGGGCAAGCGCGTCAGCTGGTCGGCCACGTACGCGAACACGTGCGAGATGCGCACGCGGGTGGCCGAAAGCGCCGTCCTCTCGTTCTGAGCCTCCGTCCAGGCGACGGGGCCGCACTCCCGGCGCGTCGACACCAGGCCCCCACCCCAGGGTGGGGGCCTGCGCGCTGTACGGGTGTCGACCCTGGGTGACTTGAGCGGGCCGGTTCTTCGATACGCTCTCGCTCGACTCCGGGGCGTCGGCAGGGTGTCGGCGGCCCCCGGATCGCCGCTAGCAGGGGGATGATTCCAGATGAGCAATGTGCCTTCGGCCGACCTTTTCCAGCCTCTCCAGGGGGACGACCCGGCCGTTGTGGGCGGTTACCGCCTCGTGGCCGTGCTCGGCACGGGCGGCATGGGCAAGGTGTACCTCTCGTACACACCGGGCGGCCGGCCCATCGCCATCAAGGTGATCCGCCCCGAGTTCAGCGGCGACCCCGAGTTCCGGCGGCGCTTCCAGCAGGAGGTGCGGGCCGCGGAGAGAGTGCAGGGCCTGTACACGGCCCCCGTCATCGACTCGGACACCGACGGCTCGCAGCCCTGGCTGGCCACCGCCTACGTGCCGGGCCCGTCCCTCGCCCTCGCCGTGGCCCAGCACGGCGGACTGCCGCTACGGAGCGTGCTGCTGCTGACCGTCGGGGTCGCCGAGGCGCTCCACGTCATCCACGGCGCGGGCATCGTCCACCGCGACCTGAAGCCCGCCAACGTCCTGCTGGCCTCCGACGGCCCTCGCGTGATCGACTTCGGCATCGCCCGCGCGGCCGACACCACCTCCCTGACCAGCACCGGCGTCAGCGTCGGTACGCCCGCGTTCATGGCGCCCGAACAGGCGTCGGCCGGTACGGTCACGGCGGCCACGGACATCTTCGCGCTCGGCCAGATCGCGGCCTACGCGGCGATCGGCGCCCCCGCCTTCGGTGACGGCCCCTCACACGCCGTGCTCTACCGCATCGTGCACGAGGACCCCGACCTCAGCAGGCTCCCCGAGGAGCTGCGGCCCCTGGTGACGCGGTGCCTCAGCCGGGACCCGGCCGATCGGCCGGCCCTGACCGAGGTCATCGAGCTGTGCCACGCCGTCTCGCCCGTCCCGCTGCGCCAGGGCGAGGACTGGCTGCCCCAGGCGATCGCCGGTTCCATCACCGAGCGGCTGGTCCTGCCCGAGCCGGCGAAGACCCCGCCGCCGTCGGCGCCCGTCACGCAGCCGTCGGCCCCGACGCCACCGCCGACCGCGACGCCGACCGAGCGCTCCCCGCAGGCTCCGACGCCTCCGGGGGTCGGCCACGCGTACGCGCCCACCAGTGCCGGTGTGTCCCATGCGCCGACGCAGGCCGCTCCAGGCGTCCCCGGTGCGATGCCGCCCGGTGGGTACCCGGGCGCCCCCGGCATGATGCCGCCCCGAGCCCCCGGCACTCCTGGCGCTCCTGGCACTCCTGGCACGATGCCGCCCGGCTACCGCACCCCGGCGCCCGGCTACATGCAGCCGGGCTTCCACACGCCGCCCCCGTTCCACCCCGGCGGCTTCGCGCCCGCCCCACCGAAGCCCAAGCGGACGGGGCTGATCGTCGCCGGTGCCATCGCGGCAGGGGTGGTCGGCCTCGGGGTCATCGGAGCGTTGCTGCCCGACGACCCCAAGGGCAGGAACTCCGCGTCATCCAGCGGCAGTACGAGCGCGGGCGCTTCGAGCGGTTCGAGCGGCTCCTCGGGGAAGGCGCAGCCGAGGACCGACCCGAAGCCCGTGTCGTACAAGAACGTCGACGTGACGGGGAACTACTACCTCATGCTCGCCGACAACCCGCCGCGCCCGGCCGAGGACACCGGGGGCGGTGTGGCCTACGGCCACGGGGACGTGTACTACTACCACGACTCCATGTTCGGAGACGACAGGCTCGGCACGGCCAACGGGAAGCTGGTCCTGCTGAACAACACGCAGAAGGGCTCCTTGGAGACCTGCCGCAGCGAGACGCGCTTCACCGAGAAGATCGGCCTCGACCAACTGACGAACGGCTCGCAGGTCTGCGTCCTCAGCGACGCGGGCCACATCGCGGTCGCGACCTACCGCGGCAAGTCCGGCGCGAAGGACCCGAGCACGTACATCACCGTCGACCTCACGATCTGGCGCAACGCCGAGGACCCGAAGGAGAGCTCCTCGTAGATCGGGTGGCCGGGCCGCGCCGCTGCTTGAGTTTGTCGAGAGGCATTGACAGACCAGCAGCGGCTCGGTCTAACCTCCGAGCTGTACTGCGCCAAAGGAGCGAACACCCACGGGGTCATACGGGTGTGGCTCTCACCGGGGGGAACGTTTGTATGGCGATGTGTGCTGCCCTGACTGCAGCTGCGGCAAGTCGACACCGGAAGCGGCATCACACGGAACGCGCTGCCCAGGCCGACCGGGGCAGCCGCCGATACGCGCGCTGAACGGGCGCCAGGCATCTGCCTCCCGTACGACGGCCGCTGATGTGACGTCGCATGGTCGGCAGTGGACTGCCCGTACGGGGAAGCCGAGTAGCTGAGCCTGGAGAAGGCCGCACTCGGCTGCCCGAGCCGATGACATCAACCGGACACACGCATGGCCGCGCAGGTGACCCCCCGTCGGCCTGACACGCGACGTGCTTCACCTCACCGGCCAGTCATCCTCTTCCGTTCCCTTGAAGTGCCCATGACGAAGAGTCAGATCTCGACAGAGAAGGAAGGCACGATGCTCAGACAGAGGCTGAAGTCGGCGCTCACCGCGCTGACCAGCATCTTGATGACCGGCGGGCTGGTGGCAATGACGCCACAGGTCGCGCAGGCCGATCCGCCGCCCCTGCCCCTCCCGGTCTCCTGCGGACCGAGCGCCTGGCACGTGAGCAAGCACTACGAGGACTTCAAGGCGTCCGACGGGCCCTGGCGTGTGGCGCCCGGCGACAACCTCGAGGTGACCGTCACCAAGTCCGACACCGTCGAGCTCAGCACCCAGTTCACGGCCGGCATGTCGGTCGATTACCTCGTCGCCAAGGTCAACGCCGAGATCCAGATCGGCGCGAAGGCCTCCATGACGAGCTCGGTGGGTCTGAAGACCAACACCGTGTCCCCGTCCCACGAGATCACCTACGTCTCCTACGGCATTTTCACCGAGCGCGTCTTCCTGACGCGCACGTGGTCCCCGGCCGGGTGCAACGCCGGCATGGAGCACTTCGTGGGCCACGAATCCGCGCTCTGGGTGCACCTGCCCAAGAGCGAGGGCTTCAAGAAGGTCACGCAGGGCACGGGGCGGGGCGGCGGCGCGGCGCCCGGTCCGACCAACCCGCCCGCCCCTCCGCAGCCGCAGCCGGTGACCTCGGTCCACGGCCTGGCGGACGGCACGATCCTGCACACCACGGACACCCGGCGCATCTACAAGATGGTCGGCGGCGCGCCGGTCTGGCAGGCCACGTGTGACGGCGGGATCTGCGACTCCACGCCCCGTCCCACCTACCAGTCGGTCATCGACGCCGGTCCGAAGACCCCGCGCAACGGCTCGTCGGCCATCGACCAGCGCGGCCGCGTGTACATCTTCGCCGGAGGCGCGCCCCTGCACCAGTCGCACTGCAACTCCCCGGTGAACTGCGGCCGTCCGCCCAAGATCTCCGACTGGTCGGTCGACGCCCGTGACCACATGAACCGGGTGCCCTCCGACGGGACCCTGGTGCAGGGCTGGAACGGCGGCAACGGGACGCCCGTCGCGCAGGTCGTCGGCGGGGCACGTATCAACTTCGCCTCGCCGCAGGAGGTCATCGACACCGGTCACGGCACGGACTGGCCCTCCAAGGTCGTCATCGTGTCGGACTACTCGTTCAACTCCCTCGGCACGGTCCCGGCGGACGGCACGCTCGTCCAGGGCACGGGCGGCGGCTCCTCGACGCCGGTCGCCATGTTCGTGGCCGGGTCGCGGATCAACTTCTTCTCACCCGAGGAAGTGGTCGAGACCGGATACGGGACCAACTGGCGTGAGAAGGTGCGCGCGATCCCGAGCCGCGCGTTCAACGAGTTCCACGCCGACATCCCGCCGGACGGCTCGCTCATCCAGGGCATCGCCAACGGCGTGCCGACGCCGGTGGCGATGATGCTCGGCGGCGCCCGGATCAACTTCGCCTCCCCACAGGAGGTCATCGACGCCGGCTTCGGCACCGACTGGGCGAGCAAGGTCCGCACGGTCCCGGCGCGCGCGTTCACCATGATCCGGGCCGACGTGCCCGACGACGGCATCCTGATCCAGGGCACCGGCGGCAGTACGCCGGTCGCCGCGATGATCGGAGGTGCGCGGGTCAACTTCGCCTCGCCGCAGGAGGTCATCGACTCCGGCTTCGGTACGGACTGGGCGTCGAAGGTCCGCCCGCTTCCTGGCCGGGCGTTCGGCCTCATCCCGGACCGCATCGCGGACGGCACGCGCGTGAAGAAGGCCGGCAGCAGTTCGCAGGCGGGCATCGTCGGGCGGGCGAAGGTGCCGTTCATGTCGATGGACGAACTGATCGCCTGTGGGTTCGGCGAGAAGCGGATGTGGACCATCCCCGACCGCGTGTGGGACGCGCTCCCGACCAGGATCGCGGACGGCACCCGTATCGCCAAGAGCGGGTCGCCCTCCGAGGCTGCGGTGGTCGGCGGTGCCAGGGTCGACTTCCACACGGAGGCCGAACGCAACGACGCCGGTTACGGAACCAAAGCTCGCCAGGTCATCCCCGTCCGGGTGTGGGACGCCATGACGACCAGGATCGCGGACGGCACCCGTATCGCCAAGAGCGGGTGGTCGTCGGAGGCTGCGGTGGTCGGCGGTGCCAGGGTCGACTTCCATACGGAGGCCGAACGCAACGACGCCGGTTACGGAACCAAAGCTCGCCAGGTCGTCCCCGTCCGGGTGTGGGACGGCATGACGACCAGGATCGCGGACGGTACCCGTATCGCGAAGAGTGGGGCCACGTCGGAGGCTGCGGTGGTCGGCGGAGCACGCGTCGACTTCCACTCCATGGACGAACTCCAGGCCGCCGGGTACGGCGCCAAGCCGCGCCAGGTCGTCCCCGTGCGGGTGTGGGATGCCATGACGACCAAGATCGCGGACGGTACCCGGATCAAGGACGCCGGTTCGCTGAGCCAGGCGGCGGTCGTGGGCGGGGCGAAGGTCCCGTTCCACAGCATGGAGGAGCTGACGGCCAGCGGGTATGCGGACGTTCCCATGCAGGTGGTGCCGAACCGTGTCTGGCAGTCGCTGCCCGCGGAG
This sequence comes from Streptomyces sp. NPDC003035, assembly GCF_042888285.1. Taxonomy (NCBI): domain Bacteria; kingdom Bacillati; phylum Actinomycetota; class Actinomycetes; order Kitasatosporales; family Streptomycetaceae; genus Streptomyces; species Streptomyces sp. NPDC003035. The sequence goes on along the minus strand of NZ_JBIAPJ010000012.1, from coordinate 16,809 downwards.
TTCGCCGACGGCACCCGCCTGAAGTCCCCCGATTCGCCGGCCGTCTGGTTGATCACCGAAGGCCGGCGAACCCCGACGGGCGTGGCCACCGGGGTGTGGACGGTTCCGCAACGGGTGATCGACGCCGTACCTCTGGCCTGACCCGGTGCGCTGACACCGCACGCTCACACGGAGGCCGCTCGGGACCCCCCGGGCGGCCTTCCGCCGTCCGGAATTCGTAGCGGCTCTCCGCGTCCGGCGGCAGACCGCCAAGGCGGGGTCGATGGCATGCACGAGTTCGCGGCCGGGATGCCCCAGGCCATCCTTTCCCATCGCGGTTTTTCATGGGAGCCGGTAGGGCCGCGCGTGCAACAGATGACGCCCCCGGTGGACAACTCCACCGGGGGCGGTGGGCAACACGGACCGCCGGCCCCGCCCAGCGCCTCCAGCACTCGGCATAGCCCCCGCTGGGTACATGGCAGCACACTCAGCTCGCCATCCGGCCGACCATATGATCATCGACATGATTCATCCCGTCTCGGGCCGCCCGACACGGAGACACTTGATCTCCGCCCTGGCGCTCACACTGCTGGTGACCGCCTGCTGGTACGCAGTACAGCCGGTTTACCCAGACTGCGTATTCTTCGGCACCTCCATCGAGCATGCAGTTGAATCGGGCCAATGCCCTCCGTCCCACATGCGATGGAGGACATGGATCAGATAAGGCGGGGACCCTTCGCTTGATAACGGGCAGCACAATCCTTCTTGCTGCCCAGAGCTCCTTCGGGTGCCTCAACGCCGTTCACCCGCAGCGGCCTCAGCGTCAGGCCGCGACGCCGCGCAATCGCGACCGCAGCGTATGCGGCGACTGGATGGGCGCGCCTTGGACTGGATCTGGACAGAACCCCGGTCAGGATCGGGCACCTGGAAAGACGACTTCGGCAAGACAGCGACCGCCGTCCGGTTGTCGATTGGTAGAAGCCCGACCGGCCGGTCGGAGACCACCTGGGAACGCGACCGGGGCCGGCGGCTTTACCCGCACCACGCACGGCTGCTCCTGCCACTCCTGCGTTCCACGGCCGTGGTGGCAGCCAGCGCGATGGCGTAGTACGAGGCCGATACGCCGAGTACACCCAGCGGATCACGGGCGAGACGAGGCGCATCCTCGAACGCGGGACCGGGGGCCGGCCGGTTCAGTTCATCGGCATGCCGATGCCCGGCAGCCACAGCCGGCCGGGGTCGTTGACCGTCAGCTCCCAGGCCACCAGCTCGTCCGGGCAGACGGAACCACGGCCGCGGACGTCGGCGACCAACAGCCGGGCCGCCGGGCCGCCGGCCTCGCCGCCGAGGGGTCCTCGTCCGCGAGCACCGCCCGCCATCACCCGCCGTCGCGCACCTGCCGGTCCTGCTCCCGCATGGTCTCCTCCAGACCCGGCTCCTCGGCCGTGGTCCGGTGGTCCACATCAGTGACAGCCGCCCCCCGGTCCTGGCTGTACCCCGGTCGCAGATGCTGCGGCCAGTCGCCCGGCACCTGCACAAGCCCAGCAGGCGCCGGCTCCATGTGCGTGCGGGCCGACGGCAGACGGGGTGGGGGTACGGTGCCTGCTGAGGGGGCTGCCATGCATGATCAGGACTGGGACGACGACGCCGCATACAAGTCAGCTGTGAGACGCACACGGATCACGATGGCCATCGCGTTGGTGGTGACCCTGTTGGTGGTCGGGATCGGGGCTGTCGCCGTCTTCGGCACATTGCTGTTCGTAGACCTCGTGGAGGTTCTCAGCCGGTAGCCGTGGACCGACCACGGTCCAGGGAGTCCGACAGCCAGGCCGCCCGCCTGCGCACCCCGCAGAAGGAGGGTCCGGGCGTCCGCGACGTGGTCGTCGAGGCGGCCGAGACCAGGATCGGACCGGCCCCGAAGGTGTGGCCCGGCCGATACGGGGCACGCGAAGGGCAGGCCCCGCCGCGCATCCCCCCGTCGCGGCGGGGTCTCGCCGTGTCAGCGGTCGGGTCCGCGCCTGGTCGGCCTCGTGCCGAGGGCCTGGCCTCGGGCATGTGCCTGGGCTCGCGGTGCTTCCGCGGTCGAGACCGCGGCCAGAGCCTGGCGGCCCCAGCGCAGCTCGGCCAGCAGGCGTGACGCGTCGGTGAGGAGTGTGCCTTGCAGTGTGGGGGCGGGCGGGCGGGCTTCCGGGGCCGTCAGTTCCTGCCGTTCGAGCGTGCCGAGTTCGTTGTCCGCCGCGTCGAGCATCTCGGTGAGGCGGTCGTCGCCGGTGGGCGACGGCTTGCCCAGCTCCTCCATCACGGTGGACGCCCGCCGCAACAGCGAGCCGAGGCCGGAGCGGAAAGTGCCGGGCAGGGTGTCGAGCTCCTCGTCCGCCAGGGCGAAGTCCAGCGTCCGGGTCAAGGAGCGGAGGTGATCCAGGCAGCGCTGGGCGACCGTGAGCGCCTCACGAGCCCGGGGAAGGGCCTGGGCATCCCCGTCGAAGCTCCGGCGGGGGTTCAGCTTCGCGTTCTCCTCCTCGACGTCGATGCTCCCGCGAATGCGATCGCAGTCGGCGGACAGCCCGCGCCAGTCCTGGCGCCACTGCCGAACCTGCTCGGCGTCGGGAGCGCTCGCCGCGAAGGCGCCGGCCAGGTCTTCGGTACGCCGGCTCAGACCGTCGTAGAGGTGGGCGACGTCCTGCTGCCGGTGGCTCGTGCGCCGTGCTGGAGCGAGCGCGAGGTGGGCGGCCAGTCCGCAGAGGGCGCCCAGGACCACGGAGACGGCGAGGTGGCCGATGTAGTCGATCCGTCCTTCACCGGAAGAGAAGGCGAAGAGCCCCACGACGGCGACCTGGATGCCCTGCTGTCCCAGACGGCGTACCCGACCGATCCGTAGAGCGATCAAGGTGAGGAGCGCGAGGGTCCACGCGTGCAGGCCGAGGGTGGCTGCCACTGCGGCGGCGAGCGTGGCCCCCAGGGACATCGCCAGCAGGTACTGGACGGATTCCCGGAAGGAGCGGTAGACCGTGGCCTGCACCGCCACCAGCGCGGTGAAGGGCGCGAAGGTGGAGACCGTCGGGGGCAGGAAGTGGTGGGCCAGCATCCATGCGACCGTGGCGGCGACGACGGTCTTCCCCGTGAGCAGCAGATCGTCCCGCTCGCTTCCCGACGACCGTACGGCACGCCGCACGTAGGCGACTCTCTCAGCGGCCGCAGCCCACACCTTTTCCGGCACCTTGCCGCGCCTGGACACGATGGATCACCTCCTGGGGGCCGTCTGCCCCGCTGACCGGGCCCGACGCACATCCGCCCGTAACGGGATCAACGCCGTCGGCGAGGGTTGGCGTGCCGGACCTAGGGCACCGGCAGGTAGCAGGACAGCGACGGGGGCAGGTGGGTGAGGTGACCGACGCGAGCGCGGCGGGCGGCGTGAAGCCGGAGGTCGAGGTCGACGACGTCGAGGAAAGCGAGGTCGACGCGAGCGAGGTCAAGGACGGCGAGGCCGGCGAGGCCGCGGCCGGGGAGCGGCAGGACCTGTTGAACGGTCTGAGCGTGGACGCGAGCCGGCCCGAGCAGCCCGTCCTGCTCAGCGCCGCCGGCGAACCGATCCGTACCTGGCAGGAGAACTACCCCTACGACCGGAAGGTACGGCGGGGCGAGTACGAGCGGGCCAAGCGGATCCTCCAGATCGAGATGCTCAAGCTGCAACGCTGGGCCAAGGAGACCGGTGCCCGGCTGATCGTGGTGTGCGAGGGCCGGGACGCCGCCGGCAAGGGCGGCACGATCCAGCGGTTCACCGAGCGGCTCAACCCGCGCGGCGCCCGGATCGTGGCCCTGGACAAGCCGACCGAGCGGGAAGCGGGGCAGTGGTACTTCCAGCGCTATGTGGCTCATCTGCCGGCTCCCGGGGAGATCGTGTTCTTCGACCGCTCCTGGTACAACCGGGCGGGCGTGGAGCGGGTGATGGGCTTCTGCACCGACGAGGAGTACGCACTGTTCCTGCACCAGTGCCCGCTGTTCGAGCGCATGCTGGTCGAGGACGGCGTCCACCTGTTGAAGTTCTGGTTCTCCGTCTCCCGCTCCGAGCAGCGCACCCGCTTCGCGATCCGCCAGGTGGACCCGGTACGGCAGTGGAAGCTCTCTCCCACCGACCTGGCTTCGCTCGATCTCTGGGACGACTACACCGCCGCCAAGGTCGCCATGTTCCGGGCGACGGACACCGCACACGCGCCGTGGACGGTGGTCAAGAGCAACGACAAACGGCGGGCCCGTCTGGAGGCCATGCGCAGCCTGCTGTCGCGCTTCGACTACGCGAACAAGGACCTGGCCGCCGTGGGCGAGCCTGATCCGCTCATCGTCGGCGCGGCCGACACCCTGCTCGAACCCGGCGAGGAGACCTCCGCTCTTTCCCCCACGCCTCTGGCCCCGCGCCGCCAGGGCCCTGGAGAACACCCGGAAAGCTGACAGCCACGGCCCGCCCGGCCGACGGGGCCGGAGGCGCGCCGGCGGCCGTAGGCGTCCCGACAGAGCATGACGATCCCCGGGGCGACGACGCCGTCGGTCCGATCGCACAGTCTCGCCATCCGGGGCGGCCAGCTCGACGGACCGGGTACCGGGCCGGGTGGGGAGGCACTGATCGACGGCGTGGGCGTGGCCGAGCGGCTCGGCGGCGGGCCGGCGGGGAGGGTCACCGGGTGGGACTCGGTGGCCGCCACGAGGTGAGCCGGCGCGACGTCGGACGCCGCCCCCCCCACGGCGGCTCCACGACCCGTCGGGCCGCAGTCGTCCATGCGGGTCGCCACAGCCCGCCCGCTCGGAGACCGGATCCGCGGCCGCACGCCGCCTCACCCTCGCCGTACGGATGGCCGGCGGCTCCACCGACCGGCGCACCAAGCGCCCGTACGGCCTTGCCGAAGGCGTCATCCGCGCTGTCCCGGGCATACGCATGACCTGCGGCCTCACCAGGTCCGGGGCCGGGTCGGTCGGGCGTGGCCCCGTGTCGTACAGGAGCTTTCATGCGCACCGTAGGAGTCGAAGAGGAGCTGCTGCTCGTCAGCGCCACGACCGGCGAACCGCTCGCGGTGTCGCCGGCGGTGCTGGCGGCGGAGGCGGTCAGCGGTGACGGGGAGGAACAGGGCGCATTCGAGAAGGAGCTGCACCAGGAGCAGCTGGAGTTCGCCACCCGCCCCCTGAGCGACATGCGCGAACTGCGCGACGAGATCGTCCGCCTGCGCGGGGCGGCGGCGCGTCACGCCGCCGAGGCGGGCGCCCGGGTCGCGGCCCTGGCGACCTCGCCGTTGCCGGTGGAGCCGTCACGGAACCTCGGCCGCAGGTACCGGTGGATGGCGGAGCAGTTCGCCCTCACCACGCAGGAGCAGCTCACCTGCGGTTGCCATGTCCACGTCTCCGTGGAGTCCGACGAGGAGGGCGTCGCCGTCCTGGACCGGATCCGGCCCTGGCTGTACCTGTTGAACGCGATCAGCGGCAACTCGCCGTTCTGGGACGGCCAGGACAGCGGGTACAGCAGCTACCGCAGCCGGGTCTGGAACCGGTGGCCGTCCGCCGGGCCGTACGAACCGTTCGGCAGCGCGAAGGGTTACCACGAGCGGGTGCGCGACATGCTGGCGACCGGGGTCCTGCGCGACACGGGGATGGTCTACTTCGATGCCCGGCTCTCGCACAGCTACCCGACGGTGGAGATCCGTGTCGCCGACGTCTGCCTGGAGGCGGACACCACCGTGCTGGTGGCCACCCTGGCGCGGGGGCTCGTGGAGACCGCCGCCCGCGCCTGGCGCGACGGTGAACCGCCCGCCCGGATCCCGGCCGGACTGCTGCGGCTGGCGTCCTGGCGGGCCGCCCGCTCCGGACTCCAGGGGCCGCTCCTCGACCCCCGCACCCTGCGCGAGACGCCCGCCGAAGCGGCCCTGGACGCCCTGCTGGAGTACACCGACGCGGCCCTGCGCGACTGCGGAGACCGAGATGGGGCCCACCGTGCCCTGACAGCCCTTCTCGCGCGTGGCGGCGGAGCCCAGCGTCAGCGCGAGCTCCACCGCGGCGGATGCGATCTGCGCGAGGTCGTGCAGGAGTGCGTACGGATCACGGCCGGTGAGGCCGCCTGACCGCGTCGGGTCCGACGCGATCGGGTCATCGGCGACAAGGGCTACCGCTCGAAATCGATGCGCACGTGGCTCCGCCGGCAAGGCGTCGCCCACGCGATTCCCGGGCGGCTCGACCAGGGACGAGGTCCCGCAACCGAGCCCGGCGGGGGAGACGAGGCGGCCGCCCGGCGGCTTCGACCGCGAGGTTCACAGGCGCCGCAACGTGGTGGGACGGTGGTTCAACCGCTTGAAGCGTGACGAGGCATCACCACCTGGTAGACGTAGGTCGTGTCAGGAGAGTCAGGGCAGCCGGAGACGTAGGCGGGCGAGGGAGACCAGGGCCTGGTAGTGGCGAGCACGCTTGTCGTAGCGGGTGGCCAAGGGGCCTCGGTACGGCGCAGCTCGGTGACGGGCCCACCCAGGACGCGGCCGGGCGCCGGCTCCTCTCCGGGTCGACGTCCGCGGTTCGCTCGTGCGCACGGACGACCCGGTGACCGGGCATCGGGACGTGCTCGCCACGGAGCAGCACGCCGGAGCCGCCTGACCCCGCGTCGGCGGCAGGTCCGCTTTCCGCCGTGGTGCCGGACGGCAGCCTGTGGGCGGGGGCCATGGGTGACGACGAGCCCCCGGGCGGCGCACAGTTGACCGTCTGGGGGGCGGACGGCGATGTGCGCGTGATGCCGGTCGGTGTCACCGGGGGCTCGCCGGACAGGCTCGCCGTCGCCGTCGACGGGTGTGTCCGGGTGGCCCCGAGACGGTGCGGCGCTGCGTCGCTACACGCCGCAGGGTGCGCTCGGCGGGGGTGGTCGCCCTGCCGGTACGGCGTCCCACGGCGTGCGCCTTCGGTGGGTCGGCCTCGACGGCCTCTATGTCAGCAGGGCGACGGTCGGGCCGACCGACCAACAGTCGCTCTCCACCGGAGAGTTGAAGCCGGAGTCAGGGCGTATAAGTCCTTCGCGTTCGGGATCCCGAACCATGTTCGGGATATCCGTCTGAACCATTGACGGCATGTTTCCGGCCGTCTACCTTCGCCATTCGAAGTGACGACCAGCGTTCGAAATGCCGAACGCCTGGGCGTGAGTCCCACACCCCGTCCACTTCCTCGTCGAAGGAGGCCCCACCCATGCCCGTTGGCCGCTCCGCCACACGTGGCGCCGTACGCCGCGTCACGACGCTCCTCGCCGCGGGGGCCACTGTCCTCGTCTGCCTCGCCCCCACCGGGAGCGCGGCCGAGACACCCTCCGCGCCCGCCGTCGCCGAACCGCTGCCCGTCACCGGCGACACCGTCGTCCACGACCCCGCGGCGATCCGGCTCAAGGACGGCACCTACGTCGTCTATTCGACGCACGGCGGCATCGAGGCGCGCACCTCCCGGGACGGGCGGCACTGGGAGCGCGCCGGGTCGGCGTTCACCGCCCTCCCCGACTGGTGGCGCGCCTACTCGGCGGAGAGTGACCCCTGGGCGCCCGAGATCGTCCATCGCAAGGGCCGGTACTGGCTGTACTACGCGGTCTCCTCCTTCGGCTCCAACCACTCCGCCATCGGCCTCGCCACCTCGGCCACCGGCCGCCCCGGCACCTGGACCGATCACGGGAAGATCTTCGCGACCACCACCACCGACTCGTACAACGCCATCGACCCCGGCATCGTCGAGGGCGGCGGCAGGCTCTGGATGTCCTTCGGCTCCTACTGGACCGGGATCCGCATGGTCGAGCTCGACGGCCGCACCGGCCGGCCGGTGACCGGCGGAACCGTGCACCACCTGGCCACGCGGCCGGACGCGCCCTATGCGGTCGAGGCGCCGTACATCGTCCGCCGCGGCGGCCACTACTTCCTCTTCGTCTCCTACGACCGCTGCTGCGCGGGCACCGAGTCCACGTACAACATCCGCGTCGGCCGGTCCACCTCGCCGACCGGCCCCTACACCGACCGCGACGGCACGCCGATGACCAGCGGCGGCGGCGACCTCCTGCTGGCCGGGCACGGCAAGTACCTCGGGCCCGGCGGCCAGTCGGTGCTGCGTGACCGGGGCCGCGACACCCTCGTCCACCACTACTACGACGCCGAGGACGGCGGCACCCCGAAGCTCGGCCTCACCCCGCTCTCCTGGGACGCCGACGGCTGGCCCACGGTCACCCGCTGACCGGCGGGCCCGCCGGCTTCACCGTCCCCCACACCCGCACCTTCGAAAGGAAGCCATGTCCCCGACCCCGGACCGCGCCGCGCGCTTCACCCTCGACCCGGCCTTCACCGTCGGCGAGGTGAACCCCCGTCTGTTCGGCTCGTTTGTCGAGCACCTGGGCCGCTGCGTCTACACCGGCGTCTTCGAACCCGGTCACCCCACGGCCGACGAGGCGGGCCTGCGCACCGACGTCCTCGCCCTCGTGCGCGAGCTCGGTGTGACCGCCATCCGCTACCCCGGCGGCAACTTCGTCTCCGGCTACCGGTGGGAGGACTCCGTCGGCCCCGTCGAGGACCGGCCCCGCCGCCTCGACCTCGCCTGGCGCTCCACCGAGACCAACCGTTTCGGGCTGAGCGAGTTCATGGCCTTCCTGAAGAAGGCCGGCCCCGAGGCCGAGCCGATGATGGCCGTCAACCTCGGCACCCGCGGGGTGGCGGAGGCGATCGAGCTCCAGGAGTACGCCAACCACCCCTCCGGCACCGCCCTCTCCGATCTGCGGATCGCCCACGGGGACAAGGAGCCGTACGGCATCCGGCTGTGGTGCCTGGGCAACGAGATGGACGGCCCCTGGCAGACCGGCCACAAGACTCCCGAGGAGTACGGCCGGATCGCCGCCGAGACCGCGCGCGCCATGCGGCAGATCGACCCGGACATCGAGCTCGTCGCCTGCGGCTCGTCCAGCCAGGCCATGGAGACCTTCGCCGCGTGGGAGGCGAAGGTGCTGGAGGAGACGTACGACCTCGTCGACCACATCTCCCTGCACGCCTACTACGAGGAGAAGGACGGCGACCGCGACTCCTTCCTGGCGTCCGCCGTGGACATGGAGTCGTTCATCGAGAACGTGGTCGCGACCTGTGACCACGTGGGCGCCCGGCTGAAGTCGAAGAAGAGGATCAACCTCTCCTTCGACGAATGGAACGTCTGGTACCAGAGCCGTTTCGAGGCGGAGGCCCGGGCCAACCCGCTCGACTGGCCGGAAGCCCCGCGTCTGCTGGAGGACAACTACTCCGTCACCGACGCCGTCGTCTTCGGCTCGCTGCTCATCGCCCTGCTGCGGCACGCCGACCGGGTCACCGTCGCCTGCCTCGCCCAACTCGTCAACGTCATCGCGCCGATCATGACCGAACCGGGGGGTCCGGCCTGGCGGCAGACCACCTTCCACCCCTTCGCGCAGGCGTCACGGTACGGCCGCGGCCAGGTGCTCGACGTACGCGTCGACTCGCCCACATACGCCACCGCGGCCTACGGCGACGTGCCGCTGCTGCACGCGACGGCGGTCCGCGACCCGCGTACCGGCGCCGTCACCGTCTTCGCGGTCAACCGCGACCAGCACCGGCCCCTGCCCCTGCGCGTCGCGCTCAGCGGTCTGCACCTCACCGAGATCGTCGAGCACTCCGTCCTCGCCGACGACGATCCCGAGGCGCGCAACACGCTCGACGAGCCGGAGCGCGTCACGCCCCACGCCGGCAAGGGCGCGGAGCTGGCCGACGGCACCCTCACCACCGCACTCGAACCCCTGTCCTGGACCATGATCCGCCTGGCCTGACGGCCTCCCACACCCCGGGAAGACGAGCCGCTATGCATCCATCCCACCCCAGCCGGCGCCGTGTGCTCGCCGGCTCGCTGGGCGCCCTCGCCGCCACCGGCGCCACCGGTGTCGTCGGGTCTCTGGCCGCGGGCTGCGCGGCGCCCACGGCCGCCGCGTCCGGCCGCACCCACCTGCGCTTCTGGCACCTGTTCGGCGGCGGCGACGGCGTCAACATGCAGACCATGCTGAGCGCCTTCCGCGCCGCCCACCCGGACATCGAGCTGGAGGCGACCACGCTCCAGTGGGGTGCTCCCTACTACACCAAGCTCGGCATGGCGGGCGCCGGCGGACGGGCGCCGGAACTCGCCGCACTCCACATGGCCCGGCTCGCCGGGTTCGGCCCCGGCCGGCTGCTCGACCCCTTCGACCCTGACCTGCTCGCCGAGGCGGGCGTACACCCGAAGGACTTCCCCCCGGACCTGTGGCGGCGCGGGCAGATCGCCGGCAGACAGTACGCGATCCCCCTCGACACCCATCCGATGGTGCTCTACTACCAGACCGAACTGTGCCGCAAGGCCGGGCTTATGGACGGCGACCGGCTCAAACCGCTCGATGGAGTGGAGCGGTTCACCGACGCGCTGCGCGCCGTCAAGAAGGTCACCGGGGCCCCCGCCCTCGTCACCGAGACGCTGGGGCCCGACTGCATCACCCCCTGGCGGCTGTTCTCCACCTTCTACTCGCAGACCGGCGGCACGGTGCTCTCGCCCGACGGCAAGCGCCTCGCGCTGGACGACGCCAAGGCCCTGCGCGTACTGGAGTTCATGGCGTCCCTCGTGGAGGAGGGACTCTGGGTCCGCCGCGCCGACTACGGCGCCTCCGTGGGCATCTTCGACCAGGGCCGTACGGCGTTCCACCTGAACGGCGGCTGGGAGGTGACCACCTTCCGCACCGGTGGCACCGCCTTCTCGATGACCCGGGTCCCCGCCCTGTTCGGGCCGAGGGCCACCGCGCAGGCCGACTCCCACGCCCTCGTCCTGCCGCACCGGCGCCACCGCGACGCGGCCACGGACCGGGCGGCCTGCACCTTCGTCGCCTGGATGCTCAAGCACTCCGCGGAGTGGGCGGCCGGCGGGCACGTCCCCGCCTATCTGCCCGTTCTCGACGACCCCGCCTACCTCGCGCTCGAACCGCAGTCGGCCTACCGCGCCGTGATCAACGACGTGGTCCTCGACGAACCGGCCTGGTTCGCCGGTTCCGCCTCCCGGATGTGGATCGAACTCGGCGAGGTGTTCTCCACCCTGCTCACCGGTTCCCGCACGCCACGCGCCGCGCTCACCGAGGCCAAGCAGCGGCTCGGCCGGCTTCTCGACACCCGCAACCCGCTTCCCGGAGTCGCGTCATGACCACCCTCACGCCCACCGCCGCCCCGGCGCCGAAGGCGGCCGGAACCGGCCGCGCGGCCGGCGCGGCGCGACCGGTGGCCGTCCGGCGCCGATGGACCGAACACGGCCTCGTCTTCGTCGCCCCCTTCCTCCTCGTCTACGGGCTGTTCCTCGTGTGGCCGCTGATCAGCGGCCTCGGCATGAGTGTGACCAGCGAGAACATCACCGGCACCGGCGCGGACTTCGTCGGGCTCGACAACTACGCGGAGGCGATCGCCGATCCGCAGATGTGGTCCTCGCTGGGGAACACCGTCTGGTTCACCGTGCTCTCCACGGTTCCGCTCGTGGTCGTCGGCCTGGTCCTCGCCCTGCTGGCCCACCAGTTGAGGGTGGTGCAGTGGCTGTGGCGGCTGAGCTGGTTCGCGCCCTTCCTGCTGCCCTCCGGCGTCGTCTGCCTGCTCTTCGCCCAGATGATCTTCCCGCCGGACTTCGGTCTCGCCGACCAGCTTCTCGCGTCCGCCGGCCTGGAGCCCGGCATCGGCTGGCTGAGCGACGCCCGCTACGCCATGCTCGCCATCGTCCTGACCACCGTGTGGTGGACGGTCGGCTTCAACTTCCTGCTGTACCTCGCGGCCCTCCAGGCCGTACCGCAGCATCTGTACGAGGCGGCCGAGCTCGACGGCGCCGGCGCGTGGCAGCGGCTGTGGCACATCACCCTGCCCCTGCTGCGGCGCACCACCGGCCTCGTCGTCGTCCTCCAGGTACTGGCCTCGCTGAAGATCTTCGACCAGGTCTACCTGATGACCGGCGGCGGCCCCGACGACTCCACCCGGCCGATCCTGCAGTACGTCTACCAGCACGGCTTCACCGGCTACCGGATCGGCTACGCCTCCGCCGTCTCGTACATCTTCTTCGCCCTCATCCTGATCGTCTCCCTGGTCCAGCCGTGGCTGGCCCGGCGCAAAGAGGAGGCCGGCAAGTGAGCTTCGCCGTCGCCCGTGACCGTACCGGACCGCCCCGCCCCGCCGAGGGCAGGCGGCCCCGCTGGACCGGGGGCCGGGTGGCGCTGCTCGCCGCCGCGCTGCTGCTCGCGGCCGCCTGGCTGCTGCCGCTGCTCTGGGCCGTGGCCACCTCCCTCAAGCCGGAGGGGGAGACGACCGGCACACCGCTCCAGTGGATCGGCTCGCGCATCACCTTCGAGGCGTACGCGAAGGTGTGGGAGTCGGGCACGCTGCTGCGCTGGACCGTCAACTCGTTCGTCGTCTCCGGGCTCACCACCCTGCTCACCGTGGTCACGTGCGCCATGGCGGCCTACGGCTTCACCCGCACGGACTTCCGCGGACGCAAACTGCTGTACGGACTGGTCCTCGCCGGGATCATGGTGCCGCCCCAGGTGCTCATCGCCCCCCTCTTCACGCAGATGGTGCGCATGGGCCTGGTCGACACCTACTGGGGGGTGATCCTGCCTCAGGTCGCCGTGCCCGCCATGGTGTTCATCCTGGTGAAGTTCTTCGAGGGGGTGCCCCGCGAACTGGAGGAGGCCGCCTTCGTCGACGGCGCCGGCCGCTGGCGGGTCTTCTGGACCATCGTCATGCCGCTCTCCCGGCCCGTCCTCGCGGCGGTCGCCATTTTCACCTTCATCTCCACCTGGAACAACTTCCTGTGGCCGTTCCTCGTGACGACGGACCCGAACGGAATGACCCTGCCCGTGGGGCTCGTCAACGTGCAGTCCGGCTTCGGGGTCCGGTACGCCCAGATCATGGCCTCGCTCGTGATCGCGGGCCTGCCGCTGCTGATCGTCTTCATGCTGTTCCAGCGCCAGATCGTGCGCGGGATCGCGCACACCGGCCTGGCCGGCCAGTGACCGGAGGAGCACACCAGTAACCCCAAAAGCACGCCGGTAACCCGAGGAGCACACCAGTAACCCCAAGAGCACGCCGTCGACCCGAGGAGTACGCCGATGAGCCGCATCGCGCCCCGCCTCCGCCGCAGACTCTCCGTCCCGCTCGCCGCCACCGCCGCGGCGATCCTGGCCCTCGTCCCCCAGACCGCCACCGCCTACCCGAACCCCGGGCACGTGACCGGCGACATCGCCGTCCACGACCCGACGATGATCCGTGACGCCACCGGCCGCTACCTCCTCGCTTCCACCGGCCAGGGCCTCCAGCTCCGCACCTCGGCCGACCGGATCGCCTTCGCCCGGGCCGGTGACGCCTTCGCCGTGAAGCCCGCCTGGTGGAGCGGGTACTCCTCGGTGCCCGAGGCGTGGGCCCCGGACATGACGTACCGGGACGGCCGGTACGTCATGTACTACTCCGTCTCCAGCTTCGGCTCCCAGAACTCCGCCATCGGGCTCGCCACCTCCACCACCGGGCAGCCCGGAACCTGGACCGACCTGGGCATCGTGCTGTCCTCGGGCTCCGGCGACGACTACAACGCCATCGACCCGAACCTCTTCGTCGACGACGACGGCAGTTGGTGGCTCTCGTTCGGCTCCTGGTGGAGCGGGATCAAGCTCGTCCGCCTCGACCCGGCGACCGGCCGGCGGCACGCGAGCGACACCGCCGTCCGCGCGCTCGCCGCCCGCCCCGACCGCCAGGGCATCGAGGCGCCGTCCCTCGTCAAGCGCAACGGCGTCTACTTCCTGTTCGCGTCCTACGACCGGTGCTGCGCGGGCACGTCCTCCACGTACAAGATCAAGGTGGGCCGGGCCACCCGGATCACCGGCCCCTACCTCGACCGGGCGGGCGTGCCCATGACGGACGGCGGGGGCACCCTCGTCCTCGAATCCCACGGCCGGGTCGTCGGCCCGGGCGGCCAGTCGGTCCTCAAGGACAGCGACGGCCATCTGCTCGTCTATCACTACTACGACGGCCAGGACGCGGGCCGCGCCAAGCTCGGGGTCAACCTGCTCGGCTGGTCCGGCGGCTGGCCGTCGGCCTACTGACGGCACAGACCCATCGACGGCACAGACCTGCTGACGGCACAGGAAGGGCCCGCGCCTCCGGGGGAGGGCGCGGGCCCGTCGCGTCGCCCCGGGCGGGGCGTGGTCACTCCGCGGTGAAGGAGTGCACCGTCGAGGAGCGGTAGGTCCGGCCGGGCCGTAGGACCGTGCTCGGGAACGCGGGCCGGTTGGGGGAGTCGGGGAAGCGCTGGGTCTCCAGGCACAGGCCGTCGCGATCGCGGTAGGCGCGGCCACCGGTGCCCGTCGGCAGGCCGTCGAGAACGTTGCCGGAGTAGAACTGGACGCCGGGCTCGGTCGTCGCGACCCGCAGGACGCGGCCGGACCCGGGGTCCCGGAGCGTGGCGGCGTGGCCGGGTCGGTCGGTGGTCCCCTTGTCGAGCACCCAGTTGTGGTCGTAGCCCCGGCCGTGCAGGAGCTGGGGATCGGCGGCGTCGATGTCCGCGCCGACCGCCTTGGGCCGGCGGAAGTCGAAGGGTGTGCCGGCGACCGGCGCCAGGTCGCCGGTGGGGATCAGCCCCGGACCCACGGGCGTGATGCGGGAGCCCGGGAGCGTCAGCTCGTGGTCGTGGACGGAGCCGGCGGTCTCGCCGGCGAGGTTCCAGTAGACGTGGCTGGTGAGGTTCACGACCGTGGGCCGGTCGGTGTCGGCCTCGTAGTCGATGCGCCAGTCGCCGTCGGCGGTGAGTGTGTAGACGACGCGCACCCGGAGCGTGCCGGGGAAGCCCATCTCGCCGTCGGGACTGGTGCGGGTGAGCACCACGCCGACGTCGGTGCCGTCGGTGAATCCCCGGACCTCCCACACCCGCTTGTCGAATCCCCGGGCGCCGCCGTGCAGACCGTGCGTGCCCTCCGCGGCGGTGATGTGGTGGACCGTACCGTCCAGCTCGAACCGCCCCCCGGCGATCCGGTTGCCGTACCGGCCGATGAGGGCGCCGAAGTACGGACTCGACGCGACGTAGTCGTCGAGCCGGGCGAAGCCCAGCGACACGTTGGCGTACCGGCCGTCCCGGTCGGGGACCTCCAGGGACTGGACGACGCCTCCGTAGCTGAGCACCGTCATGCGCGTGGAGCCGTTCTCCAGCGACCAGCGGTGCACCTCGGTGCCGTCGGGGAGGCGGCCGAAGGGCTGCGGGGAGGGCTCGACGGGGTGGGTGCGGTGGTGGTTGTACGTCGTCATGGGGGCATCCGGTTCGAAGAGGTGACCAGGTCGGGTCGGTCGTCAGCGGTCGTCGGCGGTCGTCGGCGATCGTCGGTCGGTCGTGGTCAGCCGTCGGAGGGGAATCGGCGCAGCGCACCGGGGAGGCGCGAACCGGGCGGCGACATGGCCTCGTCCGCCCCGTGCCGGGCCAGCAGGTCCAGGACGAGCCGGCCGCGCCGGACCCGCTCCCGCGCGGTGCTCAGGACCGCCTCCCGCAGATGCGCACCCGACGGGTAGAGCGCCGGGGCCTTCGCGAGACCGAACTTCAGGTACAGCGGCGCGCCGCGGCGGATCAGCTCGGCCACCTCGTACATCCGGACGTAGCCGCCGAGGTCGTCCGGCGCCTCGACGTACATGTCCATCGGGGCCGCGCTCACCCGGCGGATCTCCGTGAGCTGGTCGAGCGTCAGGTCGCTGGGCACGTTGACCGAGTCGGCACCGAGCCGTTCGTGGACGGCGTACGCGGCCGGGTTGACCGGTCCGATGAGCGCCGACACCTTGAGCGTGGTGTCCGCCGGGAGCAGTCCCGCCGTCCGCGCCCGGTGCAGGGTCCACAGGACGCCCTCGTCGGCCACCAGGAGGCACTTCACGCCGAGTTCGGTGGCCCGGACGGCGTCCTCCACGCAGCCGGCGACGGCGGCGTGCCCGCGGGCACGCGGACCGCCGCCCCGGGAGTCGGTACGGGTGGAGGCGCCGATGTCCCAGGTGCCGCGCGGGCCGGTGAAGAGGCACAGCTCGACGGAGTGCTCCGCGGCCGCCTTCACCATCTCGGCGATCTCGTCGTCGGTGAGCATCCAGACGCCGCTGCCCTGGCTGACGCGGTGGACGGGCACGGCGAGCCGTTCGGCCTCACGGAGGACTGTGTCGAGCGCCTCGGGCCCCTCGACGGAGGGGATCTCGGTGCGCCACCTCCCTCCGTCGGGGAAGGTGTGCGTGGACGCGTCGTCGGGGGAGAGCGGCGCGGCCGCCAGGCCGAGCGGGCCGAGGATCTGCTCGCCCGGCCGGCGGCGAGGGGTGGCGGGGGAGTGGGACACGGGTACTCCTTGGCTCTTCATGAGGTCGGGCTGTTCGTCTGCCGAACTCGGTTCTCCTAGTGGTGGGGCAGGACCTTGCCGACGCGGGGGCAGCCGCTGCCGACGAACTCGTCGAGCGTCAGCCGGTGCGCGACCGGCGGAAGAGGGGCAGGACCCCAGCGGCGAACACCGGGGCGGGCCCCGACGACCACGCACTCGGCGGCCGGGGGAGGTACGCCGTGAGGCGGAAGGGGCCGGGCGCGTCGAGGACGACGGCCCGGCCGCCGGTGTTCACCTGGCGTCACCGGAGGGCCTGCGCTGCTCCCATCCCTCGGCCCAGAGGTCGAAGTGCGCCCGCTGCTGGGGGAATTGCGCGGCGGCGTCGGTGTCCAGCTCGACGCCGAGTCCGGGCGCGTGCGAGAGAGGGAAGCAGCCGGTCTCCGGGTCGATCTCGGGGGCGCCGGTCACGATCTTCTTGATCT
>NZ_JBIAPJ010000011.1:218555-243285 GCF_042888285.1 Streptomyces sp. NPDC003035 | reverse complement strand
GCGCGCGGTCCGCTCCGCAGACGCGACGCGCCGCCGCTACGCGGCGGCCAACTGGCGCGCTCCGCGCGCCAGTTGGAGGCGCCACTCCGTGGCGCCATGCCCGATCGCTCCGCGATCGGGCATCGGGAATTCGCTCCGCGAATTCCCTTAGCTGGCTGGATGGTTGCGGGTCGGCCGGTTTTCGAAATCCCACAGATTTCCATTTCGAGGTTACAAAATATCTGACTCTTGAAAGAAACTCAAAATTGCCTATTCTAAAGGCTATTAATATCCTGTCGGGAATAGATCATGTCTCACGGGCACGCTATTCCCGTGGCCACTGACCAAGGTTCCGCAACTAGCGCCCGAGGCGGCTTGTCGAGTCTCAGGTGAAGCTTGACGATTCGGCGTGGGGTGAAGCTTGACGTCTGGTCTAGGCAATCTCATCCCGCGGGGCGGCTTCGTCCCCCTGCTCGAAATACCCTGCCCTGTTCGGTGGTCCTCAAAGTGACAGTAGGGTTCCCACATGGCAGAAGCGGAGATGGCCCGGCGGGCGCCCAGACAGCTCACCGAGATGCGCAACGTGTACGACCTCCTGGAGGAGGTGCGCCTGCGCCCGGGGATGTGGGTACGAGGTAGTCCATGCTGTTCGGCTATCACGTGGCTCTGAAGGTTCACGGCGCCAAGGAAGAGCTTGACTTCCGGCAGGGCGGCCCGTTCGCCAACTGGCTGTGGCCGCGGCTGGGGTACGAGTACGAAAGCTCGCTAGGCTGGGCGGTGGAGATAGAGCGCGCGGCCGAGGCCGCGGACCGACCCGCGATCGAGCTGTTCTTCGAGCTGCTCAATGAGTTCCGTGCCGAACAGGGCCAGCCGGAGGCCTAGTCGCCGGCCGGCCAGTCTCAGAGTCGTGTCCGATAGGTCTCTTCACTTGGACATCGCGCCTGAGGTCAGGACACGAATCCGAGACCCCTACAGGGTGGTCATGCAGCGAAGCCGACGTTCGTGACGTACTCGTACTGGCCCCACTGAGAGCCGAGGTCGACGATCTGGTCGATCCAGGCGTCGTCCAAGCCCTGGGCGTCACCGGCTACCCAGGCGGCAACGATCCGGTCCCACTTGCGGACGTTCATGGACCGGTACTCCACGTACCGCTGGTGCGGCCGGCTCACCTGAGACTGATTCAGAGGGTGGATCTCAACCCGAGTCCCACCTGCGCTGTTGAGACGCCTCAGCAGGTGCCGGGCCACGTTCCGTCGACGTACGACGGTGTAGGCGCGCTCGATGCGCTCCAGATTCGCCCGAGTCGGCCGACGCTTCCCCTCAAGCCACGCCTTGATCGTCCGGTCCGTCACCGTCAGACCCGCTTCCCGCGCCGCAGCCCTCGCGTGCCCGGTACGGGTCAAGTAACGCAGACGGGCCACCAGTCCACGCCGGACACTCACAGGCGTGATGACCCCACCAGAAAGTTCGTCAAGTTTCCGAGCGACCAACTCGCTGCCCTTGATTCCTCGGGCACCGAACTTACCGAACTCGATATTACGCTCCGGCACACCAACCCCCTCAGAACTCAGCTCGCCCAATTCTATCCCTACACGCCCGCCAATGCAGAACGGAAAGGGCATCAAATCCGCCTCAACTAATGCGGTTGGTGGGGTGATGCCAAGTCATCAGCCTGACAGTTGAGTGAGTCAAAATGGTTCTGTCGGAGTGAGGGCATGGACGACTGTCACCTCCACCGCGGAAGTACAGGTCGCCCGGGACGTCGGCCGTCGCCGTTGAAGTTCGTCGTCTGGCTTTGTTCACGAGAACGGGTTCTGGCTCGCTTTCCGTGATGCACGCACGCTGAGTAACGGCTGACGCTCGGATCGGGCTCCGGGAAGTTCCTGAAAATGACCACGGCCGATCTTGGTGTGGTCGACAGTGCGGCGTCGTGGAAGAGACGTCGCCCCATCTAGGCCGTGTGTCGAAAGTGGATTTTGAGCTTTGGGTAATCACGGTTCATGGGGCGGGGAGATCTCACGGACGAACAGTGGGCGGTGTGGGAGCCGTTGTTGCCGAAGGGGACGAGGACGGGGCGGCCGCCCGTCTGGCCTCGGCGGCGGCTGATCGACGGCATACGATTTCGGGTCCGTACCGGTGTTCTATGGCGGGACGTGCCCGTTGAGTACGGACCGTGGGGCCGGATCTATGACCTGTTCCGCCGGTGGCAGCGAGTCGGCATCTGGCACAGGATCTTCACGCGGCTCCAGTCTCTGGCCGACGCGAAGGGTGTGATCAGGTGGGACCTGAGCGTTGACTCCACGGTGTGCCGCGCTCATCAGCACGCGGCCGGGGCCCGCAAGCAAGGTGACCTGCAGAAGGAACCACCAGGCGGGGTCTTCGCCGAGCCTGGTGATCACGCCCTTGGACGCTCGCGCGGCGGGTTCACCACCAAGCTGCACCTGGCCGTCGAACAGGGCCAGAAGCCCATGTCGGTCGTGCTCACGGCGGGACAGCGCGGCGACTCGCCGCAATTCGAACCCGTGCGGGAGAAGGTCCGCGTGCCTCGCATCGGGCCGGGCCGACCCCGCGTGCGCCCCAGCCGGGTCCGGGCGGGCAAGGCATACGCCTCCCGGAAGAACCGCGCCTACCTGCGCCGCCGGGGAATCCGCTGCACCATCCCGGACAAGACGGACCAAGCACGTAACCGCCAGAAGCTCGGCTCGCGTGGCGGCCGGCCGCCACGTTCGGCTCGCGTGGCGGCCGGCCGCCACGTTTTGACGCGGTCGACTACCGCGAGCGCCACGCGGTCGAGTGCGGAATCAACCGACTCAAGCGTCATCGGGCCGTGGCCACCCGCTATGACAAGCTCGCGGTCCGCTATGAAGCCACTGTCCTCGTAGCAGCCATCAACGAGTGGCTGTGATCAGCACGTGGCGATACCGCGGCGCGGCAGGGCCAGGCTGGCGGGGCGAAGCTGTAGCAGTCTTCCTCGAAGACGACGACCGTGGTGTGATCACGCTGCGTCGTATGGGCGCACTCAGCGGTGTATTCCGTATTGCGACTGCTCACCCGATCATGCCTGGTGACACTCGCTCAACGCTGCGGCAGTACGGCAGTCCGTGTAGCGGCTCCCCGGCAAGGAACCGGGTGATCAAGTCGGCGACTTCCGCTGTCCGTTCCAGGATGACCATGTGATCGGCGTCGCGGACCTCCGCGTGCCAACTGTCGGCACACGCCGCCGCCATCTGGCGGCACAGCTCCGGCGTGGTGAACGAGTCGTACTCGCCGGCCACGGTCAGAACCGGCGTACGAGGCGGCTGGCGGGTATCGAGAGCCTGATGGGTGAGCAGGCGCAAGGTGTTGGCACGCATCTGGTATGCCTCCGCCTCGGAGATGTTGGTGATGCGGCGCAGCAGCAGCCTGCGGATGCGGGCGCCGTTGGGGATACCTGCGAGGCGTTCGGGCGTCATGAGCAGGTCGAGCGTGACGTGCGCGTAAGTCTCCATGTCTCCGGCGGCCAGGTGTTCCAGAGTGCGGCGCATCGCGGCCTGTGCGTGGTCGGGGATGGCGATCATCGTGCCGACCAGGACCATGCGCCCCACCCGGTCCGGGTACCTTCGGGCGATCTCGTAGGCGATGGCGCTTCCGTAGGAGCCGGCGAGCACGTTGACCTGACCGGCATCCCACTCATCGAGCATGTGGCAGACCGCGTCGGCGAGGAAGTCGACGCCGTAGGTTTCGGGCAGCAAGTCGGCTGCCCCCCAGCCCGGGGGGTCGACGGTGAACACGTCCATGCTCCCGAGGAACACCTCTTCACAGCGCCCCCAGGACTCCTTGCGCTGGAACGCACCGCCGATAATCAGCACGGGCGGGAATCGAGGGGCGGATGCGCGGATCACACGTGATTCGCAGGAGAAGCCCTGCCAACGATGTGCTCGCACAAGTGGCTCGCCCGGTGGCGGAGCAGTCTCGGCGGGGAGATGCAGCGTCTTGAGCGGCGTGCCGGAGTAGATCACGCACGGTAAACGATCTTCGAGGTCTGGCGTCACGGCGGCACCCCGGACCGTGCTGAGTATCCGTCAGGTATCTGCATGCCACAGAACGAGATCAACCTCCCATCGAGATCCACTTTCGATACAGGGCCTAGAGGGGTTGTTGTTGCCGTCCATCGCGGACGTGTCGGTGCTGTCGCTGGACGTGAGCCACGAGGTGATGCGCATTGACGCTTGCAGTACGGCGGCGGGGGCGGCATGTTCGGATTGTGGGAGAGAGTCGAGCCGGGTGCACAGCTCTTACCTGCGGTTTCCTGCGGATGTGCCGAGTGGGGGACGTCGGGTGGTTCTCCATCTGCGAGTCCGACGGTTCTTCTGTCCAGAGCCTTCGTGCGAACGGCGGACGTTCGCTGAGCAGATGGCGGGACTGACCCGGAGGCACAGCAGGTGGACCGAGCGGTTGCGTTCAACTCTCGCCGCTGTCGGTCTGGCCCTCGCCGGCCGGGCTGGTGCCCGGATGGCACAGGTCTTCGGGGTGTCCATCAGCCGCAGCGCCGTGCTGCGGCTGCTCGATGCGTTGCCCGAACCGGAAGTCCCGACCCCAAGGGTGGTTGGCGTCGATGAGTACGCCGCACGCAAAGGACGGGTCTACGGCACGGTGCTCGTCGACGTCGAGACCCGCCGGCCGGTGGGCTTGCTGCCTGACCGGGAGGCGTCGAGCCTGGCTGCGTGGTTGGCGAAGCGACCCGGGATCGAGGTCACCTGCCGGGATCGCGCGCCGTTTTTCGCGGAAGGCGCCACGGCCGGGGCGCCCCAGGCTGTCCAGGCCGCTGACCGATGGCATTTGTGGAACAACCTCGGCGATGCCGCGGAGCGGGCTGTCGCCCGCCACCGCCAGTGCCTGCGCGTCCTGGTCCCCGATCGAGAGGAGAACGCCGACGAACCGACGCCGCCTGAAGAGGAAGCGCACTCCCCATGGCGGAGCGACCGGTTCGCCAACCGCATCCGGGCCAGACACGCCACCGTCCACGCGCTGCTGGAAGCCGGCCACAGCCGCCGCTCCATCGGGCGCCAGCTCCACATGACCCACCGCACCGTCAAGAGCCTCGCCGACGCTGCCAGGCCGGAAGACCTCTTTCGCGGCCAGTGGCAGCACAACCGGACCTCCGTCCTCGACGAGCACAAGCCCTACCTGGACGGGCGGTGGGACGAGGGCTGTACCAACGCCTGGACACCCTGGGAAGAGATCGTGCCCTTGGGTTACCGAGGAAGCTACGGCCGGGTCAGCGCCTACCTGTGGGAAAGCGCACCTCACCGCGGCCGGTCACCGCACAGCCACCGGCACCCCGCGTGGTGACGAGATGGATCCTCAGCCGACCGGAGACGCTGACCGAGATCGAACAGCTCCGGCTCAAGGCCGTCCTGGCCAACTGCCCCGAACTCGACGCCCTGACCGGTCACGTCCGGTCCTTCGCCCAGATGCTCACCGAGCGCCAGGGCGAACGGCTCCCACAATGGCTCGACGCCGTCCGCCAGGACGACCGGCCCAGCCTCCACACGCTCGCGGCCGGCATCGACCGAGACCGCGACGCGGTCATCGCCGGCCTCACCCTGCCCTGGAACTCCGGCGTCGTCGAAGGACACGTCAACCGGATCAAGATGCTCAAGCGCCAGATGTTCGGACGTGCCAGCTTCGCACTGCTCCGTAAGCGAGTCCTCCTCGCCCCATGACCGATGTCAGAGGCGCCTGGAATCCTGCCTTCGTCCGAGACAGCCATACCAGGAGCCATGCATGGGAACGTGGGGAACCGGCCCGTTCGACAGCGACCTCGCCGCAGACTTTGTCGATGAACTTGAGGGACTCGCCCACCAGCAGGTCATCGACGTGCTGGAGCGGGCATTCCAACGAGTCACCAGCTCAGGAGCACGCGTCGATGGCGGGGACGGCGCCGAAGCCGTTGCTGCTGGTGCTCTCGTCGCAAGCACCATCCCGGACAGCCCCATCCTGATCGATCCTGATGACGGTCTGAGGGAACCGCTGCCCCATCTACCGGCATCGCTCCGCGCGTCGGCCAGGCTCGCCCTGAACCGGGTACTCCAGGACGGATCAGAAATGGCGACGGGCTGGGTGGACAGCGCCGAAGCCGACCAGTGGCGCCAGGAAGTGCACCAGATTCTCCAGGTACTCGAAGCACGCACTGATCACTAACCGTGACCGTGTCACGGAAAGCGAGCCAGAACCCGAGAACGAGCAGCAGATGTTCATTACTCCGGGAGGCGGGAAGGCTGGTGACTGTTCGTATCCTCCTGCTGGCGCGAGAGCGTCGAGGTGAGTTCGCTGACTACGGCCTCGGGGGACATCGATCCAGCGGCGGTTATCAGTGAGAACGATCATGCCGAACCTCGCCGGGCCGACTCCCGCTGGGGTTCGGTGCCGCTGCGTGGCGGGGGCTCTCGGGTCAGCCGGCCGGGTTGTGTGTCTTTTCGGGAGCCTGCGGCCGGGAGGCGGGGGTGTGGGTCCAGCTGGCGAGGAGGGCCAGGGCTTCGGCGGAGGGGGAGGCGGGTTCGGGGGTGTAGATGGTGAGGGTCTGTTCGGGGTCGCCTTCGACGGCCAGGACCAGGTAGTCGAGGGTGAGGTCGCCGACGAGCGGGTGGTGGAGGCGTTTGGTGCCGGTGGTGTGGGCTTGGACGTCGTGGTCGGCCCACATGCGGCGGAAGGCGTCGCTGTGGAGGGACAGCTCCCCGATCAGCTCGGTGAGCTGCGGGTCGTCGGGGTGGCGTCCGGCGTACAGGCGCAGCATGGCCAGGCAGTCGTCGGCGACCCGCTCCCAGTCGGCGTACAGCGCGCGGGCGGCTTCGTCGAGGAAGACGAAGTGGGCGAAGTTGCGTTCGCGGCGGGGTCGGGCTTCGAAGTCGGTGTAGAGGGCGTGGGCGAGCCGGTTGGCGGCCAGGATGTCCGTGCGCCGCCCCTGGACCACGGCGGGGACGCTGAGGGAGTCCAGGGTCCGGTAGAGGACCGGGTGGACCCGTTGGGGGGCGAGGGGGCGTTTACGGCGGGCCCGGGTGGTGGCGGTGGGCTGGGCGAGGTCGAAGAGGTGGGCGCGTTCGGCTTCGTCCAGGTGCAGGGCGCGGGCGACGGCCTCCAGGACGGTTTCGGAGACGCCCTGGGTGCGGCCCCGCTCCAGACGGATGTAGTAGTCGACGCTGACTCCGGCGAGCTGGGCGACTTCCTCGCGGCGCAGCCCCGGGACGCGGCGCGGGCCGCTGTGCGGGGCGAGGCCGGCCTGTTCGGGGGTGATCCGGGCCCGGCGGGTGCGCAGGAACTCGCGGATCTCGCTGCTGGGGTCCATGGGTCCACGGTACGGCGGTACCTGGCGGGTCAGCGTGGTGAAAGGGGGTACTGGCAGACCCCTGGAAGAGCGGTGCCCTTTACGGCGGCCCACGGGGCGTTCGTGGGTGGTTGCCTTGGATAGCGGGCCCGGTGCACGGCACTGATCGTTCGAGAAGTACGCGCCGTGACGGCTGTAGGAGATCGTCGCTGCCGCTGCCCGCCGTCTGCCCTTACGCCGTACGTCTGGAGAAGAGGACACCCCCTATGGGTTCGAAGTTGATCGGCACTGTCGCGCTCGTCACCGGCGCGAGCAGCGGCATCGGGGCCGCTACCGCCCGCCGGCTCGCCGGGGACGGTGCCTCGGTGGCGCTCGTGGCTCGCCGCAGGGACCGCCTGGGAGTTCTTGCTGCCGAGATCGAGCAGGCGGGCGGCACCGCTGCGGTGGTGGCGGCGGACATCACCGACCGCCTCCAGGCCGAGGACGCCGTACAGCAGGTGGTCGACCGGTTCGGACGGCTGGACTCCCTGGTCAACAATGCCGGCCTGATGCTTCTGGGGCCCGTCGTCGGCGCGGATGCCGAGGAGTGGGACCGCATGATCGCCGTCAACGTCCAGGGTCTGCTCTACATCACCCGCGCCGCCCTGCCGCATCTGCTGAAGGCCGCCGAGCAGGGTCCGCGCCAGGTCGCTGACATCGTCGACATCGGCTCGTACGCCGGCCGGGTGGCGAGCCGGGGCTTCGGCGTCTACAACGTCACCAAGTTCGGGGTGCACGCCTTCACCGAGTCTCTGCGCCAGGAAGTCACCCAGCGCCATGTGCGCGTCGGTGTCCTGGAGCCGGGCGCCGTGGAGAGTGAACTGGGTACGCACAATAAGCCCGAAGTCCGCGTTGAACTGATCGACCCCTTTTTCGAGGGGACCGAGGTCCTGGCCGCCGAGGACATCGCCGACGGCGTCGCCTACATGGTCACCCGTCCCCGCCACGCCGCCGTCGGCGAGCTGTGGATCATGCCCACCGAACAGGCGTGAGCACCTCCGTCACCGATCCGCCACAGCCTGGCCGACGCAACCCGCCAACTTCCCCGACCCGCGGGTGCCGCACGCGGCATCCGAGGAGGAATCCCTCATGAGCAAGGTCATTTTCGTCACCGGTGCCGGACGTGGTCTCGGCACGGACATCGTTCGCCATGCCCTCGCGGCCGGCCACCAGGTCGTCGCCACCGGCCGCCGCCCCGAGGAGGTCGAGAAGGCCCTGGGCGGCCCGCAGGACAACCTGCTGGTCACCAGGCTGGACGTCACCAGCCTGGACGACGCGCGCGCGGCCGCGCAGGCTGCCGTAGACCGGTTCGGCCGCATCGACGTCCTGATCAACAATGCCGGGAACTTCTTCGCCGGCTACTTCGAAGAGGTTTCCCCGGAGCACATGCGGCAGCAGATCGAGACCAACCTCTTCGGCCCGATGAACGTCACCCGCGCCGTGCTGCCTGTCATGCGCGCTCAGCGCGACGGTCACGTCATCACCCTCTCCTCACTCGCCGGTCAGGTCGGCACGGAGTTCACCTCCGCCTACGCCGCGTCCAAGTTCGCCGTCGAGGGCTGGATGGAAGCCCTGCACCACGACATCGCCCCGTACAACATCCGCACCACGATCGTGGAGCCCGGCTACTTCCGCACGGAGCTGCTTGTGGACGCCTCCACGACCTGGCCCGAGCCGACCATCGACGACTACGCCGAGCGCACCACCGCCACGGTCGAAGCCTGGAAGAGCATCAACGGGCAGCAGCCCGGCGACCCCGTCAAGCTGGCCCACGCCCTGCTGACCCTCGCCGGCCAGGAGCAGCCGCCGCTGCGCTTCGTCGCCGGCGCCGACGCCATCGAGGGCGTCTCGGCCAAGGCCAGGGAACTCCTCGCCCAGGTCGAAGCCTCCCGCGAACTGGGCGGCAACCTCGCACACGACGGCACCAACGCCTGACGCCACCCCACGCACCGGGCAGGACAACCGACCCGCCCGGTGCGCCGAGAAGACGCGGTCGCAGTCAGCTGACCCGTCCCCGGGCGCGGTCGCCAGTGGTCCTCGGCGCGCTGGTACGGGCCGCCTCTGCCTGGGTGGCGGCCGGTGCTGCTGCGCTCGTGTCCCGCCGCTGGCAGGGGTCCAGAGGGTCGGGCCCCGCTGCGCCATTCGTTCAGTAGGCCCTCGCCCAGGTCGCATCGGGGTTCAGGCTGGCCCTGTGCAGATACAGCGGGTGATCACTGGAGCCGAAGGCACGGCCGAGAATCGCGCCGTTGACATGGGCGCGGCGTCCGCCCTCGGCTCGGGCGGCTGGGCTCGTTCGGATCTCGACGGCCTCCAGGTGCCTCCCAATCTCGTGAAGCCTGCTGCTCGACGTCGTGAACAAAGCCAGTCGTCGATGGCGTCGACGTCCTGGGCATCGACGAGAGGGAAGCGGCCTGTGCGGGCGGGCGAGGTGGCGCATGCGCGCGTGGATCCTGGCCGTGGAGTGACAGGGCCGTCGATGACTCCGGAGTTCGGTGGCTGTGAGTGTCGGGTGGTGACGGTGTCGAGGTCGCGTTCCAGGTGTCGAGCGAAGGGTGAATTGCTGGAGGTTGGGCGGGCGTGCCGAGGGCGTCGGCGAGCTCTGGGCCAGGGGTCAGGCCGACGCCTCCGCAGGCTGGGGGCGTCTTGTGGGGTGCCGGGGGTCCGGCGGTGGCTGCGGTGCTGGAGGAACGGTGCGGGTGTGTGCGTACATGGAACTGACGCCGAATCAGCGGATGACCAACCGGTTCCGTCTCGCCTGTCTGGCGACGCTGATTCCGTACCATCAGCGGCCCGCGGCTCTGGAGGCCTGGCTGGGCATCGATCCGGCCCTGTTCTTCATGGGGTTCGACCCGCCTACCCCCGTCATGGAGGCCGTCCAGCGGTTGGGTGGCATGAGGCTGCGGGCCGCCCTCGCGCACGCAGTCGGCAGTGCCGGCATCCAGCGAGCCCTGTTCGACCTCGACGTTCCTGAGGTCGATGGGGCGTTGCTGGGCAGCCATCGGCTGGGGTACGAGGCGTGGTGTCTGTTGCGGATACGGGATTCTCTCGCCGCTGCGGCCGGCCGTTCGTATCACCAGGACCGTCATCGTCGGGGTTGTTCTCGGGTGACGTCGACCTTGCGGCGGCCCGCCCTGCTTGACCGGCGTGGCGAGCACCCGCCGACGGCTCGCGCGACCGCTTGGGGGACCGTGTGTGCCGCGGGCGGGGCGGCCCGGGTGCGGGGCCTCGTCGCGCTGTTGCCCGGCCGTGGCGGCCCGGCCGACGCCGATGTCGTCGCGGCCTTGGCCGAGGCCGATCCGGAACCGTTTCTCGACTGCGCGGCCGAGCGCCGGCTCGGCACGGGCGCGCTGCTGCGCCGCCTGCGCGCCGCGCATCGCACGGACCGTCCGCCCTGGGGGTGCAGTGGGTCATGCGGTCGATCTTCAAGGAGCCGTTCCGGATCGATTGGCGGCTGGTCGTGGGGGCCGGGCTCGGGGGTCGGTTGCCGCGTAGGGCTTCGGAGGTGCTGCGCTCGCGCCCTGACTGCCCGCCGAAGGTGGCTGTCGTTCTCAAGACCGGTCGGCCGGCTGTCCCCGGTCGCCCGTTGCCGCCTTCCGCTCCTGAGGCGGTGGCGCAACCGCCGTGTCGGTGCCCCAGCGGCCATGGGGTTCCGCAGTGGCCTTGTCGCCTGGGTGTTCGCGCCATCCCGCGGAGTGGCCGCGCCGCGGAGTTCTGGAAGTCGCGCCTGTCCATCCTCGACCGGCGTGGCGCCGGGACGACGACAGTCCCGATGTCGGGTGCGGAGTCAGGGTTGGCTTTCCCGCGTAGTTCAGGGGGTGATCGGCCGGTACTTCAGAGCCTCGTCGACGATCTGTTCCGCAGACGTGTCCTGATGTTTCTCCGAGGGGTGGAAGAGCAGGTCGCTTACCCGGGGATGCGGCACGTTCGCCTCGAGAAGCCGCAGATAGTAGTCACTCTCGGGGTCGGCCGTCAGGACTCTGCGTACGATCTCCACGAGTTCGGCCTGGGCGATATCCGCAACGACGGGGCGAGCCGGCCTGGCCGCCTCTCGTGTGAACTCCTCCGGACTCCTGCTGCCGTGGCACTCGGCGAAGTCGAGCGCCCCGTAGTCATGACCGGTCATGGCGTTGAAGGCCGCGATTGCCTCGTCGGCCGCCTCCGGGCCGGCTTCCAGCAGGTCGGCGATCCGGTCCACGTCGGCGCGAAGCTCCTCTGGGCGCTGGCGAGTGGCGGGCGGGGGCATCAACTCCGGTCTCAGGTCCACAGCAGAAGGATGTTCCTCGACGCCGACGCTCCCACGCCGTGCTCTTGGAGCGCTGCCCATTCTCGTCAACGGGCAGTCGCGGGCGCGGGTGCGGGTGCCTGGCGCGGGTGAGGTTTCAGGATCGGGCGGTCGGGGACGTGGCGCGCTCGTCGGTGATGTCGATGCTCCCCCTGGCGGCCCTGCTGGCTGGGCCGCGGGCCCGCGCTGCGGCTGTGTCGCAGGCGAGTGTGGTCCACCGGGGCGGAGCAGCGGTGTTCGTCCAGGCAGTCAGAGCGGTCGCGGCGATGGGCCGGGTGGGCGGGAGAGCGGAGGCAAGGGTGACTGCCATACCCGCGCGTGTCTCGGCGGCCGGCCGTGTGCGGGTGTCACGGCGGCGGAGGTGAGTGAGCTCGTGCTCGAGGACCGGCGCAAGGTGCTGGGGGTGCTCGGGGTGGAACCGGTGGCCGGTGAGGCGCAGGGGCCCGCGCCGGCTGTGGCCGGTCGCGCGGGGCGTCCTTGAAGCTGTGCCGGTCGCCGGGCAGCGAGAGAGACCCGCCGGGTCTGCCCGTTCGCTCGAGAGGAATGATGGGGTTTCAGGCAGTGGTGATCGGCCCCGATGGGCCTTGTGGGGATGGAAGGAAGCCGTGATCGTCGACTACCGTTGCTTCGCGGAGCGCCTGAGTAATCCGGGCCGTACGCGGTGGAGCCTTCTGGAGGAGTTTCAGCGGGAGTGGGGTCTCTCGGAGGTGCGGGGAGCGCAGCCGGGGGGCGGGGTGCGGGAGGTGGGTGGGCCTGTACCCGCTGCGCTGCTCGAGTGGCTTGCGTCGTCGTGTAATGCCGTCGTGCGTGCGCCGGAGCTCTTCGATGTTCAGTGGTTGTTGCCGCCCGAAGAGCAGGTCCCGCGGATGCCGGTCCACGCCGGCGGTGTTGCGGCCGATGCGCTCCTTCACGCCTTCCTGGCCGAAGGCCAGGGCTGTAACCGCTGGGCCTACCCCGCCTCACCGGCGTCCCAGTCCGATCCGGTGGTGCTGGTCGACGACGATCCGGACGGGAGCGGGCCGGGATGGTTCCAGCAGAGCCGTTCGCTCTCGGAGTTCGCCCTGCAGCTCAGTGTCGTGCGCCTGCCGCGCAGTTTGGGTTGGGTCGCGGGCAAACCCGCCGTCGGTGCGGATGTCCTCGCGCGGGCTGCAGCGACTTTTCCCGAGATGGGGTTCTTCCCCTGGCGGGAGATGGCTCAGCACACCACGCTCTACGGTGCGCGTGACGCCATCATCTACGCGGACAGCAGCCGCAGCCCCGACCGCGAGTTCGACTGGGACTTCCCCCAGCTCATGATCGCTGCACGGACATACGAAGCACTGCTCGATGCCGGGCGGGCCGTCGGGCTGGAATGGCATGACGACGAGATCGGACCACCGCCCGAGCCCCGTCCACGGTCGGGTTGAACGACAAGCCCTGTGTCTGGAAGGCAGGGGCCCGCGCGGTATTCCCGTCTGGACAGCTCAGGGCCATGGCAGGTTGCAGACATGGAGCACGTCGCTTCCTTCTACGGTGGCGGGATGTCCACGCGCGAGGACCGTTCCTGGAACGCGGTGGCTTTGCGTCTGCTCGACGATGTCTCTGTGTTCGTCGCGATGGGCCCGCAAAGTGACGGGGGTTGGGCCTGGGGCGCCCTTGCCGTGATGCACCGCACGGTCCGCGATCCTCGCGGCTGGACGGTACTCGATGGGGTCAGCGACAGCGAGGTCCGGCAGGCCCTGCCTGCCTGTCCGTTCGGTCCCTTGGCCGTCTGCGAGTTCGCTCGTCACCTCCTTCCCGTCCTGACCGAGGAGTGGCAGTCGGAACCCGGCCCCGCCGGGAGGCGGTGCTGATCGACGCCCGCACTCTGCCCGCCCGCTATGGGCCGCACGCCCGTTTCTGGACCAACGCGGAGGCGGCGGCCGCCGACCCGGCGTACGACCGCGGGCTGGAGATCCTGGAGGGCGTCGGCCTGATCGCCGTATCGGTCGACGGGGTCGGCGTCTTGTGGTCGTTCGGCGCGTATGCGCCGGTGTCAGTGCCCAAGGGGCCTGGAGCGCAGTGGGTGTTTCCATGCCCCTCGGTCAGTGGCGGTGTTCACGCTGGCTTTCGCGCCGGTTCGGGTCTACCAGGATGGGATGCGAGGGGTTCGCGGCTGCCGCAGGTGGCGGTGAACTGCACGCCGGTCCACGCCGCCTGGACGCTCGGCGAGCTCAGGGACCTGGATACGTGCACCGAGAAGGCGTGGTTCCTTTCTCGGAGGTGGGCTGGCCAGTGGTGGCGGGTCGCGGACCGCGGGCCACTCGTGGCGGTGTACGAGCGGCTCGTGCCGGCTCGTTGAGGTTGGCCTGAGCGAGCGAATGTGGCGGCCGTGCGCTGTGCGACTTGTGGCCCGGTGGATCCCGCACGGTGGGGGTGGCGGGGGCTGTGGGCATGGCCTGCCGTCGGCGGGAGGGGGGTGTGTGGTGCCTGTCTTGCTGGGCGGTGGTGGTCAGGGGCTGGGCTTGGGCAGGGGGTGATCTCACGCTGTGCCGTACCCGTTCGGCCTACTTTTCAGCGCCTGGCGGAGGCAGTCCTTCTATGGTCGAAGCGACCGTCTCGGGGAGTATGAGGAGGTCCAGGTGAATCGCCGTACTGCCGTGGCCGGTATAGCTCTGGCTTTCGTTGCCGTCGCGCCGCTCTGTGGAGCGGCGCATGCTCAAGAGGATCTCGACTGCCGCGATTTTCGCTTCCAGGAAGACGCCCAGGCCGTCTTCGAGATGGACCGCAGTGACCCGCACCGGCTCGACGAGGACCAGGGGCCGGATGACGGCATCGCCTGCGAGGTGCTGCCGAGGAGAGGGAGCACCTTCCCCACACCCACACCCACACCCACACCGACGCCGACGCCGACGTCGACGCGCACGTCCGTGCCGACACCCACGTCCACGTCCACGTCCACGTCTGTCGGTCCGACTGTGATGCCCAGTCGCGGCGCTCAGGGCGGAGTGGGCGGCGCAGCTGGGCCCAGCGGCCTCGAGACGGGGGCCGGCATCGTCCTTGCGGCGGGTGCGGCTGTCGGTCTTTCCTGTGCCGTTCTGCGGCGTCGCCGGCGCCCTTGAGCGAAGTGGTGAGGCAGCCGGCGTCAGGGGGGGGTGATGTTCACCGCTCGGGGCCGGTCGGCTCGCGGGGAACGGTCCCGGGGGGGGTTGTGCTGGCTCACCGGGGCCAGGCTGGGCCCGAAGCGGCCGCGGATTGCGGCCGGGCGGGGCGATCAGTCTTGTGTCTGTGGGTGGGGTGGGTGGCCGGGTGTGCCGCGCGGGGGTTGGTAGGGGTCAGGCCGGGGGGTGGAGTCCTGTCAGGAGTTGGTCGAGGGCCTGTTCGGCGGCTTGTGGGTCGCCGCCGCGTGCGATCCAGAGGGCGGCTTCGTTCATCGCTCCGGAGAGGAGGTGGGCCAGGGGTTCGATCGGTTGGGGGGTGATGAGTCCGGCTGTGGCGAGTGCTGTCAGGGCGTGTGTGAGGTGCTGGGCGGAGGACTGTTCGTCCAGGGTGCGCCA
Source organism: Streptomyces sp. NPDC003035 (assembly GCF_042888285.1). Taxonomy (NCBI): domain Bacteria; kingdom Bacillati; phylum Actinomycetota; class Actinomycetes; order Kitasatosporales; family Streptomycetaceae; genus Streptomyces; species Streptomyces sp. NPDC003035. The sequence goes on along the minus strand of NZ_JBIAPJ010000011.1, from coordinate 228,167 downwards.
CTGGTTCCGGTCGAGGACGGTGGGTGGGTGCGTCGATCAGCAGGATCTGGCGGACTGCCGGTCGGTGGCGGCGGCGGCGAGGAAGGCGTGGCAGCCGGCGCGGAGTTGTTCCCGGAGGTCGTGGTGTTGGTGGGCTGCGGTGGCGACGTGTTGTGCTCGCCACCCGGGACGTGGCGGGCTCCCGCGACTTCTCCATCCGCCGCCTCGGGTTCGAGGTGGCCTTCGAGGTGGACTGGTACGTCAGTCTGCGCCGCGCGGACGCCCCGCAGTACGAGCCGGCCCTCCTCGACCGTGCCCAGCCGACCGTTCCCGAGGGCCACCGCATCGCGCTCGGGGGCGGTTTGCTGGTGAACTTCGAGGTGGACGACGTGGACGGCGAGCACCGGCGGCTCGTGGCGGGGGGCGGCCTGCGGGAGGTACTGCCGCTGCGTACGGAGGAGTTCGGCCAGCGCCACTTCATCGTCGCCGCCCCCGACGGCGTGCTGAGCGACGTGATCACCGTCGTCCCGCCCGGTGAGGAGTTCGCCGCCCCCTACGCGGACGCCTGATTCCCGCCGGCGGCGGGCCTGAAGCGTGATGTCCGTACGGCGTGGTGAGCACCTTCCGGCCGGCGGCGGCCCGCTCCCCGCCGGGGGCCGTTAGGATCGCGGGCATGGCCCTGATCATGAGTGATGTGGATCGGTTCGAGGCTGCCAGGCCCCGGCTGGAGGCCATTGCCTACCGGCTGCTCGGTTCCGCGAGCGAGGCGGAGGACGCGGTGCAGGAGACGTTTCTGCGCTGGCAGGCGGCTGACGCCGGGCGGATCATGGTGCCTGAGGCGTGGCTGACGAAGGTGCTCACCAACTTCTGTCTCAACCAGCTCGGTTCGGCGCGCATGCGGCGTGAGACGTATGTGGGCAGGTGGCTTCCCGAGCCGCTGCTCGCCGGGGACCCGATGCTGGGCCCGGCGGACACCGCCGAGCAGCGCGAGTCGGTGTCGTACGCCGTCCTGGTGCTGCTGGAGCGCCTGTCACCGGGTGAGCGGGCGGTGTACGTGCTGCGGGAGGCGTTCGACTACCCGCACCGGGAGATCGCCGAGATCCTCGACATCACCGAGGCCGCCAGCCAGCAGATCTATCACCGGGCCAAGAAGCACGTCGCCGACGGCAGGGCGCGCACGGAGATCGACGAGGCCGCCGCCCGCAGGATCGTCGAGGAGTTCCTGGCCGCGGCGACCAGTGGCCGTACCGAGCCTCTCGTACGTCTGCTCACGCAGGACGCCGTCTCGGTCGGTGACGGCGGCGGGAAGGTTCCGGCGCGGGCGAAGGCGTTCGAGGGTGCGCTCGCGGTCGCCACGTTTCTGCGCGGGCTGTTCAAGCCCAGCCGGGCCAAGCGGGCCTATGTGGGCGGCGCGCCCGAGATCTATGCCGCGACGGCCAACGGCGGGCCGGCGGTCGTGGCGGTGGTGGACGGCCGTGTGGTGGGGGTGACGTGTCTGGAGGTCACCGCGGAGGGCATCGTCGCGGTGCGCAGTCAGGTCAACCCGGACAAGCTCGTGCGTGCGAGCGAGCGGTGGGCCGCGGCGGGCCGCGGGGAGTCTCCTCTGTACGTCCTGTGACACCCCTCCCGGGGCGGTGTGATGTGCTTCACATCCTGTTCCTGTCAGGAAACGCCGGGCTGTCCGGTTCAAGGGGCGACACCGCGACGGACCGCGGCACCACCTCGCAGACAGGAGCAGGCCCATGCAGCACCGCATCGTCGTCCTCGGAGCCGGCTACACCGGAGCCGTCACCGCCGGCCGCCTCGCCAGGCGGCTGCGCCGCGAGGACGTCACCATCACCCTGGTCAACCCGGAGCCGGACTTCGTCGAGCGGGTCCGGCTGCACCAGCTGGCGGCCGGCCAGGACCTCACCCCCCGGCCGTTTCGCGAGATGTTCGCGGGCACGGGCGTGGCCCTGAAGCTCGCCAAGGTCACGGGCGTGGACGTGGAGCGCAAGGCGGTGACGCTCGCGGCCGTGGACGGCACCGGGCAGGAGGAGGAGCTGGCGTACGACACGCTGGTCTACGCCCTGGGCAGCGGCTGGAACGGCGGGGGTGTCCCCGGCGTCGCCGAGCACGCCCACGAGGTCGCCGGCCGGCCCGGCGCGCTGCGCCTGCGCGAGCGTCTGGCCGCCCTGGAGGCGAGGGGGTCCGTGGTCGTGGTCGGCGGCGGGCTGACCGGGCTGGAGATTGTGACCGAGATCGCTGAGGCCCGCCCGGACCTGGACGTCGCCCTGGCCGTCCGCGGCGCCCTTGGTGACTGGCTCTCGGACAAGGGCCGCGCTCACCTGCGCAAGGTGGTGGACCAGCTCGGCATCACCGTCCACGAGCACACCGCGGTCACCGCCGTGGACGCGGACGGTGTGACGGCGGCCGACGGCCGGAGGCTGCCCGCCGAGGTCACGGTGTGGACCACCGGCTTCGCCGTCCACCCGGTCGCCCGGGCCACCGCCCTGGAGCTCACCGAGGGGGGCCGGATCGTGGTCGACAGCACGATGCGCTCGCTCTCCCACCCCGATGTGTACGCCGTGGGCGACGCCGCGATGGCGATCGGCCCGGGCGGCAAGCCGCTGCGCATGTCCTGCGCCTCGGGTGTCCCGATGGCCTGGCAGGCCGCCGACGCCATCGCCGCCCGCCTGGCCGGCACCAAGGTCCCGCGCGTCCCCATCCGCTACTTCCAGCAGTGCGTCTCCCTGGGCCGCAAGGAGGGCCTGATCCAGTTCGTCACCGCCGACGACCGGGCGGTCGAGCGGGCCCTGACGGGCCGGGTGGCCGCCCTCTACAAGGAACTGATCTGCAAGGGCGCGGCCTGGGGTGTCGCCCACCCGACCGCGGGCGTGCCGGCGCGGCGCCGGCGGGTCGTACGGCAGGAGACCGGGAGCGGTGCGCGGGCGCAGACGGCGGCCGGGGCAAAAGCGGCGCTCTGACCTTGCCCGGGTGCCGGTCACATCGGCTCGGTCCTGCGGGCCTCGGTTCTTGTCCGGTTGCCTGGCCTCGTGCCGAAGCGGCGCTCTGACCTTGCCCGGGTGCCGGCCGCATCGGCTCGGTCCTGCGGGCCCGGTCCTCGTCCGGTTGCCTGGCCTCGTGCGGAACTGCGGGTGCCGAACTGCGGGTGCCGAACTGCGGGTGCCGGCCGGCGTGACGAACGCGCGTGACGAACGCGCGTGACGAACGCGCGTGACGAACGCGCGTGGTGAGCGCGTCGGCCGGTGCCGCCGGTCCGGTTCACGGCGCCCGGTCCGGTTCACGGGCGCCCGGACCGGTCCTGGCGGGCACCGGAGGCGTGCGGGCGCGGTGGCGGTACCGCGCCCGCCGGGCGGCATCCCTCCCCCGGTGCCGGGCGCGGGGATGAGCCCTTTCGCCACCGGGCCCGGTGCTCGCCACAACCGATCGGTCCGGTTCCGCGTCCTCCTTCCAGAGCCGCTCCGGCCGGCCGGAGCGCAGCAGCGCCGGCTGCCAACCCTGGAGGGGCATCATCGGCACGTCCATCCCCGCTACGTCCATCCCCGGCCCACCCGCCCCGACCGCGCGACCCCGCCGGGCCGCCGGGATCGGCAGGATGCTGCTGGGCGGCGTCGCGGGCGTCCTGCTGACCGCCGCGTTCCTGACCGTCATCTGGTGGCCGCAGAGCGAGGTGACCTACCGCAGCAAGGCTCCCGCATCGGTGGCCTACCCCGACGGCTTCCCGCACGTCCTCGAGCTGGTGCACCGGCACACCCTGTCCGGGCGGCACTCCTCCACGATGGTGATCGGCAGGAGTCCGAACATGTCCTACGGGCACTGGGTGGACATCGACACCGTCCTGGGCGCGAAGGGGATCGAGTCCACCACATGGACGCAGTCCGGAGTACGCGTCCGCTTCCCCACCGGCCACGAACTCTTCGTCCCCGCCCGGTCTTTCTTGTACGGCAGGTGAGCTGCCCGGGTCTGGTCGCAGTGTGTCGGGTTCAGACGTCGTGGGTTGTGGTCGGTCCTGGCGAGGGCTCGCGCCGTTGTTGTGGGGATGTGGCCCGCTCCCTGTGGGAGTCGTTGGTGTCAGTGGGCGGCCTCACCATGCGCGCCATGAGCGAGCACTACGAGATCGTCTTGTCCTGCTTCCTGCGAAACGACACCCCTGAGTCCGCCCTGGCCGCCTGTCGCCGGCATCTGGGCATGGAGTCCGACTGTCCCGAGGACCTTGATGAGGAGGAGCATCCTTGGCCGCTGTTCCTCACGTATCCCGGCAGCGAACTGCCAGGAGGGGATAGTGCGACCATGCGGAGCTCGGCTCGGAGATGGTGGACGAGCTCGGCCGCCCCATGTGGGAACTCTTCGCGCGTACCTACTGGGTCGACGACAACCTGCCGCTACTCGATGCACTGCTGAGGCCTCTCGCGCCACACGTCGCAACCCCGGGACATGGGGGCTACACGCGACACGAGTACGACACGGAGCCGACCGTGTTCGTGTTCCGGGACGGGGGCTATGAGCAGGTGTCGCTGGGACACGCTGGCTGATCCGGGACTCGAGTCATGCCATGCCGTCGTGTGAGCCGACGAAACCGATGAGGATCGCCGCGATGCCGACAAAGGCGAGGAAGTGCTCGGCGTTGGGTTCGTCGCGTCGGTGGAGCCGTCGGCAGCCGGCGAGCCAGGACATGGTTCTTTTTCGCAGCGCCGTCGCTGACGAAGACGACTTCCCCGAGCCGGCTGCCCGACTGGCCGGCGCCGAAGCCGCGGCGCTTATGCCCGTGTACGCCGATGAACGCGCCCCTCTGCTCCGTCGCTGTCCTCGCCCGACAGCGACGGAGGGCTGCGGGCCCGCCGGCAGGCCGAGCCGTCCAGCGACGAGGTGGGCCGATGACACCTGAAGCGGCCCCGCGCACCACGCCCACCGTCCGCCGGCGCGCCGTGCGCGCCGTGCGCGCGGACGAGGCCAGGCAGGGGCCGGGCAGGGGCTGGGTTCGGGTGGGGCGGCGCAGCGGTGTGTCAATGAAAGTTGACACCGCGAGAGGTGTCAACGTAAGTTGACACCATGACCGATGCGACCGATCTCGCCGCACGAGCGGGCGACCGCGACCCCCGGGTCGGGCTGCGGGCCGTCTCCGCTCTGCGGCGGCTGCTGGAACAGCTGGAAGCCGTCCAGGTGCGCAGCGCGCGCAGCCAGGGATGGTCGTGGCAGGAGATCGCGACCGAACTGGGAGTCAGCCGGCAGGCCGTCCACAAGAAGCACGGGAGGCAGTGATGTTCGAACGGTTCACGAAAGCCGCACGCTCGGTGGTGAAGGGCGCGGTCGAGCACGCGGAGCGGGACGGCGCGAGGGCCGTCACGCACGAGCATCTGCTGCTGGCCCTGCTCGACCGGGACGACACCCCGGCCGCGGCCGCGCTGCGGCAGCTGTGCCCGCCCGGACGGCGGCCGTCCCTGCTGGCCGCCCTGGCCGACGCCCGGCGCCGGGCGGGCCTTTCCCGGGCGGACGCGGAGGCCCTGGCCGGCCTCGGCATCGACCTCGGCGCGCTCGTGGCGCGGGTGGAACAGACCCACGGCACAGGCGCGCTGGCGGGCGGCCACAAGGACCCCGGCCGGTGGCCGGGCCGCCGGCCCTTCTCGCGGGAGGCCAAGAGTGTCCTGGTGCAGTCCCTCCGGGTGGCGCTCGCCCGCAAGGACCGGGAGATCGGCGACGAGCACATCCTCCTGGCGCTCACCACCACCGGCGGAATCGTCGCCGAGGCCCTGGCCGACCACGGCGTGACCTACGCCTCCGTCGACACCGCGGTCTCCGGCCCGGCAGCCCCCTGAGCCCCCTGAGCCCCGTGGACACGGCTGCCACGGCTGCCACGACTGCCACGCCCGTCCGCGGCGGCGCGGTACCGGGCGGCGCCGTACGAAGGCCCGACACAAGCCGCGCCGCCTGGTGGGGGTTTCGCGCCGCCGGGCACCGCTGGAGCCGGCGCCGCGGATTTTGCGAGACTGCCCCCATGGCGCACGAAACACCCGCTGACGCACCGGCCATGACCATGGCCGTCCTCTTCGACCCCGAACCCGAAAGGTGGGGCCTGCGCGGCGACACCCACGTGTGGCGGACCCTGCGCGAACGGCTGTCCCACACCGAGGTCCCGCCGTCGGTCGACGACGTCACCGCCCTGCTGCGAGCGGCGTTCGACCAGGCCGTGGGCGTCGACCTCGCCCGGGACGAGTCCGAGGCCGTCTACCGCAAGGAGTACGCCCACGGCGGGATGTCCAGCGGCATGGTCCACCTCAAGACATGGCGCGAGCGTCTGATGCCCCTGCTCACGCAGCGCGCCAAAGCCCTGCTGGCACACTGACGCGGCCGCGGCGCCGACCGCCAACAGCCCTGCCCGTAGGCCGGGTTGACCGGCCAGGCGGCTCCAGGGCCTCCAGCGGGCCCCAAAGGAGCGCCGTCCGGCCGGGGGGTCCGTCCGCTGGGACCCGCCCGCGGGCGGACACCGGTGAGCTGCCGCGGGCGGAAGGCCTCTTCGTACCCCGGCCGGAGAGCAGGACGGACCGGTGCGGCCGGCGACCGCACACCTCCGCCGCGCGGGGCCGGCGGCCTCACCGACGCGGCCGGCGGCGACAGCCCTCTCAACCGGCAGCACGGGAAAGGGAGTTCAGCGCCCGGTCGCGCTCCCCGCCGAGGGGCGGGCGCCCCTGGCAGCCCTCCGCGCGCGGTGGGGCGAGCGGGAGACGGCCACCGGGCCGAGCCGCCCGGGCGGCGGCGGAAAGGCTCACGGCCCGGGGGCGAGGCGGAGCCGGTCGCGGTCCGGGGGTATCACCGGCACGGCAGCCCGCCGCGCACCGGCCCGGCCCGCCGGCAGCCGGATACGGCTCCGCGAACCGGCCGCCGACCGGACACCGGGCACCGGGCAGACTCCAGGGCCTCATCGCCGCGCCCCGGAACGACCGCACGGCTCCGAGCAGCCGGGACGCGGCTTCACAAGCCGGGCACCGACCGGACACGGGGCACACCCCGGAGGCATCATCACCGCCCCCGGGACGACCGCACGGCTGAGCGCCGCCTGCCCGCGCCGACAAGATCGATTGTCAGTGGCGGGTGAGACGGTAGGAGCATCACGTCGGCCGAACGAGGGGGAGCTGTCATGTCCGGAAACCAGAACTACATCAATCACGTTGCTCTCGTGCTGGACGCCAGTTCGTCCATGTCGCACCTGAGCCGCAAGGTCGTCGACGTCGCCGACCAGCAGATCGCCTACCTGGCCCGCCGCTCCAGGGAACTGGACCAGGAGACCCGCGTCACGGTGTACGTCTTCGCCGACACGGTGGAGTGCGTCATCTACGACAAGGACGTGCTGCGGATGCCGTCGCTGAAGCAGCTCTACCGGGTCGGAGGCATGACGGCCCTGCTGGCGGCCGCGCTGAAGTCGCAGCGGGAGCTGGCGCAGACCGCCCAACTGTACGGCGACCACAGCTTCCTGACGTTCGTGCTGACCGACGGACAGGAGAACGCGAGCCACCGCTGCCCGGACTCCCCCGCCAGGGATCCGCGTGAACTGGTCAAGGCCGTCGCCGAGATGACCGCGACGCAGCAGGACAACTGGACGCTGGCCGTCCTCGTGCCGGACCAGATAGGCAAGCGCGAGGCCATGCAGTGCGGTTTCCCCAAGGAGAACATCGCCATCTGGGACGCCACGAGCACCCAGGGCCTGGAGGAGGCCGGGCAGGTCATCCAGCAGGCCACCGAGAAGTTCATGGTGGGACGCGCCCAGGGCATCCGGGGCTCGCGGGCGGTGTTCTCCATGGGCGCGCAGACGGTCAACAAGGACACCATCAAGGCGGCCGGCCTCACCCCGGTGAAACCCTCGGAGTACCAGCTGATCCCGGTGGCCCGCGACGCGGGGATCCGCGAGTGGGTCCTGGAGTGCGGCCACGCCTACCGTACCGGCGGGGCGTTCTACCAGCTGAGCAAGCCGGAGAAGATCCAGGCGCAGAAGCAGATCGCGGTACTGGAGAAGAAGACCGACCGCGTCTACAGCGGGCCCGAGGCCCGGGCCCTGCTCGGCCTGCCGGACGTGGAAGTGCGCGTCAAGCCCGACCACAACGACGACTTCACGATCTTCGTCCAGAGCACCAGCGTGAACCGCAAGCTCGTGGCGCACACGCGCCTGTTGCTGATGATCTGACGCCTCAAAAGCACCGTCGCGTCCGCCGCCCGCCGGGTCCGGTCGGCCGGACCCGCCGACCGGCCAGGCGGCGAAGCCCGGCGGCGGGGCCAGGAGGCGGCCGGCGGGGCCGGGAGGCGGCCGGGAGGCGGGGGCCGGGCTGGGGCCTGTCTCCAGGGCCAGGGGCGGCCGGGCGGCGGGGGCCGGGCTGGGCCTGTCTCCAGGGCCAGGCCAGGGGCCATGCCGGAGCGGCGAGCGGCGTCCGGTGCGTGCGATCGCACGCCACGCAGGAGGCGGTCCGTGCGGAGCGCCGACGGCCGAGACGGCAACGCGGCGTGGGGGTGCCTCCCGTGCCCGCAGGGCCACGCGGCAGCGCGTGGGCGGGCGCCGCGAGCCCGGCCCGGCACGGCCCAGGAGACACCCCCCTAGGCTTGGGGCATGGCTGGTGACGGCGAGTACGAGCGGGACCAGAACTACCTGACGACGCGGATCACGGCCGATGGCCGGGACGGCTACCCGGTGGAAGCCGGGCGCTACCGGCTGGTCATCGCCCGGGCCTGCCCATGGGCGAACAGGGCCGCGATCGTCAGGCGCCTGATGGGCCTGGAGGACGTACTGTCCCTGGGCATCGCCGGCCCCCTGCACGACGAGCGCAGCTGGTCCTTCCACCTCGATCCCGGCGGCAAGGACCCGGTCCTGGGCATCGAGCGGCTGCAGGAAGCCTTCTTCAGGCGTGAGCCCGGCTACCGGCGCGGCATCACGGTGCCCGCGATCGTCGACATCCCCACCGGCCAGGTGGTCACCAACGACTTCGCCCAGATCACCCTCGACCTGGGACACCAGTGGACGGCCCACCACAGGGACGGCGCGCCCGACCTCTACCCCCAGGAGCGGCGCGAGGAGATCGACGAGCTCGCCGGCACGATCTTCCGCGACGTCAACAACGGCGTCTACCAGTGCGGCTTCGCCGGCACCCAGAAAGCGTACGACAAGGCCTACCGCCGGCTGTGGGAGCGGCTGGACCGGCTGGAGGAACGGCTCAGCAGCCGGCGCTACCTGGTGGGCGAGACCATCACGGAGGCCGATGTCCGGCTCTTTGTGACCCTGGTGCGCTTCGACGCCGTCTACCACGGCCACTTCAAGTGCAACCGGCACAAGCTGACGGAGCTGCCCGCCCTGTGGGCGTACGCGCGGGACCTGTTCCAGACCCCGGGCTTCGGCGACACCATCGACTTCGAGCAGATCAAAGCGCACTACTACGTCGTGCACAGCGACATCAACCCGACCGGGATCATCCCCCAGGGCCCGGACACGGCCGGCTGGCTGACCGCGCACGGGCGCGAAGAACTCGGCGGACAGCCGTTCGGCGACGGCACACCGCCCGGCCCGCCACCCCCTCACGAGCGGGTCCCCCCGCTCCCCTGAGCCAGGAACAGCACAACAGCCGTACCCGAACCGGGGCCGGCCCCCGGCCCGGC
>NZ_JBIAPJ010000011.1:0-218459 GCF_042888285.1 Streptomyces sp. NPDC003035 | reverse complement strand
CGGCGCGGGACGGAGGCCGGCGCGGGACGGAGGCCGGCGCGGGACGGAGGCCGGCGCGGGACGGAGGCCGGCGCGGGACGGAGGCCGGCGCGGGACGGAGGCCGGCGCGGGACGGGGGGTCATTCCAGGCGGCGGCGGTCCTCGTCACTCCACGTACGGGTGTCCCGGGGCTCCACATAAGGCTCCTCGTCCTGCGGGAGCCCACCGGCGATGGCACGCCGGCGGACCAGCTCGGCGTCGAACTCCAGACCCAGCAGGATGGCCAGGTTCGTGATCCACAGCCACACCAGGAAGATGATCACTCCGGCGAGGGTGCCGTACGTCTTGTTGTAGGAGCCGAAGTTCGCGACGTAGAACGCGAAGCCGGCCGAGGCGATCATCCAGATCACCAGGGCCAGGAAACTGCCGGGGGTGACCCACCTGAAGCCGCGGCCCTTGGCGTTGGGGGCGGCCCAGTACAGGATCGCGATCATGACCATGACGAGCAGGACCAGGACCGGCCACTTCGCGATCGACCACACCGTCAGCGCCGTGTCACCCACCCCGAGCGCCGTACCGGCCTGCCGGGCCAGGCCGCCGCTGAACACCACGATCAGCGCGCTGACCACCGCGAGGACCATCAGCGTGATGGTCAGGGCCAGGCGCAGCGGCAGCACCTTCCACACCGGGCGGCCCTCCGGCATGTCGTAGACGGCGTTGGAGGTGCGGATGAACGCGGCGACATACCCCGAGGCGGACCAGATCGCGACGGCCAGACCCACGATCGCCATGAGCGAGCCGATACCGGCGTTGCCCTGCAGCTGCTGGACCGCATTGCTGATCACATCGCGGGCCGAGCCGGGGGCCAGCTTCTGAAGGTTGTCCAGCACCTGCCTGGTCGCCGACTCGCCCGCGATCCCCAGCAGCGACACCAGCACCAGAAGAGCCGGGAAGAGCGCCAGCACACCGTAGTAGGTCAGCGCCGCCGCCCGGTCCGCCAGCTCGTCGTCCTTGAACTCCTTCAGCGTGCCGCGCAGCACCGCCTTCCACGACCGTTTCGGCAGGTCCGAGAGCCGATCCGGCGCCCGCTCCTCCACCTGCTCGTCCAAACCCGGCCCCCCGGCCCCGCCAGAGCCAGAGCCGGGGGCAGGACCAGGGCCGGGACCGGGGCCTGGGCCGGGGCCCGGACCCGGGCCAGGGGCAGAACCAGGACCAGGACCGGGGCCTGGGGCAGAACCAGGACCAGGACCGGGGCCCGGGCCAGGGGCAGAACCAGGACCGGGGCCTGGGGCAGGACCGGGGCCGGGGCCGGGGCCGGGGCCAGGGGCAGAACCAGGACCGGGGGCGGCCTCGCCGTTGTCACCGGGCTGTTGTTTCGGTGTGCGTGCCATGCCCGGCGGCTTTCCCCTCACGACCGTCTCATGCATCGACCGGCAGACGGCCGGACACCTGGTCCCGAGCCGCCGGAGGTGGCAAGCCCCCTCACCTCGCCGGCCGCTCGAGGCGGGGCAAGCCGGCGAGGCGGGGGACGACGACGAAGCGGAAGGATGCGCCGCCGGGGGTCTTCAGGGCCGCCACGATGTCGTGGTCCGGTTCACCGAACACCTCGAAGTGCTGGACGGTGCAGTACTCCATCACGTCGCGGATGTACGGCCCGAGAGCCGCCAGTGGGTTAGGGACGGCGTCGCAGTCGCGGTAGAGCAGGAAGCTGTGCGCCAGCGGGGTCCGCTCCTCGTCGATGAAAAACGTCCACCATGAGCTGGGGGCCGTGTTCCTCGGCGAAGGCGACCGCCTGCGCGATGGCGTGCCGGAAGCCGCCGAGGTGGCCGCCGGTCATGCGCATGATGTCGCGGAAGACAACGGTGCCGCTGCTGGTGATCGTCATGCGCCGACTGCCGTACCTCAAGCAAAGGTGAGGTCAAGGACGCGGTTCCGGCCCGGCGGGAGGCGCAGGCGGCATGCCGCTCGCTCAGCGGCTGCGGGAGCGAGGGCCCGGTCGCTCAGCGGCTGCGGGAGCGAGGGCCCGGTCGCTCAGCGGCTGCGGGAGCGAGGGCCCGGTCGCTCAGCGGCTGCGGGAGCGAGGGCGCGGGGAGACGATGGTGGTCACGGTGCCGCCTGCTGGATGGAGGAGTAACTGATCGTGACCGTGCCCCGGGGGGTGGGAGGAGCGGCTGGTCGATGGACACGGACGGGTTTCAGGCCGATCTGGGCGATGCGGGGCGCGCGGAGCTGAGCGGGGGGCCGCGGGGCGGGCTGCTGGACGTGCTGGGTGTGGCGGCGATCGTCCTGGACGCGCAGGGACGGATCGTGTTCTGGAGCCCGCAGGCCGAGGCGCTGATCGGTTACAGCGCCTCGGAGGCGCTGGGCCGGCACGCCGCCCAGCTTCTGGTCGCCGAGGAGCACGTCGGTCTTGTGCTGCGGCTGTTCGCCGAGGTGATGGGCGGGGAGGGCAGCTGGGCGGGCACCTTCCCCGTACGGCACAAGGACGGCCGGACGCGGCTGCTGGAGTTCCGCAACATGCGCCTGGAGGACGACCTCGGCGACATGTACGCGCTGGGGCTGGCCACCGACCAGGCGCTCCTGCGGCGCGTGGAGCGCGATCTGGCGCTGTCGGTACGGCTGGTGGACCAGTCCCCCATCGGGCTGGCCGTCATGGACACCGATCTGCGGTACGTCAGGGTCAACCCCGCCCTCGAGCGGATCAACGGCGTGCCCGCCGAGGAGCATCTGGGCCGGAGCGTGGCGGAGATGCTGCCGTTCCTCGACACCGGCGCCGTCGAGTCGGCGATGCGGCAGGTCCTGGCCACCGGCACACCGCTGCTCGACCGGTACACCCTGGGCCGTACGCAGGCCGACCCGGACACCGAACACGCCTGGTCGGTGTCCTTCTACCGCCTGGAGGACACCGGCGGAAAGGTACTGGGGGTGGCCATCTCCGTGGTGGACGTCACCGACCGGCACCGGGCGGCCACGGACGCGGACCGGGCCCGGCACCGGCTCGCCGTCGTCGCCGACGCCTCCGTGCGCATCGGCACCACCATGGACCTGGAGCAGACCGCCCGCGAGCTGGCCGATGTCGCCGTGCCGGAACTGGCCGACATCGCCGCCGTCGACGTCCTCGACTCCGCCCTGGCCGGCCACCGCACCCCCGCCCCGGCCGACGGGCCGGCGGTCTTCAGGGCCCTGGCGGTCGCCGCCGCCTACCCCAGCGCGGCGACCGCCGCGGCCGACCCGCCCGGCCAGGTGGCCCTCTACGAGGCCGACCGCCTGGTCACCCGGTGCGTGAACACCAGCCGGCCCGTCATGGTGCCCCACGTGGACGAGGCGGACCTGTCGCTGATCGCCCGCGACCCCAGAGCCGCGGCCCTGCTGGCCCGGGCGGGCGTGCACTCCTACCTCGCCGTCCCGCTGATCGCCCGCGGTGAGGTGCTCGGAGCGCTCGATCTCGTACGCGCCCGCAACCCGCTGCCCTTCACCGACGACGACGCCACCCTGGCCGGTGAACTGGCCGCCCGCGCCGCCGTGTGCATCGACAACGCCCGCTGGTACCAGCGCCAGCGCGACACCGCACTCACCCTCCAGCGCAGCCTGCTGTCCGACGCGCCCACACACGCCTTCGGCCTCGAAGTCGCCTCCCGGTACCAGCCCGCCGGCGCGGCGGTCGAGGTCGGCGGCGACTGGTACGACATCCTCCCGCTGAGCGGCGACCGGACCGCGCTCGTGGTCGGTGACGTCATGGGCAGCGGCATCAACGCCGCCACCACCATGGGACGACTGCGAACCGCCACCCAGACCCTGGCCGGACTGGACATGGCACCGGCGGAGGTACTGCGCAACCTCGACCGGATCACCACAGGACTCGACCCCTACATCGCCACCTGCACCTACGTGCTCTACGACCCCCACGGCGCACAGTGCCACATCTCCACCGCCGGACACCTGCCCCCCGTACGCATGCGGCCCGGACACCGACCCGAACTGCTCGACCTGCCCACCGGCGCCCCCCTCGGAGTCGGCGGCGTCCCCTTCCGCACCACCACCGTCGACCTGGACCCGGGCGACCAACTGCTCCTCTACACCGACGGCCTGGTCGAAACCCGCGACGAAGACATCGACCAACGCCTGGAAGCCCTTCTCACACTGCTCGACGGACCACACCGCGGCCTGGAATACACCTGCGATCACCTCCTGGCCGCACTACGCCACCCCGGCGACCACGACGACGTCGCCCTCCTCCTCGCCCGCGTCCGACGCTAACCCCTGACACACCCACACCCCACCACCCAGCACCGGCCGAACAACGACAACACCCACCGTTGCTTCCTGCGGCCGGGACGGCCCGGTGTGCCGATCGTCTGCCAGGTGGAGCGGGTGGTGCGGGATGGCCGTGCGGCCGGTGAGGCCTTGAAGCCGGTGTGTGTCGGCGGTTGTTCTCGCCGCTGCCACTGGTGTGTGTGTCCCGTGGTGCGCCCGGCCGCCACCAGGGCCTGGCCGGCGACCTGCCCGCCGAAGACCCGTCGCAGCGACTCCTGCGGGCTCTGCCCACGGAGACCCCGGACCCGGGCCCGCAGACCCTGCAAGGCGGCGGAACGAAGCGAGGCAGGGGGCGGGGCCGGCCGGCAGGGGACGCCGGCCGGCAGGGCGGGGCCCAGCTCCCTGCCCCGCACAGGGGATGACGGGCGGACAGCGGGGTACGCGAGATCCATCCGACCCCACCAGGAGGAATTCATGGGTCTGGGAGCCTGCATCATCCTGATCGCCGTGGGAGCCATCCTCACCTTCGCGTCCGACTGGCAGCTCGACGGGGTGAACCTCGACCTGGTCGGGCTGATCCTGATGGCCGTCGGGATCATCGGGACAGCCGTATACACCAGCATCCTGCGCCGCCGCCGGATGGTCGTACCGCCAGTCGCCCCCACAGTCACCGAAGACGACCACCGCGACCTCCACTGACACCCACAAACAACCACACCCCAGGCGCGGCCGCGCCCGGGGAACGACCACACGCCCAGGGAACGACCGCATCCCGGAACCACACAGCCCGGCACAGACACCCGCCCCGCGCCCCCCCCGGCCGGGCCGCGTCGGTCAGCGGGTCGAAAACCAGGTGGCGGCGCGTGGGCATCCCGACCTGGACGGTGGCCATGGCCGGCTCGTCGCTGCTGGTGTCCACGTAGACGGCCTCCAGCACGCCGATCTTGTGGCCACCGACGTCGACGACGTCATGGGCCCGCACTCACGGATTCCGCACTCTGAATCATCAACGGTTTCCTTCACACGGCGGTGTATCCCGACCGGCGCACTTCTCAGCCCGCCCTCCCGACACCTGCCCAACCAGCGGTGCGCGAAGTACCCGTGGCCGCCGGCCTGGCGGGGCCACATCGGTCAGCTGATGGCACCGAGAATGAGGCAGTACTCGTCAGCTGACCCGAAGACCGACCGCCAGCGTCAGTTCAAGGACCCGGTGTGGCGATGCGAGATCCGGAAACAGCTCCCGCAGCTGCGACATCCGGTACCGGACCGTCTGGGGATGGACGAACAACGCCGCCGCCACCTCGTCCCGCCTGCCCTGGTGCAGCAGCCACGCGCGCAACGTCTCCTCCAGCCGCCGTGCGGTCGCCACAGGCAAGGTCCGCAGCGGTGCGAGGGCTCGGGCACGCAGGTCTGCGAACGCGTCCGCGTCGGCGCTCAGCACGAGCTCGGGCAGGTGGTCCTCGGTGTCGCGGATATCAGAGGAGAGGGAGCGCGCGCGTACGGCTCGTGCGTACGAGGCGGACGCACGAGTCCATGGCCGGGCCGGGCCGACCACGGCGGTGCGGCCGGTCAGCTGCCGCAAGAGATGTGATCGGTCCGCATCGGGGACGAGCAGCACACCGGTGGCGTCCGGCAGATCGTCGAGGACGAGGGTGCTCGGGTCGAGCGCGCGGTAGGCAGGCCGGGCCTGGGCGGCGGGCAGCAGGACCGCGGTCAGCGAAACCGGAGGTTGCCACCCGGCCCGTTGAACAGAGGCCAGCAGCACGTCCGGGCTCGCGCCGGCGAGGAGGTCGCGGGCCAGGTGTTCCAGGTGGCGCTCGTGCGCCCTGCCCCGGGCGGCCAGTTCGTCGGCGTGGCCCGCGGCGCTCGCGGCGGAGAGCTCGTCGATGTAGGCGAAGGTCAGCTCGGCAAACTTGGCGACCTCGGCGGCGGGCAGACCTGCGGGTACGGCACCCGCTGCCAGGCCTCGCCAGGCCACGCGGGCGCCGACGCGGTATGCGCTGAGAAGGGCATCCATCGAACGGCCGGAGCGCACCTCGCCGCGGCCCAGCTCGTAGGCGGCGTCTCCGGCGTCGCCGGCTGTGGCGTTCCCGCTCGCGAGGTCCAGGTAGTGCCCCAGGGCGGTACGGACGGCTCGGCGGATGGTGCCGCCCATGCGGCCCGAAAGGGCGTTGGCGTAGGAAGGGACCTCATCGATGATCGCCTGGACGACCTCGTCGGCGGTGGTCTTCAGCGCGGCCCGAAGTGCGGTGACCGTCGTCTCATCCAGGGCCAGTTCGCTGGCCCTCCGGATTGCATGGCTCACGTTTTGTTCCCTGCGAACAATTCAACCGACCAGATTTACGTCCTGCGGTCAGGACTTTACCCCTTGAGGCGTAGCAGGCTGGAGTCATGACGAGTGCAGCCCTCCGCAGCAGGGCGTGGAAACTGCTGGAGATGGTCACGACGCCGCTGCTGCCGTCGGACTACCTCGACCTGGTCAGCCCGCTGCGCGCGGGCGCTGACCTGCGTGGGCGCATCGAGGCCGTGCACCCCGAGACGGGTGACGCCGCGACTATCGTGATCAGGCCGGGACGGGGCTGGCGCGGCCACACAGCCGGTCAGTACGTGCGGATCGGGGTCGACGTCGACGGGGTGCGCCTGTGGCGTGCCTACTCCATCACCTCGCCGACGAACCGCCAGGACGGCCGCGTCACGATCACCGTGAAGGCGATCCCGGACGGCAAGGTCAGCAACCACCTGGTCCGCAGAGCGAAACCGGGCACGCTGATCCAGCTCGACCAGCCGACCGGTGACTTCGTGCTGCCGCAGGCCAAGCCCGCCAAGGTGCTCTACCTGACGGCCGGCAGCGGCATCACGCCCGTGATGGGCATGCTGCGCGACATCGAGTTCGACGACGTCGTCATGGTCCACTGCGCGCCACAGCCGCAGGACGTGATCTTCCGCAACGAACTGCACGACCTGGTCGCGGACAACAAGCTGCGGCTCACCGAGGTGCACACCGACACAGACGGCATGCTCGACATCGCCCGTCTCGACGAACTCGTGCCCGACTGGGCCGAGCGCGAGACCTGGGCTTGCGGGCCCGCGGGCCTGCTCGACGCCGCCGAAGAGCACTGGACCGATTACGGCGTACAAGAGCGCCTGCACACCGAACGCTTCCGCCCCAGCATCGTCGTCGCCGGCGCCGGCGGCGAGGTCACGTTCAGCGCCAGCGGCAAGACCGTCGACGCGGACGGCGCCACGCCGTTGCTGGACATCGGCGAGGAGGCCGGCGTGCTCATGCCCTCCGGGTGCCGCATGGGCATCTGCTTCGGCTGCATCACGCCGCTCAAGGCGGGCGCCGTCCGCGACCTGCGCACCGGCGAGATCACCGAGGCCGAGCCGGGCGTCCTCATCCAGACCTGCGTGTCCGCCGCGGCGGGCCCCTGCGACATCGAACGGTAGGAGCACCTTGACCGCCATCGACCCCACCGCCCACCTGACCGCGGAGCAGATCGAGGAGCTTGGCCGCGAGCTGGACGCGATCCGCGACGAGGTGATCGCCAGCCGCGGCGAAAAAGACGCCGCCTACATCCGTAAGGTCATCTCGGCGCAGCGCAAGCTCGAGCTGGTCAGCAGGGGTGTGCTGCTGTTCTCGATCTTCCCGCCGGCGTGGCTGCTCGGCACCGCCGGTCTGTCCGTGGCGAAGATCATGGACAACATGGAGATCGGCCACAACGTCCTGCACGGCCAGTGGGACTGGATGCGGGACCCGAAGATCCACTCCACCACCTGGGAGTGGGATCACGTCTCGCCGTCCGAGCAGTGGAAGCACTCGCACAACGAGCTGCACCACACGTACACCAACGTGATCGGCAAGGACAACGACCTCGGCTACGGCATCATGCGCGTCGACGAGGACCAGAAGTGGCACCCGTTCCACCTCGGCCAGCCGCTATGGAACTTCATCAACGCCTGCTTCTTCGAATACGGCATCGCAGCGTACGACCTGGAGCTCGGCAAGAACCTGTCCAAGCGCCGCCGCACGAGCCCGGAGTTCCGCGCGCGGGCCAAGGCCGTGGGCCGCAAGATCCGCAAGCAGGTGCTCAAGGACTACGTGATCCACCCGCTGCTGTCGGGCCCGTCATTCCTCACCACGCTCGCCGCCACGTTCACCGCGAACCTGGTCCGCAACATCTGGACCCACTCGGTGATCATGTGCGGGCACTTCCCCGAGGGCGTACAGGTCTTCGAGCGCCGGTCGATCAAGGGCGAGACGCGCGGCCAGTGGTACCTGCGCCAGATGATGGGCTCGGCGAACATCAGCGGCAGCAAGGCCATGCACTTCATGACCGGCAACCTGTCGCACCAGATCGAGCACCACCTGTTCCCGGACCTGCCGAGCAACCGGTACGCCGAGGTCGCGGTGAAGGTGCGCGCGCTGTTCGAAAAGTACGAGCTGGAGTACGTCACCGGGCCGCTGCCCAAGCAGGTGTTCTCCGCGTGGCGCAAGGTCTTCCGGCTCTCGCTGCCGAACAAGAAGCCCAAGGTCAAGACGCTGGACCGCGAGCAGGAGCTCGTCGCGGCCTGAATCACCGTATTGGTTCAGATCTTTCGGCCGAACCGGCGGCACCGCCGGATTCGGTGAGATCCGTTGCGGACGGTAGGCGACCGCGACGTCGGACCGTACGACACGGGATCCGGGGCAGCTCATTGTCCGGCTGCGCTGCCTGGACGTAGGCAAGGAGCTCAGCACACAGCCCGCGGCGAGGTGTTGTAGTGCGCTGACCTGCCGTGGTTGGGCCGGTAGTCGGGTGCGTACGGGCACTCGGTTTGCCGACGGGCGGGCTGGGTGGAAGGCATGGGCTGTGACTGGACACTGCCGGAGCCGATGCTCGTCGCCCCTGTGTCCGACCCTGCGCTGCTGCCGGGGGGGGGTGGGCGGGTGAGCCGAAGTGCGATGGCTACCGCGCTCAGCTCGCCGTGTACGCGGGCGGGCGGGTGCTGCTGCGCTCACGGCGCGGCACGGACGTGACGGCCGCGTTCCCCTAGAGCGTGTCTCTTTGATCAACTGATCAGTTGATCGGATGTGTTCGTACGGTTAGTGATCACTGATGCGATGTGGGACCGGATCGAGCCGCTGATGCCGGCCGATCCGGTCCGTGGACGACGGTGGGCCAACCACCGCCGAACCTGGAAGCCATCGCGTGGAAGTACCGCACCAGCTCACCCTGGCGCGACCTGCCAGAAGAGCTCGGCCCCTTTCAGACTGCACACAAACGCCTGATCAGGTGGGCCATGGATGGCACATGGGCACGGGTCCTGGCGGCGTTACTTGCAGTGGCGGATGCCGATAACGAGGTGGGCTGGACGGTCTCGGTGGACTCCACCGTCTGCAGGGCCCACCAGCATTCCGCCGGTGCTAGGAAAAGGGGGCGCCTGGCCGGTCCGAGCCCGAGGACCACGCCCTCGGACGCTCACGTGGCGGCTTGAACACGAAGGTCCACCTGGCCAGTGACAGCCGCGGGCACGACCTCTGTCCATCCATGTCACTGCGGGCCAGGCCGGTGACGCGCCGGCCTTCGAGGCGGTCATGGTCGGGATCCGGATTCCACGAAGCGGGGCCGGCAGACCAAGAACCCGGCCCGCGGTTGTCCTCGCTGATCGCGCCTTTTCTTCCCGCGCGATCCGTGGGCATCTCCGTCGCCGAGGTATTCGGGCCGTCATTCCGCAGCCCGCGGACCAGGTCGGCCACCGCTTACGCCGAGGCCGCGCCGAAGGCCGCCCGCCTGGCTTCGACGCCGAGACGTACAAGGAGCGCAACACCGTTGAACGGTGCATCGCCCGGCTCAAGCAGTGGCGCGGCCTGGCTATGCGAACCGACAAGCTTGCCATCGCGTATCAGGCTGCACTCCACCTGGCTGCCATCCTTATCTGGGCTCGTCGCTGACCAGGCATGACGACGCGCCACTGAGCGGAGAAACGCGGTGGTCCCGGCCCGAAGGTACCCATAGCATCCGCCTATGACCGAAAACATCAGGATTGCAGGCGACGAGCATGACGCAGAGGCCGAAAGGGAGCTTTCCTGGCGGGCCAAGTCCGTCGGCCTTGTAGCGCTCGACATCGACGACGCCGAGCTCATACACAGCTGGAGATCCGATCCCGTAGCCGCCCACCACATAGGCATCTGGCCACGCTCACTCACCGCTGTGCGCGAGCGCATCGAGCGCGACATCGAGGACGACGATCGCGACGACTTCCTCATCTACCCTTCCGGCAGCACCCCTGTCGGCTATGTCGCACTGACCAGCCAGAACATCGTCAACGGCACAGCCCAGGTTGAGCTGATGCTCGCTGCTCGACATCGCGGGCAAGGCCACGGCACCGCTGCTCTGGACGCCGTGGTGGACCTAGCCTTCGGCGAACTTCCGATGTATCGGCTCACGGCGGAAACGCACACCGACAACACCCCCGCGCTCGCCGTCCTTGCCAAGTCCGGCTTCACCCAGGAAGGAGTCAGCCGCGCCGCCTGCCTCCACCGCGGCCGCCGCCACGACCTCGCCGTGTTCTCGCTACTCCGCCCCGAGTGGGAAAAGCTGAACCGTCCTCGTGCCTGGGACGCCTGACCGCGGGGCACTTGTTCAACACCCAGCCGAGCCAGGCGCCACACTCCTCAGAGCATCAAAGAGATAGGCTCTAGATCCGGGCAGCGGCCCTGGCGCAGCTGCCGGCGGGCACCGCGATCGATGGCGAGCTGGTGGCGTGGGAGCGGGACAGCTCGCGTTCGAGCAGCTGCAGCAGCGGCTCGCCCGCCGCGGGGCAGCTGCCGCTCAGGCGGCGCGGGAGTGGCCGGCGCACTTCGTGGCCTTCGACCTGGTCCAGCGAGGCGGCGACCTGGCTGTCTGGCCGTGCGCGTGGCGCCGTGCAGGTAGGCAAGCCAGACGTCTTCCGTGTCAAGGTCAGCAAGCGCCCGCCGCCCGGCCACCAGTCCTCAAGCAGTCCCACGGCCTCGTCCACCGACGGTCTCGGCGTCATGCCCACCTCATCGTCCGCCGCTGCGGGCGCTCAGCGTACTCAACCGGCAAACCCGCCCGGTCAATTCTGTCGCAGCGGGGCCCGCCCGGTCAGGGTCCAGTTCGGGCAGGTGGGCCAGGCCGGTTTCCAGCATGATGCGGCCGACGGTCCCGTGCAGGTGGCTGGCGGCGCCGATGACGGTCTCGAGCGGCAGGTATCCCGTCAGCTCGTGCAGGCCTCGCAGGCAGCCCCATCAAGTACGGCCGCTCACGAAACTGCGGCCAGAGCCTTGAAATCGACCGGAGCTGCTTCTCTTCCTCACTCGATCCGATTTGGACGGTGTGGGGAGGTGAGGAGTAGGAGCACTCTTGAGGGACCGCCGACCCTCAGGTCCGGCCTCCAGGTATCGGTGACAGACAGGGGTGTCCTCTGGATGACGTCGGACCCCACGTGTCGGCAGGTGAATTCGGTTGCGGCGGGGCTGGTGGGCTCAGTGAGGATGCGTTCATGGACGATGCAACAGACGATGTGAACCAGGCGATCGCGGGTGAATTGCAGCTCATGGATCCGCATGTCCGTGCCTCACGGAAACGCGCCGGGGAACTCCTCGACCCGGAATTCGTGGAGGTGGGCGGGTCTGGGCGGCGGTGGACGTACGAGGCGATGCTCGCCGAACTGCCCGATCGCCCAGGCAGTTCGCTGGACCCTCCCCGCTTCGAGCCCTCAGACGTGTCGGGTGTGCTGCTCGCCCCAGGCCTGGTGCATCTGACGTTCGAGACCCTACTCGGTGAGCGCAAGACCAGGCACAGTTCGATCTGGCGCCGAGGGGACGGAGCCGCAGGCTGGCGGATGTACTACCACCAGGCCACACGCGTGCCGCCCAGCGTGGACTAGAGCGTGTTCCTCAGTCGCTGAAAGACAATGGTCCGGCGAGGCTTGCCGTCTGTGGGGATGAGAGCCTGGGCCGGGACCTGTGTGGGGGACTTGTGGAGCCAGGTCCGCAGAAGCAGGACGGTGAGGGGCGAGAACGGAACGCGTACGAGCGGGTCCTCGCGGAAGACCGTCGTATCAGGCACGAGATGCTGCGTACGAGTACCAGCGGCGCCCATTTCGGACTCATCGTTACCGTCGTCACGGTTGGGTTCCTCGCCGCTTTCGGCAGCGCGCTCCGTGGGCGCTGACCGTCAGCGGAGCGGCCGTGCCGGCTGGCTCAGGTTCCCCCGGAACCTCACCGGTCAGACGAGGAGCGGCATGTCGGCTTCGACGGCACCGACGGGCACCCGCACGTTCACAGGCTCGCCCTGCCCGGTGAGAATCAGTGGGCGCCCAAGGAGCCCACTTCGGCTTGCCCGCCACGGGCCGGCCTTCCGGTGTGATCGGCCCGAGCGTTGTGGCTGCCGGCCTTCGGGTGGGTGGTCGTCATCGTCTCGTCTCCTTCGCTGCCCCGGTCGGGGCGGTCGTTTCGAAGGAGCAGCGTGCAGGAGCACACCTTGACCGCAGTCTGACGGCCGCCGCCAGCGAGGCAGGTCAAGGAGAAACGTGGCGTGCGCGGCCGGGTGACGCACCCGGGCAAGGGGTCGGCTGCCGGGGCCGGCCTTCGGGCCATCAGCTGGACAAGGGGGCCAGGCTTGACCCTTGCGGCCCGATTTGTGACTTGCTTGCATTGTTGGCCAGGGGGCCGGTGAACAGAGCGACTCACGGGATGGCGCTGCTTCGTAGTTGGCCATTTCGTTGACGGGTAGTTGGCCAGCGCGGAGACGGTGTGGTCACTCAGGGTGCTTTCGCGGTCAAGGTGCGGATCCTTCTGAGTGACGGCACGCCATTGCCGCGATATAGCCTCCCGACCTGCTCGGTTCAACCACTCGGGGCTTCCCTGAGCAGGCGGCCCCACCTCTGCGTCAAGCATCTGGGCTGCGGAGCCGAGATCCGGTGCTTCGGACGCCTATGTCAACGTGCATTGGCGTCCCTCTCAGCGGAAGTCCGCCGCGTGGTCCACCGCCCACTCCCGGAAGGATCGGGCCGGGGTGCCCGTGATCCGCTCCACCTCATCGTTGACCGGCTCCGGATTGTCGAGCATCTCCGCCTGGGCCGGCAACACGGCCTCCACCAGCTCTGCCGGGTAGCCTGCGGCCTTCATCCGCTCGATGGCCTCCTCCAGTGCAACCTCCTCGAACCGCACTGGCCGCCCGATCGCCTCGCTGATCAGCGCCACCTGCCGTTCCTGGGTGATCAGTTCGAGGCCGGTGATCAGAGGGCGGGCGCCGAGTAGGGCGTCGGTCGTCAGCGCCTGAACGGCGACGGCAGCTATGTCCGCCTCATGGATCAGCGGGCGGGCCAGTCTTGCCAGCGGCGCCCGCACCGCACCGGTCGTGCGGACCTCCTCCGCCCAGCCCAGCGTGTTGCTCGCGAACCCGGTGGGCCGCAGCGCCGTCCACTCAAGACCCGATGCCTCGATCAGCCGCTCCAGCTCGGTGTGGAACATGGTGATCGCCTCGCCCGGCTCCTCCTTCTCGCTCCCGACCCCGGCGGATGACAGGTGCACCACCCGCCGGGCGCGCTTCCCGATCGCGTCGATCACGTCCGACGCGCCCTCGGCAGTCAGGAACGGCCACACCAGGAAGACAGAATCGACGCCCTCCAGAGCCGTGTCCAGCGACGCGGGATCAGCGAGATCGCCGCGTACCGCCTGCACACCCTCCGGGAAGTCCGCCTCCCCTCTCACCAGCGCCCGCACGGGCACGCCCGCCGCGTGCAGTTGGGTCACCACCGCGCCGCCGACGTTTCCTGTCGCGCCGGTCACCAGGATCCTGGGCTGTGTCATCGGAACCTCCTCGTCTCGCCGTTCGATGACACGACTCTCGTACATCAACCAAGGTTCAGGTCAAGGACCGGCTTCGCCGGAGCGGCCGTCAGGTGCTGTGCCGACTCCCGAAGCGAGATTGGTCACCGGGTGTCACTGGCCAACTGGCGATCAAAGAGGCCAACTACGAGGCAATGTCACACGGTTCACCCCATCCCATGGAGCAGGGCCAAATCTCTTGCCTCTGTCCACGGGCGACCGCCCGAGACTGCTGGGAGTCGTCGTGATCCGCGCGGCGACCGACAGTTGAGGAGACCTCCATGCCGTACCTGATGCCGTCCGTACACCGCTGACGCCCGAGCAGGTGGAGCGGGGCTTCGACTACCTCCTGGCGCTGCAGATGGGCGGCGGCTCCGCATGAGGTGCGTGGTCCGGCTCGTACGGCGGGACGTCACGGCCCGGCTGGTACTGCGGGCCCTACCGCAGATCGCGCAGAACCATCACCATGCCGGCGGCCACCACCAGGAACAGCACCCCGCAGGACGCCGCCCAGCCCGGGCGGCCGGCCGCCGCGAACAGGGCCGTGCCGAGACCGGCCCGGATCGGACCCCATAGACTCAGCCAGAACCGCATCCGCACGGGACTGCGTGCGGTCCGGGGCTGATTCCCGGTACGCATGACGGTCGCATCTCCTCGCGAGGCCACCTCGGCCTACAGAGGATGCACCCGCACCGCCGCCGTTCACCGGGACGGATCGACAGGGGCTGGGCGGACATCGACATGGGGGCGCATATGAACGGCCGGGACGCGGACACGCAGGGAGCCGGCTGGCAGGAGATCGCGGTACGCCGTTCCCGAATCCGCGGCTGCCTGCTGGGCGGCGCGATCGGCGACGCGCTCGGTAACCCCATCGAGTTCCTCTCCCTGGCCGCGATCCGGCGCACGTACGGCGACCTCGGCGTCACCGGCATGGTGCCGGACGAGGAAGGCGTGACCGGCCGTGTCACCGACGACACGCAGATGACGCTGTTCACGGCTGAGGGTCTGATGAGGGCGCACGCCCGGGCCTTCGCCAAGGGCATCGGTGGAGCGGAGGTCGGCTGCGTCCAGCAGGCGTACCAGCGCTGGCTCGACACCCAGAACTACCCGTCGCCGCCCGCGCCCGCCCGCGGCGACTCGGTCCGTACCGGCTGGCTGCGCACGCTGCCCTGGCTGTACGCCCGCCGCGCGCCCGGCAACGCCTGCCTGACCGGGGTCACCGCCGGGCACGTACCCGACCCCTGCGCCCCGCCGGGGGAGCCCGGGCCGGTCAACCCGCAGTCCAAGGGGTGCGGCACGGTGATGCGGTCCGCGCCGTTCGGGCTGACCGGGGGGAGCCCGTCCAGGGCGTTCGCGCTGGCGGCCGCCGCGTCCCGGATCACGCACGGCCACCCGACCGCCGCCCTCTCCTCCGGCGCGTTCGCGGCGATCGTGGCGTACCTGCTCCGGGGCGAGTCCAGGACGGGCGCGGTGCTGCGGGCGATGGAGCTGCTGCGCCGGCACACCGGGCACAAGGAGACCACGGCCGCGCTGCGCGCCGCCGTGGACCTGGCGGACGAGCCTGGCGCGCCGAGCGCCGAACGGGTGGAGACCCTGGGCGCCGGCTGGGTCGCCGAGGAGGCGCTGGCCATCGCCGTCCACTGCTTCCTCGCCCCGACCGCCTCGGTGGCGGACGCCCTGCTGCTCTCGGTCAACCACTCCGGGGACAGCGACTCCACCGGCTCGATCTGCGGGAACCTGCTGGGCGCCGCGGTGGGTGACGTCCGACTGCCGCCGCAGTGGCTGCTGCTGACGGAGGGCCGGACGGCGATCTCCCAACTGGCCGAGGACTTCAGCCTGCAGTTCGAGCACGGGGAGCTCGCGCCCGGGGTGCCGGTGCACTCCTTCGACCCGTCCCGCGAGCACTGAGCCCGGCGGGCGGAAGCGGCGGGCGGGTGTGCCGCAGCGGTACGAGACGGCCGTCGCGTCGTCGTTGTCGGCGGCGGCGGTGAGGCCGTACTCACCGGGCGCCTGTTCGCCGACCCCGGCTTCAGCCTCATCGGGGCCGAGATGCCCCAGGCGGCTTCGCAGGCGTCCTCCGACAGGACTCGATGCCGTCACTGCCGGACTCACCCTTCACTACCGGCTCAGGCATCGTCGAAGGCCACGTCAACAGAGTCAAAACCCTCAAGAGGACGATGTACGGAAGGGCCTCCTTCGATCTCCTTCGGACCCGAATCCTCATCACGCCGTAGTCGTCCGCCGTGCGCTATCTGGCAGAACCATTCATCCTTGGCGCCCTCAAGCGGGGCCGTTGTGTCGATCAGTTCCTCGGACCGTCTGGAAGTCCCGAGCGGCTGGGTATCCACTGGGTGGGGATACGGCCGATTCGAGGGACCTACGAGGTCTATCTGCACGCCGCTCTTAGCCGTACGCGAACACTGGGTAAACCAGTCCATGTCAGGCGACGAGTACGTCGACTACGTGGTGGCCAGCCGTCCAGCCACGGCACCTGACGGCCAGCCGTGGCCGACCCCGTAGCCGTCCGTCCTGCATTGGGATTTCACGGAACTCCGGCCAGAGCCCGATTCCCCACTGCTGCTCTTCGCCCCAGTTGGTGCACGAGGTGAACCAACTGGGAAAGTGGGGAGTGGGAAGCAGAAGGGCTCACCGATCGCTGGGTCGGTGAGCCCTTGAGCGTGTGGCGAGTCAGTGAGACGAGACGAAGCCCGCTGACTCGTCGAGGTGGAATGGTGACCGGGGCTCTCGTGCGTCCAGCCGTCGGTGAGAGCGGCGCGGATGCTGTCAGCGACCTGAGCGGGCAGGATCGGGCTGCCTCGGGTTCCGAACCAGTTGCTCGGATGCGGCTGGTTGGTGCTGATCATTAGTGTGGTGCCGGGAGTGTCGGCGTGTTCGACCGCGTAGGCGAGGGGTGATCGGGCCAGTCCCAGGTCATAGGTCGGCCTTCCGCGAAGTCGCCACCGGTAGGCGGTGCCGTCCACGTTGATGAGCCGCGATCCCTTTGTGACCAGTGCCATGTCCACATCCTTTCCCATGTGACAGTAGTGAACGGCGACTGATCGTGCCCTGCCGATTTCCGTCGGATGGTGTCAGCTTCTGCGCATGGGGATCGCGTCCCGGCTTGCTGCTGGGATGGTGGGTCGCGCGGCCTGGGGAGTGGCCAGCAGGGTGACGATGGGACGGGCTTGTCGCAGGGCGGGCAGTTCCGGACGGTCGTGGGCGGGAGTGGGGTCGGGTCTGGCGGCGCTGGCGTCATCGTTTCGCCTTCAGAGAAGTCACCGGCGATGTCGTGCGCTCCTGGACGATGTCGTGCATCCGTCCGGAGAGTGCACGGAATCGTCGGTGGGCATCGGCCACATCGAGTGCACCCCACTGGTGCGCTCAGCGGCTGACTTCTGGCCTGCGGTGTCGGTCCAGCTGCTGCGGGCGGCGCGCGCTGGTCGCGCATCGGGTGTGGTGCGGCGGTGTCCTCTCGGCCGACGTAGCGGTTCATGGTCTCGTGGGCGTGGTCGGCCTGGCACTTGCCCAAACACATTAGGGGCACCTCCCCCGGTTCGGCCCAACCGAGGGTTGAGGAGCAGGGTGCGCGTGACGGCCATTGAGGTTGCCGTTAGGGGCTGTCGCGAAAGTGGATCTTGTTTGTTCGTGATCGCGTCTCGTGGAACGTGGAGATCTGACGAATAGCCAGTGGGCCCGGCTTGAACCGTTACTGCGGGGCATCAAGCCGGGTCGACCGCAGGTGTGGACGCGGCGGCAGCTGATAGATGGCATACCGGTGGCGGACCCGGCTTGATGCCCCGTGGCGGGAGGTACCGGAACGGTATGGGCCGTGGGACCGGGTCCATGACTTTTTCCGTCACTGGCTGTCAGTTTCATTTGTACGCTACCGTACACACCAACTGTACGGCACCGTATACATGAGAGGCCCCCTTGAACTCCAGGAAACGACTGCTCCGTTGGGCGAGCGGGATCATGCTCGTGCTGGGAGCGGGACACCTGATCCTGCTGGCGCTCGGCGCCTGGGACGACGTCACCGGCTGGGTGGAGCGGGGGATGTGGGCGGCTGTCCCCCTCGACCTCTCGGAGGGGGCGCCGCAGACAGTGGAGTCCCTCACGAACTCCGTCACTTTCTGGGCGGGTCCGGGGAGCTTCGCCGTGCCCATGATTCTGCTGGGGTGCCTGATATGGCACTTCGCCGGCCGCGGGGTGAGCGTGCCGGCCTGGACCGGCTTGGGCATCGCGCTGTGGTGCGTGCTGGGCGGCGTGCTTCTTGTGCCGTCCCCGTTCTTCGTCGGCGCCGTCTCCGGAGTGCTCATCGCGCTGGCGGCACGGAAGGAGGACCGGCCGGCAGCCGTCCAGGACCGGGAGTTGCACGTGTCCTGAACGCGGAAACGAGGCGGCCGGCACTGCCCTCGATTAAGCAGTGCCGGCCACATGTCGCCCGACGGGCGCCGTCGGCCCAGGGGCTGTGAAAGTGAATCTTGTTCGTTCATGATCGCGTCTCGAGGGACGTGGAGATCTGACGAATGGCCAGTGGGCCCGGCTTGAGCCGTTACTGCCGCGGGGCATCAAGCCGGGTCAGCCGCAGGTGTGGACGCGGCGGCAGCTGATAGACGGCATACCGGTGGCGGACCCGGCTTGATGCCCCGTGGCGGGAGGTACCGGAACGGTATGGGCCGTGAGACCCGGTCCCAGTGCACGAAGTCGGGGGTATTCACATCCTGCCGACCCTACGGTGAGTACCTGATCCATATCCCTACGGTGCTTCTCTGCCGACGTGGTCCGGGTCCAGGTAGCGTCAGGACCAGGGGGGATAGATGAACTTCGACGAAAGCGAACCGCAGTCTGTTCGCGAGGAGCGCTTCGCCGCAGAACGGGCCCAAAGCAGAGCGGCACGCAAGGCTGCGTCGCTCGACCTGTGGGGAGCCCACGTCGGCGCGGTCATCGTGACCGTCGCCGTGGTCCTCCTCAGCTGGTACGGCAAGCTGGTCGCTCTAGGTATCGTCAGCGGAATCTTCCTGCTCTGGTTCGCCGCAGCCCTCGCATGGGCCTACGCCGACGGGGACCATGGCCGACACGCACTCCAGCGCGCGTACAACATCACCTTCGGTTGGGGCAATGGGGTCTGAGCTCCAAGTACTGGGCGCCTGCTCCCGAGCCGGCATGACAGACGTTCTGGAGTGGAGTTGGCGGTCCACAGGTGGAGCGCGGTCAGTCCCGTGTGTGTTCGCGGGAGGGCGGCTGGCTGGCCCGGCGGGACTGTCGGCGGGTGATTCGTCTGGTCATCGGGGTGATAGCGGCCCAGGTGATCAGGGATTCGGAGTGCTGGATGAGACGTTCGTAGTCGCGGGAGTGTCTGCGGGCGCGCATTACCCAGGCGATCGACCTCTCGACCACCCAGCGGCGGGGCAGGACGACGAACCCGACCGCGTTCTTCGGTGGGCTGACGGTCTTCAGCGTCAGGTTCAGGTACTTCTTCGCCCAGTCGACAAGCTGTCCGGCGTAGGTGCGGGCGCATGAGCTCTGGTCGCCGGGGCAGGCGGCACACACACCTCACCCCAGGGAGTCCCTCATGATGGTTGTCGGCATCGTTGCCGTCTGTATCGTTCTGGCCGTTCTTGGCTTCTTCCTGCCCCGCCTGTCCCGGCACCCCGAACGCGGCACCCAGCGCACCCTGGGAGCCGGTTCACGGGCCGGCGGCAAAGCCCCCGGAATACTGGGCCGGATCTTCAGCAAGCCCTTCCGCAGCAGCTCCAAGGCGGTGGGCCACAGCGGCTCCGCCGGCCGACGCGCCCGAGGCCGCATGCCGTTCTGACTTCCGTGCTCGAGCATGACTGCGGCGGGTGGAGCTCCCCCTGGATGCACTCTCGACAGCCACCAGATGGCGTACAGCGCCGGGTACCCACGCGGCGCCGCGATCGCGGCGCCGAAGAGCAGCGATCTCCACACGCAAGGATGAGATCGAGCTGACCACCGGGCAGACCGGCATCGGGCGGGCCACGCTCTACACGTACTTCTCCGACGTCGAAACCGTCCTGCCGGCCTGGCACGCACGCCAGGTTGGCTGCGTCAGTGACAACCCACTCCAGTGGTAGGTCAGTTCTGACTCCGTTTAGGGGCGTCCAGAGCAAGTTTTGCATGCGAGATATGACTCCATAGTCAGCGACTCCTCAGTGGACATTTGAGGCATCTCGGGTCTGCTGTCCTCCTCGCCACTGCGGGGAGACCGGGATTCCGTTGGCCGTGACGGTTTGAGGCGGCCTCGGCTGGGCGGTCCGAAGCGGCGCCGGCGGGCGCCGTATCCGGTGGTGGTGGCTACCTGGAGTGGTCCCTGGTTTTGGCGTGACGCGGCCCCGCCAGGTAGGTCGTGGCTCTTTGCTGGGAGAATCAGCCGATTCGAATGCAGCGAGCGAGATGACCGGAGGAGCGAGTGACTGCTCAGCAGCCCTTGCATGAGGTTTCGGCGACGGTGGCCACGGACTCGGGAATGCTCGTCTTGTGGGATCCGCAGCGGTTCGAGGCCGTCGTCGATTACGACACCTGGGAGGACGAGCTCCTGGAGGACGAGGACATCGCCGGCCATATCCAGGCGGGTTCTCTTGTTCCGCTCAACGTCGGCGGAGATGGCGCGTTCGGTGTTCTGGTCCGTGCGGGCACTGCGGCCGCGCCGGCCAAGTTGACCGGGCGAGAGACAGCCCACCAGCTGGTTGCTTCTCAGCCTTACCTTTTCGTCTCCCGCGGTCGTGCACTCGTAGGTGGCATCGAAAACGTCAGCGCCGACGTCTCGGACGGCGTGCTTGAGCACCCCGTTCCCGAGGGAAACTGTGCCGTGGTTGTCCACCTGCTCGACTGGCAGGCTGAGGCTGGCAGCCAGGACAAGGGGGGACGGCCCGTTCCGGGAGCCCTGCCGGACTTTGTGGTGCTGATCAACGCCGCTCAGCCCGGTCACGGAACCTTCCGCACTGCGGTGAATACGTTCGAGGCCCCGAACGGCTGACGCTGGCGGCCCTGGTTCAGATGGCCTTGAGCTGCTGCTGGGCCTTGGTGTGGGCGAGGCGGTATGACTCGGTGCCGGTCTCGATGATGTTGCCGCCGAAGGTGAGCCGGTCCACGATGGCCGCGCAGAGCCGGGGATCGGTGAAGGTCTTGGTCCAGCCTCCAAACGATTCGTTGGAGGCTATCGCCACAGAGCTCTTCTCCTCACGCTCGGTCAAAACCTGGAAGAGGAGTTCGGCACCACGCCGGTCCAGTTCCATGTAGCCCAGCTCGTCAATACAGAGAAGGTCGACGCGGCCGTAGCGGGCGATGGTCTTGGCGAGGAGTTTCTCATCGGCGGCTTCGACGAGTTCGTTGCCTCCCACCACCAGCCCTCCACTGGAGTCGAAACTCATCAACACGAACTCCACCCACACCAAGTGGAGTCAGAAGTCACCTTCCGGCTGGAGTCACTTGTCGTCTATAGAGCCACCAGGTCGGCGGCCACCTCCAACAGCTGCGGGCCACCTGCGATCAGGACGGCACCGGGATGCGGGCGTCGACTCCTCACAGCGGTTCGGCCGTCATCGCTGGAACATCGAACGCACCATCCCGACGGTCGGCCTCGGTGTCACCATGGCCGGACCGGGCGCAAAAAGCGAGGTGCGACTACACGGGTAGCTGACAACGGCAACAGCGCGGTCTCCGCGCATACCGCAGCCACACACTCCAGTCGCCGCGGTACGACTTGCTGGTGTTCTCCGGGCGCCTCGCGAGCACGTGCCGGGTGGCGGCCCGGTCGATCTGGGCGAGCCGGGCCTCGACGTCCGGGCGGAAACCGCCATGCGGGCGGAGACGACGAGCGGCCGTAGGCCGGGGTCGTCCGCGGCCGCCGCCGCAGCCCGTTTGAGCGTCGTCGCATCGGGAGCGGGAACCTCAGGGCCAGCAACGCCCAGTTCCCCGCCAAGCACACCCCGGCGGGGGCTCGCCGTGGGCCGGCCCCGGGATGCCACTCCACGCGGGCGGGGCACTCCCGTGCCAAGCGGATGCCGGCAGATGCTGTCCCGGCCCGTCGCGGTCGCCGATCTCCGCGACAAGGCCGGGCCACGCCAAGGTCGTGTCGAGGGCTTCGCCGGTGTCACGACGCCCCAGCTGGACACGGCCTCCTCGGCTCAGGCCCGGGTCGGGTCCTCGGGGATCGGGTGCACTTCGACCGGGTCGCTGCCGGGCTTCCCGCCCGGGCCGGGGCACGCCGACGCCCGTGCGGCGATCTCCAGGGCCCGGTCCTCGTTCTTGACGTCGACCACCCAATACCCAGCCAGAATATGTCCCGCCTGGGCCGGCCCGTCGGTGACCTGCGGCCGCCCGTCGCTTCCGGCCCGTACCGTCTTGACCAGTGAGGGGCCGCCGAGGCCCTGTCCCTCCACCCATTCCCCAGCGGCAGTGAGGTCGTCGTTGAGAGCGCCCATGTGGGCAAACATGGCCTCCATGTCCTCCTTGGAGTACGACGACATGATGGCGTCCCACTCGTCGGCAGGCACATTCATCTGGATCATGTACTTCATTTTCCTCACCCTTCCGGGGCGGCTGCTGGGCTTCTCGAACTTGCAAAGAGGTAGACAGCCAGGCGCCACAAAACTCATCGGCACCCCCAGTACCAAATCGACGGAAACAACCGTGGGGCAGCACGAAGCCGCGGGCACCCCTCAAGCCGCGTGTCATGGTCCTCACTGGTGGTTCCGGTGCCTGGGCCCACAGCACGCCGGGCGGTGACGGCTGGCAGAAGCAGAACGCCGGGGCGTACAAAGGCGGAGAGCTCGACAAGTGCCTGGCCGCGCTCCTCGACCTGGCCGTCACCCTCGCCGGCCGGATCCGCGGCCAGATCGACCGCGGCGTGACACTCGCGGTGCGAATGGCCGACAGCTCCACCGTCCAGCGCACCCGTGCAGCCGTCCGAAGACACCTTGGTGTTCTCTTGTCTGGCGGGTAGGCGGGGTGCATCTGTCGGCGGCGTGGGAAGGAGCGGTTGTGGCGGGAGCGTTGGTTGCGGGTGGGTGGGGCCTGTTCGCGGGCGCGGCTCTGCTGGTGGGGGCCACTGTCGGCTCGCTCGTGCGGGTCCCGCCCCGGCTGATCGCCCTGGTCATGGCCTTCGGCAGCGGTGTGCTGATGGCCGCGGTGTCGTTCGAGCTGATCGCCGAGGCGTACGAACGCTCCGGGATGTGGCCGGTGGTGGCCGGGGCGGTCGGCGGTGCGGCCGTGTACTCGGGAGCCAACGCCCTGTTGGCGCGGCGCGGTGCCCAGCACCGGAAACGCTCCGGGGATCAGCAGCCGTCCGAGGCGGAGGCGCCGGGGTCGGGCAACGCCATCGCCCTGGGGGCACTGCTGGACGGGATCCCGGAGTCCGTGGTCATCGGCACCAGTCTGCTGGGCGGCGGACAGTTGGGAGTGGCGACGGTGGGGGCCGTGTTCATCAGTAACCTCCCCGAGGGCCTGGCCAGTGCCGCCGGGATGCGCAGTGCCGGTCGCAGCCACAGGTACGTGTTCGCTTTGTGGGGAAGCATCGCTGTGATCAGCGGTCTGGCTGCGCTGGCCGGGTACGCCTTGCTGGGCGGGACGTCCGCGGCGGTGATGGCGGTGATCACGGCCGTAGCCGGTGGCGCGATCCTGGCGATGATCGCGGACACGATGATTCCCGAGGCTTACAGCAAGGTGCACCTGCTGACCGGGCTGGTCACCGTCGTCGGATTCTTGTCCGCGTTCGCCCTGTCTCATCTGTAAGGGCGGGCGCGGGGGCAGGGATGGGACCCCGCGGACCTTGTGCTCCGATGCGCGGCGGTGAGGGGGCGGTTCGCCGGTAGCCCACCGGGTTCAATGACCGGAGTCTGGAAGTTGTGCCGCCTCCAGCCGCCTTGCTCTCGCGTAAACCACGGTGCTTCACAAGCACGTCGGGGCGGCGGACGGGCCGGTCAGATCGGGAATGCGCATGCGGCGCAGGAGATCACGTGGGACGCGCCTGCTCAGAGTGCTGCGCCAGGTGATTCCCGGGTGGCGGGAACGCAGGTGAGAAAGCGCCCGGGTGCCCAGACCGGTGCTGTGGAAGCGCTCGTCGATGGTGACGGCGGTGATGACGCCCTGGGCGCACTCAGGGCACATCCGGTAGCGGACCTGGCCGACGACCTGGCGGATGTGGACGAGGAGCAGGCATTCCTCGCCGGGGCCGGGGTCGCCCAGGAGGTGCGTGGACGAGAACTCGATCGCTCGGTAGGCGAGGAGTCGGCGGCGGACGCGGGCGGTGATCCCGCTTCGTCGTGAGTGCTCCCTCGGGAACGACGTCATCGCCGTATGGGGGACTCTGCGCGGCACCAGCCGCGGGGAGTGGCTCGGCGTACCGCCGGGAGGAGGCGCCTTCGAGGTGCCCTTCGGGGACGTCGCCGGAGCAGTCCCACGGCACGCGGGTTCGTACAGTCTTCCGAGCGTGCGGGCTCAAGCTCCACTGACCCGACAGGCCAGGCGCGGCCTGGGGTTGCCCGGTCTCGGAGGGCTCGCCACGAGCTCGTCGGCGACCAGCCCTGTCGCGTCGCCCGGCTCGATGTCGAGCAGCGCGCGGACGAACACCGTGGATTCAACACTCCCTGCCGGGGAGTCGAAGATGCGGTAGCCGAAGGCGTGACGGCGTCCGCGGTACGCGAGCGAGCCCAGGTGTTCCCAGCGGCGCACGGCCTTCTGCCTTGGTTGGTGCGCTTCCGTCGGTCATCGCGATCAGGTGAAGCAGAAGCCTCCCCGGCAGGTCACCGGGGACGGCCAAGCTCAACGCTGGGGGTCA
The DNA here is from genome assembly GCF_042888285.1 of Streptomyces sp. NPDC003035. Lineage (NCBI taxonomy): Bacteria > Bacillati > Actinomycetota > Actinomycetes > Kitasatosporales > Streptomycetaceae > Streptomyces > Streptomyces sp. NPDC003035. The sequence goes on along the minus strand of NZ_JBIAPJ010000011.1, from coordinate 193,593 downwards.
GGAGCCCCTGAGGGGATGCGGGGGTGTCCGAGGCAAGGGAGGTGTCAGGTGCGGGTGGGAGTCAGACAGGTGCCAGGGGGCGCGCCGGCGAGAAACGCATGGGCGGCGTACGGGTCGAACCGCTTGCCGCCCTTCACCTTGGCCGCCTCCTTGGAGAAGAGCGGATGGATGAAGCCGTCCTCCGGCGCGGCATAGGCATCGTTGGCGATCACGTGCCTGGAGGGGCCCAGTACGAGCTTCCCGTCCCGCACCGTCGCGCTCAGCTGTCGCCGTACGACCACCCTGGACACTTCGTCGCGGCCGGGGCGGACCTCCCAGCCGCCCTCGGTCTTGATGACGGCGTAGACGAAAGGGTAGTCGGCATGCACGAGAAGTTCCCCGGCCGGCGTGGCCTCGTAGGTCATCGAGCCCTGGGCCCTGGTGTCCTCCAGGACGAGAACCTCGCCGGGATCGAAGCGGGTGAACGTCTCCAGGGGGCTGCGGCTCTGCGAAGGGTGAGCGAGGGCGGCTTCCCGTTCGCGGCGGGCGGGATCGCCGGGGGCGAGAAGAGCGAGAGCCCTCTCAGGGCGCTCGCTCGCCGGTCAGTACCTCGTCGGAGACATTGGCCACTCTCACGAAGTCGCGCACCGTGTCCAAGCCGGTGGTGACCTGATCTGCGCTGAGCCCGCCGACGGGGCGGACCAGGGCGGGGGGCAGCATGCTGCTCGCCACGTCGGTCCTGTCCCAGCCGGCCGCAGGAGAGCCCCGGAAAGGCAGTCCGGTGGTGAGTGGCCAGGTGTCGGGCCACAACGCCTCCTCAAGGAGCCCCGGTGCGAACGGCTCGTTCGCAAGCCGCTCACCAGCCGTGACGTCGAACAACCACAACGCGAACCCACTGGCCAGGAACACCCCCGCCCCTGCCCACAACCCGATCTTGCGGCGCCGTCTTACCCGGTCCTGCCGCAACGCTGACGCGTGATGAAGGGCGAGGACGGCCTGAACGATCGCTGTGATGCGGTTGGTGCTGCAGCGGAGCTTCCGTAGGAGGCGCCGGCCCATCAGAATGGCCATGATCTGCTCGCCGAGGCAGCGGATCTGGGCGTGCGTGCCGTTGTGCCGGCGCGCCGTAGCCGGCACGAACGCGCGAGACCCCCGCCGTGCTTGTCGGCGGGGGTCTCCGTTCCGGTAGCGCGCGGCAGCCATGAAGCGCGAATGGGATGCGTCCACGCCAGGGCGCGCCAGTGACGAACAGCGGTCCTTCGCTGCTACTTACCGATGGTGACCTTGTCACTGTCGAGCAGCGCCGTGTGCGTCGCCGAGGTAGCGATCAGCAGGATCAGCAACAGCCCGATGAACGGGCTCTCGCCCTCCGGGGCCGCAGCGGTCGAGATACCCAGGATGAGCACCTCGACAACGACGTACACGACGGCCACCCACGGCTTGACGACACCCTTCACTGCGGCGACGACGAACGGGATCGCCGAGCCGATGCTGATCGTGATGATCGGGACAAGTGTCCAGATCACCTTCGCCACCGTGGAGTTGAACATGCGCGGCCGCATCGTCGGCATGACAGGCGCGGTGACGTACGGGCTCTGCTGTTGCGGCTGCTGGTACGGGTTCGTCATGGGCTGTCCTTGTGTGCGTGGATGGATGAGCGATTGTCTGCCTGGGCGGGGTGCGGGCGGTAGGGGTGTGACAGTGCTGATACGGGGTGTTCGAGCTACTTCCGCTTGCCCGGGGCCGGGTCGACCACCTCCTCGGCCGACAACTCCCGCTCCGGTGGCCGGAAGACCAGGGGTGGGCCGCCTGGTCCAGGTGTGACCCGGTCGATACGGGGGCCCGCGAAGGGCAGGCTGTTCCTGCCCGGCCGGCACGGCCCGCCCGGCGTGCCGGCCGGGGCTCGACATGATCGTCAACCGAGGTCACCGTGGCAGTCGGCCCGCAGGGCCGCAGGCCCGGCCCCTGACGCGTGCGCGAGCCCCGGCCGTAGGAGGCGTAGGCCGGCCAGCCGCCTGCCGGAGCCTGGGCCGCTCGCTTCCGCGTGGTTTTCTTGGCGGCCGTCCGATGCTCGGCCTTCACGGCGATGAGCTCGACGAGCGCCTCGGTGTAGTGGTCGGTGAGCCAGTCCCCGCCCCCAGGTCGGCGAAAGCGGCTCCTCGGCCGCGTCCAGGACAGGGTGGATGGACTCCGCCGCTCGGGTCGCGGACCATACTGGTTGAGCCCTGATCACTCACTGGACGGTTCCATGGCCAAGAGCAGCTCTTCATCGACCACTGTCCCCGACACCGTGTGGCTCGGGCGTGGGCGTCACCTCGGGCCCGCGGCCGAGCGGGACGTCCGGCGCAACCTGATCGCCCTCAAGGCGGCCGGGGTGATCGACGGTTTCCTGGACCTCGACCCGATCGAGGCGGCCCGCTCGACCGATCTTTTCCCTCGGGATGAGTCCGCCGACCCCGGCCCGTCTGCCCGCCGGCTCTTCGAGGCCCGCTGGCGCGTGGCCGACGGTGTCACAGTGCGCGCCCAACTGACCACGTACGAGCCGGAGTCCCGCCGCGTCGAGAGCGAGGGTGTCACCTGGGTGCTCGCCGCCGAGGCGGAGCGGGCGTGGGAAGCGAGCTGGCCCTCACCCGCCACCGTGTTCTGGCCCGACAGCGACCAGGTCGCCTGGGATCACGAGACGGTGCCAGGCGTGCGTCTGCGGACGACGAACCACCTGCCGAAGGACGACGGCGAGTTGCGGCGCCTGCTGCGGGGCTGCGCCCGGCAGAGCTGGTTCATCCATGTCGTGGTGCACGAGGCGATGACGCCGGACGCGCGGGGGCGGCGGCCGATCACGGCGTTCCTGCCGCCGAGCCTGCGGCACCAGGTGGTCGAGCACCGGGCCACGCCCGAGCAGGCGCTGATCGCCGACTTCGCGATGAAGCGTGAGCTGGGCGTGGGGCTGCCGCGCGGTGGGGCCGTCGTCCTGCCCCCGACGCCCCAGGTCCCGGGCTACGACGCGGAGCGCTTCACCGTACGCGATGTCTTCCTGGACGGTACGGAACCGACCGAACTCCTCCAGAGGATCGCGGAGTTCGCCTCACTGCCGCGACCTCTGCCGGCCGACGCCGAGCAGGTCCTGACACGGCTGCGCCAAGGCTGGCACCTGCTCACCCCGGACGAGGAGCTTGTCCACGCACGGGCCATGGTCACCAAGTATGCCAAGGCGCTCGAGGCCATGACGGCATCCTGTGACCTGTACCGTGAGGCGGCCGAGTCGGCGCTCGCCGCGCTCGCCGAGGCAACCAGCGGCAACGACGCGTCCCGGACGCCCACGCCGGCTGCGGCCGAGCAGGACACCTCACCGCTGAAAACCCTCACGAAGACACTCGCCCTCTTCCGCGGCCCGAACCGATAGAGGGCCGGATGGGACCGGGCGGTGCGTCGTCGTCGTCGACGTACAGGATCACCTCCCCCGCCGCCGTGGGGGCCACACCGGTGCGCGGCTGGGGGGCGATCTCAAGCGGTTCAAGTCGTTCATCGAAGAGCGCGGCGGCCAGGAGACGGGCGCGTGGCGCGGCTCGGTGTGAGGATCCGGCGGGCACCGGCGCGGCTCCGCGCCCCCACGTGATCGGGAGCGCCCCGAGACGCCCGAACGGCGTGGTCCGGACGGCCGACCGTCCGGGCCACGCCGTCGTGCCCCGTCAGAAGGTCGCGTGTGTGCCGTTGACCATGCCCAGCGACGCCGGTCCGGCGCGTACGGCGTGCGCGTCCGATGATCTTTCAAGAGCCCGGCCGTACGGCTGAACTCGCTGCGTGGGGAGGTGCGCTCACCCACCGACGCGCTCCCGTGCACCCCTGCCTGTCCCTGAAGAACGTCCCGCGGTGTGCCGAGATAGCCGGTGTAACCAAGATCGACTCAGGGCGTCATGGAGGGCATGCCGGCACCCGGCATCCGCCTCGCGCCCTCGCGGCAGAGAACGGACAGCGCATGCGTGCACACCCCACCGTCGAGGATCCCGGAGCAGGACAGGACGTACCGATCGCCGTCATCGGAGCCGCTTGCCGGTTCCCCGGTCAGGTCCGCTCCCTCACCTCGCTGTGGCGGCTGCTGCTGGCACGGCGGGAGACGATGCGGGAGGTGCCCGCGGAGCGGTGGGGACAAGCGGAACTGGCAGGTCTGCCCGCCGAGGTCGCCGCCCGCCTGCGGTACGGCTGCTTCCTCGACGACGATGTCTACGCCTACGAGCCGGAGTTCTTCGGCATCAACGCGCAGGAGGCCCCCTGGGTGGACCCTGAGCACCGCCTGCTCTCCGAGGTCGTCTGGGAGGCCGTCGAGCATTCCGGCATCCCCACCCAGCGGCTGGCGGGGACAGCCACCGGCATGTTCTTCGGGATCTACCAGAAGGACTACATGCTGCGCGTCCAGCGGTCGTTGGAGGAGACCAACGCCTATGCGATGTACACCGGGTTCGACAGCATCGGGCCGGGCCGCGTCGGGTTCATGCTCGACCTGAAGGGCCCTCAGCTGGTCGTGGAGTCCGCCTGCGCCTCCGGGCTCGCCGCCGTGCACACCGCCTGCCAGAGCCTGCGTACCGGCGAGTCCGATGTCGCCCTGGCCGGGGCCGCCATGCTGACCCTGGGGCCCGAAGGCGTCATCGCCCCCGCCCTGTGGGGCGTGTTCTCCCCCACCGGCCGCTGTCACGCCTTCGACGCCGCCGCCGACGGCTACGTCCGGGGAGAAGGCTGCGGCGTGGTCGTCCTCAAGCGTCTCTCCGACGCCGTACGCGACGGGGACCGGGTCCTGGCCGTGGTGCGCGGGACCGCCGTCAACCAGAACGGCCGCGGCACCCGGCTGAGCGCCCCTTCCGAGCCGGCGCAGATCGACCTGTACCACCTGGCACTGCGTCGCGCGGGCGTCGAAGCCGCCGACGTCGGCATGATCGAGGCCCATGGCCCGGGAACGGCGGTGGGCGACCCGATCGAGTTCGCCGCCGTGGCCGCGGTCTACGGAAAAGGCCGTGACCGGTGCGCCCTGGGCTCGGTGAAGACGAACATCGGCCACACCGAACCGGTGTCGGGCGTGGCGGGCATGCTCAAGGCCATCGCCTCCCTGCGCCACGGTCTGGTCCCCGCCAGCCTGCACTTCAACAACTGGAACCCGCAGATCGACCCCCGTGGCACCCGGCTGTTCGTCCCCACGGACACCACCGAGTGGCCGGTCCGGGACGGCGCCCGGCTGGCCGCTGTGTCCTCCTTCGGCATCAGCGGCACCAACGTCCACGTCATCCTGGAACAACCGCCGACGTCCTCCCCCGCACGGAGCGCCGTCCGCCCAGCCCCGCCCCGCGGATCGGCCCGGGAAGGAGCCGAGGAGGAGATCCCGCGGGTCTTCCCCCTCTCCGCCGGCACACCCGGCGCCCTGCGGTCCGCCGCCGACGGCCTGGCCCGCTGGCTGAAGGAGGAGGGAGCGCGGACCCCGCTGGCAGATGTCGCGCACACCCTGGCCGTACGCCGCTCGCCCGCCCGCGAACGGGCCGCCGTCGTAGCCGTCGACCGTTCCGAACTCGTCGCGCGCCTGGAGGAGTTGGCGGCGGGTACCGCGTCGTCGGCCGGGACGGCGACCGGCCGGGCGCTGCCCGAGGCCGGGCAGCGTGTGGTGTGGGTCTTCTCCGGACACGGCTCCCAGTGGGCCGGCATGTGCCGGCACCTGCTGGACCGGAATCCCGAGTTCACCCGGGTCATCGACGAGCTCGAACCCCTCGTCGCCGAGGAGTCCGGTTTCTCCCTGCGCCGGACCCTGTTGTGCCCCGAGGTGGTGACGGGCTTCGACCGCGTGCAGCCGGTGATCTTCGCCGTCCAGCTCGGCCTGGCGGCGATGTGGCGGTCCCACGGCGTCGAACCGGCGGCCGTGATCGGCCACTCCATGGGTGAGGTCGCCGCCGCCGTGACCGCGGGCGCGCTCAGCGTCCACGACGGGGTACGGGTCATCTGCCGCCGCTCGCGGCTGATCCTGCGGGCCGCCGGCCAGGGCCTCATGGCGTCGGTGGCCCTCGGCCGGGCCGAGGTGGAACGGCTCCTCGCCGAGCAGGCCGTCGCCGGAGTGACCGTCGCGGTCGTCGCCTCACCCGACAACACCGTCATCGGCGGCGACGCGGACCGTATCCGCCGGCTCGCCGAGGAATGGGACGCGAGCGGTATCGGCATCCGCGTGGTCGAGGTGGACGTCGCCTCGCACACCGCCCACATGGACCCGATCCTGCCCGACCTCGGCCGCGCACTCGCCGACGTCACCGGCCGGGCACCGCACACCGCCTTCTACAGCACCGTCACCGACGACCCCCGCGCCCACGGCGCCCTCGACGCCGGCTACTGGTCGGACAACCTCCGCCGCGTCGTCCGCTTCGCCGACGCGGTCCGCGCGGCCGCGGAGGACGGCCACCGGCTGTTCGTCGAGCTCGGCCCGCACCCGGTCCTGGTCCACCCGGTGCAGGCGACCCTCACCGCCCACGGCCACACCGGCACCGCGGTCGTACCCTCCCTGCTGCGTGACACCGACGACATGCTGGCGTTCCACACCCAGGTCGCGGCGCTGCACTGCGCGGGCCACCCCCTCGACTGGGCCGACCGCTACCGTGACGGCGCGCTGGTCGACCTCCCGCCCACCACCTGGGAGCGGACTCGCCACGTCCTTCCCCCCTCCCCTTTGCGGCAGACGTCGGGAGCCCGTTCCTCCGTCGCCGTCCACCCCCTCACCGGGCCGCACACCGCGGATCCGGACGGTGAGGGCCGCCACCTCTGGCAGAGCCGCCTCACCCCGTCCACCCTGCCCTGGCTGGACACTCACCGGGTCGACGACGTCGCGGTGGTTCCCGGCGCCGCACTGTGCGAGATGGCGGTCGCCGCCGCCACCGACCTGTACGGGTGCGGCCCGCAGCGCGTGCGCCTCACCGGCGTCGACCTGCAACGGCTCCTGCTGCCCGCCCCCGACGGCACCCGCGTCACCGCCACCGCCGAGACGACCGGCCCGGACAGCGCCCGCTGGCACGTGGCCAGCACGAACGGCGACGGCACCTCCGTACGGCACGCGGAGGCGCAGCTGCACCTCGCGCCCGACGACGACCCCGTCCCGCAAGGCCTCGATCCCCAGCTGACCGCCGCGTTCCCGCACGCCGTGGACACCGAGGACGTCTACCGGCAGATGCGCGACGAGCGCGGAGTGCACCACGGTCCGCCCTTCCGCGGCCTGCGGACGCTGTTCTCGGACGGCACACCGCCGGACCGACCCGGCACCCGCCTGCTGGCCCGTCTGCGGGTACCGGACGAGGGCCGCGCCGGTGCGCGGAGCCTGCGCTGCCACCCCGTCATGCTGGACGCGTGCCTCCAGACCGTCGCGGCCGCCGTCCTGCGCACCGGAGACGTCCCTGACGGAGGCATCCTGCCCCGGCGTATCAAAGAGCTCCGCCTCTACGGCCCCATCCCCCTCAGCGGCCACTGCCAGGTCACGCTCCGGCAGATCGCCGACGGCCGCTACACGGCCGACTTCCGCCTCTGGGCCGACGACGGGGCGGTGGCCGCCGACGCCACCGGCGTGGAGTTCACCCATGTGCCCGCCCAGAGCGCCGAGGAACGCTTCGCCGACCGGCTGCTCCGGGCCGTCTGGGAGCCCAGCGAACGCTCCGCGCCGGCCACCGTGCCCGGCACCTGGATCCTCCTCGCCGAACCCGGGCGCGAGACGTACGCCGCCGACCTCGGGCGAGCCCTGGAGGAGCACGGCGCCACGGTCGGCCTCCGTACGCTGACGTCCGAACCCACTCCGTCCGCGACGCCCGCCGCGCCGGGGGCGCAGACACCGGCACCGCAGGCCGTGGTGTACCTGCCGGCCTCCGGCACCGGATCCACCGCGGCGTCGCCCGACGGCCAGGCGCGTCAGCAGGTCGCCCGGCTGACCGAGACGGCCCGGAGCCTCGCGCACGATGCCACCGACGGGAACGGGCCACGGCTGTGGACCGTCACCGCCACGGCGCAGTACGTCACCGGGACGGACCGGCCCGACCTCGCGCAGGCCGGACTGCGCGGGCTCGTACGGGTGCTGAGCTACGAGCACCCCGAACTGCGCCCCGGCATCCTGGACACCGATTCCCGCACCCCGGTCGCGGACATCGCGGCGGAACTGCTGTCCTGCCCCGCGGAACAGGACGAGATCGCCTACCGCGAAGGCACCCGCCACCTCGCCCGGCTGCGCAACACCCCCCTCACCGAGGGCGAGCGCCGCCGCGCCTCCGTCGACCACGCACACGACCGGGTGGCCCTCCACCTCGCCCGCCCCGGCGACCTCGACTCCTTCGAGCTCGTCGCCCAGCCCCGCCGCGGGCCCGGACCCGACGAGGTCGAGGTCCGGCTCGACGCGACCAGCGTCAACTTCATCAACGTCCTCCAGGCCATGGGCGTCTACCAGCGCTTCGACGCGGACGGCGAGGAGAGCGCGGAGGTCTCCGCCTTCGACGGCGCCGGCGTCGTCACAGCGGTCGGGGACGGGGTGCGGAACGTGCGGCCGGGCGACCGCGTCGCCGCCATGTTCGTCGACACCCGGCAGACAGCCCTCATGTCCTCGTTCGCGACCGTCCGGGCCGACTGCCTTCTGCCCGTGCCGGACGGGGTGAGCGCGCAGGACGCCGCCGCCCTGCCGTGCGCCTACCTGACCGCCTGGTACACCCTGCGGCACCTCGCCCGCCTCAAGCCGGCCGAGAAGGTGCTCATCCACTCGGCGAGCGGCGGCACCGGCCTGGCCGCGGTGAACCTCGCCCGAGCCTGCGGAGCCGAGGTCCTGGCCACCGCCGGGAGCGAGGCCAAGCGGGAGTACCTGCGCGGCCTCGGCATCGACCATGTCATGGACTCCCGCGGCCTCGACTTCGCCGACCAGGTACGCGACCTCACCCAGGGCCGCGGCGTCGATGTCGTCCTCAACTCCCTCACCTGCCCGGCGCAGTCCGCGAGCCTCGATCTGCTGGCGCACCGGGGCCGGTTCCTCGAACTCGGCAAGAGGGACATCTACGCCAACACCCGGCTCGGACTGCTGCCTTTCCGCCGCAACGTCACCTTCGCCGGCGTCGACGTGCTGATGATGACGCGGGAGGACCCGGAACTCCTCGCCGAGGGCTACCGCGAGCTGTCCGGCATGCTCGCGGACGGCACCCTGCCGCTGCTGCCCGTCACCGAGCACCCCGTCACCGAGGCGTCGTCGGCCTTCCACACCATGGCCTCCGCCCGGCACACGGGCAAACTCGTCCTCACCTGGCCCGCCGAGGGCACCGACACCCTGCCCGTGCGACCGGAGGACGTCCCCGTCGTACGCTCCGAAGCCAGTTACCTGGTCACGGGCGGCCTCGGCGGACTGGGGCTCCTGGTGGCCCGGTGGCTGGCCGAGCGAGGCGCCGCGGCCGTCGTGCTCACCTCCCGCAGCGCTCCCACCCCGGCCACCCGCACCGCTCTCGACGCCCTCACCGCCGACTTCGGCACCCGCGTGGAGGTCGTGCGGGGGGATCTCGCCGAGCCGGGCGTCGCCGAGACCCTCGTCCGGGCCGCCCTGGACACGGGCCACCCGCTGCGCGGCATCGTCCACGCCGCGGCCGTCGTCGAGGACGCCACCGTCGCCAACCTCACCCCGGCCCTCCTGGAGAAGGTCTGGCGCCCCAAGGCGACCGGGGCCTGGCAGCTGCACGACGCCACGCGCGGCCAGGAGTTGGACTGGTGGGTCACCTTCTCCTCCGCCGCCTCCCTCCTCGGCAACCCCGGACAGGGCGCCTACGCGGCCGCCAACGGCTGGCTCGACGAGTTCACCTCCTGGCGCCGGTCCCAGGGGCTCCCGGCCACCTGCGTCAACTGGGGACCCTGGGCGGAGGTCGGCCGCGGCGCGGTCATGGAGCAGCGCGGTTACGCCATGATCACGCCCGAGGAAGGCATCGCCGCCCTGGAACGCGTCCTCGCCCACGACCGCGACCGCACCGCGTACACCCCGGCCGACGTGCCGCGCTGGCTGGAGTCGTTCCCGGCCACCGGCCGCCTGGCCTTCTTCGCCGAACTCGCCGCGCACACCGGGGCGGCGGACCAGGCCGACAGCGGCAGCGTCCTGCTGCGGTCCCTGCGAGAGACCGACAGCCCCCGACAGCGCCACCACCTCCTGGAGTCCCGGGTCCTCGAGCACATCGCGACGGTCCTGCGCCTGCCGGCCGACCGGTTCGACGCCGGCACGTCGCTCGTCACGCTCGGCCTGGACTCCCTCATGGCCATGGCCCTGCGCAACCGCCTTCAGCGCGATCTGGCCCTGGCCGTCCCCACGACCGTGATGTGGACCCATCCCACGGCCTCCGCGCTCACCCGCTACCTCCTGGCCCGTATCCACCCGGAGCAGGATCAGGACGACCGCCTCCCCGGCGCGACACCGGTCGCCTCCGCCGACATCCGCGGCTGACCCGCCCCCGTACCCCTACCGACGCCGAGGTGAGCCTCCTATGTCCCGAACACCCCTCCCCGCTCCAGGCGCCTGGGACGTGATCGTCGTCGGTGCCGGCCCCGCCGGCGCCACCGCCGCCCGCGTCTCCGCAGAACACGGCCTGCGCACCCTGCTCCTGGAGCGCGCGGCCATCCCCCGCTACAAGACCTGCGGCGGAGGCCTCATCGGTGCCTCTCTCGCCGCTCTGCCCCCCGGCCTGCCCCTGCGCACCTATGACACAGCGGGCCGGTTCACCTTCACCCACAACGGACGCAGGGAACGCACCCTCACCTCCGCATCGCCGACGTGCGTCATGGTCTACCGCAGTGAACTCGACCAGGCGCTGACCGAAGCCGCTGCCGCGGCGGGCGCAGAGGTCCGGGACTCGACCGCCTTGAACAGCCTGGACCAGGACGGCGACACCGTCGCCGTCCGGACGAACCGCGGCGAAACCCTGCACGCACGCGTCGTCATCGGCGCCGACGGCAGCGCCAGCCGTGTCGCCCGGCACGTAGGGGTACGGTGCACACAGGTCGACCTGGCGCTGGAAGCCGAGGTACCGGTCGACGAACGGACAGCCGACCGATGGCGGGGCCGCATGCTGATGGAGTGGGGCCCCCTGCCCGGCTCCTTCGGCTGGGTCTTCCCCAAAGGCGACATCTGCACCGCCGGCGTGGTCGCCGCCCGCGGCAACCCACAAGCCCTACGTGCCTACAAGGAGGACTTCCTCAAGCGCCACGGACTCCTCGGCCCCCGCCCCCTCCACGACACCGGCCACCTCACCCGCTGCCGCCACCCCGACTCGCCCCTCGCACGCGGGCGCGTCCTGGTCGCCGGCGACGCGGCGGCACTCCTCGACCACTGGTCACGCGAAGGGATTTCCTACGCTCTGCGCTCCGGCGAGCTCGCGGGCTCTGCCGCGGTCGGTGTCGTCACCGCCGCCGGCGAGGCGGAAGCCGACGCGGCCATCGACCGGTACGGACGGCAGGTCGACGCCACGCTCGGCACCGAGATGCGCGCCAGCGGGACCCTCATGGACCTCTTCACCCGCAACCCCGGCCTCGTCCACACCGCGCTCACCCGCCTCCCCCCGGCGTGGCGCAGCCTGGACCACTACATCGCCGGTCGCACCAGCGTCGCCGGCATCATGACCACACCGCTCGCCCGTGCGGCCGCCGCCCTCGGCACCTGGCTGTCGCCCACGCCCCCGTGCGGCGGCGCGGGATCCGCGTCACCGCTCGCGTCCACGGCGTCCTGAGGAGTGCGTGGTCCGCCTGCCCCCGTGGCAGGCGGACCACGGCAGGGTCAGCCGATCGGCGTCGGATTGTCGAGCGCGACGCTGTGGGTCACGTACGGTCCGCCGTTGACGGACATGTCCCGGTTCTCGGCCGTCTCGTCGAGCTTGACGCTGTGTGACGTGTACGGTCCGCCGTTGACGGACATGTCGCGGTTCTCAGGCGTTGCCCCCCATGAGCCGGCGTGGGCCGAACCGGCCGTCAGTGCCGCGAGGACCAGTGCCCCGCCGAGTGCTCCTGCGATCTTCAGACGCATGGTGCTGAGTTCCTCCCCTGGTTGGACGGACTGAGGCCAGACTCGCCCAGCGCCTCGGGGGTCCTCCAGCTTTTCGAAGGGTCTCGAAAAGCGGCATCGGCGACCCGCGGGGTTACAGTCGGCGCAGTCACTGATGAACGGGGGTTCTTCTGTGTCCGGCTACTCACAGCTGCATCTGGGGCCGTTGGAGACGGTCGCCGTCTCCGTGTTGCCGCAGCCGGGTGTCACTCTGATGTCGCTGGTCGCCGATGTTCTCGGCGGCCGCTCGCAGGGCGTCCACCCTGCCTGGAGACGGGCCGTACGGGCGGCCGTGCCGACGGGCGCCGCAGGAGTCCTGCATCCGCTGTTCGCGCCCGAGTACTCCATGGTCCCCGACTGCCTGACGCCCACCGCCCCGCTGTGGGAGACCGACCTCTCGGCCCAACTCGACCGTCTGCAGGAGGTGTCGCCGGATGCGCTGCTGGCGGAGCTGGAGGCGGACTTCCGCGGTACCGTTCCCCGGCAGTGGCAGAGCGTGGTGGACCGGCCACAAGCGTTCATCACCGCCTACGCGGGTATTCTCCGCGCCGTCTGGGACAGCTACGCGCCGGCGTGGAGCCTGGCCGGTCCCCTGCTGGCACGGGAGACCGAACGCATCGGCGTCGCGGCGGTCAGCGACGCCCTGGAGCCGGTACTGGCGGGCATAGGCCCCCGCGTCCGCCTGTCCGGCCAGACGCTGCGCCTGCCCGATCCCCACCCGGAGACGTTCGAACGGGCCGGCCGGCGCGTGGTGCTGGTACCGATGGTCTCCGGCAACGGCGCGTCCGTCTTCAGCTTCGACCGCCCGGACGCCGTCTGGTTCGGCTACCCGGTCCCCGGCCTGAGCACCCTGTGGGCCGGGCAGTACCCCGAACCCACCGTCGGCGATGCCCTGACACTCGTCCTCGGCACCCTCAGAGCGCGCATCCTGCGCGGCCTCTCACGCCCTCGCACCATGGGCCAGCTCGCGGCGGCCCTCGTCTGCGCTCCCTCCACCGTCACCCACCACTGCGGCCAACTGGAGGCCGCCGGGCTCGTCCACCGCGAAAGACGCGGCCAGCACGTCCAGGTCACCCGCACCACCCGGGGTGACGCGCTCGTCGACCTCCTGTCCACCTCGTGGCGGTGACATGGCTGAGGGCGTCTCGCCGCACCGGTTGAAGCGGAGCACCCCCCGCTCGGGGCGTACCACCGGTGAACAGCGGGAAGGGCCCGCACCTCGTGAAGGTGCGGGCCCTTGCCATTCCTGCTGTCCGTGGCCCGGGGAAGGCACGGGCTTCCTTACGACCTTACGACGTCGTCCAGTCCGCGGGTACCGGCAAGCCCCAGTCCGCGCAGGCTCGGACCATGACGGCGCGGACCCCCGGCCCTGCGTGGGCGTAGGAGAGCGGGCCGTCCCTGCCGATCAGATAGTCACCGGTCAGCCCCCCGAGGTACTCCCGGACGACCGGCTCGGGTGAGGCGGCGACCCTCTCCAGGAAGGAGAAGGAGCGCCGCAGCACCTCCGACCGCTCGGGGCCCGGCTCCGCCGCCAGCGCCGGGAGCAGCACCTCGTTGAACAGGTCCCAGAGCCGGCCGTACACGTCCGTCCGGACCGCCTCCGCGTCCGCCGGATCGTCGTCGAGATCGAGGGCCGAGCGGACCTTCTGCGCGACCGGCTCCCGCATCTCGGGGAAGGTCTCCAGCATCTCCCCGAGAAAGGTGTCCGATGCGATCGGTTCCGTCACCACGTACTCGATTCCCTTACGCGATACAGGCATGCGGGTTGGCGCACGGATCGGCGGTCAGCGAGTCCGCCACCCCGAGGGGGTCGATCATATCCTTGAACGTCTCCATCAGGCCGTCCTTCACTCCGTGCTCCTGGATGTTCCGGGGCGCCTCGGCCACGCCCACGGCGCCGCCGGCGATACCGAACGACTTGTAGAAGCCGCCCAGTCTGCTCGGTGTGCCCGTTGCTCGCGGTTTCGGATTGGGCGACCGGTCCTTGGGATGGACCTCGAATTTCTGACCGGTGATGTCCGACAGGGCCTCGGCGTTCACGGCTTTCTTGCGGCTGGCGATGAGGTTCTTCTCGATCGCCGGGTTCGCCTTCGTGTACGCCGTCATCTTTCCGTCGATGTCCCTGAGGTTCAGGGCGTGCCAGAGTTCCTTCGACTCGGCCTTCGCGAGCTTGAGTTCGGAATCCGTGAGCACACCCTTGCCGCCGTCCATCCGCGCCTTGCGGTCCTCCTCCAGGAGGTCGGTGAGACGGGTCATCAGGTCGGGAACCTTCGGGACGTGCCACCTGCCGTTGACGGGCTTGCCGTAGTTCAGCTCGTTGATGAACGCCGTGGCGGCCTTTCCGTCACCGGTGACCTTCGCTCCGGGCCTGACCTCCCGGAGGTAGATGGCGTCCAGGATGTTCTGGAAGTTCTTGTGCTTCACCACCGGAGGCTTGGCGACCGGCTTCTTCAGACCCGGGTTGGCGTGCAGGCCGATCCCGGTGATCTGCATGAACATCTTCGTGATGTTCGTGAAGAGGCCGAAGAAGAACAGGCCGGTCGGGTCGCTGTTGGTGATCGGGCTGTTGTTGCTGTACGCGTACCCGTTCATCTGAAGCGGGTCGGACAGGTCCACCACGGGGTCCGCGGAGATGAAGCGGCCGGTGGCCGCGTCGTACTCACGCGCTCCGATGTGGGTGAGGCCGCTCGGGTCGTCGATGCCGACGCCCAGGTACGACCGTCGGTCGACCCAGGCCGGCTTCGGCCCGCGCACCTCGCCGTAGGGCTTGAAGGCCCTGCGGGTGATGGGCTGGTTGGTGGTCTGCTCGACTGCCGTCGTGGCGGTACCGAGGTGGTCGGAGAGCAGCACGGTGAGCTTGTGGCCGGTGGTGGCCCCGTTCACGGTGGACCGGACGACCGTGGGCGCGCCCTGCTGGGCGTAGCCCCGCGTCGCGCGGGTGATCTTCCCGGCCGTGGTGGTCAGTTCGGTGCCGTCCACGTTCAGCACGCTGCCGGAGGGGCTGTTCTCCAGGATGCGGTTGCCGTCGGCGTCGTAGACGTACTTCGTCGTGACACCGTTCTCGGTGATCGTCGCGAGCTTGTTCTCGCGCGTCCACGTCAGGTCCTGGGTGGTGTGGGCGAGGTCGCGCTTGGTGGTGTTGCCGGCCGCGTCGTTGGTGTACGCGCTGCCGCCGCCGGTCGGGGCCGTCGACACCCAGGACAGGGTGTGGGGCTGGGCCGTGTACGACGGGCTTGTGTCGTTGCCCGTGACGGTCTTGCCGTACCCGTAGGTGAACGTCACGTCCTTCGTGGCGTCGTTGGTGTTGTGCTCCACCAGCGAGGCGCGGTTGCCGATCAGGTCGAACCGGAACGACTGCCAGTAGGAGGTGGTGCCGGTGTCGACGGTCCCGGTGGCCGGCGCTCCGGCGGCGAGGGAGGCCGTCAGCACGCTGTCCGGGCTCTCTCCGTCGGTCGTCTGGTCGGGGGCCTCGGCCACCGGGCCGCTGGAGGGCCAGCCGTCCGTGCGCGGCCCCCAGGCGGCGCCGTTCGCCGCCTTGCAGCCCGTGCCGTTGCCCTGCGGCGTGATGTTGGAGGTCCAGGCCTGGGTGAGCTCGCCCATCGCGTCATAGGTGAAGCACTGGGTGTCCCTCGTCGTGGTCGCGCCGTCGGTCAGCTTGCGTGCGTAGCCGGTCACATTGCCCGCGATGTCGTACGCGTACGTGCTGTCGGCGATCCGGTGGGAGTTCGCGGTCTCGCGGTCGGCCACCGTGCGCTGAAGGCGTCCGGTGTGCTGGTCGACGAAGTTGGTCGTCCACACGCGGTAGGGCTGTGGTCCGGTGACCGTCCGCAGCGGCTCCCCGTACGGCGAGTAGGTGATGTCGGAGGTGTACCAGGTGTGCCCGGAGGTGGACTCGGCCATCCCGTCGCTGTTGTAGCGGGTGATGACCTTCTCCTGGGCGAGACCGCCCGCAGCCGGCAGGGTCACCGACAGCGGCTTGCCCGTCGGTGTGTAGCTGTACGCGTAGCCGTACGTGCCGGAGACTCCGGTGGTCATGGAGTTGGCGGGGATCACCACCTGGCGGCCGGTGGGCTGGTAGCGCGCGTCGAAACCGGTGATGCGGCTGATGTAGTCGCCGCCGGCGTCGTGGCGGATCGCCGAGGTCCGTCGGCCGATGCCGCCGGTGACGTCGTCGTAGGTGTACTCCTTGACGGGCGCCGAGGTCGCGGTGCCCTCGCGGACCGCGACGATGCGGCCCAGCTGGTCGTAGGAGGTGTGGATCGCTCCTCGGAGGTCGGTGGCGCTGGTCTGGCGGTCGGCGTTGTCGTAGCCGTAGGCGATGTCGCCGGTGTCCGGGTCCGTGGCGGAGGTGATCCGGCCGCGGGCGTCATGGGTATAGGTCCAGACGTTGCCCGCCGGGTCGGTGACCTTGTTGCGGTTGCCGCGGGCGTCGTAGCCGTAGCGGGTGTCGCGCCAGCGGCTGGTGGCGGTGTTCGTGTAGTGCTGGATCAGGGTGATCCGGCCTCGGGCGTCGGTCCAGGTGTTGGTGGCCGGGGTGGCGCCGCCGGAGGGACGGCTGTAGGTGTTGGTGTCGCCGTAGGTGGTCGTCGACCAGAACGCGGTGTCGCCGCTGTGGTAGGTCGTCGCCCGGACCGGTCGTTCCAGACCGTCGAAGCGCGTGCGGACCAGGCTCGGGACGAGGGCGTCGGACACCCGCTTGAACTGGGCGGCCTCCGGCTCTCCCTTCGCGACGTACGCACCGGTCTGCTCGGCGACCAGGCCGTGGTCGTTGTAGCGCGTGTCGGTGATGATCCGGCCGGGGCCGTGGGCCTCGCGCTGGGTCTGGACGGCGCGCATCAGGCCGTCGTAGACGGTGATCTGCTTGGCGTAGCTGCCGTCGTCCTTGATGCTCTGGGCGATCACGGCGGTCGGCCTGGTCACCGTCGGCGTGCTCTCGGCCATCTGGTAGCCGATGATGACATCAGGCGTCTGGGTACCGGAGGAGCGGGCCGTCGACCAGCCCTTGACGAGCCGCCCGAAGGCGTCGTACTCGGTCCGTGTGACCTTGCCGTTGGGGTCGGTGACGGTGAGTTCCGAGCCGCGGCCGGGGTCGAAGGTGCGGACGGTCTCGTGCCCCTTGGGGTTGATGACCTTGACGCTGGTCACCGCACCGCCCGTGTCGCCGGGGGTGTACTGGGTCTCGGTGGTGCCCACCTCCGGCTCGGTCACCTTGCGGGTCCGGCCCAGGGGGTCGTACGTCGTCGTGGTGACGAGGGAGTGCGAGGTACCGGCGCCGTCGATCTCGGCGGTGGAGGTGACGAGGCCCTTGACAGGGGCGGCTCCCCACTCCTGGTTGTCGTACGACATCCGGACCGAGCTGACCAGCTGGGTCTTCGGGTCGGCGGACGCCTGGGTCGCGCAGGAGGTCGCCGTCTTACGGGTCGACGTCGGAGCGCCGATGATGTGGGCCGTGGTGTTGTGGGCCAGCGTGGTCTTGGTGCAGGTGTAGTCGCTGAGCGTCTCGCCCGTGCCGTTCGGCTTGACGACGGCCGTCTGCATCTGGACGGGGATGCCCCAGTCGGGATCCGCCTCCGTCTCGGTGCGGACCGCCTGCCAGCTGGTGCCGACGGTCTGGATCGCGTCCGAACGCTTCACACCGAC
This sequence comes from Streptomyces sp. NPDC003035, assembly GCF_042888285.1. NCBI lineage: Bacteria > Bacillati > Actinomycetota > Actinomycetes > Kitasatosporales > Streptomycetaceae > Streptomyces > Streptomyces sp. NPDC003035. Next base: position 175,931 of record NZ_JBIAPJ010000011.1, on the reverse strand, counting down.
GCGGTACGCCTTGAGCGGGGACAGGCCGCCGTCGCGGGTCCGCGAGGCGGTCTCCGTGGACCAGGGGTACGTCAGGCTGCGCTTGACGACGCGGCCGCCGGATCCGTCGTACACGATCGTCTCGGCGGGCATGCCGGCGTACTGGGGGGCGTCGTCGGCCGCGAGGGTGACGGCGCCGGTGGAGTCCTTGACCGCGCCGCCCGCGCCGCGGAAGTACCGCATGACGGAGCGGGACTGTGTCTGGGGGCTGCCCGTGGTGGGGACGCTCTTGCTGCCCTTGAGCGTGGAGACCTGCCGGTAGCCGCGCCATTCGCTGTGGGTGCGCAGGGCGGGCTTGGTGAACTCGTCGTCGCTCTTGGCCCAGGCCGCGTCGGCGTAGTCGTAGCGGTGGGTGATCCGGTCGGAGACACCGGTGATGCGGTCGGTCTCGGTCACCGTGTGCACGACGTACTTGTTGAACCAGGCGAGGGCCGGCTTCTCCACCTCACCGTCGGGCGACCAGCGCAGCGGGAAGCAGGTGCCGTGGTTGTCCTCGGGCGCGACGGTGGGCTGGATCTTGCAGCCGCCCTTGTACGTGACCTCGACGTCACCGCCGTGCTCGGTGGAGACCGTGCCGATGCGCGGGCGGGTGAAGCCGGGGCGCGCGTCGGAGCTGCTGCGGGGTACGAGGTTGGGGAGCTGCTTGTCCTTCAGGTAGCCGCTCAGCGGATGGGCGGCGCCGGTGCCGACGACGTACGGCTTGAAGCTGACGCCGGCCTTCGACAGCAGGGTTCCGCTGGTGTCGCCGGGCTTGTGGCCGTAGCGGGTGACGGAGTTCAGCCACAGGCCGGGCGCGGTGTCGTACCAGTCGCGGGGGAACGAGTGGTTGAGCCGGTAGGTGTCCACCTTGGCCAGGCCCGTGGTGCCGGGGCGGTGGGCGTAGGTGGTGACTCCGCCGAGCCGCAGCCGGTTCCAGAAGGAGGGGAAGCCCGGGCACAGCTTCGAGCCGGACTTGCAGTTGAGGTTGCCGGGGCTGTCCCACCAGGGGCGGTAGGAGGCGGGGTTCTTGGTGTCGTCGAACTTCTCGGAGGCGCAGACCGTGTCGTCCTGGACGCACCGCTGCCACAGCAGGAAGTCGATCTTGGCCGCCGGCTCCGCGCCCAGGGCGCCTTCGCGCAGACCGTACTCGATGGAGTCGGGGAGACCGCCGCGGTCGTACTTCTCCGGGGTCTTGAACTTCTTGTTGACGGCGTAGTAGTTCGTCGACTTGTGCCAGTTGACGATCATCACGTTGCCGTGGACGTCGATCACCTTGTCCAGGCCCCAGTGCCAGGCCTGCTGCTTCATGGCGTCGTCGTTGCAGCGGGAGGCCGCGAAGGTCGCGGCGTGGCACGGCTCACCGGGGTGGTTGCCGAAGACGGGCACGGTGAAGACCGACTGGGTGTCGGCGTGACCGTCACCGATCTTGTTCAGGCCGTAGAAGTACTTGGTGCCGTCGGTCGTGGTGACGACCCAGTACTCGCCGTTGTTGTCACCGTTGGTGCCGCCGGTCTTCAACTCGACGCGGGTGCCGTCGTCGTGCTGCGGGCGGTAGGTGTTGCCGGTGCCTTCCCGGACCAGTTCGACGGTCCGGCCGGCGTGGGACATGACGGCGTTGTACGAGACCCAGCACAGGTCGGAGGTCTTGGCCTTCTTGGCCGTGTTGTTCGCCTCACCGGCCGAGGTCGCTTCGCGGTCGTCCTTGCAGGTGCGGTAGCGGCGCTCGATGTGGCCGGGGTCGTAGTCCCAGCCCTCGCCGATCCAGGAGGCCTGCGGGGAGGAGGTGGCGGTCCTGCCGTCCACCGCCTGGGAGTTGTAGTTGAAGGAGATCTCCGGCGTGGGGCCGGCCGGCGCCGACGGCACGTCGACGGGGTACGACCACGTGAACGCGCCGGAGGAGGTTCCGGCCTCCCACTTGCCGTTGGAGATCAGGGGGGTGGCCCGGAAGGAGCCGCCCTCGCCCATGCCGGAGTCGACGGCGCCGACGACGGCCCTGTCACCGCCGTCGGCGACCTGCCGGACGTCGGCGGAGCGGACGTAGGAGGCCTGGAAGATGCCGGACGGCGGGGTGGTGGTGCGCGGGGCGACGGCCGGGGTGACGGTGCCGTCGGCGGCGGTGTCGACCGTCGCCGTGATGGTCTTGGACGTGGTGTCGTTGACCGTCTCCAGCTCGTCGTAGGTACGGCACTCCTCGACGTCCGGGGTGGTCAGGTAGCACTCCGGGAACTGGACGAACGTCAGCCGGGAGGCCCAGTCGGCGCCGTAGAGGTTCTGGTACGCCTGGTAGTCGAGCTGCACGGAGACCGGGACGGAACCGGTGGTGGGCGCGGTCACGGTGACGACCGCGCCGTCGACGCTGTCGGCCTCCGGCGCGGTGCGCGGGTAGACGCCGACCTGCCAGGTGCCGGTGGGCGTCGCGGCGCCGGGGGCCTGGCCGAGCTTCACGGGAAGCGTTCCGACCGGCTCCAGCGCGGCCGGGACGGCGGTGGAGCCCGCGGCGGCACGGCCCGTGGTGGCGCGGCCCGTGGTGAACGAGGCCTGTCGCACGGCGGTGGTCCCGGAGGCGGAGGAGGCCTGCTGCGGGGCGGGGTCGCCGAAGGTCACGGCGGCCGTGCCGCCGGCCGGCGGCGTCGCGGTGCCCGCAGGAGCCTCGGCCTGGTCGGCCGGAGGCTCGGCCGCGATCGCGTCCAGGCCGGCGTTGCGGGTCGCCCCGTCCACCGGCTTCTCCTCGGGGAGGTTCTCCAGGACGAGTTCCTCGCGGGGCACTTCGTCCCTGGCCGGATCGGGCGGCTGGGCGGCGGCCTGGGTCGGGAGGAGCGTGAGCAGCAGGGCGGCACCGACGGCCGGAACCACCGCGGTACGCAGGCGCTTTCGGCGCGCGGACAAGAAGGCAGGCACGGGTGAGGTCCCCCCGGACGACGAGAAGCGGCGCCTGGGCGGACCGCAGGTGAGGCCATGAACGTGGCAATTCTGTGTGTGAGTTGCGCGTAAAGACCAGACAGAAAGTGATCACGTGGTGATGATCACATCCATACATCGGTGGAATGGGTCATGGCTCGACCTCAACCCACCTAGGTGCCCCTCAATCACCAGGGAAACGAGGTAAAGCGGCGTTGCCAGCCAGACTGGGAGTGATCCCTTCCCAATGAGGGCAATACGGCGCGCTTTTCATCCCGATAGCAAACGGAACATCCGGTTCGTCTGCCGCCGACCGCTCCCCTGCCGCGGCGGCCCGATCGGCCCGGCCCGGAAGACGGCGTCCGGCTCCCCGCGGAGGTTTCGTGGCCGCCGCGTGACGGCTGATCCCCCGTAAGTCATGATCTGCAGGCATCCGTTACGTGAGGCGTGAACCGCCGTGCCCGCGTGACCAGCCACAGGAGCCCGGTCGGCGGTCTGCCGAAAGCCGGTTCTCGAGGGGGAAGGAACCTCGCTCATGACGAGCAGATGGCGCCGCATGTCCGGGCGTCGACCGGTCGCGGCCGTGGCGGCCGCCGTCGTCGTGGCCTCCGGCCTCACGTACGTCGGTCTCGACAGCGGTCCCGAGGACCGTCGGGACGCGGCCGGTCCGCGCACCAGGAACAGCGCTCCCCTGAGCGAGTCCGATGCCGGCACGCTGGCCCGGAAGACCGGCAAGGCCGTCGAGGCCACCGCCATGCGTACGGCGTACTCGACCACCTGGGCCCGGCCGGACGGCCTGATGCAGCGGCGGATCCACGCCAGCCCGATCCGCGCCAAGGTCGACGGGGTCTGGAAGGCCATCGACACCGATCTGAAGCGGGTCGACGCCGGCTGGGCGACCAAGGCCACCAACGTGGGTGTCGTCTTCTCGGCCGGCTCGAAGGGCAAGGGCCCGCAGGGCGCGGGGGACGACCGTGCCTCCCGAGCCGGCGCGCAGCGCGTCTCGCTGCTGCCGGGAACGGTGGCCGGCCTCCCCAGGGCGACCGCGGCCGCTACGGGCAACGTTCTCGCCACACTCACCGTCAACGGCCACGACATCGTGGTGACCTGGCCCGACGCCGTGCCCACCCCGATCATCGACGGCCCCAGGGCGCTCTATCCGGAGATCCTGCCCGGCGCCGACCTCGTGCTCACCGCCGATGACGGAGGCTTCGCCCAGCTCCTGGTGGTGAAGAACCGTCAGGCCGCGGCCGACCCGCGCGTCGCCCGACTCGCGTACGGCCTGTCCTCGCCGGACCTCAGCTTCAAGCTGGACCCGACCACGGGCGTCGTCTCCGCCACCGACACCGGAGGCCAGGACATCGCCGAGTCCCCCACGCCGCTCATGTGGGACAGCTCGGGCACGCCCACACTCACCGACGGCGAAGGCGGCACCAGCGCCTCCCCCACCGTCCCTGAGGTGATCCCCTCCGAGTCACCCGTTCCGTCCGGTGAGCCCGAGGAGTCGCCGACCGTGTCGGCCGAGCCCACGGACGGCATGAACGACGGTGACCAGGGCGACACGTTCAACGAGCTGCTGCCGGAGGCGACCGACGAGGCCGCCGATCCGTCCGTGATCGGTGAGATCGAGGGGTCCGCGCCGCCCGTGCCCGCGGAGCCGACTCCCGAGCCGTCGCAGACCGGCGCGGCGGCGACGCTGTCGCTGCCCGGAGTCAACGGCCCTCAGCCCGACTCCAAGGGCACGCTGGTGGGGACGGACCTGGAGGGCTCGGACTGGGTGATGACCCCGGACCAGGACTTCTTGAACGACCCCGGCACCGTGTACCCGGTCTTCGTCGACCCGTCCGTCAAGAAGCACACGAACGACTGGACGACGGCGTACAGCCGCCACCCGAACGCGAGCTTCTACAACGGCAAGAACTTCAACAAGGGCGGCACGCACGAGGCCCGCGTCGGCTACGAGTCCGACACCTGGGGCACCTCACGGTCGTACTTCAGCATCGACTGGGACCCCGACCTGAAGGGTTCCACGGTGCACAGCGCCAAGCTGCGCGCCCTGGAGACGTACTCGTGGTCGTGCAGCAAGCGCAGCATGACCGTGCATCTGACCGGCACGATCAGTTCGAAGACGAACTGGAAGAGCGCGCCGTCCATGAACAGCGGCAACAAGATCGGCGGCGGCAGCTTCGCGCACGGCTGGAAGTCCTCCTCCTGCCCTGACGAATGGGTCGCGTTCGACGTCAAGTCCTCGGCGAAGAAGGCCGTCGACGGCGGCTGGAAGACGATGACCATCGGCTTCAAGTCCTCGGACGAGGGGTCTCAGTACTCCTGGAAGAAGTTCCAGGCGAACGGCGGCCACGACCCGTACGTCGATCTGTCGTACAACCGTCGGCCGGCCACCCCCACCAGCCTGGTCCTCGACCCGAACGGGGTGCGCTGCGACACCACCTCCCCGTACCTCAACGTGGGCGCCTCCGCCATCACCCTCTGGGCGAACAGCACCGACAAGGACAGCAACCTCCAGACGATCCACTTCGAACTGTGGCCGACCGGTGGCAGCACCACCAACCTGCTCGGCAGCAAGGGCAAGGTGTCGGTCGGCAGCCAGACCGGCTCGGCGAAGGTCCACACCGATCCCTTCTCCACGAGCGGGCTGAAGAACGGGACCACCTACTCGTGGCGGGCCAAGGCCGTCGACAAGTTCGGCGCGACCTCGTCGTACTCGCACACGAAGACCCCGTGCCGCTTCGTCTTCGACAACTCGAAGCCGTCGTCGCCGACCGCCACCTCGGCGCAGTTCCCGGACGCCGACGCCAAGGACAACGGCTTCGGGAACGACTCCGAGGACTCCAAGTGGAGCACGGTGAAGTTCGGCACGCCCGGTTCCTTCAGCTTCAAGGCGGCCCAGACGGACGTGGTGAAGTTCGAGTACGGCTTCAACCAGGCGTCGTACCCGTTCTCGGTGGCCCGGACGAACGGCGCGCCCGTCACCACGACGACCACCGTGAGCAACGTCAAGCCTCCGCTCGCGGGGCCGAACGTGCTCTACGTACGGGCGGTCGACGACGCGGGCCACCCGTCCCAGCCGACGAAGTACCTCTTCTACGTGACTCCTCGGGACCAGGCGGACCATCCCGGCGACTTCACCGGTGACAAGCTGCCCGACCTGATGGTGGTGGACGGCAACGGCAACCTGCGGCTCTACCCGTCGGAGGCCACCACCGACCTGGTGAAGGGCACGGGTGACCTGGACTACTCCATGTCGGGCTCCTACCGCGGCAATCCCGCGAAGGACCCGAACGGCGACGACGGACTTCCGCAGTACATCGCGGCACCGTCCGGCTACTGGAAGGACACCCTGATCACCCACCTCGGCGACGTCTACGGCGGGGACGGTCTCCAGGATCTCGTCGCGCGCCGTGAGGGCAAGCTGTGGGTGTACCCGGGCGACGGGTACGGCGGCGTGAACATCGACAAGCGGCAGGAGATCCTGCTGCCGTCGAACGCCCCGGCGCCGGACACCATCACCCAGATCGTCTCCGCGGGAGACGCCACCGGCGACGGCAAGACGGACTTCTTCCTGAAGGTCGGGGACGCGCTGTGGGCCCTCGTCGGCTACAACGGCGCGAGCATCGAGAAGGCCGTCCAGCTGTCGAGTTCGGCCTGGCTGGAGCGCGACATCGTCACCGTCCAGGACATCACCGGCGACGGAGTGTCCGACATGATCTACCGCACCGACGTGTCGGCCAGGCTGCTGCTCCGCACCGGCAAGAAGGACGCCGACGGCAGCGGGGTGGACATCATGTCCCTGGCGTCCGCCGCCAACTCCGCGACCGGGGTGGACGCCCAGTACGGCGCCTCGGGCTGGGGACGCAGCAACATCCGGCTGTTCTACGGCTCACCGGACGCCAACGGCGACGGCATCCCCGACATCTGGACGCTGCGGGTGGACGGTGCGGTGCGCTTCTATGCCGGCACCCGAGGGGAGATGGCGCACAGCGGGGTCGAGATCATCAGCAACAGCGACGGCGTGGGGTGGAAGAACAAGCTCGCCATCGGGTGATATGACGCACCTCCCCTACGACAGCGGGGCCCGGCCGACTCGGCCGGGCCCCGCTGTCGTCCCCCGTTCGCGTTCACAGGTGTTCCGCCCAGCCGTTCCGTACGGCGTGGGCGCCGAGTCGCGCGGCACGGCGCCGGGCTCTCCGGCCGGCGTGATCGCGAGCGGGACCAGGCCGAGGTCCGCGTCGGCCGGCGCGAGTTTCATCGGCTGCCTGACGGTAGTCTCGCCGCGCCCCCGGAGAGCTTCCGGGAAAACGCGCGGCCTATGTCTCCCTGGCGGTCAGGCAGCCACAAGGTCCTCGGCAAGGAACCGTTCCACGAACTCCCGCGCCCGCCGGTCGAGATCCGCGTACTGCGCCTCTCGCTCAGCTCCCGCGACCGCTGCGCCGACCAGGAGGTTGCCTTCGGCGTCGACGCGCTGCGGGCGCTCCTCCGCGTCGGTGAGCAGGCCGACGGTGGAATGGGAGAACCCGCAGTAGTAGGCGATACCTTCGCTCAGATTGGTTTCGAGGACGGTTTGCATCCCCTGCACGACGGGATCGTCGGCAGTGGCGCCGGCCAGGCCCAGCCACAGCATGCGCTTGCCGGCGAGGCGAGGCTTGCTGCGGCCGTAGGCGAAACCGTAGTTCCATACGCGGTCGATCCAGCCCTTGAGGATGGCGGGCACGCTCTGCCAGTACACCGGGAAGACGGCGACGACGACATCGGCGTCGAGGATGCGCCGCATATGGGCGTGTGCTTCGTCCGAATACGGCTTTTCCCTGTTGCCCCAGTCCGGCTGGTCCGAGATGTTCATCCGTGGGTCGAACCCCTCGGCGTGCAGGTCGAGCATGTCGATGCGGTATCCGGCGGCTTCGAGCCGGGCGGCAGCACGGCGGGCCGTGTGCGCGGTGAGGGAATCGGTGCGGTGGTGTGCGACGACTACGAGGGCTGTCCTGGCATTGCTGTCGTGCTGCGTCACGGTGTCTCCCGGCTGGTCTGGTCGATGCGATGAATCCAGTACAGCTGCGGTGGCGTAGATGATCCATGGGAGAAACGCTCCGGAACATAGGAGATCGTCTACGGTGTTTCCGTGGATCCTTTGAGTTCGCTACTGAGTGGCGTCCGGGCCGAGGGCTCGGTCGTCAGCCACGCCGTACTGACGGCGCCCTGGACCATCCGCTTCGCCGACGACGCACCGCTCACCATGATCAGCGTGCTGCGCGGCGGGGGCACTCTGATGCTGCCCGACGGCACCGAGCGAGCGGTCGGCGTGGGCGATACAGCCATCGTGAGCGGCCCTGCACCGTTCCATCTCGTGGACCAGCCCGCCACTGTCCACGGCTCCCATGCCGCGTACGAGATCTCCTGCTTCACCACGGACGCCGAGTGCACCGCCCAGGAACTCGGCGGTATCCACTGGGGCACCGACTCGGAACAGGCGACCGCTCTGATCGTGGGCGCCTATCGCGCCTCGGGCCACCGCCACGAACGGCTCCTGCGTGCCTTGCCGCCCGTCTTGGTGATCAAGGAGGACGCCGAGGTCTGTGCCTGGCTGGAGACGGCCGCCGTCGACGCCGCCCAACTCTCGGCCGGTTCACAGGCGCTGATGGACCGGCTTCTCGACTGGGCCTTGGTGTGCACGTTGCGCAGCTGGTTCGACCAGGCCGGCGCCGACGCGCCCAGCTGGTATCGGGGCCTCGCCGACCCCGTCCTCGCCCCCGCCCTGCAGGCCTTCCACGACCGGCCGGCCGAGGCGTGGACGGTGGCGTCGCTGGCCGCGCGAGCCGGCGTCTCCCGGGCGCTGTTCGCCAAGCGCTTCACCAAGCTGATGGGCCGCCCGCCCCTCGCTTACCTCACCGAATGCCGCATGAACGAGGCCGAGGCGCTTCTGACCGACACCGACCTCGGCATCGCCCAGATCGGAAGGTCGGTCGGCTATGCCGACGCTTTCGGCTTCAGTGCCGCGTTCAAACGCCACAAGGGCCTGAGCCCCAGCACGTTTCGCGCCGCGGCGGCCTGAGTCCCGGTCCGGCGAAGGAACCTGCGGACCGGCTGCACGACCTTCCCCTCTTCGTCGAAGACCAGCCAAGGCGCAAGACCTGGGTCCCTATCCCATCGCCCCGTCGCAGGGGCTGGCCCGGTACGGGTCGGTGACATCCGTCATCGCGGTCCGCAACGCCTCGGAGCCATCAGCTCCGCTCCCTCGTTCACCAGCCTTGACGAACAGCCCCCGGCCCTGACTGAACGGCGTTGGACCTAGGACCTGCCGATGCGGCGCCAGAAACCGGAGCGCTTCTCCTGGGGTGGGACGCTCCTTGGGGGACGGACTTCCAGTGACCAGTCGCCCGCTCCTTGGACCACCGCCAGGAGCAGCGGCCCCTCCGGCAGCACTCGCGCGTCCCTCGGGCTCCGGCCGGACTCGTTCGCCAGCGGGACCGGGTACGTGGCGGGGGTACCGGGGCGACGGGGCTTGTACCCCTCGACACGCACGGACCCGGTTGCCTCCGTCGGACGCAGACGGGAGACCAGCTCGCCGGCGGGCCCGGTGTGAAGCAGCACCTCGGAGCCCCGGCCGGTGGCCGCCTCGCCGAGCTCGCGCACCGTGCTCACGGGCCGGATCACGATCGTCCACTCGTCGCTGTCGCCGCAGTCGACGCGGAAGCGCAGCGGGTACAGGTTGTCGCACCACATCACCCGCCGCTCGAACCGGTGGGACGTGTCCGAGCTCCCGAGGTCGACGGCCTCCCTGCCGTCCCAGTCGATGGAGTCCAGGTCGAAGAAGCCCTTGCCGGTCCGGGCGAAGTCGACCAGGACGTAGCCGGGCGGTGGAGTCGTGTCCATGGCGAACTTGGCGCTGCCCCGCCCGCTGTACACGATGTCCTCGAACTCCCCACCGAGGGTCGCGGCGGCGGCGACCGCTTCGGGTGACGGGGCCGGCGAGGGGACCACCGGGATCGCTCCCGGCCGCCGGGACGGGGTCTGGAGCGAGCTCTGGGTCGAGCTCCGGGACTGGGCCTGCGCTCCGGACTGGGCCTGGGCTCCGGTCTGGGCCTCGGACTGGGCCTGGGCGAGGGCATGCGGTGTACGCGAGCCCGGGCCGAGCGCCTCGGCCTCGCCCTTCGTCAGTCCCGAGCCGCCACCGTGCCCCTGGCACTGGGCCGAACCCGTTCCCTGCCTCCGCTCCGTATCGGCAGCCGCCCCTGGGGACTTGCCGACGGCCCCGCGTGGAAGCTCCACCGGCACCGGCCCGCCCGGGGCCGGTGCCGGCACCGAGATGCCGAAGTCCTCCGCCAGCGCCCTGAGCCCCGCGTCGTACCCCTCGCCCACCGCACGGAACTTCCAGCCACCGTCGCGCCGGTAGTACTCGCCGAGGACGAGCGCCGTTTCGGTGGTGGCGTCGTCGATCTCGTACAGGGCGAGTTGCTCCCCGGTCACGGCGCTCAGCGTCCGCACCGACAGGCCGGGCACTTGCCCGAGCGTGCCGTTCTGGCCCACGGCGACGATCACGATGCGCCGGATGTCCGGTCCGAACCTTTCGGTGTCAAGGTCCAGCCGGTCCGCGAACCGGTCGTCCACGACGCCGGCCCGTTCGAGGACCAGTTGCCAGACGGCCTTGCCGGTGGCGTCCAGGAGCAGCGCGGAGGCCGCCACCTCCGGCACCCCATCGCCGGGCGCCTGCCGGACGACCTCGATCCGCCACGCCTGCCCGGGGACCGGCAGGTTCTCCCCCTTGATGATCTGCGTCACCGCGTCATGCTGGCACGCCGCCCCCGGGCAGGTCCACGGCCGGGCACGGCAGTGCGGGGACACCCAGGTCGGCGAAGGGGTGACGAGAAGGGCGTACGGCTCCGGGGAGCTTCCCCCGCCTACGGCCTCACAGCCGCCGATGATGACACCGGGCAGTCGACGAGGTGCTGGGACAGCAGACGACATGTGGTCCTGTTCGTACCAGGTGCTCCACTGCCCCAGGCGGGTGCTCCAGGACATCGCCGACCGCGAAGGAACAAACCTCGCCACTGTCCGCCTCGCGCTGCTCAAGAACGGCGTCCCACTCCGCCCTCATGTTCGTCGATGCCGTGCTCGTAGGGCCGCCCCTACGGCTGGCATCCTGTCAGACAGCACTCGACGGCCCAGAGGGAAGACGGAACCGTGACCGTGACCGTGGACATACCCGACCACATACGCGACCTCTGCGCCCACCTCGGAGACGGTGTCCCATACGCGGTCAAGGTCCTCGCCCGGCAGTTGGCCGACGACCCCCGTCTGGGCAAGCGCACCGGCAGGGTCGGCCTGTACGCTGCGACGATCGACGGCGACACCTTCGATGACTGCCCCCCCTGACCGTGCGCTACGCCTACGGCCCGCCCCTGACGACGGAGGGGCAGCTCCAGATCCGTGACGTCGAAGCCATCGGACCGCTCCCCGCCACCAGCGATACCGACGACGGCCAGGCCCCCGATCCGCGCCTGGAGCAGATCGCCGCACGGCAGGTGACCGAGGCGTGGCAGCGCATCACCCTCATGGCTTGAGCAGAACGCGCCGGCCTCGCACGAGGCGCTGCTGCCCGCCGCGACCGAGCAGGACGGCCGCCATGTCACCGTCATGCTGGGGCTTGCCGTCGCCGTTCATCGCCGTCTGCCCCGAGATGTACAGAGTCCGTGAGTGCCCCGAGACGGCCTCGCCCTGGTTGAATCCCCTCTCCTCCGACCACGTCACGGGGTTGACCGCCGTTCGTTCCACTGCCACATCAGCTCCATTCGATTCATCGGGTACGGACGTCCATCGGCTTCGACTCGGTAGCCGTCGACTTTGGCGTCGCGTCAACGAGCCTCCCAACACATCACGACACCCTCAGTCATGTATTCCGTTAGCGTTCTCGCATGCGCGCCGACCGGTTGGTCTCACTCGTGCTACTGCTGCGCCAGCGCGGTCGGCTGACAGCGGACTCGCTGGCTCGCGAGCTGGAGGTATCCACCCGCACCGTGCTGTGCGACATCGAGGCGCTGTCCGCGGCCGGCGTCCCGGTCTACGCCGAACGCGGCCGGCACGGCGGTTTCGCGTTGTTGCCCGGTTTTCGGACCGAGCTCACCGGACTGAACCACGACGAGGCCCTTGCCCTGCTGACCGCCGGGTCGGGCCGCGGCGAGCAGGTATTCGGCCTCGGCTCGGCGCTCGATTCGGCCATGCGGAAGGTGGTCGACGCGCTGCCCGAAGGTCACCGGGCCTCCGCGAGCGACGGGGTCGGGCGATTTCTCGTCGACCCGGAGACCGACCTGCTCTCACGCCGGCTGGTCACCAAGGAGGTGCCCGACACCACAATGATCGTGGTCAGGCGCGCGGTGCTCGCTGGACACAAGCTGCGGATCCACTACGCGGCCACAGGCCAGGAACCACAGTGGCGCACGGTGGACCCGATCGGCCTGGTCACCGTACGCGACCGGGGCTACTTGCTGGCCACGAGATCTGGCGCGGACCGCACGTACCGGCTGTCACGGGGTGCTGGCCGCCGAGGAGCTCCCCGAAACGGCACAGCGACCGAACCGGGTCGATCTGGACCGGATCTGGCGGGAGCGCTCCACGCGGTTTCTCTCCGGAGGCGACCACATCACCGTGCTGGTACGGGTGAACCCGGCACGGCGGGAGGAGCTGCTGGACACCGCACTGGCCGTCCGCGCAGAAGAACCCGACGCGGACGGCGGCCGGCTACGGCTGGAGTTGACCTTCCAAGATTTCCGACACGCCGAATGGGCGCTGTGGCAGCTGGGCATGGACGCGGAAGCGCTGGCCCCGCAGTCATTGCGCGCCTCCCTACGCGAGCGCGCCGCCGCGATCGCCACCCGCTACGGAGACTCGTCCTGAAGCGGACTTGACCGCCTGTCAGAGGGCCAGATGGGCGCAGGTGACATGGCCCGTCGCTCCCATGCACCGCCGTGCACGTCTGCGGTGCGGGCGGCGTGCGAGCGAACGCCACCGACCGAACAAGCAGAGGTTCGCCGCCGAGGTCGGCGAAAGCGGTGAGCTCGGGCGAGGGCCGCCTCTGCCGTTCGCGGGCTTGTCTCGGGCGACGATGACGAGACCGATGCCGAATACCACCTGCGTGACCAGTTCCGCGCCGCGAGCTGGAGGACCTCGTGGCCGTCCTCGACGGCGGCCCGAGCCACAACCGCTCCTGATCGACAAACGCGGCTACGAGGGCCCTTCCGCCGGGCGGTAGGCGTCGTACGCGCGATCAGCGTGCGACCACGCAGAAAGGATGGCCGGCCGGATCGGTCAGGACCCGCCACCTGTTCTCGTGGGGCTGCTGAGTCGGCTTGCCCGCGCCCAGCTCCAGGAGCCGCGCCTCGGCCTCGTCCAGGTCCACGTCCGTGACGTCGAAACAGAGGTGGAGCTGCTGGGGAACGGCTTGATCGGGCCAGCTCGGGGGCTGGTGGTCGTCGACCCGTTGAAAGCCGATCAGGAGTCCGCCCTCGCCGTCAAGGCCGGCGAAGTCGGCGCTCGATTTCGGGTGGGGTTCGAGACCGGTGACCTGCTGGTAGAACGCGGCGAGAGCCAGAGGGTCAGGGCAGTCGAGTGTGATCGCGCTCAACTTCATCTGCAGGGTCACGGCACCTCCGGGAGCGAACAGTGGGCGGTGGACGGTGGTCTCTCGATGCCTACCCTAGACATGCCCGCCCGCCCGCTGGTCTGCCGGACCCCGCCGGTGGGTTCACCTCCACGGTTGGTGCAGCGCGAAGCCGCCGCCCTCCCGGCGGACTTCCACAACGCCCTCACCGCCGAAGTGAGCGGGCACGACCAACTCCCTTTCGACGCAGGCCCGCTCGAGAATTCGGCGCCGACTGGCCACCGCCGCCTGTGCGTCGAGGCAGAAGCAGCTGTTGCACGAGGGGTCGAGGACCTGGACGGGGCTGTGCAGGAGGTCGCCGACGAAGACCGCCCGGTCGGTTCCGGAGGCGAGGCGCAGCACGCTGGAGCCCGGTGTGTGGCCGGGCGCCGGTTCCAGGGTGAGGTGGGCGTCGATGCGATGGACGCCCTCCCAGAGCACGGACTGCCCGGCACGGTGCACGGGCGCGACGCTGTCCTCGTAGACCAGCCGGTCGTCCTCCTGCCGGCCCTTCCCGTACGCGTTGTCCGGGCCGAAGTGGAAGTCGTCGGCGGCCGGGATGAGGTACTCGGCGTTGGGGAAGGCCGGGATCCACTCCCCCTCGGCGTCGATGGTGTTCCAGCCGACGTGGTCGGCGTGGAGGTGGGTGTTGACCACGATGTCGACGTCTTCGGGTTGGATGCCGACCCCGGCCAGGAGGCCGAGGAAGTCGCCCTGCCAGTGGTGGAACTGCGGCGAGTTGGGGCGCTCGCGCCCCTTGCCCACGCCCGTGTCGACGAGCACGGTCCGTCCACCGCTGCGCAGCACCCAGGTCTGGAGCGCCATCACCGCCCGGTCGGTGTCCGGCTCCCAGTGGTCCGGCGCCAGCCAGTTTTCGTTCGCTTTCCACACGTCGGCTTCCGACTGCGGAACAAGGGTGCGGGCGGGCGCGAAGGCGCCCTGCCACTCCACGATCCGGATGACCTCGACGTCTCCGAGCATCATGCTCCGGGGGCTCTCATTCTTCATGCTCCCGATCCTAGGAAGGATGCGGTGAGTCTCTCAATGCTCCTCCTGCTCGATCGGATACGTGTTCGTCTCACGCGAGAGGAGGACATACACTGCCTGGGTGGACGTAGTGAGCGATGCCATCGCGACCGTACGCATCGGGCAGCCCTCCTCCGACCGGGTGCGGGTCGACGGAAGGTGGTGCACACGGCTCGCCCCCTATGACGGTGCGGGCTTCCACGTGGTCCTGGAGGGTTCCTGCTGGCTGCTGCCCGACGGCGGCTCACCGATCCGACTCGGCACAGGGGATGCGGTACTGCTGCCGCACGGCACGGGGCACGTCATCGCCGACTCCCCCGCCGACGCGGCGACCCTGACTCGGGCAGTTCCCTTCGAACTATGGGCCGAGGCCGGCATGCCGCGCCGCCCCTCCCCCACGACGGCAACAGCGACGGTCACAGGGGCGGGGGCGGGAGCGGGAGCGGAACGGGGGGGCCTCGGTGGGCCGGTGGAGATGCTGTGCGGCAAGTACCGTCTCGATCGCAGCCGGGTGCACCCCCTCATGGAGGAACTTCCCCACCTCGTCCACCTGCCGCACCGCGTCGGCAGCAACCCCGAACTGCGCGCCGCGATCGACCTGCTCGGCACCGAGCTGGGCGCGCACCGGGCCGGCTCCGGCATCGCCGTCCCCAGCCTCGTCGACCTTCTGCTCGTCTACATGATCCGTTCGTGGGTGGCTCAGGACACCGCCGGCGCGTGGTCGGCCGTGCTCGGCGACGCGGTCACCGCAGCGGCGGTACGGGCGCTGCACACGGAGCCCGCCGCCCCGTGGACGAACGCCCGCCTGGCCGCCGAAGCCGGCGTCTCCCGGCCCACCCTGGCCCGCCGTTTCACCGCCCTCGTGGGCCGCCCTCCGATGGCCTACCTCACCTGGTGGCGACTCACGCTGGCCGCCACCATGCTGCGTGACACCCAGGCGCCACTGGCCGTCATCGCCGGCCGTGTCGGCTACGGAACCCCGTACGCGCTCTCCCACGCCTTCAGCCGCGAGTTCGGCACCACGCCGGGGCGCTACCGGGCCCGGACCGCCGCGGCGGCGGACACTCGGTCCCACCCCTGACACACCTGCGCCCGCCCCTGCCCGATCCGTGCGCCGGCGAGCGGCAGCACGTCGTACGGCTCGACGGGATGGGGACAGGGAAGGGGGACTCAGCACGTCCGGCGGACGTGACCCGGTCGCCCGGCCGGCAGCACGTCCTCGTCCCGCAGGACGATCGAGAGCCTGTCACCCCAGGCCTCGCACGCCGCGTGAAAACCCGCCGCCTGGTACTCGATGACGAACACGCGATCGTCGAAGGCGCTCGCATACGGGCCGCATTCCTCGTACTGCCCGCACTCCTCGGCGACCGCGAAGTCGAAGCCCAGGCTCCGCCCTCTCTCCACGAGGCCGACGGCGTTCTTCTGGCCGATCGCGAGCCCGGCCGCGTGAGCGCGGGCCACGAGGAGCCGCGCGAACGCCAAGTCGTCCTCGGCTGTGAGAAGGCCCTGGGACCTCTCGTACGAATCGAGGTTGTCCGCCTCGACCGCCTGGAAGCCGCCGGCAGCGCACCCGGCGATCCACTCGCCGACGATCACGGCGAGCCGCTCGCGCTTGGCGGGCGTGGAGACGTCCAGCAGAGCCTCACCCCAGTCCTTGTCCATGACCACGGCACCGGAGGCGTGGCGGAGGAGGAGGTGGGGGTGGTTGGACTGCCACCAGTCGGTGGCGTCGGGCTGCGCCTGGAAGGCATTGACGTAGCAGACGTTGTACAGCCCCGGCGCCGGCTTCACCGTACGGTCGCGGGAGACCGCCCCCACACCGGGCGGGGGTGGATACGGACCGCCGATCTGGTAGTCGAAGCCGACATGGGGTTCGGGCCGTACCACCGTTCCCGACGGGGGCTGGGAGGAAGGTGCGGAGTCGCCACCGCCCCTCGGGCCACCGGACGCCCCGCAGCCGGCCGCCGCCACCGTGAGGACGCCGGTCAGGGCCAGGGCGGACAGCGCACTGCGGACTGGACGCGGGATACGGGCGAACACAGTGCGGAGCTCCTGTTGGTCGAGGAAGGGAGGGGCGCGCGGTCGCCCCGCCGGGCCGGAGAACGGGCCCGGGGGCGCGGGGGCGCTGCGGTTGGCCGGTATGGCCGGATCCAGTATCGCGACGGCCTCCTCCGGACGCCCGGCGTCGGCAAGGAGCTCCGCGAGGATCTGTCATGTCGGGCCAGCAGATCGGCCAGTTGGTCACGGCCGTTGACGCACGTGATCTGTCGCGTCCGTAGCAGGGCGATCGCCTCGTCGACCCGCCCCTGCCGCTCGCGCGCGGTGGCCAACAGGTCGATGGCGTCGTCGGGTTCGGAGTCCCGGGCGGCCCCCGAAGGCCGAGCGTCGCCCCGGCGCCCTGCCGGGACGCGGGCAGCCAGCAGTGCGGCGACCTCCTCGTCCCGGCCCAGGCCAACGGGCAGCGGCCCCGAGGGCCTCGGTGGCCGCGTACTCCCGCAGCTCGTCGCCCCGACCGTGCCGGGCGAGCAGGAGCGCGAAGTGCTTCAGGGCCAGCCGCCAGTCGGCCGCCATGTTCGAGCGGAAGACGGCGATCGCCTCGTCCACGCGTGCCCATGTGTCGAGCAGCTCGGCAACGCTGCGGGCCGCCTTCCACCAGCCTGTGGCGAGATACGGGGCGAGCGCCTCCAGGGCCTCGTCCCGCCGGTCCTGCTCGACGAGGATGCGCACCCGCTCCTGGGCGCAGAACCAGTCACCGCCGCGCGCCTGGGCTTCCACCTCGTGGAGGTGGCCGTGCTCGACGAGCCAGGAGACGAGGTGGGGAGGAATCCAGCCGTCGTACGAAAGGGCCCGGCGGTCGAGTTCAGCAGCGTGCACAGAACGCACCCTAGCCCCCGGCGCACACCGTCCGCTCCCGTCGGTCAAGGGGATGACTGAACAGCAACGGCCTTCGGGGCTTCCCGCCGGATCGACGCTGGAGGGCGCCGATCTCGGCCCGGACGAGGGCGAGCCCCAGGGGCGGCGGCTCGCTGCTTCGGCAGAACTCGCCGAGGTTGCCGACGTTCTCCACCGGTTGCCACCGGATGACCACTCGTCCGGGAACCGCAGGAACTGGCGACCGGTGACGACGCCGACCCGGCGCACGTCCTCCAGCACAGGCAGAGCCGCCCATCTTGACCCTCCCTCGTCGGCTCCCGCACACAGGGGGCGATCGTCGCCTTCTCGGCGGGCAGTCGCCCGGGATCGACTCGAGGTCGTTGGTGGTCGACGCCGGTGGCGTCGGCCGGCCCCTCGTTGACCGGCCTGTCCGCGGCGGCCCGCACCGGATCGCCCAAGGGGCTGGTGCTCCAGAACGTGAGCCACCCAGTCACTGCCCGGCGGATGGTCAGGCTTCCGGCTCGTGCGCCCGGAGGTCGTAGAGGTAGGAGCGGTCGCCTTTGAAGCTGCGCCAGACGGTGGCCGGGGGTTCGGGTTCGTCGGCGTGGTTGTTGAGGGGATGGGCGGGATGGGCGGTGACGAGGCCGTCACCGATCTCGCAGTGCCAGCCGTCGGTCGGCGACCAGACACACCGCACGTTTCCGTCCGTCCGACGGTAGGCGGGACGGCCGTTGTGCTCGCCGTCGCGTTCGAAGTGGTAGCGGAGACCGTCGATGTGGCGCACGAAGGTGAAGGATGTGAGTGCCGTCATGCCTTCGGCACTGTATGGGACGACGCCGGTGGCGGCGAAGGGGTTATGGGTGTGATCCGCCTGCAGGACGCAACTCCCGGGCGGGCCAGAGTCTCGGCTGCTGCCGTCGGCTGGGCGGTGGCTTCCGGGCTGACGCCCGATGAGATGGCTGTCCGGCAGACGCTCACTGGGTCGGCCCTGTTCGCGGAAACGTCCCCTTGGGATATCAGGCTCTGTCGCTGATGGCTCCCCAAACCGCCACCAGGCGCCGTGGGCGCTGCACGGATGCAGCTGCGCCGGGTGCCGACCGTCTGCTCCACTGCCTCGGCGAGGTTCCGCCACAGATGCCATCCGTCCGCGACCTGTGCGGCCTGAGGGGCGCGGGCCCGAGCGCCTTCCGCGTATGCGCCGGCCCGGTCCCGACAGATGATCTCCACTTCAGGGTGGCCGCGAAGCCAGGCAGTCAGCGGCGCCGCGTCCCGCCCGGGGCAGCACGTCGAGCGGGACGCCGAGTCTCCAGGTCGACCAGGATGGTGGCGTACGCATCGCCTTTGCCGGGTCCGCAATCGTTCACGACGAGCACCCCGCCCCGGGCGGAAGGCGGTTCGGGAGAGAAGATCACCAGAACGTCGGTGTCCGGCCAGTCCGCAGCGTAGGGCCCTCGAGGTCTCCCCGACCAATATCAACCCGCCCCTCCCGGCGCGCCGAGGTGGCGCCCCGCATGGTCGCCGGGAGGGTGGCCTTTCGAACGCGGTCTAGCTGCGGCCGGCGAGGCGGATCAGTGCGTGGAGGAAGCGGACGTACGGGCTCCAACGGGAGCCGCGGGCGAGGGTGCCCGTGCAGTCGCGTTCCGCGCGGTCCAGGCTGTCCTCCAGGCAGGCGTCGTGGAGCCGGCGATACGCGAGTGGCCAGCTCACGCGTGCGAGGCCGTGGGTTCGCATCGCGAGAGTGTGACGCAGGACGGTGTGGTCCTCGTCGACCGGCAGCACGGCGAACTCGTGGAAGCCGCGGAAGCCGCGGGGGCCGGTGAAGGTGAAGCGGACCCAGGTGCCCGGCACGTACGCCGCGACCGTGTAGCCGATCGGGCCGTGTCCGCCGGCCGAGCCGACGCTCAGACCCTGATCGAGCGTCATCGGCGGCCAAGCCCCGCGCGGCCAGAGCCTGTCCGCCGGCCCGGCGGACAGGCTGTCCAAACGAGCCCCGACCTCGCTCTCCTTCGCCGCCAGCAGTCGTTCGTGCACGTTGTAGACGCCCATGCGTCCTCCCCTCACGATTATTAGAGAGCACTCTCTAATAATGTGGAGGGTACTCTCTGATTCATGGCGAGACCACCCCGCTTCGACACCGACCAGATCCTCGACGCCGCCGTCCGGCTGAGCGCCGCAGGGCCCGGCGGCGTGACCATGTCCGCCGTCGCCCAGGCGATCGGCGCCCCCAGCGGCTCGATGTACCACCGCTTCCCCGGGCGGTCGGCCCTGCTCGCCGAGGTGTGGCTGCGTACCGTCGAACGGTTCCAGCAGGGCTACTTCGACGCGCTCCACAGCGACACCGACCCCCGCCGGGCGGCCCGCGCGGCCGCCCGGCACGTCGTGGCGTGGAGCCGCGGCCATACCCGGGAAGCTTCACTCCTCCTGTACGGCGCCGAGGAGTTCGGCCGCTCCGACTGGTCCCCGGAACACAGGGAGCGCGCGGACCGCGGCAACCGCCGGGTCTTCGGCTCCCTCGCCGACCTCGCGGCGGCCCTCGGCTCGACCGGGCCCCAGGACCAGGAGCGCATCACCCTGGCCGTCGTCGAACTGCCGCTGTCCCTCGTCCGCCGGCATCTGCGCGCCGGTGACACCCTGCCGCCGTACGCGGAGGACCTCGCCGAGCAATGCGCCGCCGCGCTCCTCGATGCCGAACGATGACCACCGGCCGCGCGGACGGTGATCGGACGACCCGCGCCTCGCGTGCGCCCGATCACGACGCCGCGTTTCCCGTCAGTGGTCGACCGTGACCACGATCTTGCCCACCTGAGCGCCCGCCTCCATGTACCGGTGCGCCGCGGCGATCTCGTCCAGGGCGAAGGTGCGGTCCACGACGGGGCGGAAGGCGCCCGTACGCAATCCGGAGGAGACGAACGCCTGGGCGCGGCGCAGGCGTTCCGGGTCCCTGGTCGTCTCGTGCATCGTGTACGTACGCATGTTCAGCGCGGGCATCCCCAGGTCGAACCCCGGGAAGGGAGTCGCCAGACCGCTCACCGCCCCGTACAGAAACAGCGTGCCGCCCGGGGCGACCGCCCTCGCCAGGTCCACCACGCCGGGTCCGGCGACGGCGTCGAACACGAACTCGGCACCCCGGCCCGCCGTCAGGGCGAGCACGCGGTCTGCCACATCCTCCTCGTCGGTGACGATCACCTCCGCCGCCCCCGCCTCCAGCAAGGCGCCCCTCTTGGCCCGGCTGCGCGTCGTGGCGATGGGTGTGGCGCCTACGCGCCGGGCGACCTGAATCGCCGCCAGGCCGACGCTGCTCGAGGCCGCGGTGAGCACGACCGTGTCCCCCGCCCCCATCCCGCCCACCTCGATCAGCGCTCCGTACGCCGTCACGTACGGCATCCACACCGCCGCGCCCTCGACCGCACCCACACCCTCGGGGCGATCCACGACCGCGGCCGCGGGGACGATGGCCCGCTGCGCGTAGACGCCGTAGTCGTTCATCGAGAACGCGGGCACGACGCTGACCCGTCCGCCGACCTCGACGCCCGCCACGCCCGCGCCGATCGCCTCGACCACGCCCGCGGCCTCCAGACCGAGCCGGGCGGGGAACTCCTTCACCGGCTCGATGTAGTGACCGCCGCGGAACAACACCTCGGCGCGGTTGACGCCGATCGCGTCCACCCGGATCAGCACCTCACCGGGGCCCGGTTCACCGACCTCCACGCTCTCCAGGCGCAGCACCTCGGGCCCGCCGTACTCATGGAACCGCACCGCCACGGTCATCACGCATCCCCCTTCGATCGACGACGGCGGAGGCAACCGGCCGTTCCGCCGCACCCCCACCCAAACGCAAAGTTCGATGACTGTCAAAGTTTGATGAGCGTGGTACTTTCCGGAGTGTCGTACGACACCGGCACACGGATACGGAACGGGAGCTCGACAGTCGATGGCGACAGCGCGAAAGGCGAGCCGGGACGAGCGCATCCCCGCTCATCCGGACATCGGCACGATCGGCCTGCAGCAGGTGCTCGAAGCCTTGGTGGATCCCGTACGCCGCCGGATCGTCGGCGAGTTGTACGCCGCCGGCCAGGATCTCGCCTGCGGCACGATCGACCTGCCGGTCAGCAAGTCCACCGCCACCCACCACTTCCACGTGCTGCGCGAGGCCGGGCTCATCCGGCAGCACTACACGGGCACGTCCCGCATGAACGCGCTGCGCCGCGACGAGATCGAAGAAGCCTTCCCCGGGCTCCTCGACGCTCTGATCGCCCGGCACCACCCGAAATGATCCGCCGCCCGACGCGCGACCGCCGGGCATGACAGGATGCCGTCATGTGGTCGCGACCGCCGTTCGGGGAGGAGTTACGGGCCGAGCTCGGGGCGCCCGGGCGGTCCCGGCGGCTGGGGAGCAGCCCTCGGTCCCGGGTGTGGCGCGTACGGCTGCCCGAGGCGTGGGTGGTCGTGAAACAGATCGTCGGTGGCCCCGACGCCGACGCCCGATTCGCGCGCGAGGTGGCCGCGTTACGGCTCGCCGGCCGTGCCCCGACACCTGTGGTGCCCGCATTGCTGGGCACCGACCCCCGCGAGCGGGTCCTGGTCCTGGAACATCTCGAGCACCGGCGCCCGCCCAGCAGCTGGATCGTCGACTACGCCGCCGCGCTGGCCCGGCTGCACGCCACCGCCCGCCCCCAGGACGCGCAGTCGCTTCCTCGATGGCAGGGACCGGGCGAGGCCGACATCGACTCCTTTCTCGGGCTGGCCGCCGCGCTCCACGTACCCGTTCCCTCCGGTGTGGCCGACGAGCTCCACCGCCTGGTGGAGCGACTCGGCCGCGCACCCGGACGGCAGGCGCTTCTGCACGGGGATCCCTGCCCGGGCAATGACCTCCACACGACCGAGGGGATCCGCTTCGTCGACTTCGAACAGGCGTCACTCGGGAACGGGTTGACCGAGCTCGCCTATCTGCACATGAGTTTTCCTACCTGCTGGTGCGTCACCGCGGCGACCGCGCCACTGCTGGAACGGGCCGAGAGGGCGTATCGCGAGGAGTGGCGCAGCGCGACCGGATCGGAGACGGAAGGCGATCTCGCCGATGCCTGCGCCGGCTGGCTGCTGCGCGGCGACGCGCTGGTGGAGAGGGCGCACCGCGAGAGCGTCGATCACCTTGCCCGCATCCCGCACCAGGACTGGAAGTGGGGCACCGCGACGGCCCGGCAGCGGCTCGTCCACCGGCTCGGAGCCGTCAGCCGGCTCACCGCCAGCCACGCCTCTCCGAGCGGGCTGAGCGGTCTGAGCGGTCTGATCGGTCTGAGTGGCGCGATGCGCCGACAGATGATGGCCCGCTGGCCTGGCCTTCGGCCCCTTCCGGTGAAGCGACCATAAGGTGGCGTGCCGCCGGGCACCGGCTCCGACGAGCCGGTGCCCGGCGCCCGGCAGGTGCCGGAGTCGTGCACCCCACGGGGTGTCACCCCTGTTTCCGGGCCCTCGCCCTCGCGCGTCGCCGGCGGCGCCTGGGCTGGTCCGGGAGCCAGCCGAAGGCGAGTGAGCTGCCGACGAGCCCGAGGAGCATGCCGACGAAGAAGCCGCCGAGGTTCGAGGTGACCCAGGTGGCGAGCGAGGCCAGAACGGCGACGATCGAGTAGAACAGCCGCTGGCGTGGATTGAGGACGATGAGCACCCCGCACACGATCATGATCACCGGCAGTACGTAGCCGACGAGGCTGTCGGCGCCCGCCGCCAGGATCACGGAGATGCTCGCCTGCTGGGTGAGCAGGATCTCGACGCCGCCCAGGGCGACGGCGAGGCCCGCTCCGAAGGGGCGCCGGTGGCGCCACCGGCGGAACGTCTGCCAGGGGTGTCGACCGCTGGACGGCGCCGACGGGCCGGTGCCGGTGTCGGCTCCGGTGCCGGTGCCCGTACCTGCGCCGAGGCCTGCGCTCGCGCCTGTGCCGGTGCTCAGCCCTGTGCCTGCGCTCAGCCCTGTGCCTGTACCTGCGCTCGCGCCTGTGCCTGCGCCGGCGTGTTCGATGGTGCCGTCCGTGCCGGGCGTCACGGTCAGCAGCCCCTCGAGCTGAAGCTCATGTGCAGGTCGGGCAGAGTGAACCGGGTCGCCGTGGTGGCGTAGTTCGTCTGCCGGACGTCCTTGATGGTGACGGTGTCCGCCTGCTGGCCGAAGACGCCGAGCGGGCCCTTGACCGGGGGTTTGTCGAAGGTGCTGGCGTCTCCGCCGATCTCGATGTTGTCGAACGCGGCGAGCTTGCCGGAGATCTCGGTGGAGTCGGTCGTCAGCCCCGACGCCTTGACCGGCGTGCCCTTGTTGCCCGCCGTGATGTGCAGGTACGTGCCGCCGAGCTCCACGCTCTGGCAGAGGTTGGTGAGTTGCGCCTCGCGGATGGCGGTGACGATGACCAGTATCTGCCCGCCGGTGTCTCCGGCGTTGGGGCTGCCCTCGGGCATGTTGTCCAGTGCCCCGAACTGGCCGAAGCCGGTGCCCTGGAGGGTGTCGGCCGTCACGGTGAACGGCATTCCGGAGATCGCGAACTGGGCGGCGAGCGCGCCCTGTGCGGTGAGGACGACGAGGCCGGCGGCGAGGGCGAAGGCGGGTGCGCCCATCAGGGCGGCGCGCCGGAGGCGGACCCTGCCGCGGCGCTCGGAGCTGTCGCCCGGGGATGGGGATAAGGCGGTAGTGGCCTCGGTGGGGTCTTCGGACAGAGCCATGAGGTGCTCCTGACATGAGTGAGGAAACAGACCTGGTGGCGGCGGTGTCCTGGCGCGGACGGTTCCCCAGCCTGCCTGGGTCTTCCTCGGACTCGTGCCGAGGCGGCGTGCCGCAGGGAACCGCTCGGACCGTACGCCCGTCGTTACTACCCAGTCAACTACTGTGCGAAAGACCGGTGCGGGTGAGGCGGTCGAGGCTTCAGGGGCGCGTGAACGGCGACACGACGACGTGCACCAGGATGTCCAGCAGCCGCGGAAGCTCTCCGGTCCTGCCCTCGTCGACCGCGCGGTGCACCGCCGCGTGCACGGCGCCGACGACCGTGGCCACCAGCTCGTCCCGGTCCACTCCGGGCGGCGCGGGAGGCGCGTCCACGAAGAAGCGACGGAAACCGGCCAGAAGTTCGGCGCGTGCCCGGCGCCCGGCCGGCCCCGTGGACTCGATCTCGACGACCATCCTCGCGAAGGCGGGCGTCTGCGCCAGCAGTGCCAGCATCACGCGCAGCCCGGCCCGTACGGCCGACGGCCATTGCCGGGCGCCGCCCGCCTCGTCGTACGCCTCCTGCATGGCCCGTACCACCACCCGCGTGCCACCGCGGTACGCGGCGAGGACGGCGTCCTCCTTGCCGGTGAACAGGGCGTAGAACACCGGCCGGGTCACCCCGGCCGCGGCGCAGATGTCGCTGATCCGGGCACCTCCGTACCCGTTGGCCGCGACGGTACGGGCGACGCCGTCGAGCAACCGGTCGCGTTGCCGGGAGGCGACCTGTTCGGGCGTCAGCCGGCGTGGTCCCGGGCGCAGGGAGCGCTCCGGTTCGCGGCCCGTACGGGCTCCGGGCAGGATCTGCCTCTCCTCGGTCGGGCGAGCGCTCTTCATCGGCCACATCCTCCCAGGGCTGTTGACGTCACATACTCGACAGGTTTACAACCCTGATGGGTTTTCCTCTCGTGTGTCCGGTGGAGGGGCTCCAAGGGACGGGAACGTCTCCACCGCACACGGCACCGCGTATCGCGCTCATCCGTGCATCACGCTCTTCCGTGTATCACGCCCTTCCGTGTATCACGCTCTTCCGTGTCCCGCGACACCGCTTCGCCGATCCGTGGCGCCGGATCGGCCCGGCGGCGGTCGCGCCGTTCGTCGCTCCGCTCCCCTTCACCCACGCCCGCCGACCCCCAGCGGCGGACGCCGCTGGGAGCCGTACTCGGCGCTGTCACGGCGCCCCTCCGGGCAGCACCGAGTTCCTCACCCTCACCGCTGGACGAAAGGAACCCCCACCATGAACAAGCGAGCCCTCTTAGCCACCGCCGGCGCAGCCGTCGCCGCGGTCTTGGCGGCCACGTCCTCGGCCACCGCCGTCGGCGGTGTGCCGGCTGCCGGCAGTGTGCTGACCACCGGCAGTTCGGCCGGCCCCGCCGTCGCGGTCGGCGACGTCCTCGCCGCCTCGCTGGCCTCCGGCACCTCCGCGAAGATCGCCACCACCTCGGGCGGCAGCACCGGCATCACCTGCAACGCCTCCGCCTTCTCGGCGACCGTCACGAGCAACCCGGCGGCGCCCGGCACCGCCACCGAGACGCTCAACTCCCACACGTTGAGCAGCTGCACGACCAACATCACGGGCGCGACCGGGGTGCAGAGCATCACGGTCAACAACCTTCCGTACACCACGTCCGTCACCTCCGGCGGCGCGCTCACCGTGAGCGCGGGCAGCGCCGGCCCGATCCAGACCACTCTGAAGATCAACACCATCCTGGGCCTGACGACCTGCGTCTACCGGGCCGGCAACCTGACCGCCTCTCTGTCCAACGCCGACAACTCGCTCACCTTCGCGAACCAGCTGTTCACCAAGGCCAGCGGTCCGAGCACCTGCCCGGCCAACGGCTACTTCTCGGCGAAGTACGGTCCCGTCCGGGACACCACGCAGGCCGGCGCCCCGGTCTTCGTGAACTGACCCGGACCGGCCGCCCGCGCGCGTGGGTCGTTCCCCGGACAGGTACCGGTCCGGGGAACGACCCACGCGGTGACAGCGGCTCAGCGGTCGGTGTCGAGTACCTCGCGCAAGGTCTTCGCGAACTCGGCCGGCGCGCCCTGCTGCCCGAACTCGCCGCCGAGGAAGCCGCCGTGGTGGCTCGGGAACAGCGTCAGCCCGGTGCCGAGCGCGCTGGCGATCGCGGCCGCCGCGCGGGCGGGGAACTCTCCCTCCGACTCCTCGCCGGCCGCGACGACGATGCGCGTCGGCGCGGCTCGAAGCGCGGCGGCATCGGGCCGGTGGCTCGTGCAGCCGCGCATGTTCTGGCCCAGCAGCGGGTCGTCGCGCGAGCCGTCGTCCTCGGTCGGCAGTCCGACATCGGACGGGGAGGGGCGGGCCCTTCGGCCCAGTCCGCCCGGAAGGGGCCCTGATGGCTCGCCAGTGCGAAGAACTTCGCCATCGCGGGTCCCATCCCCTCACGCAGGTAGGTGGCGTGAACGTCCGCGCAGGCCGCCAGTGCGGCTTCCCGGTCCGGGAGGACCCCCGCCGTCGGAGGCTCGTGCGCGACGAGCGTCCGCACCAGATGGCCGTGACGCTCCACCAGGGCGAGCGCGTTGACCGCGCCGCCGCTGCTCGCGAACACGTCCACCGGTCGCCCACCCAGCGCCTCATCCAGCTCCTCGATCACGCGCCGCAGGTCGTCGTGCCACGTGCCGGCCCAGCATCGTGCGCGTCGTCATATGGGCTGGCTTCCGGGCTCAGCCGCGGAGGATCATGCCCGGCATGGCTGACTGGGCGACGTACGTGGTGATTCCGGAGGACGGCGGTTCTGACGGTGCTGGCGATTCCGGCGATTCCGGCGGGCACGAGGTGTACGAGGCGCGCTTCGGGGCGGTGGGGCTCGACCTCGATCTGCTCGCGGGGCCCGATGTCGTCGTGCCGCTCATCCGCGCACGCGACCGGGTGCGGGGACGCTGGCGCGACGACGGTATGTGCGAGGCCGCCGCGCTGATCGATCTGCGGAGCAGGACCCTCGTCTTCTTCGCCTCGGAAGGCCCGATCACGCAGATGCGGCACCGGGCGGCCACCTGGGAGCTCCTGCGCCGTGCCTGGCCGGGCTGGGAACTGCGCTGGACGTACGACGGGCCTGCCGAGCTCGCCTCGTACCTGGGCCTGGACCCCGAAGAGGTCCGTTACCGCCCTCCGTCGATCTATTCGGAGTCCGCTCTGGACCTCGACGACGAGGAACTGGCGGACCGTGACCCATTGGTGCGCGTCGTCACGATCGGCGGCGCCGGACGCTGCCACCTGCTCTCCGCCGTCAACGACCATCCGATCGTCGAAGGACCGTCCCTCGTCGACCGGCTGGCCGAGGCGCCGGACCACGGAGTGTGCGCGCTTGCCGCGGATTCCGGCATCCACGTCGATCCGGCGCGGCGACGCGTCGGCTGGTGGCTGCTCGGCGCCGTCCCGGTGGCCGGCGAGATGGCGTCCCGGTGGCCCGGCTGGACGGTCGAGTTCTGGCAGGACGACTGGGAGGAGCACGTACGGGTCGCGGGCGGACGGTTCGTACCGCCGGCGATCCGCCGGGAGCAGGCCCTCACCGAGCTGCGGAGTGAGGCTGTGGAGCACTGGTCCCCGCGGCAGCCTTCCGACTGGGTCGGCTGGATGCAGGCCGTGGTGCCGGACTCCGTCCGCCACCGCGTGATCGCCGCGGTCGGCGGCGCGGATGGCGTGCGGCCGCTGAGCCGGTGAGTTGGTGAGCTGGTGCTGGTGCTGGTGACGCGTCCGTCGTGGGGGTGTCGAGCCGTGGGGGTGTCGAGCCGTCTCAGCCGTACCGCGAGGATGATCGGTAGGTTGGGTTCATGCCCCATGTCCGGACCCGTACGTCAATCCGCGCCCGGCACCGCTTGATCAGCGCGGTCGCCGTCCTCGTGCTGGTCCCGCTCGGGGCCTGTGGCCGGGCCGGCACCCCGGCCTCCCCGTCGTCGTCGCCTCCGCCACCACCGCGAGCGTCCGCGAGCGGTGCGGTGGCGCAGCCGCTGGACGCACGGCTGAAGGAGCTCGAGCGCGCGTACGAGGCGCGGTTGGGGGTGTACGCCGTCGACACCGGTAGCGGTCGCGAGGTCACGTACAACGACAACGCCCGCTTCCCCTACGCCTCGACCTTCAAGGCTCTCGCGGCCGGCGCCGTGCTGCGCACCTACTCGTCGAGCGGCATGGGCAGGACGGTCACG
Source organism: Streptomyces sp. NPDC003035 (assembly GCF_042888285.1). Lineage (NCBI taxonomy): Bacteria > Bacillati > Actinomycetota > Actinomycetes > Kitasatosporales > Streptomycetaceae > Streptomyces > Streptomyces sp. NPDC003035. The sequence goes on along the minus strand of NZ_JBIAPJ010000011.1, from coordinate 147,567 downwards.
TACTCCCCGGACGATCTGGTGCCCCACTCCCCCGTCACCGAGAAGCACGTGGGCACCGGGATGAGCCTGGACGGCCTGTGCGAGGCAGCCGTGCGGCACAGCGACAACACCGCGGCGAACCTCCTCCTCGACCAACTCGGCGGTCCTAAGGGGCTCGACGCGATGCTCGACGAGTGGGGTGACGGCGTCACGCGGATGGAGCGGCGCGAGCCGCAGCTGAACGAGTGGGCACCGGGCGCCACCCGTGACACCAGTACCCCGAGGGCCCTCGCCCAGGACCTTCGTGCGCTGGTCGTGGGCGACGTCCTCGGCGCCGACGAGCGGGCCCGGCTGACGACATGGCTGAGGACCAGCACCACGGGCGCGGAGCTCATCCGGGCCGGGACACCGAAGAGCTGGGTGATCGGGGACAAGTCCGGGGCGGGCAGTACGTACGGGACGCGTCACGACATCGCCGTCGCATGGCCGCCCGGCAGGGCGCCCGTCGTCATGGCCGTCATGTCCAACCGCCTTGATCGGGAGGCTCGTCACGACAACAAGCTGATCGCCGAGGCCGCTTCCGTCATCGCCGACACCCTGTCATGACGTACGCGAGCGAAGGCATCGGGATGGTCTCCGTGCCGGCGGGGCAGATCACGCTGTCGGACCGGCGGACGCAGCGCCGCTGGTCGGTCGAGGTCGCAGCGTACGAGCTCGCGCGGTTCCCGGTCACGCAGGCGTGCTACGCGGAGGTCACCGGGCAGCGGCCGAGCACGGCCCACGGGGAGCGGCTGCCCGTCGAAGGCGTGTCCTGGTGGGACGCGGTCCGGTTCTGCAACGCCCTGTCCGGACGGGAAGGGCTCACACCCGCCTACCGCATCGACGGCGACGGCGACGGCATTGTGTGGGACGCGTCCGCCGACGGGTACCGGCTGCCGACCGAGGCCGAGTGGGAACACGCCTGCCGGGCCGGTTCGCCCGGACCGCGTTACGGGCCGCTCGCCGAGATCGCCTGGTACCGCGGCAACTCCGGCGAGCGCCTTCACGAGGTGGGTGGCAGGCGGCCCAACGCGTGGGGTCTCCACGACATGCTCGGCAACGTCTGGGACTGGTGCTGGGACGTCTACGACGCCGAGGTCTACGGGTCGTACCGGGTGCTGCGCGGCGGCGGCTGGTTCGACGAGCACTGGAGCTGCCGGGCGTCCGCGCGCCGCCGCAGCCACCCGACGTTCCGGGTCGACGACGTGGGCTTCCGCGTCGCGCGTTCCGTCGCCTGAGCGGGACGGTCCGTCCGAAGCGGGAGGCCGGCTATTCGTCGGCGGCCGGCCGGGGCAGGGCGGAGGACGGTGCTCGGTTCGCGATGGCCTCGAGCATGAGGTCGAGCGCGAAGTGGAAGTTTCCCTCGTCGTCGACGGCCGCCAGATAGGGGGCCGCGGCCGCGAGGTGGGGGTGGGTGGTGGCCGGGGCCGTGGCGTAGACACCGGTCCAGGCCGATTCGTCCTTGTGCCGGGTGTCCGCGTCGAGGGCGATGTACGTGGCGCCCATGCAGGACCAGGCCAGCATGGTGTCGACCAGGGCCCGGTAGTGGTGGACGGCCTCGTCGGGCGGGAAGCCGGCGTCGGCGAGGGCGCCGAGGATCATGTCGATCACGCGCATCTCCGCGGGGCGGCGGGTGATGCGGGCGGTGGCCAGGACGGCGACGTGGGGGTGGGCAAGGTAGACCCGGTGACTGCGGACGAAGAGTTCGCGCAAGGTGTCGCGCCAGTCGTCGGAGGGCTCGAACCCCTCGAGGCTCTCCTCGAGCAGGCGGTCGGCCACGGCCAGGAGCAGCTCGTCCTTGTTGCGGAAGTGCCGGTAGAGCGCGGTGGGGTCCGCCCCGAGGTGGGTGCCGATCCTGCGGAAGGTGAGGGCGTCTCCGCCCTCGGCGTCCAGCAGCTCCAGGCACGCCTCGACGATCAGCCGCGGGCTGAGTGACGGGCGCGGACGGCCACCTCCGCTTCCCTTCGTGCCCGCGGCCCCTTTGTCCGCCCGTGACGCCACGGTCTGCTCCCCTCGTCGACCGGTTCATTGTGCCGTCTCGTCTCCCCCGGTGTCCCCCAGCACGGTAAACAGCGTAGTCAACACTGTTGACTCGACAGTCGGCGAGCTGCCACGCTGCCGCCACCCGCCCCCTCGCCCCTCGCCCCTCGCCCCCGAGGAGAACCCATGCCCGATCAGCCGTCCGCGTTCCCCGCGTCCTCCACCACGTCGTCGCCGTCCTCCGCGCCGCCCTCGCCCCCGTACGACGCCCTACCCCGCGTCCTCGGCGTGCGACAGGGTGTCGTGATCTCGCTGTCCAACATCAGCCCCACCTTCAGCATCGGCATCGGCCTCGGCCTCATCGGCGCCTCGGTGGGCCTGGGCATCCCGGCCGCCTTCCTCCTGGGCTTGGTGCCCATCCTGGGGATCGCGCTGGCCTACACGAAGCTGAACCAGCGCGAGCCGAACTGTGGCGCGGCGTACGCATGGGTCGGCAGGGCCGTGGGGCCGCTGCCCGGCTACCTGATCGGCTGGGTCACGGTCGTCACCCAGGTCCTGTTCCTGGCGTACGCGGTCCCGCTGGCCGGCCAGTACACGCTGCTGTCGCTGGACTCGCTGGGTCTGCGCCAGGTGGCCGGCGTACGTCTGGCCGAGGCCCCCGTCCTCGTCTCGCTGGCGATCGGCCTGCTCCTGCTCGCCGGACTCGCCGCCCTGGCGGTCCTCGGGGTCGAAGCCGCCGCACGCTTCCAGCTCGTGCTGCTGGTCCTCGAGTTCGCGGTCGTGCTGGCGGTCTGTGTGTGGGCGGTCGTGGCGGGCGACGCGGCCTCCTTCTCCCTCGGCTGGTTCTCGCCGACCGTCTTCTCCTCCCCCTCGGTGATGGCGATGGGCATCCTGCTGGCGGTCTTCATGTACTGGGGGTGGGAATCGGCGTTCTCGGTGACGGAGGAGAACACCGACGCACGCACCTCCGGGCGAGCCGGCATGTGGTCGCTCGCCGCCGTCGCGGGCCTGTTCCTGTTCGCGTCCGTCGCCTTCCAGCGGGCGCTGACGCCGGAGGAGCTCGCGGCCAACGGCGAGCGGGGCCTGCCGTATCTCGGACAGCTGGCCGCCGGGAACGTCGGTCAGGCCGTCACCACCGTCGTCCTGCTGTTCTCGATCATCGCCTGTGCGCAGTCCGTGCTGATCGGCACCGCCCGCCAGACGCTCGCCATGGGCCGGGACGGCGTCCTCGGCTCCGGCTGGGCGGCCCTCCACCCCCGCCGGCGCACCCCTCACCTGTCGACGCTGCGGATCGCGGCGCTCGCCGCCGTCCTGGCCCTGCTGTCCGCCGGGCTCGGCAGTCTGCAGGACATCGTCGTCGGCTCGGTCACCTCCGTCGGCATCCTGATCTCCCTCTTCTACGCCTTCGCCGCCCTGGCCTGTGCGATCACCTTCGCCGCGGAGGCCCGGCGGAGCGCCGCCATGCTGCTGATCACGGTGGTGACGCCCCTGCTGTGCGGGCTCGCCCTGCTCGGACTCGGGAGCTACATGATCTACAGCCTGTGGACCTCCTCCGACCACTTCGCGTTCGCCGCCGACAACGGCCGCTTCCTGACACTCGTACCAGTGGTCATCCTGATCACCGGTGTTCCGGCTGCGCTGTGGGCGAAGTACGGACGTCGGGCCGCGTACTTCACCCGGCCGTGACCGTCCTTCGCCCTGCCGTGAACGTCCTTCGCCCGGCCGTGCATCACCTCTGCGCCCCTTCCCTCTGAACGACCACTCCAAGGAGTCATTCCCGATGCGTCACGCGGATCTCGTCTTCACCTCAGGCGCCGTCCTCACCATGGATCCTTCGTCCCCTCGTGCCACGGCCCTGGCGGTCTCCGGGGCGCGGATCGTCGCGGTCGGCGGGGAGGAGGAGGTGCGGGAACTGGTCGGTCCGGGCACGCGGGTGGTGGACCTGGCCGGGCGCGCGCTGCTGCCCGGTTTCCAGGACGCGCATGTGCATCCGGTGTACGCGGGGCTGGAGTTGGGGGCCTGCGACCTCTCGGGGACCACGGAGCTGGGCGAGTACCGCCGGCTGATCTCCGCCTACGCCGCCGCCCGTCCCGACCGGCCGTGGATCACCGGCGCCGGCTGGTCGATGGAGAGCTTCCCCGGCGGCCTGCCGACCCGGCAGATGCTCGACGAACTGGTGCCGGACCGTCCGGTTCTGCTGACCAACCGGGACCACCACGGCGCCTGGGCCAACACCCGGGCCCTGGAGCTGGCGGGCGTGACGGCCTCGACGCCCGACCCGGCCGACGGGCGCATCGAACGCGAGCCGGACGGCACGCCGTCGGGGATGTTGCAGGAGGGCGCGGTCGTCCTGGTCGGGCGGGTGGTGCCCGAGCCCACCGGCCAGGACCTGCTGGCCGGACTCGAACGGGCGCAGCGGCTGCTGCACTCGTACGGCATCACCGCCTGGCAGGACGCCATCCTCGGCTCGTACGGAGGACATCCTGACGTCTCCGGGGTCTATCTGACAGCCGCCGAACGCGGTCTGCTGACGGCCCGCGTCAACGGCGCCCTGTGGTGGGACCGGGACGCCGGCGCCGAGCAGATCCCCTCTCTCGTGGAGCGTCGTGAGGCGCTGCGCCACGGCCGGTTCCGCGCCGACTCGGTGAAGATCATGCAGGACGGCGTCGCCGAGAACTTCACGGCCGCCATGACGGCTCCGTACCTCGACTCCTGCGGCTGCGCCACGGGCAACAGCGGCCTGAGCTTCGTCGATCCCGTCGCACTGCGCGAGCACGTCACGCGCCTCGACGCCCTCGACTTCCAGGTGCACTTCCACGCCCTGGGGGACCGCGCCGTCCGTGAGGCCCTCGACGCCGTGGAGGCCGCGGGGAAGGCCAACGGGCAGCGCGGCAACCGCCATCACCTCGCCCATCTCCAGGTCGTGCACCCCGACGACATCGGCCGCTTCGCGCAGCTCGGCGCGGTCGCCAATCTGCAGCCTCTGTGGGCCGCGCACGAACCGCAGATGGACGAGCTGACCATTCCGTTCCTCGGTCCCGAGCGTGCGGCCTGGCAGTACCCCTTCCAGGATCTGCACCGCAGCGGCGCGCGGCTGGCGGCGGGCAGCGACTGGCCCGTCAGCTCCGCCGCTCCCCTGGAGGGCATTCACGTCGCGGTCAACCGGGTGGAGCCGGGCGGTGACCCCGGGCGTATCTTCCTGCCGAACCAGCGGCTCGATCTCACCACGGCGCTCACCGCCTACACGGCCGGATCCGCGTACGTCAACGGACTGGACGGCACCGGGACGCTGCGCCCGGGGCACCTCGCCGACCTGGTCGTCCTCGACCGTGACCCGTACGCGGTGTCCGCCGGGGAACTGGCGGAGCTGCGCGTGGAGGCCACGTACGTCGGCGGCCGGTGCGTCTTCGAGGACTGACCAGCCGTGGTCCCTCCGTCTTCGGCCGGCGCGCGGTCGGTGGGCGGGGCGGGCCTCGGTGGCGGGGCAGGGCTCGGTGGCGGGGCGGGCCTGGGTGGCGGGGCAGGGCAGCTCACCGACGCGTCACGACCAACGGCTCACCAGGACACTTGGTCACCCGCTCACAGGCTCGCGTCGCGGTGGGTGGGACGACCGTCGAGCACCGTGAGCAGGACGGGCAGGTCCGACAGTTCGGTGGCGGCCGTGGTGAGCGGGTTGTCGGCGAGGACCGTGAGGTCGGCGCGGTGACCGACGGCCGGCCGGCCCGCCTCGTGCTCCTCGCCCGCCGCGAACGCGGGGCCCAGGGTCATGCCCTGGAGCGCTTCCAGCGCGGTGAGCGCCTGCTCGGGGCCGTGCGGCGGCTGGGTGAGGTCGCGGCTCGGGCGGCGGTGCCGGGCACCCGCCATCACGCCCAGCGGCGGGAAGGGCGCGATGGGCCAGTCGGAGCCGAGGACGACCGACGCTCCGGAGTCCCGCAGGTCGCGGCAGCGCCAAGCGCGGGAGGCGCGCTCCTCGCCGAGCCGGCGGGACCAGTTGTCGGTGTGGTCGGCGCGGGTGAAGTCGCAGCAGTGCGTGGGCTGCATGGAGGCGATGACCCCGAGCTCGGCGAAGCGGCGCAGCGTGTCGTCCGGCACGCTCTCGATGTGCTCGATGCGGTGCCGTACCCCGCTTCGTACGCCGGCCTGGGCCTTCTCGACCGAGTCGAGGACGTGGCGGACGGCCGCGTCGCCGATGGCGTGGGTGGCGGTGGGCACGCCCGCACGGTGCAGTTCGCCGATGACGTGGGTGTAGGCGGCGGGGTCGGGCCAGAAGGCGTGGGTGGACTCGCCGTGGCAGTCGGGGTGTTCCAGCCAGGCGGTTCCGTTGTCGATCGTGCCGTCCATGAAGAGCTTGACGCCGGCGGTCCGCCAGAGCGCGCCGCCGGTGCCCTGCTGCTCGATGAGGGCGCGCAGTCCGTCCGCGTCGGTACCCGGCTGGCACCAGGGGGCGACGCGCAGGCGCAGGGGAAGCTCCCCGGCCTCGTCGAGTTCGGCGTAGAGGGCGAGGCTCTCGCCGTTGGCGTCCATGGCGTGCCCGCCCGTGAGCCCGGCGGCCGCCATGGCGCGCAGGGCGGCGGCGAGCCGGTCGCGGCGTTCGGCGTGCGTGGGCTGCGGCGCGGCGCGCTCGACGAGCTCGCAGGCCGCGTCCTCGAGGAGCAGGCCGGTGGGCCGGCCCGCGTCGTCGCAGACGACCTCGGCGGCCTGGTCGAAGGTCCGGGGGCCGTCGACGCCGGCGAGTTCGAGGGCGCGGGGGCTGGCGAGCATGGAGTGCGCGTCGAACAGCTGGAGGAGGGCCGGAACGCCGTCCAGTACGGGTGCGAGTGCGGACGACTCGACGGGCCGGTCGCCGAACACGTTGGGGTCCAGGCCCCAGCCGAACAGCCAGGCGCCGGGTTCGAGCGACCTGACCTCGCGGGCGAGGGCCTCTCGCACGGAGTGGAGGTCGGTGCAGACGGACAGGTCGAGGCCGTGGGTGAGTTCGGCGCCGGAGACGGGGTGGAGGTGGCCGTCGGTCAGACCGGGGGTGACGACGGCTCCCTTGAGGTCGATGACGGTCGTCGAGGAGTCGGCGAGCGCGCGTATCTCGCGGTCGTCCCCCAGGGCGGAGATGCGCCCTCCGGCCACGGCCAGGGCGCTCTCCGGGAGGAGGTGGCCGGTGGCCGGGTCGAGCAGGCGGGCGGAGAGCAGGACGAGAGAGGTGCGCACGGGGGCTCCAGGAAGAAGCGGGAGGGAGGGGCAGGGTCAGTGGGGGGCGGGGGTGCCGTCGGCCGCGGCGGGGGAAGCGTCGTCGGAGGGTGCGGTGGCCGTCGGATCCGGGAGTGCGGGGGCGCTGTCGAGGGCGCCGCTCGGCAGGCCGAGTTCGCGCTCCGCGGTCGTGACGGCCATCCGGGTCACGACGTCCGGGCGGTTGCTGCGGTCCGTGTTCGCGTGGGCGCCGAGGCCGTCGAGCACGACCAGGATCTGGATGGCCGTCGCGCGGGGGTCGTCCGTTCGGAACTCCCCCGTCCCGACGCCGTCCCGAATGAGTGCCTCAAGTCTGTCGTCGGAGGCGAGCTCCTGCTCGGCGACCCGGTCGCGCAACAGGGGGCGGTAGCGGCTGAGGTGCCGGGCGTTGATCCAGAGGCGGCTGATGTCGTCGTACGCCTCTCCCGCCGAGAGAGCGAAGTAACGTGCGAGGTACTGCGTGGGGGTCCCGTCGGACCTGTCGGCAGGCAGGAGCGCGTCGAGCTCGCCGGTGGCGGCCGTACTGAACGCCTCGGCGACCAGATCCTCGACCGAGGGGAAGTAATGGCTGATCAGCCCCGGCCGGACGTCGAGTTCCTCGGCGATCCGCCGCAGGGTGACGCACTCCAGTCCCTCGGTCAGGGCGACACCTGCGGCGGCCTCGACGATCTCCGCCCGCCGGGCCTCCGGGGACTTGCGAACTCGTTTGCGCGGGACGTTTGACGACATACCGACGATGCTATTGAGTGCGCGACCAATAAGCAAGCACGTGCCCACCCGAGCTCCGACGCCCGGCCCCCGGAGCACCGGTGTGACGCCGCCGACCCGCTCCCGTACACGCCGAGCGCCGACTTCTCCCGCCCCTCCCCCGTACGGCATCCCGCGCCGGGTCCGTCTGTAGCAGGGGCGCGGCCGGTGCACGAGGCCCTGCAGCGCATGATCCGCAACGCGGGTGGAGACGTATCGCCGGCCTGACCTCTCGTGCGCGCCCGCTGGAGCGGACGTGAAAGCGCCGCGGGCGAGCGGACCGGACATCCCTCTCCGCGGGGGATGCTGAGCCGACCGCGATGGCGACGTCGGCAGGGCTGCCGGTGCCGCCACCGGCGCGGCGAGCGCCGGTGGCGGCAGCACCCCACTCAGTCGTAACTGACGTCCGAAGCGGTGTACTTGCAGTGCGTGCCGTCGGGCCCGCTGCCCAGCTCGACGGGCTCCTTGCCCGTGTTGTTCCCCTGGAAGCGGACGCACGGCTTGATCTTCTTGCCGCTGTCGCCGTGCACGCGGATGTTGCGCAGCGCGGCGGTGTCCCCGTAGTTCGCGTTGATGCCGACGAGCGACTTCCCGGGCGCGGTCACGTCCACGTCGTCGACGATGACCGAGCGGCGGTACTGCTTCGAGCAGTTGCCGCAGGTGCGCACCAGTTTGCCGAACTCGGAGACCTGGAACTTGGTGACGACCAGCTTGCCGGCGCCGTTGAACTGGAAGACCTTGTCGGATGCCTTGCGGGCGCCGCCGCCGTACACCGTGTACACGGAGTTCGCGGAGGTGCCCTTGAAGGTGGCGGCGTCCTCGCCGACGTCCTCCCACCAGACGTTCTGGATCGTGCAGCTGCCCATGCAGTGGACGCCGTCGGCGGCCGGCGAGCCGAGCACGACGTTCTTGAGAACCGCGCCGTCCTTCAGCTTGAAGAGCGGTGCCTGCCCTTCGTCCTGCCCGCCGCCGCCGAGAGCGCCGCTCCCGTAGAAGCGCTGCAGCTTGCCGTCGTACGTCCCCGAGACCTCGATCGTCGCGGTGACGGGCTTGTCGCCCTTCGCCTTGGGCCAGGCGCCGGCCGCGCTCGCGGGGCTCATCAGGGTGGTCGCCAGGACGGCGGCGCTCAGGCCGAACGTGGCGGCGAGCGTGGAGAGGACGACGACGCGCCTGGGCCGTCGCTTGTGTCTGCTCATGAATCCCATGCTTTCGGTGTGGGGGGTCTGTTCGATTCCTTGCCCCCCTCTGTCGCCGCCGCCGGGCCGGAGGTTGCCGCCGGAACCGAGGATTTTCGACGGCGCAGCAACGCTCCGGTCAGGACCGCCGCCGCGGCGAGCAACCACTCCCCGCGCCCGTCCAGAGCGACCAGCGCGACGAGCAGCAGCGCGTACCAGGAATAGCCGGGGGTCAGCAGCAGAAAGGCCGTGCCGGTCACCAGGAGGGCGCCGCTCCACGGGCGTTCGGGATCGCCTCGCGCGATGACGTACACGCAGACGCCGAGGAGTACGACGAGGAGTACGGGAAGCGCCCCGGAGCCGGGCAGCACGAGGCGGAGCAGCGCGTAGCGGCTGCCCGAGCCGGCGTCGCCGTAGCCCTCCTCGTCCACGTATCCGCCGAGGTAGCCGAGGACGGAGCCGTCCGAGTCCAGGATGTACGGGAGATAGGCCAGCGCGACGACCGCGGCGGCCGGCACCAGGACCGCCGCCCGCGAGCGCTCCGGGGAGCACGATCGCGGGCATGAGTTTGACGGCGACGGCGGCGCCGAGGAGCGCGCCTCCCGCCCGCCCGCCGGCGCACGACGAGGCCGAGTCCGGCGACGGCGAACAGGACGCCGAGCACGTCGGCATGGGCGTTGTTCACCGCTTCGACGGGGACGGCGGGGCACCAGGCCCACCAGACGGCCGTCCGGGGGTCGCCGCGGCGGCGCAGGATCAGCAGCAGGGCGGCGGTGACGGCGACGGAAAGCAGGGCTCCGCCGATCTGAAACGGCTTCAGGCGCGTGCCCTCGGGGGCGAGCAGGTACACGCCGTGGAAGTACGACTCCGCGAGCGGGGGATAGATGGTGTGCACGGCGGGGCGGTTGAGCCGGGTGCAGGGGGCGTGGCCGTGCGCGGGCGCCGACTCGGTCGGGTGCGGGGGGTCTGCACCGTCCGGGAGGCGTGCCGGGAAGGGAGGCGGAAGGCGTGGTGGGCGGGGTGCCGAGTGCGGGCCGTGTGATGTGGCCGGGAGGCGCGTCGAGTGCGAGCCGTGCATCGCGGCTGGGACGCGCGGGGAGCGGGCTGTGTGTCGCGGCCGGGAGGCGCGTCAGGTCCGGGTCCTGGCAGGTCGCGCCGTGCGGGAACAGCCAGTCGACGCGCAGCGGGGCGAGTTCCGGGTCGGCGGGCGCGTGGTCGTAGGGCGAGATGCCCGCCGCCTGAACCCGGCCGTCCCACGCGTACCGGTACGCGTCCGTGCTGGTGCGCGGCGGTGCCACCAGGCCGGTGGCCGCGACCGCGGCGGAGCCCGCGAGGAGCAGGACCGTCACCTGACGGCCCGGCACCTTCCGCAGCGCAAGGGCCGCGGCGGCGAACAGCGCCCAGGAAGCGGCGTACCACCAGGACAGCCCGGCGGCGTCGTGGCGGACGGTGCCCGCCAGAACCGTGGTGAGCGCGGCCAGGAGCCCGCCGGCGAGCGCGGTGCGAGGACTGATCACATCCCGCAGGGTGGCAGCCGTCCGGGCCGGTCGTCGGTCCGGCGCGGCGGCCGTCCGTGTTCCGTAAGGAGTCGTTCCACCCGTCGCGGCCCCGCGAGCGGTGTGATGGGAGGCATGACACCGCGCATCGCGCCGCCTCCCCTCCCCTCCTTCCGCGGCCGCCTCCACGACGCGAGGACGGCGACCTCGATCGGCCGCCGGCTCGGACTCGCCGTCGCGATCTGCTTCGTCACCGGGGTGATCAGCCACTATCTGCAGCGTCACCGGACTGGCTCGTCGATGTGCTGCCGAGCCGGCCGACCTGGGGCTACCGCCTCACCCAGGGGCTGCACGTGGCGAGCGGCATCGCGGCGATCCCGCTGCTGATGGCGAAGTTGTGGTCCGTCTACCCGAGGCTGTTCGTCTCTCCGGCCCTGCGGTCGGTACGGCACGCGCTGGAGCGCCTCTCCGTGGCGGTCCTCGTCGGGGCCGGTGTCTTCCAGCTCTTCACCGGGCTGCTGAACACCGCCGAGTGGTACCCGTGGCCGTTCTCCTTCGTGCCCGTGCACTTCGCCGTGGCCTGGCTCCTGATCGGGGCGCTCCTGCTCCACATCACCGTCAAGTGGCCCGAGATCCGCTCCCACTGGGGCGCCGGTCGGCCGGGACGCTGGAACTGCCGGCCGAGGACGAGCCGGACCGGCGGTCCCTGCTCACGGGCATCGCGGCCGGGGTCGGGGCGGTCACCCTGACCACGGTCGGCCAGTCGTTCACGCCGCTGAAGGAACTCGACCTGCTGGCGCCGCGTCACCCGGACCACGGCGTTCAGGGACTGCCCGTCAACCGTACGGCGGCGGCCGCCGGTGTGACCACGCGGTCCGCGCGCGCCGCGCGGCTCACGGTGGCCGGGCCGAAGCCGTACGAGCTGATGCCGGCGGAACTGCACGCGCTGCCACAGGTCGAGGTGCGGCTGCCGATCGCCTGTGTGGAGGGCTGGAGCGTGGAGGCCCGCTGGACCGGCGTACGGATCCGGGATCTGCTGGAGCGTGCCGGGGCGCCGCCGCGGTCGCGGGTACGGGTGGTGTCCCTGGAGCGGGAGGGTGCCTACCGGGTGATGGAGATGGGCGCGACGTACGCGGAGGATCCGCTGACCCTGCTCGCTCTCCGTCTGAACGGGCAGGTACTCTCCCTCGACCATGGTTTCCCCGCGCGGATCATCGCGCCGAACCGGCCGGGTGTGTGTGGGCGAAGTCCTTGCCGAGACCGACCATGGATGCCTGGTGACACACGGCGCGCACCCCGCGCAGCGCGCGCCGTACCGCCGGGCCGTCCCGTACGTCTCCGCGCAGGAACTCCGCTCCGGCTCCAGCCACGATGGGCCGGGCGGTGGGACGGTCGTAGGCGGTGGGGCCGTCGTGGGCGGTGGGCAGGAGGCCGTCCAGGACGACGGGTTCATGGCCGCTGGCCACGAGGGCCTCGACGATGTGCGATTCGATGAAGCCCGCGCCGCCCGTCACAAGTACACGCATGCCGCCCCCCGTACGGAGCGTGCGGCGCCCGGTGCGGTCGCGCGCGCCGACGTCACGGATTCGTCAGGTCCGGCGCGGCGGCGCGTGACGGGCGCCGGTCCGACGAGCCATCAGGTCAGGTGTCCCGGACTCTTGACTCCACTCGCCGCAGTCGGGATTCTCGAGACACCTTGAGTGCGGTACATGACAAGTAGCGGGCACACCGTTCGCCGCCGAGTCCACCGAGCCGCCCGAGCCGACCGAGGACGTGAGTGATGTCCCAGACGCGCCCCCCACACAGCTCCCCACCTCGCAGGCGCAGGGCCCTGGCCGTGCTGTCGCTGCTCCTCGCCACGATGGCCGTGCTGCTCGGCCCCGCGCCCGGATCCGCCGCCGACGACAGTTGGTGGAATCCCGTCGCCCGACCACAGCCCGACTCCGCGATCAACGTCACGGGCGAACCCTTCAAGGGCACGAACGCCCGGGGCGAGGTGCGCGGTTTCGTCGACGCGCACAACCACCTGATGTCGAACGAGGCCTTCGGTGGCCGGCTGATCTGTGGCAAGACCTTCTCCGAGCTGGGCATCGCCGACGCCCTCAAGGACTGCCCCGAGCACTACCCCGACGGCTCGCTCGCGGTTTTCGACTTCATCACCAAGGGCGGCGACGGCCGGCACGACCCGGACGGCTGGCCGACGTTCGAGGACTGGCCCGCCCATGACTCGCTGACCCACCAGCAGAACTACTACGCCTGGGTGGAGCGGGCCTGGCGCGGCGGCCAGCGGGTGCTCGTGAACGACCTGGTCACCAACGGCGTCATCTGCTCGGTCTACTTCTTCAAGGACCGCGGCTGCGACGAGATGACGTCCATCCGTCTGCAGGCCCGCAAGACATACGAGATGCAGGACTACATCGACACGATGTTCGGCGGGCCGGGCAAGGGCTGGTTCCGGATCGTCACCGACGCCGGGCAGGCCCGCGAGGTCATCGAGCAGGGCAAGCTGGCCGTCGTCCTCGGCGTCGAGACCTCGGAGCCCTTCGGCTGCAAGCAGATCCTGGACGTCGCGCAGTGCGACCGGGCCGACATCGACCGCGGCCTGGACGAACTCCACCGGCTGGGTGTCCGCAGCATGTTCCTCTGCCACAAGTTCGACAACGCCCTGTGCGGCGTCCGCTTCGACGAGGGGGCGCTGGGCACGGCCATCAACGTGGGCCAGTTCCTGTCGACCGGGACCTTCTGGAAGACGGAGAAGTGCACCGGCCCGCAGCACGACAACCCGATCGGGCTCGCGGCGGCGCCCACGGCGGAGAAGGAGCTTCCGGCGGGCGTGACGGTTCCGGCGTACGCCTCCGACGCGCGGTGCAACACCCGGGGGCTCACCGAACTCGGTGAGTACGCCGTGCGCGGCATGATGCAGCGCAAGATGATGCTCGAGATCGACCACATGAGTGTCAAGGCCACGGGCCGGGCGCTGGACATCCTGGAGTCCGAGTCGTACCCGGGCGTGCTCTCCTCGCACAGCTGGATGGACCTGAACTGGACCGAGCGGGTCTACGGGCTCGGCGGGTTCATCGCCCAGTACATGCACGGCGCCGAGGGGTTCAGCGCGGAGGCGCGGCGGACGGACGCTCTGCGCGAGAAGTACGGCGTCGGATACGGCTACGGCACCGACATGAACGGCGTCGGCGGCTGGCCGGGACCGCGCGGCACGGACACCCCCAACCCGGTGCGGTACCCGTTCCGCACGGCCGACGGAGGCTCCGTCGTCGACCGGCAGACGACGGGGCAGCGGACCTGGGACCTCAACACCGACGGCGCGGCGCACAACGGCCTCGTACCGGACTGGATCGAGGACATCCGGCTGGTCGGCGGGCAGGACGTGGTGGACGACCTGTTCCGCGGCGCCGAGTCCTACCTCGACACCTGGGGCGCCTCCGAGCGGCACCGCGCCGGGGTGAATCTGGCCTCGGGTGCGGCGGCCTCCGCCTCCACCACGGAGTGGTGGAACCCGTTCGTCACCTACGCGCCCGGCCGGGCGGTGGACGGCGACCAGGGCACCCGCTGGGCGAGTGAGTGGAAGGAGGGACAGTGGCTGCGGATCGACCTCGGGGCGCCGCGGCTGTTCAAGCGGGTCACGCTCGACTGGGAGCGGGCGTACGGCAGGGCGTACCGCATCGAGGTGTCCGACGACGGCGCCGCGTGGCGTACCGTCTGGTCCACCGAGGCCGGTGACGGCGGCCTCGACACGGCCCGGTTCTCCGGCACCACCGCCCGGTACGTCCGGATCCATGGGGTGCAGCGCGCCACGGACTGGGGGTACTCGCTCCGCGAGGTGGGCGTCTACAGCGGCTGAGACGCGGCGGACGAGGCAGGGCCGTTCTTCGGGCCGGGCGGGGTGGATCCGATCGGATCCACCCCGCCCGGCCCGCGCGCCGCTCCCCCGGGGCGACCGACCGGAGAACCGAAAGGATGCACCGTATGTCCCGCAGGCCGCTCGCCGAACGGCGCCGGCAGCTGACCGAGGCCGCGATCCGCGCGATGACGCGGGACGGCGTCCCGAGGACGACGACCCGGTCCATCGCCGCCGAGGCGGGCGTGTCGTTGAGCGTGTTCCACTACTGCTTCGACTCCAAGCAGGCGCTGCTCGAGTCCGTGATCACGACGATCACGGACCATTACGTGGGGGTCGTGAAGGAGGCGCTGCGCCCGCGGGACACGTTCCGGGAGACGATCCGGGCCGGCTTCGACGCCTACTGGGACCACGTCCGCGCCCACCCCGGTGAGCACATGCTCACGTACGAACTCACCCAGTACGCCCTGCGCACCCCCGGGTTCGAGCCCCTGGCGCGCCGTCAGCACGAGCGGTACGCCGAGATCTACCACGGCCTCATCGAGGAGGTCAGCGCCGTCATGGGCCTCGAACTCCGGGTCCCGGTCCCGGTCCTGGCCCGCTACCTGGCCGCCGTGACCGACGGACTGACCCTGAACTTCCTCGTGCTGGGCCACGACCCGGAGACCTCGGCGACGATCCTGGACCTGATCACCGACCAGGTCGCGGCTCTGGCCGGCGACGGCGCGTCCCAGCGTCCAGCGCCGTAGCCGATCAAGGCTTCTTCGCGTCCAATGCGGGGGCGATGAGTGCGAAGGCGTGGTCGAGCAGGTCCGTGGGGTTCTCGGCGGGTTCGTCGGCGTCGTCTCCGGCGCTCCATCTGCGGAGGGTGACGTCGAAGGCCGTGAGTGCCATCCCGGCGGCGAGCCGGGGGTAGAGGTCGGCGTCAGGGTCGCGCCCCAGGCGCTTGGCCAGTTCCTCCGTCAGGTCGTCGGCCCACTGCGACCGGCGCTCCAGGAAGCGTCCGTGCAGGGCGGGGGTGCGGAGGATCAGCCGGACCACGCGCAGGGCGCGCTCGGTGTGGTCGGGGTGGTCGGTGCAGGCGAGGACGGGGACCGAGACCGCGTGCCGGAGGGCGATGGAGGCGGGTTCGTCGGCGGGGCGGGCGGCCAGTTCGGTGCGGATGCCGGTGCCCATCTCGGCCAGGAACTGGACGACCACGTCCTCTTTGGACGCGAAGTAGCGGAAGAAGGTCCGCTTGGACACTCCGGCCGTGGCGACGATCTCGTCGACGGTCACCGCGTCGAACCCCTTCACCGCCAGCAGTTGGAGTGCCGCTTCGGTCAACTCGTCGGCGACGAGCTGCCGTTTGCGCTGGGCCAGGCTCACTTCAGGGCGGGTACTCACCCGGCCATGGTAACCCGATGACCTTCATGACACTCAGGCGCGTCTTGACACTTGGTGCCACACGAGGCAGCGTGTGCCGTATGACAGATCATCAGCACTGGACCGCCGACCGGATCCCGGACCAGACCGGGCGGGTCTTCCTCGTCACCGGAGCCAACAGCGGCCTCGGTCTGGCGACCACGCGAGCCCTCGCACGGCGTGGCGGGCATGTGATCCTGGGCGTACGGGACGAGACGAAGGGCCACCGGGCGGTCGCGGAGATCACCGCCGAGCATCCGGGCGCGCGTCTGGAGGTGCGCCGCCTCGACCTCGCCGACCTCGACTCGGTCCGCGCGTTCGCCACCCGGCTGCGCGGCGACCATCCCCGTCTGGACGTGCTCGTCAACAACGCCGGCGTGATGGCGCCGCCGCGGACCCTGAGCGCCCAGGGGCACGAGCTGCAGTTCGCGTCCAACCACCTCGGCCACTTCGCGCTGACCGGACTGCTGCTCGACCTGCTGGCCCTCGGCGACGATCCCCGGGTGGTGACGGTGAGCTCCGTCAACCACCGCAAGGCCCGCATCCGCTTCGACGACCTGGCCGGCGAGCGCGGCTACTCGCCCATGTCCTTCTACGACCAGTCGAAGCTCGCCAACGCCGTCTTCGGCCACGAGCTCCACCGACGGCTGGGCGAGGCGGGCAGCCCCGTGCGGAGCGTGCTCGCCCATCCCGGCTACACGGCCACGGGGCTGCAGACGAGCGTGCCGGTCGGGCTGGTGCGACTGGTCTTCGGCCGCCTGCTCAAGCCGCTCGCCCAGCACCCCGACCGAGGCGCGCTGCCGCAGCTGTACGCGGCGACCGACCCGAGCGTGGAGGGCGGCGCGTTCATCGGACCCGACGGCCCCGGTGAACTGCGCGGAGGGCCGACGCGGGTGCGGCTGTCCTCCGGGGCGACGGACGCCGGGACCGGCCGCCGCCTGTGGGAGGTGTCGGAACAGCTGACGGACGTGCGGTTCCCCTATAAAGGGCGCATGGAAAGCGTCGAACGCTACGAGCTGACATTCCCGGTGTCGGGCGACTCCATCGTGGTCGCCCGTACGGACCGCAAGGGCGCCGGCGGGCACCCCGTGTACGCCGACGAGACCGGCATCGTGCAGGCCGAGATCGACGAGCAGGGCCATGTGCGGATACTGGCCAGTGGCGGCCACCAGACCCACGACGTACCCGCGCGCGCCGTCCCCGTGCCATGACCTTCCGCCGGGCGGCGGGTGCCGGGCGGCAGGCGCCGGTCAGGCGTAGGGGTCGAACGGAATGCCCGCCGGCTTCGCCTTCTGCAGATGGGCGGCGAAGTTGCCGTCCTTCAGGCCGAAGACGGCGCTGCCGAAGTCGGCCTGACTGAGCTTGTCGCGGAGCCCGCCGGGATATCCGTTCCAGCCGACCAGGGCCGGGAACTGCCACTGGCGGTCGTGGTTCTCCGGCGGCTCGTCCTGGGAGTTGGCGGGCCGGAAGCAGTGCGTACCCAGACCGTCCTTGTGATAGACGATCTTGGGATGCGTCCCGTCCCACCGGATGCGGTCCCGGCCGTGGACGTCGAAGTTTCCGTGCGCGGAGGTGGAGACGTACCGGGCCTCGTTGTTCTGCACCCACACCACGACGTGCTCCCAGTCGTGGCGGTGGCCGCCGAGCCCGCTGCCCGCCACGGCCTGGTCCTTCTCGAAGTAGAGGCCGTACAGGACGGCACACCAGCCGTTGTTGCACTTCGCCCGCGCGTACCCGTTGGTGTTGTCCAGGTCCCAGGAGTCCCGGCACTGGCCGTTGAGGGCCCCGGACGGGTTGAGGCCGCCGTTGATCGTCCCGTCCGAACCGATGGCCGGCGTGGGGTAGCAGCCGTCGGTGTCGTAGTCGTAGGCGGGCTGGAAGGTCTGCTCCAGCCCGTCCGCCGACGCGGGCAGCGCCGTGGGCGGCGCGGCGAGGGCGCTGCCCGGAACGGCGACGACCAGCGCGATGCTGCTGCCCAGAGTGAGCGCGACCCTGCGGATGCGCGAACTCGTCTTCACTTGTGTCCTCCTGACGGACCGCCACACAGGGCAACGGGGTAACGCGATGGGCGACGCGATTGACATGCCCAGATCAGTCATGTCGTACCCCTGCGAACCGTGGAAGACGCCGCCATGGCCGGGCGATGAAGGACGGGCGAGCCCTCGCCGCGAGCCGTCCCGGACACGACCTAGACTCCGCTGCATGACGAGCGCGACGGCTGACATCACCGAGGACCTGGCTCCCACCGGCGTACTGCGGGCGTCGGTCAACCTGGGCAATCCGGTCCTGGCGCAGGGCACCCCCGACTCCCCGGCCGGGGTCACGGTCGACCTCGCGCGGGAGATCGGCGCGCGGCTGGGAGTGCCGGTCGAGCTCGTCTGCTTCGACGCGGCACGCAGGTCGTACGAGGCGATGGCGACGGGCCGGGCCGACCTCTGCTTCCTGGCCGTCGACCCCGCGCGGGAGGCCGAGGTCGCCTTCACCCCGCCGTACGTGGTGATCGAGGGGGTGTTCGCGGTGCCCCGGGACTCGGCCTTCACCACGGTCGCCGACATCGACCATGAGGGTGTCCGGATCGGTGTGAAGAAAGGGTCCGCCTACGACCTCTTCCTCTCACGCACCCTGCGCCACGCGTCCGTCGTACGCGGGGAGGAGGGCGTCGACGTCTTCCGCTCTGAGGGCCTGGAGGTCGCGGCCGGCATCAGGCAGCCCATGACGGCGTACGTCGCGTCCGATCCCGGGCTCCGGCTGATCGACGAGCGGTTCATGGAGATCCGGCAGGCCGTGGGAACGACTCTGTCCCGGCGGCCGGAGACGGTCCGGTTCCTGTCGGACCTCGTCGAGGAGCTGAAGGCCGGCGGGTTCGTCGCCGACGCGCTGCGGCGCGCGCACCAGTCCGAGGCGCTCGTCGCGCCCCCTCAGAAGGGGTAACGGGCCTGCCGGTCGGCGATGGTGACCCAGCGGGTGTTGGAGAAGGACTCGATGCCCCAGCGCCCGCCGAAGCGGCCGTAGCCGGATGCCTTGACGCCACCGAAGGGCGCGTGGGGCTCGTCCGCGACGGACTGGTTGTTGACGTGCACGATGCCGGAGTGGACACGGCGGGCGACCGCCAGTCCGTGAGTGGCGTTCTCGGTGATGATGCCGCAGGTCAGGCCGTTCTCGGTGTCGTTGGCCAGGGCGACGGCCGTGGCGTCGTCGGCGAAGGTGGCGATCACGCACACGGGTCCGAAGATCTCGGTGTGGTAGAGCTCCATCTCCCGGGTCACACCGCTCAGTACGGTCGGCGGGTGCACCGCGCCCCGCGGCTCCCCTCCCCCGGTGAGCACGGTGGCGCCCGCGGCGACCGCGTCCTGGACGAGCGCGGCGACCCGCCGGGCCGCGGCCGTGCTCACCAACGGGCCGACGACGGTGTGCGGATGGCCCGGGTCACCGGTCGGGAGCGCCGCCGCCTTGGCGGTGAACCGTCGCGTGAACTCCTCGGCGACGCGCTCGTGGACGAGGACGCGGTCGCCGGACATACAGATCTGGCCCGCGTTCATGAAGACGCCGAACGCGGCCGCCTCGACCGCGTAGTCCACGTCGGCGTCGTCGAGGACGATCACGGAGTTCTTGCCGCCGAGTTCGAGGACCGCGGGCTTGAGGTGCCGCGCGGCGTGCTCGCCGATGACACGGCCCGTGCGGGTCGAGCCGGTGAAGTCGACCGCGCGTACCCGGGGATCGGCGATCAGCGCCTCGGCGATCTCGGCCGCGTCCTCGACCGCGTTGGTCACCACGTTGAGGACGCCGTCGGGCAGCCCGGCCTCACGCAGCACGTCGGCCACGAAGTACCCGGCGGCGATGGGCGCGTTCTCGCTCGGTTTGGCCACGACCGTGTTGCCCGCGGCCAGGGGCGCGGCGACGGCCCGTACGCCGAGGATGAGCGGCGCGTTCCAGGGCGCGAACGCGGCGACGACGCCGAGCGGTTCGCGTACCGCGAGGCCGAGCGTGCCCTCCTGCTGGGCGCTGAGCACCTCGCCGCGGGGCGCGGTGACCGCGGCGGCGGCCTCGCGCAGGATGTTCGCGGCGAGCGCCACGTTGAAGTACGCCCACGCGCGCGTGCCGCCGGTCTCGTGGGCCATCAGGGTGGCGGCCTCCTCGCTCCTGGCGTCGAGGAGGTCGGCCGCCCTGAGGAAGATCGCGCGGCGGGCGAAGGGGGCGAGCGCCGCCCATGCGGGGAATGCCTCGTGGGCGGCGTCGACCGCCCGGGTGACGTCCTCGGGGCCGGCGGCGGCCACGGTCGCGTACACCTCTCCGGTGTAGGGGTCGCGGTCCTCCGTGGTGCGTCCGGAGGCGGCGGGCGTCTCCCGCCCGCCGATCAGCAGCTCACGTGTGACGCCCACCGTGCGGTTACTCCGAGCCCTGCGGCGCGTACGGTCCGAACGGCGCGGTGGACCCCGCGCCGTTCGGGCCGCGGTCGTACCAGTAGTCCCCTGCGGTCATGCAGCGGACGGGGTACCCCTGGCCGGGCGAGGCGTCGGCCTCGCTCTCCCGGAACACGCTCTCCCCGAGTGCGCGGGCCGGCTGGGCGGCGGGGTCCTGGTGGGTCGGTCGATCGGACATGGCGGCTCCTCGTCGTGACGGCCGTTCCATCCTGACCCGCGCGCCGTCCGCTCGCCTCACGGCGCGGCTCGTCGGGGATCCGGAGTCGACCGACCGGCCCACCACGGCGGGTGAAAGGCCCGGTCAGGGGCGGGGTCGGGGGTACGGTCAGGGCCCGGTCAGGGGCGGGGTCAGGGGCAGGGTGAGGGGTACGGTCAGGGCCCGGTCGGGGTTCGGTCGGCAGGGTGCCGGTGGGGTGCCGGTGAGGGGCGCGGTCAGGGTGCCGGTCAGGCGGGTGGTTCGCTCAGGCCGCGGGTTCGGTACGGCTCCTCAGGACGAGCAGGGCGATGTCGTCCGTACGCTGCCCGGCCGGGTGGGCCTGCCGTAGGAGGGCGTCGAGGAGGAGGTCCAGGTCCTCGTCGTCCGCCGCGGCGAGTCGACCCGCGAGTTCGGCGAGGGAGTCGTCGAAGTCGGTGCCCGGTCTCTCGACGAGACCGTCGGTGTAGAGCAGGAGGACCAGTCCGGCGGTGAGCGGAATCTCGGTGACCGGGTATTCGGCTCCGGGGACGACGCCGAGGAGGGGACCCGGCGTCACGTCGAGCGGTGCGGTACGGCCGTCGGGGTGGCGCACCAGGGGCGGCGGATGGCCCGCGCTGGCGAGGCTCACGCGGCGCCGGGCGAAGTCGAACTGGGCATAGAGGCAACTGGTGAACAGGCCCGGGTCCAGGTCGGTGAGCAGCCGGTTGGTGGCCGAGAGCAGCTGGTCGGGGGGCTCGCCGAGGGTCGCGTGGGCGTGCACGCCGGTGCGGACCTGGCCCATCAGCGCGGCGGCGGCGACGTTGTGTCCCTGGACGTCGCCGATGACGGCCGCGGCGGCCGTGTCGCCGAGCCGGATCAGGTCGTAGAAATCGCCGCCGATGTCCATGCCCTGTGTGGCGGGCAGGTAGCGGGCGGCGACGTCGAGGCCGGGCACGGCCGGAAGGCGGTGGGGCAGCAGCGCCTGCTGGAGTCCGTGGGCGAGCTGGTGCTTGGTGTCGTAGAGCCGGGCGCGGTCGAGGGCCTGCGCGATGAGGCCGGCGAGCGAGGTCATGACGGTGCGTTCCTCGGCGGAGAACGTGTGCGGCCGGTTGTACGACAGGACGCAGCAGCCCACGGGCCTGCCGGAGATGATCAGGGGCAGGAACGCCCACGCCTTCTTTCCGCTGAGGGGCGCCGCCTCGGGGTAGATCCGCCGCATCTCCTCGGGGTCGGCGAAGAACGAGGGGATACCGCTGGAGAGCGCTTGCCCGGCGGGGGTGAAGGTGGTGTCGACGGGCAGGCCGTCCAGGCGCTCGATGACCTCGGTGGGGTAGCCGCGGTGGCCGGTGATCCGCAGGCGTCCGGAGTCGACCGTGGACAGCGTCAGGCCCTCCGCGCCGAAGGCGGGCATGATCTGGTCGGCGACCAGATCCACGACGTCCTGCACCCCGACGACCTCGGTGAGGCCCGCGGCCAGGTGCATGAGCTGGTAGAGCTGACCGGCGCGGGCCGGGGCGGTGGTGGTGGCCGTCCGGTTCCCTGGGGCGGGGGCCGCGGGGGGCGCTCCGCCGACGGGCACGATCCGGACGCTCACACCGCCGGCGTCCGGGTAGAGGTGGAAGTCCAGCCACCGGTCCGGCGGGCGGCAGGCCGTGAAGGAGACGGGCTCGCGGCTGATGACGGCGGCGCGGTAGCGGTCCTCGTAGGTGGGGTCGTCGAGCCAGGGCAGGGACAGCCACGGCAGCGTCCCCAGCAGGGCCTCGGCATCGCTGCCGAGAAGTTCGGCGGCTCCGGAGCTCAGGTAGGTGATGTGGCCGTCCAGGTCCAGCGCGCAGCTGCCGCCAGGCAGGCGCTCGGCGAAGTCCGCGATCGCCTGCGCCGGGCTCGGGGGCGGGCGTGGGACGTCCACGGGAAGGACGCGGGGCACGTCCGCGTAGGAGAAGGGTCTGCCCTCCTCGGCGGCCCGTTCCAGCAGCTCGGCCAGACGGCGGCAACAGGAGGTGATCCGGCCCCGCTCGCGCCGGGTCAGCCGCGGCGGGCGGGAGGGCGGCCAGAGCAGGAGGAGCGAGCCCCAGGGGCGGGCGCCGGTGATCGGGGCGGCTGCCAGGGCAAGGGGGTACGGGAGGGCCACCGCGGTACGGGGGTAGGAGCGGGCCATCTCCTGCTGGCTGCCGACCCAGACCAGCCGGTCCTCGCGGACGGCCTCGGCCACCGGGGCCGGCGCGGCAGCCGAGACCCTCGCCCACGGGGCGGCGAATTCCGCCGGAGCCCCGCAGAGCGCCTCGAGGCGGAGTACCTGCGCCTCCCGATCGAGGAGGTAGACGGCGCCGATGGAGGCACCGGTGCGTCGGACCGCCTTCGTGAGCAGGGCATCGATCCCCGCGGTGACACTGGCCGGCCCGACCGTACTGGTCACCAGGCACCTCCCACCTCACAGCCCGCGGTGTCGTCCCATTATCGCGCGGGCCGCTCGCCGCGCCGGTCGAGGGAGGGAGAGGCCGGTGAGTCCGGTGAGTCGGCGAGCCGGTCAGAAGACCGAGAGTCCGGTGATGGTGGTGAAGCGGTCGAGGGCGGCGACGCCCGCGACCGAGTTTCCGCGTGCGTCGAGGCCGGGGCTCCACACGCACAGGGTGCAGCGACCCGGGACGACGGCGATGATGCCTCCGCCGACACCGCTCTTGCCCGGCAGCCCCACGCGGTAGGCGAAGTCCCCGGCCGCGTCGTAGGTGCCGCAGGTGAGCATGACGGCGTTGACCTGCTTGGCCTGGCTGCGGGTGAGCAGCCGTGAGCCGTCGGCGCGGATGCCGTGGCGGGCCAGGAAGCCGGTGGCGAGCGCGAGGTCGGCGCAGGACGCCTCGATCGAGCACTGCCGGAAGTACTCGCGCAGGAGGACCGGGACAGGGTTCGCGATGTTCTCGTACGAGGCCATGAAGTGGGCGAGCGCGGCGTTGCGGTCGCCGTGCGCGGTCTCCGAGGCGGCGACATCCCGGTCGAAGTCGAGGTCCTGGTTGCCACTCTCCGCGCGCAGGAGATCGAGCAGATGGCCCGAGGCGTCGCCGGTGAGGCTGTGCAGCCGGTCGGTGACGACCAGGGCGCCGGCGTTGATGAACGGGTTGCGGGGGATACCGTGCTCGTACTCCAGCTGCACGAGCGAGTTGAAGGGGTTGCCCGAGGGCTCCCGGCCGACGTGCTCCCAGAGGGTCTCGCCCTCCCGGGCGAGGGCGAGCGCGAGGGTGAACACCTTGGTGACGGACTGGGTGGAGAAGGGCTGTTGCCACTCCCCCACTCCGTACACCGTTCCGTCGAGTTCGGCGACGGCCATCCCGAACCGGCCCGGGTCGCCGGCGGCGAGCGCCGGGATGTAGTCGGCGGGGCGGCCCCGGCCGACGAGGTCCTCGATCTCCTCGGCGATTCGCTCGAGGACCGGTTGGAACGACAGCACCATGATCCTCATTGTGCCGTCCGCGCCGGATCCTCGTGCCGCGAGGGGTATCGGTATCCGGTCGACGGGAGCCTGGCGCCGGTGGTGCCCGTGTGTTTCCCGTGACGGGAACCGTGAACCGAGGCGGAAAGTTCACGGGGTATGGCTGTCATTCATCGCACCACCATGAACCCCACCAAGCTGGAGCTGCTCACCTCCTGGCTCCCCTCCCGACCGTGGTACGTCGCCACGGGGCGAGCGCCGGAGCTCGCGAAGGCCGGGGGCTTCCGGCTCGACGATCCGCAGGGAGAGGTGGGCATCGAGTTCATGGTCGTCACGGACGGCTCCGGTGACCGGGCCGTCTCGTACCACCTGCCGCTGGCCTATCGCGGTACCCCGCTCGACGGCGCCGATGAGGCCCTCGTCGGGACGTCGGAGCACGGTGTGCTCGGGAAGCGGTGGGTGTACGACGGGATCCATGACCCGGTCTTCGTGGAGCGGCTGCTGGCGCTGCTCGAAGGTCGTGCGGAGCCGCAGGCCCAGAGCCTGACCGACACCCCGGACCCCTCCGTCACCGGGCGGTTCGACGGGGTCGGCCTCACGCCCGTGTCCGGACCGAACGCCGTCGCCGACGGGCCGCACGGGACTGAACTAGCGGTGCGGACGGCAGATGGCGGGGCCGCGCTGACCCTCGCCGTGACGCGGGTGCTCCGGGCGCAGGGCTCGGCGGAGGACGGGGGGCGGAGCCGGGGTGAGGTCACCGCCGAGTGGGAGCGTCCGGGCGGGGACCGTGGCCGCGGCGCGTTCGTCGTCGTGCGCGAGAACGCCGGCTGACCGCGGGCGACGGGGCGACGGCGCGCGGCCGGAGGGCCGGCCGGCGGGGCCGTCGGGAGGGGGATCGGTCCCGACGGCCCGGAGACCGTCCGGGACCAGGCCCGGGGAACAGCCCCGAGGCCGATCCGGAGACCGCCCGGGACCAGTCCCGAGGCCGATCCGGAGACCGTCCGGGACCAGGCCCGGGGAACAGCGCCGAGGCCAGCCCGGAGACCAGTCCGGAGGTCGATCCGGAGACCGTCTGGGGATCGGTCCCGAGGTGGTCGGGAGACCGGTCCGGCATCAGCCCTGGCCGGCCCGCAGACCGGTCCGGGGCGTCCGGAGGCGTCGGGGGAGGCCGTCCGGAAGCCATCCGGAAGCCGTCGGGAAGCCATCCGGGAGTCGTCCGGAAGCCATCCGGAGGTCAGTCCGGTACCGGGTCCGTGAAGCCCCGGCGTCGGGCCGCCGTCGGCCTGCAGCGCATCAGGCGAGCGAGCGTCAGCCGCCCGCCCCGCAGCGCGCCGTGTCGGCCCAGCGCCTTCACGGCGTACGTGGAACAGCTGGGGGTGTACGGGCAACACGGCGGCCGGCTCGGGCTGATCTCGGCGCGGTAGTACTGGACGGCCGTGTACAGCGCTCCGGCCATCCGCCCCGGCGGCCGACCGGGTGCCGGAGGTCGGCCGGGCGCGCGGCGCGGGCCCGGCGACGGGCGCAACAGGGCCAGGAACAGCGCCGGTAGCAAGGTCAGCCACATCTCGGGGCAGCACTGCCGGAATCCGACGCAGGTGTCGAGCATGCCCGCGCAGCAGCCCTCGTCCCCGTTCTCGCGCCGCTTGCGGCGACGGCCCTGCCGGGACTCTCTCGATGACGTCACGTCTCCCCCTCCGTGTCCGTCGGATGATACGTGCGCGTCGAGGCACGGGTACGGGACGGGCCCGCCCCCCGTGAGGAGGGCGGGCCGTCGGGCGCGCCTACCGGGACGGCGTACCGGCGGCCAGGCCGGCCGGCACCGGCGCGTACCCGGTGGGCCGGGTGGTGAACGTGCCCCGGCCCTGGGTGCGGCTGCGCAGCCGGGACGCGTAGCCGAAGAGCTCGGCCAGCGGCACGGTGGCGGTGATCACCGCCGTACCGGCCCGTGCCGTGGAGCCGGAGACCCGGCCGCGCCGTGCCGCCAGGTCACCGAGCACGCCGCCCACGGCGCTGTCGGGCACCGTGACCGTGACCTCGACCACCGGCTCCAGGAGCGTCATCGCGCTGGCGCGCAGTGCCTCGCGGAATGCGAGACGCCCCGCCGTACGGAACGCCAACTCCGAGGAGTCCTTGGAGTGGGTGGCGCCGTCGGTCAGCGTCACCCGCACGCCGGTCACCGGGTGGCCCCCCAGGGGGCCCTCGGCCAGGGCGTCGCGGCAGCCGGCTTCGACCGCGCGGATGTACTCCTGCGGTACGCGGCCACCGGTGACGGTGGAGGAGAACACGAACTCGCCCGCCGTAGCGGTGTCGGCGTCCAGCGGCGCCACGTCGATGACGACATGGGCGAACTGGCCCGCGCCTCCCTCCTGTTTGACGTGGCGGTGGACCAGGCCCGAGACGCCGCGGACGACGGTCTCCCGGTAGGCGACCTGCGGCCTGCCGACGCCGATGTCCAGCCCCTGAGCCCGGCGGATCTTCTCCACGGCGACTTCCAGATGCAGTTCGCCCATGCCGGACAGCACGGTCTGGCCGGTCTCGGGGTCGGTCCGGACCGTCAGCGAGGGGTCCTCCTCGACGAGCCGGGCCAGCGCGGACGCCAGCCGGTCGGTGTCGAGGCTCCTGCGGGCCTCGACCGCCACCGAGACGACCGGGTCGGCGACGGTGGGCGGTTCGAGCAGCAGGGGCGCCGAGGGTGCGCACAGGGTGGCGCCGGTCCGGGCGTCCTTCACGCCGACGACGGCGACGATGTCCCCGGCCCGGGCCCGCTCCACCTCCGTGTTGCGGTCGGCCTGCACCCGCAGGATGCGCCCGATCCGTTCGGTGCGCCGTGCGGCCACGTCGAGCACGACATCTCCCTTTCCGATGGTCCCCGCGTACACCCGCAGGTAGGTCAGCCGCCCGGTGGCGGTCGAGTTCACCTTGAACACCAGGGCGGCGAACGGCGCCTCCGGGTCGGCGGGCCGCTCCTCCACCGCGCCGCCGTCCACGGCGCCGTGGACCGGCGGTACGTCCAGCGGCGAGGGCAGGTAGGACACGACGGCGTCGAGGAGCGGCTCCATCCCGCGGTTGCGGTAGGCCGATCCGCACAGCACGACCACGCCGTCCCCGGTCCGCGTGAGATCACGCAGTGCCTCGGTCAGCGTCGGCGCGGCGAGCGCCGACCGCTCGCAGAACTCCTCCAGCGCGGCCGGATGGAGCTCGGCCACCGCCTCTTCAAGGGCACGGCGGCGCCGCCGTGCCTCCTCCACCAGGGCGTCGGGCACGGGGCCCTCCGTACGAGTGTCGCTGCCCGGCTCCCAGACCTGCGCGCGCAGGTGGACGAGGTCCACCACCCCGGTGAAGCCGTCCTCCTGACCGATCGGCAGCTGGACGACGAGGGGCACGGTGTGCAGGCGGTCCCGGATCGAGGCCACGGCGGTGTCGAGGTCGGCGCCCGCGCGGTCCATCTTGTTGACGAACGCGATCCTCGGCACCTGGTGCCGGTCGGCCTGTCGCCAGACCGTCTCGCTCTGCGGTTCGACCCCCGCGACCGCGTCGAAGACCGCGATGGCGCCGTCGAGGACGCGCAGCGAGCGCTCCACCTCGTCGGAGAAGTCGACGTGTCCGGGCGTGTCGATGAGGTTGATCCGGTGGTCGTCCCAGACGCAGCTGACCGCCGCGGCGAAGATGGTGATGCCGCGGTCGCGCTCCTGGGCGTCGAAGTCGGTGACGGTCGTGCCGTCGTGGACCTCCCCGCGCTTGTGGATGGCGCCGGTGAGGTAGAGCATCCGCTCGGTGACGGTCGTCTTGCCGGCGTCGACGTGGGCGAGGATGCCCAGGTTCCGGACGCTGTTCAGGGAGTGGGGCAGGGAGAGGGGAAGGTGGGTACGCACGGCCCGGGGCCTTTCGACGTGATACGAGAAAAGGGCGGCGCGATTCCCGGACGAAGCGGCCCGGAAGCGGGCGTAGGAGAGCCCCCGGAGAGGGGTGGGCTCAGGAGTTCGTCACGGGCGTCCGGTGGCGGCCGCGCAGCCGGAACTTCCGCTGCCACTTCCGCGACCATTCCGGACCGGCCGGCCGAACGCATGAGGCTGCCGGCCCCCACCGGGCCGTACGGGGTGGGGAGTTCCGTCCTCCACCTCGTGGACCGCTCCCGCACCGACCCCTGGGTGCCCGAGGCCGACGGCCGGGAACTCATGGTCACCCTGCACTACCCCGCGGCCCGACCCGCGACCGCCCGGCACAGGCCGGACCGCCCCGCCCCGTACGCCACCCAGGAGGAGGCCCGGCTGCTGCTGAAGGGCGTGCCGATCGAGGACCCGGTGACGGTACGGCAGGTGGCGCGGGCCCGTACGCACAGCACGGTGGATGTACGCCCTGCTCCGGGACGGCACCCGCTGGTGGTGCTCTCGCCCGGCTTCGGCATGCCGCGGTTCACCCTCACCAGCCTCGCCGTGGACCTCGCCTCCCGCGGATACGTCGTCGCCTCGCTCGACCACGCCTACGAGTCGTCCGGTACGTCGGTGCCGGGCGGGCGCACCCTGACCTGCGTGGCCTGCACCGTCATGGAGGAGAACGACTGGTCCAAGGGCCACCTGGTGACCGCGGCCCGGGCCGCCGACACCCGGTTCGTCCTGGACCGGCTGACCGGCCCGCGGCCCGCCTGGCGGTACGCGTCCTCCATCGACCGGACGCGGATCGGCATGGCCGGCCACTCGATCGGCGGCGCGAGCGCCGTCAGCGCCATGGCCGCAGACCGGCGTATCGACGCCGGAGTGAACATGGACGGCACGTTCTGGGACACGCTGCCGGCCGACAGGCTCGGCGGACGTCCGTTCCTGCTGCTGGGCACCGACGAGTTCCACCGGCCGGGCGGCGAGGACACCTCCTGGGACACCACGTGGGCGGCCCTGAGCGGTGAGAGGCATTGGCTGACGGTCGCCGGCGCCGACCACCTCGGCTTCTCCGACGCGCCCGTGATCCTGGGCCATTTCGGCCTCCCGGGCGGTGACCTCCCGGCCGAGCGCGCGGTGGCCGTCACCCGCGCGTACGTCGCCGCCTTCTTCGACGAACACCTGCGGGACAGGGACCAACCACTCCTCGACGGCCCGGACCCGACCCACCCGGAGGTGCGGTTCCACCGCCCCTGAGCCGAAAGCAGACGACCGTACACGGGGCGGGCCCGCCGGCGCCGACCTTCACCAAGGGCATTCTCCGCCTACGAACAGGTCGCTGAACCAGCGGCGGCTGGAGTCTCCACAATGGAGGGCCGCCACCCGGCCACGGGTGGCGACCCTCCATCGCTTCGGGCACGTCTGTCAGGGGAGCTTCCGCTCCAGCTTGGTGAGGAAGTCCTCGACGTTCGTCGTGCTCTGCCCCATGTCCCAGGCCGACAGGTTCCAGCGGGGCGCGCTGCGGATGTGGACGACGGAGTGGGTGGTGTCGCCGGAGACCAGCACCACCAAGCGCCGGGCGAAGCTGCGGCCGCCCGGGACCGGGCGGGTCGCCGTCAGTCGGCCGGTCGCGGGGTCATGGGCGACCGAGCGCCCGCCGGAGAGCGCCTTCAGGGCCTTGGAGGCAGCGTCGAGGGTGACGTCCTGTGGGCCGGTATGTCGCGTCGCACCTGCTGGCCGCCCCTGACGGACGCCAGGTCCACCGGGCGGCCTGCCGTACGAATGCGCGGACGTGGATCATTCCGACGACCGCCATCATGAGCACCAGGAAGGCACAGAAGGCCGCCGATGACTCCATGGGCAAGGCCACGCCGGGCGACGTAAAGAGCGACGTTTGGGAGTCCCGCGCCCCCTCCGGCGCCGAACCACCGCTCGTACACCACCATGGTGAACGGTGACTACACCGTCCGGCCGTGCCTGCAGGAGTACGACGGTGGGGGCGGTTCGTCAGGTGCGGTGATCGATGTTGTCCGAGACGACCCGAGCGGCGCCCGGACGGGCGCCGGGGCAAGGCGCGGTTTCGAGCATGATGCGGTCCACCGTCCCGTGCGGGTGCCTGTCGGCGCCGATGACCGAAGCCAGCCGTCAAAGCCGACGACATCGATGACGCCGCCGCCGCCCGCGAGTTTGCCGGCGTCGAGCCGCGGATGCCCGAGCTGCTCATCGACATCGCCGAACGGATCGTCCTCCCCGTCACCGCGCTGCCCGGCCCGGACGCGGGCGAGCCGTGCGAGGACACCTTCGCCCTGGAGGCCCTCGGGCGTGTCCTGGTGACCTCCTGCGGACTTGGGCGCAGGCAGGGCCTGCCGCGGCGGAGGGCATCGCCCGCGCCGTCATCGACGTCGCCGTGCGGGTGCGGTCCGGAGAACCGTTCGCGTCCCAGGGGTCTTCGAGCCGAGACTTGTGGGTCGATCACATCGGACAGGAAGAGTGGCCAGCGCTGACGTACAACCGTGACGTCCTGCCCTTCCCCCAGAACCGCGTGCCCCCCATCACGTACGACGGCATTCGGAACTGGGACGAACTCGACCCGACCCGCCACCCATTCGCCTGAGACGAGGACGAGGAGTCCCACCTCCGCTCGCTGGTCCGTGAGTGGGTGCCACCGGTGCTCTCCGGTATGGCCGGCTGGTGGCAGGGCGAACGCTGGTGTGAAAGCCAGGTGGACGCCATCATCCGGAGCGATACGGCAACGGGGCCAGGGGATGGAACTGGTGCTACCGCGACGGCGGGCCCATCGGTAGCTGGGTCAGCGGGACAAGCTCGGTGACGACCCCTGACGAAACCGCAGCACGCGTCGTAGCCGCGCTGTTGGAGTGGCGGGCGTGGTTGCAGCGGACGGCTCAGCGCTTCGTCGAGCTGGCGCCGCCGCCGGACGCCTCACCCGAGGACCGCAGCTGGCACCTGGAGCGGGCCTGCGTCCGGCTCGTGACGCACACGCTGGACTCGGGAGCGGAGGGTGGCTGGTACGGGCAGGCCTCGATCGTTCTGGGCTGGTTCCTCACCACCACCGGATGGACCGAGCCGAAGCCGGGCGAGCAGTGGAGAGCGCGATCGGCGGCCGGTTCGAGAGCTGGGTCACCCCGGGACGGACGCTGATCGAATCCGTCGGCGAGGACCTCGCCGTCGGCCTCACCCTTCACGCCCCTACCGGGACCACCGTGAGAGGGTGGCCCTGGAGGATCTCCATGACCGCTACTGACAGCCTTTCGATCTGGCTGCGCGTGCGCCGTGAGGCCTGCGGGCAACACGCACCAGTCCTCCGGAAGGTTCCGCCTGCGAGCGACGGGCTCCGGACGTGGTGCGAAGGGCCGGTGCGCCGGCGCGACCCCGTTCGCGCCGAGCGTCTGCTCGCCGCCCACACCTTGACCCGAGCCGATGCCGCACGCCGCACCCCACTGAACTTCGCCCTGCTGGCCGACTGGCAGCGCGAGGTCCTCGGAGAAGCAGAGGTACCGTTCCGCGCGAACGACGCCTACGCGAAGGCCGGCCGCGAGAGCTACGGCCTGAACCGCGCACCCAGGCCGACTTCGCTTCCTGCCTGCGCGAGACGACCGACCCGGCCATCCCGCTGGCGGCCCGGGTATACCTCGACGTGGCGTTCTTCCACCCCTTCACCGATGGCAATGCCCGCGCTGCCTTGTTGACCTTGGTCCACGTCCTGGCCCGGGAGGACATCGTCCTTTCACGACACCGCCGGTCCTCTGACTCCACCTCGACACGGGCGACGGCACCTTCGTCCGCGTATGAAGGTCGGCGCCGGCTCGGACAAGCGGCGGACACCGCACGTGGTCGCACAGCCCTGTCAGGGGCGGGGCGGACAGCCGTAAGGACGCCGCACGGGCGCCCTTACGGGGGCGATCCCCGTACCCGAGTGAGTGGAATACGCGCCGGGCGGTCGACGGCGAGCCTACGAACCGTCGGCCCTGGTGGGCGGAGGTGGTTGGAAGCAGGCCGTGACGTCCTTGCCGCGGGGGCAGCGGTAGGTTTGCCATTCGTCGGCGAGGGCGTCGATGAGCAGCATTCCGCGTCCCCCAGTGGCTCCTTCACCGGCGTGGCGTGGTTCGGGCACCTGCGGCGACGCGTCGTGCACGGTCACGTGCAGGCATTCCTCGTCCCAGGTGAGAATGAGCTGGGCGTCGCTGCGGGCGTGGATATGGGCGTTGGTGACCAGCTCGGACACGGTCAGCACGACGGAGTCCATCAGATCCGGTGCGGTCCGCTCCCAGCCGAGCTTCGCGAGATGCTCACGCGTCCAGTCCCTTGCCGTCTTCACGCCGCTGCTGATCGGCAACGAACGAGCCCACCCGACAGCTCTCAGTGAGGGATCCTGCGCCACTGTCTCTCCTTCCACCGACCACGGTGCTTGTCTCCGTCTGCCCAGAAACCAACTCACTCAACGTGCGCTGCCGAAGCGACCCGAGAAGGAGCCCCACACCAAGTGCCCTCCCCATGAGCGGAGGTGAACCGATCGTGGTCGCCGGTCCGCGTAGGCGGCAAGGGTCCGGTACCCCCTTCGGCCACGTCGCCGACCCCGACGCCATGGAGCGCTGCTGCGAGATCTGGCGCCACCTCGGTGCAGACGACTGCGCGAGCGGCATGAACGCGGAGCAGGGCGCCTTCATCGAGCGCGCCCGCAGGATGCTCACTGTCGCGCTGGAAGCCGAGATCAACACATATGAGGGCGGGCGGCTGCGCGTCCGGACACAACAATGACGGGGCCGTGTCACCGTCCATGCCCCCACCTTTGTGTCTCCCCCTACTGGAGACTCAAGTCCCTTCGCCTGCCAGCAGGCAACCACTCCTCGTCCCCAAGTCTTGAACACTTCCTCGCGTCTGGCTCCGTACTGGGTGACGGCCCCGCTCAGAGGTCCGTAGCGCCCGGGTAGTGCCCCCGAAGTTCGCTGAGCACGCGCTCGTCGGCGGCCCTGACGTCCCACAAAGAACTGTCCACCTCGGCCAGGACCACAACCAGCACGCCCTCAGCGAACCCACAGGCCTCAGCGTCGATCAGCTGGACATCAGGAGCTGTCAACGAGAGCAGCATCAGGGTGTCCATGCCGTCGCCCGCGGAAAGGCGCTCCAACTCCGCAGGGAGATCCCACTTCTCATCGCACTCAACACGCCAACGCAGCCCCAGACCGAAACTGCCAAGCCGGACCAGCAGCTCAGCGAGCGTCACATAGCGACTTCCCTGCCAGGCAGGGAAGGTGATCCCCTTCATGCCTGCGTCGGCTTCAGCCGTATACCGCGACAAGCGATCCCCCTCGTTCGGCACCACACACTAGGCCACAGAAGAGCCACCTCACGTGACCCATCGGACAGGCCCCGCTGACCGCGGTCGCCGACCGCGCCTCATGCATGTTGTCGATCAGATGGGGCTCACCGCGTCGGCCAACGTGTGCTGTTTGAAGCCGCGCTTCAGCATCGCGCTGCCGAAAAGCCCGTTGCCGCCACGTGACGACGGCGACTTCGCTTCGACGTCCCACTGCCCGCCCCGTCGACTGGAGTACGCCCAGGCAGGCTGCACTCTCCATGGCGACGGCATCGACGACCTCGACCTCGTGGGTCGCGCGGACCTGGAGGCCAGTTCGCGGACGCGGTCGCATGAGCCGCGCCGGCCCCCGTGCCGTACGACCTCGGGCTGGGCCGGTACGGCATCTACGTCGTCGTGTTCAACACCCACCGCGACGCCGTGCCGGCGTTCACCTCCTCCGGCCTTTGGGTCGGCGAGGCCGACCCACCCCGACGCGATCGGTGACCTGTTCGACACCTGCGCTAAACGGCGGCATCTGATAACCGCCGTACCCACGCCCGAGTCGTCATGGACCTCGACAGCGACCAGCTCCTTGTGGTCATCGTCCCCGCAACGCCGCACCCATCCCTTCCCGGCCGGGCGCGGCGCTCACCATGCCAGCCCGTCACCGCCGAGTAGGAACCCCCCTGTCAGACCCGGCGCCTAAGCTGTTCCCAGGACTTGATCAAGGAGCAGGGCAGTGCAGATAGAGCGTCATCACGTGGGCGGGGCCGTCGTGTCGGCGGCACGAGAGGACTTCACGAACCGAATCGGGGGTCAGGTGCGGTCCATGTCGCGGGCCGGCCGGATGGCCACCTATGAGTGGCAGTCGATCGCCGACGAGTTCCTCGACTACCTGGGCGCCCTCTCCGTCGAGGCACCCGACCTCGACACCCCGGAGGCCAAGGCCGCCCTCAAGGACGCCTCCGAGGCCGCGGCCGGCGCCGTCGCCTACGCCGCCTACCACCCGCACTGCAGCTTCCAGGTCTTCCTGGAGTACGTGAACTTCGGCATGAGCTACGACCCGGGCGAGGATGCTCCCGAGGAGAGCGTCACGCCTGGGGAGTGGATCGACGCGCTGTGTCTGGCGCTCCTCAGGGACAAGGCCAAGTGGCACGGCGAGGCCTTCCACTTCGCCCGGCAGAAGTTCGCCGAGCAGGCGCAGGGAACGCCCGTCGGCGAACTCGCCACAGGACTGACGGCCGTGGTCCTGGACGACACCGGCGACGACGAGGACTACCCGCCGAGCGCGCAGGCCAAGCTCGCCGCCGTCGACGCGGCCCTGGACCGGATCCGTATCCGCGCCGAGGAGGCCGGCGAGCCGCTGCTGGACCGGCCGGACAGCACGGCGCTGCGCACGGTGCGCGCCCTGGCCGCCGAGGACCGGGAGGCCTTCGACGCGGCGCTGGCCGACCTCCTGGTCAGGCACACCACGCTGCACGGCCCCTCAGCCTCCCCGAGCAGCCTTCTCCCGCTCGTCCCCATCGCCCTTGCCGCGCTCGCGTACCGGACCCTGGGCTGGACGCCTGCCGTCCACACCGACTACCTCCCGCACGCCCTGATCACCGGCTTCGAGACCCGAGGCCCGCGGGTCGCGGGATTCGGCCGGGACCGGCGGCCGGACGCGGTCGCCGCGCTCGCCGCCGGCCCGCTGGTGGTGGAGCGGCCGGCCTGCGAGCGGACCGTGCACCCACAGACCGAGGCCATGTACGAGGAGGACCTCCGGGAGGCGTTCACGCCTGTCGACGGGAAGCCCCTCACCGTCTCGCGGCTCGGCTGGGTCATGGGCGATCAGGAACGCCTCTTCAAGTGGCGCGCGGGTGACCCCGGCGGCGTCAGGGAAGCCCAGTTCACGACCCTTCGGCTGGTCTCCCAGATGGGGGCGGCCCTGTTCCGCATCGCCCTGGCGGAGCCGGGCACCGAGGTGGAGGTGACCATCGACGGCCGCACGCTGCGCTACCCGGCCGAGCGGGGCGAGGAAGCCGGTGCCCACAGCTGGCAGGCGGCCACCGCCTTCGCCCTGATCACGGGCGTACGCGAGGACCTCGCCCCGCTGGTCCTCACCGGCCCCGCCTTTGCCCGTCCGGACGGCTCCGCCTTCGCCGCGTACCGCGAGGCGCTCCACGCCTACCTGAAGGGCGCCGATCCCGAACCGGCCGCGCAGCGGGCACTGCAGCAGGCCGAGAAGGCCAAGGACTGGGGCTTCGACATGCCGCCGGCCGTGCTGCTCTCGCAGCTCGTGGACGGGGACGAGGAGAGCTTCAACCTGGCCCTGGCCGACGCGCTCGAAGCCCATCGCGACTACTACCAGGTCGCCGACCGCGCCGACGATCCGGACGTCTCCATCAACCTCGACATCCT
Organism: Streptomyces sp. NPDC003035; assembly: GCF_042888285.1. Classification (NCBI taxonomy): domain Bacteria; kingdom Bacillati; phylum Actinomycetota; class Actinomycetes; order Kitasatosporales; family Streptomycetaceae; genus Streptomyces; species Streptomyces sp. NPDC003035. The sequence continues at coordinate 112,062 of NZ_JBIAPJ010000011.1, read as the reverse complement.
CGCCCTCGCCTGCCACGCCCGCCGCCGCGGCTGGACCATCCGCGTCGAATCCCCCTACCTCCCACAGAGCCTCCTGCGGGCCGCCGAACCCTTCTAAGCTTGTTCTTTATGGTCGGGAGGACTGACCGTCCGTGACGACTGTTACGGTCACGGTTGTGACTGAGCGGCTTCCTGAGTTCCCGTACCACCCCGACCCCGTCGCCACGGGCGTGGTTGTGCCTTCAGATGTGACCTGCATCTGCTGTGGGCGCGGACGCGGGTACATCTACACGGGCCCGGTCTACGCCGTCGAAGACCTCAAGGACCGACTGTGCCCATGGTGCATCGCAAGCGGCAGCGCCGCCGAATTGTTTGACGCGCACTTCACGGCAGGGACTTGCCTGGGCGACGACGTACCTCTTGAGGTCTTCTCGGCAGTCGACAGGCGTACCCCAGGCTTCTCAGCGTTGCAGGAGCCCCAGTGGTTCTTCCACTGTGGCGAAGGCGCCGCGTTTCTGGGCCGTGTCGGGCTCGCCGAACTCGCCGCTCACCCTGACGCGCTGGAGACACTACGACAGGAAATGAACGGTTGGGGCTGGCCGTCGGATCAGGTCGAGCACTACCTCGGCTCGCTGGACAAAGATGACCAACCGGCGTATCTGTTCCGGTGCCGTGGCTGCGCGACCCACCTCGCCTACTCCGACGTCGCATAGGTCCCATGCGGGTTCGAACGATGCCCCGAGCGTGATCACCCGTACGGATATTCCGGGGACGTGAACACGGCCTTCGCCTGATCCTGTGCTCCGACCAAAGAGGCACCTGACCAGCACGAAGGCCGTGGGGGAATGAGTTTGCTGCATCACGATGCCCAGCGGGATCCATCCGCTGTGGCGTCACACTTCCGGGACACCTTCTATGCCTGCCTACACACGCACCGTGACGAACTGTTCGAACTGACGGACGCGTTGTTGTGCGCGGACGGGCCGGTGAGGACGCCGGTGGACCTGACGCTGCTGGCCGAGCACCGACGCGGACACGGCGCGCTGTACGCCGCGCTGAACGACGGCCGCATCGACGTGGTCCGGCTGCGGCGAGCCCTCGCCGCGCTGCCGCAGCCGCGGGCGGCGGACAGCCGGCTGGTCCTGGCCGTGGACGTGAGCAACTGGCTGCGGCCGGACGCCGAGTGCAGCCCGGAACGGTTGTTCTGCCACACCTTCGGCCGTGGCCGGGACCAGCACCTGATGATTCCCGGCTGGCCTTACTCGTTCGTCGCCGTCCTCGAAGCCGGGCGGACATCGTGGTGCCAGCTGCTGGACGCCGTCCGCCTCGGCCCCGAGGACGACGTCGCCGCCGTACAGGTCCGCCGCGTCGTCGAGGACCTCGTCCGTGGCGGCCGGTGGAAGGCTGGGGATCTGAGCATCCTGGTCATCTTCGATGCCGGATACGACGCCCCTCGCATGGCCCACCTACTTCAGGATCTGCCGGTCGAAGTACTGGGCCGGCTGCGGTCGGACCGGGTGATGCGCAAGCCCGTCCCCAGGCCATGGATCTGCCCGCCCCAGGGTGGGCGCCCTCCGAAGCACGGCAAGGAGTTCCGCGCCGCCAAGCCGGAGACCTGGGGCGAGCCAGACGTGGCGACCGTGCGGGTCACCGACCGCTATGGCACCGCGCAGACGATGGCCTGGGACCGCCTCCACCCTCGCCTCACCCATCGCTCCGCCTGGATCGACCATGACGGCGACGTTCCCCTCATCGAGGGCACGTTGATCCGCCCTGGAAGTCGACCACCTGCCCGGCGGCGGAAATCCGCTGCCGGTCTGGCTATGGTCCTCAAAGACCGGCATGACCAGCGCCGACGTGGACCTGCGCTGGCAAGCATTCCTCCGCAGATTCGACCTGGAACACACCTTACGCATGATCAAGCAGACCCTCGGCTGGACCCGCTGAACCTCCGCACTCCCGAGGCGGCAGACCGCTGGACGTGGCTGATCATCACCGCCCACACCCAGCTCCGCCTGGCCCTTCCGCTGGCAGAAGACCTCCGCCGTCCTCGGGAGAAGCCCGCCGAACCCGGCCGGCTCACCCCGGCCCGGGTCCGCCGCGGGTTTCGGAACCTCCGCGCTCACCTGCCATGCCCGGCCCATGCGCCGAAACCGAACCGGCCCGGCCCCGGCAGGCCCGTCGGCTCGAAGAACCAGCGGCCCGCCACCCGCTACGACGTGGGCAAAACCGTGAAACGACCCGAGACCCTCATCGAACGCGACCAGGCCAGACCATAAAGAACAAGCTAAGACGTTGTTTCCTTTGGCGGTTGGCTCGTTGTGCTGGGCATGACGATTCTTGTCGAGCGGCTGGTGCCGGATGAGTGGTGGGAGTTGTTCCGGCGCGGGGTGCCCGAAACGGTCGTGGTGCGGCCGCAGGGAGACGGTCGTCGTCGGGCCGGGGATCGTGAGTGTCTGGCCGCGATCGTGTTCGTGGCCACGTCGGGCCGTACGTGGCGGCAGGTGCCGCCGCTGTTCGGGCCGGCCTGGCCGACGGTCTACCGGCGTTTCGCCCGCTGGAGCAAGGACAGGGTCTGGGCCCGGCTCCACCGGGTCATCCTGGACGAACTCGGCGCCCTGGGGAAGCTGGACTGGTCGCGCTTCGCCATCGACTCGGTGAGCGTCCGGGCCCTCAAAGGGCGCTTCTGACCGTCCGAATCCGACCGACCGCGGCAAGAACGGATCGAAGATCCATCTCGTCACCGACCGGTCCGGCCTTCCGGTCGCAGTCGCCATCTCCGTGGCCCACACCCATGACAGCCTCGCGCTGAAGCCGCTCGTCGCGTCGATACCGCCGATCCGCAGCCGCCGCGGCCCCGCTGCAGACGGCCCGACAAGCTTCACGGCGACAACTCTCGCGGCTCGCGGCATCGCACCGCGGATCGCCCGCCGTGGCATCGAGACCTCACAGCGGCTCGGACGCTCCCGGTGGGTCATCGAGCGGACCATGTCCTGGCTCGTCGGCTGCCGCCGGCTCGACCGCCGCTACGATGGCAAGCCAGAACACTTCCTCGGCTTCGCAGCCATCGCCACCAGCCTCATCGACTACCGACGACTGACCAGGTGAAACGGCTTCCAGGAGCCGTAAGATCCACCTGGCCATGGGGAGGTGACTGCGAGGTGGCGCAAGTGAAACCGGAGAAGCTGAGTGTCGCAGCCGAGATCTCCGCAGCTGTGAGTGCTCTTGGTGCCACGGAGCCGGAGATCAAGGAGCGGGGGCTCGACGGTGGCGGCTGGATGAGCGAATGCGTCATGAGGCTTGACGGCGAGGTCGTGCAGTTCGACGTCATGCACGACAAACGAATCGATGCGTCCGTCCGCCTCATCCTCGAGGGATGGCACTTCGATCAAATCGACACGTCATGCCTTCGACAGGTCATCATCAACGTCCTGTCGGGTCATGCGGTGATCAAATCCAGGCGCACGCTTCTTCGTCGCACCGACCACGTCCTGAAGGTGGCGAGCGGCACCGTCACCTACTACGCATGGAGCGGAGCGTTCGCGAAGGAGCGGATGGCTGCTTGGGAGGCACGTCTTCTTCTCCCTGCTCAAAGCTAAGGCTGAGCCAACGCCGGCAGCAACCACGCCCTGATCTGGTTCTTCGCTGATGGTGACAGCCCCGGGCGATGGCATGTCGGCAGCGTCGCCAGGAAGACCAGTTCAGTACGTGATCTCGATGGAACTGCCAAAGGAAACGAGACTGGAGCCTGCTGACCGTCGGGTGGAGTGGGAGACCAACACCTGGTGGCTGAGTGCGGAGGACGAGGACAGGAGGTCGTTGTCCGTCTCCGAGGTGGTGGCCGCTTTCGCGCGGACTGTCTCAGCCATCCAGGTCCGTATCAGCGAGCTGGGCTTTTCCGGAGTCGTGACGTTCTACGTGTGGCATGACGAGCAGGCCGGTCAGCTCCGGTGCTCGACGGCATCGGTGCCCGCGGATGCGTTGCCGTTCGGCGGCGCCTACGTACTTTCCGACGACCTCGGGACAGTCATCGAGGGATTCCTGGCCGAGGGTGAGCCGGGCGCCATGGGCTGGTCGAGCCTGGAAGACGTGCGAAACCACACGGAGCAGAACTCGGTCGAGCCAGAGGTGGTGCTCATGCGGGTCTGGGCGCGCACCGTGGGAGCAGCCTCCCACCGACCGGTTTCCGTGCGTCCGCACGGATGAGGCGGCCCTTGTCGCCGTGCACCCTGCCGGGCGGCGGTGACGTGGTCGGCGGTGTGAGCGGATCGGTGGGATGCCGCGAACCAGCGGCTCCGAGGCAGAGGCGGGCCCACACACGCGGCGCGGAACGGGGCGCGGCGCCATCCTTTCGATGTCGGTGGAAAGCTACTGGGGCCATTGCCGGGGCCGGGGACCCCTTCGAGCCTCAGCCCACCGGGCGCTACCTCCACGGCTTTCCGGCACCCCTCGTCGGGTGCGACGACACTCCGGCGAGCGCGGACTTCTCCGCCACGCCCACCGTGCCGGGCCCCATGTCCGGATCCGATGTCGCTCGACCGCCTGTCACCGAGGCGTCCCGCGTACGGGCGACCAGCACGAAGGTGACGCTGATCAGCAGTGCCCAGGCGCCGAACTTGGCCAATGGGACCGCTTGCCAGCCGTCGAGTTGGTGGGGGTAGCTCCACGCACCGGCGTAGGTGGCCGCGTTCTCCGCGATCCAGAGGAAGAAGCCGATCAGGGTGAAAGCAAGCGCCAGCGGAAGGCGGTAGCGGGCAGTGCCCACCGTGAAGTGCACCCACGTGCCGCGCATGGCGGCGAGCAGCACAAGGGCGAGCGGGATCCGGATGTCCGGCAGCCAGTGGTGCGTGAAGAAGTTCAGGTACACGGCGGCCGCGAGTACGGCCATCGTCCGCGGCCGGTAACCGGACAGCGACAGATCCATGATCTTCCAGGCGCGGCAGCAGTAGCTGCCGACGGCGCTGTAGAGGAACCCGCCGTAGAGCGGAACGCCCGCGACCTTGAACACGGCATCCTCCGGATAGCTCCATGAGCCCATCCGTACCTTGACCAGCTCGAACAGCAGCCCCACGAGATGGCAGCCCAGGATCACGGCGGTGTCCCGGGGGCCGTCCCAGCCGAGCTTGCGTGCCAGGATCGTCAGCACCACGCCGAAGACCAGGAGCAGGTCGTACCGCGCGACCGGAAGATCGGCGGGCAGCAGCCGCGAGGCACCGATGCCGCCGACCAGCGCGACGGCGAAGGCGACGGCCCGCACCTGGTCAAGCCCGAAGCGCCAGAACTGGGCACAGCCGTGGACGATCCGCTCGAAGGTCATGCCCGAGCAGACTGCCGACCGGCTGCCGCTGGTTCCCGCCGAGGGCCCACCACTGCGTGCGCCGGCTCGATGGGTGCTCCGCCCCCAAGCGGGGCCAGGACACTGCCGCCCGCGATCCTTCGCCGGCGGCCGGGCGGCACCGAGGTAAGCCACGCTCCCCTGAACCACGGCTCCCCTGAACCGCCGTATGCGGGGAGAGACGGTGGACCGGGGGCCGCACCTGTCGCGGCGGAGGGACCTCGGCGCAGCGGTGGTGCGGGCGGCCCCGGTCCCGGGTCACGGGTCACGGGTCTTGCCGGATCTCCGATGTGTGAGATCAGTCTGTCGAGGAAGGCGTCCAGGACGATCCCGCGTACCTCACCACCGGAGAGAGCCTGTGACCGAACGCAAGAACATATTCGTGCTCGGACTGGACGAGGCGAATCTGCCCACCCTGCGCAATGTGCCCCACGCCGACGCGTACGTGTTCCACCCGCTGCTGACCGTGGAGGAGCTCCAGCACGGCGAGGTGTCCGTGGCCGAGCTGAAGGAGAAGGCGGAGAGCATCCTGGACTCCTTCGACGGCAGCATCGACGCCATCGTCGGTTACTGGGATTTCCCGGTCAGCACGCTCGTGCCGATGCTCGGTGAGCGCTACGGAACGCGCAGCACGAGCCTGGAGTCGGTCGTCAAGTGCGAGCACAAGTACTGGAGCCGTCTGGAGCAGCAGAAGGTCGTCGACGAGCATCCGCGGTTCGGCCGGGTGGATCTGGAGGCGGACGTCCCGCGTCCGCCCGAGGGCATGAGCTTTCCCCTGTGGGTCAAGCCCGCCCTGTCGTACTCCTCCGAGCTGGCCTTCGGGGTGAAGGACGAGCAGGAGTTCCGCGAGGCGGTGGAGGAGATCCGCAAGGGAGTCGGCCGGGTGGGCCGGCCCTTCGAGTACGTCCTCGACCGGCTCGATCTGCCCGCCGAGATGGCCGGCGTCGGTGGGCAGGTCTGCCTCGCCGAGGAGTCGCTCTCCGGCGTCCAGGTCGCCGTGGAGGGCTATGTCCACGGCGGCGAGGTCACCGTGTACGGCGTCCTCGACTCCATCAACTACCCGGACTCGTCGAGCTTCCTGCGCCACCAGTACCCGTCCGCCCTGCCCGAGCCGGTGGTCCGGCGGCTGCACGACGTCTCGGCACGCGTCATGCGGCAGATCGGCATGGATTCGGCGACGTTCAGCATCGAGTACTTCTACGATCCGCAGGCCGACGCGATCAATCTGCTGGAGATCAACCCCCGGCACTCCCAGTCGCACGCCGAGCTGTTCGAGTACGTCGATGGCGTACCGAACCACCACTGCATGGTCAGCCTGGCCCTGGGCAGGGATCCGTCCCTGCCGTACCGGGCCGGCCCGTACAAGATGGCGGCCAAGTGGTATCACCGGTGGTTCGCCGACGGCGTGGTGCATCAGGTGCCCACGCGCGAGGACCTCGACCGGATCGAGCGCGAGATCCCCGGCGTACGGATCGATGTGGTGCCCGAGGAGGGGCAGCGTCTGTCGCGGACCCCGCAGCAGGACAGCTACAGCTACGAACTGGCCCACATCTTCACCGGCGGGGACAGCGAGGAGGACCTGCGGGCGAAGTACGACCGCTGTGTGGCGGCACTCGGCCTCGCGTTCGACGAGACCACACCCGGTGGCCGAGACACGAAGAACGCCTGAAGCACCTCTGAGGGAAGGAGCGAACCGGTCCATGCGTTATGTCGGCAATCTCCCCTGTGCGACCAAGGAAGAGGAACACGTCGTCGTCCCCATGTCCGACGGCACTCGGCTGTCGGCCCGCGTCTGGCGCCCGGTCTCCTCGGACCAGGAGCCGGTGCCGGCGGTGCTGGAGTACATCCCGTACCGCAAGCGGGACCTGACCGCCCGCCGCGACTCGATCCACCACCCGTACATCGCCGGTCACGGCTACGCGTGCGTGCGGGTGGATCTGCGGGGCACCGGCGAGTCCGAGGGGGTGATGACCGACGAGTACACGGAACAGGAGCAGGCCGACGCGGAGGAGGTTCTCGCCTGGCTGGCCGAGCAGCCCTGGTGCGACGGCGCGACCGGCATGATGGGCATTTCCTGGGGCGCTTTCGCCGCTCTCCAGACGGCGGCCCGCCGGCCGCCGAACCTGCGCGCGATCGTCATCGCGTCCTTCACGGACGACCGTTACGCCGACGACATGCACTACATGGGCGGCACCATGTTGTCGGACAACCTCGCCGAGGCGGGCACCATGTTCGCGTACGCCACCTGCCCCCCGGACCCCGCCGTGGTCGGCGAGCGCTGGCGCGACATGTGGCACGAACGCCTGGAGCACACCCGGCCCTGGGTGCTGGAGTGGCTCCGCCACCAGCGGCGGGACGATTACTGGAGGCGCGCCTCGGTCTGCGAGGACTACGCGGCCGTGCAGTGTCCCGTCCTGGCGTCCAGCGGCTGGGCCGACGGGTACTCCAACGCCGTGACACGGCTGTTGTCCCATCTGGACGTGCCGCGCAAGGGTCTGATCGGTCCCTGGTCGCACAAGTTGCCGCACCTGGGCGAACCGGGGCCCGCCATCGGCTACCTGCAGGAGGTGGTGCGCTGGTGGGACCACTGGCTCAAGGGCGTGGACAACGGCGTCATGGACGGACCCATGCTGCGGGCGTGGATGCAGGACAGCGTGCCGCCGTCGACCTCGTACGAGGAACGGCCCGGCCGCTGGGTCGGCGAGCCGGACTGGCCCTCGCCGCACATAAAACCGGTCACCCATCCGTTGCTGCGCCATCGCATCGTGATGCCGGAGGATGCGGTGCCGGCTGAGGGCGACGGCCGGGGCGACGCGATGACCGTGCAGTCACCGCTGTCCGTCGGCCAGTACGCGGGCAAGTGGGCTTCGTACAACGCCCCGCCGGACCTGCCGTACGACCAGCGCGAGGAGGACGGCGGCTCGCTCGTCTTCGAGACCGACCCGCTGAGCGAGCCCGTCGAGATCCTCGGCTCGCCGACGGTCGAGCTCGACGTGTCCGTCAGCGAACCCGTGGCCACCGTCGCGGTCCGCCTCTCCGACGTCGCACCGGACGGCCGGGCGACACGTGTGACGTACGGGCTGCTGAATCTGGCCCACCGCAGCGGCACGGGTGAGCCGGAACCCGTTGAGCCGGGCCGCCGGTACCGGGTGCGGGTCGAACTCAACGGCGTGGCCCAGGTCTTCCCGACCGGCCATCGCATCCGGCTGTCGCTGTCCACCTCGTACTGGCCGCTGGCGTGGCCGCCGCCGCGTCCTGTCATGCTGAGCGTCCATGAGCGGACCAGCACGCTCACGCTGCCGGTGCGCCCGGCCGGGGAGCCGGACGAGGTTCCGCAGCGCCCCTTCGAGGAGCCGGAGGGCACGCGGCCCCTCGCGACCACCTCGCTGACCGCTCCGCAGCAGCGCTGGGAGGTCACGCGTGATCTGGTCGATTACGCGTGGGCCCTGGAGATCGTCAAGGACCGGGGCACCGTACGCATCGACGACATCGGGCTCGATGTCGGCTGCCGGGCGTACGAGCGCTACACCGCCACGGCCGACGACTTCACCTCCGTGGGGGGCGAATCGGCGTGGACGATGCGTTTCCGACGGGACGACTGGGATGTGCGCGTGGAGACCCGGACGCAACTGACGTGCAGCGAGACCGAGTTCTTCGTGGACGCGACTCTCGACGGCTACGAGGGCGAGCGCCGGGTGTTCTCCCGCACCTGGAACGAGACGCTGCCCAGGGACTGTCTGTAGGGAGGTCGGGGTCGCATGCCCCCGCGGCTGGGTGGCCGGGCGCCGGCGGCTCGGCCACGCCGGCTTCTCGGTCAGGGGGCCGCCGCACCCGACACCACGCCTCGCACCGTCAGGACGCGCGCCGAGTGACGTCGACGATCCGGCACGTGACCTTGGCCGTGACCTGATCCAGCGACTGCGCCGTCACCTTCGACCGCTGCTCGGGCGCCACGTCGTTCGTCGACGTATACGCCTCACTCAACCGCTTGCCGGACGCGTCGACGAACTCGACATGCACGAGGTAGTCGCTGGACTTGCTGGAGCGGTTCGTGACCAGCAACTCGGCGCTCGGCCACTTCGTCTGGGGATCCACCTCGCATGCCGTGATCCTCACGTCACCGCGGGCCCCGCTCTCCTCCTGCGGTCTCTCCCCCGCCGGGCTTGACGGGGTCCTGCGCTCCGGCGCGTCATCCCCGTCTCCGCCGATGGCCAGGACGGCAACGGTCAGCACCACCACCAGAGCGATCACGCCCAGGCACGAAAAGCCGATGATCCTGCCCGTATTGCGCTTACGGGGAGGGAGGGATCCACCTGCCTGCCCGGGCGTCGGCGCGCCCCAGCCGGGCTGCGGCTCCTGATGAGACATGCGTACAGCGTCCGCCCAGGTCCGGCCGGGCGCATCCCGACTGCTCCGGACGGTCCAGGACGTGACAGAGCCTCCGCGCGGACAGGCCACCGGACGTCCCCGCCCCGCGCGGTCACGCCGAGAACGGCTCCGGGGCGCCCGCCGGGGCGAAGTAGCGGGCCACGGCGTCGTCCGTCACCTCGGCCAGCGTGGGTGGGGACCAGCGCGGGTCGCGGTCCTTGTCGACGACCTGCGCGCGGATGCCCTCGACGAGGTCCGCGGAGGACAGAGCTGCGCAGGAGAGCCGGAACTCCATGTCCAGGACGGATTCCAGGGAGTCGAGGCGCCGGGCGCGGCGGATCGCCGCCAGGGTGACCTTGAGGGCGACGGGCGAGCGGCTCAGGAGAATGGTGGCCGCCTCCTTGGCCTCGGGCACCCCGGAGTCGGTCAGCCGGTCGACGACGGTCTCCACCGTCTCCGCCGCGTAGCAGGCGTCGATCCAGGCGCGTCGGTCGGCCAGCTCGCCGGGCGGGGCCGGCCGGGAGAACCGGGCGACGGCCTCGTGGGCGGGGACCCGGGTGAGTTCCTCGGCGAGCCGGGGCAGGTCGTACGACGGTACGAAGTGGTCGGCGAGCCCGGTGAGCAGCGCGTCGGCGGCGCCGGCCTGGGCGCCGGTCAGGGCGAGATGGGTGCCCAGTTCGCCGGGCGCCCGGCCGAGCAGATACGTACCGCCGACGTCGGGCACAAAGCCGATGCCCGTCTCGGGCATCGCCACACGGGAGCGTTCGGTGACGACGCGGACGGAGCCGTGGGCCGAGACGCCGACACCGCCGCCCATCACGATGCCGTCCATGAACGCCACATAGGGCTTGGGGTAGCGGGCGATGCGGGCGTTGAGCCGGTATTCGTCGCGCCAGAAGCCGACGGAGGCGCGGCCGCCGGAGCGGGCGTCGTCGTGGATCGCGCGGATGTCGCCGCCGGCGCACAGCCCGCGCTCTCCGGCGCCCTCGATGACGACGGTTCCGATCGCCGGATCGTCCTCCCACGCGGTCAGGGCCTCGTCGATACGGCGCACCATGGCGTGGGTGAGCGCGTTGATGGCCTTCGGCCGGTTCAGAGTGATGAACCCGGCCCGCCCTTCGGTGTGCACCAGGACGTGCGGACTGTCGGTCGCGGTCATCGCAGGGGCTCCGCCGGGCCGGTGGCCCCGTCGGGGGCCTCGCTGAGTCGCATGATCCCGTCACTTCCCTCCAGGGCGATCTTCCGGCCACCGTATCCGGTGAGGCCTCCCTGACGACAGGCGATCATCGATCACTCCCCCACGCTCCCCGGTCGCCGGCGGGAGGAACGCCTGTGGAACAGTTGCTGCCATGCTCATGCCTCCCGAGAACACCCTGTTCATGCCCGGTTCCACGCCCGTACTGCTCCTCGGCGGCGCGCCCGTCCACGCGGACCTGCCCGCCGTGGACGCGCCCGGTGGAACGGTGGCGGCGTGCGCGGGCTGGAGCGTCGTGCCTCGGCTCACGCTGTGCGTGGTGGACGGGCCGGGTGACGCCGGGTGCGTGATCCCCGCCCTCATGGCCCCGGTGTTCGGCGGCTCCGGGAGCCCGGACGGCATGGTGGGCTGGTGCGAGGACGTCGAACGGGCGGGCGGGGCGGTCGTGCTCTCGCTGCCTGAGCTGCCCGAGCTGCCTGAGCTGCCTGAGCTGCCCGAACTGCCGGAGCGGCCTGAATTGCCTGAACTGGCCGATCTCCCCGAGCTGCCGCAGTCGCTCGACTGGGACGCCCTGCTGACCGGCGGTGTCGCCCGCGGCGGCTTCATGCCCGTCCAGGGATGAGTCGCCCCGCCGGGGAACAGGAACTTTCCCCCAGAGGAGTTGAGTACGGGCACTCAGGCCACCCGCCCTCGCCGGCTCGTAGCCTCCCGGCCATGAACAGTCATCATGCCGTCGCCGACGGCTCCCTCCGCGTCGGGATCACCGGGGTCGGCGCCTTCCTCCCCGAGCAGGTCGTGGACTCGGAGCAGCTGCGGCGACGGGTGGCCGCGGGCAGCGGGTTCGCGCTGCCCGCCGGAGTGTTCGAGCGGGCCACCGGGATCGTCACGCGTCGGGTGGCCCGGCCGGACGAGTACGCGTCCACCCTCGCGGTGGGGGCCGCCCACCGGGCGCTGGAGCGGGCGGGGATCGGGCCGGCGGACGTCGACCTGCTGGTGTTCGCCTCCGCCACGCGCGACATGGTGGAGCCGGCCACCGCGCACATCGTGCAGGCCGAGCTCGGTTCCCGGGCGCACGCCCTGGACGTGACCAACGCCTGCAACAGCTTCGTCAACGGCATCGACCTCGCCCGCACCATGATCCTGGCGGGGCGCGCCCGGCGGGCCCTCGTCGTCACCGGTGAGACGCCGAGCCGGGCCGTCCGGCACGACCCGGCCGACCTGGCCCAGTTCCGCGACGGCTTCGCCGGCTACACCTTCGGCGACGCGGGCGCGGCGGTGGTCCTCGAAGCGGTGGACCGCGGCGGGATCGTCGACGTGGACAGCGAGACCCACTCCGAGCACTGGGGGGTCGGCGGGATATTCGGCGGCGGTTCACGGCATCCGCGCGGGGACGAGCACACCTACTTCCGCGGCGACGGCAGCGAGCTGCGCGAGGTGTTCGAGAAGGTCGGTGCCTCGGTGATCGACCGGGTACGGCACCGTACGGGGCTGGAGTGGCGGCACTTCCGGTACGTCCTGGTCCATCAGGTCACCGTCCCGTACCTGGAGCGGTTCGTGGAGATCACCGGCGTTCCCCGGGACCGGCTCGTGGTCACCGTCCCCGAGCTCGGGAACGTCGCCAGCGCGAGTCTGGGCGTGCAGCTCGACCGGGTCCACGACGGGTTGCGCCCGGGAGACCGAGTCCTGTTCGTCGGTCTCGGCGGTGGCGTCAGCATCATGACGATGGTCTGGGAGAAGGCATGAGCGCGCTGTGGGTGGTGGTGCCCGCCCATCAGGAGGCCGCACGCGTCGGTGACACCCTGGAGGCGCTCGCCGCGCAGACGGACCGGGACTTCGAGCTGGTCGTGGTGGACAACGCCTCCGCGGACGACACCGCCGCGATCGCCCGCGCGTTCGCGGAGCGGGCGCCGTTCCCCGTGCACGTCCTCGACGAGCAGGACAAGGGCGTGGGCTGCGCCGTCGACACCGGGTTCCGGTACGCGATCGGGCGCGGGGCCACGCTGCTCGCCCGCACCGACGCCGACTGTCTGCCGCACCCCGGCTGGACGGCGGCGGCCCGGGCCGCGCTGGGGAGCGGCGCCGGTCTGGTCTGCGGGCGCATCGACGCCCGCCGGGACGAGCACGGGCCACTGGGCCGCGCCCTGTTCCGTACGCTTGTGCGCGTCGCCGCGTTCTTCGGCCGGATACGCCCGGCCCACCGCCGCCGGCACGGCTACCTGGCTCCGTACCGGATGCACGCCGGCAACAACATGGCCGTCACCGCGCGGCTGTACGAGGCCGTCGGCGGGATGCCCCGCCGCCCCTCGCCCACCGACCGGCTCTTCCTGAACCGGGTACGGCGGCACACCACCGCCATCGTCCACGCCCGCGACATGGTCGTGGAGAACTCCACCCGGCGCCTGCGCGCCTACGGAATCGTCGGAACCGCCCGCTGGTACCTCGACAAGGGCCCGGGGCGTCACGGGGAGGACCCGCGCTGATGCTCGACGCTCTCGCCCACACCTTGCGATCGCACCCGGACCGTCCCGCCGTCCTCGGCACCACACGCACCGGCGCCGTCCGCACCAAGGCCACCTGCGGGGAGCTCGCCGATCTCGCCGACAGGTACGCCGCCGCCCTGCACGCGCGCGGAGTCCCGCGCGGCGGCACGGTCGGTGTCGCGGTACGGCCCGGGCCACGCGCGCTGGCCGTGATGCTCGCGGTGCACCGGCTGGGGCTCCGCGCCGCGGTACTCGATCCGGCCGCGGGCCCGGACGTCCTGCGCGCCCGGCTGGCGCTCGCCCGGCCGGACGTCGTCCTGGCCGACGCGACGGCCCAGGCGGTCGCCGGCTGGGCCCGGCCGCTCGCCCGCCGGGCCCGTCTCGCCCTGCCGGACCTCGCCGAGCTGGGCCCGGTGGCCACGGTCGGCCGGAGGCTGCCGGGCTGCGCCCCCGCGCTGGACACCGGCGTCGGTACGGCGGTCCTGCCGCGTCCGGTGGACGAGGACGGCGACGCGGTGATCGTCTTCACCTCGGGCACCACCTCGCGGCCCCGCGCGGTGGTCCACACCCGTTCCTCGCTCGCCGCCGGCATGGCCACGGTGACCGGCCTCGTACGGCCGGAGCCCGGCCGCCCGGTCCTCGGCGGTACGTTCTTCGTCCTCGTACCGTCCCTCGCGAGCGGTGCGCCGGTCGCGCTCCCCGCCCGCTCGCCGCGCGTCCTGGCCCGGCAGCTGCGCCGACTGGCGCCGCAGGCCACCTATCTGACGCCCCCTCAACTGCGAGCGGCGCTGGCCGAGGAGGCTCGGTTCACCGGCCGCGTGTGGACCGGCTCGGCCCCGGCGAGCGCCGATCTGCTCACCCGCGTGAAGGCCGCGGGAGCGGACGAGGCGTGGGGGGTGTACGCGCTCACGGAGCTGTTCCCCGCGGCGGCCGTCGAGCAGGCCGACAAGGCCGCCTTCGGCGGCGAGGGCGATCTGGTGGGCGCGCCGCTGCCGGGGGTGGAGGCCAAGACCGACGCGACCGGGGAGTTGGTGCTCTCCGGCCCGGCGGCCCGGGACCGCTACCTCGGCGAGGACCCGGCGCCCTGGGTCGGCACCGGCGACCGGGCGCGGTTCGACGCGGACGGCCGGATCGTGCTGGAGGGCCGCTGCAAGGACATGGTCCTGCGGCGGGCGGAGAACATCTACCCGGGGCTCTACGAGCCCGCGCTGCACGTGCCCGGGGTCGAACTGGCCGTGCTGGTGGGCGTGCCGGCCGGGGACGGGGACGAGCGTCTCGTCGCCGTGGTCCAGCCTCGCCGGGAGGCGGACCACGGGCGGGTGCGCGCCGCGCTGGCGGCGCCGCTGGAGCGGATGGGCGCCGCGCGCCCGGACGCGCTGCTGCTCGCCGACATCCCGCTGTCCGGCCGCTCGTCGAAGCCCGATCGCGCGGCGACGGCGAGGCTGGCCGCCGCCCGCACGAGGGATGCGGCACGACGCACGAGAGGAACGGTCCGATGACGGCGCTCGCGGAGGCGGCGCTGTGGGCGGTGGTGCCCGCCTTCGACGAGGAGGCCTCGCTCGGCGCGACGCTCGACGCCCTCGCGGCGCAGTCCGACACCGGGTTCACGCTGGTCGTCGTGGACAACGCCTCCACGGACGGGACGCCCGGCATCGTGCGGCGGTTCGCCGCCGACGCGCCGTTCCCGGTCCATCTCGTCGAGGAGCGCGAACCGGGCGCGGGGGCCGCCGCCGACACCGGTTTCCGGTACGCCATCGACCGGGGGGCCGCGCTGTTGGTGCGTACGGACGCCGACTGTCTGCCCGCGCCCGACTGGATCGCCGCCGCGAAGGCGGCGTTCGCCGGGGGCGCGGAGATGGCGTGCGGACGCAGCCTGCCGCGCCTCGACGAGTCCCCGTCCGTCGCGGAGCGGTACGTGCTGCCGGCGGTGGTCCGGGTGACGGCGCTGTACGGGCGCCTGCGCACGGAGCACCGGCATCCGCGCTACCGCACCCCGTACGTCCTGTGTCACGGCCACAACATCGCCGTCACCGCCGATCTGTACGTACGGTGCGGCGGCGCGCCGAGGGTCCCGCTGGAGGGGCCGCCGGAGGACGTCGTGCTGCTCAACCGGGCGCGTGAGCACAGCGACCGGATCAGGCGGGCCGAGCGGATGGTCGTACGCGCCAGTCTGCGCAGGCTGCGGGCGTGGGGTGCCCGTCGCACCCTGCTGTGGTGCTGGGACCGCCGCTACCTCCCCGCCGACCCGCGGGAGGTGCACGTCCGGTGAGCGGCATCCCGACGTCGTCCGCCCCGCGCGCGGCGCGCCGCCGCGACCGGCGGGTGTACACGCGCTCCCACCCTCTGCTGTTCGCCCTGCTCGCGGCGGTCCGGCGGAGGCCCGTGGTACGGATCGGCCGGGCCGTCCTCGTGAGCGGCGCCGAGCCGTACCGTCAGGCTCTCACCCGCATCCCGCTGGACCGCGCGGCCGCCGGCACCACGGGCGGCGCGGCCCGTGAACTGTCCGGCGGCGGGCTGCTGTTCGACCAGGAGGGCGCGGGCCACCGGGACACCCGGCGGGCCGTGGCCGGGGATCTGGGCGCGGACGGTGTGGCGCGGCTGCGCCCGGTCTGGCAGGAGGTCCTGTCCCGCCGGCTCGCCCCGCTCGGTGCCGGTCGCACGGTCGACCTGGTCGCGCTGGCACGCGAACTGGCCGGGACGACGGTGTGCGCCCTGCTGGACACCGGCGCCGACCCGTCGGCGCTGGCCGAGGCGGCCGCGGACGCGGCGTCGGCCGCCGTACGGGACCACCTGCCCGGCCCTCGGTCGCCGGGGGCCGCGCGGGCGGCGGCCGAGGCGACGGCCCGTCTGGAGGCCCTGCTCGGGGGCGGAGGCGGGGGCGACGCCGGGCTGCGGGCCATGCTCGCCGTGGCCGCCGTCAACACGACCGTGGCCGCAGTGCCGCGCGCGGTCGCGTGGTGCGCCGACGGCGGGCTGTGGGAGGAGGCCGGGGACGAACGGCTGCGGGCGGCGCTGGTGACCGAGCTCCTCCGGGTCGTCGCCCCGTCACCGCTGCTGCCGCGCGTGGCAGCGGCGGACGCCGAGCTCGACGGGTGTCCGGTGCGGGCCGGGGACCGGCTGGTGCTGGTGGCGCGGAACGCCGTGGGAGCGCACCGCGATCCGCCGGACGCCCGGCGCCCGGCCCCGCCCGCCGTCGCCCAACTCGTCTTCGGCGCCGGCCCGCACGCCTGCCCGGGCGCGCGGCTGGCCCGTGCGCAGCTGGACGACGTCCTCGCCACGCTGGCCCCGTACCGGCCGACCGTGGTGCGCGCCCGGGTGGACCGACGGGCGGCGCTGCCCGGCTGGCGCCTGCTGACCGTCCGCGCGACCACCGGCCCTCCGGCCGGGAGGAACGACGATGACGGCTCCTGTCCGTAGGGAGCGCGCGTGGCCCCTCCTGTCCGTAGGGAGCGTGTGTGGCCACTCCTTCGCGCACGGAGCAGCGCGCCGGGGGAAGACGATGACCGCGCTCCTGCCCGTGGGGGGGGCGGAAGCACGCGCCACGACTTCTGCCCGCCAGAACGGCGCGGTCACGGCTTCTGCCCGCACGAAGCAGCGCCCATGAACCCCATGAACACCCTTGCCCGCACGGAGCAGCGCACATGACCAGGATCGCCGTCACCGGAGCGAGCGGCTTCTGCGGTTCGCACGTCGCCTCCCTCGCCGCCGCCCGTGGCGCCGACGTCCTGTGCGTGGGGCGCCGGCCGGGGCCCGTCGGCCGGCACGTGGCGTGGGACGCCGAGAGCGGCCCTCCCGACCTGGCCGGCGCCGACCTCGTCGTGCACTGCGCGGCCGCCGTGGGCGACCCTCTGCCCGGCTCACCCGCCGAGGCCACGATGCGTGCCGTGAACGTCGACGGCACCGCCCGCCTCCTGGAGGCGGCCGCCGGCCGGCCCGTCGTCTGGGTGAGCAGCGCCAGCGTGTACGCCCCCGGGCCCGACCGGGCCCGGATCACGGAGGACCACCCCGTCCGCGGGCAGCTGAACGCCTACGGCCGGACGAAGGCGGCCGGCGAGGCGCTCGCGCTGGCGGCCGGCGCGGTCGTGCTCCGCCCGCGCGCGGTCTACGGTCCCGGCGACCCCCATCTCGTACCGCGGCTGCTCGCCCGCGTGAGGGCCGGTCTGCTGCTCCTGCCCGGCCGCGACGTGCTCCTGTCGCTGACGGCCGTCGAGAACCTCGCCGACGCGTGCCTCTCCGCGGCGGATTGGCGCGCGGGCGCGTACAACATCGCCGACCCGGTGCCGTACCGCCGCGACGAGGCGATCCGGGCGGTGCTGCGCGCCCATGGCGTCCGGGCGCGGATCGGCCGGCTTCCCCTGCCCGTGGCGCGCGCCGCGGCCGTCGCCGCGGAGTCGCTGTCCCGTCTTCGGCCGCACGCGGAGCCTCCGCTGACCCGGTACGCCGTGGACCAGCTGGCCCACACCGTCGTCCTCGACGTGTCCCGGGCCGAGGGCCAGGGCTGGCGGGCCAAACGCACCCTGGCCGACTACACCGCCGCCCCGGCCTGACCGGCTGATCGCCGTTCGCCGGGCCACGAGCCACGGGCCACGGGCCATACCGCTCGGCCGCGGCCGCGCGAACGGCTCGGCGCCGACCACGTCGTCTTCGCGGAACGGGTGGGCCGGGTGCGGTTCCCCTGCCACCGCATGACGATCGGCACGGCCTGACGCTCACCGCCGCGGCGCATCCCCGAGGCGGCCGCCATCCGATCGCTACCGGACTCGACAGCCGGCCGGGATCGACGACCCGTCACGGAGAGTGGAGCCGTAACGACGCGCCGCGCCCGGATTTCCGGCAACAGGACATGCCCCACCACCTGAGGTATGCCTTTCCCATGGACCCCCGGCCGCGAGGCATCGCGCCCCGCCTCTCCCGGCGCGGTGGGCGGCTCCTTCTCGCCGCTCCCTTCGCGCTGATCGCGGCGGTCACCGTGGTCGACATCCTGTCGCCGCCGGAGGTCCACCTCGGTCCGTTCCTCATCGCCGCGCCCGCGGTGACGGCCTCGTTCGCCGGCCCCCGGATGACGGCCTTCGTGGGCGCGGTCGCGGTCCTCGCGCAGGCCGTGGTGGCGGTGGTGCGCACGCGCCTGACCGACCTCAACCACACGTATCAGATCGTCGCGCTGATCCTCATCTCGGTCATCGTCACGTTCTTCGCGCTTCTGCGCGAGCGGCACGAGCAGAAGGTGACGCGGCTGCGCTCCATCGCGGAGGCCGCGCAGAGCGTGGTCCTGCGGCCGCTCCCCCACCGGTCGGGCCCGCTGCGGATCGCCTCGGTCTATCTGGCGGCGGAGGAGGAGGCGCAGATGGGCGGCGACCTCTACGCGGCCGCCCGTACGGAGTCGGGGACGAGGCTGCTGATCGGGGACGCCCGCGGCAAGGGGCTCGACGCGATCAGCGAGGCCTCGCTCGTGCTGGGCGCCTTCCGCGTCGCCGCCGGCCGGCGGACGGAACTGCCCGAGCTGATCGGGCAGCTGGAGGCCGGTGTCGGTTCGGCGGAGGAGGACGAGCCCATGAAGGAGGGCGACGGTCCCGGGGGCCCCGACACGACGCAGGAGGCGTTCGTCACGGCCCTGGTGCTGGACATCCCCGACGACGAGCCGGTGGTCCGGCTGGCCAACTGCGGGCATCCGCCGCCGCTGCTCCTGAGGCAGGGGCGGGTCAGCGCCCTCGACACGGGCGAATCGAGCCCGCCGCTGGGACTCGCGGACGTCCACTCCCCCGAGGTCGTCGTGGAGTCCTTCCCCTTCGACGTCGGGGACGTCCTGCTGCTCTACACCGACGGGGTGGTGGAGGCCCGTGATCACGATGGGGTCTTCTATCCCCTCGCCGAGCGGCTCCCGGCATGGGTGGGAGACGACCCGCCCACTCTGCTCGGCCACCTGCGGGACGACCTCCACGCCCACGCGGGCGGGCGTCTCGGCGACGACGCGGCGCTCGTCGCGGTCGAACGGCTGGCGCCGGAGCCGTGACCCCCGCGCGCCGCCAGGTTCACGGACGCGGCGTCGCTCGCGGATGCAGCGTGTCGTTCACGGACGCAGCGTGTCGTTCACGGATGCAGCGTCGCCGTGCCCGTCACCGCGATGCCCGTTCGGTCGCCGGGGCGCACGCCGGCCGTGCCCGTCACGCGGACGTCGACGGGGGTCTCGAGGCCGTCCACGGCGACGCTGACCATGGCGTCGTGGCCGTAGTAGCGGACCTCGGTCACCGTGCCGTGCGCGGGCGCGGACTCCGCCTCGACCAGGCGCAGTTGTTCGGGGCGCAGCAGGACCGTTCCCCGGGCGGGGGCTTTCGCGCCGGTCAGGAAGAGGCGGCCGAGGGCGGTGTCGGCGGCTCCGTCGGCGGCCGTCGCGGGGAGGAGAACGGCGTCACCGACGAAGCCGGCCACCCACGGGTCGGCGGGGTCCTGGTAGAGCTCCTGCGGGGTGGCGCACTGGGCCACGCGGCCGTCCCGCACCACCGCGACCAGGTCGGCGGTGGAGAGGGCCTCCTGCTGGTCGTGGGTGACGAGCAGCGCGGTGGCCCCGGTGGCGCGCAGGGCGCTCCGGACGTCCGCGCGGACACCGGCGCGCAGGGCGCTGTCGAGTGCGTTGAACGGCTCGTCGAGGAGCACCAGGTCGGGTGCCGGGGCGACGGCCCGGGCCAGTGCCACGCGCTGCTGCTGGCCGCCGGACAGCTCGTGCGGCATCCGGTCGCCGTAGCCGCCGAGGCCGACCAGTTCCAGCATCTCCTCGGTACGGCGGCGGCGGGCCGCGCGGTCGGTGCCGGAGAGGCCGAAGGCGACGTTGCGGGCGACGCTCAGGTGCGGGAAGAGGGCGCCTTCCTGGGGGACGATGCCGATCCGGCGGCTCTCCGGCGGCACATGGGTGCCGGGTCCGGTCAGGGTGCGCCCGCCGACCGTCACGGTGCCCGCGTCGGCGCGCAGGAACCCGGCGATGATCCGCAGCAGGGTGGTCTTGCCGCAGCCGGACGGGCCGAGCAGGGCGGTGAACGAGCCGCCGGGCACGGTGAGGTCGAGTCCGTCGAGGACGGTGGCGCCGGAGCCGTATGCCTTGGACACCCCGGAGATCTGCAGGTCGGTCATGTGCGGTGTCTCCCGAGGAGGTACGAGGGGACGGCGGCGAGCAGGATCAGCGTGGCGGCGTAGGGGGCGGCCGCGGCGAACGAGCCGGAACCGGTCTCGGTCCAGAGCCGGGTGGCGAGGGTGTCCATGCCGGTGGGGCGAAGCAGCAGGGTCGCCGGCAGTTCCTTCATGCAGACCACGAAGGTGAGCGCGGCGCCGGCGGCGACACCGGGCGCGGCCAGCGGGACGGTCACGTCACGCAGCACCCGCAGCGGGGAGCGGCCGAGCGAGCGGGCGACGTCCTCCAGGACGGGCGGGGCCTGGAGGACGGCGGCGCGGGTCGCCGCCACGGCGACGGGCAGGAAGAGCACGGCGTACGCGCAGACCAGCAGCGGGATCTCCTGGTAGACCGGCTCGGCGTACCGCACGGCGAAGAAGACCAGCGAGAGCGCGACCGTGATGCCCGGCAGGGCGTGTCCGGCGTACGCGGAGTGCTCGAGGAGCCGGGCGAGTCGGCCCGTGTGGCGGGCGGCGATGACGCCGACGGGCAGGGCGAGCAGGGTGGTCAGCGCCGCGCCGGCGGCGGCGACGCCGAGGGTGGTGCCGGCGATGTCGGCGAGTGCGGCCGGGTCCCAGGTGGCGGAGCTGCCCACGGCCAGCCAGTAGCCGAGGGTGGACAGCGGGGCGGCCACGGCGACGGCGACGACGGCGCCGCACCAGAGGAGGGCGGGCGCCTTCCAGCGGCCGAGCGGCACCGGTACGGCGGGGCGTGCCGTGCCCGTGCCGGTCCTGGCCTGCCCCGCGCGTCCGCGCGTGCGGCCCTCGGCCCATACGAGGGCGACGGTCATCACGACGAGGACGACGCTGAGCGCGGCGGCCGGCGTGCGGTCGAAGCTGGCCCGGTAGGAGGTGTAGATGCCGCGGGTGAAGGTGTCGTACCGCATCAGGGACACGGCTCCGAAGTCGGAGAACACGTACAGCGCGACGAGCACCGCGCCGCCCGCCGCGGCGTGCCGCAGCTGCGGCAGGGTGACCCGGAGGAAGGTGCGCAGCGGGCCGAGTCCGAGCGAGCGCGCCACCTCCTCCTGTGCGGGGTCGGTGCCGCGCAGGGCCGCGGTGACGGGCAGGTAGACGTACGGGAAGCTGACCAGGGTCAGGGTGAGCGCGGCGCCCCAGAATCCGACGAGCCGCGGGAACGCGGAGAGCCAGGTGAACGCCGCGACGTAGCTGGGCACGGCGAGCGGCAGGGTCACCAGGACGGACCAGGCGCGGGCGCCGGGCAGCGCCGTACGGACGGTCAGCCAGGCCAGCGAGATCCCGAGCAGGAGGCAGGCGGCGACGACGAACGCGGCGAGGGAGAGGCTGCGGCCGAGGAGTTCGGCGCTGCGCTCGCCGACGACGACGCCCCAGGCGTGGCCGGGCCCCTTCTCCAGGGCGCGGACCGCGAGATAGCCGAGCGGGAGCAGCGCGAGGAGGGCGGCGACGGCGGCCGGGACGACGAGCACGGCCGGGGGGCGGCGGGCGGGGCGCGGCGCGCGGGGCCGCCCGCCGGGTGTGCGGCGGGCGGGAGGCGCACCGCCAGGCGCCGGCGCGGCCGGGGCGGCATCGCCGGACGGCGTGGCGGTGTCGTCCGGCGCCGCGCCCGGGGTCACGCCGTCCGAGGTCGTCGTGCCGTCCGAGGCCGTCGTGCCCGTGCCGTCGGCCTGCCGTCCCTTCGGGGAAACGGGTCTCATGCCTCTCAGACCAGCCCGACGTCCTGCAGCATCTTCAGGGTCTCCTGAAGCGATTCGAGCTTGCCGAGGTCGATCTTCGGGGCGTCCAGGGACTTCAGCGGCGGCAGGCCCTTGGTCGTGGTGGTGACACCGGCGGCGAGCGGGTACTCCTTCGTCTCGTCCGCGAAGTAGGTCTGCGCCTTCTTGGACAGCAGGAAGTCCACGGCCTTCTGGGCGATGTCGGCGCCCTTGCCGCCCTTGACGATGCCGACGCCCGCGGTGTTGACGAGCGCGCCGGGGTCTCCGCCGGGCAGGAAGTGGATCTTCGCGCCGACCTTGTCCTCGCCCTTCTCGGCGACCTGCTCGTACCAGTAGTAGTGGTTGACCAGGCCGAGGGAGACCTCGCCGGCGCCGACGGCGTCCATCACCTTGAGGTTGTTCTCGTACGCCTTGGGCTCGTTGGCCTTGAGGCCCTTGAGCCAGGTGCGGGTGGCGTCGTCGCCCTCCAGGACGCGCATGCCGGTGACGAACGACTGGAACGAGGCGTTGGTCGGGACGAAGCCGATCTTGCCCTTCCACTCCGGCTTCACCAGCTCGTGCACGCTGTCGGGCGCCTTGGTGACCTGCTTCGGGTCGTACGCGAGGACGCGGACGCGGCCCGAGGTGCCCACCCAGTCACCGGCGCCGCCGCGGAAGGCGGGGTCGACCTGGTTCAGCGTGGCGTCGGGGAGCTTCCGCAGCCGGCCCTGGGAGGAGAGGGCGCCGAGCGCTCCGGCGTCCTGCGAGAAGAAGAGCCCGGCCTTGGTCTTGTCGCCCTCCTCGAGGATCTGCGCGGAGAGTTCGGCGCTGTCGCCGTAGCGGACGGCGACGCTGGTGCCGACCGCTTTCTCCAGCTCGTCGAGGAGCGGCTTGACGAGGTTCTCGTTGCGCCCGGAGTAGATGATGAGCCCGGCGTCGTCCTCGTCGCTGCCGCAGCTCGCGAGCGTGGGGACGAGCAGTGCGGCCGCGGCGAGCGCCGTCAGACGTCGGATCAGGGGGCGTCGCATCGAGGTGCCTTCCTAGCGGTGCCGCGGAGGACCGCGGAGGCCTGGGATCTACGGAACGCCTTAGGAATAAGGTAAAGCTAACCTAAAGGTCAAGTGGGTCGGTCGCGATGTCGGGTACGCGACACGGGCGGCCGGACCTGCCCCTGAGGCCCCTGGGGCAGGGTGACACGTGTGTGCACGCTGTGGATCACCTGTGATGTTTCTGTGACTGGGCAATGAGGTAAGCCTTGCCTACGATGCGTCCGTGACAGCACCACCACCCCTGACCTCCCGCCTTCGGACCGTCCCGTTCGCCACCGGCCTCGCGAGCCATGGCGACCGCACCGCGGTTCTCACGGCCGACGGGGCGGTGTCCTACCGCGAGCTCGCGGCCCGCGTCGAGTCCGTCGCCGAACGCCTCGGCCCGGTCCGCCGCCTGGTCCTCCTCGTCGCCGCCAATACCCTCGACGCCCTCGTCGTCCACCTGGCCGCGCTGTCCTCGGGCCACCCGCTGCTCCTCGTGCCCGGCGACCATCCCGACGCCGTACGCTCGCTCGTCGATGCCTACGACCCCGATGTCGTCGCCCGCCCGGGTGACGACGTCACCCGCCCCGGGGACGGTGTCACCGGCCCCGGCTGGGTCCTCGACGAACGCCGGGACGGGACGGCACACGACCTCCACCCCGATCTGGCGCTGCTCCTGAGCACCTCCGGCTCCACCGGCTCGCCCAAGCTCGTCCGTCTGTCGCACGACAACCTGCAGTCCAACGCGGAGTCGATAGCCCAGTACCTCGGCATCCGGACCACCGACGTCGCCGCGACCACCCTGCCGCTGCACTACTGCTACGGCCTGTCCGTCGTGCACAGCCACCTGCTGCGCGGCGCCGGGCTGCTCCTCACCGACCTGTCCGTGTCGGACTCCTGCTTCTGGGAACGGTTCACGGCCGCCCGCGCGACCACCTTCGCCGGCGTCCCGTACACCTTCGACCTGCTGGACCGCATCGGCTTCGCCTCGATGGACCTGCCCCAACTCCGGTACGTGACCCAGGCGGGCGGCCGGCTGGCCCCCGACCGGGTCGCGCGCTACGCGGCGCTGGGGCGTGTCCGGGGGTGGGACCTCTTCGTCATGTACGGGCAGACGGAGGCGACCGCGCGCATGGCCTATCTGCCGCCGGCGCTCGCCGAGAGCCGGCCCGACGCGGTGGGCGTTCCCGTCCCAGGCGGCTCCTTCCGGCTGCGGCCGCTGGCCGAGTGGCCCGGCGAGGACACCGGCGAGCTTCTCTACTCCGGCCCCAACGTGATGCTCGGCTACGCCGAGAGCCCGCGGGACCTCGGTCTCGGCCGCACGCTGGACGAGCTGCCGACGGGTGATGTGGCCCGGCTGGCCGCCGACGGACTGTACGAGGTGATCGGGCGCAGCAGCCGGTTCGCGAAGATCCTGGGCCTGCGCATCGATCCGCAGCAGGTCGAGGCCGTGCTCGGCGCGGAAGGGATCGCGGCGGCCTGTGTGGGCGGCGACGACGAGCTGCTCGTCGCCGTGGAGGGCGACACCGGGACGCTCCTCCCGGCGCCGGTCCGGCGCCGGGTCACCGGACTCTGCGGGCTGCCGGCCCGCGCCGTACGGGTCGGCGTACTGCCGGAGCTGCCCCGGCTCACCACGGGAAAGATCGATTACGGATCGGTGCGCACGGCACTCCGCACGCTCGACCGCACGCCGGTGACCGGAGGCGCTTCGCCGCTGACGGGAGGCGCCGCACCGACGAGCGAGGACGGCGCGCCGGCCGGCAAGGGTGGCGCGTCGGTATCGAGGGACGGCTCCCCTGTGACGGCGGACGGCGCGTCGCACGGCGACCTGGTGCGCCTGTACGCGACGATCCTCGACCGGGACGACGTGTCGCCGGACAGCAGCTTCGTCGGCCTCGGCGGCGACTCGCTCAGCTATGTCGAGATGTCCCTCCATCTGGAGGAGGCGCTCGGCTCGCTCCCCGACGACTGGCACCTCCTTCCGCTGCGCGAGCTGCGCCACGCCGCCGCGGCAGGGCCCGGGCGGGACGCCGGGGAGCCCGCCGCCTCGTCGGGCAGCGGCTTCTGGCTGCGTACCCGGATACGGACCGTGGAGACCGGGATAGCGCTGCGCGCGGTCGCCATCGTGCTGATCGTCGGTTCGCACATCGAGCTCTTCACGGTGAAGGGCGGCGCCCATGTGCTCCTCGGCGTCGCCGGATACAACTTCGCCCGCTTCCACCTCACCCCGGCGGACCGCGTGGACCGGCTGCGGGGCATCGGACGGAGCCTGCTCCGCATCGTGCTGCCCTGCTCGGCCTGGCTCGCCCTGATGATGCTGGTCACGGGCGACTACGGGGTGCGCACGGTGTTCCTGCTCACCAGTCTGCTCGGCCCGAACGACGGTTTCTGGTTCGTCGAGTCGCTGGTGTACATCCTGCTCCTGGTCACCGCCTTGCTGGCGCTCCCCCGCGCCGACCGTGCCGAGCGGCGCTTCCCGTTCGCGTTCCCGCTGGCCCTCGCCTGCGTGGCGCTCGCCGGCCGCTACGACCTGTTCGGCCTCGACGCCGGGGGGCACGTGCCCCTCGCCGCCACGGTCTGCTGGCTCTTCGCCCTGGGCTGGGCGGCCGCTCGGGCCACCGGCCCGACCCAGCGACTCGTGGTCACCGCGCTCACCCTCGCCACCGTCCCCGGCCTCTTCGACCAGCCCGCCCGCGAGGCGGTCGTCGTCGGCGGCCTGGTGCTGCTGATCTGGGTGCGGAAGCTGCCCAGCCTCGGCGTGCTCAACCGCCTCGCGGGGCTGCTGGCCGGCAGCTCCCTCTACATCTACGTCACCCACTGGCAGGTCTTCCCGCTCCTGGAGGGATCACCGCTCCTCGCCCTGCCCGCCTCCCTCCTCTTCGGCATCGCCTTCGCCGCGGCGGCCTCGCGGGTGACGCGCCGGCTGCCGGCCTTCCGGTCGCTCTCGGCGCAGCCGGTGGCCTGACACCCCGGCCCCGCGTCGCCGACGGCCCCGCGTCCACCCCGGCCCCGCGTCGCAGACGGCCTCCGCATGGTTCGCCGCGCTCCGGGCATGCGCGAGGCAGCAGCAGCCGCGCCGGGAAGGAGCGCGCCATGCCGGCGGACGCGCACATCGATGGCTCGTACTGGATGCACGGCACCCCCTCCCCCGAGCGGCCCGCCCTCGCCGACGATCTGACGGCCGACGTCGTCGTCATCGGGGGCGGCATCGCGGGGCTGTGCACCGCCCACGAGCTGGTCCGCGCCGGCCGGCAGGTCGTGCTGCTGGAGGCCGACCGCATCGCCGCCGGTGTCTCCGGCCACACCACGGGCAAGCTCACGGCCCTGCACGGCCTCACGTACGCACGCCTGCGGGACGCCCATGGCGTCCTGGCCGCCACGCGGTACGCCATGGCGCAGCAGGAGGCTCTCGACCATGTCGTCGGCCTGTGCGCCGACATCGGCATCGACGCCGATCTGGAGCGGGCCCCGGCCTTCACCTACGTCACGGACGAGGAACGGTCCGGGGAGGTCCGCGCGGAGGCGGCCGCCGCCCTGGAGGCCGGACTCGACGCCACGTACGTGACGGACACCGATCTACCCTTCCCGGTGGCCGGGGCGGTGCGCCTCGACGGCCAGCTCCTCTTCCACCCGCGCAGGTTCCTGCTCGGTCTCGCCGAGGATCTCGTGGCCCGGGGCGGCATCGTCCACGAACACACCCGGGTCACCTCTCTGCGGGAGCGCGCGGAGTGCGCGCTGACCACGGAGAGCGGAGCGAGCGTCCGCGCCCGGGACGTCGTCATCGCCACGAACTTTCCCCTGAGCGTGCACAGTTCGCTCCTGGCCCGGCTGTCGGTACGCCGTGAGCTGGTGCTCGCCGCCCCGATCGCCACGGCATCGGCGCCCCGGGGCATGTACCTCACGCCCGAGGACCGCACCCGTTCGGTGCGCACCGCGCCGTACGACGAAGGCCACCGGCTGCTGATCGTCACCGGCGAGGCCCACGAGCCCGGTACCGGTCACCCGGGCGAGCGTCTCGAACGGCTCAGCGGGTGGGCCCGCCAGGCTTTCCCGGGCTTCGGCGCGACCGGGCCCGTCTTCCGGTGGGCCGCGCAGGACGTGCGGTCGGTGGACCACCTTCCGTACGTCGGTCATGAGCACCCGGACACGCAGCACGTCTTCGTGGCCACCGGGTTCGGCGGCTGGGGCATGAGCAACGGGGTGATGGCGGGCCGGCTGCTGGCCGCCCAGGTGACCGGTGCCCCGCGTCCGGACTGGACCGAGCTCTTCGACCCGCGCCGCCGGCTGCCGCTGCGGGAGTTCCCCGACGTGGTGCGGGCCCAGGCGTCCGTGGCGCGGCACTTCCTCGCCGGGCGGCGGCCGCGCTGCACCCACATGGGGTGCGAGCTCGGCTTCAACGAGCTGGAGGACACCTGGGAGTGCCCGTGTCACGGTTCGCGTTTCGCGGCGGCCGACGGGCGGGTGCTCCAGGGGCCCGCGACCCGCCCCCTGGAGGAGGCGGGTCCGGTGCGGGACGGTGCGGGCGGGGTCAGCGGCGCAGCGGACCCTCGCAGCTGAAGCCGGCCGTGCCGGCGCGTCCGGTGGACCAGATCTCCACCGGTCCGAAGGAACAGTTCATGTCGTTGAAGTTGTTGCCGCCGCTCCGGCTGCGGTCGAGGACGAAGTAGTCGACGGTCTCGGACATGTCCTTGAACACCTGGTCGGGGTCGGCCGCGTCGGCGAGGCGGGCGGTGATCCGGCCGGTGCAGACGAAGCGCGGCAGCCGGGGGTCGCGGCTGCCGGTGCAGGTGGGTGTGTTGCTCGTGGCGGTGGCGAAGGCGGCGCGTATCTCGGCGGGGGTGGCGTGGCGCAGCGTCGCGGTGGGCTCGTGCCGGGTGTCGGGCACGAACAGCTCGTCGACCCGGGCGATCTGCCGGTCGAGGAAGGCGTCGTACGCGGCCTGCGTCCCGGCGTCCTTGCCGACGCGGTCGCGCCAGGTGTCGTAGCCGCGGACGTCTCCCGCGCGGAGGTGGCCGTACATGGCGCGCAGCAGGGCGGGCCGCTCGGTCCACAGGTACGCGAAGAACGTGCCCGCGTAGGCGTAGAAGCGGAAGCCGTCGCCGTCGTAGGTGGCATGCAGGATCTGATTCACCGTCATGCGCGGGCCGCCCGCGGAGGTGTCGCTGATGACGCTCTCCACGAGTGACTTGCGCACGGCTGTCCCGTCGTCGCGGGTGGCGCCGTCGAAGAACTCCGCCGTGCCCTCGTCCATGGCGGTGGTGCGGTCGTTCTCGTACCACGGGCCCTCGCCGAAGAACCCGGGGACGGCGTAACGCCCGTTGAGGTAGTGGACGTACTCGTGGCGGAAGAGCTCTTCGAGGGTGAGGCTGGAGTCCTGCGGGACGCGCCGCTGGTACGTGTAGAAGGTCGCGCCGCGCTCGATGTAGATGCCGCCGTTGTCGGTCCCCATGCCGGTGAGGATGGGGTGGTACGTCTCGTAGTCCTGCCGTGACGCGTAGAGCACCACGGTGAGCACGGAGTGGGGGTCTCCGGCGAGCGGCTGCTCCGTGCCGAGCACCCGGTGGAACTGGGCCTTGACCTGCTTGCTCGCGTAGTAGAGCTGGTCGACGGTGGCCCGGTCGAGGCCGGTGCGGACCTTGATCCCCCCGTTGTCGTAGGCGTACGTGTGGGGGAAGATCCTCGCCTCGATGTCGGCCTTGCAGACCTTGTACGGGGCGCAGGCGTCGTAGAAGTTGAGCCAGCCCACCAGGGAGGCCCAGGGTGCGCTGCCCGTGCCGAAGCCGGTCTCCACGGGTGCGAGGAGTCCCCCGAGGTCGGCGACGATCCCTGTCCTGAGGGCGTCGATCTGGCCGAAGCGGCCGTACTCGCCGAGGGCATCGCGGACGACCCAGGCGTTGGCGGTGCCCTTCAGGTGCGTGTGGCCGGAGAAGGTCTTGAATGCGGCGCGGTAGGAGGGGTCCTTCGCGACGGCGTCACGGAAGGCGGTGTCCTGGTTGCCGGGGTGGACGCCGAGGTAGTTCACCGAGAGCGCGGCGAGGGCCGCGCCGCCCCAGGCGGGGTCGCCGGCGGTCTGCGCGTGGCCGTCGCCCATGCGGGCGAGGACCGCGGTGATCAGGCCGAGTTGGTGCTGCCGCAGGCCGGGGGCGCTGCCGGTGTAGAGCGCCTCGCGGAGGGTCTGGGCGTTCTGCGGGGTCACGTCGAAGGTGCGCGGGGCGGTGGCGTAGGCGGTGGTGGCGGCGCGCATCGCCTCGACGGTGGGGGCGTCGGTGAGGTCGATCTCGGGGCGGCCGAAGTCGTGGTAGGCGACCGCGTGGAGATAGGTGAACATCTCCAGGAGGTGGGTGGAGTTGGTGCCGTCGTGACCGGCGGCGAGGCCGGTGATCCGGGCGGCGACGGCCTGGACGTGGGCGTCCGACATCACGGGCGCGAGGCGCGCGTCCCAGGTCCAGACGAGTCCGCGCAGGCAGCCGTCGGCCTGGACGGCGGGATCGGCGAGGAAGTCGGCCAGCTGGGCGGGGCTCAGCCGTGTGATGCCGTCGAGCGTGCAGGGAACACCGGCCCGGGTGGTGGCCGCCCGTGCCGTACGGGTCAGGCTCTGAGCACCGGGGCCTTCGCCCTGCACGCCGGGGACACGTCCGGCGGTGACGCCGCGGGGCGCGGCGGCGGGTCCGGTCTTCGCGGCGGGCGCCTGGGCGAGGCGGTCGACCTCGTCGTGCGGGTTCGGGGCGTGGCGCGCCGGGGCCGCGGGGACGGTCGGGGCGGCCTGGGCCGTGCTCCCCGGCGCGAAGCCGGCCGGGGTCCGCACGGGGGCCGCGGCCTGGGCCGAGTATGCGAGCGGGGCGGTGAGGCCGGTCGCGAGGACTGCGGCGAGAAGGGTCGTGCGCACGGTTCTGTGCTGGGACACGAGGTCTCCTGTGATGGGGGGTGGACTTCCTTCGAGAGCAGGGCAGTTGAGGCGATCTTGCCCTGGACATGCCCTGTAACATAGCAATGTGAAATTGCACTGAGAAGCCTTATGCACCGTCAGCTTCTGTAGTCCCTCTCGCGCGAGCCGGGTGGTGCTCCGGGGGCCGAGCGTCAACTGCCCTTTCCCGGCTGGACCCTGCCGGGGGTGATCGGCGCGGGAGGCGCGCAGGCCATGCTCAAGGCCGGGCTCGTGCTGCCCGGCGGACGAGGCGTGGTCGCGGGCAGCGGTCCCCTGCTGCTCGCCGTCGCCTCCTCCCTGGGGTCGCCGCTGGACCGAACAGGCCGCCGAGGCGGGCTGTGGTGCGGTCCTGCTCCTCCCGCCCAACGCCTACACATGCGATGCCACCGCCGTCCGCGCCCACTACGCGGAGGTGGCCTCCGTCGGCCCGCCGGTCGTCGCGTACAACAACCCGCACAACACCAAGGTGGACCTCACCCCCCCTGCTCGCCGCGCTGCACGCGGACGGCCACATCGTGGCGGTGAAGGAGTTCAGCGGCGATGTCCGCCGGGCGTACGAGATCGCCGAACGCGCCCCTGAACTGCCGGCCGTCGGCGACCTGCGCAAGCGCTCCCGGCTCTACGGCCTGACGGCGCTGGACGAGCGGGGCGAGCTGCTGCCCTCCGCCGAGGAGCATCTGGAGCTCCTCGACCTCATGCTGGCCGGCGACGCGATGGGCGCCGAGGCCTGCATGGTGCGCCATCTCAGCCACGTACGGTCCCTGTGGGCGCGGGACGACTCCCGTACGGGGCGGGCAGCGGCGCCGCCCGCTCCGCGCGGCCCCTCCCGGTGAGGCCGGCCTCCGCGGGGAGGCCGTGCCGTCGGGCTTCCTTCGGGGTCGTGCCCCACCATCTGCGGCAGCAGCGGTTGAGG
Source organism: Streptomyces sp. NPDC003035 (assembly GCF_042888285.1). NCBI lineage: Bacteria > Bacillati > Actinomycetota > Actinomycetes > Kitasatosporales > Streptomycetaceae > Streptomyces > Streptomyces sp. NPDC003035. The sequence goes on along the minus strand of NZ_JBIAPJ010000011.1, from coordinate 81,005 downwards.
GCGGACTGCTCGGAGAGGGCGAGGAGGCCCGCGATCTGTCCGAAGGGGAGGTCGGTGGCGGTGAGGTAGCGCCGGGCGGCGCGGCGGCGTTCCTCGTCGAGGAGGGCGGCGAACGTGGTGTGCCGCTCCGCGAGCCTGCGCTGGAGCGTGCGGGGGTGAAGGCTCAGCAGGTCGGCGACGGTCGTGACGGTGGGCGTCGAGGTGCCCAGCGACTGGCGGACGGCCGCGCGCACGCGGGTGGGGAGGTCGGGGCTCCCGCCGGGGGTGTGCTCGGCGAGGAACGCGACGGCCAGATCGCGCAGATGGGTGTCGCCGCCGGTGAGCGGGCGGCTTTCGAGGGTGTGGGGCACGCGCAGCAGGGCGGCGGGCCGGCCCGTGCGCACGGGTACGCCGTAGAACTCCTCGTACGCGGACAGGGGCGCGGCCGGGACGTGCGGGAGCTCGACCGTGCGCAGCCCGTAGGGGCCGGTCAGGAACGTGATCGAGCGGTGGATGAAGCCGAGGCTCAGGTCCATCGCCTGCGGCGGGAACTCCCGTCCGGGCGCGGCGCCGAGGCCGAGCGCGACGATCCCCGGTGTTCCGTACGGATCCGGTTCGAGACCGAGCCGCATGGATTCGGTGTGGACGAAGAGATAGCGGACGGTGCAGGCGAGGGCGTCGCCGAGGGTGGGCGAGTTCTGGATGGCGAGGGCCAGGGCGCCGAGCATTCCGAGGTCCTGACGGGACGCCATCCGCAGACCGAGGTCGGGGCAGGCGAGGTCGGCGGCGGCGAGCTCCAGGACCGTGGCCATGGCCTCGTCCTCGACCAGCAGGTCGTCGGAGTCGAGGGCCGCGAGGGGCAGATTCACCCTTCGTACGAAGTCCTCGGCGTCCCCGCCGAGCTCGGCGACGGTCGCGCGGAAGCCCCGGAGCCCGGCCGATCTGATCACTGGCATGTCGCCCAGGGTCAAGAATCTGTCGTACGGAGTCAATTCTTGCTCCGTGTTGCTTCCGACACTAGGAACCATGACGACGAGCTCCGGAACACCGTCCGCGCCCTCCGCTCCGACAGCGCCTGCCACGCCTCCCCTGCCCGAGCACATCGATGTCGTGGTCGTCGGCGCCGGCCTCTCCGGCGTCGGTGCCGGGTACCGGCTCCAGACCGAGTGCCCCGACCGTTCGTACGCGATCTTCGAGGCCCGGCAGGCCATGGGCGGAACATGGGACCTGTTCCGCTATCCCGGGGTGCGCTCCGATTCGGACATGTTCACGCTCGGATATCCGTTCAAGCCCTGGCGGGACTCCAAGGTGCTCGCCGACGGCGCGTCCATCCTCGGCTACATCAAGGAGACGGCGGCCGAGTTCGGTATCGACCGGCACATCCACTACGGCACGCGCGTGCTGGCCGCCGACTGGTCGTCCGTGACGGCCCGATGGACCCTCACGCTGGAGCGTACCGACGCGCACGGCGCGGTCACGCGGCAGACGCTGACCTGCGACTTCCTCTATACGTGCGCGGGTTACTACAACTACGAGCGAGGGCATTCCCCGGAGTTCCCGGGGATCGGTTCGTACGAGGGAGAGGTCGTCCACCCCCAGTTCTGGCCCGAGGCCCTCGACCACACCGGCAAGCGCGTCGTCGTCATCGGCAGCGGCGCGACCGCGGTCACCCTGGTGCCCGCCATGGCCGGGCGGGCCGCGCACGTCACGATGCTGCAGCGCAGCCCCACCTGGATCAGCTCGCTGCCGTCGAGGGACGTGGTGGCCGATGCCGTGCGGGCGGTCCTGCCGGCGAACGCGGCGCACCGGGTGGTCCGGACGAAGAACATCCTGTTCACCATCGGGGTGTACCAGTTCTGCCGCCGCGCGCCGAAGACGGCACGGCGCGTCCTGAGCGGGCTGAACCAGCGTGTCCTGCGGGACAAGGGGCTGATCCGCGAGCATCTGACGCCCCGCTACGACCCCTGGGACCAGCGGCTCTGTGCCGTCCCCGACGCCGACCTCTTCCACGCGCTCAAGAAGGGGGAGGCAGAGATCGTCACCGACCGCGTCGACCGTTTCGTCCCCGAGGGGATCCGGCTGGCGTCGGGCCGTGTGCTGGAGGCGGACGTCGTGGTGACGGCCACCGGCCTGGAACTGCTGGCCTTCGGCGGAATCGAGCCGACGGTGGACGGCCGGCCGGTGAAGCTGTCGGAGCAGTTCGTGTGGCGGGGGACGATGCTCACCTCCGTTCCCAACTTCGCCTTCTGCGTCGGCTACACGAACGCCTCCTGGACGCTGCGCGCCGACCTCACCTCGCGCCTCGTGTGCAAGGTGCTCAACCACATGGGCGGCAGGCGGTACGCGGCGGTGGTGCCGAAGCCGGAGGGTCCGCTGCGCGAGCGCCCTCTGCTCGACCTGGCGGCGGGATACGTCCGGCGCTCGATCGACGCCTTCCCGCGCCAGGGCGACCGGGGCCCGTGGAAGGTCCGCCAGAACTACGTCCTGGACGCGGCGACCACGATGCGCACGAACCTGGACCGCACGCTGGCACCGACCCCGCTGGCGCGGGTGCTCGCGGCGCGTCACGGCGAGACGGGTGCCGCGAGCGTCTCCGGCTGACGTACGACCACAGTTCCGGCCAAAACGGATACAAGGGGTTTTTAGCGCCCCTTGTATCCCTTTTCTCAACTCGGCTGAATTTACCGTAATGACCGATATGGCGCTGCGGTGACATGAATCACGCCGGGGTCGAGGTGATCTCTCGACCCCGGCCGTTCCCTTTCCTTTCAAGGAAGTTCGGCGCGGTGGGGGTGGCGAAGAACCTCTCCCGGAATTCCCCACGAACGCGACGTCTTGTTTCTGTCGACATTTCTCGCCTACGGTCACCTCGACCCGGACGGATCGCCGAATCCTGCCACCGTCCGAAAATGCCGATCATTCACCCGAAGGCAGGAGCGGGGGACCCACTATTCGCCGGTCCGGATTCTCCGGAGCGGCTCGGGGTGAAGTCGCACACGTGCGGCCGGGCATCTCCAGCCCGAACCCGACAGCTCACCCCGCAGGCGCCGGAGAGGAATGCATCATGCCCGCACACGGTAAGCACCGGCGCCCCAAGAGACGTCCCTTGACCCGCGGAATCGCCCTCGCGAGCACGGGTGGTGCCGCGCTGGCCCTGCCCCTGGTCGGCACGGCCACCGCGCACGCGACGCCCGGCACGGCACCCGAGACCGCCCCCGCCGGAAAGACCGTCTTCAGCGCTCCGGCGAAGATCGCGGAATCGATTCCCGCCGCGAAGAACGCCCCCGCCAAGACCTATAAGGTCGTTCGCGGCGACTCCCTTTCGTTGATCGCGCAGGAGCAGAGTGTGCAGGGCGGCTGGAAGGCCCTGTACCGAGCGAATCGCAGCATTGTGGGTGACAACCCGTCACTTATCCATCCGGGCCTGGAACTGACGCTCCGCGGGAAATCCGCCGCGGCTCCCAAGAAGCCCGCGTCCCCGGCCAGTAAGGACGCCGACCGGGCCGACCGCTCGCAGCAGCGGAGCGCCACCCCGGCCAAGGCGGCTCCCGCGAAGCCGGCCCCGGCGAAGGCCGCACCCGCGGCCGCCAAGAGCTACACCAACGACCTCGACGGCTGGATCCGCGAATCGCTGGACGTCATGGCGCAGTACGGCATCCCCGGTACGTACGAGGGCATCCACCGCAACATCATGCGCGAGTCCTCGGGCAACCCGCAGGCCATCAACCTCTGGGACTCGAACGCCGCCAAGGGCACCCCGTCCAAGGGGCTCCTGCAGGTCATCGAGCCGACCTTCCTGGCGTACCACGTGCCCGGCACCTCGATGGACCTCTTCGACCCCATCGCCAACATCACCGCGGCCTGCAACTACGCCGCGGACCGCTACGGCTCCATCGACAACGTCAACGGACCCTACTGATCGCCGGCGCGTCACTCGGGCGAAGCCCCGGCCCCCTCTCGGGGCCGGGGCTTCGCCGTCCGGCCTCGGGCCGCGCGGCCATGACGCGAGGGCGTCAGGGACGGCCGGGGCTCGATCCGCGCGCGGTACGGTTGCGCTCCAGGCAGGCGATGACCTCCTCGTCCGGGGTCTGCGAGAAGTCCTGGTAGAACTGGCCGATCGCGTAGAAGACCTCCGGCTCGTACACGCTGACCGTCTCGTCGGCCTCCCCGCCGATCCGCTCCGGCCAGCCCTGCGGCGCGACCGGCACGGCGAGGACGATCCGCGCGGCTCCCCGTGCGCGCACGACCCGGCAGGCGGCCAGCGCCGTGGCGCCCGTCGCCAGGCCGTCGTCGACCACCACGGCCGTGCGGCCGTCGAGGCGGGCCGGGCTCAGCGTCCCGCGATAGCGCTGGGCCCGCTGCCGCAGCAGCTCCCCCTCCCGCTCCTCGACGGCGGCGAGGTCACGGTCGGAGACGCCGGTCTCGGCCAGCACGCGCGCGTTGACGACCCGCACGCCGCCCTCCCCGATGGCGCCCATGGCGAGTTCCGGCTGGAAGGGCACCCCCAGTTTGCGTACGAGACAGACGTCCAGGGGCGCCCCGAGGGCGTCGGCGACGTGTTCGGCGACCGGCACGCCGCCGCGCGGAAGCCCCAGGACCACGACGTCGTGGCCCTTGAGATGGTCCAGGCGGGCGGCGAGTCGCCGTCCGGCGTCCGTACGGTCGGTGAAGTACATGTCCCGCTCGTCTCCCTGGTCGGAGCGTGCGCGCGGCCGGTGCCGAGTGCGGCCCCTAGGCGGGGCGCGCGACGAGGGTTCCGTCCTGGTCGAGGGTGACCTGCGCGCCGTAGGGCCGGCTCGTCCGGCCGAGAACGTCGTGGAGCCACCGCGCATCCCGGCCGGGGGCGTGCTCCAGCCGCATGCGCCGGGCCCGCAGAGGAATGATGCGCACCTCCTGGAGTCCGCCGTCTTCGGGCCTCACCGACGCGATGTACAGCAGCCGCAGGTCGTCGCGGTACTGCTCGTAGCCGGTGATGCCCTCGTAGTCGTTGATCAGGTCGCCGCAGCCGTGGAGGACGAGTCTGCCCCGGTACACCTCCACGGGCCGGGGATGGTGTGAGGAGTGCCCGTGGACGATGTCGGCTCCGCTGTCGATCAGGGCGTGGGCGAAGTCGACGTCGGCGCGCGAGAGGGCGTAGCCCCAGTTCGAGCCCCAGTGGACCGAGACCACGACGATGTCGCCCGGGCTCTTGGTCTCCCGTATCCGGGCGGCGAGGCGCTTCGCGGTGGTGTCGGCGGGTCCGGCGGCGAAGTGGACGCCCCCGAGCTCGGCCGTGGCGGCCCAGTGGCGAGGGATGCCGCTGGAGGCCATGCCCAGGGCGTGGACGACGAGCCGTCCGCCCCCGGGGAGGCCGACGACGGCGGGCCGCCCGGCCTCCTCGGCGTTCCGGCCCGCTCCGGCCGTGCGCAGTCCCCCACCGGCGAGGGCGGCGAGGGTGTCGTCGAGCCCGCCGCGGCCCAGGTCCAGGACGTGGTTGTTGGCCAGGACGCAGACGTCGGGGCGGACGGCCGTCAGGCTCGGCAGGTTCTCCGGGTGCATCCGGTAGTGGACGGCCTTGCCGGGAGCGAACGCGTCGTGCGTGGTGACGGCCGTCTCCAGGTTGGTGAGCCGCACGTCGGGCGCGGCGGCGTCGAGGGCGTCGAGCGCGACGCCCCAGGGGTAGGCGAAGTCCACACGGTGGGGGATGGGGCCGTTGACCGCCTCGGCGAGCGCCACATAGGAGCGTGCATCGTGCATGTAGCGCTCGCGGAGGGCGGGGTCGCCGGGATGGGGAAGGATCTGGTCGACCCCGCGGCCGAGCATCACATCGCCGCAGAGGAAGAGTCCGACCAGGTCACTGCCCATAGACCCAGGGTAGACGCGGTGGTGTGGGGCGGCCGGGGCTCAGCGCGGGGCCGGGGGCTTCGACGTCGGCGACGGCGGCTGCGAGGTCGGCGGTGACTGCACCGCCGGGAGGTCGTACACGTGCTCGGGGCTCACGATGCGGGTGATCGCCCGGCCGAAGAGCGTGCTCGGTTCCTGCCCGTCGTGGTTGGTGTCCGTGTTCAGCAGGACGACCATCGTGGCCTGCGCCTCGGGCAGGTAGACGGTCAGCGACTCGTAACCGGGCAGCGAGCCGTTGTGACCGATCCAGCCCTCGACGTTGAAGATGCCCAGACCGTAGCCGGTGCCGGCCAGGTCCGTCCCCCCGACCTTGAGGCGCTGCTCCTGGGTCTCCGGGGTGAGCAGGGTGCCGGTGGCGACGACCCGTGCCCAGGTCCGCATGTCCCGCAGGTCGGAGATCATCGCTCCCGCCGCCCATCCCCAGGAGGGGTTCCAGTCCGTGGCGTCCTCGGTCTTCCCGGTGGCCGTCTGATCGGTGTAGCCGTGGGCGTGCGGGCTGGGGAACTCGGCACCGGTCGGGAAGATCGTGTGCCGCAGTCCGGCCGGCTCGATGACGTTCTCCTGGACGAACTCGTGCAGCGGCTGCCCGCCGGCCTTCTCCACGACGAGCCCCAGCAGGATCGTATTGGTGTTGCAGTACTCGAAATCGGCGCCCGGCTGGAAGTTCACCGGATGCTTGAAGGAGAAGTCGAGCAGCTCCTGCGGCGTGAAGGACCGGTCCGGGTCGGAGGTCAGGGCTTTGTAGAACCCTTCGTCCATGGAGTAGTTGAACAATCCGCTGCGCATGCCGGCGAGTTGGCGCAGCGTGATGCGATCGCCGTTGGGGACGCCGTCGACGTACTTGTCGATCGGATCGTCCAGTCCCACCTTGCCCTGGTCGACCAGTTCGAGCATCGCCGTCACGGTGAAGGTCTTCGTCTCGCTGCCGATCCGCATGTAGAGGTTCGGGTCCATGGGGACCTTGGTGGCCTTGTCGGCGACCCCGAACGCCTTGATGTAGTTGCCCTTGCCGGGTGCGGACAGCGAGACCATCACGCCCGGCACCCCGGCCTCCCGCATGACCTGCTGGATCGCGGTGTCCAGGCGGGCGGCGACGGCCGGGGTGAGCTCGGTGAACTCGCCGTCCGTGACGTCGGGGACGGGCGCCGGGGCGTTGTACGGGGTGGCGGAAGCGCTGTACGGGAGGGCGGGGGCGGAGAGGGCCGCTCCGGCGGAGGCGGGGACGGCCAGCATGCCGGTCGCGGCCAGAACCACGCAGACCCGGCGCCACCGCGCTCGCGAGGGCGCGTGCGTGTGTGAGGGCGCGTGCGCCTGTGAGCGCGCGTGCGCTTGTGAGTACCTCACGGCAGGCCTCCCGCCGGACGAGGGCTACTCCCCCGTCCAGGCTAGGCCGGACCGGCGGGCCGTGCACGACGAGGACCGTCGGCCCGAGTGTCGGACCCCTGCACTACGTTGCGCCCATGACTTCCTACGTACTGGTGGCAGGCGCGTGGCTCGGAGCGTGGGCGTGGGACGAGGTGGTGCCGGAGTTGCGGGCGGCCGGCCACGACGCCCGTGCGGTGACGCTGTCCGGGCTCGCGGAGCGGAAGGGCGTGCCCGCGGGGCAACAGACCCATGTGGAGGACATCGTGGGGGAGGTCGAGCGGCTCGGGCTGCGGGACGTCGTCCTCGTCGGCCACAGCTACGCGGGCATCCCTGTCGGACAGGCCGCCGAGCGGATCGGCGACCGGCTGGCCCGGGTGGTCTTCGTCGACTCCGCCGTGCCGACGCACGGCGCGTCGATGTCCTCCGCCTGGTGGCAGGGGCAGGCGGCCTTCGAGGCGGCGCTCGCCGAGAACGACGGGTTCTGGATACCGACCGCCCCCGAATTCGCCGGGCAGGATCTCACCGACGAGCAGATCGACGGGATCGTCGGCAGGGCCACCCCGCAGCCGGGCGCGACGGTCACCGAGCCGGCCGTCATGGAGCGGTCGATCGGCGAGCTCCCGGCGACGTACGTCAAGTGCCTGCTCGACGGGGCCGAGCCGAGCGACGACGTCGCGCAGCTGCTCAAGAGCGAGCGCTGGCAGCTCGTGCGGATGACCACGGGCCACTGGCCCATGTTCTCCCGGCCGCACGAGCTGGCCCGGATCCTCCTCGACGCGGCCTCGGGCGAGACCGCCCGGACATGACACGGCCCCGACCGCGGCCGCCCGGACACGACACCCCTAGAAGTTCCCGTAGTTGACCTGCCAGGTCGGCAGGCCCATGCGGCGCCAGAGGGCGACCACGCGGTCGCGGTCGTCGAGGGAGACCCGTACCGCGTACCGGTTCCGCACGTGCGCGTCGAAGAGCTCGGCCTTGACGATGTCGTCGCTGCGGCCGTCGTCCGAGGCCCGCATCCACAGCTCGTCGTAAGGCACTTCATGGCGGGCGAGCCATGCCTCGGTCATGGGCCGGTGGTCCTCGCTACGGCCGGAGACCAGCACGATCGTGTCGTTCTCGGCGGCGCGGAAGGCGCGCAGGGCCTGCCGCACCGAGACGTTGATCAGGTCGAGGTCGCAGCGCGAGAAGTCGTACGGACCGCGGTCGCCGCGCAGCGCGAGCGTGCCGTCGATGTCGCACATCACCGCGGACGGCAGCGCCGGATCGGGGACGTAGGGCGTGGCCGACGGCCGGGTGCTCAGCCACTCGGCCGTCAGCCGCCAGCCGCCGCGGGTGGCCTTGGCGTGCTTGTCGGCGAGGATGCGGATGATCTCCTCGCCGACGGACCGCTCGCGCGCGGCGTCGCGCCGTACGCATTCCTCGACCGGCACCTCGGTGAAGTCGTGCACGACGAAGCCGGCGTCGAGGCCGGTGACGGCGGCGATGAGCCGCCTGGGGATGTGCGGGGTCAGGTGCGTGTTGTCGACCACGACGTCGAAACCGCCCTCGACGGCGGAGCGGACGGCCGCGTCCTGGATGTCGAGGACGGTCCGCTCGTGCGCGTGCGAGCGGCCGCGCTCGGGGTCCGGGACGTCGAGCATGGTGCGCAGGTCGTCGAGGTTGACGCGGCGCATCCGGCCCCCGGACTCCGCCTGGAGGCGGCGGGCGGCCGTGGTCTTTCCCGAGGCGGGAAGGCCCGTCATGACGTGTACCACGGGCACGGTTCAGTTCTCCTCGTCGGTCGTGAAGGGGTCGGTCGCCTCGGGCCTGACGGCACGCCAGACGACCAGGTCGGTGGGTCGTCCGTCGAGGCGCAGGAACATGGCCGCGCGGACGTCCCGGTCGACCGGGAGCGCCTTGACCGCCCGGGCGAAGGCGCCCCGGTCCCCGGCCAGGTGGGCGACGCACGTGTACGCCTCGTCGATGGCGCGCTCGCGGGCGGCCGCCTCGTCCTCCAGGCGGGCGATGACTCCGCGCACCCAGGTGTCGAACTCGTCGGGCACCTGCTCCAGCAGGGCGTCCAGCGGCCGGCCGCCCGCGCTCCTGATGCCGCCGAGTTCGGCGACGGAGCACCCCAGTCCCTGCGCCAGCCGTTTGACGGACATGCCGGCGAATCGCTGGATGCCGTGGCTGCGCCAGATGTCCCGCTCGGTGACCCCGGTCAGGACCTTGTGGAGCCGTACGTACTCGCTCAGCTTGGCCTTCGCCCGCACTCCCGAGGCGTACCGCAGGACGAAGCCCTCGGCGTCGGTCCCGGTGGCGGCGCGGCCGCCGGGCAGCGTGTTCGACTCGGTGAGAGTGACCAGTTCGGCGAGGGACATCGCGGGCCAGGTCCGTACGACCGATCCGATCTCCGTCCAGTCGGCGGCTGCCTCGGCCAGGGCCAGCTCCGTGCCGTCCGGGCCGAAGGCGGCGAGCAGGACCAGGTCCCGGCGGTCGCCGTAGTCGACGACGATACGGTTCTGCGGGTAGACGATCTCCGCGAGGTAGGTGACTCCCGGCGTCAGCGCGCGGGTGTCCCGGGCGTCGAGCCGGCGCTGCGCCCAGGTCGCCTGTGCGCTGCTGAAGGACCCCTTGGACGCCACCCGCCAACGGCCCGCGTAGTGGAAGACCACCGCGAGGCTGCCGTCGACCTTGTCGTAGACGTCGAACGGCTCGTCGGGCAGCGCGGGCGCGTAGGGCTGTCCGGACGCGTGCTCACCGATGTTGAAGAACTTGGGCAGCGGCAGGGCGACGACCGCCCCGGTCGTGTCGTCGGCGACGAGTCCGCGGCAGCGCGTGGTCACCCGGTTCCAGATCCGCTCGTACTGGCAGGTGCGCGTGTACGTGTAGATCGACAGCGGCAGTTCGGGGTGTGCCTTGCGGGTCACGTGTCCGGCGTCGATCGCGGCCGTCAACTCCTGCGGCGGCAGCAGCTCGTGGAGAGTCAGGTACGCCTGGCTCATGGGTTCCTCCTGGTCGGTGGTGGCCCATTCTCACCTGCGGAGGCCTCGAGCCGACAACGCTTTTCCCGGCGCCTGGGAGGAGGGGTGCCCGGCCGTGCGCCCCTCCTCCCTCTCACCGACCCGGGGTGGTTCCAGCGCCGACTTACGACTGCTGTGCGCCGTCCTCGCGCGGGAGCACCGGCATGCCCAGCGACCTGACGAGTGCGGTCAGTTCCGCACGGAAGAGCTTGTCCGGGCTGACGGTCTGCGAGCGCAGGTGGCCGTAGACCTCCAGGGAGACCAGGCCGTGCACATGCCCCCAGATCCGCAGGGCCAGGGCCACTCCGGCGGGCGGGAGCCCGGGGAAGGCCGGTCGCACCTTGGCGAGCAGGCCCGGATCGAAGTCGGGCCAGTCGAACGCGTCGTCGGGGTAGAGGTGTGCGGCGTACGGCCAGGCCGCGTCGGCGAGCCCGGCGAGGCCCGTACAGACCCCGCGGGGCTCGGCCGGACCCAGGATGGAGGAGAAGGCGAGCGGACCCGTGAGGCGCTCGCGGCGGCCGGAGCGGATCGGCCGCCTCCGCCCACCGCGAAGGGACGACGTCCGTGCTGTTGACGGCCACGCGAAGGAGAACGTCCATGGACACGAACGACCTGCTGCTGCTCGCGGCGGCACGCCGCGGGGACACCCTCGGGGTCCGTGCCGCGCTCGAGGCCGGCGCGGACGTGGAGTGCCGTGACGCCGAGCAGCGCACCCCGCTGCTGCTGGCCGCGCGGGCGGACCAGGTGGGCGCCGCGGAGATCCTGGTCGAGGCGGGCGGGGACCCCGACGCACGGGACGGCCAGGACGACACGCCCTGGCTGGTCACGGGAGTCACGGGCAGTGTGCGCATGATGCGCGTCCTGCTGGCGGCGGGCCCCGACCTGCGTCTCACCAACCGCTTCGGCGGGACCTCGCTGATCCCGGCCGCCGAACGCGGCCACGTCGCGTACGTCCGGGCGGTCCTGCGCGAGACCGACATCGACGTAGATCATGTCAACCGGCTCGGCTGGACCGCGCTGCTGGAGGCGGTGATCCTCGGCGACGGTGGTCGCGCGCACGAGGAGATCGTCGAACTGCTGATCACCGCCGGGGCCGACCCCCAGCTGGCGGACCACGACGGCACGACGCCGCTCCATCACGCGCGCCGACGCGGCTTCGGCCGGATCGCCGGGCTGCTGGAGGCCGCCTCGGCGCGCGCCGGCTCCCGGGGACGGGAGACGCCCCGATGAGGCCCCGCCGCCGCCCGGGACGCCCGGCGCCTCGCCGTCGGGGAACGCCCGCTCGGCATCGCGGTCCTGCGTAGCCCCTGACCTGGGAACCGGTTCCGCCCGCGCCGCGTCCTCGGTCCGGGAAGGGGTGCGATGGAGACGATTCGAAGGACGCGGGGGCTGGTCACCGGGGCGGTGCTGGCCGTCGTCGGCGGACTGCTGCTGTTCGCCTCCGCCGTGCCTCGCCTGCCGGGAAACGTGATGAGCCTGGTGGAGACCTTCCTGCCGTGGCTCGGCCTCGCCGTGCCGGTCGGGCTGATCGTCGCCGTCGTCCGCCGGTCGGCCGTCGCGGCGGTGGCGTCTCTGCTCGTCGCGGCCGTCTGGGTGGGGGTGTTCCGGGCGCCGCTGCCGCTCTCGGCGTCCGCCTCACCGGAGACGTACGACATGACCGTCGTCCAGCACAACGTGAGCGACGAGAACACCAGCCCGTCCCGTGTCGGGCGCATCCTGCTCGCCCCGGACCCCGACGTCATCGCGCTGCAGGAGCTGACGGCGTCGAGCCTGCCCGCGTTCCGGATCGTCCTCGGCCCGACCCATCCGCACCACGCGACGGTGGGGACGGTCGGGCTGTGGTCGAAGTATCCGCTGACGGACGTCGCCCGGGTCGACATCAAGCCGCGTGAGGTCGGCGACGGCTGGGACCGCGGGCTGCGCGCCGTCGTCCGCGGCCCGCACGGCGAGGTGGCGACCTATGTGGCGCACCTGCCGTCGGTCCGGGTGCGGCCGGCCGAGGGGTACGCCACGGGGTGGCGCGACGAGAGCGCCGGCCGGCTCGGTCGCGCGCTCGCCGCGGACGGGTCACCGACGGTGCTGGTCCTCGGCGACCTCAACGGCACCGCCGACGACCGGGGACTGGCCCCCGTCATGCGACAGGTACGCGGCAGCCGCGGCGAGTTCGCCTTCAGCTGGCCGGCCGGCGTGCCCCTCGCGCGCATCGATCACGTGCTGGCCCGCGGCGCCGAGGTCACCGCGACGTGGACGCTGCCCGACACGGGCAGCGACCATCTGCCGGTGGCCGCGCGCGTGCGGTTCTGACGACATCGCGGCGCGACCGGCGGCCGAGGCCGCGCCCCACGGCGCCGGTCGCGCGCCCGTCATCCGGTCGGTCGCCCCGGTTGGCCGGTCGCACCCCAAGAAGGGAGGCTGGTCCGGGCGCCGCGGCCCCGCGGCTCCCCTGCCCCCGCGAGGAGACCGCCGATGTCCGCGACTCCGCCTCCCACTGCCACTCCCACTCCCACTCCCACTCCGTACCGCTACGACGATCTGCGCGCCCTGTACCTCAACTGCACACTCAAGCGCTCCCCCGAGATCAGCAACACCGAGGGCCTGATCGACCTCAGCAGGGCCGTGATGGAGCGGCAGGGCGTGGCGACCTCGCTGGTACGGCCCGTCGACCACGACATCGCGACGGGCGTGTGGCCGGACATGACCGAGCACGGGTGGGAGTCGGACGCCTGGCCCGAGCTGTACGAGCAGGTCATGGGGGCCGACATCCTCGTGCTGTGCGGTCCGATCTGGCTCGGGGACAACAGCTCGGTGATGAAGCAGGTGATCGAGCGGCTGTACGCCTGCTCGAGCCTCCTCAACGAGGAGGGGCAGTACGCCTATTACGGCCGGGTGGGCGGTTGTCTGATCACGGGGAACGAGGACGGGGCCAAGCACTGCTCGATGAACGTGCTCTACAGCCTCCAGCACCTGGGCTACGTGATCCCGCCGCAGGCGGACGCGGGCTGGATCGGTGAGGCCGGGCCGGGGCCTTCCTATCTGGACCCGGGCTCGGGCGGTCCTCAGAACGACTTCACCAACCGCAACACCTCGTTCATGGCGTGGAACCTGATGCATCTGGCGGAAATGCTGAAGCGGGCGGGCGGCGTCCCGGCGCACGGCAACCAGCGTTCGGCCTGGGACGCCGGCTGCCGGTCGGACTTCCCGAACCCCGAACACCGCTGACCGGTCGGCCTGGTCCGTGCGCGGACGCCCCCTCAGGAGGCTCCGCGAGCGCCCGTTTTGGATTGTCGGACGATCATCCCTACGATCCGGCAGATGATCACGAGAAAACGGCTGGCGACCGGAGCCTGCGCGCTGCTCGCCGCCCTGGCCGTCGGGCTCGTCCCGACCGGCGCCGCCGCCGACGAACCGGCGGCGAAGGAACCCCCCAAGGTCGAGCTGGTCCTCGACGTCAGCGGCTCGATGCGGGCCCGCGACATCGACGGCCAGTCGCGCATGGCCGCGGCCAAGCAGGCCTTCAACGAGGTGCTCGACGCGGTGCCCGAGGAGGTGCGGCTCGGCATACGCACCCTCGGCGCCGACTACCCCGGGCCGGACCGGCAGAAGGGCTGCAAGGACACCCGGCAGCTCTACCCCGTCGGCCCGCTCGACCGGACCGAGGCGAAGACGGCGGTGGCCACCCTGGCCCCCACCGGCTGGACCCCGATCGGTCCGGCCCTGCTCGGGGCGGCCGAGGACCTCAAGGGCGACGGCAACGCCACCCGCCGGATCGTGCTCATCACGGACGGCGAGGACACCTGCGCCCCGCTCGACCCCTGCGAAGTGGCGCGCGAGATCGCCGCCAAGGGCATCGGCCTGACCATCGACACCCTGGGCCTGGTGCCGAACGCCAAGATCCGGCAGCAGCTCACCTGCATCGCCGAGGCGACCGGCGGCACCTACACCTCGGTCCGGCACACCGAGGAACTCTCCAAGCGGGTCCGCCAGCTGGTCGACCGCGCCGCGGACCCGGTCGTGACCCCAGTGGCCACCGAGGGCGCCGAGCGGTGCGCGGACGCCCCGCGGCTGGAGGCCGGTCTGTACACCGACCGTCAGGTCTTCGGGCGGCACCGCTGGTACCGGGTGGACGTGCTGCCCGGGCAGGAACTGCGCGCCTCGGTGAGCATCGCGGCCGACCGGGCCGTCAACGACGACTACGGCGTCCTGCTGCGCGCGGTGACCGTGCACGGCCGTAAGGTCGTCCGGGGCTCCGAGGCGGGCGACGGGCGGACGGACGTCATCTCGACCGGGCTGCGCTATCCCAAGCCGCCGGTCGACGGCATCGACAACGACACGAAGCCCGCGGCGGAGACGGTCTGTCTCCAGGTCAGCAACTCCTTCTCGGCGCCGCCGTCGGTGAAGACGACGCCCGGCATGCCGATCGAGCTGACCGTCGACCTGGTCGACGCGCCCGACGAGGCGTCCGACGTGGCCGCCTTCGGCCTCGGCCGCGGCTGGTGGCTGCTCGGCGTACTGGTACTGGCCGGTTTCGTGGGCGGTCTGCTGTGGGGCTGGCTGTCCCGCTGGCGCGTCGCCGTCTGGAGGACCAACTGATGCGTACCGTACGCACGCTGACCACCGTCCTGCTGGCGGGGGCAGGGCTGCTCGGTCCGGCCGTCGTGCCCGCCCTCGCCGACTCCCCGTCCCCGAGCGGCAGCGCGAGCGCCGCCGCGACGGCCGGGCCGACGGAGGCCGGCACCACCTTCCGTACCGCCGCCTTCTTCCGGCAGGGGCAGCAGGCCACCGCCGAGGCATCCACGGGTGACTACCTCTACTGGGTGTTCCCCGCGGACACCGGGCAGCGGCCCACCGTGACGGCCTCGGTCACCCTTCCCGAGGCGGCCGCCCGGCACGGCGCCTCGACCTGGCGGATCGACGTCTACGACGGACTGCGCCGCCGCCAGCCGTGCATGTACGGGATGCAGTCCAGGGCCGCCGCGAAGGAGGCCGCGTCCGTGGAACTGTCCTGCACCCTGCGCACGATCCGCCCCTGGGCCGACACCTGGGACGACGACCCGCTGCCCGGCAGCTACTACGTCCGCCTGACGGTCACCGGCCTTCCCGAGGACGATCTGGGCCAGCCGTTCACGGCTCGCGTGGGTGCGGTCTCCGTCGAGCAGGGCGGTGCGTACGCGGGCGGCGGCTCGCTCGCCGCCCCGCTCGTCCCGGGCGCCACGGCGGAGGACGCGGCCGCGGCCGACGCGCCGTCGGCGGTCGAGGCGCGGGCTCCCGAGGACGGCTGGTCCTCCGGCTGGTGGTCCGACCGCTGGGTCTGGACCGCGGTCGGCGGAGTCCTCGGCGCGCTCGCCGGTATCGCCGGCCACTCCCTGACGCGGGGCTCCGGCCGCCCGTCGCGGGTGCCGCCGGCCGTCTGAGGCACCTGAGCGGCCGCGGCTGCCCGGCAGTCGCGGCCGACACCCCGGTCCGCCCGGTAGGGGGCGCCTCAGTGCCCGGCCGGGCGGACCAGGCCCGTGTCGTAGGCGTAGACCGCCGCCTGGGTGCGGTCGCGCAGACCGAGCTTGATCAGGATGCGGCTCACGTGGGTCTTGACGGTCTGCTCGGCGACGACCAGCCGGGTGGCTATCTCGGCGTTGGACAGACCGTGGGCGATGAGGCCCAGGACCTCGGTCTCGCGTTCCGTCAGCGCGCCGACGCGGTCCTTGAGCGGGGTGCGGGGTCCTGCGCTGAGCCGGGAGAACTCGGCGATGAGGCGCTTGGTGACGTTCGGGGCGAGCAGCGCGTCGCCGGCCGCCACCACCCGTACGGCGTGGGCGAGTTCGTCGGCGGAGGCGTCCTTGAGGAGGAAGCCGGAAGCGCCGGCGCGCAGCGCCTCGTACACGTACTCGTCGAGGTCGAAGGTGGTCAGGACGAGCACCTTCACGGTGGTGCCCGCGGGTCCGGTGATGCGGCGGGTGGCCTCGATGCCGCCGGTGCCGGGCATCCGGATGTCCATCAGGACGACGTCCGGGGCGAGTTCGGCGACCTGGGCGACGGCGTCGTCGCCGTCCACGGCCTGGCCGACGACCTCGATGCCGGGCTCGGCGTCGAGCAGCACGGTGAAGCCCTGACGGACCATCTTCTGGTCGTCGACGATGAGGACCCGGATCGTACCGCTCGTCATGTGCCGTCCTTGCTGCTCTCGGTGGGAAGAGTGGCGGTCACCTCGTAGCCGCCGTCCGGGGTGGGCCCCGCGGTCAGTTCGCCGCCCAGCATGGCGGTGCGCTCGCGCATGCCGAGCAGCCCGTGCCCCGGTCCCCGCGAGAGCCGGGCCGCGGCGGGATCGGTGGGGCGGGTCGGCGGGGTGTTGACGATCCGTAGGTGGATCCCGGTGGGGCGATAGCCCGTCTCCACCCGCACCCGGGCCCCCGGTGCGTGCCGCATGGCGTTGCTCAGCGCCTCCTGGACGATGCGGTACGCGGAGAGTTCGACGCCCGGTGCGAGCGCGCGGCGTTCTCCCGCGGTCCCCGCGTCGACGGTGAGCCCGGCGGCGCGGACGTTGTCGAGGAGGTCGTCGAGCCGGTCCAGGGTGGGCTGGGGGGTGTGCCGTACGGAGTCGGCGGCCTGGTCCTCGGCGCGCAGGACGCCGAGGACACGGCGCAGTTCGGTCAGCGCCTCGACGGCGTTCTGGCGGATGCCCGCCAGGTTCTCCTTGAGCTCCTCGGAGGGGTTCTCGACGAGGTGGGGGGCGACCTGGGCCTGGATGGAGATGACCGACATGTGGTGGGCGACGACGTCGTGCAGCTCCCGGGCGATGCGTCCGCGCTCCTCCAGGACGGTGCGGCGGGCCCGCTCCTCGGCGGTGAGGACCTCCTGCTCGACAAGCCTCGTCCGCGCCACACGGCTGATGCGCAGCGAGGCTCCGACCACCGCCGCGGTCGCGAAGGAGAGGGAGCCGCCGGTGATGTCGTCGTTGTGGGGAAAGCCCGTCGGCATCACCGCGTTGACCACTCCGCTCAGCACGGTGATCACGAGGGTGACGACCGTGACCCGCAGGGGGACGCGAAGGGCGAGCAGCAGGACGACGAAGGTGTGGACGACGATGCCCCAGATGCTCCAGGGCCAGGCCATGTCCGGCCCGACGGTCGAGTCCCCGATCCTGGCGATGAGGAAGAGCGCGGTCGTGGAGAGCCACCAGGCGGGCAGGGGGCGGCTCAGGGCGAGGACCAGGGCGGCGGCCTGGAGGACGACGAGCAGCTGTACGGGCGCCGTGAGCACGGCCGCGTGGTTGTAGGCGGCCATGTTGGCCGTGCCCGCGAGGACGGCGAGCAGCACGAGGTGGCCGTGCGGCAGCCAGCCGAACCACGCCTGCCGGGGCAGCGGGTCGCGCGCCGTCGTCAACAGGTCATGCCGCAGGGTGCGCGGTACTCCCCGCAGGGCAACGATCAGCGCCCGCCCGTAACCGTCCCCCACCCGTTCCCCCTTGTCCGTCGCGTCCAGCCTAGGGCCTGTCTCTTGGATCAGGCCGGATCAGCGAGCGGCGCCCGGTGCGTGCGATCGCAAGGCGGAGGAGGGAGTCCATGCGGTGGGGGTACCTCCCGTGCCGCTAGGCACAGGGGGCCATCGACGACTGACGACAACGCAGCGAGCGTGCGTGCCGGGCGTCGCGAGCCCGGCCTGATCCAAGAGACAGGCCCTAGGCACCTCGGATCTCCTTCCTCGCGGCGGGTCGCCTCTCGCGACCGGGGCGGCGGCCGCCCTGTTCGTACGTACGGAACGCGGCGACGCACACCAGCAGCGCGAGCGCGAAGAACGGCAGCCAGGCGAGCCGGGCCAGGACCCAGCCGTACCCGTCGGGCACGGTGTGCAGGCCCAGGAGCGGTCCCAGGCCCACGAGTTCGCCGGCCTGGAGGCCGGTGACGGTCACGGCCATCAGCGCGGTCTGGTGCCAGAGGAAGACGGTCATCGCGCCGAGGTTCAGCAGCGCCACCGCGGCCCAGGCGACGGGCCGGCGCAGGGCGCGGCGCAGCGGTCCGAGCAGCAGCAGGGCTCCCCCGCACTGGGCGAGACCGAAGGTGACGGCCGCCAGGGTGGGCGGGTTGAGGTTGGAGACCGGCGCGCCGGGCACGCCGACCATGGAGGCGGGGTAGCCCGCGCAGAGGACGAGGAGGGCGGTGGCCGCGGCTCCCCCGAGCAGCAGGGCCCAGCCGGTCGTCCGGCCCGGGAGCCCGTGCCGGGACCAGGCAGCGCCCAGGCAGTACGGGACGAGCCAGCCGGCGGCCACGTTGATCCAGCCGAGGCCGTCGGGTCCGTCGAGGCCGAACCGGATCAGGTCGACGTGGAGGACGACGGCCAGCGGCCACAGCGGGTGCACCCGGGCGACGAGGGGGGTCGCCGCGGTGAGCGCGGCGAGGACGAGCAGGAACCAGAGCGGGGAGACGACGAGCTTGCCGAGCGTGTACAGGGTCTGCCAGGGCACACCGGCGGCGAGCATCGCGAGCGTCGCCACGGTCCATACCGCGAGCAGGGCGACGACGGGACGGAAGAACCGTTCCAGCCGGGCCGCGAGCCAGTGGCCGTAGCTCTCCCGCCGGGCCCGGGCGGCGGCGTGGCTCCTGGCGGCCACCTGCCCACCGACGAGGAAGAAGACGGCCAGGGTCTGGAAGACCCAGGAGACCGGGGCGAATTCCGGCAGGTGCTGGAGGGGTCCGGCCGCGCGGATGGTGCCGCTGTCGGCGACGAGGGCGGTCACGAGCCAGTGGCCGAGCACCACGCCGAGGATGGCGAGGGCGCGCAGGGCGTCGAGGGCGCGGTCGCGGTCCGGTGGGGTGGCGGCCTCGATCCGGCGGACGAGTTCACGCATCGGCGGGCTCCTGCCCGTCGACGATCCGGGCGAGGTTCTCCAGGGGTACGGAACCGGGGACGAGGTAGTCGCTGTGTCCGCCGTCGCCGGCGTCGAAGACGCGGGCCCCGAACTCCGGCGCGATCGGGTCGGTGCCGAACCCCAACTCCCCGAGAAGCAGGGGCAGGCGGACATGGGGCACGTGGGCGATCCAGTCGCGCGCGGCGCGCCCGGCCCAGACGGTGGCCGGGGTCTGCAGGTCCGCGGCGCTGTCGGCGCCGGTGCCGGGGCTTCCGTACAGGACGATGCCGGCGACGGGGAGCCCGGGGGCCGCCTCGGCGCAGACGACGGAGCCGTAGGAGTGGCAGAGGAGGGTGAGGCGGGCGGTGGGCTTGGCGGCCTTCAACTCCCCGACGAGGTCCCGGAGTGCGGGAGCTGCCGCCTCGGCCCGCCCGGGGGTGACGGCGGCCGCGCTCGCGGTGGCGGGGGTGCGGTAGCCGAGCCAGGCGAGGACGGCGGCGCGCTCGCCCAGCTGCCGCTGGAGGGCGAGGGCGCCGTTCCGGAACCGCTCGCTGCCGAGCGCCGTGTCGGAGCCGGGGACGAGGACGGCGATGCGTTCGGCACGCGCGAGGTCGCCGAGGACCTCGACGCCGCGGCCGCCGTCGCGGCCGTCGAAGGAGAGGAAGTGCCGGGTGGGGTCCGCCATGGCGCGCAGGGTGGTGGCCCTCTTCCGGTAGCCGTGGTCGGCGGCCGTCCGTTCGGCGGCGCGGATGGCGTCCCGGTTGGCGGCGTACCGCGCGTCGAGGCCCGCGGCCGTGGCCGAGGACGGGGTGAGGGGGCGGAGCGCGGCGGGGGCGGGTGCCGGGACGGCGGCGGGGTGGGCGGCGCCCGCCGTCGGTACCGCCACCGAGGCGGTGACGAGTACGGCGAGCAGCGTGCGGCGCAGGCGGCGACTGCGCGGGCGGGACGCCATGGTGTGGTCCTTCCGTACCGGACGAGGTGCTTCGTTCCGGTACCGAACGTATGGATCACGCCCTGTGGTCGGCGTCCCGCCGGAGAGGACAGTCCGCGGGTAGCTCTCAAGTACTACGGGTCGCAGTCGCGGCGCCGGGGACGGAGGCTCAGGCGCCGGGGACGGAGGCTCAGGCGCCGGTACGGGCTCGGCGGGCGGGGAAGCCGTGGGTGCGGGCGGCCGTCACGACGATCAGGACGGGGGCGAGGAGCAGCAGGACGCTCCAGGGCAGTGCGGCGGCGCCGAGGCGGTCGAGGAGGAGTCCGCCGACGACGCCTCCGCCCGCCATGGCCGCGTTCCAGAGGCTGACAAGCATGGTCTGCGCCGTGTCCGCCGTCTCGCCGCCGGCGTCGGACACGGCGGTCTGCAGCACGGTCGGCGCTCCGCCCCAGCCGAGTCCCCAGAGCGCGGCGGCGGCGTAGACGAGGGCGGTGCTGTCGGCGGCCACGGCAAGGGTGCCGGAGGCGACGGCGAACATCACGGTCCCGGCGAGGGCCAGGACCCGCAGCCGGCGGTCGATGTGCAGGCCGGTGAACCAGATGCTCAGCAGGGAGGAGCCGCCGAAGACGAGGAGGACGAGGCCGGTGGAGCCGCCCATGCCGAGGTGGTCGAGGAAGGTGGCCACATAGGTGTAGAGGATGGTGTGGGCGAGGACGAGGACAAGGGTGACGAGCAGGACGGGGGCCACACCGGGGACGGCGAGCGTCCGCCGGATGGGCGCGCGGCCGCCCCTGGGCTGCCCGGGATGGTCGGGGACGGTGAGCGTGATCCAGGCGAGGAGCACGGCGGCGAGAGCGGTCATGACCAGGAAGGTGATCTGCCAGCCGAGCGCGGCGCCGAGGAAGGTGCCGGCGGGTACGCCCAGGGAGAGCGCGAGCGGAACGCCCGTCATGACGACGGCGATCGCCTTGCCCTGGAGGTGGACCGGCGCCAGGCGGCGGGCGTATCCGGCGAGCAGGGCCCAGGCGAGGCCGGCGGCGACGCCGGCCACGAACCGGGCGGCCATGGTGAGGGGGTAGTGGGTGGAGACGGCGGTGACCGTGTTGGCGAGAGCGAAGCCCGCGACCGCGGTGAGGAGCAGGCGCTTGCGCCGCCAGCCGGCGGTGGCGGCGGTGAGCGGGATCGCGGTGAGCGCGGTCCCGATCGCGTAGATGGTGACGGACTGGCCCATGGCCGCCTCGCCGACGCCGAGGTCGGCGCTCATCGCGGGCAGGACGCCGGCGGGGAGGGTCTCGGTCAGGCTGGTGATGAAGACGGCCGTGGCCAGGGCGAGGAGGGCGGGGAGCGGCAGCTTTCCGGAGGGCGGTACGGGTCCTGATACGCGTGCGGGTGAGGGTGCGGGTGAACCGGTCTTCGACGAGGTGGGGTTGCTCATGCCTCGTATCTGAAACCCTCACATTGGTGTCAGGGTCAAGCGAGATCCCGTGACTACCCTCGCGAACGAGCGCGACCGGATGACCGAACCCCCATCCGCTTCCTGACGGTCTCAGCGCGCTGTCGGTCCGGTCCAGTCCACGGGCACGTGCGCGAGGCGGACCCGCTGGGGGTGGTCGCCGACGGCGACGGAGGCGACGCGGCGGCCGGTGGCGAAGTCGATCGCGGTCACCCGGTCCGAGCCGCTCTCCGAGATGACGCAGGCACGGCCGTCGCCGCTGACCGTGGCCCAGTAGGGCTTCGACGCCTCCACCAGCGGGCCCTCCGTCAGGGTCGCGCGGTCGACGACGGTGGCGTAGTCGTCCATGGTGGCGGCGACGCAGAGCCGCTTGCCGTCGGGGCTCATGGACATGCCGTGGTGGCGGGAGTCGTTGACCCAGGTGGTGCGGTCGGGGTCGGTCGCCGGGTTCTCGGGGAGCGTCTTGACGCGGGTGACGCGGTCGGTGGCGACGTCGTACTCGACGAAGCCGTTGAAGAACGAGACCTGGAAGTAGAGCGTGGACTCGTCCGGGGTGAAGGCGACGGGGCGCACGGCGTCGGAGAGGTCCTTGCGGCCGAAGGCGTCGAGCCGGGCGCGCATGTCGACGACGCGGACCTGCTCGAAGGTGCGGGCGTCGACGACGGTGATGCGGCGATCGCCCTTGGTCCAGTCCCAGGCCGGGGCGTCGAGGGCGGTGGTGACCTCGCCGATGGACATGTTCCAGAGGTGGCGCCCGTCGGCCGTGAAGACGTTCTCGTGCGGCTTGTCGCCGGTGGCGAAGGACCCGACTTCCCGGCCGGTGGTGATGTCCAGGACGTGCACCCGGTTGGCGGTCGAGGCGGAGACGGCGACCCGGGTGCCGTCGGGCGAGACGGCCATGTGGTCGGAGCGGAAACCGGACACGGGGAAGCGCCAGTTGATCGCGCCCGAGCGGAGGTCGATGGAGACGACGTCGGCGAAGCTCGGCCGGGAGACCACCATCGCCGAGCCGTCCGGGGTGGCGTACATGTCGTCGACGAACTGGTCGTGGCCCTCGCCGGGGCCTTGCCGGATGCCCAGGAAGTACGCCAGCTTGACCGGGTTGAGCCCGATCTCCCACATGCGCGCCTGGCGGTCGGGGATCACGTTGACGCGGCCGATGCGCGCCAGGTCGCCGGTGGACTCGATGACGTCGGCGGTGCCGTCCCAGTTGTTGCCCACGAACATCACCTGGCGCAGTCCGGCCGGCCGCGCGGAGTCGGCGGGCGGTACGGCGGCGACGGCGCCGCCCCCGGTGACGGTGAGCGCGAGGGCGGCGGCGAGGGAGCCGAGCATGAGACGGCGCGCTCCACGCGTCCGGGCAGCAGGCATGGGGGTCCTTCCGGGAGGCCGTGCGGCATCATCTGCCCTGCCGGTCAGGGCAACTTACCCGACGGTAGGGAGTTGTCGCGCTCGCGACAAGACCTTGGTACGGGGAAGTCGGCGCGGAGAGTCGATACGGGCCCCCGCCTCCCAGGGCCCCGACCCACCCTCTCACCGGGCGGCGCGGTCGTATTGGAGGAGCACCACGCCGTTGCCGAAGGCGTGCGTTTCGACGAGGTCGAGCCGGGTCAGCGCGTCGCGGTCCCGGAAGAGGGGCTTGCCTCGGCCGATGAGGACGGGATGGACATAGATCCGGTACGCGTCGATCAGGTCGAGGTCCATGAACGACGCGGCGAGGTCCGCGCCGCCGAGGACCAGGTCTCCCCCTGGCTCCGCCTTCAGCGCCCGGACCTCGTCGGCGTCGACCCGGCGCACGAGCGTGGTGTTCCAGTCGGCGCGCTCCAGGGTCGTGGAGTAGACGATCTTCGGCTTGTCGCGCCAGATGCCGGCGAACTCCACCATCTCCGGGGTGCTCGCGGGGTCGGTGTCCGCCGTCGGCCAGACCCCGGCCATCAGCTCGTACACGACCCGCCCGTGGAGGAAGCCGCCCATCGCGGCGAGCTCCGTGTTGAAGTGCCGGTGCAGCTCCCCGTCGACCACGTGCCAGTCGATCTCACGGTCCGGGCCCTCGATGTAGCCGTCGAGGGAGACCCCCATCATCAGGACGATCTTCCTAGCCATGGTCCGGTCTCCCTCGCGCTGGGTCGCTGTGCGGGTCAGGGCATGCGGCGGGCTCCCGCCACGATCGCCTCCCGGATCCGGTTATAGGTCCCGCAGCGGCAGATGTTGCGGATCTCGTCGAGATCGGCCTCGTCGACCTCCCGGCCGGCCTCACGGGCCCGGCGGACCTTGGCGACCGCCGTCATGATCTGCCCGGGCTGGCAGTAGCCGCACTGGGCCACGTCGAGGTCGAGCCAGGCCTCCTGCATCGGGTGGAGGTCCTGTCCGACGGTCGCGGGCAGCCCCTCGATGGTGGTGATCTCGTCGGTGGCCGCGATGTCCTTGACCGGGACCGAGCAGGGGTTGAACGCCTTGCCGTTGATGTGGCTGGTGCAGGCCTGGCAGACGCCGATCCCGCAGCCGTACTTCGGTCCGGTGACGCCCAGGACGTCCCGGAGCACCCACAGCAGCCGGACGTCGTCCTCGACGTCGGCCGTGACGGCCTTGCCGTTGAGGATGAAGGTGTGTTGCGGCACGGTGGCTCCTGGTCCTAGAAGGCGCGGTCGAGACCGTCGACCGGCGAGGCGGGGATCGGCGGGACGGTGGGCTTCGGCTCGAACCCGAGCGGCTCGGCGTGGTTGACGGGGAAGGTCGTCGGCATGGTGCCGGTGGCCCGGCCGTACGCGCAGGCGACCGCGGCCATCGCGCCCGCGACGGCCAGCTCGCCCGCGCCGCCCGGCCGGTCCGAGGTCGACGGCATCACGACGATCTCCAGCTCGGCGGGGTGTTCCACTGGCGGGTGTAGAAGTAGTTGTCCCAGCTGGCCTCCTGGAAATGCCCGTCGCGCAGGTGGAGGCCGGAGGTGAGGGTGACGGCGATGCCGTCGATGATGCCGCCCATCATCTGGGCCTGGAGGCCGCGCGGGTTGACCACGAGGCCGACGTCGGCGGCGCAGACGACCTTGGTGACACGCGGACCCGTGTACGCGTCCTCGACCTTCCGTCCGGTCGTCTCCGGCCGGCAGTCGATCTCGGCGAGGACGGCGACGAAGGAGTGGTACTCCGGGTGGACCGCGATCCCCTGCGCCACGCCCGCGGGCAGCGCCCGGCCCCAGTCCCCCACCTCGGCGGCCTTGTCGAGGACCGCCCGCGCGCGCTCGTCCTTGAGGTACTGGCGGCGGAACGCGTAGGCGTCCTTGCCCATCCGCCGGGCGAGCTCGTCGACGACCAGCTCCTGCGCGCACCGGACGTTGGGCGAGTAGATGTTGCGCATGGAGCCGGTGTTGAAGCCCTTGTCGGTCTCGCTCAGCAGCTGGGTGGTGACGCCGAAGTGGTACGGGCTCTGCTGCGTGAGCTGGAAGATCGTCTCGGAGAAGGTGAGGTCGCCGCCGGGCAGTCGGGCGGCCGAGGAGGTGATGATCTCGCCGAGGCCGTGACCGAAGTCCGTGGCGACGGAGGTGTGGCGCTGCTCGTACGTCAGGACCTCGCCGAGGGTGTACGTGGCCCGGACCCGGGAGGTCGACATGGGATGCGTACGGCCCTGGCGGAAGTCGTCGGTCCGGTGCCACATCAGCTTCACCGGCTTGCCCATCGCCCGGGAGATCTCGGCGGCCTCGCGGGCGGCGTCGTGGAAGAGCTTGCGGCCGAACGACCCGCCGCCCTCGGTGACATGGACCTTCACGGCGGTGGGCGGCAGGCCGAGCTGGAGCGCGATCTGTTCCTGGGCGACGATCGGGGACTTCAGGCTCGCCCAGACCTCGGCCGAGTCCGGCCGCACGTCCGCGATCGCGCAGTTGGTCTCCAGTGCGCTGTTGCTGGCGAAGTGGAAGGTGAAGCGGGCGTCGACCGCCTTGGTCAGGAGCGGCAACGGCGGTACGACGAGCGGCAGTTCCGCCGCTCGCAGCTTCCGCAGGACGGTCGCGTCCGAGGCTCCTTCGGCGGTGCCGGGGCCCCAGGTGACCCGGAGGGCCCGGACGGCGTCGATGCACTGGCCGAAGGTGCGGCCGCGGACGGCGACTCCGGTGGAGATCCGTACGACGTCGGTGATGCCGGGCATGGCCCGGACCTCGTCCAGGTTCTCGACCGAACGGACGGTGCCGTTGATCGTCGGCGCCCGGCAGACCATCGTGGGCAGCGCGTCCGGCACCTGGACGTCCATGGCGAACTTCTTGCGTCCCGTCACGGCCTCCAGGGCGTCGATCCGACGCTGCGCGGTGCCGATGACCGTGAACTCGGAGGGCTGCTTGAGGGCGACGCCGGCCGCGGTGTCGGTGACGGAGGCAGCCTTCACGGCGAGTTCGCCGTAGGTGAGGCTCCGGCCCGTCGTCGAGGAGACGATCGCCCCGGCCCTGGCGGTGAGCGAGCCCACAAGCTCCCCGAGCTCCAGTGCGGCGGCGCGCAGCAGCCGGCCCCGGGCGACGGCCGCGGCGACCCGGATGGGCGTGAAGGTGGACATGGTGGTGTTGGAGCCGCCGGTGAGCTGGTTGAACAGCAGCTCGGGGCGCGCGTCGGC
Organism: Streptomyces sp. NPDC003035; assembly: GCF_042888285.1. Lineage (NCBI taxonomy): Bacteria > Bacillati > Actinomycetota > Actinomycetes > Kitasatosporales > Streptomycetaceae > Streptomyces > Streptomyces sp. NPDC003035. The sequence goes on along the minus strand of NZ_JBIAPJ010000011.1, from coordinate 54,963 downwards.
GAGGCTGACCCGCACCTTCTCCAGCGGCAGGTCGAGCTCCTCGGCGATCAGCATCGCGGAGGAGGTGGTGATGCCCTGACCGACCTCGGCCCGGGGCAGGGCGAAGGAGGCGGTGCCGTCGGCCTCGATCCGGATGGTGATCAGGTTCGCGGTGGGCAGGGCGGCCTGCGTGAGCATGTCGTTGAGATCGTAGATCTCCGACGGCCCGGGCAGGGAGGGCACCAGGGAGGGAGCCGCGGCGGCCGCCGGGGACGGTGCGAGCACCGCCTCGCCGAGCTGGGCCGCGACGGTCAGGGTCGGTGCCGCCAGGACGTAGCCGAGGAACCGGCGCCGATCCACGGCCCGCGGCGCGGACTCCTCCTGGGGGTGGTGCTGCGCATCGTCGCGCGCTGTCATCGGCTGCCCTCTCGACGGACCACGAAGTCCTGGAGATCATCGCGCACTTGGTGCCCGCGCGGGTCCCGGAACGGCACAGCGTTCACGCCGAGCACGCCAAGCCCTCACGACCCGGAGAGCGGAAGCGGGGAATACGTGCACAGGACCTGCGGTTCCGGTCCTGCGTGGCAGTTCGCCGCACCGGCTCGGAAGGACGCTCCATGAAGATCGGCATCATCGGCGCAGGCAACATCGGCGGCAACCTCACCCGCCGCCTCACGGCCCTCGGGCACGACGTGTCCGTGGCCAACTCCCGCGGCCCCGAAACCCTCACCGCGCTCGCCGCGGAGACCGGCGCGAAGCCGGTGACCGTCACCGAGGCGGCGCGCGGCGCCGAGATCGTCGTGGTGACCGTCCCTCTGAAGGCGGTGCCCGACCTCCCCTCCGGGCTCTTCGACGACGCGGCGGAGGGCTTCGCCGTGATCGACACCGGCAACTACTACCCGCAGCAGCGTGACGGCCGGATCGCGGGCATCGAGGACGACGGCCTGACCGAGAGCCGCTGGACCGAACAGCACCTCGGCCACCCGGTCGTCAAGGCGTTCAACGGCACCTACGCCCAGGACATCCTCGACAAGCCCCTCCCGGCCGGGGACCCGGAGCGCATCGCCCTGCCGGTGGCGGGCGACGACGAGGTCGCGAAGAAGGCCGTACGGAACCTCATCGACGAGCTGGGCTTCGACACCGTCGACGCCGGCGGCATCGACGACTCCTGGCGCCAGCAGCCCGACACCCCGGTCTACGGCCTCCGGGGCGGAGTCGCGGCCGTCATCGAGGCCCTCGCCCAGGCATCGCCCGAGCGACCCGCGTCGTTCCGGGGCTGACACCCGCCCGTGGCCGGACGCGCCGGGCCGCCCTCTCCCTCTCAGCCGGCGTAAAGCCCTGGAACTCGCCCCTTCAGTCGGCGTAGGCGGCCACCGGCGGGCCCTGTGGGTGGGCGCCCAGGGTCGGTGCGAGCCACTTGTCGTACGAGGCCATCCAGGGACTGCGGGCGCCGCCCTTGCGATAGTCCTCCAGGACCGCGTTGACCCGGCGGACGAGGTCCGTGTCGTCCTTGTTCATCGCGACCCCGTACAGGGAGGTGTCCAGCCGCGGGCCGACCAGCCGGAGGTTGGGGTCCTGCGCCACGAGCCCGGCGGCGAGGGTGGCGTGGGTGAGGACGGCGTCGACGTTGCCCTGCTGGAGCTCGACGAGACAGTCCAGATGGCTCGCGGTCTCCACGGCGACGGCCCCGGTCGTGGAGCCGCGCAACAGGTCGGCGGCCGAGCTGCCTTTGCTGAGGCAGACGCGCCGCCCGCGTACCGTCGCGTCGAAGCCCTTGATCCCGGATCCCTCGGCCACGAGGAGTTGATGGCCTGTCTCGAAGTAGACGCTGGAGAACGCGACATCGGCCAGCCGCTCGCAGGTGATGCTCATCGTGCGGACGACGACGTCGACCTGGCGGGCCTGGAGCCGGGCGATCCGCTGGCTGGGCGGCATGCCGACGAAGCGCACGGTGGCCTTCGGGCCGAGGATGTCACGGGCGATGGCCCGGACGAGGTCGATGTCGAAGCCGGCCGGTTCGCGGGTCCACGGGTCCCGTGACCCCCAGAGGTAGCTGTTCAGGTCCACGCCCGCGACGAGATGACCACGCTCCCGGATGCGCCGCACGGCCGGGCCGTCCACGCGTGAGGGCCGCGGGCCCGCCCGCCGTGGGTCGCAGGACGGGGCGCGCGCGGCGGGCTCGGCGGCGGGCCGGGCGGCCGTACGGGGAGCGGCGGGCGGTCCGGCCGTCACAGCCGCGGCCGGAGCCGCGGCCAGGAGCATCGCCGTGAGGAGCAGCCACAGCACGGAACGGCCGCCCAGCGGTCTTCCTCCCCGCCGCGCCACCCCGGATCCAGCAGTCACAAGCCCCACCCCCGCGCAGGCGAATCCCGTCACCCAAGGCTACGCGGCATTCCTTCAACGGGCGGGCGTGTTCGAAGAGTTGGGCACTCGTTGGCCCACGCTTCACCGTCCCCGGAGGGCCGGCAGGGCGGGAAGCGACGGAAGGGCCGGCAGTGACGGAAGCGTGAGCCTCCGGCCCACTTGGGCGCTCCGGCTCCCCTCCCTCGTCGGCCGCACGGCGCGCAGCTGGCAGCGGGACAGCCGGGCGCGCTGTCCACCACTGGTGATCAGGGCGTTCACCGGCGTCATCGGGTCCGCGCCGACGCTCCGCGCCAGCAGCATGCCGACGGCGAGGGGAAGCAGTGCCACCGCCAGCGCCGAGCCGGTGGCGGTGACGTGCTGCATACGGCGGTTGAGCCGGGCGTCCGAGGTCATGACCGTATTCGACCAGCGGACGCCGGGCCCGGTATCGGCCGACGTACTCACTCCTGCCGTGCGCACGTACTCACTCGTGAGGCGCCCCGGTCCACGGTCACGCGGGAGCACGGACCGGTTCGTGCCCTCCGGGCGCGCCCGCTTGGCCGGCTGGGGCGGGTTGCGTGGACAATCGACCGCACCGTACGCACACCGAGGAGCCCACGACACCATGGCCGACTACCGCATCGAGACCCTCCGCACCGGCTACCGGACCTGGATCGCCCGTAACGACCGGGGCGCGGAGGTGCGCATCGGGGCGGCCGACGACACGGACGCACAGCCCTCGTTCACACCGGTCGAGCTGCTGCTCGCCGCCATGGGAGGCTGCGGCGGCATGGTGGTGGACCGGACCGCCCGCGCCGTGGACCACGACGACCTGCGGATCGCGGTCGAGTCGCTCTCGGGGCCGGAGGACGACGGCCGGGTGGGCCGGATCAGGGTCAGTTACGAGTTCGAGCTGCCCGAGAGCAACCCGAAGGCGGCGGAGGTCTTCGCGCGCGGGGTACGGCTGACGCACGAGAAGTTCTGCACGGTGAGCCGGACCGTCGAGCACGGCGCGGCGGTGGAGGCGGTGCTGCCGGACGGGACGGTCGGCTTCCGGGCGGGCTGATCCTCTCCGGCCCGGCCCCTGAGGGCGAGCCCGGAGCGCCCGAGCCCCTCCAGCGGGCATCCGCTACTCCTCGATGGCGCCGCCGATCCGGCGCAGATGCTGCCGGAAGGTGTACGACGGGTCCGCCTCCCGCCGCCCGAGGTACTCCGCGAACCTCGTCTGCGCCCGCAGCGTCTCACCGGCCCTGATCCCGCGCGCCTGTTCGCGCTCGGTACGGTGGATGCCGCGGGCGGTCTCGAGGACCGCGTCGACGCGGTCGGCGGCCACGAACAGCACGCCGTCGTCGTCACCGAAGGCGACGTCGGCGGCGCTCACGAGGTGCTCGCCGCACCGTGCGGTGCGCAGGGCTTCCGGGTCCCGGGCGTCCAGGCGGACGGGACCGGGCGCGTGGCGGCCGTAGGAGAAGACGGGCAGCGCGATCTCGACCAGGTCGGGGGTGTCCCGGTGCAGCCCCCAGACGACGAGGCCCGCGACTCCCGCCGCCTCGGCCTCCAGCACGGCCAGGTCCCCGACGCAGGCCTCGTCGCGGCGACCCGCGTTGTCGACGACCAGAACGTCCCCGGGCTCGGCCGCGCCGAAGGCCTCCAGGAAGACGTCGACGCTGCCGTAGTGCCGGGCGGGCAGCACCCTTCCGGCGAGGCGCTGCCCCGGCACGACCGGTGCGATGCCGGCGGGAGCGGCGCGCAGTGGTTCACCGAGCCGGACGCAGGCGTCGGCGATCAGGGGCGTGGAGAGCTCGGCGAATTCCTTCAGCATCGATGATGTCCGTTCTCCGACGTCCTGCTCGGTCGGTGAGGTGACGCTCCGGTCCGCGGCCTGGGTGTGCCGGCCGACGCGCGGATGCTATCGCCGGGGCTGCCCGCGGTCCCGGGCCACTTCCGCGGATGTGGCCCGCGCGGCGGCCGGACGGACCGCAGTAGGTTCGCGCCGGGGGCGCGAAGGCCGTCTCCCGGTTCGCGCGGCCTTGCGCCGGGGAGGGATTCACCGCCGTGATCGTGATCGCACATCTCAGCGACATCCACATCGACAGCTCATCGCGCAGCGTGGAGCGCACCAGGTCCGTGATGACCTATCTGGAATCTCTCGACGCCGACCTCGACGCGGTGGTGGTGACCGGCGACATCGCCGACCACGGTCTGGAGTCGGAGTACCTCCAGGTACGGGAGTTGCTGCGGACCCGGCACCCGCTGCTCGTCTGTCCGGGCAACCACGACCGGCGCGACGTCTTCCGCGAGGTGCTGCTCGGCGAGCCCGCGGCGGGGGGACGGGCCGGCGCCCCGGTGAACCAGGTGCTGCGCGGGGAGGGGTTTGTGCTGGCGCTGGCCGACTCGTCGGTGCCGGGCAAGGACGAGGGGTTCCTGGAGGAGGAGACCCTCGCCTGGCTGGAGTCCGTACTGGACGGGACACCGGACGACGTGCCGGTCCTGGTGGGGTTCCACCACCCGCCGACCGCGCTGCACATCCCCTTCGTCGACGGCATCCGCCAGTTCGGGGAGCACCGGCTCGCGGAGCTGGCCGGACGCGGGCGCGGGCGTGGCATCGTGGCGCTCCTGTGCGGGCACGCGCACACCGCGGCCGCGACCACCTTCGCGGGGCTCCCGCTGCTCGTCGCGCCGGGGGTGATCTCGACGTCGAAGCTCCCCTGGGAGTCGTACGACCGCCCGAGCGGGCATGTGTACCGGGACGAGATGGCGCCGTCGCTCGCCTTCCACGTCCTGGACGACGGGGGCAGGATCACCACCCACTACCGGAGCGTCCCCGTTTAGCGGGGCGGTGCGCGGAGAGTCGCGAGGATGAGGCCGCCCACACCGCCCGGGATCGGCGGCCCGCGAGCGGGAGGCTGATGTGTCCCTCGACGGAAAGCGCGTCCTCGTCCTCACGACGAACTACGGCGCGGAACAGGACGAGCTGAAGAAGCCCGTGGAGGCGCTGCGCGAGGCCGGGGCCCGGGTCACCTTGGCGGCGCAGAAGGCGGAGCCCGTCCTCACGCTCGTCTCCGACCGGCGTCCCGGTGACGTCCTACGGCCGGAGACGACGTACGCGGAGGTGTCGGCGGACCGGTTCGATGCCGTCGTGGTGCCGGGCGGCACCGTCAACGCCGACCGCCTGCGGGTGGACCCGGCGGCCCAGCGGCTGCTGACGGCGTTCGCCGAGAGCGGGAAGACCGTGGCCGCGATCTGCCACGGTCCGTGGCTGCTCGTCGAGAGCGGGCTCGTGCCGGGCAAGGAGCTGACCTCGTACCCCACCCTCCGGACGGACCTGGTGAACGCGGGCGGGACGTGGGTGGACCGTGATGTCGTGGTCGACACGTCCGGCGGCTTCCGGCTGATCACCTCACGCCGGCCGGCCGACGTCCGCCGCTTCGCGGAGGCGATCATCGAGGCCCTCGGCGGGGACCCGTCCTGAGACGGGCCCCGGCCCGGAGGCCGGGTCCCGCGCCGAGTGGATCGGCGGGGGGGCACGGCCTGGGCCGCGTGGGGGCACTTCGAGCCGCCTCGCTCAGCGCAAAGCCCGGCGCGCGGTCCGGCGCGCGCTGACGGTCCGCCGCCCCCGCCTGGACCGGTCAGGAGAGCCAGAGCTCGCGGACCTGGCGCAGGGGGTCGCGCTCGACGCGCGGCTCGGTGTCCCAGAGCATGATGGCGCGGTCCCCCGCCGTGTAGCGCGGCCAGGACTCGCCGGGGTCCTGGTCCCGTACGAAGGCGACCCAGGCGCGGTGCATCGCGTCGGCGAGGGCGCGCGGGGGCGCGTCCCCGGCGGCGGCCGTGACGCCCTCGGCGTCCAGGAGGTCGAAGGCGTACGGCAGGTCGAGGCAGTGGAAGGCCATCTCGTTCACCGGCGACTCCCAGACGAACTGGTACAGCCAGGTGGGCCGTTGGCGTGCGGCCCTGGCTTCGGCCAGGGCGAGGGACGGTGCGCGGAAGGTGGCGTCGGTCAGCGCCTGGCCGAACAGGCGGTCATGGCCGCCCGCCGCGTAGGCGGCGGTGAAGGACTCCACCCGGTCCGGCGCCAGGCCGACGGAACCGAGGAGGACCGGCAGGGGCGGGCCGTCGGGGCCCGGGGCGGGGAAGGCGTTGAACTCGTGTGCCGTGAAGCCCAGCATCAGCGGGACGTCGGCCCCCGCGTCGCCGTCGGTCAACGCCTCGAGGACCGGTTCCGGGATCAGCTCGCCGTCGGCGAAGGGCGCCAGGGACAGCAGGGGCGGCAGCCCCTCGCGGTCCGGGCCCGGCGCGCCGAGCCGGTCCTGGAGGTCGAGCAGTTCGTCGTCGCTCAGGTCGCGCAGCGCGGCGGCGGTGGCGGCCACGCCGGTACGGGCGGTGAACAGGCGGGCGGCGGCGCGGGCGACCTCGGGTCCGTCCGGGCGCATCACCGCGCCGGAGACGGAGAGCGCACCGCGGAACAGGTCCCGGGCGGCGGGGACGGCGAGCAGGGTCTGTACGGCGCCGCCGCCCGCCGACTGGCCCGCGACGGTGACCTTGGCCGGGTCGCCGCCGAAGCGGGCGATGTTGTCACGGACCCATTCCAGGGCGGCGATCCAGTCGAGGACGCCCCGGTTGTCGGGTGCGCCCTCCACGTGCAGGAAGCCCTCGATGCCGAGCCGGTAGCCCAGGGAGACCAGGACGACGCCGTCCCGGTTGAAGGCGGAGCCGTCGTACCAGGGGCTGGCCGCGGACCCGGCGACGTAGCCGCCGCCGTGGATCCAGACGAGAACGGGCAGACCCTCCGCATCGGGAGCAGGGGTGAAGACGTTGAGGTTGAGCACTCCGGCGCCCGGCACGCAGGGCTCGGGGATGGTGGTGACCTCGGCGAAGGGGCGGCGCTGGGCGGTCGGTCCGTACGCGGTGGCGTCGAGGGGCTCGGTCCAGGGCTCCGGCGGCACGGGGGCGGCGAACCGGAGGTCGCCGACGGGCGGCTGGGCGTAGGGGATGCCGAGGAACCGGACGCTGCCGTCGGCGCGGCGCTCGCCGCGGACCGGGCCGCGGGTGGTGGTGACGAGGGGTGCGGCGGTGCGTGTCATGGAAGCTCCTGCGCGACGGGGTCTGCCGGGGACGTCGACGGGCAGCAGCTTACACGTGTCACCCCTCGGCGTGACCGTATGGATCCATCCGCCGGTCGGCGCCCCGGGAACGGGTGTCGGACTCCTGGACGAGGGGAAGACCGCGTACGGACGGCTCTGCGGGAGGGGGTGGCGGCGGTATGGACGCGGCGACGGTGGTCGGGATCCTGGTGGTCGCCCTCGGCGCGGCCCTGATGGCGACGGGCGCGCTCCGGCAGGGGCGGGCGGTGCGACCGCTGCACCCGGCACGGGCGCGCGTCGCCGCCGAGCGGGCCCGCTTCCGGGTCCTGCTGCGCGCCGCCGGCATGGCGATCGCGTCGGCGCGGGACGCCGCCGGCCACGGGGAGCCGGCCATTGTCACCGTCGAGGACGTGATGCGCCTGGCGGCCGACCACTTCGGGCACGTCGAGGTGTCCCGCGACCATGCGGCGGCGGCCCTCCGCCACCAGTACGAACGTGCCGCCTGCGCCGCGGACTGCGTGACCGACGCGTACGGCTGACGCGTCCTCGGGGCCCGTACCCCGCCGTCCCGGCCGGCGGCTCGCGCCCTGACCGGATTACTCCGATTACTCCGATTCCGGCGGGACCGGCGTCGCCTGGTGGTAGTACATCCGCCAGCCCGCCCCCTCGCCACCCCGGCGCCAGAGCGAACTGCGGCGGGCGCGATGGCCGTCGATGACGGTCTCGTACGTCAGGTGGACCAGGCCCGGGGCCAGGACGGTGCCGGTCATCGCCGAGGGCTCGTACCGCGGGCCGTCCTCCGTACCGCCGGGGAGGTCCGGGAGCGCGGCGAGCATGTCCGCGTACGTCCAGCGGCGGCCGGACGCGCCGACCTCGACGAAGGCGGGGTCGAGCAGTTCCCGGGCGAGCGCGCGGGAGGTGCGGACGGAGGGTTCCATGAGCCGGAGTTCCGCCGCGACAGCCTCGGCGACGTCGGCAACCTCGGCGGCGTCCTTCGCCGCGCTCACAGGGCGATCCAGTAGCGCCGCTTGCGGCCGAGCTCCGTCTCGCGGATGTCTTCCAGGACGCCGCCGTTGCGCTCGATCGTGCGCGCGGAGGCGATGTTGTCCTCGTCGCAGGTCACCAGCACCCGGTCGAGGCCGAGGGCGCGGGCCTCGGGGAGGACCGCGCCCAGCGCCCAGGTGGCGAGACCGCGGCGGCGGGCGGAGGGCCGGACACTGTAGCCGATGTGCCCGCCCGCGCGCAGGAGGAGGTCGTTGAGCTCGTGGCGCAGGTCGATCGCGCCCGCGTACGCGCCGTCCTCGACGATCCACCAGTGTGTGGCGTGCACCCAGCCCTCGGCGAGCGGTCTGGTCGGGTCGGCCTGGGCCCGCAGTCTTCCGACCCAGGCGGCGAACACCTCCGGACTGGCGAGGGCGTCTCCTTCCGCCAGCCTCATTCCGGCACCGTCCTGGTGGGCGCCGGGGGTCCACTCGGCGTGTGCTGCGAGCCAGGAGGTGTGCAGACCTGCTGTGGGGGTGACCAGTTCAGGCATAGGCGGGACGATAACAGGCCAACGGCCTTATTGATCAGGGGTTTTCCTCGCCCCCCGACGTGTCGGGGGGACCCGGACGCTCCCCACTACTCCCCCGTGACGCCGTCGATGCGTTCGCGCAGCAGGTCCGCGTGGCCGTTGTGACGGGCGTACTCCTCGATCATGTGGGCGAGGACATAGCGCAGCGAGTACGCCTCCTCGCCGAGGTGGCCGTGGACGTCGAGGGAGTCCGCCGCGTCCACGACGGCGCGGGCGCGGGCGCATTCGTCCCGCCACACCGCGAACGCCTCGGCGACGCCGGCCTCGTCGAGGTCGTCGACGTCGAAGTCCGCCCACTCCGTCGAGCCCGCGGGCGTCCAGGAGCTGCGGCTCTCCTCGCCGCTGACGACATTGCGGAACCAGCCGCGTTCCACCTCGGCCGCGTGCCGCACGAGGCCCACGAGGGACAGCCCCGACGGGGGGATCGCGCGCTGCTTGAGCTGGTCGGTGGTCAGCCCCGCGCACTTCATCTCCAGCGTGTCGCGCTGGAACTGGAGCATCGCGGTGAGCGTGGTGCGCTCGTCGGCGGCGCGGGGCGGTTGCGTGCGGCGATCGTCGTTCATCGGATCATCGTGCCAGCGGACGCGGATGCCGGTCCCGGCATTTTCGCGTCGGCCACCATGGAGGCACCCCCATGAAGACGCCCCCGCGCCGTCGGCGGCGCGCCCCGAACGCGCGTTTCACATGCCGGGGTCAGTCGCCCTTGCGTACGGCGTAGTCACCGAACCCGACCCAGTCCAGGGCCACACAGGGCTCGTCACCGAGCACCCAGGCGTCATGGCCCGGCTTGACGGCCATGAAGTCGCCGGCACCCAACTCGGCCGACTCCCCGTCGTCCATGACGACCTTCATCCGGCCGCTGACGACGTACCCGACGTGGGCGGCTTGGCAGCTGTCCGTACCGGCTATGGGCTTGACGTGCTTGGACCACTGCCAGCCCGGCTGGAAGACGGCCCGGCCGACCGGACCGCGGTCGGCGTTGATCACGTCCAGCCTGCCCTTGCCGTCCTCGAAGGGACGGGTCTCATCTGCGGAGTCGAAGCTCCGGGACACGATTCCGGTCATGTTCATCCGCCTCCCAGGCGGTGAGACGTACCAGCCCCCGAGTCCTCTTCCAGGTTACGCCGAACGGCCTTCGCGCGACGCCTCCTTGCCCGGCGGTACGGAAGCGCCGAACGCGCCTGAAGGGGCGCGCGTATATCGATACGTCACCCCGCGTGACATTTCGGTGACCATTCACCGAACGGTTACCTCTTCGACCACTCTTTGGCAGATCCGCGCTAATCCGCCGGTCCATTTCTGTGCGGATTCCATATCGGGCAGATCTACACATAAAGGCCAGATAAGAGCACAATGAAACCGCGGCACCACGCCGCAAGCCCGATCAGGCGCGCATGGCGCCAGAAGGAGGCGAGTCGTATGTCCGACGTCTCTCACCGTCCTGGTGACATCAGGGGCCACCCGGACGCACCGGAAATGAGCCAGCGCTACTCCCGGATGCTCGAGACCCGCGGTGTCGCGGCGGTCGAGGAGCTGGTGATCCTGGCCGGTATCTACGCCGCGATCGCCGCGTGGGTGGTTCACTTCGCGGCCGCTCAGCCAGAACTTGCCCTCAGCAACCTGATCACCGGCATCGCCCTCGCGGTCCTGGGCCTGTGTATGTCGATGGCTCCGGAGCGTTCGCAGGACCTGAACGTCGTCGTCCTGCTGCTCGGCGCATGGCTGATCATCTCCGCCTGGGTGGTCCCCCCGACCGACGCGGGCACCGGCGCGATCGTGAGCAACGTCATCACCGGCGCATGCGTCTGCCTCTTCGCCCTCACGGCGGGCGGGCTCCTCATGAGCAAGAGCAAGAACAGGAGAACGGGATGACGTTCTGATCTCCCCAAAAACGGCGCCGCATCCTCCACATCAGGATGCGGCGCCGTGACCTTCCCGTTAGGCAAAACCAGACACACCACCCCCCAACGTCCCACCCCAGGTAACGAATTGACCGACCGCGTTTCGGCCACATAAGTTCTGCGTAAGCTTGCTCCACCGGGACAGGCTCCCGCTCGCATTTCCAGTCCTTGGGGGGACTAAGTGAACTGGTACCTCGACGTTCTCAAGAAGTACGCCGTATTCAGCGGCCGCGCGCGCCGCAAGGAATACTGGATGTTCACCCTGTTCAACGCCATCGCGGCCGTCATCCTTCTGGGCATCGACTTCGCCCTCAGCACGCTCCCGCTGTTCACGGCCATCTACGCCCTGGGCGTGCTCGTGCCGTCGCTCGCCGTCATGGTGCGTCGCCTGCACGACACCGGCCGGTCGGGCTGGTGGTACTTCATCAGCTTCGTTCCGATCGTCGGCGGCGTCATCCTGTTCGTCTTCACTGTTCTCGAGGGTGAGGCGCACGACAACGCCTACGGCCCGAGCCCGAAGGCCGCGCAGACCTACTGACGGTTCCCGCGCAACGAGGCCCCCGGAAGGTTCCGGGGGCCTCGTGCGTTCTGCCCCCCCGGTTGCCAGTGCCGGTACGGAGCGTTTGGGCCCGCCGCCTTGTGCACAGTGGCGCACGACCCGCCTCCTCCCCCGCCCCTAGCCTCGCCGCAACGGCGCGCACACCGAACGAACGAGGGGCGGTACCGGTGAACTGGCTCATCCATGACTACCGCGAGAGCGATCTCGCCGCAGTGGTCCACCTGATCGACACCACGGCCGAGCTCGGCCAGGAATCCGTCTTCTCCCTGGCCGAATGCATCGGCGCCCTGACCTCCCGCCAGCCGGCCGTCGTCGCTGTCCACCAGGGCGTGCCCATCGGGACGGCGCTCGCCTGTGTGGCCGGGGAACGGGCCTGGGTGATGCGGATCGCGATCGCCTCGGCGTGGCGCGGCCGTGGCCTCGCCAGCGCCCTCCTGGTGGAGCTGGAGCGGCGCCTGGTCGCCGCGCGGGTCGGCCGGATCGCGTACGTCCTGCCCGAGGAGGACCTGCTCGGCGAGGGGCTCCTCAACGCGGGCTACACCCGCCAGCCGGCCGTCGCCTACTTCGAGAAGGTCGAGCCGCTGCACGGGCCCGCCGCCAACCTCCTCGACGACCTCGGTGGCCGGCTGCTGCCGGGCGACCTGTGGGGGAAGGTCGCCGGGATGGAGCGCGAGAAGGACCTGATCGAACGGCGTGTCGTGCTTCCGCTCGCCGAGCCGGAGCGCGCGGCGCGACACGGTGTGCGCCCGCCGCGCGCGGTGGGCCTGTTCGGCCCGCCGGGGACAGGCAAGACAACGTTCGCGCGCGGGATCGCCTCGCGTCTCGGCTGGCCGTTCGTGGAGATCCTGCCCTCCCGGCTGGCCGACGAGGGCAATCTGGCGGCGGCGCTGCGCTCCGCGTTCGCCAGGATCGCCGAGCTGGAACGGGTCCTGGTCTTCATCGACGAGGTCGAGGAGATCGCCCCGGTCCGTCAGGAGCCCGCGCAGCCCGGCGGGATGCACGGAGTCACCAACGAACTGCTCAAACTGATACCGGGCTTCCGGGAGCGCGACGAGCGCCTCCTCGTCTGCGCGACGAACTCGATCCGCTCCCTCGACCCGGCGTTCCTGCGCCCGGGCCGTTTCGACTACCTCATCCCGATCGGTACGCCGGACAAGGCGGCCCGCGCCGCGATCTGGGCGCGCTACACCGACGGCCGGCCGGACGTGGACATCGACGAACTGGTGGCGGCGAGCGACCTGTTCACGCCCGCCGACATCGAGCACGCCGCCCGGATCGCCGCCCAGAACTCCTTCGAGCGCGATCTGGTCTCCGTCGGCGGACGGGCGGTCACCGACGAACGGATCCCGGGGGCGAGCACGGCGGACTACCTGGAGGCGATCGGCCAGTGCCGTCCGACGGTGACGCCGGAGATGATCACCCAGTTCGAGTCGGACATCACCACGCACGCCCGGTTCTGACGATCCCGTCACTCGTGACGAATCGCTTCGATAAGGAGCGCTGATCGCGCGTGGCGGGGAAGTGGCAACCGGTCTCCGATCATTGTCAATATCGTGGTCACAAAGGTTTCCGCGACGGCTGACGAACAGAGGGGGACTGGTCCCATGGAGCAGTACGAGGGGCTCGAGCTGATGACCGTCACGAAGACCGAGGAGTTGGAGGCCTGGCTGGAAATCCACCATGCCAACACGCCCGGGGTCTGGCTGAGGATCGCCAAGAAGGGCAAAGGGGGCGAGTCGCTGACCATTCCGGAGGTGCTCGACTGCATGCTCTGCTTCGGCTGGATCGATGGAACGCGCAAGGGCGGCGACGGGGCGTACTACTTCCAGAAGTACACGCCGCGCCGGGCGCGCAGCCTCTGGTCGCTGGTGAACGTCCGCAAGGTCGAAGCGCTGGTGGCCGCGGGCCGGATGCGCGAGCCGGGGCTCGCGGAGGTGCGGGCGGCGCAGGCGGACGGCCGGTGGGCGAACGCGTACCCCTCGCAGGCCGAGGCGACCGTGCCGGACGACCTCGCGGCGGCGCTGGCGGCCGACGAGAAGGCCCGGGCCTTCTACGAGCAGCTCGGGAAGACCGATCAGTACATGGTGATCCTGCGGTTGTGGCAGGCGCGCACGCCGAAGAACCGGGGGGAGCGCCTGGAGCGGATGATGGCGAAGCTGGCGGCCGGCGAGAAGGTCACCTGACGGGTCCGCCGGTCCGGCGGTAGAGCACCTGGTGGGCCTCGAACTCCACGAAGGAGGCGGCGTGGACCATCCCGATGGCCTCCAGGAGCCGCCGCGAGCGGTCGTTCGCCCGCTGGGTCACCGCGACCACGCTCGGTGCGCGCTCCAGCGTCCGTTCGACGACGGCGGCGACGGCCTCGCGCGCGTAGCCGTGCCCCCAGTACTCGGGCAGGAACTGGTACGAGACCTCCGTCTCGCCCTCCCGTGCCGCCGGCTCGACGGTGACGAGGCCGAGCAGGATCCCGTCGGGGGCCCGGACGACCGCGTGGACGCCGGGCGCTCCGACGATGCGCCGCTGCCGGATCCGTACGACCTGGTCGACGACCGGACCTCCGAGGTGGAGCCGGACGTCGGGGTCGGTCCACAGCCGGGTGACGGCCGGTACGTCACGCGCCCGCACCGGCCGCAGCAGCAGTCGCTCGGTGGTGAGGGCGACGCCGGCGGGCACGGCGGGGGAGGTGCGCATGCGTACGATCATCCCAGCGTCGGCCGTCCCCCGTCCGTCAGGGGCGCAACCGGCGCTGTACGGCGGCGAGCGCGCCGGCCTTTCGTCCCGGGACGCGCTGCCGGAGCGCGACGAGGGCGGGGCCCAGCCCGCGGGCGCGGGCGAGGTCCTCGATCTGCTCCCACTGGTGGTGCGCCCGGTCGACGGCGCCCTCGACATCGGGGTCGCCGGGCTCCTGGCTCAGTCCGAGCCGGGCCTGGGCGGCCGCGATCCACAACTCGCAGCTGCGGGCGGGCTCTCCGGCGAGCCGCGCGAGATCGGCCCGCACCTCCATCCAGTGCACGGCCTGCTGCGAGCGCGGCCCGTACCGCCGCAACGCCTCCTGCTCCCACGCGACGGCGACGGCCACGGCCTCCCCGTGCCGCCCGGCCTGCGCGGCGGCGAGGATGGCGGGGTGCGGGTCGGGCACGACCACGCCCGGCACGACCCGTTGCCCGGCTCCCCCGCCGTACGTGCCGGACCCGACCGCGGCGGCGGACGACGCGCCCGTCATGGCCGGAGCCGGACCGGCGATGACCGAAGCGGGGCCGGGCGCGACCGCGGCAGGTGCGGGCGCGACCGGCTCGGGGATGGCCAGGCCGGTGGGAAGTGCGGGCGCCGGGCCTGCGGGGGCGGGTGTCGTCGGGGCGAGCGAAGGGGCGGGGGCCGTTCCCGGTACGTGTGCGAGCGCTGACCCGGGGGCGGCTGGGAGCGGGTGTCCCGGGCCCGGGTCGCCGACCGGGACGGGCGCGTGGCCGTGAACCGGTCCGGACGGAGGCGCCGCGTCCCTCACCTCGCGACCGGACCCTGCGTGCGGGCCGGCCGAACTCCCCGGCACCGCCACAGCGACAGGCACGGCGGCAGGTGCCGGGCCCGCGGGCGGGGTCAGGAACAGCGCCTCGGCCTCGCCGCCCTGCGCCGCCGCCTCCGCGTGGAGGTGCGACAGCGGCGGGCGGGCGCCCGTGCGCCACACGGTGGCGAAGTGGCGGAGGTACTCCGGCGTCGCAGGGCCGCCCCGGCGCGGGGCCGGTGCGACCCTGCCGTACAGGAGCGGGCCGGGGCCCAGGGAGAGGAGGCCCGGGGCGGGGCGCAGGCGTTGCCACAGCTCCGGGTCCGCGACCAGGTCCGCCACCACCGTCGTCGTCCCCGGCCGCCGCGCCGCGAGTTCCGCCGCGAGCCAGTGCCAGGGCAGCCCCGTGTACCGCAGCGTCGTCGGCGTGCTGCGCGCGAGCGCCAGATGCGGCAGGTGCTGGCGGCGGTCCAGTTGGAGCTGGCCCGCGAGGTAGACCGCCAGCGGCCCTGGCGTCGTCGCCGCCGCCCGGAGGCGCGTCAGCACGGTCTGCGGGTCCAGCGGGTCGGCCAGTTCGACGACCGTCGCCACCGGGGTGCCGGTCAGCGCGCTCGGCGGCACCGCCGCCAGCGCGGGCAGCACGGAGGCCGCGTCCATCGCTCGTCCCCGCCCCGCCGGGGCCGCTGCCAGCAGCACCGCCGTACCCACTCTGTCCAGCTCGTCGTTCACCACACCAGCACCGTAACCTTCTCACCGCCCCTTCTCGTTACCACCCCGATGGCCGATAATCGGCGGGCCTTTGGCATATGTCAGAAGCACCACCGTATCGAGTGTTGCCAAATCCCTTACGGGCTGTCCCCGCCTGTGCAACAGTCGTTTCCGGGCCTCGTTCCATCAGCTCGCCCGCGCCGCGCCTGTATCGGAGTACGACATGCCGTCCCATCTGTCCGCGGACCGTCCCGCCCAGCCGCCGGAGCCCGGCACGGTGGACGCGTTGATCTCGCAGACCCGCCGTCTGCGCGGCGACGTGGACGCCGTGCGCCGGGACGCCGAACTGGACGAGGACGACCCGAAGAACCGCTGGCAGCGCGCCCTGTGCGAGCTGGCCGTGCACCAACTCGACGACCTGGGCGCCCACTTGGGGCAGCTGAAGGCCGGCCTCCCGGACGAGCTCCCCGTCCTGCCCGACGCGGTCGAGATCGACGCCGCGCCCGACACCGCCTCCGACCCCGGCGCCGCCTACGGTGGTCCCTCGCCCGCGCGCACCGGCTCCCTGCTGAGCCGCGTCGGCAGCGCCGAATGGAACCTGCTCAACGACGAGGTCAGCTGGTCCGAGGAGCTGTACCAGATCTTCGGCCGGACCCCGGAGAGCGGTCCGATGTCGCTGGACGAACTCCCCTCGATGGTCTTCGCCGAGGACCAGCCCGTGCTCCAGGCGATGGTGACGGACTGTCTGATCGACGGCAAGCCGATCGACGGCGAGTTCCGGATCGTCCGCACCGACGGCCGGGTCCGTACGGTCCACATGATGGGCGAGCCGGTCCTCGACGCCGACGGCTGCACGGCCTCCATGTGGGCCGTTTTACGGGACGTCAGCGAACTGCGCCGCAGCGAGCGCGCCGTGCGCGAGTCCCGTGACAGTCTGCAACGCCGACGCCACCTCGAGCGCACCGAGCGCCGGGTCGCCGTCGAGCTCCAGGAAGCGGTCCTTCCTCCGTGGCGCGGTTCGCTGCGCTTCGCCCACGGCGGCCCGGGCGCCCCGCTCGACGTGGCCGGGCACTACCTGCCGGCCGCGACGACCGGTCTCATCGGCGGCGACTGGTACGACGCGCTCGCCCTCCCGGACGGGGACGCCCTGCTGACGGTCGGTGACCTCACCGGGCACGGTGTCTCCGCCACCTCCTCGATGGCCATGCTCCTCGGTGCGCTGCGTGGCATGGCGGTGGCCGGAATCCGCCCCGGAGCCCTGATGAGCCATCTCAACCAGCTGCTCGAGACCTCGGTCCAGCCGGCCCTGGGCAGCGCGATGTGCTGCCGTTACGACCCGGTGAGCCAGACGCTCTCCTGGGCGCAGGCAGGACACCCCGCCCCGCTGCTCTTCCGCAACGGGACGGGGCGGGCCCTGAAGCGGCCCGAGGGTGTGCTCCTGGGAGCGACGGCCGGGGCCGCGTACGAGGAGGCCGAGATCCGGCTGCTCCCCGGAGATCTGCTGATCCTGCACACGGACGGGCTGACCCGAAGTGGCGGGATGGACGACTCGGGCACCCAGCGCCTCCTCGCGCTGGCGCCACGGCTGGCCGGCGCGCGGGACGCGCAGGACTGCGTACGGTCGGTGGTGGAGGAGTTCGGCGAGGCACCGCGTGAGGACGACGCCTGCGTGATGGTGGTCCGCGTGGGTCAGTAGCGGCGGTGCCGCTCAGGAGGGCATACCGGCAGAGCCGGTGTGCCCTTTCTCATGGGTTCTCGTACCGGGCGCCGGGTGCCCGCCCGCTCAGATCGAGCCGGTCCTCGGCCGCTTCGCGGCGGGCTTGGGCAGGGCGAGCTCGATCTCCTCACGCAGGTCCTCGATCTTGGCGTAGCCGGCGTACTGCCCGGTCAGCCGGTACATCTCGCGCAGCCGGTCCCAGGTCCGGTGGGAGGAGGTCTCCCCCATGGAGACCAGGGCGAGCCGCGCGTACCGGTCTGCCTGTTCCGGGTCGTCGGCGATGAAGCAGGCCGAGGCGAGCGAGATGTAGTCGAAGAGCTTGGAGCGGTTGTGGCCGTTGCGGCGCAGTTCGAGGGCCAGCTTGGCGTGGCGCTGCGCCGGGACGGCGGCCGCGGGGTCGTGCTCGGCGAGGGTGCGGTAGGCGAGGGCCTGCATCCCGTGCATGTCGGCGTCGTCGAAGTTCTGCATCCAGCTCGGCGGAGGCACGTCCGAACGGTCGGAGACGAAGAGGTCCTCCGCCTCGCCCAGGGTGCGGCGCATGGCCTGGCCCTTGCCCATGGACGCCTGGGCCCAGGCCTCGATGGTGTGCAGCATCGCCTGGGTGCGCGGCAGCACCTCCTCGCCGGAGCCGGACTTGGCGAGCTTCATCAGGTCGAGCGCGTCGTCGGGACGGCCGAGGTGGACCATCTGGCGGGCGGCGCGGGACAGGGCCTCGCCGGCGCGCGGCCGGTCGCCGCCCTCGCGGGCGGCGTGCGCGGCGATGACGAAGTACTTCTGGGCGGTGGGTTCGAGGCCGACGTCGTGGGACATCCAGCCGGCGAGGACCGCCAGGTTGGCGGCGACGCCCCACAGGCGCCGCTGGAGGTGGTCGGGGTGGTGGTAGGCGAGCATGCCGCCCACCTCGTTCAGCTGGCCCACGACCGCCTTGCGCTGGAGTCCGCCGCCGCGGGAGGCGTCCCAGGCGCGGAACACCTCCACCGAGCGCTCCAGTGCCTCGATCTCCTCCGACCCGATGGGGGCGGCCTCGTAGCGGTCGAAACCAGCGGGGTCGGCGTGGAGGGGATCGTTCGCGCGGGGGGCCGCCGCGGCGGCGCGTGAGGGGTCGGTGTGGAGCCAGTCGTGCATGGCGCTGGTGAGTGCGGAGCCGGCGGCGAGCACGGCGCCCGCGCCCATCAGGCCGCGTCGGTTGAGCATGAGGTCCATTCCCGTGAATTCGGTGAGGACCGCTGCCGTACGCTCGGGCGGCCAGGGCAGCCCGTCAGGGTTGTCGGTGTTCCTGACGTTCTGCCGTTTCCCGGTGCGCCCGTGTCGTACGAACCCGAGGTCCTCGATGGTCACGACACGGCCGAGTCGCTCGGTGAACAGTGCTGCCAGCACCCGGGGTACGGGATCGCGCGGGGTCTCCCCCATGTCGATCCATCGCCTCACCCGTGAGGTGTCGGTCGACAGTTGCGGATGGCCCATGGCCGCCGCCTGCCGGTTGACGAGCCTCGCGAGCTCTCCCTTGGACCAGCCGGCGAGGCCGAAAAGGTCTGCCAGGCGGGTGTTGGTCTGTCCGGTCACGTCTAAGCCCCCAGGTTCTCGGCTGAGTTGACAGTAACCCCCTGTCATAGGGCTGGCGACTATTCGCCAGGCTTCGCCAGGGTGCGCCCGATGTTCCGCCACCCGCGCCCGGGTGTCAGGTAGGAACGCGCCACCCCGCCCCGGTAACCGGCCCTCATTCCCCAGGGTGCGGCCCGGAGGCCGGGCGGGGCGACGCACGCAAATCGTCGGCACACGAAGGGATCTGTCTCCTCCATGTACACAGCATCGTCCTCCGTGTCCGCACCGCCCCGGCCGCTGCACCGCACCGTGCCGGCCGGCAGCGGACCGTATCTCGCCCCCGTCTCCCCGGCGGGCCGTGCGAGGCGCTGGGCGGGCAGTACCGCTCAGGCTCCCAGCGGGCGAATCGACCTGTCGGGCCCCCAGGGGGCCCAGGTGAGGATGGCGATCGCGTCCGTCCACCGGATCTGCCCGGAGTTCAATCCCGTGCAGGTGCTGCGTCGCAGCGGCCGCTCCGTACTGATCGTCGGCACGACCGGGCGGACCACCGCGGTCGCCAAGTGTTTACTGGATCACTCCCCCGCGTGGGTCGAGCGGTTCCAGCACGAAATAGCTGCTTATCGCTCCTTCGTCCGGCACCGGCCACCGGTGCGAGCCCCCCGGCTGATCGCCGCGGATCCGGAGAACTGCACGCTGGTGATCGAGCGGATGCCCGGACGGGCGGCGGCGCTGACGCGCCACCCCGTGGAGGCTCCGCCCCGGGCGGACCTGCGCGCCGCGCTCGGTGCGATCGCCCGGCTGAACGCCTGGCGTCCGCCGGCCGGAACCTTCGACGCTCCGCTCGACTACGGTTCGCGGATCGCGCGCTACCACGAGCTGGGTCTGTTCACCGACCGCGACCGGGACGACCTGCAGAAGCTGCTGCACGGCCTGGCGCAGGCCGGTGGCCGCCAGGGCATGGGCCAGTTCTGTCACGGCGACGCCCTGCTCTCCAACATCCTGCTCTCCCCCACGGGCCCGGTCCTGGTCGACTGGGAGCACGCCGGCTGGTACCTGCCCGGCTACGACCTGGCGACGATGTGGGCGGTGCTCGGCGACGCGCCGCTGGCGCGGCGGCAGATCAGTCAGCTCGCCCAGCAGGCGGGAGCGGCGTCGCGGGACGCCTTCCTGGTGAACCTGATGATCGTGCTGACGCGGGAGATCCGTACGTACGAGACGGCGGTGCAGCGCACCATCAAGGAGGCGCCGCCCGCCGGTTCGGTTCCCGTTCCCTCCGGCGCGGTCTCGCCGGGCGAGGAACAGCGGCTGCTGCTGCGGCGGCTGCACGACGACTGCGCCATGGCACGGCGGGCCGTGCGCGCGGCGGTCGGTACGCGGTGACTCCGCGCCGTCCGCTCCCACGGGGGTGACAACCGCGCACCCGGTGCCGACACACCGGGCGCGCGGTGTCCGTGTCCCCTCCTCGCAGCCGCCCTCATTGGTCCACTCCACTGACGCGCCGCAGGCCCGCGCGCCGCCGCCGCGAAACTCCACGACATGCCTCCTGACATGGGAAATCCCATGACCGGCGGGGTGATTGACGGATGGTCCGGAAGCCGATACCCCTGTACGGGTTCGGCCCCGCACGCCCCCTCGTCATCCCCCGTTCCCGGAGGCTGCCTTGCACCGTTCCGCGTCGCACAGACGGGTCGCCCGGACGGTGGGCGCCGTGGCGTCCGCCGCTCTGCTGTTCCCTCTTCTCTCGGCCGCCCCGTCGGCCACCGCCGGATCCTTGGAGTCCGGCTCGCAAACGTCCGGCTCGCTGGAATCCGGCTCGCTCCAGCGGCAGTTCGCCGCCTCCGCCGAGCGCCGGGGTGTGCCGCAGAGCGTGCTGCTCGCGGTGTCGTACCTCCAGTCGCGGTGGGACGCGCACGGCGGCGCGCCGAGTGTGACCGGCGGCTACGGTCCGATGCACCTCACGGACGCGGTGACCGCTCTGGCCGGGGCCCCGCACCACTCGCACGGCGAGGAGGACGCGCGGGGCGACGACTCGCGTGCGCCGCGCCACGTCGCGGAGGCGGACGAGGCTCCGCTGCCGACGGCGGCCCAGCTCCCGGAGCGTCTCAAGACGCTGGAGCGGGCGGCCGCGTTGACGGGCATCCCCGCCGAGGAGCTGCGGACCGGGACCGCGGCGAACATCGAGGGCGGAGCCGCGCTTCTCGCCGCCGCCCAGCGCGCGTCGGGCCGGCCGCTCAGCGCCGACCCGGCCGACTGGTACGGGGCGGTGGCTCGCTGGTCGGGGGCCGATGACACGGCGACCGCGACGACGTTCGCGAACGACGTGTACGACGTGATCCGTACCGGTGAGTCCCGTACGACGGACAGCGGACAGGTGGTCACCCTCGCGCCCGACGCGGACATCGCGCCCGCGACGGAGCAGGTGGCGTCGCTCGGGCTGCGCACGGCGGACGCGGGCCGGACCGAGTGCCCGAGGACGGTGGCGTGCGAGTGGATCCCGGCGCCGTACGAGGAGTTCGGGGACGGGGACTACGGCAACCACGACAAGGGGAACCGGCCCGCGTCCCAGTCGATCGAGTACATCGTCGTGCACGACACGGAGGCGACCTGGGACGTCACCCTCAAGCTGGTGCAGGACCCGACGTACGTGTCCTGGCAGTATTCGCTGCGCTCCTCCGACGGTCATATCGCGCAGCATCTGCCGCTCAAGGACGTCGGCTGGCACGCGGGCAACTGGTTCGTGAACGCCAAGTCGGTGGGTCTGGAGCACGAGGGTTTCCTGACGGCGCCGGACTCCTGGTACACGGAGGCGATGTACCGGACGTCGGCGCGCCTGGTCCGGTACCTGGCGCAGCGGTACGACATCCCGCTCGACCGGCAGCACATCCTCGGCCACGACAACGTGCCGGGCACGGTCACCTCGACGATCCGCGGGATGCACACCGACCCGGGCCCGTACTGGGACTGGGCGCACTACTTCCAGCTGCTCGGACGGCCGTTCACCCCGAGCGCCGGCCCGGACGCGGGTGTGGTGACGATCCGCCCGGACTACAGCGCGCACCAGCCGGTGTACACGGGCTGTGCCAAGGCGGGGCAGGCGTGCGCGCCGCACGGCAGCGGCGCGGTCCGGCTGCACACGGCGCCGAGCGCCGACGCGCCGCTGGTGAAGGACATCGGTCTCCGCCCGGGCGGCCAGGACTCCACGACCGGGGTCAACGACACGGGGGCGCGGGCCTCGACGGGGCAGCAGTACGCGGTGGCGGCGCGGCGGGGTGACTGGACGGCGATCTGGTACCTCGGCCAGAAGGCCTGGTTCCACAATCCGAAGGAGCGGCCGACCGCGGTGAACGCGCGGGGCCTGGTCCTGACGCCGAAGGAGGGGGCGACGCAGATCCCGGTGTACGGGCGTGCCTATCCGGAGGCCTCGGCCTATCCGGCGGGTGTCCCGGTCCAGTCGGTCTCGCCGCTGCCGTACAAGCTGCTCGCGGGTCAGTCGTACGTGGTGGGCGACCGCACCCCGGGCGAGTACTACTTCGCGCCGGTGTTCGATACCACGGGGCACCGGGTCGTCCGGGGGCAGGAGGAGTACTACGAGATCCAGTTCGGCCACCGGGTGGCCTTTGTGAAGGCGTCCGACGTGCGGGTTTCCCGCGCCTGAGCGAGACGCCGGACGGAGTGCGCGGGGTGGCGCCGGGCCGGGGGCCCGACGCCACCCCTTGGCGTTCATATGACTAACCGAGGGTTCGCGTGGGTCGCGCGGGCAAGGGGTAAGGCTGGGCGGGAACAGTTGCCCACGCTCGTCGGAAGGCCCCGCACGCATGCCTCAGCCCTTCGTTCTGCCGGATTTCTATGTCCCGTATCCGGCGCGACTCAACCCCCATGTGGAGGCCGCCCGCACGCACACCCGGACGTGGGCGCGGGAGATGGGGATGCTGGAGGGCTCCGGTATCTGGGAGTCGCACGACCTCGAGTCCCATGACTACGCGCTGCTGTGTGCCTACACCCACCCGGACTGCGACGCGGAGGCGCTGTCCCTGGTCACCGACTGGTACGTCTGGGTCTTCTTCTTCGACGACCACTTCCTCGAAGTCTTCAAGCGCACCCAGGACCGGGCCGCCGGCAAGGCCTATCTGGACCGGCTGCCGCTGTTCATGCCGTTGGACCCCACGGCCGGCGTCCCCGAGCCCACCAACCCGGTGGAGGCGGGGCTCGCGGACCTGTGGCGGCGCACCGTACCGGCCATGTCCGCCGCCTGGCGGGAACGGTTCGCCGAAGCCACCGAGGCACTGCTCTACGAGTCCCTGTGGGAGCTCGACAACATCAACGAGGGGCGGATCGCGAACCCCGTCGAGTACATCGAGATGCGCCGCAAGGTGGGCGGTGCCCCCTGGTCGGCCGGGCTGGTCGAGTACGCGGCGGGCGCCGAGGTCCCGGAGGCGGTGGCGGGGTCACGGCCGCTGCACGTGCTGCGCGACACGTTCTCCGACGCGGTGCATCTGCGCAACGACCTCTTCTCGTACCAGCGGGAGGTCGAGGACGAGGGGGAGAACAGCAACGGCGTCCTCGTCCTGGAGACGTTCCTCGGCTGCACCACGCAGGAGGCGGCCGAGGCCGTCAACGACCTGCTCACCTCCCGGCTGCAGCAGTTCGAGAACACGGCCCTGACCGAAGTCCCGGCCCTCTGTCTGGAGAAGGGGCTGAGCCCCGCGGAGTGCGCGGCCGTGGCAGCGTACGCGAAGGGGCTGCAGGACTGGCAGTCAGGCGGGCACGAGTGGCACATGCGCTCCAGCCGCTACATGAACGAGGGCCTGGACACCGGGCCTTCGCATCTCGACGGAGTGCTCGGCACCTCGGCGCTGGACATCAGAACGCTCTTCGGCCGGCCCGCCGCCGCGCGGCTCCGCACCCTCACACACGTGCCGCACCAGCAGGTGGGGCCCTCACTCCTGCCCGCCATCGACCTTCCGTACCCGCTGACGCTGAGCCCGCACCACGAGGAGGCGAAACGACTCTCCGTCGACTGGGCGGAGCGCATGGGGCTCCTGGACGACATCTGGGACCGGCCGATGTGCGAGGGCTTCGACCTGGCCCTCTGCTCGGCAGGGCTCGATCCGGACGCCACCCTGGAGGAGCTGGAGCTCAGCGCCGAGTGGCTGACCTGGGGGACGTACGGCGACGACTACTATCCGCTCGTCTTCGGCAAGCCCCGCGACCTGATCGGCGCCAAGCAGAGCACCGAGCGGTTCAAGTCCTGTATGCCGGTGGACGATCCGGCCGCGGGGGCCGCGCTCGCGGTCAGCCCGATGGAGCGCTCGCTCGCCGATCTGTGGGCGCGGACCGCCGGGCCGATGGGCCCGGAGGGCCGGGCCCAGCTGCGCGCCGCCATGGACACGATGCTCGACAGCTGGATGTGGGAGCTGCACAACCAGGCGCAGCACCGGGTGCCCGATCCGGTCGACTACATCGAGATGCGCCGCAAGACGTTCGGCTCCGACCTGACGATGCAGCTGTGCCGGCTGCGGCACGCCGGCGCTCTGCCCCCGGGCATCTTCCGCTCGGGCGCGGTCCGGAGCCTGGAGAACTCGGCCGCGGACTACGCGGCGCTCCTCAACGACCTCTTCTCGTACCAGAAGGAGGTCGAGGTCGAGGGCGAGGTCCACAACGGGGTCCTCGTGCTGCAGACGTTCTTCGACTGCGACTACCCGACCGCCGTGGCCATGGTCGACGACCTGATGCGGGGCCGGCTGCGGCAGTTCGAGCATGTGAAGAAGCATGAACTGCCCATGCTGTACGAGGACTTCGCGCTGAACGCCGAGGGGCGTGCGGCCTTCGAGGCGTACGTACGGGAGTTGGAGGACTGGCTCGCCGGAATCCTCAACTGGCATCGCGGCGTACGGCGTTACGGCGCCGAGGACGTCCGCTCCGGCAGTGGTACGGCGCTGTTGCGGCGGGGACCGACCGGTATCGGCACCTCGGCGGCGCGGCTGGCCGCGCTGTTCGCTCCGTAAGGTACGGGCGGGGCGCGGCCGCTCTCAGGAGGAGGACCGGCCGCGCAGCTCGTCCAGTTCGCGGCGCTCGCGCTTGGTCGGCCGGCCGGCGCCGCGCTCGCGGACGCCGGCGAGGGCCACATGCTCGCGCGGGGGCGGCGGCGGGCTGTTGTCGACGTACGCCTCGGCGGCCACGGGCGGGCCGACCCGCTTCGTCAGAAGCTGCTTGACCTCGACGATCCGCTCCCGGCCTCCGTGGAAGAGCCGCACCTCGTCACCGGGCTTCACCGGCTGCGCGGGCTTGGCGCGCTCGCCGTTGACCTTGACGTGTCCGGCCCGGCAGGCCGCGGCGGCCTGGGAGCGGGTCTTGGTGAGGCGGACCGCCCAGATCCAGCTGTCGACGCGTGCGCTCATCGGCCCCCGCCCCCCGTCAGCCCTGCTGGAAGAGCTCGGCGGGCAGCGGCTTGAGGAGTGCGTACAGGTCGTCGGTGATGGGCCGGTCCCAACTGGCGATCGTCACCAGGACGTTGTCGCTGCGGTCGAACTGCACGCAGGAGATCCGGCTCTCGGAGAGCTTGATGCGGCGCACGATCAGCAGGTTGTCGCCCTGCATCACCGGCATGTCCTCGGTGTCGAGGACCTCGACCGGCTCGTCGTTCTCCAGGGCCGCGAGGAGCTGCGCGACCTCGAAGGGGATCTGGCCGTCCGCGAGCTCCCGGGCCGGCGAGCCCTCCGGCAGGTTGCCGATGATCATCGCGGGGCCGCGGCCGCCGAACAGGTCGTAGCGCAGGAAGACGCCCTGGCAGCTGCCGTCGGGGGCGGGCAGCAGACCGGCGCCGAGGTTGCCGGGCCAGTCCCCCGGATCCATGGCCAGGACGTCGAAGTCCGGGCCCGCGGGTGTGGCGGCGCTGCGGCGGCGGAGGAAGGACATAGGGCCATGGTACGTGCCCCGGCACACGATGCGACGCGCCGGGGCGAGTCCGGCGGACGGCTCCGAGACCGCGCCCGGACGGCCCGCGACAGGGGCCGCCGGCTCAGCCGCACCGGCCGCTCCCCGAGGGGTCCCGGACGGCTCCCGGCCGGTGCGGAGCTTGCGGTGGGCGGCGCGGAGCGGCAGGCCCCGGCGGCTGCCGCGCCGCCACGGACGGTGAGATCGACGGCGGCGCGCTCACGCGTGGTGAGCGCGCCACGACGTCGCGGCACCGGCCCGGCGCCGGCCGGCTCGCAGAAGACCGCGGCGGGGCATCCCGCGGCGTCGAGGGCTGAGCCCCCGGCGAGGAGCCGGGTCGGATCATGCTCCGCGCTCATGATCGGCGGGCCAGGGCGGTCAGGTCAGGTCAGGTCAGGTCAGGTCAGGTCGAACTCGCCTTCACGCGCGTTGACCACGAACGCCCGCCATTCCGCCGGGGTGAAGATCAGTGACGGCGCCTCGGGCCGCCTTCCGTTGCGCATCGCGATGAAGCCCTCGACGAAGGCGATCTGGACGTCTCCCGCGCCCTGGCTGCTCGACCGCCAATCGGCTGTGCTGAGGTCGAGTTCCGGCTTGTCCCAGCCCGCGAAGGCGTGCTGGGTGGTGGTGCTCTCCGCCACGTCCGTGCTCCTCCCGCATCCCGGACATCGTCGTCCGGGGCTCAGGGTAGCGAGCGGCGCCGGGCGCCGACAGACCTCAGACCGCGGGTG
This sequence comes from Streptomyces sp. NPDC003035, assembly GCF_042888285.1. Classification (NCBI taxonomy): domain Bacteria; kingdom Bacillati; phylum Actinomycetota; class Actinomycetes; order Kitasatosporales; family Streptomycetaceae; genus Streptomyces; species Streptomyces sp. NPDC003035. The sequence goes on along the minus strand of NZ_JBIAPJ010000011.1, from coordinate 28,400 downwards.
GCCTGTCCCCCACGAGCCACATCGAGAAGAACTGCGCACCCCCTCCGTACGCGTGTCCGAGCGCCCTTCGCGCTCCGTCCACCTGGTGTTCTCCGGCCTGCCCGCGGACCTGGAGCGCGGCTTCCGCGAAGCGGATCATCCCGGAGGCGCCGATGGGGTTGGTGGAGAGCACACCGCCCGAAGGGTTCACCGGCAGATCACCGTCCAGTTCCGTCACCCCGGCCTCGGTGAGTTTCCAGCCCTCGCCCTCCTCGGCGAAGCCGAGGTTCTCCAGCCACATGGGCTCGTACCAGGAGAACGGCACGTACATCTCGACGGCGTCGATCTCCCGGCGCGGGTCGGTGATGCCCGCTTGCCGGTAGACGTCGGCGGCGCAGTCCTTGCCGGCCTGCGGCGAGACGAAGTCCTTGCCCGCGAAGAGGGTGGGTTCGCTGCGCATCGCTCCGCCGTGCACCCACGCGGGCGGCCGGGGCGCGCGCCGGGCGCCGGCGCGGTCGGTGAGGACCATCGCGCAGGCGCCGTCGGAGGACGGGCAGGTCTCGGAGTAGCGGATCGGGTCCCAGAGCATCGGCGACGCCTGCACCTTCTCCAGGGTGATGTCGTGCTCGTGCAGATGCGCGTAGGGGTTCTTCAGCGCGTTGCGCCGGTCCTTGTAGGCGACCAGGGACCCGACGGTGTCCGGGGCGCCGGTGCGGCGCATGTAGGCGCGTACGTGCGGGGCGAAGAAGCCGCCGGCGCCCGCGAGCAGCGGCTGCTGGAACGGGACGGGCAGGGACAGTCCCCACATGGCGTTCGACTCGGACTGCTTCTCGAAGGCGAGGGTGAGGACCGTGCGGTGGACCCGGGCGGCGACCAGGTTCGCGGCGACGAGCGCCGTGGACCCGCCGACCGACCCGGCGGTGTGGACGCGCAGCATCGGTTTGCCGACCGCGCCGAGGGCGTCGGCGAGGTACAGCTCCGGCATCATCACGCCCTCGAAGAAGTCGGGGGCCTTGCCGATGACGACGGCGTCGATGTCCGCCCAGGTCAGGTCGGCGTCGTGCAGCGCGCGCAGGGCGGCCTCGCGAACGAGTCCGGCGATCGAGACGTCCCGGCGGGCGGCGACGTGCTTCGTCTGGCCGATCCCGACGACGGCCACAGGCTCCTTAGGCACGGGGGTCCCCTTCCAGGACGGCGACCAGGTTCTGTTGCAGGCAAGGGCCGGAGGTGGCGTGGGCGAGGGCGCGGTCGGAGGCGCCGCGGTGGATGCGGGCGGCGGCCTCGCCGAGCCGGACGAGGCCGGCGGCCATCATCGGGTTGGCGGCGAGCGCCCCGCCGGACGGGTTGACCCTCACCCTCTCGTCGAGGTCGAGCGCTCTGCGGAGCACGACCTCCTGGGAGCTGAAGGGCGCGTGCAGTTCGGCGGTGTCGACAGGCCGCTCGAAGGCGCCGGCGCGTTCGGCGGCGAGCCGGGTGGAGGGCGAGTCGGTGAGGTCGCGCACGCCGAGGGCGTGGGCCTCGATCCGGTGGTCCATGCCGCGGATCCAGGCAGGCCGGGCGCAGAGTTCGCGGGCCCGGTCCCCCGCCGCGAGGATCACGGCGGCGGCGCCGTCCCCGACGGGCGGGCAGTCGCCGGTACGCAGCGGACCGACGACGTACGCGCCCTGAGGGCGGGCGCCGGGCAGCTGGGCGTGCGGGTTGGCGCTCGCGTCCTCGCGGCTGCGGGTGGCGATGGCGGCCAGGGCCGGCTCGTCCGTGTGGCCGGCGTCGATGAGCGCCTGCGCCTGGAGGGCGGCGAGGGCGACGGAGTCGGGCCAGAGCGGGGCGAGGTAGTAGGGGTCGAGCTGCCGGGTGAGGACGTCGCGTACGGAGCCGGGTGAGGACTTCCCGTAGGCGTAGACGAGCGCGGTGTCGGCCTCGCCGGTCAGGAGTTTCACCCAGGCCTCGTAGAGCGCCCAGGCGCCGTCCATCTCGACGTGGGACTCGGAGATCGGCGGCCAGGCGCCGACGCCGTCGAGGGCCATGGTGAAGGAGAAGGCGCGCCCGGCGAGGTAGTCGGAGGAGCCGGAGCAGGTGAAGCCGATGTCGGAGGTCTTGCATCCGGTCTGCCGCAGCACGTCGTGCAGCACGGGCATGACCATCTCGACCTCGGAGAGCTCGTCCGTGCGCCGCCGGTGGTCGGTCTGGGCGAAGGCGACGATCGCCACCTCTCGGTCCGGCGTCACAGCAGCTCCTTGTACGTGTCGTAGTCGGCGTCGGGTTCGCCGGAGGGCCGGTAGTGGTCGGGGTAGCGGCTGTCGTCGCTCCACACGGGTTCCACCCGCAGGCCCATGCGGACCTGGTCGTACGGGATGCCGCCGATCCGGCCGTGGAGGGCGAGCCCGGCGCCGTCGAGGGCGATGTGGGCGTAGACGTACGGGACCTCGATGTCCAGGCCCCGCGCCTTGATGTTGACGATGCAGAAGGTGGTGACGGTCCCGCGGGGGCCGACCTCGACCTGCTCGGCCGTGGCGACGCCGCAGGTGGGGCAGGCGCCGCGGGGCGGTACGTACACCTTGGCGCAGGACGGGCAGCGTTCACCGACGGTCCTGTTGTCCGCGAGGGCCTGGAGGTAGCCGGTCTGGGCGCGGCCGGGGGTGTACGTGTAGTCGAGCCGGGCGGGCGCGACGATGCCGGTGACGGGGTCGTCGAAGGTCCCGGCGTGGTCGCGCGCGCCGGTCGTCGCGGGCTCGCCCTCGTACGGTTCGAAGCAGGCGATGTCGGTGATGGCGCCGGCCCGTTCGGCGGCCCAGCGGAGCCGGACCCGCATGCCGGTGCGGACGGCCTCGGGTCCGGGCGCGTCGAGGGCGTGCAGCAGGGCGGTGTCGGCGCCGTCGAGCCGGACCAGGACCCAGGCGAAGGGGGTGGACAGCGGCTGTCCGGGGCGGGGGTCGGGGTTCCAGGCCCAGGTGGTGACGGTGCCGGTGGCGCCGACCTCGACGAGTTCGCGGAGTTCGGCGGCGGTCTCGGGGTCGTACTCGACGGGCGGGACGAGCACGCGCCCGTCGCCGGTCCGCACCCCGAGCACGGTCCGCTCGCGCAGTCCGGTCAGGAACGCGGACTGGACGGGGCCGAGCGAGCGGGTGAAGGGGAACTCGACGACGAAGGGTGCGCGAAGGGTGTCCGGCGTCGGGGCGGCGTTCATGGGTCTCCTCGGGGACGGCGGGGCGGCGGAGGCGGCGGGCGGGGTACGGGCGAGGTACGGGCGGGGCACCTGCGGCGGGCCTTTCCCCGCCACGCCACGCCCCGACGCCTGGTGGGGTGGGGAAAGGTCACTCCCGGCGGTAGACCGGCTTCCTCTTCTCCGCGAAGGCCCGCGCGCCCTCCTTCGCGTCCGCCGTGCCGAAGATCGGCCAGCCGCGCTTCAGCTCCGCCGCCAGGCCGTCGGTCTCGGTCATCTCGGCGGTCTCGTACACCGAGGCCTTCACGGCCTCGACCGCGAGCGGCCCGCAGGCGTTGATCTGGTCGGCGACGGCGAGGGCCGTCTCCAGCGTCGTGCCGTCGGGGACGACGCGGCCGACGAGTCCGATGCGGGCGGCCTCCTCCGCGCTGTACGGACGACCGGTCAGCAGCATCTCGAGCGCGTGCGTGCGGGCGATCTGGCGGGGCAGCCGGACGGTCGACCCGCCGATCGGGAACAGTCCGCGTTTCACCTCGAAGAGCCCGAACGTCGCGGAGGAGCCCGCGATCCGGATGTCGGTGCCCTGGAGGATCTCGGTGCCGCCGGCGACGCAGTAGCCCTCGACGGCGGCGATGACCGGCTTGCGCGGCCGGTGGTGGCGCAGCATCGCCTTCCAGTGGAGATCGGGGTCGGCCTGCATGCGGTCCCGGTACTGCTCCCCCTCCATGCCCTTGCCCGCCAGCGCCTTGAGGTCCATCCCGGCACAGAACGAGCCGCCCGCCCCGGTCAGGACGACGGAGCGGATCGTGTCGTCGGCATCGGCCTCCAGCCAGCCGTCGTAGAGCCCCACCAGCATGGGCAGCGAGAGCGCGTTCTTGGCCTCCGGCCGGTTGAGTGTGAGCACGAGTGTGGCGCCTTCGCGCTGCACGGTGAGGTGTTCGGTCCCACCCATGGACGTCCTCCCGTCTCCAGACCTGGAACAGGTTGCAGGAGGTGCGCCTCCAGTTCAATAGTTTTCTGACACTCAGTCAGATTCTTCTGCGCCACCCCTTCCCCCCGCCGCCCGGCGGCGCTCTAATGACGGCCTCGGCCGGTGCGGGCCGGACGACCGACGGAGTCAGGAGGAACGGTGGAGTACAACCTTGCCGACCTGTTCGAGTCGGTCGTCGACGTGGTGCCGGACCGCGAGGCGCTCGTGTACGTCGACCACCCGGGCACGGGGGCCGAGCGCCGGCTCACGTACGCGGAACTCGACGCCGCCGCCAACCGGGTCGCCCACCATCTGATCGACTCCGGCATCCGGCCGGGCGAGCACCTGGGCCTGCACCTGTACAACGGCGTCGAGTATCTGCAGACCGTCCTGGCCTGCCTCAAGGCGCGGATCGTCCCGGTGAACGTGAACTACCGCTACGTGGAGGAGGAGCTCGTCTACCTCTACCGGGACGCCGATCTGGCCGCGCTCGTCTTCGACGCCGAGTTCACGGAGCGGGTGGCGGCGGCGCTGCCGCAGACGGAGAAGCTGCGGCACCTCGTGCGGGTGGGGACCCCGCCCGATGACAACGCCGCCGCGCCCGCGCTGACCTGCGTACCGTTCACCGAGGCGGAAGAGGCCGGATCACCGGAGCGCGGATTCGCGGAACGCTCCGCCGACGACCTCTTCATCATCTACACGGGCGGTACGACGGGCATGCCGAAGGGCGTCATGTGGCGCCAGGAGGACCTCTTCTTCGCCGGGCTCTTCGGTGGGGAGCCCGCGGGCGAACCGGTCAAGCGGCCCGAGGAACTGGCCGAGCGGGTCGCGGCACGCGGCGCGGGGCTGACCTTCTTCCCGGCTCCCCCGCTGATGCACGGCACGTCGACGCTGACCTCGTTCATCGCGTTCAACTACGGGCAGCGGGTGGTCATCCACCGCAAGTACGCCCCCGAGGAAGTGCTCCGCACGATCGAGAAGGAGAAGGTCTCCAGCGTGTCGCTGGTGGGCGACGCCATGCTCAGGCCGCTCATCGACGCGCTCCACGGCCCGCTCAAGGGCACGGACCTCTCCTCCCTGTTCAGCGTCTCCTCCTCCGGGGCGATCATGTCGGAGACGGTACGGGCGCAGTTCCAGGCGCTCGTACCGAACGTGCTGCTCCTGAACAACTTCGGCTCCTCGGAGTCCGGTTCCAACGGCAGGGCGACGGACGACTCGGGCCCGGCGAAGGGCTTCCGCCTGGAGGTCAACGAGCGGACGCGGGTGGTGGACCCGGTGACGTACGAGCCGGTGGCGGTGGGCGAGCCGGGGCGCCTCGCCCAGCGCGGCCATGTGCCGCTGGGCTACTACAACGACCCGGCGAAGACGGCCGAGACCTTCTTCCAGAAGGGCGACGAGCGGTGGGTCCTGCTCGGCGACATGGCCACCGTCGACGAGGACGGGATCGTCACGGTCCTCGGGCGCGGCTCCCAGTGCATCAACACCGGCGGCGAGAAGGTCTATCCGGAGGAGGTCGAGCAGGCGCTCAAGTCCCATCCGGACGTGTACGACGCCCTGGTCGCCGGGGTCCCCGACCCGAGGTGGGGGAACCATGTGGCGGCCGTGGTCCAGCTGCGCACCGGGGCTCCCGCCCTCGACCTGGAAGCCGTCCAGACCCACTGCCGGAGCCGGCTCGCCGGATACAAGATCCCCCGCCAGCTGGTGATCACCGACCGGATCGAGCGCTCCCCGAGCGGCAAGGCGGACTACCGGTGGGCCCGTTCGGTGGCGGCGGCCGAGGACGCGGGAGCCAAGGGCGCCTGAACCGAGGGCTCCGGAGCCGAGGGCGGGTTCTCCGCGGGGTCCGGAGCCGAGGGCGGGTTCTCCGCGGGGTCCTAGATCCCGAACTCCCGCAGGGCGCTGAGGAACTCCGCCGGCCGGGACGCGTGGATCTCGTGCCCCGCCTCGATCGTGACGAGGCGGCCCTCGGGCAGCCGGTCCGCCATCCAGGACAGCTGCTCCTGGGCGATGTGGCTCTCCTGCCCACCGGCCAGGATCAGGGTCGGAGCGGTGATCGCCGCCACCTCCTCGCGCCAGGCGGGGTCCGGCTCGTTCAGCTGGGCGTCGGTCGCGAGCACGACCTCCCAGTCCAGACCGAGGGGCCCCTCGGGGCGCGCGGCGAGGCCGCGCGGCGGATCGAGCGGGAAGAAGACGGGCGCCTCCTCCAGGACCAGCCGGCCGATCAGGCCCGGCTCGTCCATGGCCAGGAGGGAGGCCGCGGCGCCGCCCATCGAGTGGGCGACCACATCGGCGCCGACGAGGTCCAGCTCCTTCAGGAAGCCGCGCAGCTCGTCGCGGAAGGCATCGAACCCGTACGGGCCCGTCCAGTCGCTGAGGCCGTGCCCGCGCAGGTCCACGGCGTACACCCGCCGGTCGGTGGCCAGTTCCTCGGCGACCCGCGCCCAGTCGGCGCTGTTCCCGCCGCGGCCGTGGACCAGGACCACGGGCGGGGCGTCGGCCTCGCCCCACACCCGGTACGCGAGACGGACCCCGCCCACGCGGACCGTGCGGACCGCCGGGTCGAGGAAGGCGGCGACCGCGCGGACGAAGGCGCCCGCGTCGTCGACCCACGGGAAGTGCCCCGCGCCGCGCAGAACGGCCGTCTCGGCGTGCGGGAAGACCTCCGCCAGCTCGGCCACACGCGCGGGGGTCGGCGCGCCGTCGCACTCTCCGGCCAGGATCAGGACCGGCGCGGTCAGGGCGGCGAGGGCGGCCCGGGTCGCCGGCGGGTCGAAAGCGCCGGGCGCGTAGTAGGCCGTGGCCGCCCCCCAGTTGACCTCGTGCTCGGCGGCGGCGGCGTGGGCCTGCGCGGTCTCGTCCCAACGCCCGTACGCGAAGGGACTGATGATCTCCATGACCTCAGGCATCGGGGTGTCGGGGCCGATCGTCGCCAGCGCGGCCCGCGCCCGCGGGTACCAGGGCCGGTCCGCGAACACCTCCACGGCCTTGTCCCACTCCTCGTCCGTGACGTCGATGCCCACGGCCTGCACGCCGGGGGTGACCAGGACGAGGGAGCTCACCCGCCGCGGGTACGCGGCGGCGTACAGCATGGCCAGGTTTCCGGATCCGGAGTGGCCGAGCACATCGATCCGCTCCAGACCGAGGTGGAGCCGCAGCGCCTCGACGTCCGCCACCTGCCGGTCGCAGCGGTACGAAGCGGGGTCGGCGGGCTCCGCGCTCGCGCCGGTGCCGCGGAGGTCGAGCACGATCAGCGTGCGGTGCGCGGGGAGCCCTCCGAGGTCGCCGAGATAGGCGGCGTCGCGCATGGGGCCGCCGGGCAGGCAGACGAGCGGCTCCCCCTCCCCTCGTACGTCATAGGCGAGTTCGGTTCCGTCGTACGTCGTGAACGTGGGCATGGCGCCGATCCTCGGCGGACCCGGATGATCTCCGCAACCGGTTTCGCCGAGGGCGCGATACGGTGGGCTCCTCTCCCCTGCGACGAAGGAACAGCACCACCATGCCCGAGACCCTCCGAGGCGACTGCGCGAACTGCTTCGGGCTGTGCTGCGTCGCCCTCCCGTTCGCGAAGTCGGCGGACTTCGCCGTGAACAAGGCCCCCGGCGAGCCCTGCCGGAACCTTCGGGAGGACTTCCGCTGCGGCATCCACACCGCGCTGCGGCCGAGCGGTTTCTCGGGCTGCACGGTGTACGACTGCTTCGGCGCCGGCCAGCAGGTCTCGCAGGTCACCTTCGGCGGCGTGTCCTGGCGCGAGGCGCCGGAGACCTCGGGGCAGATGTACGAGGTGTTCGCCGTGATGCGCCAGCTCCACGGCATGCTGCTCCACCTCACCCAGGCCCTCGCCCTGCCCGTGCCTCCTGCGCTCCACGGCGAGCTGCGCCGGGCCGTCGCCCGGCTGGAGGGCCTGACGCAGGGCACGGCGGAGGAGCTGGAGAAGCTGAACGTGGCCGCCGTCCGGGGCGAGGTCCACCCGCTGCTCCTCAAGGCGAGCGACCTGGTGCGGGCCACGGCGGGCGGCAAGCCCAAGAGCCGTCGGGGCGCCGATCTGATCGGGGCCCGGCTGCGCGGGGCGAAGCTGCGGGGCGCGGACCTGCGGGGCGCGCTGCTGATCGCGGCCGACCTGACGGGCGCCGATCTGTCCCTGGCCGACGTGATCGGCGCCGACCTCCGCGACGCCGATCTGTCCGGCGCGGACCTCACCGGCGCGCTGTTCCTCACCCAGCCCCAGCTGAACGCGGCCCGCGGCGACGCCTCGACCCGTCTCCCGGAGGGCTTCGAGCGTCCGGCCCACTGGGCGCGGTAGGCGCCCGGACGGATCCCTGGAGCCTGTCCGACAGGTCAGGCAATGCACCTGTGGATATTCAGCCGCCCGGACACAGGCGCTCGGTGAGGAAGGCGATTATCTCGTCGCGGGCCTGGACCGTGGGGTGGCCGGCCTCGTCCACGAGATGGGCGGTGACCACGCTGTGTGGGGTGCCGACCAGGTCGGCGAAGAAGGGCGGCGGGGCCGGGTTGGCGGCGCCGGCCGGGAGGACGCGCCCGTCGAACGCGTCGCCGAGCAGCGCGCGGTAGGCGGCGAAGCGCTGCCCCGTGCACCAGCGGTCGCCCTCGAAGCGGTAGGCGAGAACGGTGAGTCCGTCGCGGTCGAGCCGGTCCCGCACCGCGCGCGCGTCCGCCTCGTCGAGTTCGAGTCCGCCGGGGTCGTCGAGCGGCAGCGACGGGTGGTTGACCACCGGGGCGATCACCGCCGGCTCCAGGGCCATGGTGAGGGCGAAGTTGCCGGTGAAGCACAGGCCGATCGCGCCCACCCCGGGCCCACCGCACGCGGTGTGGGCCTGGCGCGCCAGGCCCCGCAGCCAGACCGTCACCGGACTGGTGCCGCCCCCGGCGAAGGCGCGGAACTCCGCGCTGACACAGGCGCGGCGGACGACCTCCCGGCCGCCCTCGACGGTGGGGAAGGCGCCGTCCGTCCCGAACAGGGACGGCACATGGACGGTGAAGCCCGCGTCCCGCACCCAGCGCGCGAGCCGCAGGACATCGGGACTGATGCCCGGCATCTCGGGCAGCACCACGACCGCGGGGCCGGACCCTGCCACGTACACCGTCTTCTCCACCCCCTTCACGGTCATGCTCCGGCGGATGAAGTCGCTGATCGGGTCGTCGTCGCTCATGGGGCCAGCCTGGTCCGGATACGCCCGCGCGGTGAGGGGCGGGATCGCCAAGGCCAGGGGTAAACTCGCCACACGTGAGGGGCGGGCGGCACGCGGTCGGCGAGACGGGGCGGAGACCCAGGGGGTACGGGAGCGATGGCGCGGGCGACATGGCAGACGGAGGACGGTGTGGGCCCGGGCGCGGGGCCGGGTGCGCTGCGGGTCGGGGTCCTGGCGTACCCAGGCTGCTTCGCGTCCGAAGTGTTCGGCGTCCCCGACCTGTTGACGATGGCCGGGCACGTCGCCGGACCGGACACGCCCGGCTACCGGGTGACGGTCGTCTCACCCCGCCGCGGGGTCACCGCCTCGGGCGGCGCGAGCCTGGACGTGCGTCCCTTGCGCGAGGTCGACGCCCTCGTGGTCCCCGGCTTCGAACTGCGCCCGGGCACGGACCTCGACGCGCGGCTCGCCCGGCTCGCCCCCGAGATCGCGGCGATCCGCGGGCAGGCCGCCGCCGGCACCGCCGTCGTCTCCCTCTGCGTCGGCGCGTTTCTGCTCGCCGAGGCGGGGCTCCTCGACGGGCGCCGGGCCACCACGTCCTGGCTGCACGCCGGCGAACTGGCCAGGCGCTGCCCGGACGCCGATGTGCGGCCCGAGCACCTGGTCGTCACCGACACAGGGGTGACGACCACAGCCGCCTTCAGCGCCATGTACGACTTCGCTCTGGACCTGATCCGCCGCCACGACGGCGCCCGGGTGGCCCGGGCTACCGCCCGGGTGGCGCTCCTCGACGACGCGCGGACCTCCCAGACCCCGTACGTCGACCCGCGGCTCCTCCCGCAGCCCGGCCGGGAGTTCTCCCAACGCGTCATGCGGCGGCTCGATCAGAACCTCGCCGAGCGGTACGACCTCGCCGCGCTCGCGGACGCCTTCCGGGTCAGCACTCGCACGCTGCTGCGCCGCTTCGCCGCAGAGACCGGGCGCAGTCCGCTGGCCCATCTGCAGGCCTCCCGGGTCCGCCGTGCCCGCCATCTTCTGGAGACCACCGACCGCACCGTCGCCGCCGTCGCCGCGGCCGTCGGCTACCAGGACCCCGGCACCTTCGCCGCCCTCTTCGCCCGCCACACCGGCCAGAGGCCGAACACCTACCGGGCCGCCTTCCGCCGCACGGACCGGACATCCGTCACGGACGGCGACGTCTAGGGCGTGTGTGATGTCGTGACCAGTTCCTGGGTTCTGTGCGCGGGGGTGATGTCCATGCGGAGACCAGCTCCATGACGATCCACGGCCGTCCGTCCGGCCCGGATATCCGGTCGTGCACGGTGATGATCCCCGGATGCTTCAGCCTCGCCGCGGCGCGCGCCTCCCGGCCGAGGCGCGCGATCCAGTTCTGCCGTTCGGCCTCGCCGAGATGTTCGGGCAACCGCAACTCCGCGCGCGGCTTGGTGCGGGCAAGCCGGCGCGGCTGTGGGGCGGGACGGTGGCCTTTCATCGCATCGGTGAGACGTCGCGATGCTCCCGGAACCACTGCGCCACCTCGTCGGCGTGGGTGTCCGGCGGAAAGACCGGGTAGAAGACGTGCTCGATCGTGGTGCCGCGCAGCACGAGGGTGAGGCGCCGGTAGAGCGTCTGGCCGTTGGCCTCGAACGTCGGGAGCTTCAGCTCGTCCGCGAGTGTGAGCCGGGGGTCGGAAAGCATCGGGTACGGCAGGTGCAGGCGGTCCACGAGCGCCTGCTGGTAGTCCGCTCGGTCCGAGGACAGGGCAAGGACGCGGTCGACGCCTTCGGCCCGTAGGGCGTCGAGGTTGTCGCGGAAGTTGCAGGCCTCCTGGCTGCAGCCCCGGGCGCCCGGGATCTCGTTCCAGCCTTCGGGGATGTCGGCGGCCGGGTCTCCGGTGAGCGGGTAGAGGAAGAGCACCCAGCGGCCGTCGGAGACCGCGTCGAGGCGGACATGGCTGCCGTCCGTGCCGCTGAACGACAGGGCGGGGAGCGTACGGCCCGGCAGGTGGTCGGCGGCCCCGTCGTCCACGGGGGTCGGCAGGCCGGCGGGCAGGGGGTCGGCTGTGGGCAGCATCGCGCGTGATTCCTTCGTCGGCTCGGTGGAAGAGGGGAAGCCTCTCCGGGCCGCCGCGTCTCGGCGGCGGATCAGCTGTTCCCGGCTGTGGGTCAGCCGGGCGACGAGAAGGTCCAGGGCGTCGATCTTCTGCTGGTAGGCGGCCAGGGACTCCACGCAGTGGTCGCCCGTGTCGTGTCCCGCGCGCAGGCACGCGAGAAATGGCCCCGTCTCCTTGGGGGTGAGGCCGAGCGCCCCAAGGCTGCGGATCTCCTCTGCCAGCCGGACGTCCTGCGCGGTGTAGTCGCGGTAGCCGTTGGTCCTACGGCCGGGGCTGAGCAGTCCGCAGTCCTCGTAGTAGCGCAGCGCCTTGACCGTCACGCCGGCTGCTGCGGCCGCTTCACCTGCACGCATGTGCACCTCCTCGTCGTCCAGAACGCTAAACCCGGACCTTGGGGGACGGGTCAAGGGGCGAAGTGGTCAGGCCCAAGGATCGGGTGAGAGCCCCGTGCCGGGTGGAGCCGGTTTCCCCGCGAAGGCGGGGTGACAGCGTCGTCGGACGTTGCGGCCGCAGCGGCCAGGAAGGCCCGGCAGCCGGCCGTCGCTCGCGGCCGGGGCGGGGTCAGCGCCGGCCGGACCCCGTGTCCGTCCCGCGCTCCGCGCGGTGCGGGCAGCGCTCGCGGCTCGGTGTCCCTAGAGGGTGACGTCCGGCTCCCGAGTGGAGTCGCCTCGGCGCAGGGCGAGAAAGATCAGCAGCGCAAAGGCGGCGAACGCGGCTGCCGTGCGGGCGTAGTTGAACGCCTCCCAGCGGGCCAGGATCTCGGCGTGATCGGGGGGTGCCGAGGTGACCGCCCACTGCTTGATGCGGCCGTTGATGGGGACGTTGCCGAGACGGGTGATCAGGAAGGACGCGACGGCGAGGAGCCCGGCCCCCGCGGCCAGGAGCCGGGAGGTGCCGCGCGTCATGGCGGCGAGCGCGAGCGCGCTGAGCGCCGACAGGGCCATGGCGCCTTGCATGGTGATGCCGTTCATCTGCATCAGCTGGGCGTGGAAGGACAGCCTCATCTCGAGCGGCACGGCGTTGAACGTCGGGACGAGGTTGGCCGCTCCGTAGCCGAAGGCCCCGGCGAGGGCGCCGGTGGACAGCAGGGCGAGGCCCTGGACGAGACGGACGCGCATGCGGATCACTCCCCCGCCCCGGATTCGGCGGGGGTGACGGACCGCGTGAGCTGCTCGGCTCGTCGCAGCAGGCCGTCGGGGGTGAACTCCGCGAACATGTGGACGCGCGTGGACACCGGTCCGGCCTTGCGCATCCGGGCGTGGATCGTGAAGCGGGTCGCGATCCGGCAGCCGTCCGCGAGCGCCTCGTCCACCTCGAACCGGAACTCCCGCAGGTTCTTGCGCACCGGGCCGAGGTGAGCGACGAGGCGGTCCCAGTCGAGCGGTATGCCGTCGGCGACCTGGACGACGTCGCGGGTGTAGAACCTGGACATGAGGTCGGAGGGGTCTTCCGAGCCGTGGACCACGGCCTCGGTGAAGGTCGTGAAGAAGTCGGCGATGAACCGCCGGGGAGGTTGCGCGTGGAGAGGGATCACCATGCTCCTGCCATGCCAGGGCTGCGCCTCGCAGCAAACTCTTACGTCGCTGTAAGATATAGCGAAGATCTATTTCTGACAAGGGTGTAAGAGTTGTCTGCTGTCGAAACCCCGGGCGAGCCGTCGCGGGGGCGCCCACGCCGCCGCGCGGACGCCGAGCGCAGCAGGGTCGCGGTGCTGGAGGCCGCGGTCCGGCTCCTGGCCGAGCGGCCCGATGCGGGAATGGCCGCCATCGCGGCCGCGGCCGGCGTGACCCGCCAGACCGTGTACGCGCACTTCGGCACCCGTGACGCGCTGCTGGACGCCGTCGTCGACCGGCTCACGGACCAGGCCATGGCCGCGATGGACGAGGCGGAAGAGAGCGGCGGTCCCGCCCTGGACCAGCTGTTGCTGCTCCAGGACATCGGCTGGCGGCAGTTCGCAGGCAATCCGGTGCTCCTCCAGCTCCCGAGCACCGCTGCCGGCGCCGCCGCCGACCAGGCTCGGCACGAGCCCGTCGCGGCCCGGCTCACCCGGCTGATCGAGAAGGGCCAGGCGTCGGGGGAGTTCGACCCCGCGCCCCCCGCCACCTGGCTGGCTGCCGCGGTCATCGCGCTCGGCCATGCGGCAGGCGACGAGGCCGGGGCCGACCGTATGTCCGTGGAAGAGGCGGCCACATGGCTACGGGCCGCCACCTTGGCCCTCCTGGGTGTCGGCCCCGAGGACGCGGCCCCCCGGGCGCCCCGCGGACATCACCGGGCAGACCCGACGTAGCCGCTCAGACCTGGGCGCCCTCCGGGACGTACACAAAGGGGGTCGTCGTGGTGAGGGCCGTGAAGCCGAGGCGCTGAAGGATGGGGCGGCTGGTGTCGGCCGCGTCGACCTGTACGAAACGGTGGCCCCGCTCGACGGCGATCCGGGTACGGAAGGCGACCAGGGCCCGGTAGAGGCCCTTGCCGCGCCAGGCTTCGACCGTGCCGCCGCCCCAGAGGCCGGCGAACTCCGTACCGGGGTACAGCTCCAGGCGCGCCGCGCTGACGGGCTCGTCGCCCGCCATGGCGAGGACGGCGGCGACGGTGTCGGGCGCGGTGGCCAGCCGGTCGAGCAGCTGGCGGCCGATGTGGGAGCTGTCGCCGCCGAACGCCCGGTCGTGGACCTCGGTGACCCGTTTCACCCCGGCCGCGTCGGTGACCCGGACCAGCTCGACGCCCTCGGGCAGGGACACGGCGGCCAGGAGCGAGGCCGCCTCGGCGACCATCAGGGTCTCCTGGTCCTCGGCGGTGAACCCGGCCGCGAGCAGCCTGGCCCCGAGGTCGGCCGGGCGGTCGTGCCCGTAGACCTTCCACTCGAAGGGCAGGCCGAGCGCGGTGAAGTGGCGGATCTGCTCGGCGACGGCCGCGTCCACGTCCGCGCCGCTCTCGTCGAGGCCGGACCAGAGGATGCCGTTCCAGGCGTGCGCCGGGCCGGTCTGACGTACGACCGGACCGACGCGCTCGACGCGCATGCCGGGCCCGTCGGGACGGGCGCCGAGGCGCAGCCGGCGGTCGTACAGGTCGCGTATCGCTTCGTGGTCCATGGGGGTCACTCCAGCACCGGCCGCCGGAGCACGGCAAACAGGTTTCCGCGCTCCGGCGGTCCGACACGACGGTCCGGCCCCGGCGGTCCGGCCCGGCGGTCACCCGGGGGCGTGGCGCAGGGGGGTGAGCTGTTCGATGTCGTAGCGGCGGCGGAGTGCCTCGACGGCGGCGTGGTCGACGTCTCCACCGGCGCCGAGGATCTCCATCAGTTCCTCGAAGTAGCGCTCGTGGTCGGGCGGCGGGGAGGCCTGGAACAGCATCCGGGCCGGCTCGCCCGTCGGGTTGGCGAAGGCGTGCGGGCAGCCGGGCGGCACGAGGATGAGGGTGCCGGGGGTGGCCCGTACGACCCGTTCGCCCGAGGCGGACTCCCAGTCCCGCCACCGGTCGGGGGTGCGGACGAGCGGCTCGAAGGCGAGGACGTCCAGCTCTCCTTCGAGGAGGTAGAAGAGCTCCTCGCTGTGGCCGTGGGTGTGGGCGCCCACGTCGAATCCGGGCGGGACCTCGACCTCGAAGGTGGAGGCGGTGGGGGTGTGCTCGCCGGTGACCTTGAACGTCACCCGCTGGGCCGCCGTCGTCAGGGTCTTTCCGTGTCCGGGCGGCACGACGAGCCCGTCGGCCGGGCGGATCGTCGTCATGGTGCCGTCCGCCCTCTCACCACGTCACCGGCAGGGTCTCGGGGCCTCTGATCAGCGCGCCGCGCTGCCAGCGGATCTCTTCCTCGGGCACGGCGAGCCGCAGCCCGGGGAACCGCTTCCAGAGGGAGTCGAGGAGGATCTCGGACTCGATGCGCGCCAGTTGGGACCCCGGGCAGTAGTGCGGTCCGTGGCCGAAGGCGACATGCGGGTTGTAGTCGCGGTCGAAGTCGAGCCGTTCCGGGTCCGGGAAGACGTCAGGGTCCCGGTTGGCGGTCAGGTACGAGACGTAGACCGGGTCGCCCGCCGGGATGAGGACGCCGCCGACCTCGACGTCCTCCAGGGCGATCCTGGACAGGCCCACCGCGTTGCGGTGCGGGATGTAGCGCAGCAGCTCGTCGACGGCCTGGGGCAGCAGGTCGGGTTCGGCGCGCAGGCGGGCGAGGTGGTCGGGGTGGGTGAGGAGGGCGTAGACCATGTTGGCGCTGTTGTTGCGCACGGCGTGCGCGCCGCCGATCTGGATCAGGACCGCGAGCCCGACGGCCTCGTGCTGCTCCAGCGTGGCGTCGTCGACGGCGTCGGCGAGTACGGCGGCGAGGGTCTCCCGCCCCGTGCCGTGGCTGCGGTCGATGAGCTCGGTGAAGTACTGGCCCATGTCGGCCTTGGCCCGCTCGCTGGCCTCGCGGCCGGCCCCGGCGGAGATGATCGTGTCGGACCATCCGGCCATCAGCGGCTGGTCGCTCTCCGGTACGCCCATCAGCTCACTGACCATGGCGAGCGGGAAGGGCCGGTTGACCATCGCCATCAGATCGGCGGGGGCGCCCTGCTCCTCCACGGCGTCGAGGAGCCGGTCCATGGTGGCCTGGGCGTGGTCGCGCAGGGACCGCAGGGCGCGGGCGCTGAAGGCACGGGCCACCACGCGTCGCATCCGGGTGTGGTCGGGCGGATCGGCGAAGCCGACGGCGCCGTCCATCGGGATGAAGTGCGGGGCGAGGCGGGTGACCTGGCGTCCCCAGACGGCCTGACGGCTGAAGCGCGGGTCGACGGAGACGAACTTGACGTCCTCGTACCGGGTCACCAGCCAGGCGTGGCCTTCGCCATGGGGCAGCCGGACCCGGGTGACGGGGTCCTCGTGGAGCAGCTTGGCGAGGAGCGGGTCGAAGTCGAGGCCGGTCAGGTCGGGCACGGCCCAGAAGTGGACGCGGGGGGTGTCGGCGGACTGGGGGGTGGCGGTGGTGGTCATGAGGCGACTTTCACGGGTGCGAGGTGGGGGGAGGGCGTGGGAGTGGTGACGGGCGGGTCGAGAGGGACCGCCTCGCGGCGGATCTCCGGGATCTCCTCGACGGGGCTCTCGCCCGTCCAGCGACCGAGGGGGGCCTCGGCGGTGGTGCCGGGGCCGAAGCCGGTGACGATGCCGGTCGAGCCGGGTGCGGGGCCGCCCGGGAAGCCGGTCTCGCGCACCTCGTAGGCGATCCGGTCCTCGCTGTCGGGCACCAGGTGGGAGCCGCTGCCCTCCAGTCGTACGCCGACGCCGCCCGTGCCGCGCACCACAAGCGCCTGTTCGACGACGGCCGGCACGCGCGCCTCGGCCCCGGATTCGTACAGGGCGTTGCGCGCCTCGAATCCGGGGTGGGCCGGCGTGCCCTCGATGGGCTCCTGGGTGATGTCGTGCTCGGGGACGGCGGGACGGCACAGGACAGGCATGACTGTCCAATTCCCGGTTCGTCCAAAGAACTTCCGACGAGACGATCAAACACACTCAATTGTGTGATCTTAAGGCAACCATGGTGCTGGGCGGGGTGCGGAGTGGAAACCCCGGGCGTCCACCCGGGGCTCCGGACCGCCGCCGAGAGGGTCAGACGCGATCAGCGACGATCATCAGGTAGTGGAAGCTGCCTTCCTTGTACGCCGTGAGGAAGGGGTCCTCAATGCCGGTCGCCACCGAGCACTTGGCCCGCAGCTCCCAGTACGGAATCGTCGCCGCCGTCAGGTCGACGACCTCGATGGGGACGAGGTTGTTCTCGGCGAGCGCGCGGAAGTACGCGCTGCGCGGGTGGATGTTGCAGGTGTAGTGCTCGTCGATGCGGCTGACGGCCTTGGAGCGCAGGCCGGTCACGTCGTTGGAGCAGCCGGTGATGCAGACGTAGCGGCCGCCGTGCTCCAGGAGCCGGGAGAACTCGTCGAAGAGCTCGAAGAGGTCCACGTACATCGTGGTCTCGTTGGTCCAGATGGCCTGGCGCGAACCGGTGGCGAAGCCGGTGTCCAGCATGTTCCGGAAGTGGAACTTCACCCGGTCGGCCACCCCGCGCTTCTCGGCCTGCGCGTTGGCGAAGCCGACCTGGTACTCGGAGATCGAGACGCCGTCGACCCGGCACCCGAAGCGCTGCTCGGCCATGATGCTGGTGCCGCCGCGGCCCGAGCCCGCGTCGAGGAGATGGTCGTCGGGCGTCCGCCTGCCCAGGTGGTCGAGGAGCAGGTCGGCCTGGGCGGTCTCCAGGCGGTGCAGCTCCTGGATGATCCGCGCGTCGCGCGTGTCCTCGGGGCCGGCGAGGACGGCGGGGTCGTAGTCGCCGATGCCGTAGTGGTGGTGGTAGAGCCCGTCGATCTCGCCGAGCCGCAGGTTCACCGGGTCCTGCTGGTTGGTGTTCCAGTAGCGGGCCACGGACTCCTGATAGGGCGTACGCAGCACGGCGGATTGCGTGGACGTGGTCATGCGCGGGATTCCTTACCTGGTGGTTCTTGTGGGGGGACAGAGGGGGGCGGGGGGTGGTGGGAGGCCACTCCGCGGTGCGGCCCCCGGCCCGCCCGGGGGCGGCGGTCACGCACGCGGACGCACCTCGACGTTCTCCAGGATGCCGATGGCGTCCGGGACGAGGACGGCGGCGGAGTAGTAGGTGGAGACGAGGTAGGAGATGATCGCCTTGTCGTCGATCCCCATGAAACGGCAGTTGAGGCCGGGCTCGATCTCGTCCGGGATCCCGGTCTGGTGCAGGCCGATGACGCCCTCGTTGTTCTCGCCGGTCCGCATCGCGATGATCGAAGAGGTCTGGTGCTCGCTGACGCCGATCTTGCCGCAGGGCAGGATCGGGACCCCGCGCCAGGCCGGGATGGCATGCCCGTCCACGTCGACGGAACCGAGCATCAGCCCCCGCTTGTTGCACTCCTTGCCGAAGGCGGCGATGGCCCGGGGGTGGGCGAAGAAGTACTGCGTGCCGCGGCGCATGCTCAGCAGGTCGTCGAGGTCGTCCGGAGTGGGCGGGCCCGAGTGGGTCTGGATGCGCTGGTCGTAGTCCGTGTTGTTGAGCAGCCCGAACTCCGGGTTGTTGACCAGCTCGTACTCCTGCCGTTCGCGCAGCTCCTGGATGGTCAGGCGCAACTGCTGCTGCGTCTGGTTCATCGGCTGGTTGTAGAGGTCGGCGACCCGGCTGTGCACCTTCAGGACGGTCTGGGCGACACTCAGCTCGTACTCGCGCGGCTTGAGTTCGTAGTCCGCGAAGGCGCCCGGCAGCACGGCCTCGCCGACGTGGCCCGCGCTCAGCTCGATGGCCGCCTCGCCCGCCTTGTTGGTGGGCCGGCGGTGGCCGTTGGACCCGAGGCCCTGGACATGGGCACGCAGGTTCTCGTACTGGTCCGCGACGGCCTTGTACGCCGTCTGTGGCAGGGCCAGGATCGTGACGGCGGTCGTCGCCTTGGCCGTGAACTCCCACTTGCCGTCCCCGGCGAGGACCTGACCGCCGAAGGTGTCGCCGTCGCCGAGCCGACCGAGCAGGGTCTCGTCGCCGTACTTGCCGGTGCCGATCTTCTCGACCTTGCCGTGGGCGATCAGATAGACGTGGTCGGCCTTCTTGCCGGAGTGCACGATGACCTGGCCGGGCTCGTACTCCTTCTGTACGAACCGGTCGGCGAGCGCGCCGAGCGCGGTCGGGTCGTCGAAGCCGCGCAGCAGGGGCAGCTCGGCCAGCTCGGCCGGGATGACCTGGACCTTGGAGCCGTTCTTGATGAAGGTCACCCGGCCGTCGCCGACCACGTACGACAGGCGACGGTTGACGCGGTACGTTCCGCCGGGCGTGTGGACCCAGGGCAGCTTGCGCATCAGCCAGCGGGAGCTGATGCCCTGCATCTGGGGTTCGGACTTGGTGGTGGTCGCGAGGTTGCGCGCCGCCGCGGTGCTGAGGCTGAGCTGGATCTGGTGTACCTCGGCGGTGGGGGCGGGCGCGGGTGTCGCCGGCGCTGTGTCGACCGACATGGGCTGACTCCGTTCGTGGACTTTCGGCTTTCGTCACTCTCCGCACACAGGTGTAACGCATTGTTGCCGATGTCATATGCAGGTGCCGTTCCGTGCCGGAGCGCCCGGCGGCGGGGGGCGCCCTTCGAGCGCCGTGCGCGCTCCGCCGTCCGGCCGAGCGCGAAAAATCGGCGCCGCCCTCTTGCCACGGGCCGGGTGCGACCGGATTGACTGGGTGCGGTAAGGATCTACCGAATGATCGGTAGGCGTATGTCAGAGCTTCAGGGCTCAGGCGCTCAGGGCTTCAGGGCGTTCGGACGGGAGTGGACGGCACATGGCGGATCTGCGGGACAGCGGCGAACGGCTCGGACGCGCGGAGCTGGAGGCGCTCCAGCTGGAGCGCCTGCGGGCCACCCTGCGCCACGCGTACGAGAACGTGGCCTTCTACCGGCAGTCCTTCGACAGGGCGGGGATCCGTCCCGAGGACTGTCGCTCGCTCGCCGACCTCGCCCTCTTCCCGTTCACCGCCAAGACCGATCTGCGGGACCACTACCCCTTCGGCATGTTCGCCGTCGACCAGTCCCAGATCCGGCGCATCCACGCCTCCAGCGGCACCACCGGCCGGCCGACGGTCGTCGGCTACACCCAGCGCGACCTGGACACCTGGGCCGACGTCGTCGCCCGCTCCCTCCGCGCGGCCGGCGCCCGCCCCGGTCACAAGGTCCATGTGGCCTACGGCTACGGCCTCTTCACGGGCGGCCTCGGCGCGCACTACGGCGCCGAACGGCTCGGCTGCACGGTCATCCCGGCCTCCGGCGGCATGACGGCCCGCCAGGTCCAGCTGATCCAGGACTTCCGGCCCGAGATCATCATGGTGACGCCCTCGTACATGCTCACCCTGCTCGACGAGTTCGAACGCCAGGGCATCGATCCGCGGTCCACCTCGCTCGAGGTCGGCGTCTTCGGCGCCGAGCCGTGGACGGAGGCGATGCGGCGGGAGATCGAGGAGCGGTGCGCTCTCGACGCCGTCGACATCTACGGGCTCTCCGAGGTCATGGGACCGGGCGTCGCGCAGGAGTGCGTCGAGACGAAGGACGGCCTGCACATCTGGGAGGACCACTTCTACCCAGAGATCGTGGACCCGTTCACGGGCGAGGTGCTGCCGGACGGTGAGGAGGGCGAGCTGGTCTTCACCTCGCTCACCAAGGAGGCCATGCCCGTCGTCCGCTACCGCACCCGGGACCTGACGCGGCTGCTGCCGGGCACGGCGCGGGTGTTCCGGCGGATGGAGAAGGTCACCGGACGCAGTGACGACATGGTCATCCTGCGCGGGGTGAACCTCTTCCCCACCCAGATCGAGGAGATCGTGCTGCGCACGCCCGGCGTGGCCCCGCACTTCCAGCTGCGGCTGACGCGCGAGGGACGGCTGGACGCGATGACAGTACGGGCCGAGGCGCGGCCGGGGGCGACACCCGAGCAGCGCGCCGAGGCGGCGCGGCGGATCGCGCGGTCGGTCAAGGACGGGATCGGTGTCTCGGTCGGGGTCGAGGTGGTCGACCCCGAGACGCTGGAGCGGTCGGTGGGCAAGATCAAGCGGATCGTGGACCTGCGGGATCGGGAGTCCTGAGCGGCGGACTCAGGCGTCCTGACCTGCGGGCAGGAGTCCTGACCCGCAAGCTCAGGAGTCCTGAGCGGCGGCGAATCGGTCGCGCAGCTCCCGCTTCAGGATCTTCCCGCTGGCGTTGCGCGGCAGTTCGTCGACGAACAGGACCTTCTTCGGAGCCTTGAAGTGAGCGAGCCTCTCGCGGGCGTGGGCGAGGAGTTCGTCCTCGGTGACCTCGGTCTTGGGGACGACGACGGCGGTGACCGCCTCGATCCAGCGCTCGTCGGGCAGACCGACGACGGCGACCTCGGCGACGCCCGGATGGGTGTAGAGAGCGTCCTCGACCTGGCGGGAGGCGACCAGCACTCCCCCGGAGTTGATGACGTCCTTCACCCGGTCCACGACCGTGTAGTAGCCCTCCGCGTCACGCACCGCGAGATCGCCGGAGCGGAACCATCCACCCCGGAAGGCCTCCCGCGTCTCGTCCGGCTTGTCCCAGTAGCCGTCGCACAGCTGCGGTGAGCGGTAGACGATCTCGCCCGGGGTGCCGTCCGGGACCTCCTCGCCGTGCTCGTCGACGACCTTGGCCTCGACGAAGCGGACCGGCTTTCCGCAGGACTCCATCCGGCCCTCGTGCTCGTCGGGGCCGAGGACGGTGGCGAGCGGGCCGATCTCACTCTGCCCGAAGCAGTTGTAGAAGCGAAGGCCGGGCAGCCGGCCGCGCAGCCGTTCCAGGACGGGCACCGGCATGATCGAGGCGCCGTAGTACGCCTTGCGCAGCCCGGAGAGGTCGCGTCCGGCGAACTCGGGGTGGTGGGACAGACCGATCCAGACGGTCGGCGGCGCGAAGAGGCTGTCGGCGCGGCCCGCCTCGATCAGGTCGAAGAGCACCTTCGGATCGGGGCCGTCGACGATGGTGTTCTCCGCGCCGACCGCGAGGTACGGCAGCAGGAAGACGTGCATCTGCGCCGAGTGGTAGAGCGGCAGCGAGTGGACCGGCTTGTCGTCCTCGTGCAGGTCGAGCGCCTCGATGGCGCTGGCGTACTCGTGGACGAGGGCGCGGTGGGTCATCCTGGCGCCCTTGGGCAGCGCGGTCGTCCCGGAGGTGTAGAGCAGCTGGACGTACTCGCGGGCGTCACGGTCGGTGTCGTACGTGTCCGGCTCGGCGAGGGCCGCGAGGAACGAGTCGTCGGTGTCCCGCAGGGCCCGTACGGGCAGGTCGGCGGGGACGCGGCCGGCCGGCGCGGGGTCGGCGAGGACGAGTGAACTGCCGGACTGGCGCAGGATGTAGTCGAGGTCGTCGCCGGTGAGGTGGTGGTTGACCGGGACATGGATCAGGTCCGCGCGCGAGCAGGCGAGGAAGGCGATCAGATAGGCGTCGGAGTTGTGCCCGTAGGTCGCGACGCGGGCGCGCTCCTCCAGCCCGTACCGCTCCCGCAGCACGGCGGCCGCGGTGGTCACGGCCGCGTCCAGCTCCGCGTAGGTCCAGGAGCGGTCGGCGTACCGTACGGCGATCCGCTCGGGGGTGCGCTGCGCGCTCATGCGCAGGACGCCGTCGACGGTCCGGGTGAGGAGTCGTTCCATGGCTGGATCCTCGGTGCGCCCGGAGGGGCGGGTCAAGTACCGGGACGCCCGCATGGCGTCGGACCTCGGATACCGAACGGCATGTTGACAAAGCAAGCGCTCAGCTGCGTGCATGGTCCAACCCGCAATCACCACCCCTCTGTTGGGAGGCACGTTGCACTTCCGCACCCGCCTGAGGCACCTCGTGCTCGCCGGCGCGGCCCTCGCCACCGTCACGGCGTCGCTGCCCGCCGCGGCCGTCGCCGACTCCGGCGAACGCCACCACCGCCCGTCGGACCGGGGCCTGTCGGCGGTCATCCGGTACACCGAGTACGGCATCCCGCACATCGTCGCCAAGGACTACGCGAACCTGGGCTTCGGCACCGGCTGGGCCCAGGCCGCCGACCAGATATGCACGCTCGCCGACGGCTTCGTGACCGTGAACGGCGAGCGCTCCCGCTGGTTCGGTCCCGACGGTGCGCCGGACGGCTCGCTGTCCTCCGCCACCAGGAACCTCTCCAGCGATCTGTACTTCCGTGGGGTACGGGAGGCGGGCACGGTCGAGAGCCTGCTGCGCACCCCCGCCCCGGCCGGTCCCAGCGCCCGGCTCAAGGAGCTGATGCGGGGCTGGGCGGCCGGCTACAACGCCTGGCTGAAGCAGAACCGGATCACCGACCCCGCCTGCGAGGATGCCGCCTGGGTCCGGCCGGTGACCCCACTCGACGTCGCCCGGCGCGGGTTCGCGGTCTCCGTGCTCGGCGGTCAGGGACGCGGCATCGACGGCATCACGGCCGCCCAGCCTCCCGCCTCGCCCTCGGCGGCGACCACGACCACGGCCCCCGACCCCGCTCGTACGGCCGAGGCGGCCCGCGAACTGTTCGCGGCCGAGAACGCCACCATGGGTTCCAACGCCGTCGCGTTCCAGGGCAGTACGACGGCGAACGGACGCGGGCTGCTGCTCGGCAATCCGCACTACCCGTGGCAGGGCGGCCGCCGGTTCTGGCAGTCGCAGCAAACGATTCCCGGCGAGCTGAACGTCTCCGGCGGCTCGCTGCTCGGGACGACCGTCGTCAACATCGGCTTCAACGACAAGGTCGCCTGGAGCCACACGGTCGCGACCGGTGTCACTCTCAATCTTCACCAGCTCACGCTCGACCCGGCCGACCCGACCGCCTATCTGGTCGACGGGAAGCCGGAGAAGATGACACGGCGAACCGTCACCGTGCCGGTGAAGGACGGCGCGCCCGTCACCCGTACGCAGTGGTGGACCCGGTACGGCCCTGTCGTCACCGGGCTCGGGGCGCAGTTGCCGCTGCCCTGGACCGCCACGACGGCGTACGCGCTCAACGACCCGAACGCCACCAACATGCGCGGCTCCGACACCGCGCTCGGCTTCGCCCGGTCCCGCTCGACGGCGGACATCCTCGACACCCTGCGCCGCGTCCAGGGCCTGCCCTGGGTGAACACCATCGCGGCCGACGCGGCCGGAAACTCCCTCTTCACTCAGTCGCAGGTACTCCCCCGGATCACCGACGACCTCGCACAGCGCTGCTCCACTCCGCTGGGCCGGGCGACGTACCCGGCCTCGGGGGTGGCCGTCCTGGACGGTTCACGGACCGACTGCGCGCTCGGATCGGACCCGGACGCGGTCCAGCCCGGCGTCTTCGGACCGTCGAAGATGCCGGTACTGCGCAACGCCCCGTACGTCGGGAACTCCAACGACAGCGCCTGGCTGACCAACGCGGACCGGCCGCTGACCGGCTACGAGCGGGTCTTCGGCACGATCGCCACCCCGCGCTCGCTGCGTACCCGCGGCGGGATCGAGGATGTCGCGGCGATGGCGGAGCGCGGCCGGCTGACGGTCGCCGACCTCCAGAAGCAGCAGTTCGCCAACCGGGCCCCGGCCGGCGATCTGGCCGCGGCCGACGCGGCGACAGCGTGCACGACCGTGCTGCCCGGTGACCCGGAGGCCTGTCGGGTCATCGGCGCCTGGGACCGTACGGTGAACACGGACAGCAGGGGCGCGCTGCTGTTCGACCGGTTCTGGCGGAAGTTCGTCGGGGCCGTCCCGCTCGCCGAACAGTGGAAGGTGCCGTTCTCGGCCGCCGACCCGGTCCGCACGCCGAACACCCTGAACACCGCCTCGCCCGGCTTCGCCAAGGCGCTGACGGACGCGGTGGCCGAACTGCGGGCGGCCGGCATCCCGCTGGACGCGCCACTCGGCGCGCACCAGTTCGTCGTACGGAACGGGGCACGCATCCCGGTCAGCGGCGGCACGGAATCGCTGGGCATCTGGAACAAGACCGAGCCCGTGTGGAACCCGGCCGGCGGCGGCTACACGGAGGTGGCGCACGGGACGAGCCATGTCCAGGCGGTGGGCTGGGACGGCAGCGGCTGCCCGGTGGCCCGCACGCTCCTGACGTACTCCCAGTCCTCGAACTCCCGGTCGCCGCACTACAGCGACCAGACCGAGCTGTACGCGGGCGAGCGCTGGGTGACGTCACGCTTCTGCGAGAAGGACATCCTGCGGTCGCCGCAGCTGAGGGTGGTGCGCGTCAGGGACTGAACGACAGGAACACGAAGGCGGCGAAGATCGAGAGGTGCACGCCGCCCTGGAGGAGCGTGGCCCGTCCGGGCACCACGGTCAGGGCGCTCACCGCGGCGGTGAGCACCAGCAGGACCATGTGGACGGGCCCGACACCCAGCACCAGGGGACCGGACAGCCAGATCGACGCGAGCGCGATCGCCGGGATCGTCAGGCCGATGCTGGCGATCGCGGAGCCGTAGGCCAGGTTGAGGCTGGTCTGCATCCGGTCCCGGCGCGCGGCGCGCACGGCGGCGAGGGTCTCGGGGAGCAGCACCATCAGCGCGATGATCACGCCGACGACGGCCTTCGGCAGACCCGCGGACTCGACACCGTCCTCGATGGTCGGCGAGACGAGCTTGGCCAGGCCCACGACGGCGACGAGCGCCAGGACGAGAAGGCCGAGACTCGCCCAGGTCTGCCGGTCGGTCGGCGGATCGGCGTGGTCCTCCTCGGACTCCTGGCCCTCGCGCGCCACGGGCAGGAAGTAGTCGCGGTGCCGGAAGGTCTGGACGGCGACGAACACCCCGTACAGACAGAGGGAGGCGACGGCGGCGAAGACGAGCTGCGCGCCGGAGAACTCGGGGCCGGGCCGGCTCGTCGTGAAGGTGGGCAGGACCAGGGTCATGGTCGCGAGCGTGCAGACCGTGGCGAGCGCGCCTCCCGAGCCCTCGGCGTTGAAGACGGCGACGCGGTTGCGCAGGGCGCCCATGACCAGGGAGAGACCGACGATCCCGTTGCAGGTGATCATGACGGCCGCGAAGACGGTGTCGCGGGCGTAGGTGGAGGCCTTGTCGCCGCCGCCCGCCATCAGGGTGACGATCAGTCCGACCTCGATGACCGTGACGGCGACGGCGAGGACGAGCGAGCCGAAGGGCTCGCCCACGCGGTGGGCGACGACCTCGGCGTGGTGGACGGCGGCGAGCACCGCCGCGATGAGACAGACCGCGATGAGTCCGACGGCGAACCCGGGCAGATCGCGTCCCCACGCGAGCCCGAGGGCGACGGCCGCCACGACCGGTCCCCACGTCGTCCACTGCCGTGCCAGACCCGCCGTACTCGAACTCATGCCCTGCATCCTGCCATATAAGGGGGCATTCGCCGGACTTGCGGGGGTTGCCACCGGCTCCCCACCCCGCCTCACCGCGCAAGATCATCGAGGAGCAGAATGGGCCCTATGTCGATATCGAACACTCCGAGGACGGCGACGATCGACGACGCGCCGCTGGTCGGTCGCACGCTGACCCGCGCCTTCGGCGACGACCCGATGATGCGCTGGTTCTTCCCCGACGACGCCTCGCGCGAGGCGGGCCTGGAACGGTACTTCAGCACGCTCTTCACCCGGCAGTACGTGCACCACGCGGTGTGCGAGCGCACCGAGGCCGCGGCCGCCTTCTGGGTGCCGCCGGAGGCGCAGGCCAAGGCCGTTCCGGACGAGGAGACCGTCCAGGAGCTGCGGACGATCCTCGGCGACCGGGCTCCCCTGTTCGGGGAGGCCGTCGAGAACGCCGCCCGGCACACGCCCCGGCAGCCGCACTGGTACCTCGCGGTGATCGGCGCCGACCCTGCCACCCAGGGCCAGGGGCACGGGGCCGCTCTGCTGCGCTCGGGGCTGGCGAAGGCCGACGCGGCGGGCATGCCCGCCTACCTGGAGTCCTCCAAACCGTCCAACCTGCCCTTCTACGAGCACTTCGGCTTCACCGTGCGCGAGAAGCTGCGCCTTCCGGGGAACGGGCCGGAGCTGTGGGCGATGTGGCGCGCACCGCGCCGTCCCACGGACTCGTAGCAGCCACGTCGGGGCAGCGGAGGGTGTCGCCGGTCACGGGGGCACCTTCGGCCGTGTTGCGGTCGTAGGTGACGGTCCTGACCTCGACGGGTCGAGTGCCGACGGCTACATCGATGAACCTGTCGTGGTGGGCGACGGGCTCGATGCGGGCGGCGGGCAGGGCCGCCGCGAGAGTGGCCGCTTCCGCCTCCCGGCCGGGGGCATGCCTGATGACGGGCGGGCCCTCGGGACGTACGACCGGCGCGGAGTGCGAGGTGTCGGTGACGGCGAATCCGTTACGGCGCAAGGCATCGGCGACCGTCGGCTCGTCCACGCGAACCGCGATGAAGGCCGGGTTGATCGTGACCGGGGTCTCCGGAACGGGCTGGATGCGCGGGTCCCCCGTGAGGGGGCGGTCCGCCCGCAGCGCGTTCCACAGAGCCGCGGAGCGGGCCTCGTCCCACACCAGGGTGGAACCCACTCCGGGCACACGGTGGTCGAAGAGCCGGATCGGGACCGTGGCGAGCTCGATGTCCTCCGGCCGGAGCCGGCCGAGCGCCCAGCCGACCCGGACCAGGTCGTGCCATTTCGTGCGGTCGTCGGTGCGGACGGACCGCAGCAGGGTCCGCACCGTGCGCGCCGTGTCGGCCGGGCCCGACAGGGCACCTTCGGCTCTGAGTCGGGCCAGCAGGTCGTTCACCAGGCGTTGCTGGCGACGGACCCGGCCGAGGTCTCCGGGCGGTGTGAGGTGCCGGGCCCGGACGTAGCGCAGCGCGCCGTTTCCGTCGGCGCGGTGGGTGCCGGCCGGCAGGTCGAGTCCGGAGCCCTTGTCCTTCAGAGGCTTGTCCGTGCAGACGGTCGCCCCGCCGAGGTCGTCGACGGCCTGTTCGAAGCCGGTGAACCCGGTCTCCACGTAGTGGTCGACGCGCAGGCCGGTGACGTGCTCGACGGTTCGTACGGTCAGGGGGCCCGCCCCGCGCGCGTACGCCCCGTTGATCTTTCCGAAGCGGGCCGGCCCGGCAGCGGCGGTCGTCGCCGGGTCGGCGGCGTACTGGACGTAGGAATCCCGGGGGATGGAGACGATACTGGCCCGCCGCTCGTCCGCGGAGAGATGGACGAGCATCATCACGTCCGTGCAGTTGCAGCCCTTCCCTCCCGCGTGGAGACGCTCTTTCTCGGCGGCGGAAAGCCCCGCGCGGCTGTCGATGCCGACGACGAGAAGGGTGGTGCCACGGCCGTCCGGGCCGCCGCCGAGCGACTTCTGCGCGTCGGAGACCGCCCGCGAGCCCGCGAAGGTGCCACCGGCGAGGGTCGCCAGCAACGTGAGAGCAACGGTGATTCGACGCAACGCGCATCCTCGGGAAGAGTGCCAGAGCTCCGGATCGTGACGGTACAGGGACTCGTTCCGGCCCCCGTCGCGCACACGACCGACCGGCGCGAGGACTACCCGGTTGGCGCGACTCGCGGGGGCGGGCTAGGGGGTGTCTTGTCGATCAGGCCGGATCAGGGAGCGGGGTCTGGTGCCGTGGATCGCAAGGCGGAGGAGGGAGACAACGCGGAGCGTTGGCG
>NZ_JBIAPJ010000010.1:0-274607 GCF_042888285.1 Streptomyces sp. NPDC003035 | reverse complement strand
AGACTTCCTCCACACCTACAACCACCACCGCTGCCACACCGCACTCGACGGACACCCGCCGATCAGCCGTGTCAACAACGTTGCAGGTCAATACAGCTAGGGGGTGTCTTGTCGATCAGGCCGGATCAGGGAGCGGGGTCTGGTGCCGTGTATCGCAAGGCGGAGGAGGGAGACAACGCGGTGGGGGTACCTCCCGTGCCCGGAGGGCTACGGGGGAGTTGGCGACCGACGACAACGCGGCGAGGCGCGGTGCCAGGGCACGCGAGCCCGGCAAGATCGGCAAGACACCCCCTAGGGCGTTCACCAGCCGGGCGGGCGCGGGTGGGGTGGTGGTGGGGGCAGGGCGGCCACCGGGTGGTGGCGGAGGGGCCGCGCGGGGGCGCCGGGGACGGCGAGCAGGACGAGCACGGTGGCCCCGGCGAGCAGGTCGTACACCGAGGTGGCGAGGGTCAGCCGGCCGACGGGCTCCAGCGCGCCGAAGTGCTCGACCTGGCCGAGTCGCGTCGCGAGGGCCACTCCGGCGACGCCCCAACCGGTCAGGAGGAGGCCGGCGAGCAGGCCGAGAGGCCGCGCGAGCGGGACGCGGGCGAAGGCGCTCGTGGCGGCCAGCAGGAGCAGTCCGGCGAGGACCACGTTGAGCCAGCCCGGTGGCACCGCCAGTGCGGGCAGAAGGAGCGAGCGCCCGCCGGTGAAGCGGTCGACCGTGAACTCGACGGGCAGCGTGGTGGCCCAGTGCACCTCCCAGGCGGCCCCGGCGAGACCGCCCACCGCGCACAGCACCCCGGCCGCCACGGCCGGCCCCGTGCGGGGGCGGGTCGGTAACTCCTCCGGGAACTCGGCGGGGCGGCGTCCGGCGGCCGCGGTGAGGACGAGCCCGGCGGCGAGGGCGAGGGTGACGAGGGTCGTGACCAGGGCGTCGACACCGGTGGCCCACAGACCGGGCAGCCGCAGCGCGAGCGTGATGGCCCCGGTGACGGCGAGCGCCGGGGCGACGCGGGGGGAGCGGAGCGCGGCGACGGCGGTGGCGACGCAGGCGAGGAGCAGGAGGGGGTCGACCAGCGAGGTGGCGGCCCTGCGGCGCAGCAGGAAGACGTGCTCCCCCGCCCAGTACCAGGCGAGTTCGGCCGGGGAGCCGAAGGCCGCGAGGTCCCGCAGGAGCCAGACGACGATGACGAGTGCGAGTGCGCCACAGAGCGCGGCGCCGGTGAGACGTGCCGGTCGAGTCGCTGTCACGGAGCCGATACTCACCGCTACCACGCGCCGAAACAAGCGGTTCCGCATATTCGGCGGGCACGGCGGGCACGGCGGCGCACGGCGGCCGGCCGGGACGACATGGCGCGTCCCGGCCGGCCTACGGCACCCGCACGGCCGTACGCTGTCGAGCTTGGCGCGTTCGTATATCGGACCGGGGTCGGTGAAGTTGCCTGCGCGTTAAGGAATATGACGGTGGTTCGCCCCCATGTGGGCCGGCTTCTATCCCAGCTCGTCCTCCGTCGGCACCACGTGCTTCTCCTCGGCGAAATGGCAGGCGGAGTCGTGCTTCGCCGGAGAGTCGGTGAGCCGGAACTCCGCGGGGACGGCCAGCGCGGGCACCTCCAGGGCGCAGCGCTCCTGCGCCTTCCAGCAGCGGGTGCGGAAGCGGCAGCCGGAGGGGATGTTGGCCGGGGAGGGCACGTCGCCGGTGAGGATGATGCGCTCGCGGTGGGCGCGGGCCTCGGGGTCGGGCACGGGGACCGCGGAGAGCAGCGCCTGGGTGTAGGGGTGGGTGGGGTGGTCGTAGATCTCGGCGTCGGTGCCGATCTCGACGATCCGGCCGAGGTACATGACGCCGACCCGGTCGGAGATGTGCCGCACGATCGACAGGTCGTGGGCGATGAAGACGTAACTGAGCGAGAACTCGCGCTGGAGGTTCTCCAGGAGGTTCACGACCTGGGCCTGGACGGAGACGTCGAGCGCCGAGACCGGCTCGTCGGCGACGATGATCTCCGGCTGGAGCGCCAGGCCGCGGGCGATGCCGATGCGCTGCCGCTGGCCGCCGGAGAACTGGTGCGGATAGCGGTTGATGTACTCGGGGTTGAGGCCCACGACGTCGAGCAGGTCCTGGACCTTCTTGCGGCGCGAGCCCTTGGGGGCGACCTCGGGGTGGATCTCGTACGGCTCTCCGATGATGTCGCCGACGGTCATCCGGGGATTGAGCGAGGTGTACGGGTCCTGGAACACCATCTGGATGTTGCGCCGGACCGCGCGCAGCGCCTTCGGGGACATCGTCGTGATGTCCTCGCCCTTGTACGAGATGGTGCCGGCCGTCGGGCGTTCCAGGTTGACCAGCATCTTCGCCACGGTCGACTTGCCGCAGCCGGACTCGCCCACGATGCCGAGGGTCTCGCCCGGTGCGAGGTCGAAGGAGACGCCGTCGACCGCCTTGACCGCACCGACCTGCTTCTTGAAGAGGACGCCCTGGGTCAGGGGGTAGTGCTTGTACAGGTCCCGGACCTGGAGGATCGCCTCCCGCTGGAGACTGGCCTCGCCGCGGGCCTCAACCATGGAGGCACTCCTTCCAGTAGTGGCAGGCGCTGCTGCGCGGGACCGGGGACTCGGTCACCTCGTAGAGCGGCGGTACGTCGGTGCGGCACCGGTCCTGGGCGAGGGGGCAGCGGGGGTTGAAGGCGCAGCCGGGCGGGATGGCGAGGAGGTTCGGGGGCAGCCCCTTGATCGCGTACAGCTGCGAGCCCTTCTGGTCCAGGCGCGGAATCGATTCGAGCAGGCCCTTGGTGTAGGGGTGGGCGGGTGCCTTGTAGATCTCGTGGACGGGCGCGTGCTCCACGATCCGGCCGGCGTACATCACGGCGATCTTGTCGGCGACGTCGGCGACGACGCCGAGGTCGTGGGTGATGAGGATGAGGCCCATGTCGAGTTCGCGCTGGAGCTCGGCGAGGAGGTCCATGACCTGGGCCTGGACCGTCACGTCGAGCGCGGTCGTCGGCTCGTCCGCGATGATCAGCTCGGGTTCGAGCGCGAGCGCCATCGCGATCATGATGCGCTGCCGCATGCCCCCGGAGAACTGGTGCGGATACTGCCCCACCCGTTCCCTGGCGGCCGGGATGCGGACCCGGTCCATCAGCTCGATCGCCTTGGTCCGCGCGTCCTTGCGGGACATCCCCTGGTGGACCTCGAACATCTCCCCGAGCTGTGCCCCGACGCTGAGCACCGGGTTCAGCGAGGAGAGCGCGTCCTGGAAGATCATCGCCATCTTCGCGCCGCGGACCTTGCGCCGCTCCTCCTCCTTGAGCTTGAGAAGGTCCTGCCCCTGGAAGAGGATCTCCCCGCCGGTGATCTTTCCGGGCGGCATGTCGAGGATGCCCATGACGGCCTGGGCGGTGACGGACTTGCCGGAGCCGGACTCGCCGAGCACGGCCAGCGTCTCGCCGGCGTCGACCGAGTAGCTGACCCCGTTGACGGCCTTGGCCACCCCGTCCCGGGTGTGGAACTCCACGTGCAGATCGCTCACTTCGAGCAGCATGGGCGCCTACCTCAGCTTCGGGTCGAGGGCGTCGCGCACCGCGTCGCCGAGCATGATGAACGCGAGCACGGTGACGGCGAGCGCGCCCGCCGGCCAGAGCAGCATGTGCGGGGCGTTGCGGATGTACGCCGAGGCCGAGGAGATGTCGATGCCCCAGGAGACGGTGGGCGGCTTGAGTCCGACGCCGAGGAAGGAGAGCGTCGCCTCCAGGGAGATGTATGTGCCGAGGGCGATGGTCGCGACGACGATGACCGGCGCCAGGGCGTTGGGCGCGATGTGGCGGAGCAGCATCCGGGAGTTGGAGGCACCGAGCGCGCGGGCCGCCTGCACGTAGTCGTTCTGCTTGGCGGTGATGACCGAGCCGCGGGCGATACGGGCGATCTGGGGCCAGCCGAGCAGCACCATGAAGCCGATCACCGGCCAGACGGTGTTGCTGGTGACGACCGACAGCAGGACCAGGCCGCCGAGGACGACCGGGATGGCGAAGAAGACGTCGGTGACCCGGGAGAGGATCGCGTCCCAGCCGCCGCCGAAGAAGCCGGCCAGGCCGCCGAGGACGCTGCCGAGGACGGAGACGCCGAGGGTGGCGAGGACGCCGACGGTCACGGAGGTCCGGGCGCCGTACACCGTACGCGTGTACACGTCGCAGCCCTGGCCGTTGAAGCCGAAGGGGTGACCGGGCTGCGAGCCCTCCTGGGCCTTGGAGAGGTCGCACTGGAGCGGGTCCCCGCTCGCGATCAGCGAGGGCCAGAGGGAGATGACCACCAGGAAGACGATGATCAGGCCCGAGACGATGAAGACCGGGTTGCGGCGCAGATCGTGCCAGGCGTCGGACCACAGCGAGCGGGGCTTGCCCGCGGGCCCGGTTCCCAGGGGGCCGCCAGGAGTCTTCTCCAGGGTCTCGCCCTCGCTCATCGCGAGGTCGGTCGCGCCGCCGGCGCCGGTCGGGGCGATCGCCGCCCCTTCGTCGTAGTTCGGCTCAGGCATAGCGGATCCTCGGGTCAAGGACGGCGTACAGGAGGTCGACGAGCAGGTTGGCGACCAGGAAGACCAGCACGAGGACGGTCACGAAGCCGACGACGGTCTGCGTGTTCTGCCGCACGATGCCCTGGTAGAGCTGGTAGCCGACGCCATGGATGTTGAAGATCCGCTCGGTGACGATCGCGCCGCCCATGAGCGCGCCGACGTCGGCGCCGATGAAGGTGACCACCGGGATGAGCGAGTTCCGCAGGAGGTGGCGGGTGATGACCCGGCGGCGCGGCAGGCCCTTGGCGACGGCGGTGCGGACGTAGTCGGCGCGCTTGTTCTCCGCGATGGAGGTGCGGGTGAGCCGGGTGACGTAGGCGAGGGAGACGGAGGCGAGCACGAGGCCGGGGACGATCAGCTCGCCGAAGGGGGCCTCGGGCGATACGGCCGGCTTGATCCAGCCCCACTTCACGCCGAGCAGCAGCTGGAGCAGCAGACCGGTGACGAAGGTCGGGACCGAGATGACGACCAGCGTGAGCAGCAGCACGGAGGTGTCGATGGGCCGGCCGCGGCGCAGGCCGGTCACGACGCCGAGGCTGATGCCGATGACGATCTCGAAGAGGATCGCGATGATGGTGAGCCGGATGGTGACCGGGAAGGCGCTTCCCATCAGCTCGGTGACCGGCTGGCCGTTGAAGGCCGTACCGAAGTCGCCGGTGAAGAGATTGCCCATGTAGATCAGGTATTGCTGCCAGACCGGCTTGTCGAGACCGAACTCCTTCTCCAGCTGGGCGGCGGTCGCCGGGTCGCAGGCGCGGTCGCCGCAGAGGCCGGCGATGGGGTCGCCCATCACGTTCACCATGAGGAAGATCAGCAGGGTGGCGCCGATGAAGACCGGGATCATCTGCAGCAGACGCCGGATCACATAACGTCCCATGAGGGGCTCCGGGGGTGTGGGGAAGTCGTACGGCCCGGCACGCGGGGGAACGCGGGGCCGGGCCGTACGCCGACGAGCTGCGTCAGCCGACCTTGATCTCGTTGTAGACCGGGACGCTGAACGGGTTGAGCGCCACGTTCGAGACGCGCTCGGAATAGCCCGCGCTGCCGTTCTGGTACCAGAGCGGGATCGCGCCCATGTCGTCGCGGAGGACTTCCTCGGCCCTCTGGAAGGTCTCGACGGCCTTCGTGATGTCGGACTCCGCGTTGGCCTGGTCGACGAGCTTGTCGAACTCCGGGTCGGTCCACTTGCCGTCGTTGGACGAGGCGTTGGTGTAGTAGAGCGGCTGGAGGAAGTTCTGGATGAGCGGGTAGTCCATCTGCCAGCCGGCGCGGAACGGGCCCGTCATCTTCTGGGTGGTGATCTGGTTGCGGAAGTCGGCGAAGGTGCCGATGGGGTTGCCGACGCAGGCGTTGTTGTCGCCGAGGGCGTTGTTGATGGAGTTGCAGACTGCGTCCACCCACTCCTTGTGGGAACCGGTGTCGGCGTTGTACGAGATCTTCATCGTGCCGCCGGGGATGCCGCCGCCCTCGGCGATCAGCTTCTTCGCCTCGGCGGCGTCGTACACGCAGAACTCTCCGCAGACGTCCTTGTAGCCGCCCTCCGCGCCGAGGACCGGGGAGGTCCAGTCCTTGGCCGGGGTGCGGGTCTTCTGGAAGATCGTCTCGGTGATCTGCTCACGGTTGATCGCTCGGGAGATGCCCTGCCGGAGCTTCTCCTGGCCCGGCTTGTTCCACGCGGGGTCGTAGAACGGGAAGGAGAGGGTCTGGATGATGCCGGCGGGCACGTTGATGTACCGGTCGCCGAGGTCCGCCGAGACGTTCTTGAGCTGGGAGGCGGGAACGTCGTCGACGAGGTCGAGGTTTCCGGCCGTCAGGTCGGTGTAGGCGGTGTTGTTGTCGGTGTAGACCTTGAGGGTCACACCGCCGTTCTGCGCCTTGTCGGTCCCGGGGTAGCCGTCCCAGCGCCTCAGCTCCATCTGCGAGCCCTTGGCGTACGAGCCGACGGTGTACGGGCCGTTGCCGACGGGCTTCGACAGCCAGCCGGCGTGGTCGTCGAAGAACGCCCGGGGCAGCGGGGCGAAGGCCGAGTAGCCGAGGGTGTCCGGCCACGTCGAGAACTTCTGGCTGAGCTTGACCGTGAAGGTCCTGTCGTCGACGACCTTGAGACCGGACATCGTCTCGGCGGTCGGCTCACCCTTCTCGGGGTGGACCTGCTCGTATCCCTCGATCTGGCCGAAGAAGAAGGCGTTCTTCTGGTTGTTCTTCAGATGGGCGCCGTAGTTCCAGGCGTCCACGAAGGACTTCGCGGTGACCTTCTCGCCGTTGGAGAAGGTCCAGCCGTTCCTGAGGGTGATGGTGAAGTTGGTCGAGTCCGTCGTCTCGATCTTCTCGGCGAGCATGTCCGTGGCCTCGCCGGTCTTCGGGTCGTACTGCTTGAGTCCCCGGAAGATCATGGACAGGACCTTGCCGCCCTGGACCTCGTTGGTGTTCGCGGGCTCCAGCGGGTTCTGCGGATCACCCCACGAGGAGCTCACGATCCCGTCGGCGCCACTACCACCGCCACCGTCGCCGCCACCGCCGCAGGCGGTCGCCATGAGGGCGACGGCGGCGGCCGAAGCGGCCCACTTGGCGTGCGTGGCTCCGCGCATCAGGTGCCTCCCGAGTGTCCTGAGGATGACTGAGAGACCCAATATCACCCGATTACGGGCGGTATGCACCTTCTCCACGCCCATACGGAGAACACGACGAGGGCGCCCGGACCGAACCGGTCCGGGCGCCCTCGTGCGGACAGCGGGGAGGCTACGCCGCGTGGATGACGTCCTTCTCCTCGGCGAAGTGGCACGCCGACTCGTGCGCGGCCGGGGTGTCCTGACCCTGGAAGCGCTCGGGGATCGCCAGGAGCGGGACCTCCGTGGAGCACTTCTCCTCGGCCTTCCAGCACCGGGTGCGGAAGCGGCAGCCCGACGGCGGGTTGGCCGGCGAGGGGACGTCACCGGTGAGGATGATCCGCTCGCGACCCTCACGGGCCTCCGGGTCGGGGACCGGGACCGCCGACAGCAGCGCCTGGGTGTAGGGGTGCGTCGGGTGGTCGTAGATCTGCGTGTCCGTACCGATCTCGGCCATCTTGCCGAGGTACATGACGCCGACCCGGTCGGAGATGTGCCGGACGATCGACAGGTCGTGCGCGATGAAGAGGTAGGAGAGGTTGAACTCGTCCTGCAGCTTCTCCATCAGGTTGATGACCTGCGCCTGGACGGAGACGTCCAGGGCCGAGACCGGCTCGTCGCAGATGATGATCTCCGGGTTGAGCGCGAGGCCTCGGGCGATGCCGATGCGCTGGCGCTGACCGCCGGAGAACTGGTGCGGGTAGCGGTTGATGTACTCGGGGTTCAGACCGACCACATCGAGCAGCTCCTGCACCTTGCGGCGCCGGTCGCCCTTCGGGGCCACCTCGGGGTGGATGTCGAAGGGCTCGCCGATGATGTCGCCCACCGTCATGCGGGGGTTCAGCGAGGTGTACGGGTCCTGGAACACCATCTGGATGTTCCGGCGGACGGCCTTCAGCGCGCGGCCGGACAGCTTGGTGATGTCCTGGCCCTTGTAGAAGACCTCGCCCGCGGTGGCCCGCTCCAGGGTCATCAGGAGCTTGGCGACCGTGGACTTGCCACAGCCGGACTCGCCGACGATGCCGAGGGTCTCGCCCTGGTAGAGGTCGAAGGAGATCCCGTCCACGGCCTTGACCGCGCCGACCTGCTTCTTGAACAGGATGCCCTGGGTCAGCGGGAAGTGCTTGACCAGGTTGCGCACCTGCAGGATCGGCTCACCGCGCTCGACCGGAGCCTCGATGGCGGCTACGGCCTCCGCCTCGGTGGCGGCGTCGACCGTTTCGACCTCGGTGACGTTCGGAGTCGCGTCCGCGGCCTCATCGTTCTTCTTGAGCTCAGCCATGGATCGTCTCCTTCCAGAAGTGGCAGGCGCTGCCGCGGCCGGGCAGCTCCGTGCCGTCCTGCTCGGCGACCGGCGCGAGCGCCGGGATCTCCGTGCGGCAGATGTCGTCGGCCTTCGGGCAGCGCGGGTTGAAGGCGCAGCCCGACGGGACCTTGAGCAGGTTGGGCGGCAGGCCCTTGATCGCGTACAGCTCCTGGCCCTTCTGGTCCAGGCGCGGGATCGAGTCGAGCAGACCCCGGGTGTACGGGTGGGCCGGGCGCTTGTACAGCTCGTGCACCGGGGCGGTCTCGACGATCCGGCCCGCGTACATGACCGCGATCTTGTCCGCGACGTCGGCGACGACGCCGAGGTCGTGCGTGATCAGGATCAGGCCCATGTTGTATTCGCGCTGGAGCTCCGCGAGGAGGTCCATGACCTGGGCCTGGACCGTCACGTCGAGCGCCGTGGTGGGCTCGTCCGCGATGATCAGGTCCGGCTCCAGGGCGAGCGCCATGGCGATCATGATGCGCTGGCGCATACCGCCGGAGAACTGGTGGGGGTAGTCGTTCACCCGCGCCGCGGCGGCCGGGATCTTGACCCTGTCCATCAGCTCGATGGCCTTGGCCTTGGCCTCCTTCTTGGAGAGGCCGTGGTGCACCCGGAACATCTCGCCGAGCTGGTAGCCGACGGTGAGGACCGGGTTGAGGGAGGACAGCGCGTCCTGGAAGATCATCGCGATCTTGCGGCCGCGGATCCTCCGGCGCTCCTCGTAGGACATCTTGAGCATGTCCTCGCCGCGGAAGAAGATCTCGCCCTGCGGGATCTTGCCGGGCGGCATGTCGAGGATGCCCATGATGGCCTGCGCGGTGACGGACTTGCCGGACCCGGACTCGCCGAGCACGGCGAGCGTCTCGCCGGCGTTCACGTTGTAGTTGACTCCGTTGACCGCCTTGGCCACACCGTCACGGGTGTGGAACTCCACGTGCAGGTCGCGGACTTCGAGCAGCGGACCGGTGTAGTCCTCGCCCTCGCGCGGAGCGGGGACGCTCGCGGTCTTGCCTGAGTTCTCGATGATGCTCACGTTTTACGCCCTCCTCAGCGCAGCTTGGGGTCGAGGGCGTTGCGTACGGCTTCGCC
Organism: Streptomyces sp. NPDC003035; assembly: GCF_042888285.1. Taxonomy (NCBI): domain Bacteria; kingdom Bacillati; phylum Actinomycetota; class Actinomycetes; order Kitasatosporales; family Streptomycetaceae; genus Streptomyces; species Streptomyces sp. NPDC003035. The sequence goes on along the minus strand of NZ_JBIAPJ010000010.1, from coordinate 265,057 downwards.
GAGCATGATGAACGCCAGAACGGTGATGCTCAGCATGATCGACGGGTACAGCAGGATGTGCTGCGCCGTACGGATCTGCTGAACGCCGGCGGAGACGTCGACACCCCACGAGATGGTCGGTGCGGACAGCCCCAGACCCAGGTAGGACAGGGTCGCCTCGGCCGAGATGTAGCCGCCGAGCGCGATGGTCGCGACGACGATCACCGGAGCCATGGCGTTCGGCAGGATGTGCCGGAACAGGATCCGGGTGGTGCCGGCGCCGAGAGCCTTCGCCGCGTGGACGTAGTCCGACTGCTTGACGGTGATCACGGCACCGCGCATGACGCGGGTGATCTGGGTCCAGCCGAGGAACGCGAGGGCGAAGACGACGACCCAGACGGTGCGCTCGGTGAAGGACTGCAGGACGACCATGGCGCCGAGCAGGAACGGGATGCCGAAGAAGATGTCGGTGATCCTGGACAGGATCGCGTCCAGGACCCCACCGAAGTAGCCGGCGAGCATGCCCATGATGCCGCCGATGACGGTGACGATCAGGGTGACGCAGATACCGACGATGACCGAGGCACGGGTGCCGTGGATCAGGCGGGCGTACACGGAGCGGCCCTGGCCGTCGTAGCCCAGCCACCCCTCGGAGCCGATCTTGCCCAGCTCGGGCTTGCCCAGGTAGTGGTTGACCAGGTCGCCCGCCGTGGGAGAGGCCCCCGTGAACCAGGTGGGGAACGCGGTGATGACCAGCAGGGCGACGATCAGCACCGCCGAGACGACGAAGTACGGATTGCGGCGCAGGTCCACCCAGGCATCGCCCCAGAGGCTGCGCGCCTTGTCCGACTTCTGCTTCTGCGGGGCCGGGGCTGCCGCGGAGGGCGGCGCGATGGCGTCCTCAACGGCGGCGGCTGCGGTCTTGGTCACGTCAGGCATAACGGATCCTCGGGTCCAGGACCGCGTACAGCAGGTCGATGAGCAGGCTGGTAGCGAGGTAGACGAGCACCAGGACGGTCACGAGGCCGACCAGCGTGGTGCCCTCGCGACGGATGATCGACTCGTAGATCAGGCCACCGACGCCCTTGATGTTGAAGATGCCTTCGGTGACGACCGCGCCGCCCATGAGGGCGCCGATGTCGGTGCCCAGGAAGGTGACGACCGGAATCATCGAGTTCCGCATCAGGTGGACACCGATGACGCGGCGCCTCGGGAGGCCCTTGGCGACGGCCGTACGCATGTAGTCGGCGCGCAGGTTCTCCGCCATCGACGTACGGGTGAGCCGGGCCACGTAGGCCAGCGAGAGACCACCGAGCACGATGGCGGGCGCGATCATCTCCGACAGCAGCTGGTCGTTGCTGACGTTCGGAGCGATCCACTCCAGCTCGAAGGCGAAGACCATCTTGATGATGAAGGCGAGGACGAAGACCGGCACCGAGATGATCAGCAGCGTGAAGATCAGAATCGCGTTGTCGGCCAGGCGGCCCGCGCGCAGACCGGCGATGACGCCGAGCGCGACGCCGAAGATCAGCTCGAACGCGAAGGCCAGAGCCGCGAGTTGCAGCGTGACCGGGAACGCATCGCCCAGGACTTCGGTGACCGGACGCCCGTTACGGATCTGGGTGCCGAAGTCGAAGTGCGCGATGATGTTCCACATGTAGTTGGCGTACTGCTGCAGGATCGGCTGATCCAGTCCCAGGTCTTGTCTGATCTTGGCCACGGTCGCCGGGTTGGCGGCCTTGTCGCCGAACAGACCCGCCACGGGGTCGCCGGGCAGGCTGTAGACCATGAGGAAGATCAGCAGGGTTGTCCCGATGAAAACCGGGATCATCTGGAGCAGTCGTCGTACGACATAGCGCCCCATCATGCCTCCGTTGAGATGTGACAGCCGCAGCGCTACGAGCCCTCCCTCGGCAACCGCGCCCCTGTGGGTGCGCGGATGTCGTGGAAGGGCCCCCCAGCCACTGCGTATCGCCGGTGCGAGGGGCCGGGCGGACGGTGTGTGCCCGTCGGCCCCTCGCCTTACGGCTTGCGGACTACGCTCGGGTGATTACTTCTTGTTGACCGTGATCTCTTCGAGAACCGGGTCGCCGTCCTGGAGGTAGCGGACGCCGTTCACGTTCTCGGAGTAGCCCGCGTTGACCTTGTAGTACCAGAGCGGGATGGAGGGCATCAGGTTGACGAGCTCCTTCTCCACCTCCTGGTATGCCTTCACCGACTCCTCGAGGGTGGCCGCGGAGTCGGCCGCCTTGATCTTCGCGTCGAGCGCCGGGTTGGAGAAGTCACCCTGGTTGCCGGACGCGCCCGTCTGGAACAGGTCACGGAGGAAGTTGGAGTTCACCGGGTAGTCGAGCGACCAGGCCGAGCGGTACATCGACTTGACCTGCTTCGCCTTGCGGGCCGCGAGGTCCGCCTGGAAGTCCGCCTTGCTGTCGCCGACGCACTTGACCTGCGTCGCCTGGGTGATGCTGTTGCAGACCGCGTCGACCCACTCCTTGTGGCCGCCGTCCGCGTTGAACTGGATGGTGATGGCGTTGCCGGGAACGCCGCCACCCTCCGCGATCAGCTGCTTGGCCTTGGCGGGGTCGAACTTGGTGACGTCGCCCGCGGCGTTCGGCTGGAAGCCGAGGACGCCCTTGGCGACCCAGCCGGTCGCCGGCTCACGCGTACCCTGCAGCACCGTCTTGGTGATGGTGGCGCGGTCGATCGCCATCGAGAGGCCCTGGATGACCTTCGGGTCGACCTTCTTGGGCTTCTTCCACTGGTCCGCGTAGAACGCGACCGCGATGGACTGGATCGCCGACTGGTCGGCGTCCACGGCGCGGTCACCGAGGTCCTGGTGGTAGACCGGGAGGTCCTTCGGGCCGACCTGACGGATGACGTCGAGGTTGCCGGACTTCAGGTCCTCGTAGGCGGGCTCGAGGCCGGTGTAGTTCTTGAAGATCACACCGCCGTTCTTCGCCTTGTTCTCGCCCTTGTACGCGTCGTAGCGCACGATCTTGATCTGCTTCTTGCGGTCCCACGACTCGAACTTGTAGGGACCGTTGCCGACGGGCTTCAGGCCGGCGGCGGCGGGGTCCTTGTAGAAGGACTCCGGCAGCGGCGAGAAGACCTCGTAGCCGAGCTTGTAGGCGAAGTACGGAACCGCGGCCTTGAGCTCGATGGTGAAGGTCGAGTCGTCGACGACCTTCAGACCGGTGAGCTTGTCGGCGGTGGGCTTGGCGCCCTCCTTCTCCGGCAGCAGGGCCTCGGAGCCCTTGATGTCGGAGAACCAGGACGCGTTGCCCTGCTTGTTGTCGACGTTGGCGGCCCAGTTCCACGCGTCCACGTAGGACTTGGCGGTCACCGGGGTGCCGTCGTGGAAGGTCCAGCCCTTCTTGAGCTTGACGGTCCAGAGCTTGCTGTCCGCGCTCTCGACCGACTCGGCGTTCACCATCGTGAGCTTGCCGTCGGCGGTGTAGTCCACCAGCTGCGAGAACAGGCCCGAGAGAACGATCGAGCCGTTGGACTCCATCGTGTCGGCCGGGTGCAGAAGCTTCTCCGGCTCGCCCACCTCGATCGAGAAGATCCCGTTCGGGTCAACTTGGCCCTTGGCGTCGTTGCCGCCGTCGCCCTTACCCCCGCCACAGGCGGTTGCTGCCAGGGCGACGACGATCGCGCCCACTACCCACTTGGCGCTCTTGGCACCGCGCATGGGTTCCTCCTCATGAGTCCACTTGTCACTACAAGAAGGGCACTTCGAGTTCGCCGACACCCCTGACGGCTATGCACTCAAGTGCCCCGAGTGTGCTCGTGAGTCGGCACTCCCCACAGTGCGTGACCCATTGACCCGAGCTCAATGGAGCCAACTATTAAGCACGTCAGGGCTGTAAACCACACTTAAGTGGTCTCGGTTTGACAACATCACCAGGGGCCTTGAGACCGAAATCCGGACAAAGCGATCACAGACAGACACCCGCGAAACGGACCGTTAACACACGTTCCGGAGAGCGACGGTCGATATGCGGACACCGGGGCCATGAAATGGATTTGACGAAAGGCCCGGACCCCCACAGTGACTGCGGGGGTCCGGGCCTTGTGTCTGAGCGTATGTCAGCCGTTCTTGGCGCGCGAGGCCGAGCGGCCGCGCTCCTTCTGGTCCAGGACGACCTTGCGGATGCGCACGGCCTCCGGGGTCACCTCGACGCACTCGTCGTCGCGGCAGAACTCCAGGGACTGCTCCAGGGACAACTTGCGCGGCGGGACGATCGCCTCGAAGGAGTCGGCGGAGGAGGAGCGCATGTTGGTGAGCTTCTTCTCCTTGGTGATGTTGACGTCCATGTCGTCGGCGCGGGAGTTCTCGCCGACGATCATGCCCTCGTACACCTCGGTGCCGGGGTCGACGAACAGCACGCCGCGCTCCTGCAGGTTGGTCATCGCGAAACCGGTGACCGCGCCGGCCCGGTCGGCGACCAGCGAGCCGTTGTTACGGGTGGTCAGGGTGCCGAACCACGGCTCGTGACCCTCGTGGATCGAGTGGGCGATGCCCGTACCGCGGGTGTTGGTCAGGAACTCCGTACGGAAGCCGATCAGGCCACGGGACGGAACGACGAACTCCATGCGGACCCAGCCGGAGCCGTGGTTGGACATGTTGTCCATGCGGCCCTTGCGGACACCCATGAGCTGCGTGACCGCGCCCATGTGCTCCTCGGGGACGTCGACCGTCAGACGCTCGACCGGCTCGTGCACCTTGCCGTCGACGATCTTCGTGACGACCTGCGGCTTGCCGATGGTGAGCTCGAAGCCCTCGCGGCGCATCTGCTCGACCAGGATGGCGAGCGCGAGCTCACCACGGCCCTGGACCTCCCAGGCGTCCGGCCGCTCGGTGTCGAGGACGCGGAGCGAGACGTTACCGATCAGCTCGCGGTCCAGGCGGTCCTTCACCTGGCGGGCGGTGACCTTGCGGTCCTTCACGGCGGACTTGGCGTCCGCGCCCTTGCCGGTTCCACCACGGCCGACGAGCGGCGAGGTGTTCGTGCCGATGGTCATCGAGATGGCGGGCTGGTCGACCGTGATCAGCGGCAGCGCGATCGGGTTCTCCGGGTCGGCCAGCGTCTCACCGATCATGATGTCGGGGATACCGGCGACGGCGCAGATGTCACCGGGGCCGGCGACCTCGGCCGGCTTGCGGGTGAGCGCCTCGGTCATCATCAGCTCGGTGATGCGGACGTTGGAGATCGTGCCGTCCCGCTTGATCCACGCGACCGTCTGGCCCTTGCGCAGCTCGCCCTGCTCGACGCGGAGCAGCGCGATACGGCCGAGGAAGTTGTCGGCGTCGAGGTTGGTGACGTGCGCCTGGAGCGGCGCCTCCTCGTCGTACACCGGGGCGGGGACGTGCTCGAGGATCGTGGAGAAGAACGGCTCCAGGTTGGTGGAGTCCGCCGGGACCGTGCCGTCCTCCGGCTTGGTCAGCGAGGCGACGCCGTCACGGCCGCACGCGTAGACGATCGGGAACTCGATCTGGTCCTCGTCCGCGTCCAGGTCGAGGAAGAGGTCGTAGGTCTCGTTGACGACCTCGTCGATCCGAGAGTCCGGACGGTCGGTCTTGTTGATGCAGAGGATGACGGGCAGGCGCTGCTGGAGCGCCTTGCGGAGCACGAACCGAGTCTGCGGAAGCGGGCCCTCGGAGGCGTCGACGAGAAGGACGACCGCGTCCACCATCGACAGACCGCGCTCGACCTCGCCACCGAAGTCGGCGTGACCGGGGGTGTCGATGATGTTGATCGTGATCGGGGCCCCGCCGTCCTTGGGGTGATACTTCACCGCCGTGTTCTTGGCGAGGATCGTGATGCCCTTCTCACGCTCCAGGTCGTTCGAGTCCATCATGCGGTCGTCGAGGTGCTGGTGGGCGGCGAAGGCACCGGCCTGCTTGAGCATGGCGTCGACGATGGTCGTCTTGCCATGGTCGACGTGGGCGACGATGGCGACGTTACGGATGTCGTGGCGCGTGGGCATGGGTGCTTGCGCTTCTCTCGGATCGTGGGATGCGGCGTCAGTTCCTCTTACGCCCGCCGGGCGGACGCGCCACGGCTATGTCCTATGGTACGGGGCCGCCGTGCAAGGGGCTTCCCCGCCCGGATTCGAGAGGGTCTACTGGGAGGTTTGGGGGCCTCGGTGGTGCGGTGCACTGGGGGTGAGGAGGGGCACTGAGCGTGCGGAACCGGCCGGGTCAAGGGGCCGGACGTGATCCTGCCCGCCGGGGTGGCCGGCGGGCAAGGAACTTGAGCTGCATCTGAGGTTGTGACCTGCACTTTCAGCTATTCGCTCGTGTTGCGCTCCGCACCCTTGGTGGATTCGGGCTTCTTGAACCCGATGTCCTGATAGCGCGGCGCCGCGAAGCCCCAGGCGCCCGCGTTCACCACCTCGGGCTTGACCGCGACCAGCTGGGGGCGCTGGTAGAGAGGAATCGATCCGGCAGCGGCCCAGATCCTGGCGTCGGCCTGACGGACCAGGTCGCGGGCCTCCTTCTCGTCGAGCGTCGCGACCGCCTGGTCGAACAGCTGGTCGATGCGGTCCGTACCGACCCGGGCATAGTTCTGCTCGACCAGGAGAGAGCCGTCCGAGGCCGGCTCGGGCTTGGCGAAGATCGGCCGGGCGTCGGTCGCGGGGAACGCGGTCGCGGGCCAGGAGTAGAGGGCCAGGTCGTAGTCGCCGGAGGCGATGTGGTCCTTGAAGAAGCTCTCGTCCGCGACCTTGGTGACCTCGGTGCGGATGCCGACGACGTCGAGCATCTGCACGATCTTGTCGCCGACCGTCCGGAGCGACTCGGAGCCGGGGCCCGAGGGCAGGACGAAGCGCAGGCTGAGCGCCTTGCCGTCCTTGCCCAGGGCCTGACCGGCGGCCGCGGGCACGGCGGGGGCGGCGGTGCCGCGCGGGGCGTAGGCACCCGCGACGCCCTTGTCGGGCCTGGCCGGGTTCTGCGCCTTGGCCTCGGTCGTGGTGCCGCCCTCGGCGTCGGTGGCGGTGCCGGTGGCGGGGGCCGTGTCCAGCAGGGCGGCCTGGCGGAGCACCGCCACCGTCTGCAGGGCCGCGCCGGACGCGGGGGCGAGGACGTTGGTGCCGTTCTCGGGGCCTGCGGCGCCGATCATGGGCTCGGCCACCTTGCCGTCGTCGCGGGCGGCCGTGCCCCCGGGCTTGTCGTCGCCGACGATGTAGAGGCCGTCGTCGGAGGGGGCGTCGGGCTTCTTGGCGCCCGGCTTCTCGTTGCTGTCCTTCTTCTCGGCCTTCTTCCCCTCCTCGCCCTTCTCGCCCTTGTCTCCCTTCGTCTGCGCCTCGCTGCCGGCCTTCGTCCCGGCCGGCTTCCTCGCCGCGCCGCCCGGTACCCAGCCCGCGTCCGCGAGCAGCGCCCGCGCCTCCTCGGTGTCCTGGTCGCCGAGGGCGTCGCTGCTGTCCGCGTACGCCGCCTGCCCGGCCAGGGCCAGATGGCTGCCGGGCGGGTCGGCGGGCAGCCCCAGCGGCTTGAGTACGGATTCGGCCAGTTCCCGGCGGTCGAGTGCGCGGGCCACCGCCCGGCGTACCCGCTCGTCGGCGAGCGGTCCGGACTCGCCGTTCAGCGAGAGCTGCGTGTACGCGGGCTCCAGCGACTTGCGCACGACGAACTTCCCGAGCGCCCGCTGCTCGGCGGCGTACCGCTCGATGGCCTGCTGGTTCTTCGTTCGGGCGGCCTGGACGACCTCCGCCTTCTCCTCGTCGGAGCCGTAGGCCAGCGCCCAGGACTTCAGGGCCGCCGAAGGGGTGATCGCGGCGCCGGGGCCGTGCGCGAGCGCCTGCCCGCCGCCCTGCCCGCCGCTCTTCCCACCGCTCTTTTCGGCCTGGGCGTCCCGTACCGCGAGCGCGATGCGGTCCGCCGCCGCCCGGTCGATCTCGGCCAGGTCGAGCTTTCCGGCGGCCAGCGCGGCGACGCGGTCGGCGCGGGGCACGGCCCTCAGGACGATCCGGTCGAGCTTGGCGGGCTGGCCCCACCAGCGGGGGTTGCGGACGAGCGTGACGGTGCCCGCCTCGCGGTCGGTCGTCTTGAGCTGGAACGGACCGCCGGTCGACTTGAGGGTGGTGCGCGCGCCGTCGTTGAAGCCGGCCGGGGACCCCATCACCTCCTTCGGGTAGAGGGGGGTGAAGAGGGACTGCCAGTCGGCGTACGGCTTGCCGTAGGTGACCCGTACCTCCAGGTCGTTCTTGCCGCGCTCGATCTTCTCGATCCGCTCGTAGCCGGAGTTGCGGGCGGTCCAGTACGCGGTGTCCCGGCCGCTCAGGGCCCGCCACTGCGCGACGAAGTCGGGGGCGCCGATCTCCCGGCCGTCGCTCCACACCGCCTGCTGGTTGAGCTTGTAGAGGACGACCTGCTTCGGCTCCGTCTCGACCACCTGCGCGGACTCCAGATAGTCCGCGTTGCGCCGGGGCCGGCCACGCTCGTCCAGGGTGTAGAGGGAGGGGAGCACGGCCCCGGCGATGCGCGAGGTGCTGTTGTCGGCGTCGGCCTGGAAGGCGTTGAGCGTGGTGGGCATCGCGTCCATGGCCCAGTTCAGCGTGCCGCCGTCGGCCACCCGGTCGCGCGCGGCGGGCGCGTGGTCCGGGGCGGCTGCCGGGGCCTGGTCGGCTCCGTCGCCGGAGCTGCAGCCGGCCAGGACCGAGACCGCGAGCATCGCGCTGGTGAGGGTGGCGACGGAACGGAGCGTGCGGGAGCGGGGGCTCCTGGAGCATGTCCTCCCGCGAGGGGCGCCGACCTGGGACATGACTTGTACCCCTTCGTCCAGTTTTATGGCATTTGGCGATGATCACACCTATTGCTCATACACTGAAAAGGACGGAGCGGATCCGGCGACGGCGACACGGCGGCGGGGCGGAGAAATCCCACCCGTGCGGCCCAATCGCCGGGCGGCGCGGTTCTCCGGACGAGTGGAATCCCGTACACATGGCTTCACAAGCGGGGTGTGACGCGCGACACTCTCAGGCCCGTGTTCGCCACCCGCAATCGCGGAAGTGAGGGCAATTCATGTCCCTTCAGGAGGATGTGGCGGCAGTCAAGCGCTGCCTCGACGACCTGGTCCGCACGGTCGGACAGCTGGAACGCAGCATCGCGGCGGAGCGGGGCACCGCCTCGCCGCTCTCCCCCGACCGGCCCGCCAGGCCCACCCCGCCCGAGAACGTCGTGACGATCCCCGACACGCCGTACGAAGGCGGACTGTGGGGCTCCGACACGGACGACGAGGGCCTGGGAGCACGCGACCGGCACGCGCCCTAGGAGACCTCGTTGGCCACAGGAACCGAACCGCCCTCCACCGGAGCCGGAAGGGGAGTGCCCGCCACCGGGGTGCACTCCCCCTCCCGTGCGGCCATCGCCCCCCGCCACCTACGGACCGACCGCTGGTGGCTGGCGCCCGCCGCCACCGCGGCCGGACTGCTCGCCTTCATCGTCTACTCCACCTGGCGGGCCTTCGCCAACAGCGACTACTACGCCGCTCCCTATGTCTCGCCGTTCTACTCGCCCTGCCTGGCGGAGAACTGCGTCCCGATGAAGGACGGCCCCAACTGGGAGATCTTCGGCAGCTGGTGGGGCCTCTCTCCCGCCCTGCTGATCCTGGTCTTCCCGCTCGGCTTCCGACTGACCTGTTACTACTACCGCAAGGCGTACTACCGCGGCTTCTGGGCCTCTCCCCCGGCCTGCGCGGTCGCCGAACCGCACACGGCGTACACCGGTGAGACCCGCTTCCCGCTGATCCTGCAGAACCTCCACCGGTACTTCTTCTACGCCGCGCTCCCGGTCGCCGCGATTCTCACGTACGACACCGTGCTGACCTTCCGGGACGCCTCGTACGCCTGGGGCCACGCGGGCCTGGGGACCGTGATCTTCCTGGTCAACATCGTGCTGATCTGGGCGTACACCCTGTCCTGCCACTCCTGCCGGCACATCGTCGGCGGGCGGCTGCGGCACTTCTCCCGGCATCCGGTGCGCTACCGCCTGTGGAGCCTGGTGGGGAAGCTGAATGCCCGTCACATGCTGCTGGCATGGACCTCGTTGATCTCGGTCGCGCTCTGCGATCTGTACGTGTACCTGCTCGCCACCGGAACCTTCGACGACCCGAGGATCTTCTGACATGGCTCAAGTGGAACGCGGGCAGTGGGACGTGGTCGTGGTCGGCGCCGGGGGCGCCGGGCTGCGGGCCGCGATCGAGGCGCGCGAGCGGGGCGCCCGTACGGCCGTGATCTGCAAGTCTCTCTTCGGCAAGGCCCATACGGTGATGGCCGAGGGCGGCATCGCCGCCTCCATGGCCAACGCCAACCCGCACGACAGCTGGCAGATCCACTTCCGCGACACCATGCGCGGCGGGAAGTTCCTCAACCAGTGGCGGATGGCCGAGCTGCACGCGCGCGAGGCTCCGGACCGGGTCTGGGAGCTGGAGACCTGGGGCGCCCTCTTCGACCGTACGGCCGACGGCCGGATCTCCCAGCGCAACTTCGGCGGGCACGAGTACCCGCGGCTCGCGCACGTCGGCGACCGGACCGGCCTGGAGCTGATCCGCACGCTCCAGCAGAAGACCGTCGCGCTCCAGCAGGAGGACTTCCGGGAGAGCGGGGACTACGAGTCACGACTGAAGGTCTTCCAGGAGTGCACGGTCACCCGGATCCTGAAGGACGGATCGGGGCGGGTGAGCGGGGTCTTCTGCTACGAGCGGGAGACCGGGCGCTTCTTCGTCCTGGAGGCGCCGGCCGTGGTCCTCGCGACCGGCGGGATCGGCAAGTCCTTCAAGGTGACCTCCAACTCGTGGGAGTACACCGGCGACGGCCACGCGCTGGCGCTGCTCGCGGGCGCGCCGCTGGTGAACATGGAGTTCGTGCAGTTCCATCCGACCGGGATGGTCTGGCCGCCGTCCGTGAAGGGGATCCTGGTCACGGAGTCCGTGCGCGGCGACGGGGGCGTGCTGCGCAACTCCGACGGCAAGCGGTTCATGTTCGACTACGTGCCCGACGTCTTCAAGGAGAAGTACGCGCAGACGGAGGAGGAGGGCGACCGCTGGTACGAGGACCCGGACAACAACCGGCGCCCGCCCGAACTGCTGCCGCGCGACGAGGTGGCGCGGGCGATCAACTCGGAGGTGAAGGCCGGGCGGGGCTCGCCGCACGGCGGGGTCTTCCTCGACGTGTCGACACGGATGCCGGCGGAGGTGATCAAGCGGCGCCTGCCCTCGATGTACCACCAGTTCAAGGAGCTGGCGGACGTCGACATCACGGCGGAGGCGATGGAGGTCGGGCCGACCTGTCATTACGTGATGGGCGGCGTCGCGGTCGAATCGGACACGGCCGCGACGCTCGGCGTTCCGGGGCTCTTCGCGGCCGGTGAGGTCGCGGGCGGGATGCACGGCTCCAACCGGCTGGGCGGCAACTCGCTCTCCGACCTGCTCGTCTTCGGGCGACGGGCGGGCCGGCACGCGGCGGAGTACGCGGCCGAGTGCGCGACCGCTGCCGGCCGGCCGGTGGTCTCGGAGGCGGGGGTCGAGACGGCGGCCGCGGAGGCGCTGGCTCCGTTCGGCGCGGCGCAGGAAGCGTCCGCCGAGAACCCGTACACCCTTCACCAGGAGCTCCAGCAGACGATGAACGACCTCGTCGGCATCATCCGGCGGGAGGGCGAGATGGCCGAGGCCCTGGAGCGTATCGCCGAGCTGCGGGTCCGGGCGCGGCGAGCCGGGGTGGAGGGGCACCGGCAGTTCAATCCCGGCTGGCACCTCGCGCTCGACCTGCGGAACATGCTGCTGGTGAGCGAGTGCGTGGCGCGGGCGGCGCTGGAGCGGACCGAGAGCCGGGGCGGGCACACGCGGGAGGACTATCCGTCGATGGAGCGGGCGTGGCGGCCGGTGAACCTGCTCTGTCACCCCACGGAGGACGGCGGGATCGCGTTGGAGCGGACCCGCACGGAACCGATCCGCCCGGACCTGCTCGCGCTGTTCGAGAAGGAGGAACTGGCCAAGTACCTCGCCGAGGAGGAGCTGTACGAGTGAGTACCTATGACGCGCACTTCAAGGTGTGGCGGGGCGACATCGACGGCGGGGACCTGACGGACTTCACGGTCGAGGTGAACGACGGCGAGGTGGTCCTCGACATCATCCACCGGTTGCAGGCCACACAGGCCCCCGATCTCGCCGTGCGCTGGAACTGCAAGGCGGGCAAGTGCGGCTCGTGCTCGGCCGAGATCAACGGCCGGCCGCGCCTGTTGTGCATGACCCGGATGTCGACCTTCGAACGGTCGGAGACCGTCACGGTGACCCCGCTGCGCGCCTTCCCGGTCGTACGCGACCTGGTGACGGACGTGTCCTTCAACTACGCGAAGGCGCGGGAGGTCCCGGCCTTCGTCCCGCCGGAGGGGGTCGCGCCGGGCGAGTACCGGATGCGGCAGATGGACGTGGAGCGCTCGCAGGAGTTCCGCAAGTGCATCGAGTGCTTCCTGTGCCAGGACACCTGTCATGTGGTGCGGGACCACGAGGAGAACAAGACGGCGTTCGCCGGTCCGCGCTTCCTCATGCGGGTGGCGGAGCTGGACATGCACCCGCTGGACGCCGCCGCGGAGGCGGGCCTCGACCGGAAGCGGACCGCTCAGGAGGACCACGGGCTCGGGTACTGCAACATCACGAAGTGCTGTACGGAGGTGTGCCCGGAGAACATCAAGATCACCGACAACGCGCTGATCCCGCTGAAGGAGCGGGCCGTGGACCGGAAGTACGACCCGCTGGTGTGGCTGGGGAACAAGATCCGCAGGCGGCCGGGGGCCTAGTACCCGACCGCCGCGCGCGTCAGTGCCGGTCCACGCGTCAGTGCCGGTCCACGCGTCAGTGCCAGTCCGCGCGGTAGGACGCCCAGTCCCCTTCCTTCGCGGCGAAGTCGACGTAGAGCGCGACGCCGAACCGTTCGCGGTCGTGGTCCGTGCGCCCCAGGCCAAGGCGGACGCCGCGGATCGCGGCCGCGACCGTCTCCGCCGAGTCGTGGTGGCCGAGGTCGTCCTCGTGGAAGAACGGCAGGCCCATGAGCAGGTCGGTGTCCTCGGGCGTGACCTCGAGGGCGAGGCTCGTCTGCTGGGCGACATAGCCGCCGTACAGACTCTCCAGCGGCATCCAGGTGTCGTACGACATGACGGCGATCTGGTCGACGCGGCGGGCGACCTGTCCGAAGAACTCCTGCGACCACCACTTCCCGCGGCCGGTGACGGCACTGTTCACCGAGTGCGCGGCCGGCAGCGGGTCGATCTGGTGGGCGGCGACGGAGAGCGGGACCTTACGGGCCCGGGTCAGCTCGCCCAGGTCGTCGAGCAGCGAGAGGTAGTTCGCGTCGTCCGAGAGCAGAGGCTCCAGGTCGAAGTGGACCCCGTCGAAGCCGGCGTCGAGGATCTGCCGGGCCGATCCGACCACGGCCGCGCGCGAGGCCGCGTTCTCCAGGTGCAGGCCGTCGGGGCCCTCGGTGGCCAGGATGTCGCCCAGCCACGCGTGCACCCGTATGCCGGGCATGGTCCGGTGCACGCTCTCGATCAGCCAGGCCGCACGCGGGTAGCGGGCCGCGGGAAGGGTGCCGTCGTGCTCCAGCGGACCGGCGTGGACGTAGAGGTCGCGTATGCCCGTCCCCTTGATCCGGGTGGCGAAGGCCGCGAGGTCGGCGTCCTTCTTCCGTCCGTCCACCCACGCGTGGCCCAGCCAGATGGCGTCCTTGCCGCGGGACTGCGTCCCCTCGCGCAGGTCGCCGGCGTAGTTGATCCGCAGCGCGAGCGCGCTGCCGGCCGGCGGTGCCACCAGGAGCAGGACGAGGCCGAGGACGACCCAGCGTCCCCGCCGCCACCAGCCGCGTACGCGTCCGTTCACCCGAACTCCCCCGATCGTCGACGTCGTGATCACCACCCTAGAGGCGGCTACTGACAGTGACGCTCGGGACCGGGAAACGGTTTCCGCCCGGTCGCGAGTGCGCAGACCGGGACATAGCCTCCCCATGTGATGCGAAGAGCCACCCGAATCCTCCTCGCGGTGCTGGTGGCGGCGTGGTGGCTGGTCGTGCCCGCCGTGTCCGACGCCCGCGCCGACGACCCCGTCGTCCTGTCCCGCGAAGGGCAGATCACCGACAGGGTGGGGACGCTGGGGGACCGCCGCGCCGCGGTCACCCAGGCCCTGGACCGGCTCTACGACGACCGGCGGGTCCAGCTCTTCGTCGTGTACGTACGGGACTTCTCCGGGCGTCCGGCCCAGAGCTGGGCCGACGCGACCGCCGACCGCAACGGTCTCGGCGTCGACGACGTCCTGCTCGCGGTCGCCACGCACGACCGGCAGTACGGGTACTCGGCGGACCCCGACTCCCGCTTCACCCAGGCCCAGCTCGACGACGTGGCACAGACCGCGATCGAGCCCGCGCTGCGCCAGAACGACTGGGCCGGGGCCGCGATCGGCGCGGCGAACGGCTTCGGCGCCGTACTCGCCGGACAGCCCGTGCCGACCCCCTCCATCACACCGGGCGCCGCCGACCCGGGCGGCACGGCGGACGGGGACGGGGAGGATTCGGGGGCGGATCTGGTCCTTCCGGTTGTCCTCGTCGGCGGGGCGGGGGCCGTCGCCGCGTACGTCTGGACCAAGCGCCGTCGGCGGACCGGGGCGGAGAGCGGCCCGACGCCGCAGGGTGAGCCAGGCTGGGGCGGGCCCGGCGGGAGCGCGCCGAGGAAGCCGGCGCAGATCCCGCTGGACACGTTGGACGGGCAGGCCCGGCAGGCGTTGGTGGCCACCGACGACGCCGTCCGTACGAGCCAGGAGGAGCTCGGATTCGCCGCTGCCCAGTTCGGCGATGACGCGGTGAAGCCGTTCACGGAGGCGGTGGCGTTCGCGAAGGCGGAGCTGACGGCCGCGTTCCGGCTGCGGCAGAAGCTCGACGACGCGTTCCCGGAGGACGACGCGACCCGGCGTTCGATGCTGGAGGAGATTCTCGGGCGCTGCGACCAGGCGAACGCGCGCCTCGACGCGGAGTCCGAGGACTTCGACCGGCTGCGGGCCCTGGAGCGCACCGCCCCGGAGGCGCTGGCCACCGCGGAAGCCGCGTTCCGCGAGCAGACGGGGCGGGTCGTCACGGCGGAGGCGGCGCTGGTCGCGATGCGGGAGCGGTACGCCGAGTCGGCGGCCTCCCCCGTCGCGAGCGACGCCGAGCAGGCCAAGGACCGGCTGGTGTTCGCGACGACCCATCTGAACCAGGCCCGGCAGGCGGTCGACGCCGGCGACAACGGCGTCGCCGCGGTCCACATCCGGGCCGCCGAGGGAGCCGTCGACCAGGCGGCGCGGCTCAGCGAGGCCGTGGACCGGCGGGCCCGGGAACTCGCGGAGGCCGTGGGAAAGCTGCCGACCGCGCTGGCCGAGACCGAGGCCGACCTCGCCGATGCCCGGGGGCTGCTCCGGGGCACCGCCGAGGGGGTGCCGACCGCCGACCTCCAGGGCCGTATCGCCCGGGCGGAGACCGTCGTCGCCGACGTCCGGCGCACGGTGGAGGCGGGCCGCTACGACCCGATCGACGCGCTGCGCCGCATCGAGCGGGCCGACGCGGCACTCGACGAAGCGCTGGAGGGCGCCCGGGAGCGCGAGTCGGGGACGCGACGCGCCCGTGCGCTCCTCGATCAGGCGATGCTGACCGCCCGTTCCGCGATCGGGGCGGCCGCCGACTACATCACGACACACCGCGGGGCGGTCGCGGCCGAGGCCCGTACACGGCTGGCCGAGGCCCAGCGCCGACTGGGGAAGGCCGAGGCGCTCGCGGCCGCCGAGGATCCGCAGGCCGCCCTCGCCGAGGCCCAGCAGGCGGACGCGCTGGCCCGGCTGGCGCAGGACCTCGCCGAGCAGGACGTCCGCACGTATGGGAACCCGAACGGCTTGGGCGGTGTATCAGGAGTAGGAGGTGGCGGCGGCGGGCTCGGCGGTGCGGTGCTCGGCGGCATCATCCTCGGCGGACTGTTCGGCGGAGGTTCCGGAGGGGGTTTCGGTGGTGGCGGTTTGGGGGGCGGAGGGTTCGGCGGTGGAGGTTTCGGCGGCGGGCCCGGCAGATTCGGCGGCGGGGGCACCCGCGGCCGGCTGGGGGGCGGCGGCCGTTTCTGACCGTGCCGACCATGTCACGCTCATCGCGTTCAAGGAGAACAGGCATGACCAAGCAGACGATCCTGGGCCGTGTCGCCCAGCTGGCGAAGGCCAACATCAACGCCCTGCTCGACCAGGCCGAGGACCCGCAGAAGATGCTGGACCAGCTGATCCGCGACTACACGGGCAACATCGCGGAGGCCGAGGAGGCGGTGGCGGCGACGATCGGCAATCTCCGGTTGATGGAGCAGGACCACCAGGAGGACGTCGCCGCGGCGAAGGAGTGGGGCGAGAAGGCCCTGGCCGCGAGCAGGAAGGCGGACGCGCTGCGGGCGGGCGGCCGGGCGGCGGACGCGGACCGGTTCGACAACCTGGCGAAGGTCGCGCTGGGACGCCAGCTCCAGTCGGAGAAGGAGGCGAGGACTGCCGAGCCGACGATCGCCTCGCAGACCGAGGTGGTGGAGAAGCTCAAGAGCGGCCTCGTGCAGATGAAGAGCAAGCTGAGCGAGCTCCAGGCGAAGCGGGACGAGCTGGTGGCGCGGGCCACGTCGGCGCAGGCGCAGAACCGGATGATGGACGCGGTGAAGAACATCGACGTCCTGGACCCGACGAGCGAGCTGAGCCGGTTCGAGGACAAGGTGCGGCGCGAGGAGGCGAGGGCGATGGGCAAGCAGGAGCTGGCCGCGTCCTCGTTGGACGCCCAGTTCGAGCAGCTGGACGCCCTCGGCGACAGCGCGGAGATCGAGGCCCGGCTCGCGGCGCTCAAGGGCTAGCGCGCGTTCCATGGGCCCTGGCCCTCGTACCGGCCCTGTCCGGATGGGCGTGCGGGGTGCTGCGGTGCTGGTCAGAACATGCTCAGCAGCTGCTCCACGGTCGGCTCCGCCGCGCCCTCGCCGTCCGGCAGGGGCAGTTCGAACCAGACGGTCTTGCCGCGGGGCGTGCGGCGGGAGCCCCAGGCGGCGCTGAGGAGTCCGACCAGCTGCAGTCCGCGCCCGCCCTCGTCGGTGTCCTTGGCCCGGCGACGCCGCGGCTGGACCAGGCCGGCGTCCCAGACCTCGCAGACCAGGGTGCGGTCGCGCAGCAGCCGCAGCCGGATCTCGCCCTCGCCGTAGCGCAGGGCGTTGGTGACCAGCTCGCTGACGAGCAGTTCGACGGTGTCCACCAGCGCTTCGAGGCCCCAGGCGGTGAGCTGGGCCCGGGCCAGTTCGCGGGCCCGGCCGACCGAACGGGGTTCTCTCGGCAGCCGCCAGTCCCCCACCGCGTCACAGGGCAGTCCCTGGATACGGGCCATGAGGAGGGCGATGTCGTCCTCACCGTGCCCGGTGTCGAGGGTGGTCAGGACCCCGTCGCAGACGTCCTCGAGGGGGCGCGCCGCGTCGGTGAGCGCGCTGCGGAAGGCGCTCAGACCCTCGTCGAGGGGATGGTCGCGGGACTCCACGAGTCCGTCGGTGTAGAGGGCGAGCAGCGAACCCTCCGGCAGTTCGACCTCCACCTCCTCGAAGGGCTCGCCGCCGACGCCGAGGGGCATCCCCGGGGGCACGTCGAGCAGCAGGGCCTTCTCACCGGGTTCGACGAGGACCGGCGGCAGATGGCCGGCGTTGGCGAAGGTGCAGCGCCGGGTGACGGGGTCGTAGACGGCGTAGACGCAGGTGGCGAGATAGACCTCGGAGAGTTCAGGTCCGCGCGCCATGTGGGCGCGGGCGCTCTGCTGGGCTCCGGCGGGGGCGCCCAGGCCCCGGGCGATCTCGTCGAGGTGGGAGAGGACCTCGGCGGGTTCGAGGTCGAGCTGGGCCAGGGTGCGGACGGCGGTGCGCAGCTCGCCCATGGCCACGGCGGCGCGCAGACCGCGCCCCATGACGTCGCCGATGACGAGCGCGGTGCGGTGGCCGGGGAGTTCGATGACGTCGAACCAGTCGCCGCCGACCTCGGTGGCCGTGGTGCCGGGGAGGTAGCGACAGGCGATGTCCAGGCCGGCGGCCTCGGGGTCGCCGGGCGGGAGCAGGCTGCGCTGCAGAATCAGGGCCCGTTCGTGCTCGCGGCGGTAGAGGCGGGCGTTGTCGATGCAGACCGCCGCGCGGGCGGCCAGTTCGACGGCGAGGGCGCGGTCCCGCTCCCCGAAGGGCTCGCTGCCCTTGGCGCGGGAGAACTGCACCAGGCCGACGACGGTGTCGTGGGCGACCATCGGCACCACGAGGGTGGAGTGGACGAGGCTGCCGTCGCCGCCCGGCACCGAGCGCGCCCGCCGGGTGCGCAGGGCTCCGGCGCAGGGCGAGTTGAAGGGATAGCGGTGGACGGAGCCGACCTCGACGGGCCCCGTGGCGCAACCGTTGGCGTCCGCCCCGGTGCTGTCGGTCGCCTCGGAGGTCCTGAGCGGGGTGTTCGAGACGGCGCTGGCGAAGGCGACCCGGCGCAGTTCGGCGCTGCCCGCTCCGTAGCCCACGTCGTGGGAGTTGCCCCATCGGCCGGGCGGGGCCTCGTCCCCGGTGAGCAGGCCCTGGTAGAGGTCGACGGAGGCGAGGTCACAGAAGCCGGGGACGGCGACGTCGAGGAGTTCGCGGGCGGTGGCCTCCAGGTCGAGGGAGTTGCCGATGCGGGCGCCCGCCTCGTTGAGGAGGGCCAGATTGCGGCGGGCGTTCGCCGCCTCGCGGGCGGCGTTGTGGCGGCGGGTCACGTCGATGCCGAGCCCGGCCACACCGACGGGCCGTCCGGAGCCGCCGTGCACGCGGTAGAGGTTGATCGACCAGTGGCGCCGGTCGTTGGAACCCGGGGGCGCTCCGACGATCTGGAGGTCGGTGACGGCCTCGCCGGTCTCCAGGACCCGCTGGAGCGCGGCGGTCATCCGCTCCGCCTCGGGGCGCGAGAGGTAGTCGTGGACGGTACGGCCCCGGTGGTCGTCGGCGCGGCCGCCGAAGACGGCGGCGAAGCGCTGGTTGGCCCGCTTCACGGTGAGGTCGGTGTCGAAGAGCAGGAAACCGAAGGGCGATTGGCCGAAAATGGCCTGCGAGGCGGCGAGGTCGGTCTCGATGTGCCGCAGGGCCCGGACATCGACGACGATGCACAGCGCGGCCCGCTCACCCGAGGGCGTCTCGCTCGGCATGACGTACATCTCGGCGATTCCGTCGGGGCGGTTCTCCCCCCGGGTCTGCCCCCGGCTCTGCCCCGGAATACGGAAGGGGACGAGGCCCGTCCACTCCTTGCCGTCGAGGATCTCGGCGACCCGGCGCCGGCCGCGCTCCCGCAGGTCGGGCGGCATGAACGCCTCGACGGGGTCCTTGCCCATCGCCTCTTCGGCGGGCACGCCGAAGAGCTCCACGGCCCGGCGGCTCCATTGGTCGACGAGCCCGTCGGGCCCTATCGAGAAGGAGGCGACCCGGATGTAGTCATAGATCGAGCCGGGCGGGCTGCTCTGCCACACGACGCCGCTCGCCGACTCAGGTATCTCGCTCACGCGACCGTCCCCTCCAGCTCACCGCACCGGACCGGCCATGCCCGCAGTATTCAGCACTACGGCCCCCGACGGCACAACGTTCACGATCACAGGGTGGTCTCGTTCATTTCCGGCCGAGCCCCCCGTGATCGTCGTCCCTCCCGTCTTCTAACCAGGCAGAGCCAGCTCGAACCACACGGTCTTGCCCGTCCTGCCCTTGCGGGTGCCCCAGCGACGGGCAGAACAGGCCACGAGCTGGAGCCCGCGACCGCCTTCGTCGTCGGGGCCGGCGGCGCGTTCGGTGGGCGGATCCGGAAGCGGATCGGAGACTTCCACGAGAAGGGCGGGGCGGTGGGCGCTGTCACCCCCGTCCGGCAGGAGGTGGACGAGCCGGACGCCGATCGGGCCCGAGGCGTAGCGCAGGGAGTTGGTCACCAGCTCGCTCACCAGCAGGACGGTGACGTCACCGACCGCCGAGTCGATCCGCCAGGCCCGGAGCGTGTCGCGCACCACGTGACGCGCCGTCCGCACGGCGTTGGCCTCCGCCGGGAAGTTCCACTCGGCGCAGTCGCCTTCGGTGTCGATCACGCCCGATCACTTCCCCAGCCCATCACCAGAAGGAAGGCCCACGTCCTATTTCGGGGGGTTAATCAGCACATACCCGATATTCGGGGTGAGATATCGCGGAGGGTGGACCAGGGGGCGCACGGTGGCACGAACGGCGTAGAGCCTCAGCCGCGCACTCCGTCCGCCGGGACGGCCGGCAGCCGCAGCGCGGCCTCGGCGACGGCGGGCCGGTCCTGGTCGAGCCAGTCGACGGAGTCCAGCTCCTCGCGGGCCAACCAGCGGAGCTCGTCGTGGTCCTGCAGCGGGCGCGGTTCGCCGGAGAGCAGCCGAGCGGTCCACACCTGGAGTACGTAACCGGGCTTCAGCGGCCACTCGCCGGGGATGCGCTCCCCGGGCTCGGTCTCGACACCGAGCTCCTCGCGGAGTTCCCGGACCAGGGCCTGCTCGGCACTCTCCCCCGGCTCCAGCTTGCCGCCGGGCAGCTCCCACCGGCCCGCGAGCTCGGCGGGGGCGCTGCGGCGCGCGGCCAGCAGACGCCCCCGGTCGTACACGGCTCCGGCGACCACGACCACATGGTCGGCCATGTGGTCGGCACGGCGATCTGTCATGGTCCGGAGCTTAAGGGTTCAGGACGCGGGGGTCAGACCGCGGCCTGGCTGATGCGCTCGATCCAGTAGAGCTGCTTGTGTCCGCGGTCGTCGAGACTGTCGGCGACCTTCTGCGCCTCGTCCTTCGTGGCGTACCGCCCGACGCGATAGCGGTTGCCGTTGTCGTCCTGGCGTATGACCAGCCAGGGCAGGACAGGGCCACTGTCGGTCATCGGGCTGCTCCCTCCGCCGGTCCGGTCGTCTCTAAGGATCTCCCTGAAATGGCAATCCGCATATGCCCGACCTTACGCCTGACCTTTACACAGCGGATACGGGTTTTCACAAAGAGGTACGGATCCGGCCGGGAACCGTCGAAGGGAGGCCGAAGATCGGGCCTTGCTCACCGCCTCTCGGCCACCACCGCCCCGGTCACCGTGGCCACAGTCGCCGTACCCACAGCCACCGAGGCCGCGGTCACGCAGCCCCGGTCACCGCGACCATGGTCACCGCACCGGAAGGTGGTACGCGATCCGGTAGCGGTCGGCCGGGACGACGACGTCGGCCGTCTCCACGGCACGCCCCGAGGCGTAGTAGGTGCGCTCGACGACCATCACCACGTGGCCCGGTACCCCGCCGAGCGCCAGGAGCTCCTCCGCCAGCCCCGGGCGCGCGCCGACCTCCTCCACCACGTTGTCGACGACCACGTCGATCGCCGCCATCCGCTCGACGACCCCGCAACCGCCCAGGGGCCCCTCCTCGGGAAGCATCACGGGCGTCCGGCCGGTCACCGCGAGGGGCTCCCAGGAGGTGGAGAGCATCATCGGCTCGCCCGCGTCCCGGTACACGTACCGGGTGCGCATCACCCGCTCCCCCGGCTCGATGCCGAGCCGCGTGGCCACGACGGCGCTCGCCTGCTCCTGCTCGCTGCTGGATTCCCAGGTGCCCCGCGCACCGTCGGCCGCCTGCTCCTGCCGGAAGGGGTTGGCACCGGACGGCGGCCGGTATCCCGAGCGGGCGATCCGGCGCGGCACCGGCCGCTCTCGCACATACGTCCCCGAGCCCGAGCGGCCCTCGACGAGCCCCTCGGCCATGAGCACCTTGCGGGCCTCCAGCGCCACGGTGTCCGAGACCCCGTACTCCTCGCGGATGCGCGCCTGCGAGGGGAGTCGGGTATGCGGCGGCAGCGAGCCGTTGGCGATCTTCTCCCGGAGATCGCTCGCCACACGCAGATAGGCGGGCTGCTCACCGAACGTCACTGGACACTCCCCTCAGGTTGACGGACAGCTACAGAGTGACAACCCTCGGTGTCGGCCGCAAGCATGGGCCAAAGTTTCACTCGAAGTGATGATTTGCCTTTACGCCTGCGTTTACCGCGGGTATAGCGGTCCATCGCCCCCAGAGCCTTGACCTCAATGGTCCAGACCAATACTTTCCTGTCAGCACCGCTCCCTTCCGGCACACGCACAGGAAACGAGCCCCATGCGTCGACGAACCCTTTCCCGGCTGGCGATCGCCGCCCTCTCCCTCGGCCTCGTGGCCACCCTCGCGCCCTCGGCGGGCGCCGAGAGCGGCCGCACCGACAGCCGTCCGTCGTACAAGCGCGTCGGCTACTTCACCCAATGGGGCGTCTACGGACGGAACTTCCAGGTCAAGGACCTGGAGACCAGCGGGACAGCGGCCAAACTCAGCCACATCAACTACGCCTTCGGCAACGTCAGTTCCGAAGGCAGGTGCTTCACCGGCAACATCCCCGGCGAGGCGGACGCCTGGGCCGACTACGTCCGCCCGCTCGACGCGGCCGGCTCGGTGGACGGCGTCGCCGACACGGCCGACCAGCCACTCGCCGGCAACTTCAACCAGCTGCGCGAGCTCAAGGCCAAGCACCCCGGCCTCAAGGTCATGATCTCGCTGGGCGGTTGGAGCTGGTCCACCCACTTCTCCGACGCGGCCCGCACCCCCGCCTCGCGCAAGGCATTCGTCTCCTCCTGCATCGATCTCTACATCAAGGGCAACCTGCCCGCCGACGGCGCCCGCGGCGGCGCGGGAGCCGCCGCGGGTCTCTTCGACGGCATCGACCTCGACTGGGAGTGGCCCGGGTCGGCCGGCGACGCCGACACGGTCTTCCGCCCGGAGGACAAGCAGAACTTCACCGCGCTCGTACGGGAGTTCCGCACCCAGCTCGACGCGTACGCCAAGACTCACAAGAAGCCCAAGCACTACGAGCTGACCGCCTTCGTCCCCACCGCTCCCGCCAAGATCGACGCGGGCTTCGAGGTCCGGAAGATCATGCGCGACCTGGACTTCGTCAATCTCCAGGGGTACGACTTCCACGGCTCCTGGGAGTCCACCACCGCCCAGCAGTCCGCGCTCTTCGCCACGAACGACTTCAGCGTCGACCAGACCGTGAACGACTGGCTGCGGCGCGGCGCGCCCGCCCGCAAGCTCGTGGTGGGCATGCCGTTCTACGGCCAGGGCTGGACGGGCGTCACGGGCGGCGGCGACGGCCTCGGCCGCCCGGCGACCGGCCCCGCCCCGGCCACCTGGGCTAACGGCTACGAGGACTACAAGGCGCTCAGGAAGCTCGCGGACTCGGGCTCGTACACCGTCCACCGCGACCGGAGGAACGGCCACGCCTGGCTGTTCGACGGGACGACGCTGTGGACGTACGACGACCCGCAGGTGCTGCGCACCAAGTCGGCGTACGTCCGGGCCAAGGGGCTCGGCGGCGCGATGTTCTGGTCGCTGGACGGGGACACCCCCGACGGCGAGCTGATCACGGCGGTCGACGGGGTCCTCGGCCGCCGGTAGTCCGCACCCGGCGGGGTCGGGTCTCCCCAGGAGACCCGGCTCCGCCGTCGAGTTCAGGCGGACTCGCCGTCCTCCGTGGGAGGGGCGAGTCCCAGGGCCGCCCGGGCGTCCGCGCCGAGGTCCTCGGGCAGGGCATCGAAGGCCGGATCGTACGTCTCCCAGTAGGCGTCCGCGTCCGCGGACGTGCCCAGCTCGTCCCACTTCCCGGCGGCCGCGTCGAGCTCCTTGACCAGCTCGGCGACCGGCTTCGCCGACGCACCGGGCCACTGGTGGCTCTTGAGCCCCTTGCTCGCCTGCACGATCGCCGTGTGGACCCGCGCCGCCCACGCCTTGTTGGCCGCGAAGTCCTCGTCCGCGTCCTCGTCCGGCTCCTCGAAGACGGCGTTCTCGACGCGGTTGAGGTTCTGCAGGTAGTGCAGCTGGTCGGCGTCCAGGGTGGTCGCGTCCGCCCGCAGGGAGCCCTTGAGCGGCTCGCCGTCGTCGACGGCGAGCGCGCAGGTCACGGTGCGGTCGCCGGTGCGCCAGCTCTGCCGGCTCGGGATGTAGTAGTAGTCCCACACATGCTCGGGGATGGCCCAGTTGTCCATCGCGTACGTGCTGCTGATCTCCGCGCAGCGCTCCTCCGCGAGCCGGTCGATCGCGTCCTCGCCCGGCCACGCGTCGAAGCCGGTGACCTGGAAGCCACCGACGACCTCGCCGTCATGGGGCTTCGCGCAGTCGACGATCTCGACGTCCGTGGTGGACGACTCCAGCGTGCCGTCGACCGCGAAGCACTCACCCTTGCGCAGAGAGAACGCGGACTTCGAGCGTGCCGCCTCGTCCATGCCCTCCTTGAAGCCCTTCCACGCCTCGCCGAATCCGCCGGTGGCCAGCCCGACGACCATCAGAAGACAGCTGATCGAGGACAGGACGATGCCCGCGACGGCGAGTCCCTTGCCGGTCTGGTTCTTCTTCCTGATCTGTGGGAGGGCTATCAGACCGAAGATCAGGCCGAGGGGCGGAAGACAGCAGACGATGCCGGAGACGAGCGAGGCGATGGCCAGACCGTTGGTGGTGGGTGCAGGCGTGCCGTACGGGCCGGCGCCGGGGCCCGCACCGGGGCCGTAGGGCGCGTACGGACCGTAGGGGCCGGGGTTGTACGGAGATCCGGCCTGCGGCCCCATCGGGCCGGACGGTCCGGGGGCGGGCCACCCCTGCCGGGGCGACTGAGGTTCCTGGGGCGGCTGGGAGGGCTCCACGAGTACGGTGCTCCTGTGCGGGCGGGGCTGCGACAGCTGGTACGAACATGCGAACGGGCGCGCGCATCGTACCGAGGCGGCGTGCATGGGTGAGGGGCGGCCGCCCGCCGGCGACCGCCCCTCACTCACACGTCATCGTTCAGACCCACTGAGCCTCAGAACTGCAGGGTCTCAGAACTGCAGGGCCTCAGAACTGCAGGGCCCAGGAGTCGATCTTGCCGGTGTCGTAGTTCGCGTTGTCGCTGACCCGCAGCTTCCACGTGCCGTTCGCGACCTCGGAGGAGGCGTTGACCGTGTACGTGGTGTTGATGTTGTCCGCGCTGCCGCCGGTGCCGTAGCCCTTCAGCGTGTACGCCGTGCCGTCGGGGGCGATGAGCTGGACCTGGAGGTCACCGATGTAGGTGTGAACTATGTTCACAGGCACCTGGAGGGCGGACGGCGCGTTGCCGGTGACGCCGCTGACGGTGACCGGGGACTCGACGGTCGCGTTGTCGGCGATCGCGTAGTCGGCGGTGTTCTCGAACCGCTTGCCGGGAGGCGGGGTGGTGCCGCCGCCACCGACGAAGAGCAGCTTGTTCGGGGAGCCGGTGCCGGGGCTGGTCACGACGTTCGGGGTGGCGGCGGTGGTCAGCGCCGTCGACACCTGGGCCGGGGTGGCCGTCGGGTTGTCGGCGAGGTAGACCGCGGCCGCGCCGGCGACGTGCGGCGTGGCCATCGACGTACCGGAGATGGTGTTGGTGGCGCTGTCGCTGCTGTTCCACGCCGAGGTGATGGAGGAGCCCGGGGCGAAGAGGTCCAGCACGCTGCCATAGTTGGAGAAGCTGGAGCGGGCGTCGGTGTTGGTCGTGGAGCCGACCGTGATGGCCTCGGAGACCCGCGCCGGCGAGTAGTTGGACGCGTTGGAGTTGTCGTTGCCCGCCGCGACGGCGTACGTGACGCCCGAGGCGATCGAGTTGCGCACGGCCGTGTCGAGGGCCGAGTCGATGCCGCCGCCGAGGCTCATGTTGGCGACGGCCGGCTTCACGGCGTTGCGGGTGACCCAGTCGATGCCGGCGACGACCTGCGCGGTCGTGCCGGAGCCCTGGTTGTTGAGCACACGGACGCCGACGATCTTCGCCTTCTTGGCCACGCCGTAGGCGGAGCCGGCGACGGTGCCGGCGACATGCGTGCCGTGGCCGTGGCCGTCCTGCGCGACGTTGTCGTTGTCGATGGCGTCATAGCCGTTGAAGGCCCGGCCGCCGAAGTCGCTGTGGGAGATCCGTACACCGGTGTCGATGACGTACGCCGTCACGCCCTGACCCGCGGTGTCCGGGTAGGTGTAGCTCTGGTTCAGCGGGAGGGCCCGCTGGTCGACCCGGTCCAGGCCCCAGGACGGCGGGGAGGGCTGCGTGCCGCTGACCGTGAAGACGCGGTTCTGCACGACGGACTCGACCGCGGGGTCGGCGGCGAGCTTCTTCGCCTGCGCCTCCGAGAGCTCGACGTTGTAGCCGTTGAGCGCGGAGGTGTACGTCTTCTTGATCGTCGCGCCGTGCTTGGCCGCGACCGCCCGGCCCTTCGAAGTCTCCGCCGGCGCGGACTCCTTGAGGGTGACGATGTAGCTGCCCGCGATCGTCCCGGGGGCTCCGGCGTTCTGGATGACGCCTTCCGCGGCGGCCTCGGCCGCGGTGGCCGGGAGGGCGGAGACGGTGCCGAGAGCGAGGGCGGCGACGGCTATGGCGCTGGCGGCGACGAGTCTGCGCCGCGAGTCACGCATCACTGACATGTGAGGGATCCTCCTCATAGGTGGTGCGCTGCTGTGGGGGAACGGCAGGGACATGTCAAGCAGACGTGAAGTGTCCACGCCGTTTCGAACGTCTGGCTGCCGAGCGAAAGATTGACGGATCCATAGGAATCACACAAGGCCTCCGAGCGCCCCGACACACGCCCGCCACACCGCTGCCATGCTGACGACCATGACCGCCTACGTCTGCCCCCGGTGCCGTGTCCACGCCCCCGCCGACGCCCTCACCTGGTGTTGTCCGCAGTGCCGAGGCCCCTGGGACCTGGAGTTCACCAGCGCGCCGGTGTCACTGGAGTCCCTTGCGTCACGCGTGAATTCCTTGTGGCGTTACGAGGAAGCGCTGCCGCTGGCGACCGAGATCCCGCATGTGACGCTCGGCGAGGGCCGCACTCCCCTGGTCCCGCTCACGGATGTGGTTTCGGCCAAACTCGACTTCCTCATGCCGACATTGTCCTTCAAGGACCGCGGCGCGGTCATGCTCGCCGAGCTCGCCCGGCGCCTCGCGCAGGGCGGCGGCCTTCGCCGCGTCCTCGCCGACAGCAGCGGGAACGCGGGCACGGCCGTCGCGGCGTACTGCGCGCGGGCCGGCCTCGACTGCGTGATCTACGTACCGGACGGCACGTCCCCGAAGAAACTGGAGCAGATCCGCGCGCACGGCGCGCGGCTGACCGTCGTCCCCGGCGACCGCGAGGCCACGGCGCGGGCGGCGCGCGACGCCGCCGACGAGCCCGGCACGTTCTACGCCTCGCACGTGTACAACCCGCACTTCCTGCACGGTACGAAGACGTACGTGTACGAGCTCTGGGAGGAACTCGGCGGCCGGCTCCCGGACACGCTCGTGGTCCCGGTGGGCAACGGCACCCTGCTCCTGGGCGCCGCGCTGGCCGTCGAGGAGCTGTACGGCCACGGGCTCGTCGACACACGCCCCGCCCTGGTCGCCGTCCAGGCGGAGGCGGTGTCCCCGCTGGCCGCCGCGTTCCACGCCGGCGCGGAGGAGCTGACGGAACCGGCGCCCGTACGCCCCACCCTCGCGGAGGGCATCGCGATCCCGAACCCGCCCCGGGCACGGCAGATCCTGGGGGCGGTCCGCGGGACGGGCGGGACGTTCCTCACGGTGACGGAGGATCAGATCCACGCGGCGCAGCTGGATCTGGCGCGGCAGGGGCTCTTCGTGGAGTCGACGGGCGTGGCCTGCTGGGCCGCCGTACGCGCGGCAGCTCCGCGCCCGGGGCTGACAGTCGTACCGCTGTGTGGGGCGGGCGCGAAGACGGGCCTCAGTCCGTCCAGTACGTATCGTGCGTGAGGAAGAACTCGGCCCGCTCGTCGTCGGTCATCCGCGCGACCGCTCCCACCTTCTCGAAGTACTCCTCGCGGGGCGCGCCCGGCGCGAAGAGCATGAGCATCGAGGCCGGCGCGTCGGAGTCGTTGCGGAAGGCGTGCAGCCCGCCGGTCGGGACGTAGAGGAAGTCGCCCTTCTCGGCGTCGATCCACTGGGCGCCGTCGTAGAGGCGGACGGTTCCGTCGAGGATGAAGAAGGTCTCCGAGATCGTCTTGTGGAAGTGGGTGGAGGGGCCACCGGCCTTGGCGGTCATGTCGACCCGGTAGAGCCCGAACTCACCTCCGGTGGAAGCGGTGGTGGCCAGATAGTGCGTCTGGGTGCCGTTGGCGACGGTGAGGTCGGCGGGCGTGCCGGCGGGGCGGAAGGCGGCGCTGATCTCACCCTTCTCGCCGTGGTAGCGGGGTCGGGGGTAGGACATGGGGGACCTCTCCGTTCATCGATGTCATGTGTGTCGTCTCTGTCGCCTCCAACAGTCGATCATGGTTCGTCGGTGAGAAAATAGGAAAACCAGAGATCACCCGGCTCCGCATCACGGAGGTGGATCATGGGAGAGGCACGCACGGTCATGGACCGGCTCACCGAGGCGGTGACCACGAGTCACGATCTGAAGGCGGTGGCCGACCTCTACGCCGAGGACGCCGTCGCGATCACCCCGGACGCGGGCGAGGTACGGGGACGCGAGGCGATCGTCGAGTACTGGCGGACGATGACCGAAGCGCTACCGCAGGCCACGTTCACCTCTGAGCGCTCGTACGAGATCGGTGACACGGCGATCGACGAGGGCTTCTACAGCGGGACGAACACGGGCCCGATCCTGATGCCCACCGGGGAGACACTGCCGCCGACGGGCAAGGACGTCCGCATCCGTGGGGTGGACTTCGCGACGGTCCAGGACGGCCGCATCGTGAGCTACCGGCTGTACTTCGACCAGATGGAGTTCCTGGACCAGCTCGGCCTGCTGCCGGATGCCTGAAGAGCCGTTCGCGGGCCGACCGCCGGCTCGATGATGTGGAGATCCCCGATCCCGCCCTCACCGTCGCGGATCTGCACATGGTGGTGAACTGTGCGCTGTGCACCATCTCGTGTGCGCCGTGCTGAGCTGCTGTGTGATTCGGGGAATCGAACCCCAGCGCTGCTCTCCACGCACCAAGAGGGACCGGATGAACCGCCGGCCCGCGGCTTGTGCACGCCTCCGCGGCGACTACCTGCTCCACATCGAGCGCTTCGCTCAGTCCAGCAGATCGACCTCCCAGTTCGACCGCTGGATCAGTACGTCGACCTCACGGATCTCGCGGGCCAGGACATCGGCCCGGGCGCGCAGCTCCGCGACCGGGAGCGCCGAGAGCATCTTGAGCTCGGACCGGAGCTGCCGGACCCTGCCCTGATCGCGACCGGCCGCGGCGTCGGCCGCCGCGGTGATCACAGCATGACGCAACCGCAGGACGTCCCGCCGCGCCAGGGCGTCCGTCAGGGTCCCGCCGCCGTCGACGACCGCCTGGGCGTTGGTCCGGTTGATCCGCCGGATCAACGCCTCGAGCTCGTCCAGCACCTCCCCGGCCTCACCCAGCAGAGCCGCCGCGTCCTCCGCGGGCGTCTCCCCCTCCTGATACCGCGCATTGCCGACCACCCGCGCACGCAACTGCTCCACCCTGCGCGCGGCATCCGCCCGCAGCGCCAGCGCCTCGGCAAGCTTCAAGGGTCCGTACCTCCATCGCGATCCGTGGCTGCATTATGCCGACATTCGTCGCCCCCACTCGCGGAGGACCTCGACCGAGAAAACCGAGGCTTCAAGCAGGTCATCCCAGTGCGGAAGAGGCATCCCAGCACACCGAACACTCACCGATCAGTAGTGATACCGGGCGGCGAGGATGACGATCTCCTTGTCCGTCACCAGATAGACGAGGCGGTGCTCGTCGTCGATCCGTCGCGACCAGGCCCCAGGCAGGTGATACTTCAGCGGCTCCGGCTTGCCGATGCCGGTGAAGGGGTCACGCCTGACGTCCTCGACGAGCTTGTTGATCCGGGCGAGCATCTTGCGGTCGTTCTTAAGCCAGGACGTGTAGTCCTCCCAGCCCTGGTCCTCGAAGACAAGCCTCACGCGGCACCCGCACCTGCGTCCGCTGACTCGGGATCGATCAGCTCACGCTCCGACACGTTGATGTGCGACAGGGCGTTCTCGTACGCCTTGAGCAGTCGCCGGGCGTTCGCCGGCGAGCGCAGCAGGTAGGAGCCCTCGCGCAGCGCCGCGTAGTCTTCGGCCGAGACAAGCACGGCGTTGCCGTGCTTGGAGACGATCTCGATGGCCTCATGGTTCTCGTTGACCTTCTTGATCAACGGAAACAGTTCCTTGCGGGCTTCACTCGCCGTTATCGACATGACCCGGCCCTCCCATCAAGTGGTACCTAATAACGTACCACTCTTGGTGCCATCCGAGAGGGGAAACGGCTGATGGACGATCAGCTAACCCAGCACGCATCCAGCACGGGAAAAGGCTAGGGGCCCACATCCGGAGAGATGGACCCCTTCTGGCCTGCATATTTGCCACGTCAGCGACGTGGTGTTATTTCATCGATCAGACGTTGAAGCGGAACTCCACCACGTCGCCGTCCTGCATCACGTACTCCTTGCCCTCCATGCGGGCCTTGCCCGCCGCGCGGGCTTCCGCGACCGAGCCCGTTTCGACGAGGTCGGCGAACGAGATGACCTCGGCCTTGATGAAGCCCTTCTGGAAGTCGGTGTGGATCACACCGGCCGCCTCCGGGGCCGTCGCGCCCTTCTTGATCGTCCAGGCGCGGGATTCCTTCGGGCCGGCCGTCAGGTACGTCTGGAGGCCCAGGGTGTCGAAGCCGACGCGGGCCAGGGTCGCGAGGCCCGGCTCCTCCGCGCCCACCGACTGGAGGAGCTCCATGGCGTCCTCCTCGTCCAGTTCGGCGAGGTCCTGCTCCAGCTTGGCGTTGAGGAAGATCGCCTCCGCCGGGGCGACCAGCGCGCGCTGCTCGTCCTTGAAGGCGTCGTCGGTCAGCTCGTCCTCGTCCACGTTGAAGACGTAGAGGAACGGCTTCGTGGTCAGCAGGTGCAGGTCGTGCAGGAGCTCGGCCTTCTCGGAGCCCTGGAGGATGCCCCGCGAGAAGAGCGTGTCGCCCCGCTCCAGGATCTCCTTGGCCGCCTCGACCGCCGCGACCTTGGGTGCCACGTCCTTCTTGATGCGGGCTTCCTTCGCCAGCCGCGGCAGGACCTTCTCGATCGTCTGCAGGTCGGCGAGGATCAGCTCGGTGTTGATCGTCTCGATGTCGTCCTTCGGCGAGACCTTGCCGTCGACGTGCACGACGTTCTCGTCCTTGAACGCGCGGATGACCTGGCAGATCGCGTCCGACTCGCGGATGTTCGCCAGGAACTTGTTGCCCAGGCCCTCACCCTCGCTCGCGCCGCGCACGATGCCCGCGATGTCCACGAAGTCGACCGTCGCCGGGAGCACCCGCTGCGAGCTGAAGATCTCCGCCAGCTTCGTCAGACGCGCGTCGGGGACACCGACGACGCCGACGTTCGGCTCGATCGTGGCGAAGGGGTAGTTGGCCGCCAGGACGTCGTTCTTGGTCAGGGCGTTGAACAGGGTCGACTTGCCGACATTCGGCAGACCGACGATTCCGATCGTGAGCGACACGGTGGCGACTTCCTGGAGTACGGATGGGGGGTGCGGTGGGTGGGCCGATCCCCCAGTTTACGGGGGGTCCGAACCGGCCTGCGACGCCGACCTTCGGCCGTTCTCGACGGCAACGTCACCCAAAGGGCGTGTCCTGGCCCGGTCCCCCGCCCCTTCCCGACCTACGTTGGTGTAGTGGAGCAGCACAGGACAAGTCAGCCTCAAGGCCGCCGACGGCCGCAAACGCCCCTCACGCCGCCCGGCGCGCTCGTGGAGGGCGCCGCCGTCTACCGGGTCGCCGCGCGTCCGGGCCGCCCCGGCAGCGGCCGGATCGAGCGGGCCGTGCCCGGAGGGCGGCCCGTGCCGCCCGTCGTCCTCGCCCTGCGGCGGTTGCCCAATCCCAGGCTCACCGGCCTCGGCGCCGGGCTCTTCGCCTCCGCCACCATGCTGGTGCTCGGCGTTCTCGACCAGCTGATCCTCGACGGCTCGCCGCTCGCGTTCGGCCTGCTGTTCCTGCCGGTCAGTGCCCTGACCGCGCTCTGGGTCCGCACCGCCGACCTCGTCACCGCCCCGATCAGCGTGCCCATCGCCTTCGCGGTCGGTGTGGTGCCGATCTCGGGCGGCAGCGGGGGCTTCGGCGGGCAGGCGATGGCCGTCGTCACCGCCCTCGCCGTGCACGCCGGGTGGCTCTACGGCGGCACCCTCGTCGCCGGTCTGATCACCTGCGTCCGGAAGGTACGGGACATGGGGCGCCGCCAGCGCGTCGTCGCCCGCGCGCCCCAGAAGGTCCGCCGCCCGTAGCCTCGGGGGCCGTCGCCTCGGAGGCCGCGACCGCCAAGAGCGCGCCGCCGAAACCGCGAAGGACGTCGCCGCTCAGCGCGCCCGCGCCGCCATCGCCGCGCCCACGATCCCCGCGTTGTTCTGCAGCTCCGCCGGGACGATCTCCGCCCTGATTCCCTCGATCAGCGGCAGGAACCTGTCCGCCTTGCGGCTCACTCCTCCGCCGATGATGAACAGCTCGGGCGAGAACAGCATCTCCACATGTGCCAGGTACTTCTGCACCCGCCGCGTCGCCCAGTGCTCCCAGCTGAGGCCCTCGTCCTCCTTGGCCTTCGACGAGGCCCGCGTCTCCGCGTCGTGGCCCTTCAGCTCCAGGTGGCCCAGCTCCGTGTTCGGCACGAGCCGGCCGTCCACGAAGACCGCCGAGCCGATGCCCGTACCGAGCGTCAGCAGGATGACCGTGCCCTTGCGGCCCCTGCCCGCGCCGAAGGTCATCTCGGCCACGCCGGCCGCGTCCGCGTCGTTCAGGACCGTCACCGGGAGCCCGCCAAGGCGTTCGCCGATCAGTCTGCCGGCGTCGACGCCGATCCAGGCCTTGTCGACGTTCGCGGCGGTACGGATCGTGGAGCCGGTGACGACACCGGGGAAGGTCACCCCGACCGGGCCGGACCAGCCGAAGTTCTCCACGACCTCCATGACGCAGCCCGCCACACCGTCGGGTGTGGCGGGCTCGGGGGTCAGCACTTTGTGGCGGGGCTCGGCCAGCGCTCCGCGCTCCAGGTCCACAGGAGCGCCCTTGATGCCCGAGCCGCCGATGTCCACTCCGAAGACGTTCATGGACTCCACCGTACGGGCAGACGCCGACAGTTACTCCTCGACCACTACTCGACGAGCTTCGCGGCCTCGGCGCGCAGGTCCTTGTTCCGGAGCTCCTTGGGGAGCGAGAAGGTGAGCGACTCGTCGGCCGTCTTCACGATCTCCACGTCCATGTAGCCACGCTCGGAGAGCCACTCCAGGACCTCCTGGACGAGGACGTCCGGGACCGAGGCGCCCGACGACAGGCCGACGGAGGTGACGCCCTCCAGCCATGCCTCGTCGATCTCGCTCGCGAAGTCGACGAGGTACGCGGCGGGAACGCCGGCCTGCTTGGCGACCTCGACCATGCGGATCGAGTTCGAGGAGTTCTTCGAGCCGACGACGATCACAAGCTCGGCCTGGCCGGCGAGTTCCTTGATGGCCAGCTGCCGGTTCTGGGTGGCGTAACAGATGTCGTCGGACGGCGGGGAGATCAGCTGCGGGAACTTCTCCTTCAGCGCGTCCACCGTCTCCATCGTCTCGTCGACCGAGAGCGTGGTCTGGGAGAGCCAGACGACCCTCGACGGGTCGCGGACCTCGACCTTGGACACGTCCTCGGGTCCGTCGACGAGCTGGATGTGGTCGGGGGCCTCGCCGGAGGTGCCGATGACCTCCTCGTGGCCCTCGTGGCCGATCAGGAGGATGTCGAAGTCCTCGTTGGCGAACCGGACGGCCTCCTTGTGCACCTTCGTGACCAGGGGGCAGGTCGCGTCGATGGTCTTGAGGCGGCCCTCGCGGGCCTCCTCGTGCACGCTCGGAGCCACGCCGTGCGCGGAGAACATCACGATGTTGCCCGGCGGCACCTCGGTCGCCTGGTCGACGAAGACGGCGCCCTTCCGCTCCAGGGTCTGGACGACGTACTTGTTGTGGACGATCTCGTGCCGTACGTAGATCGGCGCCCCGTACTGCTCCAGGGCCTTCTCCACGGCGATCACGGCACGGTCCACGCCCGCGCAGTAGCCGCGGGGAGCGGCGAGCAGGACACGCTTCGGGCGGTTCGTCGTGGTCGCGGTCTCGGGCGTCGACGCGGGCGTAGCAGTCATGCGTCCCATCGTAAGGCCGCGTGATCCGGCGCCGGGCTACGGCGGCGGGCTACGGCCGCGTCGGTCCGGCGGGTGATCGACATCGTGGCCGAGACTGGGCGCATGGCCGAGGAAGCACAGGTGGCAGCGCACACCGGACTGCGACGGACCCTCGGGTTCCGCGACCTTGTCGTCTACGGGCTGCTCTTCATCGCGCCCATGGCCCCCGTCGGCGTCTTCGGCACCCTGGACGCGAAGTCGCACGGTGCGGTGGCGCTCGTCTACCTGGTCGCCACCGTGGCGATGGCATTCACCGCATTCAGCTATGCCCAGATGGTGCGCGTCGCCCCGCTGGCGGGTTCGGTCTTCACGTACGCGCGCAAGGGCCTGGGCGAGG
Source organism: Streptomyces sp. NPDC003035 (assembly GCF_042888285.1). Classification (NCBI taxonomy): domain Bacteria; kingdom Bacillati; phylum Actinomycetota; class Actinomycetes; order Kitasatosporales; family Streptomycetaceae; genus Streptomyces; species Streptomyces sp. NPDC003035. The sequence continues at coordinate 230,529 of NZ_JBIAPJ010000010.1, read as the reverse complement.
GGCCGGGGTTCATCGCGGGATGGATGGCGATGCTCGACTACCTGCTGATCCCGGCCGTGGCCTACCTCTTCTCGGGCATCGCGATGGAGGCGCTGGTTCCGGAGGTGGACCGGTGGGTGTGGACGGCGCTCGCGGTGGTCGTCACGACGCTGCTCAATCTCTGGGGGGTACGGGCGGCGGCGCGGGTCGGCTTCGCGGTGCTCGCCATGGAGATCGTGGTGCTGCTGGTCTTCGTGGTGTCGGCGGTGGTCGTTCTCGTACGGGACGGGGCGCGGCGCGACTGGTGGTCGCCGCTGACCGGGGACGGGTCGATCTCGGCGGCGGCCGTGGTGGGCGCGGTGTCGGTGGCCGTGCTGTCGTACCTGGGCTTCGACGCGATCGTCTCGTTCGCGGAGGAGGTGACCGGGGGCTCGGCGAAGGTCGCGCGGGCGGTGCTGTTCTGCCTGGCGCTCGCGGGCGTGCTGTTCGTGGCGCAGACGTATCTGGTGGTGCTTCTCGAACCGCTCTCCTCAGCGGAGCTGGCGGCGGATCCGGCGAAGCAGGGGTCGGCCTTCTACGACGCGGTGGACGCGTCGGTGGGGACCTGGCTGCACGATCTGGTGGCGGTGTCGAAGGCGATCGGCGCGGCGTTCGCGGCCCTGGCGGGGCAGGCGGCGGCGGGCCGGCTGCTCTTCGCCATGGCCCGGGACCGGCGGTTGCCGCGCCCGCTGGCCCGTACGGACTCGGGGGTGCCGCGGGTGGCGCTGCTGATCGCGGCGGCGGTGACCATGGTGGCGGCGGTGTGGGCGGCGCAGCGGGACGACGGTCTCGACCATCTGGTGTCGGTGGTCGACATCGGGGCGCTGACGGCCTTCGTCCTGCTGCACGCGAGCGTGGTGGGGTGGTTCGCGGTACGCCGGATGGAGGGGCCGCCGCACTGGCTGCGGCACGTGGTGGTGCCGGTGGTGGGGGCGGTGATCCTGGTGGCGGTGATCGTGGAGGCGGCGGTGTCGGCGCAGGTGGTGGGGGTGGTCTGGCTGGGGGTGGGCCTGGTCGTCCTCGCGGTCCAGGGAGCGGCCCGCCCGGCGTGAGCCGCGGACACGACGTGTGACGCCCCCTCTTCCCCTGTCGGACCCCGCCACTACGCTCGGCGCATGGGTCTCACTACGTCCGCCGAAGCGCCGCTGCCCGTCGGGGAGGTCTCCCGGCTGATCGGGGGCTGGATCGACCGCCTGGGTGCCGTGTGGGTCGAGGGGCAGATCACGCAGTTGTCGCGACGACCGGGGGCCGGGGTCGTCTTTCTGACGCTGCGGGATCCCTCGTACGACATCTCCATCGGCGTGACCTGCTTCCGTCAGGTCTTCGACGCCGTCGCCGACGTCGTCTCCGAGGGTGCCCGGGTCGTCGTGCACGCCAAGCCCGAGTGGTACGCGCCGCGTGGGCAGCTGTCGCTGCGGGCGGTGGAGATCAAGCCGGTCGGCATCGGGGAGCTGCTGGCCCGTCTGGAGCAGCTGAAGCGGAGCCTGGGCGCCGAGGGGCTGTTCGCGCTCGACCGCAAGAAGCCCCTGCCGTTCCTCCCCCAGCTCGTCGGCCTGGTCGTCGGCCGTGCCTCCGCCGCCGAGCGGGACGTCCTGGAGAACGCGCGGCGCCGCTGGCCCGCCGTCCGCTTCGAGGTGCGCAACGTCGCCGTGCAGGGAGTGAAGGCGGTGCCGCAGGTCGTCCAGGCGGTGAAGGAGCTCGACGCGCACGAGGGGGTGGACGTGATCATCGTGGCGCGCGGCGGCGGCAGTGTGGAGGACCTGCTGCCGTTCTCGGACGAGCAGCTGATCCGGGCGGTCGCCGACTGCCGTACGCCGGTGGTCTCCGCGATCGGTCACGAGCCGGACTCCCCGCTGCTCGACCTCGTCGCGGACCTGCGCGCCTCCACGCCGACCGACGCCGCCAAGAAGGTCGTACCGGACGTCGGCGAGGAGCTGGACCGGGTGCGGGGTCTGCGGGACCGGGCGCTGCGGACCGTGCGGGGGCTGCTCGACCGGGAGGAGCGCGGGCTCGCGCACGCGCTGGCGCGGCCGGTGATGGAGCATCCGCAGCGGATGGTCGAGCAGCGCGAGGACGAGCTGGACGCGCTGCTCGCGCGCAGCCGGCGGACGCTGGGGCATCTGCTCGACCGGGCGGACTCGGAGCTGTCGCACACCCGGGCGCGGGTCCGGGCGCTGTCGCCCGCGGCGACGATGGAGCGGGGGTACGCGGTGCTCCAGCGGGCGGACGGATCGGTCGTGCGCTCTCCGGAGGAGGTCGCGGTGGACGAGGAGCTGCGGGCCAGGGTCGCGGCGGGCGAGTTCGCGGTGCGGCGCGTTGTCGGACCCGGCGCATAGGGTGGTTCTCATGGCAGCCACCACGGAAGAGGCGCTCGGATACGAGCAGGCACGCGACGAGCTGATCGAGGTCGTTCGGCGTCTGGAGACGGGCGGGACGACCCTGGAGGAGTCGCTCGCGCTCTGGGAGCGTGGCGAGGAATTGGCCAAGGTCTGCCGGCGTTGGCTGGAGGGCGCACGGGCCCGTCTCGACGCCGCGGTCTCCGCTTCGGAGGCCGACGAGGCGGCGGACCCGGACGCCGAGTAGCGGCTCGAAAAACCGCACGGTGTGAAGCGGATCACTATCCGGCTAGATTAGTTGAAAGTTAACCAATCTTCGTCATACGGTGAGGACATCGCTCGACCCCCTTGCAGTCCGGAAGGTACGCAGATGTCCCTCGCTCTTGACCCCGCCGCCCAGGACCTCCTTTTCCGTGAGGCCCGTACCGCCAACAGCTTCACCGACGAGCCGGTGACCGACGAGCAGGTGCAGGCGATCTACGACCTGGTCAAGTACGGGCCGACCGCGTTCAACCAGTCGCCCCTGCGCATCACCCTGGTCCGCTCCCCCGAGGCCCGCGAGCGCCTGGTCAAGCACATGGCCGAGGGCAACCAGCCGAAGACCGCCGCCGCCCCGCTGGTCGCGATCCTCTCCGCCGACAACGAGTTCCACGAGGAGCTCCCGGCCCTGCTCCCGCACTTCCCGCAGGCCAAGGACATGTTCTTCGCCGAGCGCCCAGTCCGCGAGGGCTCCGCCCTGCTGAACGCCGCCCTCCAGGCCGCCTACTTCATCGTCGGCGTCCGCGCCGCCGGCCTCGCCGCCGGCCCGATGACCGGTGTCGACTTCGCCGGGCTCCAGAAGGAGTTCCTGGACGACGACCACACCCCGCTCATGGTCGTCAACATCGGCAAGCCGGGCGAGGACGCCTGGTTCCCCCGCTCTCCGCGTCTGGCCTTCGACGAGGTCGTCACCACCGTCTGAGCCCCGTCCGCCGACGTAGGACACGCGAAGAACCCCCGGACTCCACGAGTCCGGGGGTTCTTCGCGTGTCCCTACGCCTTCTGCGACCGCAGCGCGCCCGCCATCTCGGCCAACCGCTCGAACGAGGCCGTCCCGGTCACCACCGTCGTGGCACCGCCGTCCGTGCGGACCAGGGCGTCGTACTTCGGCCCCTCCCAGCGCTGCCAGACCTGACCGGCGACCGTCTGGGTCTTCCCGGAGTTCTTGGCCTGCTGGGTGACGTCGGGGATGTAGTGCTTCGGCTCCGCCGTCGACTGGTGGACCGCCACGTACTGGGTGTCCGGGTCGAGGAAGCCCAGCTGCCAGGCGTCGTCCTGCTCGCGCTTGTACGAGACCACGGTCGCCTTCCAGCCCTCACCGAGCCCCTCGGGGGCCAGCACCGGATACGGCGCCGCCCGCTGTGCCGTGAGGAGCTCGACCCGGTAGTCCTTCGCCTGGACCGGGTTCGCGTCCTCGTCGTGCGGGATGAAGAGATACATCACGCCCGCGGCGACCATGATCACCGCGAGGGACTGGAACATCCCGCGTACCGTCTGCCTGCCTCGCATACCTGCCACGCCCCCATGGTCGCATCATGGTGTTGTGCTCATACGTGGGCCCCTCTGCTCAATTTGTCGACGTACCGATAGAGTCGCCCCACCCTCTTTATCTACGGCCGTCGCCGTACAGAAAGGTGCGCTCCGATGACCGAGCATCATCTGCCGTCCGAGCTCGAGGTCTCCCCCGAGGCCCCCGACCGCAACCTCGCCCTGGAGCTGGTGCGCGTCACCGAGGCCGCCGCCATGGCCGCCGGCCGCTGGGTCGGCCGCGGCGACAAGATCGGCGCGGACGGCGCGGCGGTCAACGCCATGCGGACACTCGTCTCCACCGTCTCGATGAACGGCGTCGTCGTCATCGGCGAGGGCGAGAAGGACGAAGCCCCCATGCTCTACAACGGGGAGCGCATCGGCGACGGGACCGGCGCCGAGGTGGACATCGCGGTCGACCCGATCGACGGCACCACCCTCAACGCCAAGGGCATGCCGAACGCGATCGCCGTCCTGGCCGCCGCCGACCGCGGCACCATGTTCGACCCGTCCGCGGTCTTCTACATGGACAAGCTCGTCACCGGCCCCGAGGCCGCCGACTTCGTCGACATCAACGCCCCCGTCTCGGTCAACATCCGCCGGGTCGCCAAGGCCAAGAACATGTCCCCCGAGGACGTCACGGTCGTCATCCTGGACCGCCCGCGCCACGAGGGCATCGTCAAGGAGATCCGCGAGACCGGCGCCCGGATCAAGTTCATCTCGGACGGCGATGTCGCCGGCTCGATCATGGCCGTCCGCGAGGGCACCGGCGTCGACCTGCTCCTCGGCATCGGCGGCACGCCCGAGGGCATCATCTCGGCCTGCGCCATCAAGTGCCTCGGCGGTGTCATCCAGGGCAAGCTGTGGCCGAAGGACGACGCCGAGCGGCAGAAGGCGCTCGACGCGGGCCACGACCTGGACCGCGTGCTCTCCACGAACGACCTGGTCAGCGGCGAGAACGTGTTCTTCGTCGCCACCGGCATCACGGACGGCGAGCTGCTGCGCGGCGTCCGCTACCGCTCGGAGACCGCGACCACGTCGTCGCTGGTGATGCGCTCGAAGTCCGGCACGATCCGGCAGATCGACTCCACGCACCGGCTGTCCAAGCTGCGCGCGTACAGCAAGATCGACTTCGACCGGGCGAAGTAGGCCGAAGCAGGCCGGCAGGCCGAAGCAGGTCCGGAACCGGTACCGACAGCGGTACGAAGAGGGGCGCCCCCCTGTGCGGTGGGGGCGCCCCTTCCCGTACGGCCGGCGATCGGAGCCGTCAGCCCGCCGCGGCGATCTGGTCCGCAGCCGCCTTCCTCAGCTCCACCTCGCGCCGCCGTCGCCGGGCGAGCACGACACGGCGCTCGGCCGCGGTGAGCCCGCCCCACACGCCGTACGGCTCCGGCTGGAGCAGCGCATGCTCCCGGCACTCGACCATGACCGGACAGCGGGCGCAGACCCGCTTGGCGGCCTCCTCACGCGACAGCCGGGCGGCCGTCGGCTCCTTGGAGGGGGCGAAGAACAGCCCGGCCTCGTCCCGGCGGCACACCGCCTCCGTGTGCCAGGGGCCGGCCTCGTCCTCCCGCGCGGGAGCGCGCTGGGACGGCACGGCAGCGACCTGGAGGGGCTGATGCGGCGGATGCAGCACGGTCTACTCCTGACGACGGCTTCGCGAGCGAGAGACGATGCACCAGCCTTACCCGCTGTGCGTGCGCCTATGCACTGCGTGCGGCCGAGTTCCGGAGTGCGGAGCCTCAGGGGCGGATTCCGGTCACCCGCCGCCCGCGTGACCGGTCAGTGGCCGAGGTGCTTGCGCAGGTGGTTCTGCAGGTCGGTGATCCACTTGCCGCGCTTGGGCTTCGCCTCGACGTTGCCGAAGATCGAGTAGCCGTTGATCACGACGACCGGGGCCTGCGGGTCCGCGGCCTCCAGGGTCACGACCTCGAAGTTGCCGAAGATGCCGGAGCCGTTCCCGCGCAGGCTGATGTTCTCCGGGACGCGCACCTCGACATTGCCGAAGATCGACGTGGCGTTGACGGTGGTCAGCCGCTGGGCGAACAGCGCCTCGGTCAGGTCGATCTCGATGTTGCCGAAGAGCGCGAAGGCGTTGGTCCTGCGGCCCACCCGCCAGCGGCCCTTGCGGGTGGAGCTGGAGAAGACGGCGACCAGGTTGTCGGCGGGACCCGAGGTGTCCTCGGGGCCGTACGCGTACGCCTGCTCGGGCTCCCGGCGGGCGCCCGCCCCTGCGGGGAGGTCGCGGACGATCGGCTCCAGCTCGCCGACGGTCTTGGCGCGATAGACGGCGTCGAGGCGCTCGGAGTGCTCCTCGGCGTCGATCCGGCCCTCGGCCAGCGCGTCCCGCAGGATGTCCGCGATCCGGTCCCGGTCCGCGTCCGAGGCGCGCAGGGAGTCCCCCGGAGCGGCGGGAGCCGACGGGGCGGGAGCGGGCTCGGCGGGGGCGACCGGCTTCTGGGGCTGCTTTTCGAGGTCCACGACGCCAGCGTAGCGAAACGCGATAGATCGCGACTAGGGGGCGCGGCCGAGAGTCGCCACTCGCGGCCACTCGTCGTCGCACGGTCCGATCGACGCCTCCCGGCAAACACTCCACACCGGCGCGGTCCCGGTCCGTAGTGAGCCTTACCTCACAGGATCGGGGCGGCGCCCGCGTTCTACGCTGGAGGGCGCGCCGCCAATGGAGGTGGCGCTGCTGTCTGCCGAGTGAGGAATGGCCGCCGTCATGCCCCCTGTTTCCCGCCCCCCCGGCCCTGCGTTCGCGTACTCCGAACTGCTCCCCCTGGGAGAGGACACCACGCCCTACCGCCTGGTGACCGCCGAAGGCGTCTCCACCTTCGAGGCCGACGGCCGTACGTTCCTCAAGGTCGAGCCGGAGGCGCTGCGGCAGCTCGCCGCCGAGGCGATCCACGACATCCAGCACTACCTGCGCCCGGCCCACCTGGCCCAGCTGCGCCGGATCATCGACGACCCGGAGGCGTCGAGCAACGACAAGTTCGTCGCGCTCGACCTCCTCAAGAACGCGAACATCGCCGCGGCGGGCGTCCTGCCCATGTGCCAGGACACCGGCACGGCGATCGTCATGGGCAAGCGCGGCCAGAACGTGCTGACCCGGGGCAAGGACGAGGAAGCCCTGTCCAAGGGCATCTTCGACGCGTACACCAAGCTCAACCTGCGCTACTCGCAGATGGCCCCGCTGACCATGTGGGAGGAGAAGAACACCGGCTCGAACCTGCCCGCGCAGATCGAGCTGTACGCGACCGACGGCGGCGCGTACAAGTTCCTCTTCATGGCCAAGGGCGGCGGCTCCGCCAACAAGTCCTTCCTCTACCAGGAGACGAAGGCCGTCCTCAACGAGGCGAGCATGATGACGTTCCTGGAGGAGAAGATCCGTTCGCTCGGCACGGCCGCCTGCCCGCCGTACCACCTGGCGATCGTCGTCGGCGGCACGTCGGCCGAGTTCGCGCTGAAGACCGCGAAGTACGCCTCCGCGCACTACCTGGACGAGCTGCCGACCGAGGGCTCCGAGCTCGGCCACGGCTTCCGGGACAAGGAGCTGGAGGAGAAGGTCTTCGAGCTGACGCAGAAGATCGGCATCGGCGCGCAGTTCGGCGGCAAGTACTTCTGCCACGACGTCCGCGTGGTCCGCCTGCCGCGCCACGGCGCCTCCCTGCCCGTCGCCATCGCCGTGTCCTGCTCGGCGGACCGTCAGGCCGTCGCGAAGATCACCGCCGAGGGCGTCTTCCTGGAGCAGCTGGAGACCGACCCGGCGCGCTTCCTGCCGGAGACGACGGACGAGCACCTCTCCACGGACGGTGACGTCGTGAAGATCGACCTGAACCAGCCGATGGACGACATCCTCGCCGAGCTGACGAAGTACCCGGTCAAGACCCGTCTCTCGCTGACCGGTCCGCTGGTCGTGGCCCGTGACATCGCGCACGCGAAGATCAAGGAACGCCTCGACGCGGGCGAGGAGATGCCGCAGTACCTGAAGGACCACCCGGTCTACTACGCCGGTCCGGCGAAGACCCCGGAGGGGTACGCCTCCGGTTCCTTCGGCCCGACGACGGCCGGCCGCATGGACTCGTACGTCGAGCAGTTCCAGGCCGCGGGCGGCTCGAAGGTCATGCTGGCCAAGGGCAACCGCTCGAAGCAGGTCACGGACGCGTGCGGCAGCCACGGCGGCTTCTACCTGGGATCGATCGGCGGCCCGGCGGCGCGCCTCGCGCAGGACTGCATCAAGAAGGTCGAGGTCGTCGAGTACGAGGAGCTCGGCATGGAGGCCGTCTGGAAGATCGAGGTCGAGGACTTCCCGGCGTTCATCGTCGTGGACGACAAGGGCAACGACTTCTTCCAGAACCCGGCCCCCGAGCCGACCTTCACCCACATCCCGGTCCGCGGTCCGGGCCTGGGCTGATCTTGATCCCTCGCAGGCCGGAGGGGCCCCGGTCCGGGGCCCCTCCGGCCTGCGGTCAGTTGGTGACGCGGAACTCCAGGCGCTCGTGGTCCCCGTCCGGGGTCGAGCGGACAAAGCCGCGCGCGTCCTTGAAGTCGCCGGTTCCGCCGGTGATGGCGATGTCGAACGCGGCCGGCTGCTGGTTCGACGAGGTGAACGCCATCAGCGCCTGACCCGTCAGCTGTCCGGCGCGCTCGCCGGTCAGGACGAAGGTGCCGACACAGTGCAGGTCACCGCCCGCCGACCCGGCGCGCACCACCGTGCAGGTCACACCGTCCCGGCCGGCCTTCTCGCCGCCCTTGGTGCGGTAGAGGTCGCTGGCGAAGCTGACGTCGTCCCCCACCTCGGGTGGCTGATCGGTCTGACCGCTCCCACCGGACGGGACCTCCTTGGCATAGAGAGTGAAGACGGTCTCGGCGGCGGGAACGGCGGGAGCGGCGGAAACGGGGAACGGGGCGCTGAGGGCGACGGCTGCGGCCACACAGGCGCCGAGTGCACCGATTCTCCTGAAGCTGCGGGGGTACGCGGTCGGCATGTCCTGCCTCCTGGGCGTGGGACTGGGTGTCGGAACTCCCCCCTTCGGCAACCCTTTCGGATCGTCTTCATTGTCGGACGGTCGCCCACGGCCCGCTCGGTGACCGGTCCCTTCGGGCGACGCGCCGGTAGAGGGCCAGGTCACCCTGGATACGCTGGCGCGCATGAGACATCACCTACGGGTACGGACCCTGGCACCGGCCCTCGCCGCGCTGACGGCGGCCGGGCTGCTGGGCGGCTGCGCCGCCGACCCCGTGCCGCCGCATGTGGCCGAGGACTCCGCCGCGCGGCCCACGGCCGCCCCCAAGGCCGCCGCCAGGGCCTCCCTCGGCGCCCCTGGCACCGCCTGCCCGCTCCCGGTCTCCTTCGACCTCGCCGCGCGGTGGAAGCCGAAGGCCGTCCAGGCCACCGACGACGAGGTCTTCGCCGCGCTCGGCAAGCAGGGACCGGCCACGATGGTCTGCGAGATCGACGCGAAGCCGGCCGGCAACATCGGCTATCTGCGGGTCTGGAGCGCGGGCAAGGGCGAGGCCCGTACGGCGCTCGAAGGGTTCGTGAAGGCCGAGGAGAACACCTCGAAGGTCGTCTACAAGGAGACGAAGGCGGGTGCGCTGCCCGCCACCGAGGTGACGTACACGGTCCACAACGAGATCATGGAGGAGTCCAAGGAGGAGCGGGCGTTCGCCGTCTCCACCCCGAAGGGGGTCGTGATCGTCCACCTCGGAGGGCTCGACACGCAGGAGCACCGGGAGATGCTCCCGGCGTACGAACTGGCCCGCTCCAGCGTGACGTCGCTCTGAGCCGAGCCGTGGCCCCCGCCCCGTATCGGGGGCCACGGTTCGGTCGGTTCGATCTAGGCGAACTTCTGGTTCGCCGAGCCGTCGCAGCTCCGCAGCCGCAGCGGTTCCTTCGCCGCCGCCTGGGTCAGGCAGAGCCCGGTCGCGGCCGCCGGACGGATCGTGGACCCGTCCCGTACGAACTTCTGGTTCGCCGCGCCCGAGCAGTTCCAGATGATCAGCGCCGTGCCCGCCTGGTACTTCGCGCCCGGCACGTCCAGGCACCGGTCCTGGGTGAGTTCGGTGTGGACGGTCTGCCGCGCGGAGTCGTACCACCAGCCCTGGTTGCGGCCGCCGTGGCAGTCCCAGCCGAGCACGGCGGTGCCGTTCCTCGAGGAGGCCGCGTCGACGTCCACGCAGTTCCCGGTGGCCTGGTTCCTCAGCGGCTTGTAGACGTCGTCCCAGGCGTACGGCACGAGGGTCGGCCTGCCGCTGGAGTTGACGTCCGCGCAACTGGCCTCGCGCAGACCGGAGTCGTAGATCTGGGTGAGGCAGGACGCGAAGGCCGCGTGGCCGCGCGCGTTGGGGTGGAAGGACTGCCGGACCGAGTTCTCGTCCGGGGTACCGGGCTTGGAGAGGTCGATGTACAGGCCCCGGGCCCAGGGGTCCTCCATGCAGACCTCGTGGCCGTGGAAGAGCCGCGAGTTGTCGAGGTAGGTCGCGCCCGTGCTCGCGGCCGCCTTGCGCATTCCGCGCTCGAAGGCGGGTACCGCGGTGTTGCGGCCCCAGACGGTGTCGGAGTCGTAGCCGAGACCGCCGCAGGAGACCTTGCCGGGGAAGTTCGGGTTGTCGTGGAAGTCGGGGCCGATGGGGCTCGGGTAGCCCATGACGACGAGCTTGTAGTCGCCGTCGGCGTACCCGGCGTCGCGCATCACGGTCTTCAGGTCGCGTACGGTCTGCTCGACCTTGGGGACGAGCGCGTCGACGCGAGCCTGCCAGCCGGGGGCGTACTTCGGCTCGCAGGGGCCCTGGAGGGTCAGGTACCGGGTGACGCAGTCCGTCATCACCGGGCCGAACTGCAGGTCGTCGTTGGCGCCGGCGACGAGCAGCACCATCTTGATCCGGGTGTTGCGGGCCTTGATGGCGAGGTTGTCGCTCTGGACGAGTTCGTCGGCGTACTGCTTCGAGCCGCCGATCCTGATGTTGCCGCTGTAGGCGCCGGAGCAGGACACGTTGAACGTGAGGTCCGCGGGGATCCCGGTGCGGTGGACGGCGGCTTCGGGCGAGCGGTGGCACCAGTTGGTCGGTCCGTTGGTCGGCGGCTCGTACGTGCCGACGCCCTCGCCGGAGATCTCGCTGTCGCCGAGCGAGATCAGGCCGGTCCTGCGCTGGGCGAGCGGCCGTTCCTCCGGGCTTCCGTAGATCTTCGTGGCCTCGGCGGCCCGGATCGCCTCGAGCTCGGGGCTGAGCGGTACGGAGGAAGCGGTGCGGGGTGTGGCCTCGGCCGCGCCGGCGGGTACGGCGGCCGCCGTCGATCCGAACGCCGCGGCGGCCGCGGCCGTGGCCGCGATCACCCAACGGAGTCTGTGCCTGGTGCGCCTCATTGCGCCTCCTGGAAGTGGGGTTACCCACGGTTTTTACTGGCCGGTAAGCGCAATGGGAATAGGCAGAACAAGACAAGTGCTCAACTTTGCATGGAGGTTGACGACATGGCCGACAAGAGCAGTGACGACAGCACGGCGTACCGGATCGAGCACGACTCGATGGGTGAGGTGCGGGTCCCCGCGCACGCCAAGTGGCGGGCGCAGACCCAGCGGGCGGTGGAGAACTTCCCCATCTCGGGGCAACGGCTGGAACGGGCCCACATCGAGGCCCTCGCCCGGATCAAGGCCGCGGCCGCCAAGGTCAACGCCGAGCTCGGGGTGATCGACCGGGACCTCGCGGACGCGATCCGCGACGCCGCGGCCGAGGTCGCCGAAGGCCGCTGGGACGAGCACTTCCCGGTCGACGTCTTCCAGACCGGCTCGGGCACGTCGTCCAACATGAACACCAACGAGGTCATCGCCACGCTGGCCGGCGAGCGGCTCCCCGAGGGCCGGGACGTCCACCCCAACGATCATGTGAACGCCTCCCAGTCGTCCAACGACGTCTTCCCCTCCTCGATCCACATCGCCGCGACGGCCGCCGTCACCCATGATCTGATCCCGGCGCTTGACCATCTGGCCGCCTCGCTGGAGCGGAAATCGGCCGAATTCGCGGACGTGGTGAAGTCCGGCCGTACGCATCTGATGGACGCGACGCCGGTGACGCTCGGGCAGGAGTTCGGCGGCTACGCGGCCCAGGTCCGGTACGGGGTCGAGCGGCTGCGCGCCTCGCTGCCCCGGCTCGCCGAACTCCCCCTCGGCGGTACGGCGGTGGGCACCGGCATCAACACGCCGCCCGGGTTCTCCGCCGCGGTCATCGCCGAGATCGCCGACGCAACCGGTCTGCCGCTCACCGAGGCCCGCGACCACTTCGAGGCGCAGGGCGCCCGGGACGGCCTGGTGGAGACATCCGGCCAGCTCAGGACCATCGCCGTCGGTCTCACGAAGATCTCCAACGATCTGCGCTGGATGGCGAGCGGCCCGCGCACGGGCCTGGCAGAGATCAACCTCCCCGACCTCCAGCCCGGCTCGTCGATCATGCCGGGCAAGGTGAACCCGGTCATCCCCGAGGCCGTCCTGATGGTGGCGGCGCAGGTGACCGGGAACGACACCACGGTGGCGGTCGCCGGCGCGGCCGGGAACTTCGAGCTCAACGTGATGCTCCCGGTGATCGCCAAGAACCTCCTGGAGTCCGTACGCCTGCTGGCGAACGCCTCGCGCCTGCTCGCGGACCGGACGGTCGACGGCATCACCGCCAACGTCGAACGGGCCCGGGAGTACGCCGAGTCCTCGCCCTCCGTCGTCACCCCGCTGAACAAGTACATCGGTTACGAGGAGGCCGCGAAGGTGGCCAAGAAGTCGCTGGCGGAGCGGAAGACGATCCGTCAGGTGGTGCTCGACTCCGGGTACGTCGAGAAGGGCGACCTCACCGTCGAACAACTCGACGAAGCGCTCGACGTGCTGCGTATGACTCATCCGTGACCTGTGCCGCAGCGCGGGAGGGGGCCCGCCCCTAAGATCTGCGCATGACAGGATCGGGCGGCCCTCAGCACTGGGCGCCGGGGGAGCACATCCTCTGGCGCTACCGCGGCAACGGCTCCGGCGCGGTGCACATCTGCCGGCCGGTGACCGTCGTGCAGGACACCTCCGAGCTGCTCGCCGTCTGGATGGCGCCGGGTACCGAGTGCGTCAGGCCGGTGCTCGCCGACGGGACTCCCGTCCACGAGGAGCCGCTCGCCACCCGTTACACCGCCCCGCGCACCATCGAACGCTCCCGCTGGTTCGGTACGGGCGTCCTGAAGCTGGCCCGGCCCGGGGAGCCCTGGTCGGTCTGGCTGTTCTGGGAGCGCGGCTGGCGCTTCCGCAGCTGGTACGTGAACCTCGAGGAGCCGCGCACCCGGTGGTCCGGTGGCATCGACTCCGAGGACCACTTCCTCGACATCTCCGTCTACCCCGACCGCAGCTGGCTGTGGCGGGACGAGGACGAGTTCGCGCAGGCCCAGCGGGCCGGTCTGATGGACGCGTCGCAGGCCGCGCGGGTCCGGGACGCGGGCCGCGCCGCAGTCGAGGTGATCCGGGCGTGGGGCGCGCCGTTCTCCGACGGCTGGGAGGACTGGCGGCCCGATCCCGGCTGGACCGTGCCCGAGCTCCCGGCGGACTGGGACCGCACTCCGGCGCACACGGCACCGTGAGACCCTTGATGCGCCCCCGGGGTGCAAACGTAGGATCGTCCTCCGCAAGGCGGTGATCAACCGAACGAGGCGTCAACCACAGAGCGCAGCGCAGGACCTGACCGTAAGTCATTCTTGAGGGGGAGAGCAGTGCCGGACGTGTGCCCGGGTGTGCCCACCCCTGTCGTAGCCGCTGCTCGCGGGGCATTCACATCCACCGCGTGCCAGGGGTTTATCCCCGGTGAAGGCGCGGCATCGGCGAGAAGAGCGAGTGCATCGCACCACCGGCCCGGACGGACGGAATCCCACGCGTGACGGAGCATCCCACCTCCCACGAAGGCCGGCAGCCGCTGGCTGCCCGGTCGCACGAGCGCACCCGCCCCCGCCAGGAAGCGGCCGAGGCGGGCGGTCCGGCGGCCGCCGACGTGCCGGTGCCGGGGCAGCCCGGCCCGTCCGCCGGGCGGTCGCGGGCGGTCGCGCACGGCGGTCCGGCGCCCGAGCACGACTCTCCCGTCGGCCCCACGTCCGGTGAGGGACACGCCGCCGCGGGGGGCGGAGCCGACACGCGCCCCGCACCCACCTCCGCGTCTACGTCCACGTCGGGGGAGGATTCCGGTTCCGAGTGGCCCGTCCTGCCGGCACAGGCCGGTCCGCCGGTCGCGGCGGTCCCCGTGACGCCGCCCGGCGGCGGGGCGCCGACGCAGTCCGGCACGGCGTCCGCCGCGATGGCGGTCACCGCCGCGCAGGGCGCCCCGGTCCAGGACCTCGCCGCGACGCGGCGCGAGGGCGACCGGCTGCGGTTCGTGGGCGCGGCGACCCGGCGGATCGCGCGCGGGATAGACCTCGACGAGATCGTGCTCGGTCTGTGCCGGGCGACCGTGCCGACCTTCTCCGACGCGATCCTGGTCTATCTGCGCGACCCGCTTCCGGTGGGCGACGAGCGGCCGGTCGCGCCGTTCGTGCTGCGGCTGCGCCGTACCGACCGGCTCCGTTTAACGGATGGGGAGGGCGAGGAGCTGATGCTCGTACCCGATCCCGACCCGACTCCGGCCGCCGAACTGTGCGAGGTCCGCTCCGGTGGCGCGCTCGCCGAGGTGCTGCGCGGGGTGCGGCCGGTCTTCGGCGACTCCGCCGCCGCCCGCGCCGCGCTGCCCGAGCTGCTCGGCGGGGACCACCCGGTTCCCGGCGGGCACCGGGCGATCCTGGCCCCGCTGCGCGGCCGGCGGCGGGTGATCGGCGCCGCCGTCTTCCTGCGGCGCCCCGAGCGGCCCGGTTTTGAGCCCAACGACCTGCTGGTGGCGGCCCAGCTGGCGACGCACACCGCGCTCGGCATCGACAAGGCGGTGCTGTACGGCCGCGAGGCGTACATCGCCGACGAGCTGCAGCGCACGATGCTGCCGGACTCGCTGCCGCAGCCGACCGGCGTCCGGCTGGCGTCCCGCTATCTGCCGGCCGCCGAGACGGCCCGGGTCGGTGGTGACTGGTACGACGCGATCCCGCTGCCCGGCAGCCGGGTCGCCCTCGTCGTGGGCGACGTCATGGGCCACTCCATGACCTCCGCCGCGATCATGGGGCAGCTGCGGACCACGGCGCAGACTCTGGCCGGGCTCGACCTGCCGCCGCAGGAGGTGCTGCACCACCTGGACGAGCAGGCCCAGCGGCTCGGCCAGGACCGGATGGCGACCTGCATGTACGCGGTGTACGACCCGGTCTCGCACCGGATCACCATCGCCAACGCCGGCCACCCGCCGCCGATACTGCTCCACCTCGGCGGCCGGGCGGAGGTCCTGCGCGTCCCGCCGGGGGCGCCGATCGGCGTGGGCGGGGTCGACTTCGAGGCGGTCGAGCTGGACGCCCCGGCCGGCGCCACGCTGCTCCTCTACACGGACGGCCTGGTGGAGTCCCGGCTGCGGGACGTGTGGACCGGGATCGAGCAGCTGCGCGAGCGCCTGGCGGCGACCGCGCAGCTCACCGGCCCGGATCACTCGCCGCCGCTGGAGGCGCTCTGCGACGACGTCCTCGACATGCTCGGCCCGGGCGACCGGGACGACGACATCGCGCTGCTGGCGGCCCGCTTCGACGGGATCGCCCCCAGTGACGTGGCGTACTGGTTCCTGGAACCGGAGGACGCCGCCCCGGGGCGGGCCCGGCGGCTCGCGCGGCGGGCGCTGGCCCGCTGGGACCTGGAGGAGCTCTCGGACTCGGTCGAGCTGCTGATCAGCGAGGTCGTGACGAACGCCGTGCGGTACGCGGAGCGGCCGGTGACCCTGCGGCTGTTGAAGACGGACGTCCTGCGCTGCGAGGTCGGCGACGACTCCCCGCAGCTGCCGCGGCAGCGCCGGGCGCGGGACACCGACGAGGGCGGGCGTGGGCTCTTCCTGGTGAACCGGCTGGCCAGGCGCTGGGGAGCGACCCGGCTCTCGGGCGGCAAGGTGGTCTGGTTCGAGCTTCCCACCAGCTAGCAGGACGCACCTCGGGAGCCGTACGACGAAGGCCGGGCCCTTTCGGGTCCGGCCTTCGTGGTGTCACAGCGGGGGGCGTCGTTCGTCGTCGCCGTCGGCCGGCGGTTCGATCGTCGGCGGCCTCGGGTCCGTCGTCTCCGTCGGGGGCGGCGGGATCGTGATCGTGTCCGTCGGCTGCGGCGGCGTGGTCTCCGTCGAGCTCGGCGGCGGCGTCGGGTCGGGCGACCCGGTGGTGGGCGGCGGGGTCGAGGTCGGGGCCTCGGTCGTCCGCGACGGGGTCGGGTCCGGCTCCACGACCGACGCGTCGTCGGTCTCCAGGTCGAAGCGGGCGTCGGAGCCCCCGCCGAGAGCGGCCGTCGTGTAGTCGCCCCAGATCTGGGCCGGGGTCCTGCCGCCGTTGGCGCGGCCGGCGTTGATCGTGTCGGTGAGGGTGACCTGGTTGCCCTTGGGGTCCTCGCCGAACAGGCCGACCGCGGTGACCAGTTCCGGGGTGTAGCCGACGAACCAGGCGGAGCGGTTGTTCTCCGAGGTGCCGGTCTTGCCCGCGGCCGCGTAGTCGCCGGCCGCCCGGAAGCCGGAGCCCTCGCGGACGACGCCGGTCATGGCCTTGGTGACGGTGTCGGCGGCCTCGCGGCTGATGACCTGGTCGCCGATCGGCTTCACCGGATCGGCCTTGCGGTCCTTGTGCTCGGCGGTCTTCACGATGGTCGGGGTGACCTTCACGCCGTGGTTGTCGAGCGTCGCGTAGACGGCGGCCATGTCCCAGGTGGAGGCGCCCATGGTGCCGAGTGCCATCGCGGGCCCCTCGTCGAAGTCCACGCCGTCCTTCATGCCGAGGTCGAGGGCGGTCTTCTTCACGTTGCCGGGGCCGACGTCCACGATCATCTGGGCGTAGACCGAGTTGATCGACTTGTTGGTGGCCTTCTGGACGGTGACGGGGCCGTGGCTCTTGTCGTCCTCGTTCTCCGGAGCGAAGGGCACGTCGCTGCCGACGACCGGCCGCTTGCTGTCGCCGTCGTAGACGGTGCCGAGGCCGATCCGGCGGCCGTCCTGGGTCTTGGCGTCGTTCTCCAGCGCGGAGGCGAGCACGATCGGCTTGAAGGTCGAGGCCGGCTGGTAGTCGCGGCGGGTGGCGTTCGACGTCCAGTGCTCGGTGGCCCCGATGCCTCCGTACATCGCGACGACCTTGCCGGTCTTCGGGTCGACGGAGGTGGCGCCGGCCTGGACGGTGGCGTCCTTCTTGTCGCCCTTGCGGTCGAGCTTCGCCTCCAGCTGCCGCTCGACGGCCTTGACCAGCGCCTTCTGCTTCTTCTCGTCGATGTTGAGGGTGATCGTCCAGCCGCCGGCCTTGATGTCCTCCTCGCGGATGCCCTGGCGCATCAGCTCCTGGTTGGCGGCCTCGACCAGGTAGCCCCGCTGGCCCTCCATGCCGGGGGCCGCCTTGGCCTTCTGCGGCACCGGGAACTTCAGCGTGGCGCGCGTGGTCGCGTCGAGCCAGCCCTCCTCGACCATGTTGTCGAGGGTGTAGCTCCAGCGCTCCTCGACCAGCTTGCGGCCGGTGGGCGTGGCGGAGGTCCAGTCGTACTGGTTGGGGGCCTGGAGCAGGGAGGCGAGGTAGGCGCCCTGGGCGACGTTCAGCTTCGAGGCGTCGATGCCGTAGTACGACTGGGCCGCGGCCTGGATGCCGTAGGCGCTGCGGCCGTAGTAGCTGGTGTTCATGTACCCGGCGAGGATCTCGGACTTCTTCATGCGCTGGTCGACCTTCAGCGCGATCACGATCTCCTTGAGCTTGCGGGTCGCCGTCTGGTCCTGGCTCAGGTAGTAGTTCTTGACGTACTGCTGGGTGATCGTCGAGCCACCCTGCTTGCCCTTGCCGCTGACGGTGCTCCACGCGGCCCGGGTGGTGCCCTTGATGTCGACGCCGTTGTCCTTGTAGAAGGTCTTGTTCTCCGCGGCGACGAAGGCCCTCTGTACGCCCAGCGGGATCTTCTCCAGGCCGACGATCTCGCGGTTGATCTCACCGGTACGGGCGAGGATCTTGCCGTTCGCGTACTTGTAGACGTTGCTCTGCATGGTGGCCTGGGCGTTGGCGACCGGCACCGGGACCATCAGGTAGACCGCGTAGAAGGCGCCCATGGCGAGCAGGCAGCCGACGAAGAAGGTGCCCAGGAGTTTCTTCCAGGTGAAGAGACGGCGTATCCGCCCGCCCTTCTTCCCCTGTCGTTCCGTTCGGCCCATGTCTTCCGTCGCTCCACTCGTCGTCGAATCAGCTCAGCAAGCTAACACCGCCCTTTCCGACAAAGGGCGATCGATCCGGCTTTTCCGGGCGTGAGAATCAGCACGCGCTCCTATGGAACCGACGCTCCACAGCGCGTGATGGTTGTGCGACTCCGATCACAGTCCGTCCGTACGAGGGATGAACCGCCGGTCCGACAGCTATACATCGTGCGTATACACCGGGTGTACAGTGGTGCCATGTCAATCGGGCACACCCTTCTCGGGCTCCTGGAGTCCGGTCCGCGCCACGGCTACGACCTCAAGCGCGCCTTCGACGAGAGATTCGGCCACGACCGGCCGCTGCACTACGGACAGGTCTACTCGACGATGTCCCGGCTGCTGAAGAACGGCCTGGTCGAGGTGGACGGCATCGAGGCGGGCGGCGGCCCCGAGCGGAAGCGGTACGCCATCACCGAGGCGGGCGTCACCGACGTCGAGCAGTGGCTGCGCCGCCCCGAGAAGCCGGAGCCGTACCTCCAGTCCACGCTCTACACCAAGGTCGTCCTCGCGCTGCTCACGGGACGGGGGGCGGCCGAGCTGCTCGACGTCCAGCGCGCGGAGCATCTGCGGCTGATGCGGGAGCTGACCCGGCGCAAGAAGGACGGCGATCTCGCCGACCAACTGATCTGCGACCACGCGCTGTTCCATCTGGAAGCCGATCTGCGCTGGCTCGAACTGACCGCCGCCCGTCTCGACCGCCTCGCCGAGGAGATCCGCCGATGAGCACCACCCCCCTGCTCCGGGCCGACGGCCTGGACAAGGCGTACGGGCCGACCTCGGCGCTCTCGGGCGCCGAGTTCGCCATCCGGGCCGGCGAGGTCGTCGCCGTGATGGGCCCCTCGGGCTCCGGAAAGTCCACCCTGCTGCACTGCCTCGCCGGGATCGTCCGGCCCGACGCCGGAACCATCACCTACGACGGACGCGAACTCACCACCCTGTCGGACGGCGAGCGCAGCGCGCTGCGCCGCTCCGACTTCGGCTTCGTCTTCCAGTTCGGCCAGCTGGTGCCGGAGCTGACCTGCGTCGAGAACGTCGCCCTTCCGCTGCGCCTGAACGGCGAGCGGCGCAAGAGCGCCGAGTCCCGGGCGCGCGAGTGGCTGACGCGCCTGGAGGTCGACGAGGTCGGCGCCAAGCGGCCCGGGGAGATATCCGGCGGCCAGGGCCAGCGGGTCGCGGTCGCCCGCGCGCTCGTCAGCGCCCCGCGGGTGCTCTTCGCCGACGAGCCGACCGGCGCGCTCGACTCGCTCAACGGCGAGCGGGTGATGGAGCTGCTCACGGACGCGGCCCGGGACACCGGAGCCGCCGTGGTCCTGGTCACCCACGAGGCCCGGGTCGCCGCCTACTCCGACCGCGAGGTCGTCGTCCGCGACGGCTCGGTCCGGGACACGGAGTGGGCGGTATGAGCGTCCGTACCTGGGCCCGAGACCTGACGCTGGGTGCCCGGTTCGCCGTCACCGGGGGGCGTGGCAGCCGGCTCCGGACAACCCTGACCGCCACCGGCATCGGCCTCGGCGTCGCCCTGCTGCTGCTGGCCGCGTCGATCCCGAACATGATGTTCCAGCGGGAGGTGCGGGAGGCCGCCCGGGACGTGCACGCGGGCGAGATGCTCACGGAACCGGGGCCCGACACCTTTCTCTTCCTCCGGCAGCAGACCCTCTACCGCGGGCAGGGCGTCACCGGCATGCTGCTGCGACCCGAGGGCCCGCGGACCGCGGTCCCCCCGGGCGCGGCGCGTGTGCCCGCGGCGGGCGAGATGCTGGTCTCCCCCGCCCTCGGCGAGCTGCTCGCCTCCCCGGCCGGCGCGCTGCTGCGGGAGCGGATCCCGTACCGGATCACCGGCACGATCGGGCAGGCCGGGCTGATCGGCCCGACCGAACTGCGGTACGTCGCCGGGAGCGACATCCTCACCACCGACAACTACGACGGCCGGGGCAAGCGCTACGGCTGGTCGGTGCCGGACCAACCGCTGAACGCCTTCCTGCTCCTGCTCGTCCTCATCGCCTGCGTCGTGCTGCTTCTGCCGGTGCTCGTCTTCATCGCGACCGCCGTCCGCTTCGGCGGCGAACAGCGCGACCGGCGGCTCGCCGCCCTCCGCCTGGTGGGCGCGGACACCGCCATGACCCGGCGGATCGCGGCGGGCGAGTCCCTCGCCGGGGCGCTGCTCGGCCTCGCGCTCGGCGCCGGGGTCTTCGCCGTGGCGCGGCGGTTCGTCGGCACGGTCACGGTGTGGGACGTCAACGCCTTCTCCTCCGACGTGGTGCCGTTGGCCCCGCTCGCCGCACTGATTCTCGTGATCGTGCCGGTCTCGGCGGTCGTGGTGACCCTCGTCGCGCTGCGCGGGGTCGCGATCGAGCCGCTCGGGGTGGTCCGTACCGCGACGCCGCGTCCCCGCCGGCTGTGGTGGCGGCTGCTGCTCGTCGGAGCCGGGGCGGCCCTGCTCGTCCCGATGGCGGGCGACATCGGCATGGGCGACACCGCGATCGACACCGTCGGGGTCGCCGTGGGCTCGGTGCTGGCCCTCGTCGGTCTGACCACGCTCCTCCCCTGGCTGGTGGAGGCCGTCGTCCGGCGGTTGAGCGGCGGTCCGGTGGCGTGGCAGCTGGCCGTCCGTCGCCTGCAGTTGAGCAGTGGTACGGCCGCCAGGGCGGTCAGCGGCATCGTGGTCGCGGCGGCCGGGGCGATCGCGCTCCAGATGCTCTTCCACGCGATGCAGAACGACTTCGTGAGCGTGACCGGACAGGACACCGCACGGGCCCAGCTGGAGGCCCGGATCGACGCGAGGGACGGCGGGGAGGCCCGGGAGATGATCGAGAAGTTCTCGAAGACCCGGGGCGTCACCGGTGTGATCGGCACGATCGACGCGCATGTGTGGCGGCCCGGGCCGCTGAAGCAGGGAGAGGAATTCGCACCCACCCTCCCGATCGGTGTCGGCGACTGCTCCTCGCTCAGGGAGGTGGCGAAGCTGCCCTCCTGCGAGGACGGGGACGTCTTCATCGCCCTGCCGCACGGCGCGCAGGGCGGCCCGGAGGACGCCCGGATCCTGGAGACGGCCCGGCCGGGCGCCGAGGTCGCCCTGCGGGACGTCGAACTCCACCGGGGCAAGCCCGTGCCGACGTGGCGCCTTCCGCAGACGGCGCGGACGGTCGACTCGCGCCCGGACCCCATCGGTGGATACCGCTTCGGAATCCTCGCCACCCCGTCGGCGATCGAGACCGACCGCCTGGACTCACCGGACGCCTCCGCGCTGGTCCGTCTCGACCCCACCGTGCCCGACGCCACCGAGCACGTACGGAACACGGCGGCCGGAGTCGATCCGCTGGCGTGGGTGCGGGCCCTGCAGGACACCGAGCGGGACACGCAGTTCAGCAGCGTCCGCACCGGAATCCTCGTCGGCGCGACGGCGACGATGCTGCTCGTGGCGGCCTCCCTGCTGGTCACGACCCTGGAGCAACTGCGGGACCGTAAGCGGCTGCTGTCCTCGCTCGTCGCCTTCGGGACCCGGCGGACCACGCTGAGCTGCTCGGTGCTGTGGCAGACGGCGATCCCGATCCTCCTGGGCCTCGCGCTCGCCGTGATCGGCGGACTCGGGCTCGGGTTCGTCCTCCTGAGGATGATCGGCGCGCAGGTCGAGGACTGGTGGGTCTTCCTGCCGGTGACCGGTGTCGGCGCAGGGCTCATCGTGGCCGTGACGCTGCTGAGCCTGCCGCCGCTGTGGCGCCTGATGCGGGCGGACGGGCTCAGGACCGAGTAGGGGTGTACGGGGGTGGGCGCCGGCGCCTGTTCAGGAACCGGCGCTCAACACCCGTACCGGAAGGCGCTTCATCGCGCCCCGCAAGGCCTCGGCCAGCTCCTCGAACTCGGCCTGTCGCGCCGCGCCCGCCCGCATGGCGAGGGCGACGCGCCGCGAGGGTGCCGGATCGGCGAAGCGGCCGGTGAACAGGGCCGCGTTGCGGGCGGTCTCGACCTTGACGGCCGTGCGCGGCAGCAGGGTGACGCCGAGGCCGCCCGCCACCAGCTGGACCAGCGTGGCCAGTCCGGCCGCGGTCGTGGTGACCGGTGCCCCCTCGGTGCGGCCGGCCTCCCGACAGATGTCGAGGGCCTGGTCGCGCAGACAGTGCCCCTCGTCCAGGAGCAGCAGGTCGAGCTCCTTCAGCGCCTCGCGCGGAAGGTCGTCCCGGCCGGCCAGCGGATGCCCGTCGGGGGCGACGAGCACGAAATCCTCGTCGAAGAGCGGCAGTTCGGTCACTCCGGGGACGCCGAGCGGCACGGCCAGGAGCAACAGGTCGAGCCGCCCGGCCGCGAGGCCCTCCAGGAGCGAGGAGGTCTGCTCCTCGTGGACCTGGAGGTCGAGTTCGGGATAGCGCCGGTGGACCAGGCTCAGGACGGTGGGCAGCAGGTACGGGGCGACGGTCGGGATCACGCCGAGCCGCAGCACCCCCGTGAACGGGGCCTGCGCCGCCTCCGCCTCGTCCATCAGCTCCACGACGGCGTCCAGGACGGCCCTCGCCCGGACCGCCAGCCGTTCCCCGGCGGGCGAGAGCAGCACCTTGCGCGTCGTACGCTCGAGGAGCTGGACACCGAGTGCCTCTTCGAGAGCCGAAACCGCGCCCGAGAGTGCCGGTTGGCTCATGCCGATGGAGGCCGCCGCGTCCCGGAAGTGCAGATGCTCCGCGACCGCCGCGAAGGCTCTGAGCTGGGACAGGCTGGGCTGTTTCACACGACGTGCAGGGATCACTGATAACCACCTTCGATCAACCCGACCGAGTGTAGCTATTTCACTGATCAATGCACCCCGTGCCATGCTGTGATCCGTCCAACCCCTCACGGAAGACCCCAAAAGGGACCCTTCCACACTGCAAGGAGAGCGCGTGCTCACTGTCGGTGACCAGTTCCCCACCTACGACCTGACCGCCTGCGTGTCGCTGGAGAGCGGCAAGGAGTTCGAGCAGATCGACCACAAGTCCTACGAGGGCAAGTGGCGCGTGGTGTTCTTCTGGCCCAAGGACTTCACCTTCGTCTGCCCGACCGAGATCGCCGCCTTCGGCAAGCTGAACGACGAGTTCGCGGACCGCGACGCCCAGATCCTCGGCGTCTCCGGCGACTCCGAGTTCGTGCACCACGCCTGGCGCAAGGACCACGCCGACCTGCGTGACCTGCCCTTCCCGATGCTCGCGGACTCGAAGCACGAGCTCATGCGTGACTGCGGCGTCGAGGGCGAGGACGGCTTCGCCCAGCGCGCCGTCTTCATCGTCGACCCGAACAACGAGATCCAGTTCACCATGGTGACCGCCGGCTCCGTCGGCCGTAACCCCAAGGAGGTCCTGCGGGTTCTGGACGCCCTGCAGACCGACGAGCTGTGCCCGTGCAACTGGAACAAGGGCGAGACCACGCTCGACGCGGCCGCGCTCCTGTCGGGCGAGTGATCTGATGGCTCTCGACGAACTGAAGGCCGCCGTACCGGACTTCGCCAAGGACCTGAAGCTGAACCTCGGTTCGGTGATCGGCAACAGCGAGCTCCCGCAGCAGCAGCTCTGGGGCACGGTCCTGGCGTGCGCGATCGCCTCGCGTTCGCCGAAGGTCCTCGCCGAGCTGGAGCCGGAGGCCAAGGCCAACCTCAAGCCCGAGGCGTACACGGCGGCCAAGTCCGCCGCCGCGATCATGGCGATGAACAACGTCTTCTACCGGACCCGGCACCTGCTGTCGGACCCGGAGTACGGGACGATGCGCGCCGGTCTGCGGATGAACGTCATCGGCAACCCGGGTGTCGAGAAGGTCGACTTCGAGCTGTGGTCGCTGGCCGTCTCGGCGATCAACGGCTGCGGCCAGTGCCTGGACTCGCACGAGCAGGTCCTGCGCAAGGCCGGCGTGGAGCGCGAGACGATCCAGGAGGCCGTCAAGATCGCCTCGGTGATCCAGGCGGTCGGCGTGACGCTGGACGCGGAAGCGCTCATCGCCGAGTGAGGCGTGTGAGGTGAGGGAAGGGCCCCGGGGTACGCACCCCGGGGCCCTTCCGCGTCACGCGCGCCGAGTCACTTCTTGAGCGCGGCGATCAGGGCGTTCATGTCGTCGGTGAGCTGCGCGTCGATCGTCGACAGGTCGCGCCGCTTCCGGCCCTGGAGCGGGTTGCCGTCCTCGTCGAACCCCTCGCTGACGTCGAGGCGGATCGAGATCTCCGCCTGCCCGTCCAGGACGTGGAGCGAGGCACTGGTGTTGTCCTCGTCGCGGTTGAAGAGCGCCTGTTCCCCGATGCCCGGCAGGCTCGTGAGCTCGTCGCTTCCGTGCTCCCTGACGCGGACCGCGAACTCCGGCTCCGGGTCGGTCACCTTGTGCAGTTGGTACCCGACCGAGACCGAGTAGCCCGCGTCCTCGGGACCGAGGTTCAGGTAGCAGTACGAGATGTCCAGCGCGTCGTTGCGCTCCGTCCTGCCGGGCGAGTCCAGCGACCGCTCGCCGAGCGCCCTCGTGAGCGACTCCAGCTTCGCCTTCTGGCACAGGTTGTCGAAACTCCCGTACCCGCCCAGGTCGACGCCCCGGTCCTGGGATCTCTCGTACGCGAAGAGCCCGCCGGCCCACACCGTCGAGGCCACGACCGCCCCGCCGAGCGCCCACAGCCAGGGGCGCCGGGGGCGCGGCGGGCGCGGGGCCTTCGGCTCGTGGGCGAGCAGCTGCCCCGCCGGGAAGTCGGCCTCGCCCACCAGCTCCGGTTCGGAGATCATGCGTCACCCCTGTCCGACGAACCCGGCGCGGGGGTCGGCGCGATCTCGTGCGCGGTCGCCCCGCGTGGCTCCGGCGTACTGAGCAGTGCCTGTTCCTGGCTGTACGCGCGGAGGTAGGCGACCACGGTGTTGGTCACCGCGGCCAGCGGCACCGCCACCACCGCACCGCCGATGCCGGCGGTCAGTCCGCCGGCCGCGACCGCGAGGACGACGGCGAGCGGATGGACCCGGACCGCCCGGCCCAGGATGAACGGCTGGAGCACATGGCCCTCGATCTGCTGCACGGCGAGGACGACCACGAGGACCATCAGGGCGGTGAACACCCCGTTGGTGACGAGGGCGACCACGACCGCGAGGGCGCCGGAGATGACGGCACCGACCAGTGGGATGAAGGCGAAGAGGAAGATGAACACCGCGAGCGGGACGGCCATCGGTACGTCGAGGAAGTACAGCCCGAGGCCGATGAAGACCGCGTCGATCAGCGCGACGAGCACCGTGCCGCGCACATAGGCGGTCAGCGTCCGCCAGGCTCGGGGCCCCGCGCCCGCGACGCCGGGGCGGGCCTGCGCGGGCACCAGCTTCAGCGTCCACTGCCAGACCTTCTTGCCGTCGTACAGCAGGAAGAGGGTGCAGAACATCGCGAGCAGTATGCCGGTCAGCGCCTCGACGATCACGGTCACGCCCTGGAGTCCGGCGGAGGTGATCTGCTCGGTGTTGGCGCCGACGGTGTCGCTGAGGTTCTGGGCGATGTCGTTGATCTGCTTCTCGGTCACGTGGAACGGACTGTCGAGCAGCCACTGCTTGAGCTCTTCGATGCCGTCCCGCACCCGGTCGGACAGGTTGTCGATGTTGTCCATGACCTGCCAGACCACGAACCAGCCGACCAGGCCCATGATCACGAAGCCGGAGACGGCCGTGACAGCGGTGGCGACCCCGCGCGGCAGCCCGGCGCGGCGCAGCCACTTCACGGTGGGCTGGAGCAGGGCGGTGATGAGCAGCGCGGCGACGAAGGCGAGGACGACCAGCTGCACCGAGCTGATCACCTTCATCAGCACCCAGACCGTGCCGGCGAGGACGAGCAGCCGCCAGCCGGCCTCGGCCGCGACCCTCATGCCCCACGGGATCGCGGCGACCGGGTCGGGCCGCGCGGCGACGGCGGGGGCGTAGTCCGGCGGGGCGGGTACGGAGACGGCGGTGCTCCCGGTCCACGGCGCGCGCCGCCCGGGCCACCGCGCGGACGCGAACGCGCCCTTGGGGTGTGCGGGCCCGCCGGACGGCTCCCCGGTCGTGTCACCCGGGCCCTGCTCCGCGGCCGGTCCGGTGGCGGCCGGGTGCCCGGGGGCCTGCGCGGACCCGGACGTACCGCCGGCGTCCCCGGACGGGAGCGTCCGGTGGTCGTACGGCGCGCCCGGTTCGTCCGCTTTCTCCGCCCGTGCGCGGCGCTCGTCCAGGCGGTCGCCCATGCGGCGCAGGCCGTCGCCGAGGCTGTTCAGCCATCCTGGCAGTCTTGACATGATCTTCTCTCTTCCCCCGCTCACTCCCCCGGGAGCCCGTGGACCAGAACCTACACGCATGGAGCCCCCCACCGTAGGACGGTGAGGGGCTCCAGGAGGTTGTGCTCGCCGGTCTAGTACCAGCGGTTGGCCTGCCAGAACTGCCACGCGCCACAGGGGCTGTCGTAGCGGTTGTTCATGTAGCTCAGGCCCCACTTGATCTGGGTGGCCGGGTTCGTCTGCCAGTCGGCGCCCGCCGACGACATCTTCGAACCGGGGAGAGCCTGGACGAGACCGTACGCGCCCGAGGACGGGTTGGTCGCGCGGTAGTTCCAGCCGGACTCGTGGTCCACGATGTTGCTGAAGCACTGGAACTGGGAGGCCGGGATCATCTGACGGGCGATCGCCTTGACCTCCGCGATGGAGTAGGAACCCTGGGCGGAGAAGCTCGACGCGTCGCGGATCGCAGAACGCTCGGCGCGCGCGGCGGCCTCCTTGCGCTCCTTCTCCGCCTTGTCGGCGGCCTTCTTCTTCGCCTCGGCGTCCTTGGCGGCCTGGATGCGGGCCGCCTCCTCCGCGGACTTCTTCACGGCCGAGTCGGCCGCGGCGGCCTGGGCGTCGGCCTGTTCCGAGAGCGAGGAGACCTGTACCTGGGCCAGCTCGCCCACGGGGATGTCCGCGAGCAGCGTGGTGTCGGCCGCGGTGGCCTCGAAGTTGTCGTCCGAGGGCTGGGTGTTGCCCGAGGCAACGCCCACGACGGCGCCGACGGTGGTGACCGCAGTGGCCGAAGCCACCGCGAATCCCCGGACCGAGATCCGGCTCACACGGTTTCCTTCCAGCATCGCCCACGCAGGTGACCAAGCGGGCGAAATCGTGCCCCTGGCGCTGGTCTCCGACGTAATGGGTCACAGAAGACACGGGCCCGTGGTGCTGTGGGCGGCATACGGCGAACGGTTGTTGAGTTGTGTGGTGCCGCACCCCTGAGGGTGCACGTGTGCCGTATGCGGGGCCTGACGGAAGCAAGACTCTGCCGGACGCCGACGCCGCAAGGCAATTCTGCGTTGCGTGTGAAAGCTCACACCTGGTAAGTCACCGAAGTTTTGCGGGATTCGGCGGACAGCACGACGCCGCCCGGCTAAGCTCCTGCGCTTTGCCGGGCGGCGCCCACTGCCGTAACGGGTCAGATCTGGCCGTCCTCCAGCATTTCGGTCACGAGCGCGGCGATCTGGGAGCGCTCGGAGCGGGTGAGCGTGACATGGGCGAAGAGCGGATGGCCCTTCAGCTTCTCGACCACGGCGACGACTCCGTCGTACCGGCCGACCCGGAGGTTGTCGCGCTGGGCGACGTCATGGGTCAGGACCACCCGGGAGTTCGCCCCGATCCGGGACAGAACGGTCAGCAGGACGTTCCGCTCCAGGGACTGGGCCTCGTCCACGATGACGAACGCGTCGTGGAGGGAGCGGCCCCGGATGTGGGTGAGCGGCAGGACCTCCAGCATCCCGCGGCCGAGCACCTCCTCGATGACCTCCCGGCTCGCCACGGCCGACAGCGTGTCGAAGACCGCCTGCGCCCAGGGGCTCATCTTCTCGGCCTCGCTGCCCGGCAGATAGCCGAGCTCCTGGCCGCCGACCGCGTACAGCGGACGGAACACCATCACCTTCTGGTGCTGCCGGCGCTCCAGGACCGCCTCCAGGCCCGCGCAGAGCGCCAGCGCGGACTTGCCCGTGCCGGCCCGGCCGCCCATCGAGATGATGCCGACGTCCGGGTCGAGGAGCAGATCGAGCGCGATCCGCTGCTCGGCGCTGCGGCCACGGATGCCGAACGCCTCCCGGTCGCCCCGTACCAGCCGGACGTTTCCCTCCGCCGTGATCCGGCCCAGCGCCTTGCCCCGCTCGGACTGCAGGACCAGACCCGTGTGCACGGGCAGTTCGGCGGCCTCCGGGACGTACAGGGACTCCTGGTCGAAGAGGATGTCCACCTGGTCCGCACCCAGGGCCAGTTCGGACATTCCGGTCCAACCGGAGTCCGTGATGGCCAGTTCGGCGCGGTACTCCTCGGCGAGGAGACCGACCGAGGACGCCTTGATGCGCAGCGGCAGGTCCTTGGAGACGACCGTGACGTCGTACCCCTCGGCCTGGAGGTTGCGCGCGACCGCCAGGATCCGTGAGTCGTTGTCCCCCAACCGGTAGCCGGCCGGGAGCACGCCGGGATCGGAATGGTTGAGTTCGACACGCAGCGTGCCGCCCAGGTCCCCGATGGGGAGCGGGGCGTCCAGTCGGCCGTACCGGACCCGGAAGTCGTCCAGGAGGCGCAGGGCCGCCCGGGCGAAGTAGCCGAGCTCGGGGTGGTGCCGCTTGGCCTCCAACTCGGTGACCACGACGATCGGGAGCACGACCTCGTGCTCGTCGAAGCGGGACACGGCGTTGGGGTCGGCCAGCAGGACGCTGGTGTCGAGAACATAGGTGCGCCTGTCGGACAAGCGGCGCTTAGTGCTGGTCACCACGGAAGGACAGACCCCCTCTGAAGACCCCTGTGAGGTCGGGGTGCGACGGAATCGGTGTCGCTGCGGGATGGGACCGGGCTCTGGCCACGAAATGCGGGCCGAGCACCGGCCCTCCGCTTCGTCCGTACATGTCCTGCACGGTCGTCCTGGTGCAACGGGCCTCCCGGGTGGCGGTCTCCGTGCCGCTCACTCTGGAAGGGATATGCCCTCGAACGCTCATTACCATGCGCGGGCATATGACGACGCGTTCATGAACACCAGGTGACCGCCACCGGGGCGGGGCGGGAGGTCGCGGGGGTCGTGGAGCTCAGGTGCCGTAACGCCGGTGCCGGGCCGCGTAGTCACGCAACGCCCGCAGGAAGTCGACCTTCCGGAAGGCCGGCCAGTGGACCTCGCAGAAGTAGTACTCCGAATGCGCGCTCTGCCACAGCATGAATCCGGACAGTCGCTGTTCACCGCTCGTACGGATCACCAGGTCCGGGTCGGGCTGGCCGCGCGTGTAGAGGTGCTCGGAGATGTGTTCGACGTCGACGATCTCGGCGAGCTCCTCGAAGCTCGTGCCCTTCTCCGCGTGCTCCAGGAGCAGCGAGCGGACCGCGTCCGCGATCTCCTGACGGCCGCCGTACCCGACGGCGACGTTCACGAGTATCCCGGTGTTGTCGTGGGTGGCCTGCTCGGCCTCCTTCAGCACGGACTGGGTCCGGGCCGGCAGCAGGTCGAGCGTGCCGACGTGGTGGACCCGCCAGCGACCGTCGGCCGCGAGGGCGCGCACCGCGTTCTCGATGATGCCGAGCAGCGGGACGAGCTGCTCCTCGGGACGGTTCAGGTTGTCCGTGGAGAGCATCCAGAGCGTGACGACCTCGACGTCGGTCTCGGCGCACCAGCCGAGCAGCTCCTGGATCTTGTCGGCGCCGGCCTTGTGGCCCTGCTCGGGGGTGCCTCCGGAGGCCTTGGCCCAGCGCCGGTTGCCGTCGAGGATCACGCCGATGTGCTTGGGCACCTGGGCATGGTCGAGGCGGCCTTCCACCCGGCGTGCGTAGAGCCCGTACACCAGGTCGCGCAGGTTCACTGTTCTTAACCCCTCCATGCCGCGGCGGTCCCCGAAGCCGCCACATTACTGCGCACGGGTCAATGGCTCCCAGCCCGGGACTGTCACAAGTCCGTGATAAGCAGAGATACGTGACTGATTCCCCCGTGTACCGCGCCTCCGCCGACCGCTACGAGCACATGGAGTACCGCCGCACCGGTCGCAGCGGGCTCAAGCTCCCCGCCGTCTCCCTCGGCCTGTGGCACAACTTCGGCGACGACCGCGCGCTCGACGCGCAGCGGGCGATCCTGCGCCGCGCCTTCGACCTCGGTGTGACCCACTTCGACCTGGCGAACAACTACGGGCCGCCGCCCGGCTCGGCCGAGCTGAACTTCGGCAAGATCTTCGCCCAGGACTTCGCGCCCTACCGGGACGAGCTGATCATCTCGACGAAGGCCGGCTATCTGATGCACCCGGGGCCGTACGGCGAGTGGGGTTCGCGCAAGTACCTGATGTCGTCGCTGGACGCCTCGCTGAAGCGGATGGGCCTCGACCACGTCGACATCTTCTACTCGCACCGCTTCGACCCGCACACCCCGCTGGAGGAGACGATGGGGGCGCTCGCCTCCGCCGTCCAGCAGGGCAAGGCGCTGTACGTCGGTGTCTCCTCGTACACCAGCGAGCAGACCGCCGAGGCCGCCGGCATCCTCAAGGAGATGGGTGTCCCGGCGCTCATCCACCAGCCGTCGTACTCGATGATCAACCGCTGGACCGAGGAGGACGGCCTCCTGGACACCCTGGAGACGGCCGGTATGGGCTGCATCTCCTTCGTGCCGCTCGCCCAGGGTCTGCTGACCAACAAGTACCTGAAGGGCATCCCGGAGGGTTCGCGGGCCACGCAGGGCAAGTCCCTCGACCCGAACCTGCTCTCCGACGAGGTGCTGCGGCGCCTGCGCGGCCTCGCGGACATCGCCCAGCGGCGCGGTCAGTCGCTGGCGCAGCTCGCGCTGTCGTGGGTGCTGCGCGACGAGCGGATGACCTCCGCGCTGATCGGCGCGTCCAGCGTCGGACAGCTGGAGGAGAACGTGGCCGCGCTGGCCGGGCCGCCGCTGACGGAGGAGGAGCTGAAGGAGATCGACTCCTTCGCCGTGGACACCGAGGGCACCAACATCTGGGCCGCACGGAACTGACGGCCTCGGCCGGGCGGCGGAGGGGGCCGGGGCACGGCCACGGCCACGGGCGCGGGAAAAGAAAAACGGGCCGGTCCGTGGGGGGGATACGGACCGGCCCGAGGGGGGGTTTCCACCATAACCCTTCATTACTGGTGCCGCGTGCCACGCGTTGCCCATGGTCTGCCCCAGAATCGCCGGAGCCCAGTCGGGACAAGGGCTGTGGGGCCCGTTGGCGGGTTTGCGCCCCGGCGTGGCGGCGGGTTCCGTACCTCCCAAGAGGGACCCCCGGGGACAGGCTCCCGGTTGACGGGCCGGACCGGCGGGGAGGTCGGGTCGGGAGCAGGCCGGGGGGCGGGCCGGGTCAGGCTGCTTGGGCGGCCTTACGGGCGAGGATCTCGGCCATGAAGCGGTCGCCCCACTCGCCCAGCGGCAGCAGCGCCGTGTTCAGCGCCTCGCCGAGATCCGTCAGGGAGTACTCCACCCGGGGCGGGACCTCCCGGTAGATCTCCCGGTGGATGATGCCGTCCGCCTCCAGCTCGCGCAGCTGCTGGATCAGCACCTTCTCGCTGACGCCGGTGATCCGCCGCTTCAGTTCCCCGAAGCGGGTCGTGCCGTGCGCGTGCAGCGCCCACAGGATCAGCGGCTTCCACTTGCCGCCGACGACGTCGACGGCCGCGTCGAGCCCACAGTCGTAACCGGTCTTCCCTTTGGCCATCGCCAACTCCTCGATTCATCCCGACTGTTCGGTCAAGGCGGGGAGTCCCGGACCTATTCCTCGCCCGGCCCCGGCACATCGCTGCGGCCGGCGCGCAGGAGCGTCACGCCGTCCCGTGCCGCGACCACCTCGTAGCCGTGCCGCTCCCGCGCCGCCCGCAGCTCCGCCTCCTGCTGGTCGAGCGGGTAGGGCCAGTGGCCGGGCTTGTAGGGCCATGCCTCCGGCGCCTGGTTGTCGTACACGATCCACTCGGCCGTCGGCGGCGGCAGGCGCTTCCGGTCGTACTCGTACAGCTTGCTGTCCACCGGGAAGGTCGGGAAGATCACCACCTCGCAGCGCGAAGTGAGCTGCGGGGCCAACCGGTTGGACGCGGCGACGGTCGCGCCGTCCGGGATCCGGGCGAGCAGCGCACGCGCGGCCTCGATGTGCGGGGTGGTCCGCCAGGTGGCCCGCTGGGCCAGCTGCGCCAGCGGGAAGGACGGGATCATCACGGCGGTCACGGCGAGCACGGTGGCGAGCGAGGCCCGGACGTTGCGGGCGGAGGTCTCGCGGCTCAGGACGTCGATCAGTCCCGCGAAGACGACCGGCATGAGGATCGCGCTGTAGTGGAAGGCCGTGCCCCAGTGGAAGCCGTTCTCGGAGACCATGCGCCAGGCGAGGGTGGGCACGGCGATCATCGCGAGCGGTGAGCGCAGGGCGAGCAGCGCGGACGGGGCGAAGACCAGGATCAGGGTCATCGCCTTGATGTCCGGGCGCAGGGCGTCGAGCGGGGCGTGGGCGAGCGTGGAGAGCAGTGAGCCGTGGCCGTCGGAGAGGTTGCCACCGTGGGCGTAGTCCCCGCCCGGGTTGAACGCGGGGAGCAGGAGCTTGATCTCGATCAGGGAGCCGAGCAGACCGGCCGCGGCGGTGGCGACGCCGAGTCGGCGCGGTCCCTTGACGGCGATGTACACGCCCACGGCGGCCAGGGTCAGCCCGAGGTCCTCCTTGACGAGAAGGAGTGGGGCGGCCCAGACGACGGCGCTGCCCCAGCGCCGGCGGCCGAGCGCTTCGAGGGCGAAGGCGAGCAGGGGTACGGCGAGCGCGACCTCGTGGAAGTCGAAGGCGGCGGCGGAGGCGATGCCCCAGCTGAGCCCGTACGCGGCGGCGATCGCGTGGGCGGCCCGGCGGCCGAGCGCGCGCAGGGCCCAGCGGGCGAGGGGGACGACGGCCAGGGCGAGGAGGGCGGACTGGGCGAGCAGCAGGCAGAGGGGGGAGGGCCAGAGGCGGTAGAGGGGGGCGAGGGCCGCGAGGAGGGGGTGGAAGTGGTCGCCGAGGAGGTTGAAGTCAGGGCCGCGCAGGGGGACGACGGGGGCGCGGAACGCGGCGTAGGCGCGGAGGGCCTGTTCGAAGATGCCCAGGTCGTAGCCGGTGGTCCGGAGGAGCTGGTGGCGGCGTACGGCGACCGTCGCGTAGAGGAGGCACAGGGCCGCAGACCATCCCCAGGGGAGGAGGCCGGGCCGGCGGAACCAGGGGGTGGGCGGCAGGGTGCGCGGCGGGGTGGGCTCCGTGGGCGACTCGATGGGCAGATCGTGCCGATTGTCAGTTGTTGTCCGCATATGCGTGGATGCTAGGTCGCCCACCTCAGGGGGTCGCGGAGAGCGCGCCGAGAAGCAGCCCGAGCAGGGCGCCGCCGATCATGAAGGGGCCGAAGGGGATCGCGGACTTCCGGCTCCCGCGCCGCGCGAGGACGAGGCAGAGCCCGTACAGCGAACCGGCGAGGAAGCCCGCGAACGTACCGGCGAAGAGGACGCCCCAGCCGTACCAGCCGAGGAGCGCTCCGAGGGAGAGGGCGAGCTTCACGTCCCCGAAGCCCATGCCGTGCGGATGGATCAGGAACAGTACGAAGTAGCCGCCGCCGAGGGCGAGTCCGCCGAGCAGTGCGTGGAGCCAGGAACCGGCGTCGTACGGCAGGAGTTCGGCGCCGAGGAGGAGCGGCGGGGTGGCGGCGGCGAGCGGGAGCGTGAGCTGGTCGGGCAGCCGGTGGACGCGGATGTCGACGGTCGCCAGGAGGACGGCGAAGGGCGCGTACAGGAGCCAGACCGC
Source organism: Streptomyces sp. NPDC003035 (assembly GCF_042888285.1). Lineage (NCBI taxonomy): Bacteria > Bacillati > Actinomycetota > Actinomycetes > Kitasatosporales > Streptomycetaceae > Streptomyces > Streptomyces sp. NPDC003035. The sequence continues at coordinate 196,582 of NZ_JBIAPJ010000010.1, read as the reverse complement.
GAGTTCGGGGCGGGGGCCGGTGGCGGCGGCGAGGGCGGCGCAGGCGAACGCGGTGACGAGGGACGGGGCGAGGGCCGGGGCGAGGGCCGTGCGGGGAGAGGGGGCTGCGCAGGCGGCGCAGCCGGGGCCGCCGAGCCAGCCGCGCGCGGGGCCCGCCAGGGCGTGCCCGGCCTGGCAGGCGGCCCGCCACGGTTCCTCCGGCTCGACCGACAACCGGTACGCGGCGCGCGGGACGAGCAGCCCGGCGGCGGCGCCCCACAGGGCGGCGACGGCGATCAGCGTGGCGAACACCCGCCGCACCCTACCCAGCCCGGCCGCTACCGTCTCCCCTATGGGGAGACCGGGGAGTTGGCGCGACGGCACGGGCACACTGACCTTCCCCGAGGGGTCGGTCGAGCTGGAGATCGCGGCCTCCTACCGGGCGCGGCGCCGCGGCCTGCTGGGTCGGGACGGCATCAAAGGCGCCCTGCTCATCACCCCGACGAACAGCGTCCACACCTTCGGCATGCGCTTCGTCATCGACGTCGCCTATCTGGACCGGTCCTTCACCGTCCTCGACGTGGTCACGATGAGGCCGGGCCGGCTCGGCATGGTCCGCCTGCGCGGCCGGCACGTGCTGGAGGCGGAGGGCGGCGCGATGGCGGGCTGGGGTCTGCGGCCCGGCGTACGGGTCACGGCGGTCCCGGACCGAGCAGAGTGAAGGCGCCGTAGCCGGCGGAGGCGAGGGCGAGCCCGGCGAGGACCAGGACGCGGTTCCGCGCCCGGAGCCGTACGAGCGCCACCGCGGCGGGCAGGAGGAGGCCGAACGCGGGCATCATCAGGCGCGGCCGGGAGCCGAAGTACGCGGCGCCGATCAGCGAGACGACCACGACCGCGATCGTGTACACGAGCAGCGGCAGGGGCTGCTCCTGCCGTACGCAGAGGACCACGAGCCATGCGAGCAGCGCGAGGGCCGCGCACAGTCCGAGGGCGGCGAGGGGCGGCAGGCCCCAGATGAAGCGGGCGAGGGCCACCCCGCCGTCGACGGAGTTCCCCCAGGCGGCCTGGACGTCGAAGTACGCGGTGGGGCTGCCCTCCCGTACACCGACGTAGACGATGTACGCGAGCCAGCCCAGCGGGGCGATCAGCACCCCGGCCACCACGCGGGCGGGCAGCTTCCGTTCGCGGACGACGGTGACGAGCGCGGTGATCCCGAGGGCGGCGATGAGCGCGACGGCGGTCGGCCGGGTGAGCCCGGCGAGCACGCAGAGCGCACCGGCGAGGATCCAGCGGTCGCGCAGCACGGCCAGGATCGACCAGGCGGCGAGGGCGGTGAAGAGCGTCTCCGTGTACGCCATCGACTGCACGAACGCGGTCGGGTACACGCCCCACAGGACGGCGAGCGCGACGCCGGCCGGCCGGCCCGCCGCGTGGCTTCCCACCGCGTAGATGCCCCAGGCGGCGGCGAGCGAGGCGGCCCAGGAGACGAGCAGGCCGGCGGTGGCGGCGTCGACGGGGAGGACGGTGGACAGGGCCCGCTCGAGCGCCGGGAAGAGGGGGAAGAAGGCGAGGTCGGAGTGGACGCTCCCGTTCGGGAGCGTGACCTGGTAGCCGTATCCGTTCTCCGCGATACGGACGTACCAGACCGCGTCCCAGCGGCCCGTCAGCCGGTGCAGCCCGTCCTTGCCCGCCACGGCGGCGGCGACGGCGAGGACCACAAGGCCGACGACGCGGGTGGCTGCGTAGCCGCCGAGGGCGGCGGCGACGGATGCGGAGGGACGGGGTCGGTCTGGGCACATGCGGTCGATTATGTCGGTGTCGCTCCCCGTCGCTCCCCGTCGCCCCCCGTCGCCCCTGGGGATCCGCCGAGGTCGCCGGGACCGACCCGCTCCCCCTCAGCCGCGGGGACGGATCCTGCCGAACCTGGCCGCCATGACCGGACCGAGTTCCTGGACGATCGCGTAACCGGGCTCGTGGGGGTGGGGAAGGTCGTTGAGGAACGAGGTGACGATCACCTCATCGACGGCGAGGATCCCGCGGCCGATCTGCTCCTCCAGGAAGTCGAGCGTGTGGCGCCAGTCGGCCGCCGTCGGATCCTCGCCGAGGAAGGAGCGCACGGTGTTCTGGACGACGTCCCAGAAGAACACGTGCGGCAGCACGTCACCCTGGCTGAAGACATGCGCGTCGAGTGCGCCGCGGAAGGCGGGAATCCGCGCCACGAGGTCGCTGACCAGCTGCACGCTCGGTGTTGTCGTCGTCATCAGCAGTCCACCTCGGGGCAGTCCTGGCGCCGGTTTGCACCAGGATGCGGCACGAGGGCGCGGGTTATCCACAGGGGATGCGAATTGCCCCTCGTTCGTGGACCGTTGTCTCCATGCGCGACTTGGCGAGACTGGCCCGCGGCGGGGTGCTCCTGACCGAGTGGGTGTACGCGGCGGGCCGGCGAGGGGGCCTGCCGGGAAGGCGGCTGCGCGAGGAGGGGTGGCAGCGGATCTGCCGGGGGGCCTGGGCCGTCCCGGGGAAGGAGGTGGACTGGAAGGTGAGGGCGCGGGCGGTCCAGCTGCTGCGTCCGGAGCTGGTGTGCAGCCATGGGACGGCGGCGGCGCTGCACCGGGTGGAGGTCCTGGGCGGACAGCGGGAGGAGGTACTGGAGTTCACGGCGTGGCGGCGGGGCGGGGGTCGTTCGGGGCGGGCGGGCTTACGGGTGCACACGACGGGCCGCCTGACCGAGGGCGACACCTGCGTCCGGGCGGGACTGCGGGTGACGAGCCCGGCCCGGACGGTGGGTGATCTCATACGGAGTTCCGGCACGCGGGAGGAGGCCGTGGTGGCGGCGGACTCGGCGCTGTCCCGCCGTACGGTCCGGGGGATACGCCGCGAGCCGCTCGTCCGGCGCGACGACCTGGCGGCCGAACTGGCCCCGGATGTGGCCCCGCGTCGCCCGGGGGCGGCGCGGGCGCGCGGTTGGCTGCCGCTGACGAACGCGGCCTCCGGCTCCCCCGCGGAGTCGGTCGCCCGCCTCCGTATGCACGACGCCGGCCTCCACCCGGAGTGCCAGCCCCTCCTGCGCTCGCGCTCGGGCCGTTCCCTCCGCCCGGACTTCTTCTTCCGCGCGGCGGGCCTGGCCATCGAGATCGAGGGTTACGCCTTCCACGGGACGCGCCACGCCCACGACCGCGACGTCCGCCGCTTCAACGACCTCGCGGACTGCCCGGGCGTGCGCCGCGTCCTCCGCTTCACGGCGGCGGACGTCTTCCACCACCCGGACCGCGTGATCGTCACGATCCGGTCGGCGCTGGGGAGCCTGGGGAGCTCGGGGGCGGGGACGGGTGAGCGCTTGGACTGATGAACGGACGCATGGATCTTCGCTCCCTTCCCTGGCACAGGCACGGGACTTCCGGCCAAGGTGTCGGGATGGATCACCACGCTGCCGCCGGGCTCCTGGTCGCTGACCGATGACGTCCTGACCGTCACGGCCGGCGCGGGGACCGACATCTTCGTGAATCCGCTGACGGGAGAGAGGAAGGAGAACGCTCCCCGGGGCTTGTTCGAACCACCGGCCGGCGACTGGCAGTTCTCGGCGCGCCTGCGCCCGGACGACGCCGTCGGCTGGAGCGTCGACGGCGACCGGCTATGGCTCCGCATCAGCCACGTCGACGGCGCCTTCACCTTCCACGCATCGGAGGACGGCCGGACGTGGCACCTGGCCCGCCAGTTCGCCCTGGGGCCGGCCGGGGACGCGACGCGTGTCGGAATCGAGGTGCAGTCCCCGGCGGGAGAGGGATGCGCCGTCGACTTCGACCACGTGGTGCTGCTGCCCGGGTCGTCACGCGGGTAGCGCGTACGCGTCATCACAGCCAGCCGCCCCAGCCGAAGGTCAGGACATACGCGCGCGTGACCGCGGCCCACCGGCGGCGCCCGCGGAAGATGACCACCATCAGGGTGAGGGCGAACCAGGCGGCAACCGCCCCACCGACGGTGAGAGCCGAGCGTGCACCGCCGAAGGCAGCGAACAGGGCCACCATGAGGACCGTCACGGCCAGCCCGACGTGGGCACCGCCGGTAGTCACTCGCAGCATCTCGCGAATGACCCGGCGGTCCTCCGCAAGAGCCCGCTCGTACGCGTTCAGTTCCCGCCCCATGAGCCCCCTCTTCTTGGCAGCCCCCCCGTTAGCTGCCGCTCGAGGTCCGGGGGAAGGAAATCTCGACGCGGCGGTTCTTGGTGCGGCCTTCCTCCGTGCTGTTGTCGGCGATGGGGTAGTCCTCGCTGTACCCACGGATGTCGAACGTCTTCCCGGGGTCGAGGCTCTTGGCCAACTCCTGCTGCACGGCGTCGGCGCGCTGCTTGGAGAGTTTGAGGCCGTGCTCGTAGCTACCGAGGTTGTCGGTGAAGCCGAAGACGCGGACCTTGCTGGAGTTCTGCTTGTTGATCTCCACGGCGATGGCGGCGATCCGGGCGGTGGCGGCGGGCCCGAGCTTGGCGCTGTCCTTGCCGAACAGCACCTCGGCCTGGAGCGCGAACGTCACGTCGACGTTGGTGTCCTCACGGCGCTGCTCACCGCCTTGCTCTTCGACGACCTGCTTGATGTCGAGGATCTTGGCGGGCGCGAGGGTGGCGCCGTCGGGAAGCATGAGCTCGGGGGAGTTCGCGTCGATGGGGGGTGGCGGGGAGGAGCTGGAGGTGGAGTTGGGGGGATCGTCGGCGAGGGCGGGGGTGGCGGTGGCGGTGGCGAGGAGGAGGACTGCGGTGAGGACGGCGATGCGGCTCGATGTCGTCATGGCTGCCTCAGGAAAGTTTGATGGTGCCGGGGTTGAAGGTGGGCAGCTGGAACGTCACCGCGGTGACGTTGGCCGCCGGCGCGGGGAACTGCATGAAGACCGGTGCCGAAGCCCCGCTGGCGAGAATGTCGAGACCCGTGGTCGTCAGTGGTCGCCCGTCCGTGTCCCGAAGGACGTAGTAGCGCTTCTTTCCTACGGAGTCCACGAGCGTGGCGCCCCCGAGGGAGTTGCCGTGCTTGATGACCTCCGTCTCGTCCCCTCGCACCTGTCCGGGAAGCACAGCCGGTTCGGAGCCCGGATTCTTGAGCGTTCCCTTGACCGTCAGAAAGCCGCCGGGGTCCCGTTGCGCCTCCGTGATTGTGAGCTCGATTCCTCCCTGCCCCTTCACCACGGCCAGCACCTCCTCAGGCTCCTCTGTCTGCGTCTCCTTGGCGCCCGTGCTTTGCTGGGGGCCAGTCGTGCTCGCGGCCGGCTTGTCCGCCTTGGGCTCGTCTTCGGCACCGCAACCAGCCACGAGGAAAGCCAAGGAGGCGAAGGCGACCACAGTGATCCCCCTGCGAGCCCTTGCTGCGTACCGAACACTCATGAACTGGGGTCCTTCGCTTCTCAGTCGGCCAGTCGAACGGTGAAAAGATCGGTGGCACTCGGGAGTCGTGGGCGGTCAGGGTCGATCGTCCAGGGGACACCGTCGCACGCGAGGCCGAGAATCGGCGGGGGTTCCTCTTCCTCACCCGCATCAGGGGCTGGGCTCTCCGAGGGGACGGGGAGGTCCGGAGCGTCAAAGGTGCAGAGCGGCTCGATCACCGCCTTGGCCTTCGCCGTGGCGTGCCGATTCTCCGTACCAGGAATCACCGATCCGCCGACCGTGTTCAAGGTGCGAACCTCCACCCGGAAACCCTCCTCGCCGAAGGGGAGGGGAACGCAGCGCTCACCCCATAGTTCCGAGTCGTTCTTGGCCGCAAAGGAGGCCGCTTGCTGACATGCGGCGTCCTGTCCGTAGCCCCGACCGTCGAGGAAGTCGCCCCACTTCGCAGGGTCGAGGATGACTTCCATCCAGCCATCCCGAAGCTGATCACGAGCATCCTGGGCAGCCGCTAGGGCAGCGGCGTCAGCCGCTGTCTGCGCTCCGTTGCGGCTGGCAGCCGCTTGCCCCACCGCGAAGTAGGCGAGCGCGAGAAAGAGCAGGCCCGCCACCACCGTGATGTAGATGGGGAATGCCTGGCCCACATCCCGGCGTCCGCGCATCAGCCCTACTTGGTCAGGGTGGCAATCTTCGTTGTGATCGCGTTCTTGATCGTGTTGCCGATATCCGTGCCGGTGATCGCGATCACGATCGCCACCACCACCACGATGATCCCCAGATACTCCACCGCCGTCTGCCCCCGGTCCCCCGACCTCCCCCGGACCCAGCCGCCGAAGCGCACCTTCGCCTTCGTCACGGCCCTCAGCATGACGTCGCCCATGGTGGTCCCCTCCGGATTCGTGCGTCCCCGTGCCCATGCCGATCTCGGCCCGCGCACGGTACGCCCCCACCCCCTCCTCCCCACAGGGCCCGTAGGCCCAAACCCGGGCCCACTTCACGGCGTCGTCCTCGTGCCGAGCCAGACCGCTATCGCCTCGCTGCGCGTCGTGCTGTGGAGCTTCGCGAAGATGCGGTTGATGTGGTTCTTGACCGTCTTCTCGCTGATGAAGCAGGTGTCGGCGATCTGTCGATTGCTCAGGCCCGACGCGATCAAGTCCATCACCTCCCCCTCCCTCACACTCAGTCCGAACCGTGCCACATCCGATTGCACCTGCGAAGCCCTTCCGCGAAATTCCCATGAATTCGAGACGTTTGGCCTCGCCCCACCATGTGCAGTCGCACCCCGCATCACCCCCAGCACCGCGTTCGCCGCCGTCGGTGTGAAGCGGGCCCGGCCGGATGCCACGTCGTGGACCGCCGTCAGCAGTTCCTCCGACGTGAACTCGCCGTGCACCAGGTATCCGCCCGCCCCCAGCCGCAGCGCCTCCCGGACGATCTCGCTCGCCCCGCTGTACGTCAGCATCAGCACCGGCGCCAGGCGGACCAGGTGCGGCAGGGCCGTCAGGCCGTCGACCACCGGCATGCGGACGTCCAGGAGCACCACGTCCGGGCGGTGGTGTTCCGTCAGGGTCACCGCCGTGCCGCCGTCGGGGGCCTCGGCGACGACCCGGAGGCCCGTGTCGGGGCCGCCGAGCAGGGACCGCAGGCCCGCCCGTACCACCGGGTTGTCGTCCGCGACGACCACCGTGACCGTCACCGTCCCACCCCCTCGACCGGCAGCTCCAGGCGGACCTCCGTGCCCTTCGCCGCGCCGCCCCGCCCGATCCGCAGCCGCGCGCCCACCCCCGCCGCCCGCTCCACCATGCCCACCAGGCCGAAGTGGCCCGTCCTGCGCAGCCCGTCCAGCGTCGTGCCCGGGGGCAGGCCGCGGCCGTCGTCGTACACGCTGATGCGGAGCAGGCCCGCGTCGACGCCGGCCGAGACCTCGACGCGCGACGGCCGGGCGTGCCGGCCCGCGTTCTCCATGGCCTCCGAGGCGATCGTCAGCAACTGCCGCGCCACCGCGTACGGAACCGGGGGTACGGATCCGGGACCGGCACCCCGGTAGCGGGCCTCGATGCCCGAGCGGCGCGCGAAGTCCCGTACACGATCGGTAAGTTCCGAGGCGAGATCGACCTCGGTCGGGGCGGCGTACGACTGTCTCCGCAGGTCCCCCAGCAGCTCCCGCGACTCCGCCGCCGCCCTCCGCGCCGAGCGCGCCACCACCCGCGCCTGCCGGCGTGGGTCCGGCGACACCGCCAGGGCGTCCGCCGCCAGCGCCAGGCCGTGCAGCGTCTTCGCCACCGAGTCGTGCATGTCGCGGGCGAGGCGGGCCCGTTCCTCCGCCACCGCCTGGGCGACAGCGAGCGCCCGCGTCGCCGCGCCGAAGCGGAGCAACAGGTTTCTGAGCGTCACCCCGAACGCGCCCGTGATCACACACAGGCCGGGGAGCAGGGTCGCCTCGCCCACGCCCGCCGCATGGATCGCCGGATGGATCGCCGCATGGATCGCCAGCAGGATCAGCGACTGGAGGCAGGCGAAGAACGCCGCGCCGCGCCAGCTGTAGGCGAGACCCGCGAGCAGGGGCGTGCAGACGCTGACGTACCCCAGGGTGCTCTGTGGGCCGGCCGTGACGAGGAGCAGCGAGCCGAAGAGGGTGTCGGCGGCGAGCAGCGCCGGGTGTCGGAGCAGCAGCGGGCCGAACCGTTCCCAGTCCCGGAACATCGCGTACGAGCCCATGAACGTGACGAGCACGGCGGCTCCGACGAGCCAGGTCGCGAGGCCGTCCGCCGCCCCGAGCAGGGCCACCGGGCTCGCCAGGGCGATCATCGCGAGCCGGAAGCCGAAGACCTGCCGGCACACCGCCTGGAGGGCGTTCACCTCGACGTTCACGGACGAAGGCAGGGGCACGGGGCTCACTCCCCCGTGATCGAGCCGAAGTCCGTCCCCGTCCCCAGGAACAGCCCCGCCCCGAGCAGGATCATCGTCGCCGGGACCATCAGCGTCGTGATCACCATCGTCGCCTTGGGGACCGCCTTCGCCGCCTTCCTCCGGGCGTTCTGCGCGTCCGTCCGCCGCATGTCGTTGGCGATCTGGATCAGCGTGTCGACGATCGGCGCGCCGAGTTCCTCGCCCTGCTGCAGCGCCGTGACGAACTGGGCCACCTGCTCGCTGTCGTTCCGCCGGCGCAGTTCGTCGAAGGCCTGTCGGCGGCTCACGCCCATGTCCATCTGGCGCAGGGTGATCCTGAGTTCGTCGGACCAGGGGCCCTCGTACCGGTCGGCCACCCGGTCGAGCGCCTGCCGGAAGCCGAGCCCGGCCGACACCACCACCGCCAGCACGTCGAGGAAGTCCGGCAGGGTCCGCTCGATCTGGTCCTTGCGGATGCGGATCGCGGACCAGATGCCGACCTCGGTCCAGAAGGCCCCGAAGGCGAAAAGCAGCAGCGCGACCACCACATCGCCGTTGGAGAGCATGACGAGACCGCCGAGGCCCCCGAGGAATCCGTAGACCGCGCGCCGGGCTCCGTACCGGTCGATGGTCAGGCCGCCGGGGTTGCCCGCCAGGTCGATCCGGCGCCGGACGGCGTTGACCCGCTTGGGTCCCATCAGCCGCAGCACGGCGGCGGAGTAGCGCATGCCGAGCCGGTCCACGGCGGAGTCGACGGCTCCGGTGCGGGTGGAGCCGACCTCCAGAGCGAGCTGGAGGTCGCCGGGGAGTTTGGCGTCCGCGCGGTAGAGGCGGATGCCGTAGAAGATCCCGGCGACGGAGACCCCGGCGATCAGCGCGAGCAGCAGGTCCAGGTGCGGCAGGTGAGCCATGTGCGTCCAGCCCCTCAGACGTCGATCTTCGAGAAGCGGCGGATGACGGCGAAGCCGACCACGTACAGCGCGCACGCGGCGACGACGGCGAACTGACCGAGGCCCGAGCCGGTCATCCGGTCCAGGGCGCCCGGCTGCATGTTGTCGATCAGGAGCAGGGAGCCGATGCCGATGACCGGGACCGTGTACGCCGTCATGCTGACCTGCGACAGCTGTGTACGGACCTCCCTGCGGGTCTCCTTCCGCTCCTCCAGCGTCTCCGTGAGGTTGCGCAGGGAGGTGACGACCGTGCCGCCCGCCTTGTTGGCGAGGACGAGGGTGGTGACGAGGACGACCAGCTCGCGGGAGGGGAGGCGTTCGGCGAGTTCGCCGAGGGCGTCGTCGATGGAGGTGCCGACCGCGAGCTGCTGGGCGACCTTCTCCAGTTCGTCGCCGGCCGGTGCCTCCATCTCGTCGGCGGCCATGCTGAGCGCCATCCGCAGCGCGAGTCCGGCCTGGGTGGCGTTGGCGAGGATGCGGGAGAGCTCGGGGAGCTGGTTGATGAACTTCTCGATCCGCTTCTGCCGCTGCCAGTTGAGGAAGCCCAGGGCCGCCCACACGCCGAGGAAGCCGCAGATCGGGCCGAAGAACGGCGAGAGGGCGGCCTGCCCGACGGCCCACAGGGCGGCCACGGTGGCCGCCATGGCGACGACGAACTCTCCCGGGGTCAGGTCGAGGCCGGTGGCGGAGATGCGCAGTTCCAGCTTCCGTCCGAACGCGGTGCGCCGGAGGCGCCGGTCGATGGCCCGGAAGCGGCGCCTGCGGCGGCCCGTCCTCTCCGGTTCGCCGGTCTGGGTCAGCCGGGCGACCAGGGCGGCGCGCTGGGCGGCTCCGCTCGCGTACGTGTGGACGCCGAGCACGCCGAGGACGCAGCAGAGCAGCGCGACGCCGGTCACCAGCCAGGTCAGGTCGGTCATGGACGTCCCCTACTTCGCTTCTCGGGTGGCGAGCTGCTCGTCGGTCGCGGCGACGCCGAAGGCCTGAGGGATCGGCTGGCCCGCCATGTAGAGCCGGTCGGCGACCCGTCGGGGCAGCGGGTGGTACTCGTAAACGCCGTACACCCGTCCGTCGGCGGCGAGCGGCTCGGCGCGGAAGCGGCAGACGGTGGCGAGGGTGAAGCGTTCGCGGCCGTTCGACGCCAGGATGGCTATCTCGGTGATGCGGCGCGTGCCGTCGGCGTGCCGGGTCAGCTGGACGAGGACGTCGACGGCGCTGTTGATCTGGTCCCTGAGCGCCTCGAAGGGGACCTTGACCTCGGACATCGAGGCAAGGGTCTGGAGCCGCGTCAGGGCGTCCTCGGCCGAGTTGGCGTGGACGGTGGCGAGCGAGCCGTCGTGTCCGGTGGACATCGCCTGGAGCATGTCGAGGGTCTCGCCGCCGCGGACCTCGCCGACGATGATGCGGTCGGGGCGCATGCGCAGGGAGTTGCGGACGAGGTCGCGGATGGTGACCTGGCCGCGGCCCTCGATGTTCGGTGGGCGGCTCTCCAGGCGGATGACATGGGACTGCTGGAGCTGGAGTTCGGCCGAGTCCTCGATGGTGATGACCCGCTCGCCCTCCGGGATCAGGCCGGACAGCGCGTTGAGGAGCGTGGTCTTCCCGGTGCCGGTCGCGCCGGAGACGATCACGTTGAACTTCGCCTGGACGAGGCCCGCGAGCAGGAACAGCATGTGCTCGTCGAGCGAGCCGAGGCCGATCATCTCCCGCAGGGTGTACGCGCGGGGGAAGCGGCGGATCGTCAGCGTCGCCCCGGTCAGCGAGAGCGGCGGGATGATCACGTTGACGCGCTCGCCGGACGGCAGCCGGGCGTCGACCATCGGATTCGACTCGTCCACCCGCCGGTTGACGGTGGAGACGATGCGCTCGATGGTCTGCATCAGCTGCTCGTGGGAGGCGAAGCGGAGCGGCAGCAGCTCGACCCGGCCCGCCCGCTCGATGAAGATCTGGTCGGGGCCGTTGACCATGATCTCGGTGATGGAGGCGTCTTCGAGGAGGGGCTCCAGGACGCCGAGTCCGAGCGCCTCGTCGACGACGCGGCGGATCAGCTGGGCCCGTTCGACGGTGGAGAGGACGGGGCCCTCGCGGCTGATGATGTGGCCGAGGACGCGTTCGAGGCGGGCGCGCCGCTCGGCGGCGGCGAGGGCCGACATCTCGGTGAGGTCGATCTCCTCCAGGAGCTTGGCGCGGAAGGACGCCACGAGGTGGCCGTCCTCGCGGCCTCCCGGGCCGTTCTCCTCGGGGGTGCTGATACGGGCCCGCAGGCTCATGACGCGTTCTCCGGACTCATGACTCGCCCTCCGGGCTCCGGACTCATGACTCGTCCTCCTCGGGCAGGGGCAGGGTGGCGCTCTTCCTCACCTGTCCGAAGTCCCAGAAGGGGACGACGGACGGGATCCGTACGGTGACCGTCGCCACCGCCTCGTCGCCCCCGGCGTCGACGTCGACCCCGGAGCGTTCGGCGATCCAGTCGCTCATCGCGGCCCGGCCCGCCGCGCCCGGGTCGAGCGTCGTCTCGTCGTGCGTGGCGGCCCGGGCGGCCGCGCGCGCCCCCGTCCCCGCCTGCTGGGCGGCGTACGCGGCGAGTCCGAGCTGGATGCCGGCGAGGGCGACGAGCAGCAGGATCGGCAGGAACCCGAGGTATTCGACGGCGACCTGGCCGCGGTCACGTGCCTTCACGGCCGCGTCCCCCTTTCCCGTACGGCTCCGGCCTCACCGGTCACGGTGAAGGGGAAGCCGATCGCCCCGGGGAACAGCACGGGCACCTTGAGCCGTACCGTCGCCCGCACCATCTCCCCGGACGGCGCGCAGGCCACGGAGGCGCCCGCCGCCCACGCCCCCTCCAGGTGCCGCATCCCCGCGCCCTGGCAGTCGCCCTCCACCGCACCGGCCCGCACGGCCTCGTCGGCCGCGTTCCCCGCGAGCGTGAAGGTGTACCCGACCAGGACGCACTGCCACAGCAGCACCAGGGTCAGCACGATGAGCGGCACCATGCCGAGGAACTCGATCGCCACCTGCCCCTTGTCGTCCCGGTACGCCGGCATGGCTCAGCGCCCTTTCCCGCGTCGTCGCAGGCCGACCGATCCCCGGTCGTCGCCGCGCGTGAGGGCGAGCTGCCTGCCCGGGCCGCGCGGGGCGCCTCCCCGCGGGGCGCCGTCCTCCGGCGCCTGTACGAGCCCCAGTTCCCCGGCGAGCGACCACAGCGCCTGCTTCACGGTCGAGCGGGCGTCGAGCTCGTGCATCCGGCCCGCGTCGACGACGCCCTGCAGTTCCTTGAAGTTGGCGGGGACGACGACGCCCGCCATCCGTGTTCCGGTGATCTTCTGGATGAGGGCGGGCTGGATCTCGGTGGAGCGCGTGTACCGGTTCACCAGTACCGTGCTCTCCTCCGCCTTGCGGATCTGGAGGCGGTCCCACATCCGAACGATCCGCTTCGCGGCCCGTACCGCGACCACGTCGGGGGTGGTGACCAGGAGCGCCGTGTCGGCCATCTCGACGGCGACGGCGCCCGCCCCGGTCAGATAGGTACCGCAGTCGACGACCACGACGTCGTGGCGGGAGCGGAGCGCGCTGACGATCTGGCGGGCGGAGCGGTCGGAGACCTCCTCGCCGCGTTCGCCCTCGCCGGGGGCGAGGAGCAGGTCGATGCCGGTCTCGTGGGTGTAGACGGCGTCCTGCAGGACGCGCGGCGAGATGTCGTCGACGGCAGCGAGGTCGGCGACCGAGCGGCGGAACTGGACGTCGAGGTACGAGGCGATGTCGCCGCCCTGGAGGTCCATGTCGACGAGGGCGACGGTGCGTCCGGACGCCCGGGCGGCGAGGGCGAGCTGCACGGCGGTGACGGTGGTCCCGACGCCGCCCTTGGCGCCGCTGACGGTGACGACCGTTCCACCCGGCCCGGCGAGGGCGTCGGCCCCGCCGCCGAGGTGGCGGCGGACACCGATGGACCACTGGGCGGCGGCCTGGACGCGGCTGGCCAGCTCCTCGTAGCCGAGCGGGAGGGTGACCAGGCCGCGGGCTCCGGAGTCCATGGCGGCCGAGAAGAGCACGGGGCTCGCGTCGGCGGTGATGAGGACGACGCCGACGGCGGGGAAGCGGAGCGCGACCTCGCGGACCAGCTCCAGGGCCGGGACCGGGCCGATCCGTTCGTGGACGAGGACGACCTCGGGCAGCTCGTCGAGGGAGACGGCGGCCAGCCGGGCGAGGGTGTCGACCAGGTGGGTGGAGTCGGCGACGGGGGCGGCGGGCTCGGCGTCGGGGAGCTGGCTGAGCAGCGTGGTGACGGCCCGGGCCGCGTCGGGGTCCGCGACGGCCGGCAGGATCCTGGTGGTCATACCGGGCTCACTTGTCCTTGTCGAGCGTGTAGGTGCGGTCGCGCGGATCGACGGTGGGCTCGCTGCCGGGGGCCACGAGCGCGAGGCGTACGTGCTGGGCGAAGGACTCGGCGTAGGCGACGCGCTGGGTGTCGAGCGTGGAGAGCGCGAAGCTGATCGGGACGGCATCCGTGGCGCGGCCGCTCCGGTCGTCCTGGTCGCGGATGGGGGTGAGCCGGCCGACGTCCAGGACCCGGGCGTTGCTGACGATCATCTTGGACTGGGCGGGCTGCCCGTCCTTCTCGCTCTCGAAGGTGGCGTAGATGTTGACCGTGGCGCCGGCGGTGATCTTGCCGGCGACTCCGGTGGCGGCGTCGATCATGATGGCGATCTCCTGCTGGCCGGGCTGGAGGGCCGGGCGCTTGACGATCATGTCGGACTGCAGCAGGGACCCGGCCTGGAGGGTGGTGACGGCGATCTTTCCCTCGATCTGGGCGAGGTCGGTGACGGCGTTCTTCGAGAGCCATCGCTCGGGCATCGAGATCTTCTCGAACTGCCCGCTGTTCAGCGGGGCGTAGGGGTCCACTGTGTTCTTGACGCGGTACGCCGTCACCTCGGGTCCGACCTTGGAGTTGACGTCGCCGATCACCGACAGGACCCCGGCGAACGCGCCCAGGGCGCACAGGACGGACAGCAGCAGCAGGATGACGCCACGACGCTGGCGGGAGTTCATGCCGTACAACCTCGTTCGGTTCCGTGTGACTCGGTGGACAGGGGGGCGGCGGACAGGGGATCAGCGGACAGGGGAAGTGAGCGCCCGGGGTGTGGGTGTGGCCAGCGGGGCGGAGCAGAATCCGCAGCGGTCGCCGATGAGTTCCATCCGGCACCAGTGACAGGTTTCGCGCCGTACGGAGGAGACCAGGTGGTGGAGGACCGCGATGTCGGGCAGATGGGCCGCGAACTCGACCAGCCGGCCGGTGCCCCACCAGCGCGGGGAGTCGGCGGGCAGCGGGGTCTCCTGGACGCCCTGGACCTGCCATCGGGGCGCGAGGGTGCCGGTGGGCCAGTCGGTCTGCAGCTGCCCCCGGGCCAGCAGGAGCTGGGTGGCGAACTCGGGTCCGGTGGGCGGCTCGGCGCCGGGTGTGATCCGGACGAGCTGCGGGACGGGTCCGGCGAGCACGGCGAACTGCGACCCCGGCATCCAGCCCTTGAGATGGGACTTCAGGCTGACCGGTACGCGGTCGAGCTTGGCGACGGAGCCGAGGACGGCCCCGGCGTAGATGTAGTGGGCGAGCAGCCGGGCGGCCGAGGCGACGACGCCGGGGCTGAAGTCGCAGACGGACAGCTGCCGCAGCTGGCGGGCGAGCACGGCGGTGCCGAGCGGCGGCAGATCGGTCTTGACCAGGGCGATCCGGTCGCTCTCCAGGAGGGACCGTACGGCGTGCAGCCGTTGCTCCGCGGCGGTCGGCAGGGAGGTGGGGCAGACCACGATCACATGGCCGTACCGGTCGAGGAGGAGCTGCAGGTCGGCGACGGCGGAGGCGAGGGGCTGGGTCCCGGGCGCGGGCAGGACGGCGGCGGTGGGCGTCTGCTGGTCGGTCGGTGGCAGCACCAGGTCGGCACTGGTGACCGCG
Organism: Streptomyces sp. NPDC003035; assembly: GCF_042888285.1. Taxonomy (NCBI): domain Bacteria; kingdom Bacillati; phylum Actinomycetota; class Actinomycetes; order Kitasatosporales; family Streptomycetaceae; genus Streptomyces; species Streptomyces sp. NPDC003035. Next base: position 181,458 of record NZ_JBIAPJ010000010.1, on the reverse strand, counting down.
ATCGCTGTCGGCACGTCGGGCTCCCCGTCCCCATGTCCCCATGACTCACTGCGTTCACTGCGTTACTGCACAGCGCGGTGCTTCTGCACCTTATCCACGACCTGCGGGCTGGTGAACACACAATCCGCCAAGCGCGCGGAGATTTCTGGGCCCGCGCGGCCCTTGCGCTGGGCCCGGCCGTGGGCCCCAGGGCCCAGGCCCCAACTGCCGCCTCCTGCCAGAGGTCTTGACAACGGGATTGGTCTGGACCAACTTGTTCCCCCAGCGGTGGCCACCGTTCCGTACCTCCACACCCCCGACTCCCCACCGGAGGCAGCAAGTGGACCGCACCACCACACGCGCCCGCAGATGGATCGGCGGCGCCCTCGCGCTGGCCGTCGGCTCCGGACTCGTCCTCGTCGGCGGCGCCGGCACCGCCCAGGCCGCGGACGTGAACGTGGCCAAGAACGCGGGCTTCGAGTCCGGGATCGCCAACTGGACCTGTTCCGCGGGCAGTGGCGCCGCGGTCTCCTCGCCCGTACGGACCGGATCCGGTGCCCTCAGGGCCACCCCCGCCGGCCAGGACCACGCCAAGTGCACCCAGCTCGTGACCGTGAAGCCGAACTCGACGTACAGGCTGAGCGCCTGGGTCCAGGGCGGGTACGCCTACCTGGGCGCGAGCGGCACCGGGACCGCGGACGTCTCCACCTGGACCCCCGACAGCTCCTCCTGGAAGCAGCTGACCACCACCTTCACGACCGGTGCCAGTACCACCTCGGTGACCGTCTACACCCACGGCTGGTACGGACAGGCCGCCTACCACGTCGACGACGTCTCCGTCCTCGGCCCCGACGGGGGCGGCGGCACCGACCCCGACCCGGTCGTCCCGGCCGCCCCGGCGGGCCTCGCCGCGGGCACGGTCACCTCCTCCTCCGTCGCCCTGAGCTGGAACGCGGCCTCGGGCGCGACGGGCTACAACGTGTACCGGGGCGGCACCAAGGTCCTCTCGGTGAGCGGCCCGTCCGCCACCGTGACCGGCCTGGCCGCCGACACCACGTACCAGTTCCAGGTCACCGCGACGAACGCGGCGGGCGAGTCGGCCAAGTCCGCCACCGTCTCGGCGAGGACGAGCACGGGGACGAACCCGGGCCCCGGCCCCGCCGTCCCCAAGCACGCGCTGACCGGCTACTGGCAGAACTTCGACAACGGCGCGACCGTCCAGAAGCTGCGGGACGTCCAGGCGCAGTACGACATCATCGCCGTCTCCTTCGCCGACTCGACCGCCACGCCCGGCCAGATCGTCTTCAACCTCGACCCGGCCGTCGGCTACGCCTCCGTCGCCGACTTCAAGGCGGACATCGCAGCCAAGAAGGCGGCAGGAAAGTCGGTGATCATCTCGGTCGGCGGTGAGAAGGGGAACGTCACCATCAACAGTGACGCCTCCGCGACCGCCTTCGCGAACAGCGCGTACGCCCTCATGCAGGAGTACGGCTTCAGCGGCGTCGACATCGACCTGGAGCACGGCATCAACTCCACGTACCTGACCAAGGCGCTGCGCCAGCTCTCCGCCAAGGCCGGCTCGGGGATGGTCCTGACGATGGCGCCGCAGACCATCGACATGCAGAACACCGGTACCGAGTACTTCAAGACCGCGCTGGCCGTGAAGGACATCCTCACGGTGGTCAACATGCAGTACTACAACAGCGGCTCGATGCTCGGCTGTGACGGCAGGGTGTACAGCCAGGGCTCGGTGGACTTCCTCACCGCGCTCGCCTGCATCCAGCTCCAGGGCGGCCTCGACGCCTCGCAGGTCGGCCTGGGCGTGCCCGCCTCGACCCGCGGCGCGGGCAGCGGCTACGTCGACCCGTCGATCGTGAAGAACGCGCTGGACTGCCTGACCCGCGGCACCGGCTGCGGCTCCTTCAAGCCCCCGCAGACCTGGCCGAACCTGCGCGGCGCGATGACCTGGTCGACCAACTGGGACGCGACGGCCGGCAACGCCTGGTCCAACGCGGTCGGCCCGCACGTCCACAACCTGCCGTAGGCCGTGCCCGCCCTCAGACGGGCGGACGGTTCCCCAGGTAGTAGGGGAGTACGGAGCCCAGCTCGGCCAGCCACTGGTCGAGCTGGGCCCTTCGGCGTGCGACGACCTGGCACTCGTACAGCATGCCGCCGGGATGGCGGACGGCGACCATGAGCACATGGCCGTGCGGGGCGGGGGCGAAGTGCACCGTGGCGACGCCCGCCCACGGCAGGTCCATGGTCCAGCCGTTGATCTCCAGGGACACCCCCGTCGCGTCGACGATCACGGAGTTGCGCCTGTCGTGGGCGACGAACTCCGGGCCCTCGACGTGGGCCGGCTGCGGTACGGGTATCGGGGGGCCGAAGCCCGGCGGCGGTGGCGGCATGTTCATGCGGGCAGTTCTACCAGGGCGGCTCTCTACCAGGGCAGCTCGCGCACCTGCTGGACGCACAGGACGACGAAGAGCAGCCCGGCCGCCCCGAGCATGACATTGCTGAGCGGTCCGTTGCGCCATTCGGCGGGGGTACGGGAGGAGTTGAGGAGCCGGATCAGCGTCAGCGCCAGGAACGGCATGAAGAACGCGCCGATCACCCCGTACACGATGACCAGGCCGAACGGCTGGTCCAGGAAGAGCAGCGCGATCGGCGGGAAGGTCAGCCACAGGAGGTACGCGCGGAACGGCAGCGACTTGTCGCGGGCCGTGCCGGCGGGCACGAGGGAGGGCCGGTAGTGCGTCACGAAGTCGGCGAACATCAGGCTGACGCCGTGCCAGACCCCGATGAGCGAGGTGAAGGAGGTGGCGAAGAAACCGATCAGGAAGAGCTTGGCGGTGGCGTCCCCGTACCGCTCGGCCAGCACGCCGCTGAGGTCGAGCAGCCCCTTGTCGCCCTTGGCGAGCGCGACGCCGGAGGAGTGCAGCAGCTCGGCGCCGACGAAGAGCATCGCGACGACGAAGATGCCGGTGGTGAGGTAGGCGACCCGGTTGTCGAGCCGCATCACCTTCATCCAGCCGGTGTCACGCCAGCCCTTGGCGTTGATCCAGTAGCCGTACGCCGCCAGGGTGATGGTGCCGCCGACACCGCCGATCAGGCCGAGGGTGTAGACGAGGGAGCCGTCGGGAAGGACGGGAGCCAGGCCGGCGAAGGCGTCGCCGAGGTGGGGCGTGACCCGGACCGCCAGGTAGACGGTGACCACGAACATCACGCCGACCAGCACGGTCATGACCTTCTCGAAGACGGCGTACCGGTTGAACCAGACGAAGACAAGACCGACCAGGCCGCACAGCACCGCCCAGGCCTTCAGGTCCATGACGTCGGGGAAGAGCGCGCTGAGCGGCAGGGCGCTGGAGGACATCGCCGCCGCTCCGTAGACGAAGCCCCAGACGACGACGTAACCGACGAAGTAGACGGTGGTCCATGAACCGAGGCTGCGCCAGCCGTCGAAGAGGGTGCGTCCGGTGGCCAGATGCCAGCGGCCGGCGGCCTCGGCGAGGGAGATCTTGACGAGGCAGCCGATGACGGCGGCCCAGAGGAGCGTGTAGCCGAACTTCGAGCCCGCGATCAGGGTCGCGACCAGGTCGCCGGCGCCGACACCGGTGGCCGCGACCACGATGCCGGGGCCGATGGCGCGCCAGGTGGCCTTGCGCGGGCGGGTTCCGGCGCCGCCCGTGCCCTCCTCCTGAGCTGTCTCCGCCATGTCCGACCGCCTTTCGCCCGTCCGATGTGATCTGCTGTGTGGCCCCGGTCACCAAAGCGGCTGTGGCGCGGCAGCGCAAGAGGGCAAGGCCGACTTCGGCATCTGACCGGTTCGCGGCCTTGACCAGTCCATGTCACGGTCGCACGATGTGCCCGGACACCCGCACAGCCTGTCGCACACCCCCACACTCCCCACCCAGGAGACAGCATGCGACTTCGAACCCGCGGAAGAAGGTCCGCCACGCTCGCGGCCCTTCTGGCGCTCGCCCTCGCGGCGCCGCTCTCCGCAGGCGCGTACCAGGCCGGAGCCGACTCGGAGCCGACCGCCGCCACCGAGGAAGTCATCCGCCAGTACGAGATCCACGGCCCGTCCACCGTCGCCGAGCGCACCGCGCTCGCCGCGACCGGAGTCTCGATCGACGAGGTCGACGACCACAGCGTCGTCGTCAGCGCCAACTCCGCCCAACTGCGCAAGCTCCGCGCACTCGGTCACCGCCCCGAGGCGCTGCCGGCCCCGCCCGACCGGTCGATCGCGGGCCGGGCCGTCGAGCCCTTCGACTTCCCCTCCGCCGACTCGAAGTACCACAACTACGCCGAGATGAACGCGGAGATCAACCAGCGCCTCACGCAGTACCCGGGCATCATGAACAAGCGGGTCATCGGCAAGACCTACCAGGGCCGGGACATCGTCGCCATCAAGATCAGCGACAACGTCGGCACCGACGAGGCCGAGCCCGAGGTCCTCTTCACCCACCACCAGCACGCCCGCGAGCACCTGACCGTCGAGATGGCGCTCTACCTGCTGCGCGAGCTGGGCGCGGGCTACGGCACGGACTCCCGGATCACGAACGTGGTCAACAGCCGCGAGATCTGGATCGTGCCGGACCTCAACCCGGACGGCGGCGAGTACGACATCGCCACCGGCTCCTACCGCAGCTGGCGCAAGAACCGGCAGCCCAACGCCGGTTCCAGCTACGTCGGTACGGACATGAACCGCAACTGGAACTACAAGTGGGGCTGCTGCGGCGGCTCCTCCGGCTCGTTCAGCTCCGAGACGTACCGGGGCACGGCCCCCGAGTCCGCCCCCGAGGTCAAGGTCGTCGCCGACTTCGTCCGCTCCCGGGTGGTCGGCGGCAAGCAGCAGATCAAGGCCGGCATCGACTTCCACACGTACAGCGAACTGGTCCTCTGGCCCTTCGGGTACACGACGGCCGACACCGCCCCGGGCATGACCCAGGACGACCGCGACGCGTTCGCCGCCGTCGGCCGGAAGATGGCGGCCAGCAACGGCTACACGCCCGAGCAGTCCAGCGACCTCTACGTCACGGACGGCTCGATCGACGACTACCTCTGGGGCTCGCAGAAGATCTTCGGGTACACCTTCGAGATGTATCCGGCCTCGTCCTGGAACGGCGGCTTCTACCCGCCCGACGAGGTGATCGAGCGCGAGACGAGCCGCAACAAGGACGCGGTGCTCCAGCTTCTGGAGAACGCGGACTGTATGTACCGCTCCATCGGCAAGGGCTCGCAGTACTGCACGAGCTGACGAGGCACCAAGGGGCGCCCCGGGAATCCCGGGGCGCCTCTCGTTCGTGAACGGCCCTAGACCACCAGGCTCAGCGCCGCCGCGACCGCGAAGCCGGTCAGGGACAGCACGGATTCCAGGACGGTCCAGGACTTCAGGGTGTCCCGCTCCGAGATGCCGAAGTACTTGGACACGATCCAGAAGCCACCGTCGTTGACGTGCGAGGCGAAGATCGAGCCGGCCGAGATCGCCATGATGACCAGGGCGAGGAACGCCTGCGAGTGGTCACCGCCCTCGACCAGCGGCAGGACGATGCCCGCGGTGGTGACGATGGCGACGGTCGCCGAGCCCTGCGCGACCCGCAGGACGAGCGAGATCAGATAGGCGAGGACGATGACGGGCAGCCCGACGTCCTCGAAGGTGTCGGAGAGCGCCTGGGCCACGCCGCTCGCCTTGAGGACGGCGCCGAAGACACCGCCTGCGCCGACCACGAGCAGGATGTTGCCGACCGGCTTCAGCGAGGAGGTGGACACCTGCTCCAGGGACGTGCGGGACCAGCCGCGCCGGATGCCGAGCAGGTAGTACGCGAGGACCAGGGCGATCGTCAGCGCGACGAACGGGTTGCCCAAGAACTCGATCACCGAGCGGAGGGTGGACGCGTCCAGGGCGATCGAGGAGAACGTCGCCGCGAGGATGAGGACCAGCGGGGTACCGATGATGAGCAGGACCGTGGCGAGGGAGACGGGAGCCTCGGAGGCACCGTCCTTGCGCTCGGCGGCGACCTTCGCCCTGGCCTCCTCGGCGGCCTCGACCATGTCGTGCGGGACCTCGACGAAGATGCGCCTGCCGATCCAGGCCGCGTAGGCCCAGGCGGCGAGGACGGCGGGGATGCCGACGACGACGCCCATGAGGATGACCCAGCCGAGCGAGACGTGCAGAAGCCCGGCGGCGGCCACGGGGCCGGGGTGCGGCGGCAGGAACGCGTGGGTCATCGACAGGCCCGCCAGCAGCGGCATGCAGTAGAGCAGGATCGACCTGCCGGACCGCTTGGCGGCGGCGTAGACGATCGGCGCGAGGACGAAGATGCCGACGTCGAAGAAGACCGGGATGCCGAAGATCAGACCGGTGAGGCCCATCGCGAGCGGGGCGCGCTTCTCCCCGAAGAGGCCGAGGAGACGGGAGGACAGCACCTCGGCGCCGCCGGAGACCTCGAGTATCGCGCCGAGCATGGTGCCCAGGCCGATGATGATCGCGACATGGCCCAGGATGCCGCCCATGCCGGTCTCGATGACAGAGGTGGCGGCGGACTTCTGGACCGTACCGAAGAGTTCGGTGACGGAGAGCCCGGCGGCGAGGCCGACACCGAGGGAGACGGCGAGCAGCGCGACGAAGGGCTGCAGCCGGACCTTGATGATCAGGACGAGGAGGAGGGCGATGCCGAGGGCGGCGACGGTGAGCAGTCCGGCGGTGCCGGGTATCAGGAGCAGGAGACCACCGGTGTGGGGCTGCATGGGGAGAACCTCGTTTTTGGGTAGGGGGGAGCGCGGCACGGCGTCCCGGGGACGAACGCCGTGCCGTGGAGCGGGGGTTTCAGAGGAATCAGCTCAGGCTCAGGCTCAGGTGCGGCGGAGGGCTCGGTCTCAGCCGAGGACCGCGAGGGCGTCGATCTCGATGAGGAGGCCCTGGGGGAGGCCGACGTAGACCGTCGTACGGGCCGAGGCGGGCGCCTTGAGGCCCTGCTCCTCGAAGTACGCGTTGTAGATCTCGTTCATCTCGGCGAAGTGGTCGACGTCGGTGAGGTAGACGCGCATCATCATCACGTCGTCCCAGCTCGCGCCGCCCTCCTCCAGGATCGCCTTGACGTTGGCGAAGGTCTGGAGGGTCTGCTCGCGCAGCGTCGGGCCGGCGACGGTCGGTGCCTGGCCCTCGACGGCCGGCAGGAAGCCCACCTGGCCGGCGACCTGGAGGATGTTGCCCTTCCTGACGCCGTGCGAGAACTTCGCCGGCGGGGCGGTGTGGGTGGCGGGGGTGAGCGCGGTCTTCTCGGTCATGTCCGGTCCTTGGTAGGAGTGTTGCCTGAGTAGTCACGGCTGATGGCGTCAGCGGTGCGGCGCACCAGCGGGAGGAGGGCGAGGAGTTCCTCCGCGGTCACGACCACATTGGGCGCCGAGACCGACATGGCGGCGACGACGCGGCCGTCGGCGCCGCGGATGGGGGCGCCGACGCAGTTGATGGACTCCTCGTGGCCGCCGAGGTCGGTGGCCCAGCCCTGTTCGCGCACGGTCGCCAGCTCCTGGAGGAAGGCGGCGGCGTTCGGGGTCGAACGGGGCGTGTACGGGGGGTAGTCGAGCTTGGCGGCGAGGGTACGCCGTTCGGGCTCGGGGAGGTCGGCGAGCAGCAGCTTGGCGACGGCGGCGACGGTGATCGCGACGGGCTTGCCGATGCGGGAGTACATCCGGACCGGGTAGCGGCTCTCGACCTTGTCGATGTAGAGGACCTCGCCCTCCTCGTACACCGCGAGGTGGACGGTGTGCCCGATCTGCTCGTTGAGCGCGGCGAGGTGGGGGTGCGCGATCTCACGGATGTCGAGGTTCTCGACGGCTTCCTGGGCGAGGGCGAAGAGGCGGGCGCCGAGGCGGTAGCGCTGGTCCTGCTGGCGGTAGACGAGCCCGTGCTCGTGGAGGGTGCGCAGCAGCCGCAGGGCGGTGGACTTGTGCACCCCGAGCCGGTCGGCGACCTGCCCGAGGTCGGCGGGGCCCTGCGCGAGCAGCGGCAGGATGCTCAGCGCGCGGTCGACGGTCTGACTCATGGCGTACGTACCTCCTGGTCCTCCCCGGTCCGCGTCCAGCCGGGTGCGAGGTGCAGTCTCCCCCAGCCCTCGTCGTCGAGGGCGACGAGCCGGTCGGCGTGTGCGGGCGCCGCCGGAGCGCCGAGGTCGCCGGGGACGGTGAGCGCGGCGGCGGCCATGAGGTGTCCGTGCCGGATACGGTCCCGTACGGGCAGGCCCCGAAGGGTCCCGGACAGGAACCCGGCGGCGAAGGCGTCCCCGGCACCGACGGGGGCGACGACGTCGACGCGGGGCGCGGCGGCGAAGGTGACGGTGTCGGCGTGGGGCGCGGCGGTGACGGTGTCCTCGGCGGAAGCTCCTTCGCCGGTGCCGGTGCCGGTGCCGGCGCGGCGCTCGAACACGACCGCGCCCCGACCGCCCCGCTTCACGACCAGCACCTCGGGCTCCGGCAGCACGCCCCGTACCGCTTCCGGCCCCACCACCCCCCACGCCTCCTCCGCCTCGTCCTCCCCCACGAACACCAGGTCCGCACCCCGTGCGAGGTCCAGGAGCACCCGCGGTCCCGATCCGTCGCGTCCGTCGCGTCCGTCGCGCCACAGCCCGGCGCGGAAGTTCACGTCGAACGAGACCAGCGGACGCCCCGCCCGCGGCGCGGTCAGGTCACGCGTCAGGGCGAGGCACTCCCCGGAGAGCGCGGCGGTGATGCCGGACAGGTGCAGGACCCGCCCGTCGGCCACCGCCGCGTACGGCACGGTCGCGGGCGACATCGCCGACGCCGCCGAACCGGCCCGGTAGTAGACGACCTCGTGCGCCGCGGTCGCCCGGTCCGTGGCGGTACGGAAGTAGACGCCGGTCGGCCGTGCGGCGTCCCGCCCCACCGCCGACACGTCGACGCCGTACGCGGCGATCGTCTCCACCAGGTGGTCGCCGAAGCCGTCGCGGCCGACCCGGCTGACCCACTTCGCCCGGTGTCCGGCCGCGGCCAGCGCGCACGCCACGTTGGATTCGGCCCCGCCGATGGTGCGGGTGAAGGAGGGGACGTCGGCGAGGCGGCCCGGCCGGGTGGGGAGAAGGGTGACCATGGACTCGCCGAGGCAGACGACGTCCACGGGTGGCGCGTCCACGGGCGGGGTTCCGGTCACCTTCGGGCTCCTCGTGCGTCGGGGGTCGCTCACGCCGGTCCATTGACCCGGCGTTGGCCCGGATGTTAGACAGCAGCAAGCGATATGCGCAATGAGCGTTGCAGAGAATGCAACACCTCGACGAGGAGGATCCATGCCCGCCGACCGGCCCACCCCTCAGCTGGCCAACGAGCGTGTCGACCACCGCTTCAAGGCCCTGCCCCCGGACGCCGACGGCCTGACCGTCGGCGAGCTGGCGGCCCAGCGCCGCAACCTGTTCACCGGCGGCTTCACCACCCCGGTCCTCGCCCTCTCCGCCGAGTCCGTCGAGCACAACCTGCGCCTCCTGGAGAGCTACGCCGAGCGCCACGGCCTCGCCTTCGCCCCGCACGGCAAGACCTCCATGGCCCCGCAGCTCTTCGACCGCCAGCTGGAGCACGGCGCGTGGGGCATCACCGCCGCCGTACCGCACCAGGCCCGCGTCTACCGCGCCCACGGCATCGCCCGGATCTTCCTCGCCAACGAGCTCGTCGACGCCCCCGCCCTGCGCTGGGTCGCCGCCGAGCTCGACGCCGACCCGGACTTCCGCTTCGTCTGTTACGTCGACTCCGTGCGCGGGGTCGAGCTGATGGACGCGGCCCTCACCGAGGCCGTCGCCCGCCGCCCCGTGGACGTCGTCGTCGAGCTCGGCGCCGGCGAGGGAGCCCGTACCGGAGTCCGTACGGAAGCCGACTGCACCGCCGTCGCCGACGCCGTCGCGGCGACCACGACCCTGCGTCTGGTCGGCGTGGCGGGTTACGAGGGCGAGGTCCCCCGGGCGGACGCCGAACGGGTCCACGCCTGGCTGCGCCGGCTGACGGCCCTCGCCGCGGACTTCGACAAGGCGGGCCGCTTCTCCCCCGAGATCGGGGAGATCGTCGTCAGCGCGGGCGGCAGCGCCTGGTTCGACGCGGTCGCCGACGTCTTCGCCGACATCCCCGTGCTCTCCCTCCCCGTCCTGAAGCTGCTGCGCTCCGGCGCGTACGTCTCGCACGACGACGGCCAGTACCGGCGCCTGACCCCCTTCAACCGGGTCCCCGAGGAGGGCGTGCTCGAGCCCGCCTTCCGGCTCTGGGCGCAGGTCGTCTCCCGCCCCACCCCCGAGCAGGCGTTCACCAACGCGGGCAAGCGTGACGCCGCGTACGACCTCGACCTCCCGGAGGCCCAGGTCGTCCGCGACGCCCGCACCGGCGCCGTCCGCCCCGCCGAGGGCATCACCGTCACCGGCCTCTCCGACCAGCACGGCTGGCTGCGGACGGAGCCCGACGCCGAGATCGAGGTCGGTGACTGGCTCGGCATGGGCCTGTCCCACCCCTGCACCTCCTTCGACAAGTGGCAGTTGATCCCGCTGGTCGAGGCGGACGGCACGGTCGTCGACTACATCCGCACCTTCTTCTAGGAGCCCGCCATGGACCTGGTCATCCGCGACGTGGACGTCGTCGACGGCTCCGGCGGGGACGCGTACCGCGCCGACGTGGCCGTCGACGGCGGCCGGATCGCCGCCATCGTCAAGGAGGGGGCGGCGGCGGGCTGCCAGCGCCCCACCGCCCGGCGCGTCCTGGACGCCGAGGGCCTCGCCCTCTCCCCCGGCTTCATCGACATGCACGCCCACAGCGACCTCGCGCTGCTCCGGGACCCGGACCACAGCGCGAAGGCCGCGCAGGGCGTGACCCTCGAAGTCCTCGGCCAGGACGGCCTGTCGTACGCACCGGTCGACGACCGCACGCTCGCGGAGGTCCGCCGGGCGATCACCGGCTGGAACGGCGACGGGAGCGACATCGACTTCGACTGGCGCACGGTCGGCGAGTACCTGGACCGCCTGGACCGGGGGATCGCGGTGAACGCGGCGTACCTGATCCCGCAGGGCACGGTCCGGATGTACGCGGTCGGCTGGGACGACCGCCCGGCGACGGACGCCGAGCTGAACCGGATGCGGCAGCTGGTGGCCGAGGGCATGGAACAGGGCGCGGTCGGCATGTCCTCCGGGCTGACGTACACCCCGGGCATGTACGCCCCCGACACCGAACTCGCCCAGCTCTGCGAGGTCGTGGCCCGGTACGGCGGCTACTACTGCCCGCACCACCGCTCGTACGGCGCCGGTGCGCTCCAGGCGTACGAGGAGATGGTCGCCCTCACCCGGGACGCGGGCTGCGCGCTCCACCTGGCGCACGCGACGATGAACTTCGGCGTGAACAAGGGCAGGGCGCCGGAGCTGCTGGCCCTTCTCGACCGGGCGCTCGACGCCGGCGCGGACATCAGCCTCGACACGTACCCGTACACCCCCGGCTGTACGACGCTGGTCGCGCTGCTGCCGAGCTGGGCGAGCGAGGGCGGCCCGGAGGCGATCCTGGCCCGGCTCCGGGACGAGGCGGCCTCCGAGCGGATCCGCCACCACCTGGAGGAGATCGGCTCGGACGGCTGCCACGGCGTCCCGGTCGAGTGGGAGACCGTCGAGATCTCGGGGGTGAGCGACCCGGGGCTCGTGGACTTCGTGGGCCGCCGCGTGGACGGCTGGGCCACCGCCCGCCGACTCCTCGTCGAGGACCGGCTCGGCACGACGATCCTCCAGCACGTGGGCCACGAGGAGAACGTCCGGACGATCATGCGCCACCGGGTCCACACGGGCGGCTCGGACGGCATCCTGCAGGGCCTCAAGCCGCACCCGCGGGCGTACGGCACCTTCCCGCACTACCTCGGGCGGTACGTACGTGAGCTGGGCGTCCTCTCCCTGGAGGAGTGCGTGGCCCACCTGACCTCCCGCCCGGCGGCCCGCCTCCGCCTCCCGGACCGCGGCCTGGTCCGCGAGGGCTACCGCGCCGACCTGGTCCTCTTCGACCCGACGACGGTGGCGGCGGCCTCGACGTACGACACCCCACGCCGGCTCCCGGTGGGCATCCCCCACGTCCTGATCGACGGCAGGTTCGTCATGGAGGACGGCAAGAGAACGGACGCCCTCGCGGGCAGGTCGATCCGGTCGACCTGATCCGCTGTGGCCGCGGTAGCCCGGCCGCCGCCCGCGTGCGCCATGCGCCTGTCCCCCGCCCCGCCCGCTGTGGGCATTCGTTCCGCTGGGGCGGAACGGGTGGGCACAGCGGACGGCGCCCTTACGGGCGCGTCCGTCCCATGTGCCCGCCCACCACGGGAGCCCGCACCGGCCGGGACCCCGTCGCCCCCGACCCCCGCCGCATCAGCACAAGGCCCAGGCCCAGAACAAGACCCCCCACCACGAACCCGTACCACGGCGTACGCCCCGACGGCGCCGTCTCGTACACCAGCGCCGCCGACAGGACCACGAGAAGGTGCCCCACCCGGCTGCGCCACGCCACCGCGGCCACCACCACCGCCCCCCACAGCACGTACCACGGCTGCACCATCGGCGACAGCGCCACCAGAGCCACCAACGAGAGCCCCAGCCCCAGGGCCGGATCGATCCGCCCCTTCCACGCCCGCCAGGCCAGCACCCCGATGATCACCAACGCGAGCGCCAGCCCCACCGTCTGCACCGCACCCTTCACCGGCTCCGGATCGTCCCCGACCAGAAGCCCGAGCCCCAGCCCCACGTCGCTCGTCACCGACAGCGCCGTGTGAATGGTCCCGGCGACGCTCTGCGTCCGCAGCCACCCGAAGCCGGTCCCGGCCACCACCGTCGCGCCCGCCGCGACCCCGCCCGCGACGAGCGCCGGCAGCACGAGCCCCTTCACCACACCCCGTACGCCACCGTCCCGGCGCGCGATCATCACGCCGATGAAGAGCAGCGCCACCGCCGCCGGCGACTTGACCATCACCGCGAGGCCGACGAGCACGCAGCCGACCACCCATCGCGCCCGCGCCGCGAGCAGGACGCCGCTCAGCATCAGCCCGATCATGAGCCCGTCGTTGTGCATGCCGCCGACGACATGGATCAGGAGCAGCGGGTTGAGCGCGGCCAGCCACAGCGCCCCGCTCCGGTCGCCGTCCGCCAGCCCCCGTACGGCCCAGACGATCAGCGCGAGCGCGCCGAGCGCGATCAGCCGCATCCCGATCACGGCCGGCACGATCTCCCCGCCGGTCACTCCCACCACGGCCTGCGCGAGGGCGAGGAAGACCGGCCCGTACGGAGCGGGGGTGTCGGTCCAGTGCCCGCCGACGCTCGCCGCCGCGTCCGCCCCGAGGTCGCCGGGGCCGAGGACCGAGGGCCCCGCCCCGTACACGTCGTACCCCTCCAGGACCATGGCGCCCTGCGCGATGTAGCTGTACACGTCGGCGCTGTACAGCGGCGGCGCGAGCACCAGCGGCGCCGTCCACCACCCGAGGGTGCCCAGCACCCGGTCCCGCGCCTCCCGTACGCCGCGGGCCAGCAGTACGCCGTACCGCCACCAGGCCGCGACGAGCAGGGTCAGTCCCAGGTACGCGAGGACGGCACCGGCCACCGTCAGGGCCGGCCCCCGGGGTGCCCACAGCCCCCACGGCTCGCGTACCGGCAGCGTCCCGGCCGTGTACCCGCCCACCGCGACGGCGAGCGACCCGATCGCACCCAGCCACCGGCATCCGGAGGCACTCAACACCCACATGACGGGCCAACCTACCTGGGGCGCTTCGAGGCTCCCGGGGCCGAGCCGGACTTCCCGGGCTTGTCGCCGGAGCCGTCGACGGAGCCACCGTCCGTGCCGTCACCTGAGCCGTCGGCCTCGCCGTCGGCCTCGGCGGTGCGCACGGCGGTCGTGGGCCCCGACGGGGTCGCGGCGCTCGGCCCGGCGGACGCCGTCGCCGAAGCGGTACCGGCCGAAGCGCTCGGCCTCGGCGCCCCGGTGCTCTCCGCCTTCTCAGCAGCCTCGCCCTCACCCGGCGGATCGGCCTGGATGAGCGCGGGCAGACCCGGATGGCCGTCGTCCTCCGAGGAGGATCCGCCGGCGTCACCGGCGCGGAAGGCCCCGGCCACGACCGCGGCCAGGAGCCCGAGCCCCACGACACCGCCACCGGCGAGCACCCAGCGCGCGCCCGCGCCCCGCCGCGCCGACGCATGACGGCGGCGGCGCCCCGGGGCGCCCGCGGCGCGGTGGTCCTCTTCGCTCATGGCGGCGAATTCTAGGCAGCAGGGTTCCGCGGAGCGAGCCACGTCACATTCCGGACGTAAACCCGAGCTTCCCCGCCCCTTCCCGAGCGTCCCTGAGCGTCCCCGTTCCGCCCGACGTGTCCCAAAACACGAGGCGCCCCGCTCCCACCCGCCGTAAGCTCTCGACATGCAGGTGATCCAGTCCACGAAGCTCGCCAACGTCTGTTACGAAATCCGGGGCCCGGTGCTCGAAGAGGCGATGCGGCTGGAAGCTGCGGGTCATCGCATCCTCAAGCTCAACACCGGAAACCCGGCCGCCTTCGGCTTCGAGTGCCCGCCGGCGATCCTCGAGGACGTCCTGCGCAACCTCGCCGGCGCCCATGGCTACGGGGACGCGAAGGGCCTGCTCTCCGCCCGCCGCGCCGTGATGAGCCATTACGAGACCAAGGGCATCCCGCTCTCCGTCGAGGACATCTACCTCGGCAACGGCGTCTCCGAGCTGATCCAGATGTCGATGCAGGCCCTGCTCGACGACGGCGACGAGGTCCTCGTCCCCGCCCCGGACTACCCGCTGTGGACCGCCTCGGTCTCCCTCGCGGGCGGTACGGCCGTGCATTACCGCTGCGACGAGCAGGCGGACTGGATGCCGGATCTCGCCGACATCGAGCGGAAGATCACCGATCGCACCAAGGCGATCGTGATCATCAACCCGAACAATCCCACGGGCGCCGTCTACGACGACGAGATGCTCCGTTCCCTCACCGAGATCGCCCGCCGCCACAACCTGGTCGTCTGCTCCGACGAGATCTACGACAAGATCCTCTACGACGGCACCACGCACACCCCCACGGCCGCGATCGCCCCGGATCTGCTGGTCCTCGCCTTCAACGGGATGAGCAAGAACTACCGGGTGGCGGGTTTCCGCTCCGGCTGGCTGGCGGTCTGCGGCCCCAAGTCGCACGCCACCTCCTACATCGAGGGGCTGACGATCCTCGCCAACATGCGGCTGTGCGCCAACATGCCCGCGCAGCACGCGGTGGCCGCCGCCCTGCAGGGCCGGCAGTCGATCGAGGACCTGGTCCTGCCCGGCGGGCGTCTCCTCGAGCAGCGCGACACGGCGTACGAGCTGCTCACGCAGATCCCCGGCGTGACCTGTGTGAAGCCGAAGGGCGCCCTCTATCTCTTCCCGCGGCTCGATCCGAACGTCTACAAGATCAAGGACGACCGGCAGATGGTCCTCGACCTGCTGCGGGCCGAGAAGATCATGGTGGTGCACGGCACCGGCTTCAACTGGCACGAGCCGGACCACTTCCGGATCGTCACGCTGCCCAACGCCATGGACCTCGCGGACGCGGTGACCCGGATCGGACGCTTCCTGGACGGCTACAGCCAGCCGTAGGCGGCAACCCGACTCAGGACGCAGCTCAACTTTAGATTGAATCTAAGCTAGGATGGCTCCAGAGCTACCGCAGGAGGCCGTCCCATGTACGAACCGATCCGCACCAAGTCGGTCCACCGGATGGCCGACGACGACCGGAACGCGTACCCGCACCGCTCCCGCGAGGAGGAGCTGGACATCCAGCTCGCCGGACACCTCGCCGCGCTGCTCGCCGTCACGGACGAGCTGGGCGACACGGCGGCCGGCGAGCTCATCGCCCGGCAGGTGGCACGGCTGCGCGGCGCGCCGCCGGCCCGTCACGCGGGGCTGAGCGGCTCGGACGCCGCGTCGCTGCACCGCCGCGCCCATGCCCTCGCGGGCCGCGCCCTGGTCGTCGCCGCCTCCCGGGCCGACACGGCCGTCGCGATCCTCGCCGCCGAGCGCATGGACGCGCACACCGCGGCACTGGCCTCACCCGAGCTGGTCAGCGCCCCCTGACGGCCCCGGTCCACGCGCCGCACAGCCGCGCGGACCGGGTGCCACCCACCCAGCGACGGCCCGTGCACACCCAGACGCGTATCTGGAGGGGCGTACAGAAAGACACCGGCCCCCGAAGCCGTGAGGGGGCTTCGGGGGGCCGGTGTGCATCGTGACGAGCCGTTCGTGACCCCACTGGTCAGGGCGGTGTTCGGGGCGACCCGTCACGAGTCCGCGGTGCGGGATCAGCCCAGGCGCTCGACCAGCGCGCGGTACTCGTCCCACAGCTCCTTCGGCGTGTGGTCACCGAAGGTGTTGAGGTGCTCGGGGACCAGGGCGGCCTCCTCGCGCCAGACCTCGCGGTCGACCTTGAGCAGGAACTCCAGGTCCTCCGCCGGCAGGTCCAGGCCCTCGGTGTCGAGGGACTCGACGGTCGGCAGGATGCCGATCGGGGTCTCGACGCCCTCGGCCTTGCCCTCCAGGCGCTCCACGATCCACTTCAGGACGCGGCTGTTCTCGCCGAAGCCGGGCCAGACGAACTTGCCCGCGTCGTTCTTGCGGAACCAGTTCACGTAGTAGATCTTCGGCAGCTTGGCCTGGTCACCCTTTGCCGCGGCGACACCACCGACCTTGACCCAGTGCGCCATGTAGTCGCCCATGTTGTAGCCGCAGAACGGCAGCATGGCGAAGGGGTCGCGGCGCAGCTCGCCGACCTTGCCCTCGGCGGCGGCGGTCTTCTCGGAGGCGACGTTCGCGCCGAGGAAGACGCCGTGGTTCCAGTCGAAGGACTCGGTCACCAGCGGCACGGCGGAGGCGCGGCGGCCGCCGAAGAGGATCGCCGAGATCGGCACGCCCTTCGGGTCCTCCCACTCCGGCGCGATGATCGGGCACTGCGAGGCGGGGACGGTGAAGCGGGCGTTGGGGTGGGCCGCCGGGGTCTCGGACTCCGGGGTCCAGTCGTTGCCCTTCCAGTCCGTGAGGTGCTTGGGCGCCTCTTCGGTCATGCCCTCCCACCAGACGTCGCCGTCGTCGGTCAGCGCGACGTTGGTGAAGACGGCGTTGCCCCACAGGGTCTTCATGGCGTTGGCGTTGGTGTGCTCGCCGGTGCCGGGCGCGACGCCGAAGAAGCCGGCCTCGGGGTTGATCGCGTACAGCCGGCCGTCCTCGCCGAAGCGCATCCACGCGATGTCGTCACCGATGGTCTCGACCGTCCAGCCGGAGATCGTGGGCTCCAGCATGGCCAGGTTGGTCTTGCCACAGGCGGACGGGAACGCGGCGGCGACGTACTTCGACTCGCCCTGCGGCGGGGTGAGCTTGAGGATCAGCATGTGCTCGGCGAGCCAGCCCTCGTCGCGCGCCATGACCGACGCGATGCGCAGGGCGTAGCACTTCTTGCCGAGCAGGGCGTTGCCGCCGTAGCCGGAGCCGTACGACCAGATCTCACGGGTCTCGGGGAAGTGCGAGATGTACTTGGTGGTGTTGCAGGGCCACGGCACGTCCTCCTGGCCCTCGTCCAGGGGCGCGCCCAGCGTGTGGACGGCCTTGACGAAGAAGCCGTCGGTGCCGAGCTCGTCGAGGACGGCCTGTCCCATGCGGGTCATGGTGCGCATGGAGACGGCGACGTACGCGGAGTCGGTGATCTCGACGCCGATCGCGGAGAGCGGCGAGCCGACCGGGCCCATGCAGAAGGGCACGACGTACATGGTGCGGCCACGCATCGAACCCCGGAAGATGCCCTTCTCACCAGCGAAGAGCTCCTTCATCTCCGCCGGCGCCTTCCAGTGGTTGGTCGGGCCCGCGTCCTCCTCCTTCTCGGAGCAGATGAAGGTCCGGTCCTCGACGCGCGCGACGTCGGACGGGTCGGAGGCGGCGTAGTACGAGTTCGGTCGCAGGGTCGGGTCGAGCTTCTTGAAGGTGCCCTTGGCGACGAGCTCCTCGCAGAGGCGCTCGTACTCCGCCTCGGATCCGTCGCACCAGACCACGGCGTCCGGCTGCGTGATCGCAGCGATCTCGTTCACCCAGGAGATCAGCTCCTGGTGCTGGGTGGGAAGGGTGGTGGGAGCCGCGTTGTCGCGCGCCACGATTGCTCCTTGATGAGGGGTTTTTAGATGTAGGCCCCTTGGGGGCTGCGACCCGGATGCTTCTCGTGTGGAGACGCTCGCGCTCATCCGGTGCCGACCGCACTCATTTGATCATCCGACGCATGTGCCCATATGTCCAGAGGGCCGCCCACGTGAGCATCGCCACTCCTTTCCGTGGCCTACGGGGGCGTAGGTAGCATCGACCCATGACTTCAGCCATGCCGTCGGTCACCGAGATCGAAGAGTTCGTGAAGCCCCGGCTCAGAGGCTGGCTGCACGCCGGGATGTTCCCCGCCGTGATCGTCGCGGGTGTGGTTCTGGTCGCGCTCGCGGGATCGCCGCGGGCCCGGATCGCCTGTGGCATCTACGTCCTCACCGCCTGTCTGCTCTTCGGCATCAGCGCCCTGTACCACCGCGGCACCTGGGGACCGCGCGGCGAGGCCGTCCTGCGGCGCCTGGACCACGCCAACATCTTTCTGATCATCGCGGGCACCTATACCCCGCTCACGCTGCTCCTCCTCCCCGATTCCACCGGGCGGCCGCTCATGTGGGCGGTCTGGGTCGCCGCCGCGGCCGGTATCGCCTTCCGGGTCTTCTGGGTCGGCGCCCCGCGCTGGCTGTACACGCCCTGCTACATCGCGATGGGCTGGGCCGCCGTCTTCTTCCTGCCCGACTTCATGCGGGCCGGCGGCGTCGCCGTCCTCGTCCTCGTCATCGTCGGCGGACTGCTCTACAGCGCGGGCGGGATCATCTACGGCCTGAAGCGGCCGAACCCGTCCCCGCGCTGGTTCGGCTTCCACGAGGTCTTCCACTCGCTGACCCTGGCGGCCTTCATCGTCCATTACGTCGGCATCTCGCTGGTGGCCTACCAGCACTCGTGACCCGCACAATGACGGCCATGGCCGCCGACTCCGCCCCTACGCCCGGAGGCGTCGGGGGACCCCCAGCACCGCTCAGCCTCCGGGAACGCAAGAAGATCAAGACCCGTGCCGCGATCCGCCGGGCCGCGTACCAGCTCCTCGACGAGCAGCCGTGGGAGTCGACGACGACCGAGCAGATCGCGGCGGCGGCCGAGGTCTCCCCCAGCACCGTCGGCCGCTACTTCCCGGTCAAGGAGGACATCCTCCTCAGCGGCGACGACGACGACCTCTGGGAGGCGCGCCTGCGGGCCCGCCCGGTCGACGAGGATCCGCTGGAGTCGCTGCGCGCCGTCGTGAGCGAGGCGGTGTCGGCGGCCCTGACGGACGGCTCCCGGGAGAGCCTGACGCGCGCCCGGCTCCTGGTCGACATCCCCGCCGTACGCGCCCGGCTGACCGAGACCACCGCCGAGACGGCGCAGCGCCTGGCCGGTGCGGTCGCCGACCGGACCGGCCGGGACGCCGACGACCTGGAGGTACGGGTCTTCTGCGCGGCCGCTCTCGGCGCGCTGCGCGAGGCGACCGTCTACTGGGCCGAGCACGGGCAGCGTCCGCAGGAGCTGAACCGCCTGCTCCACCGGACCGTCGACACCCTCAAGGGCGGCCTGGCGCTCCGAGCGCTCCCCTGACGACCTGGCCCGACTCGGGATTGTCGGCGCACGCCCACACCCCGTGCGGGCAGTAGTCCGTGAACGTCTGGTACACCGGCCGGTGCCGCGCGAACCAGTCGAGCATCCCCCGTACGTACACCGGATTGTCCCCGTTGCGGAAGAGTCCCCATTCCGGGTACGAGACGGGCTTGCCGTGCGCGGCCGCGAACCGCACGTGGTGCGCGAGCCCGAAGTCCTCCGTGACCTGCTCGTCGAAGGAGAGCCCCTTGGGCTGGTCGTAGGCGTCGAGCCCGATGATGTCGACGTACGCGTCGCCCGGGTAGCAGCGCGGCCACTCCACCGCGTCCCGCCCCCGGCTCGCGGTGAAGTCGAGGCGGAACCGCTGCCCGGGCACCGCGCGCAGCACGCCCACGACCCGCCGCCAGTACGCCTTCCAGCTCTCGGGGTCCGGACCGCAGCGGTGGCTGTAGGTGGTGCCGTTCATCTCCCAGCCCAGCACGAGCACGGCGTCGGCGAGCCGGTGCTCGACCAGCCGCTCCCCCAGGGTGCGGAAGTGACCGTCGTACGCCCCCGCCGCCCCGCGCCGCAGCCCGGCCCGGACCTCGGCGTCCGGCAGCCCCTCCTCGCTGCGGTCGAGCAGGGGCACGTTCAGGACGAAGAGCCGCCCCGGCCGCTCCTCCTTCCACCGCGCCCACGGCTCGAAGAGCGCCGGATGGCCCTCGATGTTGGACCAGCGGTCGCCGGGGAGATAGGTGTGCCCGACGGTCAGCGACGCGCCGCCGAGCCAGCGCTGCACCTCGGCGATGCGCCGCACCCCGCTCTCGTCGGAGCCGGTGAAGAAGCCGGAGGGCACGGTCAGCGGCGCCGGGGCGGGCGCGACCGGCTCCGCGCGGTGCCGGGAGCCCGGTGCGATCCGGTCGTAGGGCAGGACGAACGCGAGAACGGCCGCGAGCAGCACGATCAGTGCGGCCCGCGGCCAGGAGAGGAGGGTCACGTCAGCTGGTCCAGAAGTCCCACCATCGGGTCAGGATCAGCATCCCGATGATCCCGATGTGCAGGACGGGCAGCGCGAAGGTGAAGTCCTCGAGGAACCCCTTCACGGCGGCGGGCGCCGGCAGCACGCCCGTACGGACGTTGTGCGAGGTCACGTACCAGAACATGACGATCGTGGCGGCCCAGGCCAGGCTGCACCAGAGGCAGAGCGAGTTGATCTCGTACAGCGACTGGTGCATCAGCCAGGTGCAGAACCCGACGCCGAACAGCATCCCCGCGTTCAGCCCGAGCCAGTACCAGCGGCGGTAGCGGGCTCCCGCGAGGAGCCCGGCGCCGATGGCGACGACCATCCCGTACGTCACGAGACCGAGCATCGGGTTCGGGAAGCCGAACACCGCCGCCTGCTCGCTCTTCATGATGTTGCCGCAGGACACGATCGGGTTGAGGCTGCAGCCCGGCTGGAAGTTCGGGTCCTCGAGCAGCTTGAACTTGTCGATGGTGATGACCCAGGCGGCCAGCACCCCGGCCGCCCCGGTGATCATCAGCAGCAGACCGAGGGCCCGGCTCGCACCGATCGTCCCGGTGTCCTCCCGGGATTCCTCCTGCCGCTGCCCCGGCACCCCGCCCCGTACGTCGACCGTCGCCATGACGCCGCCCCCTCCCGCTCAGCCCTGCAGCCGCCGGACGGGCAGCACGACGTGTCCCGCGGCCGCCAGGGGATCCTCGCCGGCGAAGAAGGACCGCAGCTGCTCCTCGGACACCGTCCCGCCGGGCGGGACCTCGGACCACGGGCGGACGGAGCAGATCAGGTAGGCGTGTCCGAGCTCCCTGGCGGCCGCGTCCCACTCCGCCGGTACCGAGCACTGGACCTTCAGGAACGGCAGGGTGAGGACCGCCTGCTGAGCCTCGACGAGGAGGTGGGCGTCGACCCGGGAGTCCTCGGACGCGTCGACCACCGGCCCGCCGACGGTCAGGCCCATGCCCTCCACGGCGGCGCGCATCGCTTCTTCACCGGCCTCGCGACCGTCGCTGCCGTTGCCGAGTGAATACACCATCAGATACGGCGCGGCGGGCTTGTCATCGGTGGGGCCGGTGGTCCAGAAGACGGCCGCGAGGGTCCCCAGCGGAGAGATGCTGCGCGCCCCGGCAACCACATCCGGAGAGACGGGGCGCGCCTCGGAAACCACATTGGAAGAAGTCATGGGTCCGGATGCTAGTGGTCGGATGCCCGCCGTCCCGCGCCGAATTCACTCGATCGGCCGGTATTCACCCGGCTGGCATTTCCTCCGCAACGAAGCCGCGTTTCCCTCGTTGTGCCCAGAGGGCATTTGTCGACCACCAGGAGATCGCTCATGATCGTCCCGCGCCGCGTCGCACTGCGGTCCCTCTTCACCGTGGCCGTCGCCGCCTTCACGGGCGTTGCGCTGGCCCGTATCGCCGCCACACCCTCCGCGCGGCCCGTCGCCGCGGACGACCGCTCCGCCGATCTCTTCGACGAGATGTACGGGGGGCGCCGCATCCAGGCCCGTACCACCCCGGCCGGGGTGCCGGAGGTCCTTGTCGACGGCAGGCCGCTGCACCTGATGCGCTGCGCGGACGGCGGCTACCTCACGCCCATCGATCACTACCAGACCTATCCGACACCCCTGGCGGCCACCCGCGCGGCCGTGGACGAGCTGGGTTCCGCGCCACTGACCCGCTTCGCCGCCGCCCACGGTGTCCCTTCGGGAGGGAGCCCGCGTGGCGTACACACGTAAGAACCAGCGCGATCTGACGAGCGCCGAGCGGAAGAAGTTCGTCGCCGCGGTCCTCGAGCTCAAGCGCGTCGGGAAGTACGACGACTTCGTCCGTACGCACATCGACTACTACGTCGCCGACGGGGACACGCGTCTCCGGGTCGCCCACATGACGCCCAGCTTTCTGCCCTGGCATCGCAAGTTCCTGCTGGAGTTCGAGCGGGAGCTGCGCCGCATCGACCCGACGGTCACCGTGCCGTACTGGGACTGGACCCGGGACAACACCCCCGCGGCGTCGCTGTGGAGCGACGACTTCATGGGCGGCAACGGGCGCCGCAGCGACCTCCAGGTGGTGACCGGCCCGTTCGCCTACGGGGGCGGACGCTGGACGGTGAACCACGGCATGACCGAGGGCCGCTTCCTGACCAGGGACTTCGGCCGCCCCCGGGACCCGATCACGCTGCCGACGAAGGCACAGCTGGACGAGGTGATGCGGGAGACGGTGTACGACGTGGCGCCCTGGAACTCCACGAGCGGCTCGGGATTCCGCAACCGGCTGGAGGGCTGGGCCCCGGGCCGGGGCAACGACCGCTTCCGTATCCACAACCGGGTGCACCGCTGGGTCGGCGGTCTGATGCTCGGCGGAGCCTCCGTCAACGATCCGGTGTTCTGGCTCCACCACTCCTTCGTCGATCTGCTCTGGTCGCGCTGGCAGCAGCGCAACCCGCAGGCCGGCTATCTGCCTGTCCGGCCACCGGAGCTGGGTGACTCGCAGTACCGCCGGATCGCGGCCCGCGACCAGAAGATGGGCCCGTGGGGCGTCACCCCGGCCGAGATGCTCGACCACAGCGCGATCTACCGCTACGCGTAGGGGTACGCACAGGGAAGCGGCCCCCCGGCCGGTGGACCGGGGGGCCGCTCGACGCTGAGGTGATCAGCCGCCGTAACCACCGTCGCGGTGGTCGTCGCCCTTGCCGTCGGTGTTCACGCAGGTGTTGCCGAACGCCGGGTTGATCAGGCCGACGACGTCCACGGTGTTGCCGCAGACGTTGAGCGGGATGTGGATCGGGACCTGAACGACGTTGCCGGAAACGATACCGGGGGAGGCGGCGGCGGCAGCCTGGGCGCCCGAGTCGGCGACGGCCATGCCGGCTCCGCTGAGGGCAACGGCACCCGTGCCGGCGAGGACAGCG
The DNA here is from genome assembly GCF_042888285.1 of Streptomyces sp. NPDC003035. NCBI lineage: Bacteria > Bacillati > Actinomycetota > Actinomycetes > Kitasatosporales > Streptomycetaceae > Streptomyces > Streptomyces sp. NPDC003035. The sequence goes on along the minus strand of NZ_JBIAPJ010000010.1, from coordinate 157,871 downwards.
GCAGCCTTCGCGATGCGAGACATCAAGAACTCCTTGGACGTGGAAAGGCGACCGCGAGAATCACGGCCGTCGATTCCGTTCAACGCCGAAATGGCGCGGGGGTCACGGCCTTTAGGCCGGACGGGATGAAAAATGACGTGGGGGAGGCCCGCAGACCATGGGGCCACCCGCCGTCGGATACGACGGAGCGAACCCCTGGATCTGCGGGCCACGGCCATGCGACAAGCCTTCTGTTGTAACGAGCAACGACCCCTCGGGTGGCGGGGAAGAATCGTGTCTTCACCCGCCGGGTCATCGGTCGTACAAAAGACCGCCTCAGGCCGTCGGCTGCGCCAGACCCATCTGGGAGTCCAGCGCTCCGCTCACCGCGGGGGTGAGGAGGCCGACCTGCGGCTCGACGACTTCCGGCAGTCCGTACCGGTTGCCGCCCGGCGCGGCGACGGGGGTGCCGACGATGGCGCCGGGGGTGGTCGCCTTCAGGGGCGAGCGGGGGGTGGTGAGCAGGGCCGTTCCGAGCGTGCTGCCGTCGATGACCTCGGGCAGCGGGGCTGCGACGAGGGTCTCCGGGAGGGTGCTGGCGACCGGCACGCGCGGCAGGGTGGCGTCCGGCAGTCCGCCGGCCCGTCCCTCGTGGAAGCCGGTGGGCCCCCCGGGCACGGGCAGCGGGACCCCGGTGGCCACCGAGGGGGCGTCCATCGGGATCGCCGGCTCCAGACCCTGGAGCGGAACGATCACCGGTGCCTCGGCGGCGGCCGCGGGGGCGGCCATGGCCGCGGAGGCGAGAGCGGTCATGAGGATTCCCATGCCGGCTTGAGATCGCAGATTCATGACTGCGTACGCCCTTCAGAGCAGGTGACGACGGTGCTGTGGTGCTGCTCTCTGAGAACGAGCCCGCCGGAGATAACGTCGCGAAATTCGCCTGTCTGCAGCAACGCCGGAGGCCCTCACCGGTGACGGCGAGGGCCTCGGTTGACGCTACGTCAGTACGGTGCGTCAGTGTCGGCGTTCCGGGCGTCCGGCGCGCACGAGGCGTCCGGCCCGGAGATACATGACCGTTCCGCCGACGAGAAGAGCGGCGCTGACGGCGGCGGCACCCATGAGCGCGGGGTCGCTTCCGGTGTCGGGGAGTTCGGGCTTGTCCGGGGTCGCCGGCGGCTTGGTCGGGGTGCTGGGAGGCGTGGTGGGGGTCGTCGGCTCCTCGCAACCCGGCTCCGGCTCCTCACCCGGCTCGGGCTTCTCACACCCACCCGGCCCGCCCGGAGACGGCGGCGGGGTCGTCGGAGTCGTGGGCTCGTCGGGCTTCGTCGGCGGCGTGGAGGGCGTGGACGGCGGCGTGGTGGGAGTCGTCGGCTCCTCACAGCCCGGCTCCGGCTCCTCACCCGGCTCGGGCTTCTCACACCCACCCGGCCCACCCGGAGACGGCGGCGGGGTCGTCGGAGTCGTGGGCTCGTCCGGCTTCGTCGGCGGCGTGGAGGGCGGCTTCGGGGTGCCCGGGTGATCGGGCGTGCCCGGGTGATCGGGAGTCCCCGGGTGATCGGGCGTGCCCGGGTGATCGGGAGTCCCCGGGTGATCGGGCGTGCCCGGGTGATCGGGAGTCCCCGGGTGATCAGGGGTCCCCGGGTGATCAGGGTTCTCTCCCGGCGGCTTGGGGTTCTCGTCGTCCGGGGTGTCGCCCTCGCCGTAGCCGTCAGGCTCGTCGTCGGTCGGGGCGCAGACGTCATCCACCACGTCGGCAGTGATGTCGTCGAGTTTCGCGGGGTCCTCGCACGGATTCGCGGGAAGCGGGACCTGAAGGTGGTGACCAGTGCCGGGCCCGGGGGAATCACCGGTACCGCCCGGGGAGTTCGCGGCCACGGCGAAGCCTCCGGTCAGCGACAGGATGCCCGTCGCGGCCGCGGCGGTGAACAGCTTCCGGCTCATGATGGATCGCATACCGCTCTTCCTCTGGAGAAAGGGAGAGACCGGCGGGGGACCCCCCTCGCTCCGACCGGCCTGTCCGCGCACTCAGTGCGTCAGTCGCTGACGGACTGGTTACGGAACGGAAGGCTCAGGAACACCGGGCAGATGCGCCGCAGGCCGCGGCGCGCGGTCGCGCGCTGCCGTCCTCGGTCTCTCCATGGGCCAACCTTCCGTGATGGGTTGGCGAGAGCGTAAGGAGCGGCAAACTGCGGGAAGCGGGGACCACACGGCAGCCGAACAGAAAATCATTCAATCGGCCGATCACCATGGGTGGCGGCCCCGTGCCGACGGGGAGCGTCCGCCTGCCGGCGGAGCGAGGGGGCGATCCAGGGGGGTCGAGACCGCGTGTCGCGGTCGTCCGCGCGGGAGAAACGCGCGATGAGGCGGTACTGCTGAGTGACCGTCAGCCGCCGACCGGGAGGCCGCCGATCAGCGGCGCCTTCTGGGTCGTCTTGTTCAGCTTGCCCGCGGCGTCCCCCACGGTCTTGACGACGGAACCGTCCGTGGTGCTGCTCAGCGTGTCCGTCTTCAGACCGTCGCCCGAGAGCGCCCCGAGACCACCGCTCAGGCTGGTGGGGGTCATCGACTCGGCGGCCATGGCGGGCGCGGCGGCACCCAGAGCCATCACAGATCCGGCGACGACCGCGGCAACCTTGGTGGGCTTCATGAAACGAGTCCTTCCTCTATGGCTTCGTTCGCAAGCAAGTCGCTTGCTGTGCAGGCCTCTTGGATAATTCCCGCACACCGTTCTGCTTTCTGTAACGAGAGGCCCGCCCCCCGGAAACTCCGGGAGGAAGGATTTCTCGGCACTGCACCCGATTGATGAGACCCGGTCATATGTGACGATCGGATACACGTACGCCGCGCCGCCCGGCGGTCAGCCGGGCGGCGCGGCGCGGTTCGTGAGGGCGCGGCTACCGGACGGGCGGTGCCGGACTCACGGGCAGCTCGGCCGGCGCCTCGGGCGCGGCGCCCAGGACCTGGTCGAGCAATGAGGTCAGGGTCGCGGAGACCTGCGGGACGAGACCGGTCGCGTCGCCGGAGACCGCCGCCAGCAGATCGGCGACCACCTTCTCGATGGTGGCGAGGAGGTCGGACACGAGGTCGGCGGGCGCGGCCCTCCCGTCGACGGCCGGGGCCTCCGGGAGCGAAGCCGAGGCGGCGGTCTTCGCGGCGGCGACCGCCGCGTCGATCTTCGCCTTGAACGCATCCGCCTCCGCGGCGGTGATGGCCTGTGCGGACACGGCGGACACGGCGGACGCGCGGGCCGGGGTGGATTCGTCGGCGAAGGCGGGTCCCGCCGTACCGAGGCTGATGACGGCGGATATCGCCAGGGCGGTGAGGCGGCGTGAAGCCAGGGGACGCATGAGTGTTCCTTTTCCGTATGCGTCGGACAACTACTCCGCCCACCGTGCCTGCGGGTATAGCGCTCCGCAACGGGAGAACTACTGAGCGCCACCCGTCCGTTCGAGTGAATCCGACACGCTGACCTGGTCCTCCGAGGGGCGTACGCCGTTGCACCGAACGGCGCACGAGGGTGCGTCCGAACGAGCGGAAGGCCGGCGCGCCGCACCCCGGAAGGGGCGGCGCGCCGGCCTCGGAAGGACCACGATCCGGCGTGCGAGATCAGGCGTTGATGCAGGTGTTGCCGAAGGCCGGGTTCAGGGCGCCGAAGACGTTGACGGTGTTGCCGCAGAAGTTGATCGGCACGTGGATCGGAACCTGGACGACGTTGCCGGACACGAAGCCCGGGGAGGCCACGGCCGCGCCCTCGGCGTGCGTGTCGGCAGCGGCGACGCCGGTGGCACCCGCGACGGACGCGGCGACGCCCACGGACAGGACTACAGCCTTCGCGATACGGGACATGGAGAAGCACTCCTCGATTGTGTTCGGACCGGTCGAATCAGACGGTCGGCGCGGACGGTTTCGCCACGCTCCCTCAACAACGCCTCCGTATTACATCGGTTGCTCTCCCGAACGGGTGACGTTCAACCGATCTTTGGGCCATAGGAGGGCCATTCGAGCGAGCGGGCCGGGAATGGCGCAACACGCTCAACGAGGAACCTGCCGAGCCGATACGGGAGTTAGCGTTCGCGAGCATCTAATGCTTACTATCGCCCCGCGTCAGGGTTATAACGGTAACGGTCCCGAACGTTGCTTCCCGTCCCGCCGCGCGTTCACTCATTTCGTACGGCCGACTCCTTCCTCTCCCCCGGTCTTCACGGGTCTTCCCTTCCTTCTCTCATCAAAGCGGAGAACCTGTATGCGGAATTCAGCGGTTCTTGCTGTGCGCCGCGGTCTGTCGTGCGCCCCGTCGTGTACGGCTCCGTCGGCGGCACGGCCGGCCACGGCGGACGGCGCCGAAATCTTCGAGACCACAATTCCCGAGGGGCTGATCTCCGGTTCCGCCCATTCGGCGAACGACCCCCTGGGGTACGACTCCGACGTCTTCGACCGGCTCGGGACGTGTTTCCGCCGGGCGGACGTCCGGCGCTGACGTGCTGTCCCCACGGGAGTCGGACTCCCCTTCCCTCACCGTGCTGCACGCGGTCCAGCCCGGCGACGGGGGTGTCGCCCGGGTCGTCACCGACCTGGTCCGCGCCCAGCTCGCCGCCGGGCTGCGGGTCGAGGTCGCCTGTCCTCCGGACACTCCGCTCGCCACGGCCGTCCGGGCCGAGGGCGCCGGGCTGTCCGTGTGGCGGGCGGGCCGTGACCCGGACCCGCGCCTGGTCCGGGAGACCCGCGACCTCGCGCGGCTGATCCGTACGCTCCGCCCCGCGCTGGTCCACGCGCACAGCGCCAAGGCGGGGCTGTGCGCCCGACTCGCTCTGCGGGGGCGGATCCCGACGGTGTATCAGCCGCACGCCTGGTCCTTCGAGGCGGTCGACGGGACGGTCGCCGCGCTGGCCGGCCTCTGGGAGCGCCGGGCGGCGCGCTGGACGCACCGGGTCATCTGCGTCAGCGACGCCGAACGCCGCACCGGCGAGGAGGCGGGCGTCCGGGCGGCCTGGTCGGTCATCCACAACGGCGTGGACGTGGCGCGGTTCGCGACCGAACCGACGACCGGTGAGACAGCACATCCGTCGGCGCCCGGTGCGGCCGACGGCTCCGGCGGCGACGGGCCCCTCGTCGTCTGCGTCGGGCGGCTCTGCCGGCAGAAGGGGCAGGACGTGCTGCTCACCGCCTGGCCCGCCGTCCTCGCCGAGATCCCGACGGCCCGGCTGGTCCTGGTCGGCGACGGGCCGGACCGCGAGCGGCTGCGGGCGGCGGCGCCGCCCTCGGTGCGGTTCGCCGGGGCCGTCGACGACACCGCGCCCTGGTACCGGGCGGCCGATCTCGTCGTGCTGCCCTCCCGGTGGGAGGGCATGGCGCTCGCGCCGCTGGAGGCCATGGCGAGCGGCCGGCCGGTCGTGGTCAGCGATGTGGACGGGGCGCGCGAGAGCCTGCCGCCCGGCCACGCACCCCTGTGCCTGGTCCCGCCCGAGGACCCGGCCGCGCTCGCCGCCGCCGTCGCCCGCCTTCTCGGCGAGCCGGAGCTGCGGCGATCCCTGGGCCACCAGGCCCACGAACACGTACTCAGCAGATTCGATGTGCGGCGCACCGGCGCGGCCGTCGCGGACGTGTACCGCGAGCTGGCCGGAGTGCGGTGCACCGAGCACAGAGAGCCGATTTCGCCGTGACCACGGAAAGCACCAGCGTCCCTTCCTCACCGGGCCCCTGGCCCCCGGCGGGCCAGGGGCACGCGCCCGGCCTCACCTCCCTCGCACCGCCGCGCGGCGCGCCGGACCGGCTGGCGCTGCCGCCGCGCCGGCCCGCTCCGCCGCGTACGGCCGCCGTCGCGCTGATCGCGGCCGACGGCCTCGCCGTGCTGCTCGCCGCCGCGCTGCTGCCCGAGCCGCACCGCGACCTCCGGCTGCTCCTGCTGGTCGCCGGGTGCGTGCTCCTGCTCAACGGATACGCGGGGCTCCACCGGCCTGGTCCCCTCCCCTCCGTACTGGACGAGCTCCCCGCGCTCGCCGCCCGTGCCGCGGTCGCCTGGTGCGCCGGGGCGGCCGTCGTCGCCGCGTACTCCCCCGCCCTGGCGATCGGTCCGGGCGCGCTCTGTTCCGCGTACGCCACCCATCTCGTCGCCGTGTGCGTGGGCCGCGGGGTCGTGCACGCGCGCAGGCGCCGCGAGGCGCGGGCGCATCCACGGTCGGCGTTGGTCGTGGGCTCGCCCACTGCCGCGCGCCGGTTCGCCGCGGCGGTGGCGCAGCATCCGGAGTACGGCATCAGGCCGGTGGGGATCGTCGGCTCGCGGCCGGACGGGGAGCCCGGCCTTCCGGTCCTCTCCTCGGCCGAGGAGATCCACCGGGCGGTCATCCAGAACACCGTGCGCGACGCGGTGTTCCTCACCGAGGACAGCAGCCTGGTGACGCTCTTCCAGCACTACGGCTGCACCACCTGGCGGGTGGGCGGCGAGCCGCACGACGGGCCGATGGGCGACCACCTGTGGGGCTACGGCTGCCGTCGTCTTGTCCCCCTGGCCGAGCGGCGCGGGCTGACCGCGAAGCGTGTGCTCGACGTGGTGCTTGCCGGTCCCGCGCTGGCCCTGGCCCTGCCCGTGCTGCTGCTGTGCGCGCTGGCGGTACGGCTCTCCGACGGGCCCGGGGTGCTCTTCCGCCAGGAGCGGGTGGGGCAGCACGGGAGGCTGTTCACCCTGCTGAAGTTCCGTACGCTGCGTCCGGCCGACGAGACGGAGTCGGCGACCCGGTGGAGCGTCGCCCACGACCGGCGGATGAGCACGGTCGGCAGCTTCCTGCGGCGCAGTTCGCTGGACGAGCTGCCGCAGCTGTGGAACGTGCTGCGGGGGGACATGAGCCTGGTCGGGCCCCGGCCCGAACGGCCGTACTTCGTCGCCCAGTTCAGCCGGATCCACGCCGGTTACGCGGACCGCCACCGGATGCCGGTCGGGCTGACCGGCCTGGCGCAGGTGCACGGGTTGCGCGGCGACACCTCCATCGAGGACCGCTGCCGCTTCGACAACCACTACATCGATCACTGGTCGCTGTGGCAGGACGTTCGCATCCTGCTGCGGACCGCGGCCGGCCTGGTCCGACCGGCGGGGAGTTGATGATGGCGACGGCCGTGACGGTGCCGGCGGCGGCGGAGCGGTGGGAGGTACGGGACTGGGCCCGCAGGGCCTGGTCCCTGTCGCCGGTCCTGGCGGTGATCGCGCTGCTGCTCGTCCCGGCCATCGGTGGCGCCGAGGGGGGCACCGGGGGGACGGGGACGCTCGCGGACGCGGCCTCGGGCCTGCTCGTGCTGATCTCTCTGGTGCGGGTGCTGCGCAGCGGCGCCCGGCCGTTGACCCGGGCGGCGGCCGTCGTCCTCGGGCTGCCGGTCCTGGGGATCTGCCTGGCGGCGATCACCTCGAACGACCCGGCGGCGAGCCTGCCGGGCGTGGCCCGCTACGTCCAGGTCTTCGTGCTCGTCCCGGCGGCCGTGGTGCTGATGGTCCGTGACCGGCGGGACTTCGCCGTGGTCGCGTGGGCGCTGGTGGGTCTGGCGCTGCTGCAGGGCGCGGTCGGGGTCACGCAGTACCTGACGGGGACGGGCGCGTCGTACATGGGCGAGGACGTCCGGGCGGTGGGGACGTTCGGGCCGACCGATGTGATGGGGATGGCGACGGTCGTCTCGTACGGCCTCGTCGTCGTCACCGGGATCGCGCTGGGCAGCGGGCGCGGGCGGGTGCGTACGGCGGCTCTGGTCTGTGCGGGCCTGCTGTTCCTGCCGTTGGTGCTCTCGTTCAGCCGGGGGGCGTGGATCGCGACGGTGCTCGCCTGCGCCATCCAGCTGGTGCTCTCGGGGCCGCGTCGGGCGGCGCGGGTGGCGCTCGTGGTGGGCGCGCTCGCGGTGGTCCTGGTCGGAGGGCTCGGCGTCGGTTCGGCGATGGTGAAGGAGCGGGCCGGCAGCATCACGCAGGTGGCGGCGGCGCCCGACCAGTCGGTGACGGACCGGTACACGATGTGGGCCGCGGCCGGGCGGATGTGGCGCTCGGAGCCGCTGACCGGGGTGGGTCTGAAGGGGTTCCCGCAGTACCGCGACGCGAACGCCTCGCTCGCGCTGTCCTCCGGCAGCGACACGGCGGGTGCGGGCGCCGCCTTCCAGCGCCAGCCGCTGCTGTCCCCGCACAACATGTACCTGCTGGTGCTCAGCGAGCAGGGCCTGGTGGGGCTCCTCACGGTCGCGGGCAGCTGGGTCGCGCTGCTGGTGGCGGCGTTGCGGCGGCGCGCGCGGGAAGCGCGGGGCGCGGGGGGCGGGGACTGTGCGCTGGTCGCGATCGGGTTGCTGTCGTGGCAGCTCGTCGACTTCCTCTACGCGGACATCGGCGGGCCCTCGACGGTCCTGCTGTCGGTGGTGTTCGGCCTCGCGGCGTGGTGGTCGCTCGCGGAGGTGAAGCGTGCGTGACCCCTGGGGCGGGGAGGCGGAGTCCACGGACCGTGCACGGCCTTCGGAGAACCTCGGCCAGGAGTCCGACGCGGGGGCGGGTGACCACGAGGGGGAGCCGGGCGCGCACTCGGACCCGTGGTCCGTGACCGATCACGCGACGACGTCGACGTCGACGTCGGGCGCGCACTCGGCGTCGGGCGCGCACTCGGCGTCGGCCTCGGGCGCGGGCTCGGCCTCCACCTGCGGCGCGGGCGCGGGCTCGGCCTCAAGCGCGGGCAACTCGGGCGCGGGCTCGGGCTCGGCCGCCCGTGCCACCTACGCCGGAGGCGGCTGGCGCTGGGCCGGAACGGCGTGCCCGGCGCCGGGGGCTCCGCCCGCCCCAGCAGCCCGGGCGCGTCGGCCTCTGACCGCCCACCGCCCGGACCCCGCGCCCCCGCCCGCGCCCCCGGCCGGGGACCGGTTCGACGGGTCCAAGCCCCCGCGCGGGGCGCACGCGCGGCGCGCGCGGGGGCGCACCGCCCCGGGCGGGTTCCTCGCGCGGGCCGCCGCCGTGACCGCCGGGCTCACGGCGGCCGGGGCCGTGCTCGGACTCGTACGGGACCAGATCCTGGCGCACTTCTTCGGCGCGGGGGCCGAGACCGACGCGTTCCTGGTCGCCTGGACCGTGCCCGAGTTCGCCTCGACGCTGCTCATCGAGGACGCGATGGCGCTGATCCTCGTGCCCGCGTTCAGCCGCGCCCTCGCGCGCCGCACGAGCAGCCCGTTCGGGGACCCCGTCCGTACGCTCGTCCGCTCCACGCTGCCCCGGCTCGCGCTCGCCATGAGCGCCGTCGCCGGGCTCCTCGTCCTCGCCGCGCCGGCCCTCGTCGGCGCGCTCGCCCCGGGCCTCCCGGACCCTCGGCTCGCCATCGACTGCACCCGGCTGACCGCGACCTGTGTGCTGACCTTCGCACTCGCCGGCTACTGCTCCGCCGCTCTGCGCGCCCACGGCTCCTTCCTCCCGCCGGCCGCCATCTACGTCGCGTACAACGTCGGGATCATCGGCACGATCGTCGTGCTGCGCGAACCCTTCGGCGTACGGGCCGCCGCCATCGGGGTCGCCGTCGGCGGCGCGCTGATGGTGGCGGTCCAGGCGCCGTATCTGATCCGGGAGTTGCGTGCCCGTCCCGTACCGAAGGGCCACGGGCCGGCCGGGAGGAACGACGGGCGCCTGCTCGTCCTGGGACTGATCGCCCCCGTCATCGTCTTCGCGGTCTCCCGTCAGTCCCAGATCCTCATCGAGCGCTTCCTCGCCTCGCCCCTGCCCTCCGGCGCCATCTCGCATCTGAACTACGCGCAGAAGGTCGCGCAGATGCCGATGATCCTCTCCCTGATGCTGTGCACGGTCAGCTTCCCCGTCGTCGCCCGTGCCATGGCCGCGGGCGACAAGGACGGCGCCCGCCACCGCGTCGAGCGGGATCTGCTCCTGGCCGCCGTCGTCGTCCTCTTCGGCACCTCGGTCGTGATCGCCGCCGCCCCGCAGATCGTCGAACTCCTCTTCCAGCGCGGCGCCTTCGACGCGGACGACACCGCCGCGACCGCTGCCGTGATGCGGGTCTACGCCCTCGGCCTGCTCGGCCAGACGACGGTCGGCACGCTGGTCCGCTGCTACTTCTCCGCCGCCCACCCCCTCTGGTACCCGGCCGCCGCGATGGCCGCCGGCCTCGCCGTGACGGCCGTCGCCGGAGTCTTCGGCGCCGGGCTGTGGGGCACCGTCGGCATCGCCGCCGCCAACGCCCTCGGCATCACCGTGACCGCCGTGATGCTGCTGCTCGGTGCCCGTCGCCAGGCCATCCCTGTCCGCATCCGCTACCTCGGGGAAGGGCTCCTGCGGCTGGCCACCGCCGCCGCCTGGGCCACCGGAGCCGGCTGGCTCTGCTCGCTGTGGGTCGGCCCCGCGTTCCTCTCCCTCGCCGTCGCCGCCCTCGTCTCCGGCTCCGTCTTCCTGGTCTTCCTCGCCTGCGCCTCCCGTGCGCCGGACATCCCACCCCTCACCCGCACCGCATCACGAAGGCTCGCCCATGCCCGTTGCCACGGCGCCCCGCGCCGCCTCGATTCGTCGACTGCTGCCGAAGCCGCCCCCGTGGGTGGTGATGTACCACTCGATCGCCGACACCACGGATGATCCGTACCGGGTGACGGTCTCCCCCGTCCGCTTCGCCCGGCAGCTGCACTGGCTGAACGACCGGGGGCTGCGCGGTGTGTCCGTGCGGGAGCTGCTCGCCGCGACCGCCGCCGGCCGGGAAAAGGGGCTCGTCGGCCTCACCTTCGACGACGGGTACGCCGACTTCGTCGACTCGGCGCTCCCGCTGCTGCGCCGCCACGACTTCACCGCCACCGTCTACGTGCTGCCCGGCCGCATCGGCGGCGAGAACGCCTGGGACGGCGACGGCCCGCGCAAGGCCCTGCTGACGGAGGACGGCATCCTGCGCGTGGCGGAGGCCGGCATGGAGATCGGTTCGCACGGACTGCGGCACGTCTCGCTGCCCACCGTCGACGACGGGACCCTCTCCGAGGAGACGCGGGGCAGCCGCGACCTCCTGGAGGAGATCACCGGCGCGCGGGTGGACGGCTTCTGCTACCCGTACGGGCACGTCGACGACCGCGTGGTCGCGGCGGTACGGGACGCGGGTTACCGCTACGGCTGCGCGATCGACCCCGGGCCGCTGACCTGTGCGCACGCGCTGCCCCGTGTCCACATCGACGAGCAGGACACCCCTTGGCGCCTCACCGCCAAGCGGGTCCTGCACCCGCTGCGCCGCCGCCGGCCGAGCAACCTCGTCCAGGAGTTCTCGTGAAGGTCCTGCACATCATCACCGGCCTCGGCATCGGCGGCGCGGAGCAGCAACTCCGGCTGCTGCTGCGCCATCTGCCCGTACGGAGCGAGGTCGTCACGCTCACCAACCCGGGCGCCGTCGCCCGCGGCCTCGCGTCCGACGGCGTGCCGGTCGTGCATCTGGGGATGACGGGCAACCGGGATCTGGGCGCGCTCCCCCGGCTCGCGGGGATCGTCCGCAGGGGCCGGTACGACCTCGTCCACACCCATCTGTACCGGGCCTGCGTGTACGGCAGGATCGCCGCCCGTCTCGCGGGGGTACGGGCCGTGCTCGCCACCGAGCACTCCCTGGGCGACACCCAGATCGAGGGCCGGCCGCTCTCGGCGGGCACCCGCGCCCTGTACCGGGCCACCGAGCGGCTCGGTACGTCGACGGTCGCCGTCTCGCCCAGCGTCGCCCGCCGCCTGGAGAAGTGGGGCGTGGCCCCCTCCCGTATCCATGTCGTCCCGAACGGCATCGAGCGGGAACGCTTCGGCCACGACGAGGACGCCCGGCGGATGACGAGGAAGGTGCTCGGTCTGCCACCGGACGCGTTCGTCGTCGGCGGTGTGGGGCGGCTCGCGCCCGGGAAGCGCTTCGACCGGCTCGTCCGCGCGGTGGCGTCGGTGCCGGAGGCGCGGCTGCTCCTGGTCGGGGAGGGCGAGGAGCGCGAGCGGCTGCTCGCCACGGCGCGGGAGTGCGGGGCGGGCGGGCGGGTGCTCCTCGCGGGCGCCTGCGAGGACCCGCCGTCCGTGACGTCCGCGGGCCCCGGCCTGCCGTCGCTCCTCGCGGCGATGGACGTGTTCGTCTCCACCTCCCCCGACGAGTCCTTCGGTCTCGCGGTCGTCGAGGCGCTGGCCGCCGGACTTCCGGTGCTGTACGTGGCGTGCCCGGCGATCGACGACCTGCCGCCCGACGCGGCCCCGGGGGCGCGTCGGATCGGCGCGTCCGTACCCGAACTGATCTCGGCGTTGCGCGGCATCCGGGACGCCCGCCTCGCCCGGCTGCCCCAGCCCGAGGCCGCGCGCCGCTACGACATCGCGCAGAGCGCGCGGCAGTTGATGTCCCTCTACGAACAGGCCGTCCACGGCGCCCCTCTCCTCACGAAGTGAGACACCCATGAGCCCCAGCACACTGCCCTTGCAACGCTCGCCCCTTCTGAAGGCCCTGCGCACGCCGCGCCGCTGGTGGGTGCTGCCCGCCTCCGTGCTGGTCGGCGCCACGCTCGGCGGCGGGTACGGGACCCTGAAGGCACCCGAGTACGCGGCGACGAGTTACGTCATCGTGGTCCCCGGCGAGAAGTCCGACCCGGCCGCCGCGCTCGGCTTCGCCCAGGCGTACGGGCGGGTCGCCACCGACATCGCGGTGACCGGCGACGCGCAGGTGTGGGCCGGAGTCTCCACCGAGACCCTGCGCTCGAGCGTGCAGGCGGCGACCTCTCCGGACGCGCCGATGATCTCGATCACCGCGCGGGCGGCGAAGCCGGGGCGGGCCGTGTCGATGGCGGACGGCGTGGCCCGCGCCCTGATCGTCAACAGTTCGCACGTCGCCGGGAACACGGGTGTGAAGGTCGTCCAGTTCTCCCGGGCGACCCAGCCGGTGGAGCCGGTCTCGCCGTCCGCGCCGCTCTCCGCGCTGGTCGGCGGCTGCGCGGGCGGCCTGCTCGGCGCTCTGGTGCTGCTGGTGCGGCCGAAGCGCGCGGTGCGTGCCGAGGCGCGGCACTCGCGGCAGACCCCGTCCGCCGCCGTTCCCGGCCCGGCGGCCGGCACGCACCAGCCGGAACCGGAGGCGGTGTGACCCTGAGCGAGCTGCGCACACAGGTCTGCCGGGACGGCGAGGAGTTCGGTGAGCTCGACGAGGAGTGGGCGTCGCTGTACGCCCGTTGTTCCACGGCCACCCCGTTCCAGTCCCACTCCTGGCTGCACTCCTGGTGGGTGTCGTACGGCAGGCCGGGCGCGCTGCGTGTGGTGCTCGTACGGCGGGAGGACGGCGAACTGGTCGCGGCGGCGCCTCTGATGCGCGCCCGGGGACCGCTCCCGGTCCTCACCCAGCTGGGTGGTGCGATCACGGACTTCACGGACGTCCTGCTCGACGACGCGTGTCCGGAGGCGGCTCCCGCGCTCGCCGGGGCACTGGCACGGGTGGCGCGGGGCACGGTGGTCGACCTGCGCGAGGTGCGGCCGGGGGCGTCGGCCGAGCAGGTCTTCGCCCGCTGGCGCGGTCCGCGCCGGCGGCTGGCCGACTCGCTCTGTCTGGAACTGCCCGGGGTGTCGATGGACGACCTGATCGCCCGCATGCCGTCGAGCAGGGCCCAGCGCGTGCGCGCCAAGCTCCGCAAGCTGGACGCCCTCGGCATCGACGAGCGCGTCGTGCCGGGCGAGGAGGTACCGGCCGCCCTCGAACGGCTGCTGACCCTCCACCAGCTCCAGTGGCAGGGGCGGGGCGTCACCGTCGAGCACACCAGCGACCGGTTCGCGCAGCATCTGGCGCGGGCGGTGCGGCCGATGGTCGAGTGCGGGGACGCGAGGGTGACCGAGTTCCGGCTCGCGGGGGACATCGTCGCGGCCGATCTGACGCTGATGTCGCCGCGGCTCGTGGGCGGGTATCTGTACGGCGCGGATCCGGTGCTGCGTGCGCGGAAGGTCGACGTGTCGACCATGCTGCTGCGGCACGGGGCGCGGGAGACGAGTGCGAGCGGGCGGGCGACGCTGAGCCTGTTGCGGGGCGCCGAACCGTACAAGCAGCACTGGCGTCCGGAGACCGTCACCAACCAGCGGTTGATGCTGGCGGGGCGGGGGGCGGCTCCGCTGCTGTGGCTGCGGGCGGGCGCGGCGGGCGGCCGGCGCTGGGCGGCCCGGCAGGCGCGGGAGCGGGCCTGGGTGGGGCGGGCGGTCGGGCGGGTGAGGGCGTGGGGAAGGACGAACGGCGGCGGAGGATGATCTCCTCCGCCGCCGTGGGGGCCGGGTCCCGTTCGCCGATCAGGTGATCAGAAGGGCCAGTTCTCGCTGTCCATGATGACCTCCCAGGGCTCGGGCTCCTCGGTGTCGTCGTCGATGTCGGCCTCGAACTCGTCCCAGTCGGTCTTGGGAACGCAGACCGGCCCGCCGACCAAGTCCTCCAGCCAGGAACCGAGGTTCACGTTCCAGCACTCCGGCTTGGGTGCCGGCTTCGGCTTCTCCGGCTTGGGTTCCGGCTTCGGCTCGGGCTTCGGCTTCTCCGGCTTCGGTTCCGGCTTGGGCTCGGGCTTGGGTTCCGGCTTCGGCTTCTCCGGCTTCGGTTCCGGCTTGGGCTCAGGCTTCGGCTTCTCCGGCTTCGGTTCCGGCTTGGGTGCCGGCTTCGGCTCCGGCTTCTCCGGCTTCGGCTCGGGCTTGGGTGCCGGCTTCGGCTCAGGAATCGTCGGGGTCTCCGGCTCCGCCGGGACCTCGGGTGCCTCGGGTGCCTCGGGTGCCTCGGGCACCTCCGGGATCTCCGGGATCTCCGGGATCTCCGGGATCTCCGGGACCTCCGGGACCTCCGGGACCTCCGGGACCTCCGGGATCTCCGGGATCTCCGGGATCTCCGGGATCTCGGGTACCTCGGGCACCTCAGGATCCGTCGGGACCTCCGGGACCTCGGGCACCTCCGGGATCTCGGGCTCCGTCGGCTCCATGCCGTACAGCATCTTCCGGAACACCTGCGACGACTTCGGATTGTCGTCGCACTGCCAGACGCCGTGCGGGCAGTAGTCGGTGATCGTGTGATACAGCGGCTTGTGCTCGTTCATCCATTCGAGCATCCGCCGCATGTACTCGGCGTTGTCCCCGTTCCGGAAGAGCCCCCATTCCGGATAGGAGATCTGCTTGCCGTGCTCGGCCGCGAAATCCACCTGTTTCCGCAGCCCGTACGGCTCGTTGACGTGCTGGTCGAAACTGGATCCCGGCGGCTGGTCGTACGAATCCATGCCGATGATGTCGACCACGTCGTCACCCGGATAGCATTCCGTCCACGGAATGGCGTCCGTCCCGCGACTCGGATTGAAGTCGAAGCGGAACTCCTGGCCGGGAACGGACCGCATGGCGGTGACGATCCGGTTCCAGTACTTCTTCCACGCCTCGGGGTCCGGTGCGCACCGGTGCGTGTACGTGGTGCCGTTCATCTCCCAGCCGAGGACGATGACGGTGTCTTTCGCGTCCAGATCCACCAGACGCCGCGCCAGCGTCCGGAAGTGGTGGTCGTAGTACCCCGCCGCTCCGAGCTGCAGCTGGCGGCGCACCTCGTGGTCGGAGACGCCGGCCTCGTTCCGCTCCAGCATCGGCACGTTCAGCACGAACAGCCGGTCTTCTCGCTCGTTGCGCCAGTCCGCCCAGGCGTTCAGGAAGCCCGGGGGGCCTTCGATGTTCGACCAGAGGTCGCCGGGGAGGTAGGTGTGGCCGACCCGGAGCTCCCGCCCGCCGAGCCACCGCTCCAGCTGGCCGATCCGCCCGACGCCGACCGGCCCGGATTCGAGAAAGGCGCCCATCGCGGTGGACAGGGTCGGCTGGGGATTCCGTGTCGTGACGGATTCGGCGGCGTGAGCCGGAGAGGACAGCACGACCGAGCCCGAGGCGAGGAGACCTGCGGTGAACACCCCCAGCCACACACTCGACATTCTTCGATTTCGGTAGGCCATGGCCACTCCTTCACTGTCCGCACCACTCGATGGACCGCCAGTCTGATTCTCCGAAAGTATTCCTAATGAGCCGACGGTGAACGCCGCCTCGATCTGATGCGTAGTCCATTGGTGTATTTCATCGCCCAGTTGGGGCACTGAGACGAGGAAACGGGTGGGCCCGACGGGACGTCAGCCCCTGCCGACGGCCCGTCCGGACATGACGAAAGGCCGGTCCCGCAGAACGTCCGAGACGTCCTGCGGGACCGGCCCTGAGAAAAACGTCAGGCGTTGATGCAGACGTTGCCGTACGTCGGGTTCACCAGGCCGACGACGTTGATGGAGTTGCCGCAGAAGTTGATCGGAATGTGGATCGGAGCCTGGACCACGTTCCCCGCCAGCAGGCCCGGCGAACCGTACGCCCCGCCCCACGCACCGGCGTCCGCCATCGCGGGGGAGGCGGCACCCAGAGCCATGAACAGACCGGCGACGACGACCGCAGCCTTCTTGCACTTCATTTCGTCAGAGTCCTTTCCGCGGCGGACGGAATTTCACGTATCTCGCGAATCGCCGGCGCATTACAGCCGACCGGCCTCCACCGCACACATCACAACGACCATGCCACGAAAAGGAAACCGACTTATCGCCGACCGAATCGTATTCACCCCATTGCGCTCGCCGCCCCGAGCAGTCGGCGCAGTCAACGCGGCCAGACGGGCGTCGCCATCAGACGCTCCCACTCATGGTCCGGCATCCCCGGCACCGTACGGCCCGCCAGGGCCCATTGCTGGACCAGCGAGGAGTAGACGGGGAAAGGTCCCCGGTCGGCGGGTGGCGGCGGGTCCACCACATAACGGCTCTTCGGAATGAAGGCCATCCGCTCCCATTTCCCGGGATCGGGCGCCATCTTCCCCTCCCATCCACTGCGGTTCCCTTATCATTCCACAGACCCCGCAGGAGAGTGATTCGACCGGCCCACGCCGCGTCGCGAACCTGTGTACGACGGACAACGGCATATCGTGCGGGCGTTCTCAATTCCGAGCCGGTGGAGTCCGCCCGTGTCTCTCAGGAAATTGCCCCGCCCGCGCCGGCTGGTACTCGCCACGGCCGTGTTCACCGTCCTCGCCTCCGGGGCGGTCGCCGCGGTGCCGACCGCCCTCCCCTCGCCGGACCGCGGGCTCAACATCCTGGTGGTCGGTGTCGACAGCCGGGCGGGCCTCACGGCAGAGGAGCTGCAGCGCTACCGCGCCGGCGGCAAGGGCTGCGACTGCACGGACACGATGATGCTGGTGCACGTCTCCGCCCGCAACGACCGGGTCAGTGTGGTGAGTCTGCCCCGCGACTCGCTCACCGAGTTCCCCACCGAACACGTCGACCAGCGCACCGGCACGGTGCACGCCCCACACCCGGCGAAGATCAACGCCGCCCACACGGAGGGCGGTCCGGCGTTCACGATCGAGGCCGTCGAGCGCATGACGCACACACGCGTCCATCGGTACCTGGAGATCGACTTCCGGCGCTTCATCGACGCGGTGGACCAGGTCGACGGCGGAGTGCCCATTTGCACCGTGGAGCCGCTCAAGGACCCGGTCACCGGAATCGACCTGGCCCCCGGGACGAAGAACGTCGAGGGCGGGGAGGCGCTGCAGTACGTACGGTCGCGGCGCGACGGGAAGCTGGACTTCGGCCGGATCCAGAAGCAGCAGACGTTCGTGGTCAACATGCTGAAGACGATCCGGGCGGACCTGCCGGACGATCCCACCCGGCTGCCACGCCTGGCCGCGACGCTGCGGGGCACGGCCAGGACGGAGCGTTCGCTGTCCGTGATCGAGATGCTGAGGCTCGCCGCCCGGCTCCGGAACATCGCCCCCGACCGCACCGAGTTCGCGACCGCACCCGCCCTCCGCTTCCGCACCGTCGCGGGCGTGGGATCCTCCGTCGTCTGGGACGAGGAGCAGGCGGCGGAGGTCTTCGCGGCGCTGCGCGCCGACCGGCCACTGCCGGCGGCCCGGCGGACGCAGACGAGCGAGATCCCCAAGGGTCTCGGCGATTACCGGCCCATCGACGGCGCCTCGCTCGTCTGCCCGTAGTCCGTCCGCTCAGCGCGCGAGCGTGCGGGCCAGCTCGGCCGGGTCGGTCGTCGGCGCGTCGCAGGTGAAGTGACGGCAGACGTACGCGGCCGCTCCCCCGTCCACCAGCGGGCGGTCCTTGAGCAGCGGGAACTCCTCGCTGTCCGGCGCGCCGAAGGCGACGACCGCGCCGGGGGTGGGGGCCAGCAGGGCGGTACGGCGCAGGGCCTCGGCGGTGTCGTCGCCGGGGGCGCCGACCACCGCGATCTCGCGCGGCCCGTCGAGCAGGGCCTCCGCGGTGGCCAGGCCCCAGCCGATGAAGCGGGGGGCTCGCGGACCCAGTGCCTTGACCACGCCGAGAGCGCCCTCGGCGGCCGAGCGGTGTGCCTCGGAGCCGGTGTGGGCGGCGTAGGAGAGCAGCGCCCCGGCGGCGGCCGTCCAGCCGGACGGCGTGGCGTTGTCCGTCGGGTCCTGGGGCCGGCGGATCAGCGCCTCGGCATCATGAGCCGTGTCGTACAGCGCGCCGCCCTCGGCGACGAACTGGTCCAGGACGATGTCGAGCAGGAATCCGGCGAACTCCAGCCAGACCCCCTCCCCCGTGACCCCGGCGAGTGCCAGGAACCCCTCGGCGACATCGGCGTAGTCCTCGAGGACCCCGGCGTGGGCGCCGGCCTGGCCGTCCTTGGAGGTACGGGCCAGCCGGGCGTCCGCGCCCATGTGCAGCCGTACGAGCAGATCGGCGGCCTCCGTGGCGCGCTCGACCAGGTCGGGCCGGTCGAAGAAGGCGCCGGTCTCGGCGAGCGCGGCGATCGTGAGACCGTTCCAGGCGGCGACGATCTTGTCGTCGCGGCCGGGGCGCTCGCGCCGGTCGCGGGCGGCGAGCAGGCGCTCCTTGATGGACGAGATCCTGTCGGCGTCCGACACTCCGGCGTCCTGCGGCAGCTGGAGGACGGAGGCGCCCTCCTCGAAGGTGCCGTCCTCGGTGACACCGAAGTAGGAGGCCGCGTAGGCGGCGTCGTCCGCGCCGAGGGCGGCGGTCAGCTGCTCCGGGGTCCAGACGTAGTACGCGCCCTCGACGTGCCGTCCCGTGCCTCCCCCAGAGCCTTCGGCCTGGGGGTGCCCCCATCCGTCTTCGACGGCGGAATCGGCGTCCAGCGCGGAGGCGAAACCGCCCTCCGCCGTGCGCATTTCCCGGACCAGGAAGTCGGCGGTCTCCAGGGCGACCCGGCGGGCCAGGTCGCTGCCGGTGGCCCGCCACAGGTGCGCGTACACCCGGCACAGCAGGGCGTTGTCGTACAGCATCTTCTCGAAGTGCGGGACGATCCACTCGCGGTCCACGGAGTAGCGGGCGAAGCCGCCGCCCAGCTGGTCGTAGATCCCGCCGCGGGCCATCGCCTCGCAGGTGTCGGCGGCCATCTGCAGAGCGCCCTCGGCTCCCGTACGGGCGTAGTGGCGCAGCAGGAACTCCAGCACCATCGACGGCGGGAACTTCGGGGCGCCGCCGAAGCCGCCGCGCGACGCGTCGTACTCCCTGGTCAGTCCGAGCAGGGCCTGGGCGAGCTCCTGCTCGCCGGGAACGCCGTCGCCGCCGAAGGCGAGGGAGCGCGCGGAGAGGTCCTTGACGATGTTCCCGGCGACCTCGCCCACCTCGTCGCGGCGCTCGGTCCAGGCGCGGGAGACACCGTCGAGGACGTCGCCGAAGGAGGGCATCCCGTGCCGGGACTCGGGCGGGAAGTACGTACCGAAGTAGAACGGCTCGGCATCAGGGGTGAGGAAGACCGTCATCGGCCAGCCGCCCTGGCCGGTGGCCGCCTGGACGGCCTCCATGTAGACGGCATCGACGTCGGGTCGCTCCTCGCGGTCGACCTTGACGGCGACGAAGTGCTCGTTGACGTAGGCGGCGGTGGTGTCGTCCTCGAAGGATTCGTGCGCCATCACATGGCACCAGTGACAGCTGCTGTAGCCGACGCTGAGCAGCACGGGCACATCGCGGCGGCGCGCCTCCTCGAAGGCCTCGGCCGACCACGGCCACCAGTCGACCGGGTTGTCGGCGTGCTGGAGGAGGTACGGGGACGTCTCATGGGCCAGTCTGTTCGGCATTCCTCCATCCTCCCGCACACGGCGAAGCCCCGCCCGGACGCCACGGGTGGGCGGCGCACGAACGGGGCAGTGATACGGGGAACGGCCCCGTTCCTCGCACTGGCTCTGCGAGGAACGGGGCCGCTCAGCGGCGAACCTGACGTCAGCTGTTGATGTCGGTGTTCCCGTTGTCGTCCAGGATGTCGATGAGGTCCGACAGCGGGTTGTTCTGCTGCTGCTCCACCGAGTTCTGGGTGCAGGTCATGTTCTGCTTCGGGCTCAGAACGTCGTCCACGTTGACGGCAACCAGGTTGATGACCGGCACCTGAGCCGTGATGTCCTGGACATCGAAGCAGTGCAGGACGCCACCGTTGACGAGGCCGAAGTTGGGGCTCATGTAGCCACCGGTGGAGTTGCTACCGATCTGCTGCTTCGACTGGTTGCCGATGAGGTTGGTGCTGTTGCCATCGTCAGTCGCCGCAGACGCCGTGGCAGCGGACATACCGACGACGGAGGCCGCAACTGCCGCAGTGGCGAGAACCTTCTTGATCACGAGATTTCCTTCTTGAGCTGGAGGGCCCTGGAATGCTCCGTTACCGAAGCATGCTGATCAACTGCCGGAAAATGGATTGGTTCCGGCTGATCACCCGGATGCGCTATTCGGCAGATGAACGCCATCGGACGCGATCTCGAAGGGCACATGTTCGGTACGGCCCGAGCCCCTGCGGGGCCGGGCGGAACACCGGTCGGCCGCTCCGATCCCTCGCGCCCACGCGCGTCACGCAGGACACTTGTTCGCGGAAGCGGAAGCTCTCGGAGGGGGACGCACATGCGGGACAGCCACCGGGCCGAAGCCGAACGGCTGTTGGCGCGCGCCGTGGAGGAGGAGGTGCGGCGCTCCGGGGGCCGCGTCGACTCCACGGCGCTGCTGGCGCGCGGCCGGGCCGCGCTGGACACCATGGCGGCGGCTGCGGGCGAGGAGTACGCGGAGTATCTGCGCGCCCTTGAGGAGGCGGAGGCGGGGCAGCGGTCACTGGCGGACCGGTTCAGCGGGGACGCGGTGGGAACCCCCGCGCTGGTCACGGCCGTTGCGGCGGTCGCCGCCTTCGGAGCGGACCTGGCCCTGGGCACGGCCACCGGGACGGCGCTCGGCGCCGGGGCCGTGGTGGCGGTGGCCGGCGCGGCGGCGACCGTCCTCAAGGTGACCGCGGCGCACTGGCCGGCCGCGCACCGCAGGGCGGGCGCCCTCGGGCAGCCGGGCGGCCTCGAGCAGCTGCGGCTGCAGTGGCTGACGGCGCTGGAGGTACGGGGTGTGCGGCCGTTCCTCGATCAGCAGCGGGTGCTGTTGGCGAGCACGCAGAAGCCGCCGCAGAAGGTCGTGGCGCAGCTGCGCGGCGCGGACCGCAGCGCGGCGGCCCGCCGGCGAACCGTCCTTGAGCAGTCGTTCGGCCATCTGCCGGACCCGGGAGGGGCCTTCGTGGGCCGGCGCACCGAACTGGCCCAGATCACCCAGTGGGTGCAGGCGGGCCGGGCGTCGACGCGGACCCGGCCGACGGTGGTGATGCTGTACGGGGAGCAGGGCGCGGGGCGCACGACCTTGGCGGTACGGGCGGCGCACGCGCTGCGGGACCAGTTCCGCGGGGCGTGCGTGGTGGACCTGCGCGGCGGCGGGACGCGCGGCGAGAAGCCGCTGTCGACGCGGGAGGCGCTGCTGCACCTGCTGAACCGGCTGGGCGCGCCGCGCGAGCAGCTGCTGTTCCGCGAGCGGTCCTCGGCTGACCAACAGGTGCGCAGGCTGGCGGAGTTGTACCACCAGCATCTGACCGGGCTGCCGGTGACGGTGATCCTGGACGACGCGGTGGCCGCGGAGCAGGTCCGTACGCTGCTGCCGGAGCGCTCGGACAGCCTGGTGCTCGTCACCTGCCGGGAGCCGCTGGAGCTGGGGGACGACGTCCCGGCGGCGGTGCACCGGCTGCCGGTGGCGGCGCTGGACGCGGCCGGGGCGGAGGAGCTGCTGCGGGAGGCGGCCGAGGAGCCGGACTCCGGACCGTACGGCTCCGAGGCCTTCGACCGGGTCCGGGAGCTGTGCGAGGGTCTGCCGCTGGCGTTGCGGGTCGCCGGTTCCTCGCTGGGCCGCCGCTCGATGAGCGATCTGGCACACCTCCTGGAGCGCCCGGGCTGGGGCCCCTCGGCCGTCGAACGGGCCTTGTGCGTCCGGTACTTCACGGATCTCGACGAGGACGGGCGACGGCTGCTGCGGCGGCTCGCGCTCGCCGGGCGTGCCTCGCTCGGCGCGGCGGCGGCCGGGGCGCTGCTCGGGGGCAAGCAGGACGGGGCCCGGCTGCTGCGGGAGCTGGCCCGGGCCGGTCTCCTGGACCACGTCCGGGGCGGTGTGGGCGGAGAGCGCTACCGGCTGCACGACTCCGTGCGCGGGTTCGCGGCGGCCCGGCTCCAGGACGAGGAGGACGCGGCGGAGACCGCGGCCGCGCAGGAGCGGCTGATCCAGAACTACGCGGAGCTCGCGGACGCGGTGATCCGGATGGTCGACGGCAAGATGTCGACCAGGGCGGACCGGTTCGGCGGGCACGGCTTCGGGTCGCTGGACGCGGCCCTGCGCTGGCTGGACGACGAGTCGAGCTTCATCACGGCGGCGCTGCGGCACGCGGAGGGCGTCGACCAGCAGACCGTGCTGAACCTGCTCGGCGCGCTCTGTGACTACTGCCTGCTGCGCGGCGACCTGTACCGCCTCGGCGAGATCAACGAGCTGACCGACGCGGTCGGCCAGGGGCTGCTCTCCCGGTCGGTGCAGTGGCGGACCGGTATCGCGGCCCGGCAGCTCGGCGAGCTCGACAAGGCGCGCACCACGCTGACCTCGGTGGTCTCCCTCTATCAGGAGGCGCACCAGGACGCGGGGGCCGCGCTCGCGCTCTGCTCGCTCGGGATCACCCTGCACCACCAGGGCAATCTGGCGGAGGCGTCGGTGAAGCTCCGCGAGGCGCTGGCGCTCCAGGAGCCGGAGTCGCTGGCCGCCGACCGGGGCTGGACCCTGCACGCGCTGGCGGCGGTCGAGCGGGACCGGGCGAACCTGGCCGAGGCTCTTGACCTGCTCCGCACGGCCCTGGAGCTGCACCGGGAGAACGAGTCCCTGCACGGCGAGGCCTGGGCGCACTTCCAGCTGGGTCAGGTCTGTCTGCGCATGGGTGACGTGGAGCGGGCCGACACCGCGCTGCGCGCGGCCCTGGACCTGTACGGCCGTACCCGCGACGGGCGCGGCGAGGCGTGGGCGCTGACGCAGCTGGCCCGGGCGCGGCTCGTCGAGGGCGAGATCGTGCCGGCGGTGGACGGCCTGCGCCAGGCTCTCTCCCGCCATCGCGACCAGGAGGACGCGCGGGGCGAGGCGTGGACGCTGTACTACCTGGGGCACGCGCTGGAGGAGCGCGGCGATCTGGATCAGGCGGTACGGGAGCTGGAGCGGGCGCGCACGATGTTCTCCCGGATGCGGGATGTGTACGGGCTCGCCTGCGCGCGGCACCACTCGGGCCGGGTCACCCGTGACCAGCGCGCGGCCCAGACGGGCAATCTGCGCAATTCAGGCTTCGCCCGTCAGCTTCTGGTGGACGCCCGGGCGGACTTCCACCGCATCGGCGTGGCCCACGGCGAGGCCTGGACGTGTCTGGAGCTGGCGATCGTCGACGCCGGGAACGGCAAGGTCGCGCAGGCCGTGGAGCTGTGCGGGGAGGCGGTCGGGCTCTTCCTGTCGTACGGCGACCGGCGCGGCGCCGACTGGGCCCGCTTCCTGCGCTGCACGCTGCTCCCGTACGCCTCGCCGGGCGGTGTCGAGGTGGGCACGGCCGTCGCCCAGGAGGAGCTGGCGCGGCTGATCGAGGACCGCCACCCGACGCGGGACGGGAAGCTGGAGGACTGCGCGGAGGCGTACGCCCTGGTCCTGGAGCGGGGCGTCCAGCTCGACACGGGCTGGCAGGCCTGGGACCTGGGCATGGTTCCGAACCGTCACGCCCGCGAGGTGATGGGCGTGCCGGTGGAGGTGGCGTGAACCGGGCCGGCCAAGGCCGGGGGGCGGACTTGTGCACTCCGGCGGCCCGCGGGATCGACGGGCTCGGCAGCCCGACCGGTGGGACCGACGGCCCACGACCCGGCGGCGGCCCCATGGCCCGCTGGGCCGGGGCCCGGCGCCGCGTGTCAGGGGACGCCTCGGCGCAGGCTCTCCCCTCGGGGGGAGCCCGCGCCGGCGGCGGGCCGCCTACTCCTGCGGGGCCGGCTTGCCGGCCTTCGCCGCCTTCGGGTCCGGGGCCTCCTCGAAGGAGACCTTGCCCATGTGGCGGTTCATCGACTTCATCAGCATCCAGACGGCCACCGCCATCACGGCGAAGACGACGAAACCGAGGACGCCGGGGGTCACCTTGTTCTTGTCCAGCTCTTCGGCGGCGAAGGGGACAAGCTGGGTCAGTGCCAGGTGTGCGCTCATGTCAGGCATTGTCGCGGATGCCCGCGAAGAGGTCGTCCTCGGGGAGGGAGGTGGGCACCAGCGACTTGCTGAGCTCGTACTCCTCCGTCGGCCAGACCTCCTTCTGGATCTCCATCGGCACCCGGAACCAGCCGCCGTCCGGGTCGATCTGGGTGCGGTGGGCGATCAGGGCCTTGTCGCGGGTCTCGAAGAACTCGGCGCACGGGACGAACGTCGTCAGCTCGCGCTCCTTGCGCTGGAAGTCCTTCCAGCGCTCCAGCCACTCGCCGTACGGGGACTCCATGCCCCGGTCGAGGAGCGCCTGGTGCAGGGCCTCGGTGCGGGGCCGGTTGAAGCCCTGGTTGTAGTAGAGCTTCTGCGGCTGGAAGGCCGGGCCGAACTCGGCCTCCGGGTACTTCTCCGTGTCCGCCGCACCGTCGAAGGCCACCATCGTGATCTTGTGGGTCATGATGTGGTCGGGGTGCGGGTAGCCGCCGTTCTCGTCGTAGGTCGTGATGACCTGCGGACGGAAGGAGCGGATCTTGCGGACCAGCTCGCCCGCCGCCGTGTCGGTGTCCTCCAGGGCGAAGCAGCCCTCGGGCAGCGGGGGCAGCGGGTCGCCCTCCGGCAGGCCGGAGTCGACGAAGCCCAGCCACTCCTGCTTCACGCCGAGGATCTCGCGGGCCTCGTCCATCTCCTTGCGGCGCACCTCGTGGATGTTCGCCTCGATGTAGGCGTCGCCCTGGAGCTTCGGGTTGAGGATGGAGCCGCGCTCGCCGCCCGTGCACGTGACCACGAGCACGTCCACCCCCTCGGACACATACTTGGCCATCGTCGCCGCGCCCTTGCTCGACTCGTCGTCGGGGTGGGCGTGAACGGCCATCAGTCGCAGCTGCTCAGTCAAGACTCGATCCTCAGTGATTCGTCGCGGAGGCAGGTCTCTATAGTGACGGAACCGGGGGGTGGAAAATTCCGGGCTCCCCGGCGGCGAGAGGAACGATCATGAGCGCGGTGCGAGAGCAGCTGCCCGAGGGGCGCTACGGCCGCTCCGCGGACGAGCGCGCCGACCGCAAGCTCAGGGTCGCCGGCGCCGTGCTCGGCGTGCTGTTCCTCGGCATGATCGGCTGGTTCGGCTGGCACCACGTCGTGGGCAGCTCCATCAGCGCCGAGGTGATCAAGTTCGACGTGGTGAGCGACACCGAGGTGCAGGTGCACCTGGAGGTGCGCAAGGACGCCGACGTCACGGGCGTCTGCACGCTGCGCTCGCGGTCCGAGGACGGGGCCGAGGTCGGCCGCAAGGATGTGCGGATCGACGAGGCCGCCGACCGGATCGACCGGGTCTGGACGATCCGGACGACCGCGCGGGCCACCAACGCCGAACTCGTGGGGTGTACCGCCCGGTAGCAGTGGGTAGGGACCGGATGGCGGGCCTGCGGCGTGTCGCCTTCGATCCGCACGCTGACCAGGAGTGACGCCATCTTGATGGTTTATGTCCTCCCCCTTTTCGCCACTCATTGTTAGGCTCGTGGTTTCGCCCGCCCAGGAAGGACAATCCTTCTGGGTAGGGCGATGCTTTGTATCCCAGTACCTACGAGGAGCACCTGTGACCCAGACCAGCGACAACGTCACCTGGCTCACCCAGGAGGCGTACAACCAGCTGAAGGCCGAGCTGGAGTACCTGTCTGGTCCCGCGCGAACCGAGATCGCCGCGAAGATCGCCGCGGCGCGCGAGGAGGGCGACCTGCGCGAGAACGGCGGGTACCACGCGGCCAAGGAGGAGCAGGGCAAGCAGGAGCTCCGGGTCCGCCAGCTGACCCAGCTGCTTGAGCACGCCAAGGTCGGCGAGGCTCCGGCGGACGAGGGTGTCGTCGCGCCGGGCATGGTCGTGACGATCGCCTTCGACGGTGACGAGAACGACACGATGACGTTCCTGCTCGCCTCGCGCGAGTACGCGAGCAGTGACATCGAGACGTACTCGCCGCAGTCGCCGCTCGGCACGGGCGTCAACGGCAAGAAGGCCGGTGAGGACGCCGAGTACGAGCTGCCGAACGGCAGGAAGGCGACGGTGAAGATCCTCAGCGCCAAGCCGTACACCGGCTGAGCCCGATCCTTCAGCGGAAGGGCCGGTCCTCCTCGGAGGACCGGCCCTTCCTGCTGCCTCACGGGAACCGCCGCCCGACTACGCCGTCGCGGAGCGGTACTTCCGCACCGCCAGCGTCCGGAACACCACGATGATCAGGACCGACCAGATGATCGAGGCCCACACCGGGTGCTGCATCGGCCAGGCGTCGGGAACCGGGTAGCCCGGTGGGAGGTTGCCGAAGAGCTCGCGGGCCGCCTGGACCGTGGCGCTGAACGGGTTCCACTCGGCGATGGTGCGCAGGAACGTCGGCATGTTCTCCGACGGCACGAACGCGTTGGAGATGAACGTCAGCGGGAAGAGCCAGATCAGGCCGCCGGAGGTGGCCGCCTCCGGAGTCCGTACGGAGAGACCGATCAGGGCGCCGATCCACGAGAAGGCGTAGCCGAGGAGCAGTAGCAGGGCGAATCCCCCGAGGACCTTGCCGATGTTCTCGTGTGTGCGCCAGCCCACCAGGAGCGCGACGATCGCGAGGACCACGAGCGTGAGCGTGGTCTGCACCAGGTCGGCCAGGGTGCGGCCGGTCAGGACGGCGCCGCGCGCCATGGGCAGGGAGCGGAAGCGGTCGATGAGGCCCTTGTGCATGTCGTCGGCGATGCCCGCGCCCGCGCCGGCCGTGGCGAAGGTGACCGTCTGGGCGAAGATGCCCGCCATGAGGAACTCGCGGTAGGCGGCGGGCGAGGTGCTGCCCCCGACGCTGATCGAACCGCCGAAGACATAGCTGAACAGCACCACGAACATGATCGGCTGGATCAGCCCGAAGATGATCATCTCCGGGATCCGGGTCATCCGGATCAGATTGCGTTTCGCGACGACCAGGGAGTCACTGATCGACTGGGCCACCCCGCCGCGCGGCTTGGTGTCCTGGAGCTTCGGGGCATTGGTCACCGCGGTCACTTGGCCGCCTCCTTCCGGCTCTTTCCCCGGCCCTTGGCGTCCTGTGCCGCCTCCCCGTTCTCCTCCTCGGCCGCCTCGGCCGCGTGGCCGGTCAGCGAGATGAAGACGTCGTCGAGGGTGGGGCGGCGCAGACCGATGTCGTCGATCTCGACGCCGACGGTGTCCAGGTCGCGGATGACCTCGGCGAGCAGCTTGGCACCGCCGGCGACCGGGACGGTCAGCTTGCGGGTGTGGTTCTCGACGGAGACCTCGCCGTGGCCGATGCCCGCCAGGCCGTAGCGCGCGAGGACGTCACGGGCGGGCGCGATCATCTCCGGCTGGTGGACGACGACCTCGACGCGCTCGCCGCCCGTCTGGGCCTTGAGCTGGTCCGAGGTGCCGCGGGCGATGACCTTGCCGTGGTCGACGACGCAGATGTCGTGGGCCAGGTGGTCGGCCTCCTCCAGATACTGGGTCGTCAGGAGCAGCGTCGTACCGCCCGCGACGAGCTCCTGGATGACCTCCCAGAGCGCCTGCCGGTTGCGCGGGTCGAGGCCGGTCGTCGGCTCGTCCATGAACATCACGGGTGGCGAGACGACCAGGGCGGCGGCCAGGTCGAGCCTGCGGCGCATGCCGCCGGAGTACGTCTTGGCGGGGCGGTCGGCCGCGTCCGCGAGGTTGAAGCGCTCGAGCAGCTCGCCCGCCCGGGCCTTCGCCCGCTTGGCGTTCATCTGGTAGAGCTGCCCGACCATCTGGAGGTTCTCGCGGCCCGTGAGGTACTCGTCGACGGCGGCGAACTGGCCGGAGAGACCTATGGACCGCCGCACTTCGTTGGGGTGCTTGAGCACGTCGATTCCCGCCACGACGGCGCTTCCGCTGTCGGGCTGGAGCAGCGTGGTCAGCACGCGCACGGTGGTGGTCTTCCCCGCGCCGTTGGGGCCGAGCAGGCCCAGGACCGTGCCCTCGGGTACGTCGAGGTCCACGCCGTCCAGAGCTCGTACGTCGCCGAAGGTCTTCACCAGACCTTCGGCGTAGATCGCGCCTGGCATGTGGGTTCTCCCAGGGGATTTGGGCGTTTTCCACCCGAGTTTAGGTTCGAACGGCGGTCGCCGCCCAGTGATTTGGTGACCGAGCCCACACCGTAACGCGATACATCGCGATACTCAAGAGCTGTGGATGGAACGCGGAACGGCGCCGGGGATCGAAGACCGATCCCCGGCGCCGCCCGGTCGACGAACCCGCCGTCCGCTACGCCATCACCACGTACCCCGCGTCCCGCAGGGCCGCCTCGACCTCCCGGCAGTGCTCCGGGCCCTTCGTCTCCAGGTGCAGCTCCACCTCCACCTCCGTGAGGCCGAGCCGCGGATCGGTCCGTACGTGACCCACGTCGAGCACGTTCGCGTCGACCGTCGTCAGCACCCCGAGGAGGTTGGCCAACACCCCCGGCCGGTCCGTCACCCGGAGCCGCAGGCTCAGATAGCGGCCCCCGGCCGCCATGCCGTGGCGCAGGATCCGCTGCATCAGCAAGGGGTCCACGTTCCCGCCGGACAGGACCGCGACCACCGGGCCCGGATAAGCCTTCGGATCGCTCAGCAGCGCCGCCACCGGGCTCGCGCCGGCCGGCTCGACCACCAGCTTCGCCCGCTCCAGACAGAGCAGCAGCGCGGAGGAGAGCGCGTCCTCGGAGACCGTACGGATCTCGTCGACGTACTCCTGGACGATCGCGAACGGCACGTCGCCCGGGCGTCCCACCTTGATCCCGTCGGCCATCGTCGCCGGCGCGTCGATCGCCACCGGGTGCCCGGCGGCCAGCGAGGGCGGATACGCGGCCGCGCCCTCCGCCTGCACGCCGATCACCTTCACGTCCGGGCGGACCGACTTCACCGCGAGCCCGATGCCGGCCACGAGACCGCCGCCCCCGACACCCACGAGGATCGTGCGGACCTCCGGACACTGCTCCAGGATCTCCAGGCCCACCGTGCCCTGTCCGGCGATGATGTCCGGGTGGTCGAAGGGGTGGATGAAGACCGCGCCCGTCTCCGCCGCGTACTCCTCCGCCGCCGCCAGCGTCTCGTCGACGACCTGGCCGTGCAGCCGCACATCGGCGCCGTACTCCCGGGTCGCCGCGACCTTCGGCAGCGGGGCACCGACCGGCATGAACACCGTGGAGCGCACCCCGAGGAGCGCGGAGGCCAGCGCGACCCCCTGCGCGTGGTTCCCCGCCGAGGCGGCGACCACCCCGGCCGCCCGCTGCTCCGGCCGCAGCCCGGAGATCCGTACGTACGCACCGCGCAGCTTGAACGAACCGGTCCGCTGAAGGTTCTCGCACTTGAGGTGGACCGGGGCTCCCACCAGCGAGGACAGATACCGGCTGCCCTCCATCGCGGTCACTCTGGCCACCCCGGAGAGCATCTTCTGCGCCCCGCGCACGTCGTCGAGGATCAGGTGGTGCAAGGGGTCTGGCCTACGGAAGCTCATGACAGCAAGTCTCGCAGCTCACGGGCCCCGTGGCCGCCCGGGCGGAAGGCGTCGAAGCGGGTTCGCGCAGCGCTGGTACGGACCCCCGCCGGTCCGCGTACTCTGTCCCCCACCAACCGACCACCGCACGAGAGAGCCCCCACAGCCATGCCCCCATCTCAGGACATGACGACTGAGCTTGACCCCGGTCTCCTCGATGCCCTCCAGCACCAGGTGGCCGTCTTCGCCCGCCGGGCCGAGCAGACGCGTCTCGGCGGCACCGGACAGCTCCGCAACTCGATGGACCGCGCCGCCTACCTGCTCCTGAACCGGCTCGACCAGGAAGGCCCGATGGGCGTCAAGGCGCTCGCGGCGGGCATGGGCATCGACTCGTCCACGGTCACCCGTCAGGTGGCCCCGCTCGTCGACACCGGCCTGGTCAAGCGCACCTCGCACCCCGAGGACGGGCGCGCGGTCGTGCTCCAGCTCTCCCCGCGCGGGCTCGCCCGCCTCGAGGAGGTCCGCGCCTCCCGCCGCGAGCTGATGGCGCAGGTGACGGACGGCTGGACGGCGGCCGAGCGCGAGTCGTTCTGCACGCTGCTCACCCGCTTCAACTCGGCCCTCTCCGCACGCCAGTCGGGCCTGCCGCCCGCCGCCGACACGGAGTCCGCCCCAACCTCTTGACCCGGGCCCCGCCCTGTCCTCATATGAGGACGTGCGCGATCGACGGGGCGACCCAGGGGACGGCCAGGGCGGCGAACAGCGGCACAGGACCCGGCAGTTCGAGGCGTTCGTGGCCGGGGCGGCGCCGCGGCTGCTGCATGTCGCGACACTGCTCACCGCCGAGACCCGGGCCCGCAATCCGCGCGCCCAGGCGCTGCTGACCGCGTCCCTCGCCCACACCTACGCCCAGTGGAGCCGGCTGCGCGGCGAGGATCCGTACGACCGCACCCGCGCCGACCTCGCCGCCCGCTTCGCCCGCACCGCCTGGCGCCACCACCGCGGCCAGGGCGGTGTGCTCTCCGCGCTCACCCCGCAGGAACGTCTCGTCGTGGTGCTCCGGCTGTACGAGGGCGTGGCCGAGGAACAGACCTCGGCCCTGCTCGGGCTGCCCGAGGAACGGGTCCGGGCCCTGTGCGCCCGCTCGGTCACCGCCCTGCGGGACCGGCGCCTCCGGCCGGGGGAGGTGGCCTCGTGAACCACCACGGGCGCAAGGAGGACGAGGTCCGGCGGATGCTCGAGAGCCCGCCCCCGCCGGTCCCCGGCGATCTGGCGGCCCGCGCCGTCGCGCGCGGGACCCGGCTGCTGCACCGCGACCGGGCGCTGCGCCGGGCGCTGTGGGCGCTGCTCGCCGTGGCCGCGCTGGCCTTCGCGGTGTGGGCGTCGGTCGTGGAGCCCTGGCACGCGCCGCCGGAGACCACGCCACCGCTCGAAGGCTGGTGAGCCCGGCCCTAGGCTGGAAGCGGCACCCACTCCGAGCCCCAGGAGGCCGTCATGACCAGAAAGGTCGCCGACTGCCGCAAGACGCCCAGCGTCATGGGCTGCACGCTCACCATCAGCGGTGAGGAAGAGGAAGTCGTACAGGCCGCGACCGAGCACGCGATCTCGGTGCACGGCCACTCCGACAGTCCCGAGCTGCGCAAGATGGTCCGCGAATCACTGGAGGACGAGAAGGTCAGCGCCTGACCGGGCGCCCACGTCGAGACCGGGCGCCCACGTCGAGAGCGCCCGGCCCGTACCCGTACCGGCTAGCCCAGCGCCTGACGCAGGTCCGCCAGCAGGTCGTCCACGTTCTCGATGCCCACCGAGAGCCGGACCAGGTCCGCCGGGACCTCCAGCGCCGAACCCGCCACGCTCGCGTGCGTCATCCGGCCCGGGTGCTCGATCAGCGACTCCACACCGCCCAGCGACTCACCCAGCGTGAACAGCTTCGCGCGGTTGCACACCTCCACGGCCGCCTCCTCGCCGCCCGCCACACGGAACGAGATCATCCCGCCGAACGCCTTCATCTGCTTGGCGGCGATCTCGTGCCCCGGGTGCTCCGGCAGCCCGGGGTACAGGACCTGGGTGACCTTCGGGTGCTGGGTCAGCATCTCGGCGACCTTGGTCGCGTTCTCGCTGTGCCGGTCCATGCGGACGGCGAGCGTCTTGATGCCGCGCAGCACGATCCACGAGTCGAAGGGACCGGCGACCGCGCCCATCGCGTTCTGGTGGTACGCCAGCTCCTCGCCGAGCGCCTCGTCGGCCGTCACCAGCGCACCGCCGACGACGTCGGAGTGGCCGCCCATGTACTTGGTCAGCGAGTGCACGACGACGTCCGCGCCGAGCGACAGCGGCTGCTGGAGGTACGGCGAGGCGAAGGTGTTGTCGACGACGAGCTTCGCGCCCGCCGTACGCGCCACGTCCGCGACCGCCGCGATGTCGGTGATGCCGAGCAGCGGGTTCGACGGGGTCTCGACCCAGATCACCTTCGTACGGTCGGTGACCGCGGCGCGCACGGACTCGACGTCGGAGGTGTCCGCGACCGAGAAGTCCACGCCCCAGCGCTGGACCACCTTGGCGAAGAGGCGGAAGGTGCCGCCGTAGGCGTCGTTCGGCACGACCACGTGGTCGCCGGGGGCCAGCAGCGTCCGCAGCAGGCAGTCCTCGGCGGCGAGACCGGAGGCGAAGGCGAGACCGCGCCGGCCGCCCTCCAGGGCCGCGAGGTTCTCCTCGAGGGCCGTACGGGTCGGGTTGGCGCTCCGGCTGTACTCGTAACCGCCGCGCAGCCCACCGACGCCGTCCTGCTTGTAGGTGGACACCTGGTAGATGGGCGGGACGACCGCGCCGGTCAGCGGGTCGGCCGTGTTGCCCGCGTGGATGGCGCGGGTCTCGAAGCTCTGGTGCGTGTGCTCGTCGCTCATGAGGCAGGAGCGTAGTCCTGAGCGCGGCCCATCGCCGCCCACCGTCTCACCGGGTGTCTCACCCCGTGGCGCACGGGCCGCGCGGGCCGTCCTGGACAATGGACCCATGGAGATTCTCTGGTTCCTGCTCGCGATGGGGCTGCTGTTCGCGGTCCTCGCTCCGTATCTGAGGCGCCGCCGCGGCGGAATCCATCAGGTGGCCCCCGGCTCGCCCGACGCCGCGGACCCCGAGGCGTACGGCTTCGTACGCCAGGAGGAGCAGGACGTACGGATGCCCGGACCGGACGCCGACCTGCTCGATGTGCTCGACGTGGTCCAGGCGACGCAGGACTGGCGGGCGGCCTCGCAGCTCCTCGCCGGTACGGAGAAGGGGGGCGAGGTCCGCTGGCAGCGCGTCCAGGCGTTCGCGGGCGCGGCCTCCCTGGAGCTCCAGCAGCAGCCCGGCGTCGGAGGCGCGTGGCTGCGCGCCTGGCGCGCGGACTCGCCCAAGGACCCGGGCGGGGCCGCCGTGCACGCCGAGTTCCTGGTGCAGCAGGCCTGGCGGTCCTCCGCGGCCGGCACCGACGACTTCCGCATCATCCTCGAAGAGGCGAAGAAGGTGAGCGAGGAGGCGGCGCTGCTCGCCCCCGGCGACCCCGTCCCGTACATCGTGCAGCTCGCCGTCGCCCGTGGACTCGGCTACAGCCACGAGGAGTTCGACCAGGTCTGGGCGAAGATCATCGACCGCGCCCCGCAGCACATGGGCGCGCACCTGGCCGCCCTGCACTACTGGTGCGAGAAGTGGCACGGCTCGCGCGAGGACGCCGACCGCTTCGCGACGGCGGCCGCGGCCCGCGCGCCGCAAGGCTCGCTGCTCGCCGCGCTGCCGCTGTTCGCGGTGTACGAACACCTGCCCGAAGTCGTCCTCGTCCAGGACTTCTTCGGAACCGAGGTGGTGCGGCGGGCGATGGAGGGCGCGCTGTACGCCGTCCACTCCGCCCGCCCCGACGACCCGATGCTCGCCCACGTCCGGCATCTGCTCGTGCTCTTCCTGGTGCGCGCCGAGCGCTGGTCCGAGGCGATGAACCAGCTCGTGCACGTGGACGGCCACGTCGGCGCGCTGCCGTGGACGATGAACACGGACCCGGCCGCGGAGTACACGATGTACCGGAACCTGGCGGTGGCCGGGTACGAGTCGAACGGCGGGAGCCCGGCGACCCTGCCGCGGTAGCGGGGGAGCCCAGGCCGTACGAGAGCCCAGGCCGTACGAGAGCCCCAGGCCGTACGAGATCCCAGGTCGGACGGCCTTTCCCGGTGGACGGCGCACGCGTCGGTGGGTGATACTCCGCTTCCCCCCACAGCTCGAACGATCACCTTTCTCCGTGGGGGAACTCTGCCCAATGGGCGCTTCTCTGCGCGCGCTGCGCGCCCTCGTGCTGCTTGCCGGCTTCTATCTCCTCGGCCTCGCCGTGCTGGTCGTCCTCGGTCTGATCGACTGGGCGGCCACGCTCTGGACCCCCGGTCCCTGGGCGCTCAAGTTCTACGTCGTCACCGCCGTCCTGGCGGTCCCCGTCGTCCGCGGCATGCTCATGCTGCGCACGCCCCAGGACGAGATCACCACGGGCGTCCTCGTCACCGAGGCGGACGAGCCGAAGCTCTGGCGGACCGTGCGGGAGCTGGCCGAACAGGTCGGGACCCGGGCGCCGGACGAGATCCGGCTGACCGGGGAGGTCAACGCCGCCGTCAGTGAGGACTCCCGGCTCCTCGGCCTGCTGGGCGGCCGGCGCCGCCTCTACCTGGGCCTTCCGCTCATGGCCGGACTCTCCGAGGACCAGCTGCGGGCCGTCCTGGCCCATGAGTTCGGGCACTTCGTCCACGCGGACACCCGCCTCTCCGGCATCACCGCCCGCGGCCGCGTCCAGGTCGCACGGACCGTCGCGCACTTCGAGGAGAAGGCGGGCGGCAAGGTCGCCAAGGAGCGGGCGCGACAGGAGAAGAAGGCCGCCAAGCGGCTCGCGAAGGGCAAGAAGGCGCACGAGATCGACACGACCGGTGTGGGTTTCACCTTCCGCGCGATGGCGCGGATCTACACCGCCTACGGACGGTTCTCCCTGCGCGCCACGCAAGCGGACTCGCGCCGGCAGGAACGCGCCGCCGACCTCGCGGCGGCCCGTATCGCCGGGCGGGACGCGACCGCGTCCGCGCTGCGCGAGATCGCGGTCGTGGAGGCGGCCAACGGCTTCTTCCTCGATGCGTACGCGACGATGGGAGCCGAGTTCGGGCTGCTGCCCCCGCACGGCGAGGTGATCGGCGGCGTACGGCATCTGCTCGCCGCGCGGTCGGAGGAACTGGACGACCTGCGGTACGACCTGCCGACGCAGCCGGCCTCCCCCTACGACTCCCACCCGCCCATGGCCGAACGGGTCGCCCTGCTCGAAGCGCTGCCCGACGACGGCCGCGGCGCGCGGCCGTCGCAGCCCTCGCTCACGCTGCTCGTCTCGCCCGAACGCTCACTCGCCGCGGTGGAGGACGTCTCGCTCACGGCGGACGCGCTGCGGATGCGGCGGGTGGAGTGGCCGGAGCTGGTCCACGAGTCCATGACCGCGCATTCCGTGAGCGAGTCGGAGCCGGTGCGTAGCGCGACGGCCGAGGTGGCGGGGACGGTCTCCGAGGGTTCCGAGTCGGGTACGGCACTGAACGCTCTGCTCGACGCGATCGACGCCGGAAAGGTCTGGGAAATCACCGACCGGCTCCCGAAGTCCGAGCAGGCCGGCGCCGCGACGGGGCGCGCCGCCCGCGAGTTCGCCCGGCCGGTGCTGCGGCGCGGCCTGTCCCAGCTGGTGACGGACGCGCTCACCGAGGACGGCCGGGCGCGCTGGCAGTTGTCCTGGGCCGCTCCGGCGAGCCTGCGTCTGCCGCCCGGCTACGAGGACGCGTTCCCGGCGGCCCTCGACGCGGCGGTCGCCGACCGCCCGGACACCGGCCCCCTCCGCCTCCTTCTGCAGACCCCGTAAGAAACACAGGTCCCCATCGTGATCATCCTCTGGATCATCCTGACCCCCCTCGTCCTGGGCGTACTGGCCCTCGGGCTGTACTTCCTCAAGGCCATCGTCCAAGGCACGATCGAGGGCATGCGCGAGGGCCGGAACTACGATCCGGACGCCGAGGAGACGGCCGCGCGCGTCGCCTCACTGGGGCTGCTGCCGCCCGAGCGCCAGAACACCGAACTCCCCGCGCCGCTGCAGCCCGCTCTCCTCGTGGCCATGGCGGCGGCCAGGGCCGGCGACTGGCAGCCCGCCGCCGATCTCCTGGAGGAGACGGCGGAGAAGCGCGACTGGGAGCTGCGCACCCACTACGGTGAGCAGCTGGCCGACGTGGCCGCGGAGGACGACACCTGGCTGCTGGCGTGGGAGGCCGCCCGCCCCGACGACCCGGGCGCGGCCCTCCTGCGGGCGCGCAGCACCGTGGTCCTGGCCTGGAAGGTACGGGGCGCGAAGCGCGCGCAGTACACCACCCAGGAACAGTTCCAGGGCTTCCGCAGCACCCTGCTGCGCTCGCGCGACGAGCACACGCGCGCCGAGGCCCTGGCGCCCGAGGACGACCCGGCTCCGTACGTGGGTCAGATCTGGACGGCGATCGGCCTCGGCCTCCCGCACGAGGAGATGCACCGCGTCTGGAAGGAGATCACCGACCGCGCCCCGCACCACTACGAGGCCACTTTCTCGGCGCTGCAGTACTGGTGCGCGAAGTGGCGCGGCTCCGAGGAGCTCGCCCGCGCCTTCGCCGTACGGGCGGCGGCCGGGGCGCCCGCCGGGACGCTGATGTCGGTGTTCCCGCTGATCGCGCACTTCGAGCACGACGACTCGGACTCGGCCGACGTCGACCGCACGCCCGAGATGTACGCGACGGTGGACGCGGTGCTCGCGGACGTGGCCGCGGCGGATCCGGACCACCCGCGGCTGTCCGAGGTGCGGCATCTGCTGGCGTACTACCTGTACCTGCAGGAGCGGTGGGACGAGGCACTGGAGCAGTTCCGCCTGGTGGACGGCCACGCGGGTGCGTTCCTGCCGTGGCGCCACCGGGGCAACGCGGCGGAGGAGTTCTGCCGGATGCGCGACGAGTGCGTGGCCAACGGTTCGGGCGCCTGAGCACCGCGGCGGGGCCCGGGGGCCGGAAGGGAATCCCTTCCGGCCCCCGGGCGTTCTTACAACGCCCACCGTCGAGGAGATGCCGCATGTTCCTGTCACGCACCCCTGTCCTCCCCACGCCCGAGCAGGCGCTGAAGGGCCGCCCGGAGCCCGAGTTCACGGTGCCCGAGCGCCACACCGTCCTCGGCAACCCGCTGCTCGGCCCGTACCCCGAGGGCCTCGAGGTCGCGGACTTCGGCCTCGGCTGCTTCTGGGGCGCCGAGCGCAAGTTCTGGCAGACCGAGGGCGTCTGGACGACCCTGGTCGGCTACCAGGGCGGTCTCACACCGCACCCGGCCTACGAGGAGGTCTGCTCCGGCCTCACCGGCCACACCGAGGCCGTCCGGGTCGTCTTCGACCCGCGGCGCGTCTCGTACGAGGAGCTTCTCAAGCTCTTCTGGGAGTCCCATGACCCGACCCAGGGCTTCCGCCAGGGCAACGACGTCGGCACCCAGTACCGCTCGGCGGTCTACACCCACTCCCCCGCCCAGGCCACGGCGGCCGACGCCTCCCGCGCCGCGTACCAGAAGGTCCTGACGGGCTCGGGCTACGGCACGATCACCACGGAGATCCTCCCGGCCGAGGGCCGCCCGTTCTACCCGGCGGAGGGCTACCACCAGCAGTACCTGGACAAGAACCCGGCCGGCTACTGCGGCATCGGCGGTACGGGCGTCTCCTGCCCGATCGGCGTCGCGAAGGCCGAGTAGCGGCGGTCATCCGGCCGACCCACCGCAGGCCGTACCGTCGGGGCCGTGCCGTGGCCGCCTGACGCGGCGCGCAGGAGGGCGGCGGTGGCCGCCGGGTCGTAGTCGGGTCCGACTCCGTCGATCAGGAGGATGTCGCCCGCCATGTGCCGGGTGCGCAGCGGGATCAGCTCCTGGTAGGCGGCGGAGTCGTACCACGCGCGCGCCCGCTCCATCGAGGGGAAGCCGACGAGGACCAGGGCGCCGGGCCACTCGCCCTCGAGGACCTCCCGCTCGGGGGCGCCGTGGACGAGGAACCGGCCGCCGAAGGGGTCGAGCGTGTCCTGGATGCGCTCCATGTACTCGAAGATCTCTTCGTCGAGGACGGGCTTCGGGCTGAGGTTCGCCATCGCGTATGCGGTCATGGGCTCAGCGTGCCGGGACATGCCGTACGGGTCGATTACCCCGGACGTCATGCCCCGGCGACGCCTCCGACGTCCGTCGAGCGGCACCGTCGACCGGCGCTGTCGACCGCCGCCGGTCGACCGTCAGATCGTGGACGCGTCGATCACGAAGCGGTAGCGCACGTCGCTCGCCAGCACCCGCTCGTACGCCTCGTTGATCCGGTCGGCGCCGATGACCTCGATCTCCGCGCCCAGCCCGTGCTCCGCGCAGAAGTCGAGCATCTCCTGCGTCTCGGCGATGCCGCCGATCATCGAGCCGGCGAGCGTCTTGCGGCCGCCGATCAGCGAGAAGAGGTTGAGCGCGATCGGCTCCTCGGGGGCGCCGACGTTCACCAGGGCGCCGTCCGTCTTGACCAGCCTCAGGTAGGCGCCGAAGTCGATCGGGGCCGAGACCGTGGAGACGATCAGGTCGAAGGAGCCGGCGAGCTTCGTGAAGGTCTCCGGGTCGCTGGTGGCGTAGTAGTGGTCGGCGCCGAGCTTGAGGCCGTCCTCCTGCTTCTTCAGCGACTGGCTGAGCACGGTCACCTCGGCGCCGAGCGCGTGGGCGATCTTCACGCCCATGTGGCCGAGGCCGCCGAGGCCGACGATCGCGACCTTCTTGCCCGGGCCCGCCTTCCAGTGGGCGAGCGGCGAGTAGAGGGTGATGCCGGCGCAGAGCAGCGGGGCGGCCTCGTCGAGGGCGATGCCGTCGGGGATGCGCAGGGTGTAGTTCTCGTCGACGACGATGTGGGTGGAGTAGCCGCCGTAGGTCGGCTCACCGTTCTTGTCGAGGGCGTTGTACGTGCCGGTGCCGCCCGTGACGCAGTACTGCTCCAGGCCCTGGCGGCAGTAGTCGCACTCCCGGCAGGAGTCGACGAAGCAGCCGACGCCGACGCGGTCGCCGACCTTGTGCCGGGTGACCCCGGCGCCGACCTCGGTGACGATGCCGGCGATCTCGTGGCCGGGGACCATCGGGAAGATGCCCTCGCCCCAGCCGTCACGGGCCTGGTGGATGTCGGAGTGGCAGATGCCGGCGTACGCGATCTCGATGAGGACGTCGTGCTCGCCCACCGCGCGCCGAGGCACCGTGGTGCGCTCCAGCGGGGCGTTCGCGGCGGGTGCGGCATAGGCGGCTACGGAGGAAACGTTCGTGGTCATGGTGGCAAGCCTGCCGGAGCGCGCAGGTCGTACCCAGCCCTCTGTTCTGCCTACGTCCAGCGTGCGTACCACTGGCAGGGACAGGAACATCCGTCCGTCCGGTCGTACGACCTGGGATAATCGGGCTGCATGGATCTCAGTGCCGAACTCAGCGAATTCCTGCGCTCGCGCCGGGCCCGGCTGAAGCCGGAGGACGTGGGCCTGCCGGAGTTCGGGCGTCATCGCCGCGTCCCGGGGCTGCGCCGGGAGGAGCTGGCGCAGCTGGCCGGGGTGTCCGTGGCGTACTACACCCGGCTCGAGCAGGGCAACGGCCGCAATGTGTCCATGGAGGTGCTGGACTCGATCGCGCGGGCGCTGCGGCTGAGCGAGGCCGAACGGGAACACCTCACGCGGCTGGCCAAGCCGGCGCCCGGGCGAAGGCGGCCGTCGCGGCCGCAGCGCCTGCGGCCGGGCGTCCAGCAGCTGATGGACGCGATGGTGGGGGTGCCCGCGTACGTCGTGGGACGGCGCACGGACGTCCTGGGGTCCAACCGCATGGCCGCCGCGCTGTTCGGCGACGTCACCGCGCTGCCGCCCGAGCAGCGCAACATCGCCCGCCTTCTCTTCCTGGGCGACAACTGCCGTGATCTCTTCGTCGACTGGGAGCAGAAGGCGTGCGAGGTCGTCAGCCATCTCCGGCTGGAGGCGGGGCGCCATCCGGACGATCCGCTGCTGTCGGCGCTGGTCGGCGAGTTGTCGGTGAAGAGCGAGGTGTTCAGGAGTCTCTGGGCGGCGCACCACGTGAAGGACAAGGGGCACGGCAGCAAGCGGCTTCATCATCCGCTGGTGGGTGAGCTGACGCTGTGGTGCGAGACGCTGACGCTGACGGACGACCCGGAGCAGTGCCTCGTGACCTTCCACGCGGAGCCGGGGTCGGCCTCGGAGGAGGCGTTGCGGCTGCTGGCCAGCTGGGGCGCTGAGCAGCCGGTCGTACGGTGAAGAGAACGGCGGCCCCCTCCACTCGGAGGGGGCCGCCGTTGCCGTACGTACGGGGTCAGACCGCCGAGCCGGCCTTCCAGGCCGACCAGCTCATGTTCCAGCCGTTGAGGCCGTTGCTGGGCGAGATCGTCTTGTCCTTGGAGTTCTTGACGATGATGACGTCGCCGACGATGGAGTGGTCGTAGAGCCAGGCGGCCATCTGGTTCGGGTCGCCGGCGCCCTTGACGTCGTTCAGGCCCACACAGCCGTG
Source organism: Streptomyces sp. NPDC003035 (assembly GCF_042888285.1). Lineage (NCBI taxonomy): Bacteria > Bacillati > Actinomycetota > Actinomycetes > Kitasatosporales > Streptomycetaceae > Streptomyces > Streptomyces sp. NPDC003035. Next base: position 117,331 of record NZ_JBIAPJ010000010.1, on the reverse strand, counting down.
GCTGGTGTTGGCCGAGCCGAAGATGGAGTCCGGGCCCCAGTAGTTGCCGTGGATGAACGTGCCGGACGTGGAGAGCCGCATGGCGTGCGGGACGTCCTTGATGTCGTACTCGCCCTTGCCGTCGTCGTCCGTGAAGCCGACGGTGGCGCCGTTCATCCGGGTCTCCTTGAACTTCTCGGAGATCACCATCTGACCGTTGTAGGTCGGGTTCTCCGGGGAGCCGGCGGAGATCGGGATGGTCTTGACCGTCTTGCCGTCCTGCTTGACCGTCATGGTCTTGGTGGCGACGTCGACGGTGGAGACCTGGTTGCGGCCGATCTTGAAGGTGACGGTCTTCTGCTGGACACCGAAGACGCCGTCGGCGCCCTCGACGCCGTCGAGGTTCAGCTTCAGCGTGACGGTCGAGCCCTCGGCCCAGTAGTCGTCGGGGCGGAAGTCCAGGCGCTGGGAGTTGAACCAGTGGCCGACGACTTCCTGGCCGCTGCTGGAGGAGACCGTGATGCCGCTCTGGACGGCCTTCTTGTCGGTGATCGCCTTGTTGAAGTTGATCGAGACCGGCATGCCGACGCCGACGGTGGAGCCGTCCTCCGGCGTGAAGTTGCCGATGAAGCTGTTGGCCTGCGAGACGGTGGTGAAGGAGGAGTTCTCGTGGGCCTCCAGACCCTCCGCGTCCGTGGCGGTGGCGGCGATCTTGTAGACGGTGGACCGCTTCAGCTGCTTGCTGGGCTTCCAGCTCAGCTTGTCGGCGGACATCTCGCCCTCGACGCTCTTGCCCTCCGCGTCGGTCATGGTGACCTGGGAGAGCGTGCCCTCGGAGACCTTGACCTCGGTGCCGTTGTTGATCGACACGTTGTCGGCGCCGTTCTTCGGCGAGATGGCTATCTGGGCCTTCGACGTCTTCTGCGCCGCGGCCTCGTCGACCTGAGCCTGTGACTGCGACGCGGAACTGTCGGGGGCACCGCCCTTGTCCCCGTCACTGCACGCCGAGAGCACCAATACGCCGCCGAGCACCGCGGCCGTCGCCGCCAGGCCCCTCCGGCGCTTGCTGTCCGTCATCACACGCTTCTCCATCGTCGCCGAATCCCTGCCAACACTCGTCTGAACATCCATATGACCCCCCGCGGTTCCGGAACCGGGCGGTTTGTGGGGAACGCCACTGATCGACACGTCGTCGCGGAGCGTCCGGTTCCCGTACAGCAGGAAGCCCCGGCAACGGGAAGCCCCGGCACGGGGGGCCGTACCGGGGCTTCCAGAGGTGCTGCGCCCCCCTGCTAGACCCGTTCCCCGCCGTCCGCGTCGTACGCGTCGCTCTCGTCGTCGTCCTCGTCCACCTCATCTTCCTCGTCGAGGTCCCACTCCTGGGCATCGGGGTCGTAGTCGATCTCCTCGCTGCTCCACGAGGCCTGGACGAGTTCGATCCCGGGGACCTGCCTGACGAGGTCGAAGGGCTCGATGAGGTAGGCCAGGGCCTCGGCGCTGTCCTCGCGCACGGCGGAGCGGGCGTGCCCTCGCTCGTCCTCGGGCATGAACTCGTCGGTGTCGATCCGGCCCACGGCCGCCTCGGTGAGTTCCTCGGGGCCGTCGATCTCCAGGACTACTTCCACCCGAAGTCGTACATAACGTGATGTCTCGGAAGTGCTCATACGAGGGAGCGTAGGCTGCGCGGCCGCTCGACTTTCCTGCGACCCGCTGTGTTCATTAGCATCGGCGCACCTACCGAATTCGCGGTTCCGCAAGGGGGATCGAATCTCCGTGACCGTCGCTCGACGTCCACTGCTGACCGCCACGGCGGCCGGGACACTGCTGTTCGCCCTGTGGTTCGTGCCGTCCGCGAACGCGACCGACGAGGACCGGGTCACCTCGACCCAGCAGGAGCGCGAGGCGACCGAGAACCGCCTCGCGGACACGGGCGGCCCGGACACGACGCCGTATCTGATCGGCGGGACGGGTTTTCTCGCCGTGGGAGCGGGATTCGTGGCGCTGGCGATGAGACGCGGCGGCCGGGTCCACTGAGCCGCTGGGCCGTACACGCGAAAGGGCCGCCTCCCCGTGCGCGGGGAGGCGGCCCTGCCTTTTCGTACGTGACGGTTACGCGAGCGGCCCGGTGACGGGCTCCACGGCGGCGACGAGCCTGCCCTCCCGTACGAAGGTGTCGGCGGCCTCCAGGTCGGGAGCGAGGAAGCGGTCCGGCCCCGGGCCCTCGACCCCGGCGGCGCGCAGGGCGTCGATGGCCGCCTGCGAGGCGGGGGCGGGGGTCAGGCCGCGGCGGAGCTCGATGCCCCGGGTGGCGGCGTAGAGCTCGACGGCGATGATCCGGTTGAGGTTGCCGATCGCGGTGCGCAGCTTGCGGGCGGCGGACCAGCCCATGGAGACGTGGTCCTCCTGCATCGCGGAGGACGGGATGGAGTCGGCGGAGGCCGGGACGGCCAGCCGCTTCATCTCGCTGACCAGGGCGGCCTGGGTGTACTGGGCGATCATCAGGCCCGAGTCGACGCCGGCGTCGTCGGCGAGGAAGGGCGGCAGCCCGTGCGACCGGTTCTTGTCGAGGAGCCGGTCGGTGCGGCGCTCGGCGATGGAGCCGAGGTCGGCGGCGGCGATGGCGAGGAAGTCCAGGACGTACGCGACGGGGGCGCCGTGGAAGTTGCCGTTGGAGCGCACCTGGCCGTCCGCGAGGACCACGGGGTTGTCCACGGCCGAGGCGAGCTCGCGCTCGGCGACCAGGCGGGCGTGGGCCATGGTGTCGCGGCCGGCGCCGGCGACCTGCGGGGCGCAGCGCACGGAGTAGGCGTCCTGGACGCGCGGGGCCTCTTCCTCCTGGAAGTGGCCGGTGAGCCCGGAGCCCTTGAGCACGGCGAGCATGTTGGCGGCGGAGGCGCCCTGGCCGGGGTGGGGGCGGATGGCGTGCAGCTCGGGTTCGAGGACCTTCTCGGTGCCGAGGAGGGCTTCGAGGGAGAGGGCCGCGGTGATGTCGGCCGACTTGTAGAGGGTGTCGAGGTCGGCGAGGGCCATGATCAGCATGCCGAGCATGCCGTCGGTGCCGTTGAGGAGGGCGAGGCCCTCCTTCTCGCGGAGCTCGACGGGCGCGATCCCGGCGGCGGCGAGCAGCTCACCGGCAGGCTCGACGCTCCCGTCGGGGCCTTCGGCGTCCCCCTCGCCCATCAGGGTGAGCGCGCAGTGGGAGAGCGGCGCGAGATCGCCGGAGCAGCCGAGGGAGCCGTACTCGTGCACGACCGGTGTGATGCCGGCGTTGAGGACGTCGGCCATGGTCTGCGCGACCTCGGGCCGGACACCGGTGTGCCCGGAGGCGACGGTCTTGAGCCGCAGGAACATCAGCGCGCGCACGACCTCCCGCTCGACGCGCGGGCCCATGCCGGCGGCGTGCGAGCGGACGATGTTGCGCTGCAGCTGGGCACGGAGCTCCGGGCTGATGTGCCGGGTGGCGAGCGCGCCGAACCCGGTCGAGACGCCGTACACGGGCTCGGGCTTCGCGGCGAGCGCGTCGACGACGGCCCGAGCACCGGCGAGCGCCTCCGCGGCCTCGGCCGACAGCTCGACGCGGGCGCCGTGGCGGGCGACGTCGATGACGTCCTGGGGGGTGGTGCCGGACGTGCCAAGGACGACAGTGTGCATATCCATATTCAGCACCCTACGGACTGAAGAGCGACCTGTCACTAGCTGTCGTGTCGCGCGGCCAGCCCGGCGAGGCCGCCCTCAGAGCGCGATGAGCCTGACCTGATTGCCGCACAGCCGGATCATGTCGTCGACGTCGGAGGTGAGGATCGCGACCGGACCGGGCTGACGAAGGGCGGCTTCCGCCACCGTCGCCGACGCCCTCTGCCCTGCCGGGGAAGGGGAGTGTCCCCGGGGCCGCGGCGGCCCCCCGCGAACGCCGAAGGCCCCCGCCGAGTGGCAGGGGCCGGGAGCGGGGAGGGGCCACCGTGTGAGCGCTCGCGAACGCGGTGAACGCGACCCAGGCGGCGGAGGTGGCCGTCAGCTCGCCCTTGCGCCGCCCGTCAGGACGGGTTCAGCTTGATCGCGAAGCCGTTGAAGATGGACCAGACATCGACCCAGGCCAGCCCGGTGCTGCACTCCCTGGCGGCGTTGCACCCGTATCCGTAGCTGACGATCCCGTTGAGCTGCCGGGAGTTGGGGTCGTTGATGGAGATCACCGGGCCGCCGCTGTCACCGCCGCGCCCGACGATGCCGCCGTAGTGCGGTACGCCGTAACTGCCCCAGACAGTCGTCCCGTTGACGACCCAGCTGGCGTTGCCGGCGTACACCGTGCGGATGTTGCAGACCACCTTGGAGTTGTAGCCCAGCTGGCAGGTGAAGTCACCGACCGCGACGTTGCGGACCCCGTTCAGATAGCGGCTGTAGCCCGTCGCGTCGACCCCGTCCCAGGTGTTGCGGTAGGTCCGGGCCTCGATGAAGGCCGCGTCGAGCTCCGGCCGCTTGTACTTCACCTGGCCGATGTAATTGCCGCCGGCCGCCCAGACGTTGTCGTTGACGTTGTAGCAGTGCCCGGCGGTGACCAGCCACTGACGCCCGTCCCACGTACTGACGGCGGGGATCCCGCTGGTGCACCACGAGCGGTCGCCGTTGGCGGGGCCGAGCGCGGCCCCCGCGTAGAAGGGTGCCGTGTCGTTCCACCGGCTCAGCGGCGCCGACGGCGGCGCCTGGCGCACCCGGACCGGAGTGGCCCCGCCCGCCGCGCGCTGCCGGGCGACGGCCGGTGAGGCCAACCACTCCCGGGCCGCGGCCGGCTTGTCGACCGCGAGCTCGATGGTGCCGCCGTCCGCCGACGTTCCCGCCAGGGACACGATGAAGGGCAGGTCCGTACGGGAGGCGAGGGCGGAGATCTCGTCCCTGAGGGCCGTGCGGGACTTCTTGGCGGGGAGGATACGGATCAGGCGGGAGTCCGCCTCGGGGCCGGCCCGGTGCGCGGCGGCCAGGAAGCGCGCGCCTTGGCCCGGGTCGGTCAGATACACGTTGACGGAGCGGTAGTCGGAGGCCATCTCGACCTGGGTGTAGACGTCCGCCCAGGCGCCGGACTGCCCGGCCTGGGCGGCGGCGTCGGCGGCCAGCCGTAGCGGTTCGAGCACTTCGGCCTGCCGCTCCGGGGACAGGGCCGCGATCTCGTCGGCGGACAGTGGCTCGGGCGGCTCCGCGTGGGCGGACACCGCCAGGAAGGGCAGCAGGACAAGCGCTCCCACGAGGGCGAGGGAACGTCTGAATCGGCTCTTCATGAACCCCCCTGATCGACCGTCACCGACCCTGCGGAGGCAGGGTCTCGGTGCCCAGCGACGCTAGGGAGGTGGTATCGGCCCGACAAGGGCGCACGCGCGCGCCATCAGGACCGCCCCGCGGCCGGCCTCACCTCACGGTGGCCGGCACCCCCGTCGAGGCGGCCCCCTCCCTCCCCCACGTACGCCCCGGCGCACAACGCCCCGCCCGTCCGGAACCAGCCCGTCCGGTCCGCCGCGGTCCCACTCCCGCACGGACGCTCCGCCTCACCCGGCGCCGGTACGACCAGCGCCCGGCGCGCCCGACGGGCCGGCCACCGTCCGCCCGGCGCACGAGGGCGCATGACCCCCCGCCATACGCTGCCGCGCCCACCCGGCCGAGCACGACAGGTGGCCGGGACGACAGGCCGCGGGCGAGGCTACGGCAGGCCCTCCACCGGCGGCGCGTCGCGGAAGCGCCGGCGGTCGCGGGCGCCCGGAGGGGCGTCGGCGAGTGGGATGACCGTGCCGTCGCGGCCCGCCACGACCGGTTTCGACGAGCGGGCCGCCTTCGCCTGGTACTGGGCCGCGTCCGCGAGGCGGAAGAGGCGGCGGGCGGACTTCAGCGGGCCGATGGGGTCGCCCGTCGACGCCACCCCGCAGGCGACTCCCTCGCCGAGCTCCAGCTCCCCGGCCCGTACGCACAGCTCGTCCGCCACCGCCACCACCTCGTCCGCGCTCGGCCCGACCGACAGCAGGCAGAACTCGTCGCCCCCCAGGCGCGCCGACAGCGCCCCCGGCAGCATCGCCCCGCACCGCGAGAGCACCGAGCCGAACCGTTCCAGCAGACGGTCGCCCACGGCGTGGCCGTGGGTGTCGTTCACCCGCTTCAGGCCGTTCAGGTCGCAGACCACCAGGCTCACCACGGACCCGTCCGTCCGGTACCGCTCGATCGCCTCGTCCAGCCGGGTGTCGACGGCGCGGCGGTTCGCGAGCCCCGTCAGCGGGTCGGTGAAGGCCAGTTTCCGTACCTCCTCCAGGCGCTCCGCCTGGGCGATGCCCGCCGCCACCACGGCGGCGAGCACCGCCGCGAAGTCGGCGTCGTCGCGGTCGAAGACCCGCGCCCCGGCCGGCCGCGCCACGTACAGCTCGCCCCAGGCCCGGCCGTGCAGCACGATCGGCGCGACGACACAGCAGCCACGCCCCCGCCTGCGGAGCCCGGTGACGCGGCCCGTCGGGATCCGGTCGCCCGCGGTCTCCACCCACGCGTCGGGCTCACCGCCGCCCGCCCACTGCTCGTGCAGGAATTCGGTGATCTCGGGGAACTGGTGGACGGGGTAGGTCTCCGCGTCGGGGAACTCCTCCTCCCCCACCGCCCGCTCCCCGGCGTTCACCAGCACCTTCAGCCGCCCGTGGTCCCGCTCCCAGACGGACAGGGCGGCGAAGTGCCCATCGAGCCCGTCGCGGGCACCGAGCGCCGCCGCCCGCCAGAACTCGCGCGGGGTGTGCGCCGCCGCCATCGCCTGCGCCAGCGCCACCACGGCCCGCAGCCGCACATCCTCTCCCATTCATCCAGCTTAGGGATGTTTCATCCTTTTTTACTGGTGAGGCGTCACGGAAAGTGACATATGGATGAAATGGGGACATTTCCCCTAGCGTGCGGAGTCAGCGTGCCGGGTGCTCACTCACCGGGCCACGCGGGCTTCCGCTTCTCGTTGAAGGCCGCCACACCCTCCGCCCGGTCCCCCGAGAACGCCACGGACCGCCACGCCGCGTCCTCCACCTCCAGCCCGGCCCGCAGATCGAGCCCGTGCCCGAGCCGCATGGCGCGCTTCGCGGCCCGCAGCCCGACCGGGGAGTTGGCCGCGATCCGTCCGGCCAGCTCCAGGGCGGCCGTCCGCGCGTCCTCCTCCAGCAGGTCGACGAGCCCCAGCTCGCGCGCCTCCGCGGCCTCCACCCGGCGCGCCGTGAAGACCAGCTCGGCCGCGCGGGCCGCCCCGACCCGACGCGGGAGCAGCTGCGTACCGCCACCACCGGGGATCACGCCCACCGACACCTCGGGCAGCCCGACGACGGCCGTGGCGTCGGCCACGATCACGTCGCAGGCGAGCGCCAGCTCGAAGCCGCCGCCGAGCGCGAAGCCGTGCACCGCGGCGACGGTCGGCATCGGGAGCTCCAGAACGCCGGTGTAGGCGCCCCGGGCGGTGGGCCGCTGGCGGACCAGCTCGGCGTCCGTGAAGGAGTTGCGCTCCTTGAGGTCGGCGCCGACGCAGAAGGCGCGGTCGTTGGAGGAGGTCAGCACCGTCACCCGTACCGACGCGTCCTCGGCGAGCGCGGCGCAGGCCGCGCCGATGGAGCGGGCCATCTCGGAGGAGACCGCGTTCATCGCCTTGGGCCGGTCGAGGACGAGCTCGGCGACGTACCCGTCCTTCCGAACCACGACGAACTCACCAAAACGCTGCTCCGACTGGTCCGACATGACCGCACACCCTCCCGGTTAACGACTGTTCACGGGGGATCTTAGGGGGTGCCGGGTGGATCAGGCCGGATCAGGGAGCGGACTCTGGTGCGTGCGATCGCAAGGCGGAGGAGGGAGTCCCCGCGGAGCGTCGACGACTGACGACAACGCGGCGTGGGGGCACCTCCCGTGCCCGAAGGGCTACGGGGGAGTGCGTGCCAGAGCCCGCGAGCCCGGCCTGATCCACCCGGCACCCCCTAAGTCGGGCGGCGGCTCAGCTGCCAGGGTTCCACGACGCCGAGGCCGCGCACCGGGCGCTGCCACATCGGCTGGAGCGCGAAGCGGTACGTCGGCGGCTGCTCGCCCTCCTTCTCGGCGCGGGCCGCCTCCTCGGCCGCCTGCGTCTCCGAGACCGGCGCGTCGCCGGTGCGGGTCAGCTCCTCGGCGAGCGCCCCGTCGACCAGGACGGTGTCCTTGGGCGCTATCGAGGTGAGCCGGCTCGCCAGGTTCACCGTCGTGCCGAAGACGTCGCCCATGCGGGTCGTCACCGTGCCGAAGGCGATGCCGACGCGCAGGGCCGGCATGGTCTCGTCGTGGCTGAGCGTCTCGATCAGCCGCAGGGCGATCTCGGCGGCCGTACCGGCGTCGTCGGCGGCGTACAGGACCTCGTCGCCGAGCGTCTTGATGAGCCGGCCGCCGTGCGCGGCGACCAGGTCGGCGCAGGTGGTCTCGAAGGCCTCGACCAGTTCGCCGAGCTCCTCCTCCTCCAGGCGGCGGGTCAGGCGGGTGAAGCCGACCAGGTCGGCGAAGCCGACGGCCAGCCGACGGTCGACCATCTCCTCGTCGTCGGCCGCCTGCACGACCCGTCCGGTGGCGGCGGCGAGCTGGCGGCGCCAGACGTAGATCAGGAACTCCTCCAGCTCGGGCAGGAGCAGCTCGACGAGGGGGTACGTGACCTCGGTACGGGTCATGCCGGGCTCGGGCGGCTCGGTCAGCCCCTCCAGGAACGAGTCGATCTGCCACTCGGCCAGCCGGGCGGTCGTCTGCCCCGTGGACCGGGCGACCTGCACGGCCATCGGCTCGCTGAGCAGCCCGGCCTCCACGAGACCGGCGAGCCGGCGCAGGGCGAGCACGTCGGCCTCGGTGAGCGCCTTGGCCTGACCGATGTCGGCGAAGCCCATGGCGCGCCAGAAACGGGAGGCCAGCTCCATGGAGACGCCCGCGGTGCGGGCGGCCTGGAAGGGGGTGTAGCGGCGGTCGGCGCCGAGGATGAGCTGTTCGAGGCGGATGGCGAGCGGGTCGTCGGTCGGCTCGGCCGTGTGGTCGACCACATGGTGGGGGGTGGGGTACGCCGGTGGCTCGGCCTCGCCGCCGTTGTGCGCGTCGTCGACGGTCACCGGCCGCCTCCTGCCCGTTCCCTGCCCACTGCCCTGCCGATCTGTCGCCTGGATCGCGCTCCACGATACGACAGGTGTGTGCCAGCTCACGCCCGAACCGTGCCCGGGGAGGGGCATCTGTTCCGCCGGGGCGGCGTGGATGCCCCTCACGCGCTCTACGCCGGCGCGCGCATGTGGACGATGTCCCCCGCCGAGACGGCCTCCGTGCCGCCGCCCTCGGTCGCCACCACCAGGCGGCCGTCGCCGTCCACCGCCACCGCCTCGCCCTCCAGCATCCGCTCGCCCGGGAGGTCCGCCCGGACATGGCGGCCCAGGGTCGCGCAGCCCGCGGCGTACGCCTCCTGGAGGCCGGAGGCCGCGGGGTCGCCGTCGGCCCGCACCCACTCCCCGTACCAGTGCTCCAGGGACCGCAGGACCGACCGCAGCAGGGTGTCCCGGTCGGTCGAGACCGCGTTCGCGAGGAGCAGCGAGCCCGCCGCCGGGACGGGCAGCTCCTCCTCGCGCAGGGTGACGTTGATGCCGAGCCCGACGACGATCGCGTCCTCGCCCGCCCGCTCGGCGAGGATGCCGCCGGTCTTCCGTTCCTCGCCCCCGACCGAAACCAGCAGGTCGTTCGGCCACTTGAGGGAGAGGTCGGCCCCGGCGGACTTCGCGAGCCCGGTCGCCGCCGCGACGCCGGTGAGCAGCGGCAGCCACCCCCACCGGTGCACCGGCACCGCGGGCTTGAACAGGACGGAGACGAAGAGCCCGGACCGGGCGGGCGCGACCCAGCTGCGGTCGAGGCGGCCGCGGCCCGAGGTCTGCTCCTCGGCGACGAGCACCGCGCCCTCGGGCAGTTCGTCGGCGCGGGCGGCCAGGTCGGAGTTGGTGGAACCGGTGGTGCCGACCACGTCGACCGAGGTCCACAGACCGTCGGGGAGCACGAGAGCGCGGCGCAGTGCGGTGGCGTTGAGCGGGGGCCGGTCCAGGTCGGACCAGGGGCCTCCTGAGCCATGAGAGGACGTCATGCAAGCCAGACTAGGTGTGGCAAAGACCGCAGTGCCGAACCGTATCGGCGTCGATACCCTACGGATCAGTAGCCCAGCAGTAGCCCATTCGTAGCCAACGAACCCCCGTGACCAGGCAGGGAGCCGCATCCCGATGTCCGAGTCGGTACAGCCACACGAAATCGACATTCACACGACCGCGGGCAAGATCGCGGATCTGCAGCGCCGTATTGACGAGGCCACCCACGCCGGTTCCGAGCGTGCCGTGGAGAAGCAGCACGCCAAGGGCAAGCTGACCGCGCGCGAGCGGATCGAGCTGCTGCTCGACGAGGGCTCCTTCGTGGAGCTCGACGAGCTGGCCCGGCACCGGTCGACCAACTTCGGGCTGGAGAAGAACCGGCCGTACGGAGACGGTGTCGTCACCGGCTACGGCACGGTCGACGGCCGCCCGGTCGCGGTCTTCTCGCAGGATTTCACGGTGTTCGGCGGCGCGCTGGGCGAGACCTTCGGTCAGAAGATCATCAAGGTGATGGACTTCGCCCTGAAGACGGGCTGCCCGGTGATCGGCATCAACGACTCCGGCGGCGCCCGCATCCAGGAGGGTGTCAACGCGCTGGGCATGTACGGCGAGATCTTCCGCCGCAACACCCACGCCTCGGGTGTCATCCCGCAGATCTCCCTGGTCGTCGGCCCGTGCGCGGGCGGCGCCGTGTACTCCCCCGCGATCACCGACTTCACGGTGATGGTGGACCAGACCTCGCACATGTTCATCACCGGCCCGGACGTCATCAAGACGGTCACCGGTGAGGACGTCGGCTTCGAGGAGCTGGGTGGCGCCCGGACGCACAACACCACCTCCGGTGTCGCGCACCACATGGCGGGCGACGAGAAGGACGCGATCGAGTACGTCAAGTCCCTGCTGTCGTACCTGCCGTCGAACAACCTCTCCGAGCCGCCGGCCTTCCCCGAGGTCGCCGAGACCGAGGTGAACGACGAGGACCGTGAGCTGGACGTCCTGATCCCGGACTCCGCGAACCAGCCGTACGACATGCACCGGGTCATCGAGCACGTGCTGGACGACGGCGAGTTCCTGGAGACGCAGGCGCTGTTCGCGCCGAACATCGTGACCGGCTTCGGCAGGGTCGAGGGCTTCCCGGTCGGTATCGTCGCCAACCAGCCGATGCAGTTCGCCGGCTGTCTGGACATCAACGCGAGCGAGAAGGCGGCGCGCTTCGTCCGCACCTGCGACGCCTTCAACATCCCGGTGATCACCTTCGTCGACGTGCCGGGCTTCCTGCCGGGCGTGGACCAGGAGTACGGCGGCATCATCCGCCGGGGCGCGAAGCTGATCTACGCGTACGCCGAGGCGACCGTCCCGCTGATCACGGTCATCACCCGCAAGGCGTTCGGCGGCGCGTACGACGTCATGGGCTCCAAGCACCTGGGCGCGGACCTGAACCTGGCCTGGCCGACGGCGCAGATCGCGGTCATGGGCGCGCAGGGCGCGGTGAACATCCTGCACCGCCGCACCATCGCGGCGGCGGAGGACCAGGAGGCGGAGCGGGCGCGGCTGATCCAGGAGTACGAGGACACGCTGCTCAACCCGTACACGGCGGCCGAGCGCGGCTACATCGACGGCGTGATCATGCCGTCGGACACGCGCCCGCAGATCGTGAAGGGCCTGCGCCAGCTGCGGACGAAGCGGGAATCCCTGCCTCCGAAGAAGCACGGCAACATCCCCCTCTAGACCTGACAAGGAGTCGCTGTGATCAAGGTCGTACGAGGAAACCCGACCCCGGAGGAGCTGGCCGCCGCACTGGCGGTGGTCCAGGCCCGGGCCGCTGCGACGGCGGCGGCGTCCGCGGCCGGCGGTGGCCCGGCGGTTCCCGAGAGCTGGTCGGACCCGTCACGGATCGCCCGCGAGGTACGGCACCGCCCGGGGCCGCGCTCCTGGGCGCGCTCCTACTGGCCGGCGTAGGCGTTCACCGGCAGTGCACCAGGTGCACCACGGCGAAGGCCGGACCTCTTGTGCGGGAGGTCCGGCCTTCGTGCGTCCGGGTGTACGGGCATCCCGGGCTCACGTCCTGCGGAGGAAGAGGCCCGAGAGGACCGCGCCCGCCAGGACGATCGCGGCGTTGACGAGGACCGCGAGGCCGATGCCGTCGAGGACCGTGGTGGAGGTGACCACGACGGCGCTCATGATCGGCGTACCCATGGTGATGCCGATCTGCTGGGTCATGGTGGCGAGCCCGGTGGCCATCCCCTGCTCGGAGTCGGGCAGTCCGGAGGTCGCGGTGACCATGAAGCCGACGATGGCGAGCATGTTGCCGACGCCGCCGGCGAAGGTGCCGGCGAGCAGCAGCCAGAGCCAGCTCCGGTCGTCGCCGAGGGCGTAGAGGGAGAGTGTGGCGGCCGCCTGGAGGAGCCCGCCGGCGACGAGGGCGGTGCGGGCGCCGTAGCGGCCGATGAACCGGGACGCGTACACCCCGCCGAGGACCGTGCCCGCGCCCAGGACGCCGAAGGACAGCCCGGCGGCGAGCGGCGAGAAGCCGAGGACGTCCTGGAGGTAGAGCGTCATCAGGAAGACCAGCGAGGTCTCGGTGACGAAGGCGACGAGCCCGGCGAGGTTGCCCAGGACGACGGTGCGGCGCGTGAGGATCCGTACGGGTACGAGGGGTGAGGCGGCCCGCCGCTCGACGAACCAGAAGGCGACGAGCAGGGCGGCGCCGAGGGGGAGCGCCAGGGGTTCGGTGGTGAGGCCGTAGACGAGGGCGAGGAGCCCGCCGGTGACGGTGATCGCGCCGGGGACGTCGAGGCGGGGGCGGACGGCGGGGCGGCTCTCCTTCAGGACGACGGGCGCGACGAGGAGCACGGCGAGGGCGACCGGCACGTTGACGAAGAAGGCCCAGCGCCAGGAGAGCACGTCGGTCAGGACGCCGCCGAGGACGGCTCCGGTGGTGAAGCCGGCCGACATGAGGGCGCCGTTGAGGCCGAGCGCCTTGGCGCGCAGGGGTCCTTCCGGGAAGGAGGAGGTGAGGAGGGAGAGCCCGGCGGGGGTGACGGCGGCGGTGGCGAGGCCCTGGGCGACGCGGGCGGCCATCAGCATTTCCGGACTGGTGGCGAGTCCGCCGACGAGGGAGGAGATCCCGAGGAGCGCCATGCCGGCCAGGAAGAGGCGGCGGCGTCCGACGATGTCGGCGACGCGCCCGAGGAGGAGGGTGAATCCGGCGGCGGCGAGCGCGAAGGCGGTGGCGATCCACTGGAGGTTGCCCAGGGTGAAGCCGAGTCCTTCGCCGATGACGGGGAGTGCGACGTTCAGGATCGAGAAGTCGACGGCCAGCATGAACTGGGCGACGAGGAGGACGAGGAGGACGAGCCGCATCCGCCCGTCCATGCGGGCGGGCGAGTCGTCTGTACGGGTGGACAGCTCGGTGGCGACCATGAGTGGACCCCTTAATGGGCTTCTGGTTCCATTAGGATGTCCAGGACCGTAGCAGAGTCGGAGCCGTTAATGGAACAGGAGACCCGTTTGAATGAGAGTCAGCCGGCCGCCGCCGGCACCGTGCGCCCCGGGGGCCGTACCGCGAAGGTGCGCCGGGCCGTCCTCGAAGCGACCGAGGACGCCCTGGCCACAGCGGGCTTCCACGCGCTGAACATGGACCATGTCGCCGCGAACGCCGGCGTCGGCAAGACGACCGTCTACCGCCGCTGGGGCTCCCCGGTCGGCCTCGTCGCCGACCTCCTGCGGGACATGGCGGAGCAGTCCCTCCCGGCCTCCGACACCGGCAGCCTGGCGGGCGACCTGCGGGCCAACGCCGCGCTCGTCGTCAAGACCCTCACCGACCGGCGGATGGGCGCCGTCTTCCGCGCGGTCATCGCCGCCGCGGCCTGCGACGAGGAGTGCGCCGAGGCGCTGAACGGCTTCTACCGGGCCCGACTGGAGGAGTGGGCCCCGGTGGTGAAGCGGGGCACCGCCCGCGGCGAGATCCCACCGGACACGGACGGCCTCGAACTGCTGCGCGCCGTCTCGGCGCCGCTCTACTACCGCTTCATGATCACGCGCGAGCCGCTGGGGCCCGAGGACGCGGAGCGAGCGGTCCGGGCGGCACTGACGGCGGCGGGCGGTGGAGTGTTCACCCTCCCGTCATGAGGCCGTTGAACCGCGGCGCCTGAGTACGGGTACTCAGGCGCCGCGGCCTTCGTGGCCGGAGGATCGGGACATGCTCTGGTCCGACCCGAAGAACGAGCCGCCGAAGGAGATGCGCGACATGCAGGCCATGCTGCGCCGCGCGTCGATCCTGCTGGCCCTGGCGATGGTGGTGGCGATGTTCGTGGTCGGCGTCCACTGAGAGCGCCCGAGAGCGCCTGAGAGCTCTGAGAGCACCTGAGGGCTCGCGAAGGCTCCCGAGGGCGCCCGCACTGGCTACGCTTTCCCCATGACTGCTGATCGCCGCCGTGTCGTGCTCGCCTCCGCCTCACCCGCCCGTCTCGGACTGCTGCGGCAGGCCGGACTCGCCCCCGAGGTCATCGTCAGCGGCGTCGACGAGGACAAGATGCACGCCCCCACCCCGGCCGAACTCGCCCTCGCGCTCGCCGAGGCCAAGGCCGCGCACGTGGCCGCCCGCCCCGAGGCGTTCGGTGCACTGGTGATCGGCTGCGACTCGGTCCTGGAGCTGGACAAGCAGGCGCTCGGCAAGCCCGCCGACGCCGAGGAGGCCACCGCGCGCTGGAAGGCGATGCGCGGGCGGGTGGGCATCCTCCAGACGGGTCACTGCGTGTACGACACGGCGGCCAAGCGGTACGAGTCGGCGACCGCCTCGACCGTCGTCCGCTTCGGCGAGCCGACGGACGCCGAGATCGCCGCGTACGTGGCGAGCGGCGAACCGCTGCACGTGGCGGGCGCGTTCACGCTCGACGGCCGCTCGGCGCCGTTCATCGACGGCATCGACGGGGACCCGGGCAATGTGATCGGCCTGTCGCTGCCCCTGCTGCGCACCCTGCTCGGCAAGCTGGGGGTCTCGATCACCGATCTGTGGGAGTGAACCTCATCCGGTGCTCCGGGCCTACGCGGGCGCCGGCGCCTCTTCCAGGGCGTCGGTGCCCTTTCCGTACGCCACCAGGGTCAGCACGATCAGACCCAGCACCACGGTCATGAACGCGAAGGCCCCCCAGCCGATCAGACCGACCGTCACCGCGCCGAGCACCCCGTGCACGACGGCGCAGCCGACGAGCAGGGCCCGCCCGGCGCGCCCGGGGCGCCGGTCCTGGACGCCGGCGAGGAGAGCGACGGTGGCGCACAGCGCGAGCAGCAGGCCGGAGACGATGCCGAGCACCCATGTGCCGGTCACCATGTGGTCCGGGTCGAGGCCGTCGAGGGACATCGACTGGACCTCGACGAACCGGGCCATGACGGCGTTGAGCGCGACGATGCCCGGCGCCTCCAGGAACAGCACCGCCGCCGTCACGAGAGCTATCGGTCTGCGGGCCACCTGGGCCACCCCCTGTGTATGGCTGTTACCTGCAGTACGGATGACAGCGCGAAGGCTACTGCCGGGTAAACCTCCGGACAAGGGTCCGCACGTACGGATGACAAGGCAAAGAATCATTGCGCCATTCGTAGGGACTCCACAAAGAAACCTCGTCGGCGACTGGTCCCCCGAACAGAGACCTGTGCCACACCTCGGAGCTACTGTGCCGTAGAGGAACCCTGCGTACCGTGGTACGACAAGGGATTTCACGACCCGAGCAAGCCTCGTATCACGCTCCGTGTGGGCAAGCTCACCACTGGGGACGGGTCGAAGTGCCGTGTCGGCAGTCCCTAAACTCAGCTTGTTTCAAGGAGGGAGCCATCGTGCGCAAGGTGCTCATCGCCAACCGTGGCGAAATCGCTGTCCGTGTCGCCCGTGCTTGCCGGGATGCCGGGATCGCCAGCGTAGCCGTCTACGCCGATCCGGACCGGGACGCTCTGCACGTCCGCGCGGCCGACGAGGCGTTCGCTCTGGGCGGTGACACCCCGGCCGCCAGCTATCTGGACATGGCCAAGGTGCTGCAGGCGGCGAAGGACTCGGGCGCGGACGCGATCCACCCCGGCTACGGGTTCCTTTCCGAGAACGCCGAGTTCGCCCAGGCCGTGCTCGACGCCGGTCTGACCTGGATCGGCCCGCCGCCGCAGGCCATCCGTGACCTCGGCGACAAGGTGGCGGCCCGTCACATCGCCCAGCGCGCGGGCGCCCCGCTCGTCGCCGGCACGCCCGACCCGGTCTCCGGCGCCGACGAGGTCGTCGCCTTCGCCGAGGAGCACGGGCTGCCGATCGCGATCAAGGCCGCCTTCGGTGGTGGCGGTCGCGGTCTGAAGGTCGCCCGCACCCTCGAAGAGGTGCCGGAGCTCTACGACTCCGCCGTCCGCGAGGCCGTCGCCGCCTTCGGCCGCGGCGAGTGCTTCGTCGAGCGCTACCTGGACAAGCCGCGGCACGTCGAGACCCAGTGCCTCGCCGACTCCCACGGCAACGTGGTCGTCGTCTCCACCCGTGACTGCTCGCTCCAGCGCCGCCACCAGAAGCTCGTCGAGGAGGCCCCCGCGCCGTTCCTCTCCGAGGAGCAGAACGCCCAGCTGTACGCCGCCTCGAAGGCGATCCTGAAGGAGGCCGGCTACGTCGGCGCCGGCACGGTCGAGTTCCTGGTCGGCGTGGACGGCACGATCTCCTTCCTGGAGGTCAACACCCGCCTCCAGGTGGAACACCCGGTCACCGAAGAGGTCACCGGCATCGACCTGGTCCGCGAGATGTTCCGGATCGCCGACGGCGAGGAGCTGGGTTACGGCGACCCGGCCGTGCGGGGTCACTCCTTCGAGTTCCGTATCAACGGCGAGGACCCGGGCCGCAACTTCCTGCCCGCGCCCGGCACCGTCACCACCTTCGCCGCGCCGTCCGGCCCCGGTGTCCGCCTGGACGCGGGCGTCGAGTCCGGCTCGGTCATCGGCCCGGCCTGGGACTCGCTCCTGGCCAAGCTGATCGTCACCGGCGCCACCCGCGAGCAGGCGCTCCAGCGCGCCGCCCGCGCCCTGGCCGAGTTCAAGGTGGAGGGCATGGCCACGGCCATCCCGTTCCACCAGGCCGTGGTCGTCGACCCCGCCTTCACGGCGGACCCGTTCCGCGTCCACACCCGGTGGATCGAGACCGAGTTCGTCAACGAGATCAAGCCGTTCGCCCCGGCGGGCTCCGAGGCCGAGGAGGACGAGTCCGGCCGCGAGACGATCGTCGTCGAGGTCGGCGGCAAGCGCCTGGAGGTCTCGCTCCCGTCCTCGCTCGGCATGTCCCTGGCCCGTACGGGTCTGGCCGCCGGCGCCAAGCCGAAGCGCCGTGCCGCGAAGAAGTCCGGCCCGACGGCCTCCGGCGACACCCTCGCCTCCCCGATGCAGGGCACCATCGTGAAGGTGGCCGTCGAGGAGGGCCAGGAGGTCAAGGAGGGCGACCTGATCGTCGTCCTGGAGGCCATGAAGATGGAGCAGCCGCTCAACGCGCACCGCTCCGGCACCGTCAAGGGCCTGGCGGCCGAGATCGGCGCGTCGATCACCTCCGGCGCCGCGATCTGCGAGATCAAGGACTGACGACCGACGGCATCCGCCGTTTGTACGCTGGGAAGGGCCCGCAGGCACACCGCCTGCGGGCCCTTCGCCGAACCGAGGAGCCCCCATGCGCGCCGACGCGCGCCGCAATCACGAGCGGCTGCTGACCGAGGCCCGGGCCGCCTTCGCCGAGCACGGTACGGACGCCTCGCTGGAGGATGTAGCCCGCCGGGCGGGAGTCGGCATCGGCACGCTGTACCGGCACTTCCCCACCCGCGACGCGCTGGTGAGCGCCGTCTTCCAGGAGGCCCTGGCCGCGCTGCTCCAACGGGGCCGTGAGCTCGCGGCGGCCGAGGAGCCGTGCCCGGCGCTCGTGGAGTGGCTGCGCGCCCTGATCACCCACGCGGGTGAGTACCGGGGCTTCGCGCGGGCACTCATGTCGGCCTCGCGGGACGCGAGTTCGGCGCTCGCGCAGTGCGACGTGCCGCTGCGTGCGACCGGCGAGATCCTGCTGTCCCGCGCCCGGGAGGCGGGCACGGTGCGCGCCGACGTGTCCATCGGCGATCTGATGCAGCTCACCCACGCCATCGTGCTCGCCGCCGAACAGAGCCCGCAGGACGCGGGGTTGCCGGACCGGCTGCTCGAACTGACCCTACGGGGCCTCAGGGCCTGACGCTCCGCAGGAGACGGGGATGACGTCGAGCGCATGACGTCGAGCCCGTGACGTCGAGCCCGTGACGTCGCCCTGACGTTCAGCGCCTGAGCTCGGCGCCTGTCGCTCGTCGCCTGACGCTCGGTGCGCGCCGGTCGCTCAGCGGCGGCGCATGTCCGCGACCCGTGCCGTGCGCTCCGGCGCCATCGCCTCGGCGGTCAGGGCGGAGGTCGGACCACCACGGAACTGGCCGGCCGGGTGGCGCCCACGCTGGCCGGGAAGCGGCAGGTCGCGGCGCTGGCGGCTGCCCGGGGGCGCCGGGTCACCCGTCGGCCCCGCGCTCGCACCCGTCCCCGCCACGGCGATCTGGACACCCTGGTCGGCCAGCGCCTGGAGTTCCGTGGCGGCCCGGTCGTCGTGCGCCGGCGGCTCGTCGGTGACGAGCCGGGTGATCACGTCGGTCGGCACCGTCTGGAACATGGTGTCGGTGCCGAGCTTGGTGTGATCGGCAAGCACCACGACCTCCGCCGCCGCCTGCACCAGCGCCCGGTCCACGCTCGCGGAGAGCATGTTGGACGTCGACAGACCCCGCTCGGCGGTCAGACCGCTGCCGGAGAGGAAGGCGCGGGAGACCCGCAGCCCCTGGAGGGACTGCTCGGCCCCGCTGCCCACCAGCGCGTAGTTCGAGCCCCGCAGCGTGCCGCCGGTCATCACGACCTCGACCCGGTTGGCGTGGGCGAGCGCCTGGGCGACGAGCAGGGAGTTGGTGACCACGGTCAGGCCGGGCACGCGGGCGAGCCGGCGGGCCAGCTCCTGCGTGGTCGTCCCGGCGCCGACGACGATGGCCTCGCCCTCTTCGACGAGGCTCGCGGCGACATCGGCGATGGCCGTCTTCTCGGCGGTCGCGAGATGGGATTTCTGCGGGAAGCCGGATTCTCGCGTGAAGCCGCCCGGCAGTACCGCACCGCCGTGCCGGCGGTCGAGGAGTCCTTCTGCCTCCAGTGCCCGCACGTCTCGCCGTACGGTCACTTCTGAGGTCTGGACGACGCGGGCGAGCTCACGGAGCGACACGGCTCCGTTGGCGCGCACCATTTCGAGGATCAACTGACGACGTTCTGCAGCGAACACGAAACTGACAGTAACCTGCGCGGCCGGAACTTTTCAGCAGTATGCGCCGAATTGCAGAAGATACGCACAGACGGGGCCTCCAAGTGGTATGGGAGGCCCCGTGGTTGATCGTTCTATGCCCCGCCTTGCCGGGGGTTGTCCAGATCTTCCCAGGCGGGAGGGCGGGTCAGCCCTCGCCCGCCGTCTTTCGGGTGTGCAACTGCCGTGCCACTTCGGCGATCGAGCCCGACAGGGAGGGGTACACGGTGAAAGCGTTTGCGATCTGTTCGACCGTCAGATTGTTGTCGACCGCGATCGAGATCGGGTGGATCAGCTCGCTCGCCTTCGGGGCGACGACGCAGCCGCCGACCACGATCCCGGTGCCGGGACGGCAGAAGATCTTGACGAAACCGTCCCGGATGCCCTGCATCTTGGCGCGCGGATTGCGCAGCAGCGGCAGCTTGACGACCCGGGCCTCGATCTTGCCCGCGTCGACGTCCGCCTGGGTGAAGCCGACGGTCGCGATCTCGGGGTCGGTGAAGACGTTCGAGGAGACGGTCTTCAGGTTCAGCGGGGCCACCGCGTCGCCGAGGAAGTGGTACATCGCGATCCGGCCCTGCATCGCCGCCACCGAGGCCAGCGCGAACACGCCGGTGACGTCACCGGCGGCGTACACGCCCGGCGCGGAGGTGCGGGAGACCCGGTCGGTCCAGATGTGGCCCGAGTCCTTGAGCCGGACCCCGGCCTCCTCCAGACCCATTCCGGCCGAGTTCGGAACGGCGCCGACCGCCATGAGGCAGTGGGTGCCGGAGATGACCCGGCCGTCGGCGAGGGTGACCTCGACGCGGTCGCCGACCCGCTTGGCGGACTCGGCGCGCGAGCGGGCCATGACGTTCATGCCGCGGCGGCGGAAGACGTCCTCGAGGACGGCGGCGGCGTCCGGGTCCTCGCCCGGCAGCACGCGGTCGCGGCTCGACACCAGGGTCACCCGCGAGCCGAGCGCCTGGTAGGCGCCGGCGAACTCGGCACCCGTCACACCCGAGCCGACCACGATGAGCTCCTCGGGGAGCTCCTTGAGGTCGTAGACCTGGGTCCAGTTCAGGATGCGCTCGCCGTCGGGCTGCGCGTCGGGCAGCTCGCGCGGGTGGCCACCGGTCGCGATCAGCACGGCGTCCGCGGTCAGCGACTCCTCCGAGCCGTCGGCGGAGGTCACGATCACCTGGCGGGAGCCGTCCACGGCCTGGCGGCCCGAGAGCCGGCCGCGACCGCGCAGGACGCGGGCGCCGGCCCGGGTGACCGAGGCGGTGATGTCGTGGGACTGGGCGAGCGCGAGGCGCTTCACCCGGCGGTTGACCTTGCCGAGGTCGACACCGACGACGCGGGCGGCCTGCTCCACGTGCGGGGTGTCGTCCGCGACGATGATGCCCAGCTCCTCGTACGAGGAGTCGAAGGTCGTCATCACCTCGGCCGTCGCGATGAGGGTCTTCGAGGGGACGCAGTCGGTCAGGACGGATGCGCCGCCGAGGCCGTCGCAGTCGACGACGGTCACCTCCGCGCCGAGTTGGGCGCCCACCAGGGCCGCCTCGTATCCGCCGGGTCCGCCGCCGATGATCACGATCCGGGTCACTGGGATCTACGCCTCGCGCTCTCGTTCTGCCGGGGGGTCCCCCCGCCGGGGCTGCAGTGCGTACGCCATTGTCCCGCACGCTTCAAGTGCGTACCCCATTGTCCCGTACGCCGGGGCCCGCCTCTCGCCGGGGCCTCCATACGGCCCCCACCATGGACTTCCGCGTGCACCCTCTCCCCTCCCGTACCCTCGATCCCATGTCGCTCTACGCCGCGTACGCCGGCAACCTCGACGCGCGGCTCATGACCCGCCGCGCCCCGCACTCCCCGCTGCGCGGCACCGGCTGGCTCAACGGCTGGCGGCTGACCTTCGGCGGGGAGCAGATGGGCTGGGAGGGAGCGCTGGCCACGATCGTGGAGGCCCCGCGCTCCCAGGTCTTCGTCGCGCTGTACGACATCGCACCGATGGACGAGGACTCGATGGACCGGTGGGAGGGCGTCGGCCTCGACATCTACCGCCGGATGCGGGTCCGGGTGCACACCCTGGACGGCGAGGAGCCGACCTGGCTGTACGTCCTGAACGCCTACGAGGGCGGCCTGCCCTCCGCGCGCTACCTCGGCGAGATCGCGGACGCGGCCGAGTCGGCGGGCGCCCCGCACGACTACGTGATGGAGCTGCGCAAGCGCCCCTGCTAGCCGGTCGCGCCGCCCCTCGCGGGCAGCCGGTCGCGCAAGGGCCCCGGCAGCCGGTTGCGCCCCCCGCGGGCGACCGGCCCCGGTTCGCGGCGGTATCGGCCTGGTGGAACCTGGGGCGCCGTCCGCTACGCCATTCGTCGGAAACGACAAGACAACGATCGCATGTCCGTCAGCATCGTCATCTACGCGCGTAGGAATTCTCGGGCTACGCTTCTGCGCGTAGGAAATCCGTCCGGGGCTCCCCCCTCGGACCCCCCTCCCCGAGGCGAGAGAGTCAGTGAACGCAACTGCCACCCCGTACGAGGCCGCCGAGGCCGCTGCCGCGCGTCTTCGCGAGCTGACCGGAGTCGAGACCCACGACGTCGCCCTCGTCATGGGCTCCGGCTGGGCACCGGCCGTCGACGCGCTCGGCGCTCCGGAGGCCGAGTTCCCCGTGACCGAGCTTCCCGGCTTCCCGCCGCCGGCCGTCGAGGGACACGGCGGCAAGGTCCGCTCGTACAAGATCGGCGCGAAGCACGTGCTGGTCTTCCTGGGCCGTACGCACTTCTACGAGGGCCGGGGCGTCGCCTCCGTCGCCCACGGAGTGCGCACCGCCGTCGCCGCCGGCTGCGAGACCGTCGTGCTGACCAACGGCTGCGGTGGCCTGCGCGAGGGCATGCGCCCCGGCCAGCCGGTCCTGATCAGCGACCACATCAACCTGACGGCCGCCTCCCCGATCGTCGGCGCGAACTTCGTGGACCTCACCGACCTCTACTCGCCGCGCCTGCGCGCGCTGTGCAAGGAGGTCGACGAGACCCTCGAAGAGGGCGTCTACGTGCAGTTCCCCGGGCCGCACTACGAGACCCCGGCCGAGATCAACATGGTCCGCGTCATGGGCGGCGACCTGGTCGGCATGTCCACCGTCCTGGAGGCCATCGCGGCCCGCGAGGCGGGCGCCGAGGTCCTGGGCATCTCCCTGGTCACCAACCTGGCGGCGGGCCTGTCGGGCGAGCCGCTGAACCACGAGGAGGTCCTCCAGGCCGGCCGCGACTCGGCGGCGCGGATGGGCGAGCTCCTGACGCGGGTCCTCGACCGCATCTGACAAGCATCTGACACGTGCGGCGCTCCGCCCCCACCCCCGAACACGGCCGGAGCCGTACGGGGGTCCGGGGGCGTGCCCTCCGTTTCGGGAAGGGGCGGGGTGGGGGAAGGCTTCGCGCAGCGGCACCGACCCCCGCCCCAGGGAGTGTCCGGAAAGTATCGCCGTCCGCCCGGAGGGCGGGGTCTGCGGCGTCCGGTGCGTGCGATCGCAAGGCGGAGGAGGTCGACAATGGCGGAGCCATGGCGGCCGACGACAACGCGGCGAGCGTGCGTGCAGGGCGCCGCAGACCAGGCGAGACTTTCCGGACACGAACTAGCCCTCCCCTTCCCCCCCGTACCTCCGAAAGGCACCCACCGTGACGCAGGACGACCTCCTCGCCCGGGCCAAGGCCTGGCTCGCCGAGGACCCCGACCGTGAGACCCGCGAGGAGCTCGCCAAGCTCATCGAGACCGGTGAGACCGACGAGCTCGCCGCCCGGTTCGCCGGCACGCTGCAGTTCGGTACGGCCGGGCTGCGCGGCGAGCTGGGCGCGGGACCCATGCGGATGAACCGCTCGGTCGTCATCCGGGCCGCCGCCGGCCTCGCCGCGTACCTGAAGGCGAAGGGTCGGACCGACGGTCTGGTCGTGATCGGCTACGACGCCCGCTACAAGTCGGCCGACTTCGCCCGTGACACCGCCGCCGTGATGATCGGCGCCGGACTGCGGGCGGCCCTGCTCCCCCGCCCGCTGCCGACGCCCGTCCTGGCGTACGCCATAAGGCACCTGGGCGCCGTCGCCGGTGTCGAGGTCACCGCGAGCCACAACCCGCCGCGCGACAACGGCTACAAGGTCTACCTCGGCGACGGCTCGCAGATCGTGCCGCCCGCGGACGCGGAGATCGCCGCCGAGATCGACGCGGTGCGCTCGCTGAACGACGTCCCCCGGCCGTCGGAAGGCTGGGAGACCCTCGGCGACGAGGTCCTGGACGCCTACCTGGCGCGTACGGACGCCGTCCTGACCCCCGGCACCCCCCGTACCGCCCGGACCGTCTACACGGCCATGCACGGCGTCGGCAAGGACGTCCTGACGGCCGCCTTCGCGCGCGCCGGCTTCCCGCCGCCCGCGCTCGTCGCCGAGCAGGCCGAGCCCGACCCGGCGTTCCCGACCGTCGCCTTCCCGAACCCGGAGGAGCCGGGCGCGATGGACCTCGCCTTCGAGGCGGCCCGCGCCGTGGCCCCCGACATCGTGATCGCCAACGACCCGGACGCCGACCGCTGCGCGGTGGCCGTGCCGGACCCGACGGTCGAGGGCGGCTGGCGGATGCTGCGCGGTGACGAGGTGGGCTCGCTGCTCGCCGCGCACCTGGTGCACAAGGGCGCGCGGGGCGTGTTCGCCGAGTCGATCGTGTCGTCCTCGCTGCTCGGCCGGATCGCCGAGGCGGCGGGCGTCGGATACGAGGAGACGCTGACCGGCTTCAAGTGGATCGCCCGCGTGGACGGCCTGCGGTACGGCTACGAGGAGGCGCTGGGCTACTGCGTCGACCCGGAGGGCGTCCGCGACAAGGACGGCATCACGGCCGCGCTGCTCGTCGCCGAGCTGGCCTCGGAGCTCAAGGAGCAGGACCGTACGCTCACCGACCTCCTCGACGACCTGGCGGTGGCCCACGGGCTGCACGCCACGGACCAGCTGTCGGTGCGGGTCGAGGACCTGAGCATCATCGCGAACGCGATGAGCGCGCTGCGCGAGCGGCCTCCGGTCCGGCTCGCGGGCCTGACGGTGACGACGGCGGAGGACCTGACGAAGGGCACGGAGTCGCTGCCCCCGACGGACGGTCTGCGCTACTACCTGGAGGGCGACTACAAGGCCCGGGTCATCGTCCGCCCGTCCGGCACGGAGCCCAAGCTGAAGTGCTACCTGGAGGTCGTGGTCCCGGTCGCTGACGCGAGCGAGCTCGCGGCGGCCCGGGCGAAGGGTGCCGAGGTGCTGTCCGCGATCAAGCGGGACCTGTCGGAGGCGGCCGGTCTGTAGCAGTCGCGTCAGGGCGGTGCGGCCCGTGAGGCCCGTGCGGAATCGGTTCCGTACGGGCCTCACGCCGTTCCCGTACGGGTGAATTCGGTACGGCAGTCGCCCTAACGCGCGTCCCGCCGCCAGGTGGGCCGGGCCAGGGTGACCCGGTGTCCCGCCGAGCCTCCCTGGAGCCGCCGCAGTGCCCCCGGTCCTGACCGCCCGCCCGACCGTTCCCGCCTCCCGGCGGCCTCCGTCCCCCCGCGGCGAGCGTCTTCCGGAGCGGGTGCGCGGCACACTGCGCCACGCCGCGCCCGCGTTGGCCGCCTATCTGGCCGTACGACTCCTGGGCCTGCTGGTGCTCGCCCGCTGGGCGCATCTCAAGGGCCACGGCGTCTGGCCGACGCTGGCCGCGTCATGGGACTCCGAGTGGTACGTGGGGATCGCCGACCACGGGTACGAGCGGGAGCTCGGCACACGGGTGTACGAGAACAACCTGGCGTTCTTCCCGCTCTTCCCGGCCCTGATCAAGGCGTTCGCGGCCGTGACCCCGGGCTCGCGCGCCTCCGTCGGCCTGGTGATCGCGGGGGTGTGCTCGCTGATCGCCGCCTGGGGCGTCTTCGCCGTCGGCGACCGGCTGTACGGCCGGCGGGCCGGCACGGTCCTCGCGGTGCTGTGGGGCGCGACGCCGGTCGCCGCCGTGCAGTGGATGGGCTACACCGAATCGCTGTTCACCGCGCTCGCCGCCTGGGCGCTGTACGCCGTCCTCGACGGGCGCTGGGCGTGGGCCGCCGGTCTCGCGGTGGCCGCGGGGCTCACCCGGCCGACCGGGATCGCGGTCGCGGCGGCGGTGACGGCGGCGGGCCTGCTGGCCGCCCGGCGCGGCAGCCGGACGGCCCTGGCGGCCGCCCTCGTGGCGCCGCTGGGCTGGCTCGGCTTCGTGGGCTGGGTGGGCCTGCGGCTGGGCCGCTGGGACGGCTACTTCGCCGTCCAGCGGCTGTGGACCAACGAGTGGGACGGCGGGGCCGTGACCGCGCGGACCCTGCGCGAGCTGTTCGTCTACGACCGGACCCCGCAGCTCTTCCTGGTCGTGGTGTCGCTGGTCCTGATCGGCTCCGCGCTCCTGTTCCTGCTCTGCCTGGCCGACCGCCAGCCGCTCCCGCTGCTCGTCTTCACGGGGGTGCTGCTGCTCGTGGTCCTGGGCAGCGGAGGCGTGTACTTCCCCCGCGCCCGGTTCCTGCTGCCCGCCTTCCCCCTGCTGCTGCCGCTCGCGCTGGCGGTGTGCCGGGCCCGCCGCCATGTGGCCGCTCTGGTGCTCGCGGCGGCTGTGCTGTCCTCGACCTGGCTGGGCGGCTACATGCTCCTGGTGTGGTCGGGCGCGCCCTGAGCGGGCCATAGGGCCGCCGGTCCGAGGCCGCCGGGGCCGGGACCGCCGGGCTCGGACCGCGGGCTTGGGCCGCCGCCTCGGACTGCGGGCTCGGACCGCGGGCTTGGGCTACGGGCTTGGGCCACGGTCTCGGGCCCGATTCCCGGGCCCTTCCCCGGCGCCCAGCTGCCGGCCGCCGGCCCCCGGCTCAGCCGATGGCGAGGAGGACGATCAGCAGCACGAGGCCCGCCGCCGTCGGCGCGAGGATCTCGTACGCCCAGCGCACCTGCGGGTCCCCTTGCGCACCCGGGCGCGTGGCGCAGCGCTCGGCGAGATCGCGCAGGTCGGCGACCGTCTGGTCGGCCGGTGCGAGGCGGTCCTGGTCGTCCACGCGCGCGTGGACGGAGGTGCGGCCGTGCGGGTCGTCCTGGGCGGCGCGCGCCTGGCGGCGGGCCACCCGCTTGCGCTGCCGCAGCGAGACCGGCACGGCCCAGAGCTGGTACTTCGCCCCGGCCCGGGTCAGCACCTCGCTGGAGTACCCGGCGCGGACGTCCGCGACCGCGGCCCAGGGCAGGAGGACGGAGCGGAACGGGTTGCGGATCCGGAGCCTGTCGTCGTTCGCGAACACCGCGGGCCGGATCGTGAACGCGACGACGAGCGGCACGACGAACAGCAGTCCCGCCAGGGCGACCCACGGGGTGCGCCCCTCCCCGCGGATCATCGCGTCACCGCAGAACCACCCGGCCAGTCCGAGCAGCAGGACACCGCCCGCGATGCCCATGGTCGACCGGAAGACCCGGTCGGCGTAGGTCGGCTCGGCGGGCTGCTGCGGCGGCGGGGGCGGGGTCGGGGTCGACATGGTCTCGATTCTGCCTCACGGGGTGCGGGCGGGCTCGGGCGGAGGTCTCGCCCACCCCGGGCGGAGCCCGTCGGAAACCCCGGGGCTGTACAGGTCGCTACGCGCGTAGATATGCTCGACTGGTGACCATGCCCACCACTGCATCCGCAGCACCTGCATTCGCCGACGTGACCGCGTCCGAGAATGCGCTGCGCCGCTTCCTCCACGGGCTGCCCGGCGTCGACGCCGTGGGCCTGGAAGCACGCGCCGCGTCCCTCGGCACCCGCTCGATCAAGACGACGGCCAAGGCCTACGCCATCGACCTGGCCATCTCCATGATCGACCTGACGACGCTGGAAGGCGCGGACACCCCGGGCAAGGTCCGGGCGCTCGCCGCCAAGGCCGTCAACCCCGATCCCACCGACCGTACGACCCCGACGACCGCCGCCGTCTGCGTCTACCCCGACATGGTGGCCACGGCGAAGGAGGTCCTGAGGGGCTCCGCCGTCAAGGTCGCCTCCGTCGCCACCGCCTTCCCGGCCGGCCGCGCCGCGCTCCCCGTGAAGCTCGCGGACACCCGGGACGCCGTCGCCGCCGGGGCCGACGAGATCGACATGGTGATCGACCGCGGGGCCTTCCTCGCGGGGAACTACATGAAGGTCTACGAGGAGATCCGGGCCGTGAAGGAGGCCTCCGGCGAGGCCCGCCTCAAGGTCATCTTCGAGACCGGCGAGCTGTCCACGTACGACAACATCCGGCGCGCCTCGTGGCTCGGCATGATGGCGGGCGCGGACTTCATCAAGACCTCGACCGGCAAGGTCGCGGTCAACGCCACCCCCGCCAACACGCTCCTGATGCTGGAGGCGGTGCGCGACTTCCGCGCGCAGACCGGTGTCCAGATCGGCGTGAAGCCGGCGGGCGGTATCCGGACCACCAAGGACGCCGTCAAGTTCCTGGTCCTGGTCAACGAGACCGTCGGCGAGGACTGGCTGGACAACCACTGGTTCCGCTTCGGCGCCTCCAGCCTGCTCAACGACCTGCTCATGCAGCGTCAGAAGCTGGCGACCGGCCGCTACTCCGGCCCCGATTACGTGACGGTGGACTGATCAACATGGCATCTGCATTCGAGTACGCACCCGCGCCCGAGTCGCGGTCCGTCGTCGACATCGCCCCCTCGTACGGCCTGTTCATCGACGGCGAGTTCGTCGAGGCGGCCGACGGCAAGGTCTTCAAGACGGTCTCCCCCTCCACGGAGGAGGTCCTCTCCGAGGTCGCCCAGGCGGGCGCGGAGGACGTCGACCGCGCGGTGAAGGCGGCACGCAAGGCGTTCGAGAAGTGGTCGGCGCTGCCCGGCTCCGAGCGCGCCAAGTACCTCTTCCGTATCGCCCGGATCATCCAGGAGCGCAGCCGCGAGCTGGCCGTCCTGGAGACCCTGGACAACGGCAAGCCGATCAAGGAGACCCGCGACGCGGACCTCCCGCTGGTCGCCGCGCACTTCTTCTACTACGCGGGCTGGGCCGACAAGCTCGACCACGCCGGCTACGGCGCGAACCCGCGTCCGCTGGGCGTCGCCGGCCAGGTCATCCCGTGGAACTTCCCGCTGCTGATGCTGGCCTGGAAGATCGCCCCGGCGCTCGCGACCGGCAACACGGTCGTCCTGAAGCCCGCCGAGACGACCCCGCTCTCCGCGCTGTTCTTCGCGGACATCTGCCGCCAGGCGGGGCTCCCGAAGGGTGTCGTCAACATCCTTCCCGGTTACGGGGAGACGGGCGCCGCGCTGGTCGGGCACCCGGACGTGAACAAGGTCGCCTTCACCGGCTCGACCGCGGTCGGCAAGTCCATCGCGCGCTCGGTGGCCGGCACGGACAAGAAGCTCACCCTCGAACTGGGCGGCAAGGGCGCGAACATCGTCTTCGACGACGCCCCCATCGACCAGGCCGTCGAGGGCATCGTCACCGGCATCTTCTTCAACCAGGGCCAGGTCTGCTGCGCGGGCTCGCGCCTGCTGGTCCAGGAGTCGATCCAGGACGAGCTGCTCGACAGCCTGAAGCGGCGGCTCTCCACCCTCCGGCTCGGTGACCCGCTGGACAAGAACACGGACATCGGCGCCATCAACTCGGCCGAGCAGCTGTCCCGTATCAACGCGCTGGTGGAGAAGGGCGAGGCGGAGGGCGCCGAGCGCTGGTCCCCGGCCTGCGAGATCCCGTCCGCCGGTTACTGGTTCGCGCCGACGCTCTTCACGAACGTCACGCAGGCGCACACGGTCGCCCGCGACGAGATCTTCGGCCCGGTGCTGTCCGTGCTGACGTTCCGTACGCCGGACGAGGCGGTGGCCAAGGCCAACAACAGCCAGTACGGCCTGTCGGCCGGCATCTGGACGGAGAAGGGCTCGCGGATCCTCGCCGTGGCCGGCAAGCTCCGGGCCGGTGTCGTCTGGGCCAACACGTTCAACAAGTTCGACCCGACCTCGCCCTTCGGCGGCTACAAGGAGTCGGGCTTCGGCCGCGAGGGCGGTCGCCACGGTCTGGAGGCCTACCTCGATGTCTGATGTGCGACTCAGTGTCCTCAAGACCTACAAGCTGTACGTCGGGGGCAAGTTCCCCCGCTCCGAAAGCGGCCGGGTGTACGACGTGACCGACCCCAAGGGCAAGTGGCTGGCGAACGCGCCGCTCTCCTCCCGCAAGGACGCCCGTGACGCGGTCGTCGCCGCGCGCAAGGCGTTCGGCGGCTGGTCGGGCGCCACGGCGTACAACCGCGGCCAGATCCTCTACCGCGTCGCCGAGATGCTGGAGGGCCGCAAGAGCCAGTTCGTGCACGAGGTGGCGCACGCGGAGGGCCTGTCGAAGTCCAAGGCGGCCGAGGTCGTCGAGGCGGCCGTCGACCGCTGGGTCTGGTACGCGGGCTGGACGGACAAGATCGGCCAGATCGTGGGCGGTGCGAACCCGGTCGCGGGCCCGTTCTTCAACCTGTCGACGCCCGAGCCGACGGGCGTGGTGGCGGTCGTCGCCCCGCAGGAGTCCTCCTTCCTCGGCCTGGTGTCGGTGATCGCCCCGGTGATCGCGACGGGCAACACGGTCGTGGTGATCGCCTCGGAGAAGGCACCGCTGCCGGCCCTGTCCCTGGGCGAGGTGCTGGCCACCTCCGACCTGCCGGGCGGCGTCGTCAACATCCTCTCCGGCAGGGCCGCGGAGATGGGCCCGCACCTGGCGGCCCACCAGGACGTCAACGCGATCGACCTGACGGGAGCGGACGCGGACCTGGCGCGCGAGCTGGAGATCGCGGCGGCGGACAACCTCAAGCGCGTCCTGCGCCCCCGCGCCGTGGACTTCACCGAGTCCCCGGGCACGGACCGGATGACGGCCTTCCTGGAGACGAAGACGGTCTGGCACCCGACGGGTTCGCTCGGCGCGTCCGGCTCGGCGTACTAGCAGAGCCTGACGAACGGCCCCCGGTATGCGCCCGGGGGCCGTTCGCCGTGCGCTCGACGGCGTCGGCGGCACCGGCGGCGCGGTGCCGCTACTTCGGAAGCGCCCCGGTCGCCTCGCCCACCAGCGGGTCGAGCTGGAGGCTGGTCAGCGGGCCCACGGCGTGCGTGGTGGCGCCGAGCATCGAGGCCGCGTCGCTGCCGACGAGCGTGGTCACCGGGGCGGGCAGCGGCGCCGGTTCCGCCTGGGCCGCGGTGCCCAGGCCGAGTACCGCCGCTCCGCCCGCCGCCATGATCAGCCCTGCCTTCAGCAGGGCGCCGCCGCGGGATTTCCTGGAGCCTGTGCGACTGTGACGCGCCATGAGTGGTCCTTCGACGTGGGGTGACCGCATGGGCACCGAGCGTAGTCGCAGTGTGACGCTCGATACCAACCCCCTCCCTCGGGGGTCCCCTTCCCGAGGGAATGGTTCACACTGGTGTCCCGTGAGTTCCCTACCGATCCCGACCCGTGTCGTCCTGCTCGCGGGCCCCTCAGGCTCCGGCAAGTCGTCCCTCGCCGCCGCCACCGGCCTTCCGGTGCTGCGCCTCGACGACTTCTACAAGGAGGCCGACGACCCGACGCTCCCGCTGGTCGCGGGCAGCGCCGACATCGACTGGGACTCCCCGCGTTCCTGGGACGCGGACGCCGCCGTCGCGGCGATCGTCGAGCTGTGCCGTACGGGACGCACGGACGTCCCCGTGTACGACCTGGCCACCAGCGCACGCGTGGGCCATGACGCCCTGGACATCGGACGCACACCGCTGTTCGTGGCGGAGGGGATCTTCGCGGCGGAGATCGTGGAGCGCTGCCAGGAGCTCGACGTGCTCGCCGACGCGCTGTGTCTGCGGGGCCGCCCCTCGACGACGTTCCGCCGCCGGCTCCTGCGTGACCTCAAGGAGGGCCGCAAGTCGGTGCCGTTCCTGCTCCGTCGCGGCTGGCGCCTGATGCGCACCGAGCGCTCCATCGTGGCCCGCCAGACGGAGCTGGGCGCGCACCCCTGCGCCCGGCAGGAGGCGCTGGGCCGCCTCGCGGCGGCCGCCGCGGGCCGCCACCGGGCGCCGGTGGGCCGCTGACCCAACGGGAAACGCGACGCGGGCCGTACAAGCCCCCCCGGCTTGTCCGACCCGCGCCTTTTCCCCCGTACCCCCGTACGGTCCCCCGTGTTTCCCCCGTTGCCCCCCGACCTTCAGGCCACCAGCTCGCCGAAGGACTCCTCCTCGTCACGGCCGAAGCTCAGGACCTCGTCCTCGCGCAGCCGGCGCAGGGAGCGCCAGATGCTCGACTTCACCGTGCCGACACTGATGTCCAGGATCTCCGCGATCTCGGGATCCGTACGGCCCTCGTAGTAGCGCAGCACCAGCATCGTGCGCTGGAGCTCGGGCAGACGGGCCAGCGCCTGCCAGAGGACCGCTCGCAGCTCGGTCCCGCGCATCGCGTCCGTGTCGCCGGCCGTCTCCGGCAGCTCCTCGGTGGGGTACTCGTTGAGCTTGCGCCGGCGCCAGGCGCTGATGTGCAGGTTCGTCATGGTGCGGCGCAGGTAGCCACCCACCGCCGCCTTGTCGCTGATCCGGTCCCAGGCGCGGTACGTCGAGAACAGCGCGCTCTGGAGCAGGTCCTCCGCCTCGAAGCGGTCACCGGTCAGGTGGTAGGCGGTGGCGTACAGGGAGGCACGGCGCTCCGTCACGTAGGCGGTGAACTCCGCTTCCGAGACCGACGGCTGCCGCTCCCCCTTGACCTCCCCGTACGCCGCTCCCCCGTCAGCCACGGCGACCATGTACGGCGCCTTGTGCTGACGCCCGACGCTGCGAACGCACCCCCGCCCGTTCACCGCGCCGGACTTCTCCGGGCTCCGCACGACGACATCGTGGAGACGCGTGACAACTGCGCTCGAGGTGGTGCTGTGCAGTGCGTTCATCTCGCGCCCCCCGTCGGTTGGAGTGGGTTTCTGTCCGTGTGCCAAGAAGCTTGCCCGGCCCACTTCATCGCGGTGTCCGCCGACTGTCACAGCCGTGTCACAGGGGCCGGTCCCCCCGCACAGTCGAACTCCGATGACTCATGGGACAGAATGGCGTCCGTGCCTTTCCTGTTGCTGATCGAGGACGACGACGCCATCCGCACGGCCCTCGAGCTCTCCCTGTCTCGCCAGGGCCACCGAGTGGCCACCGCGGCGACGGGCGAGGACGGCCTGAAACTGCTCCGTGAGCAGCGTCCGGACCTGGTCGTCCTGGACGTCATGCTGCCCGGGATCGACGGTTTCGAGGTGTGCCGGCGCATCCGGCGCACCGACCAGCTGCCGATCATCCTGCTGACCGCGCGCAGCGACGACATCGATGTGGTCGTCGGCCTGGAGTCGGGAGCCGACGACTACGTCGTGAAGCCGGTCCAGGGGCGGGTGCTGGACGCCCGGATCCGGGCCGTACTGCGGCGCGGGGAGCGGGAGTCCACCGACTCGGCGACCTTCGGCTCGCTGGTCATCGACCGTTCGGCGATGACGGTGACGAAGAACGGGGAGGATCTGCAGCTCACGCCGACCGAGCTGCGGCTGCTCCTGGAGCTGAGCCGGCGGCCCGGCCAGGCCCTGTCCCGGCAGCAGTTGCTGCGGCTGGTGTGGGAGCACGACTACCTGGGCGACTCGCGGCTGGTCGACGCCTGCGTCCAGCGGCTGCGCGCCAAGGTGGAGGACGTGCCGTCCTCGCCGACCCTGATCCGTACCGTCCGCGGCGTCGGCTACCGGCTGGACGTCCCTGCGTGAGACGAGGGATGTTCTCGGGGCTGCGCTTCACCAGCCTGCGGCTGCGGCTGGTCGTCGTCTTCGCCCTGGTCGCGCTCACGGCCGCCGTGTCCGCCTCGGGGATCGCGTACTGGCTGAACCGTGAGGCGGTCCTGACCCGTACCCAGGACGGTGCGCTGAACGACTTCCGGCAGGAGATGCAGAACCGGGCCGCGACGCTGCCGCTGCACCCCACCGAGGAGGAGCTGCGGCGTACGGCCGAGCAGATGGCGGGCGGCAGCTCCGGCTACAGCGTGCTGCTGCTCGGGGAACGGGCCGCGGGCAAGCCGATCATCGGGGCCTCCGACCCGGACACCTTCACGCTGGCGGACGTACCGGCCGCGCTGCGGGTGGCCGTGGACACCGAGCGGCCGGTCACGGAGGGCAACGACCATCCGTACCACCTGTTCTGGCAGCGCACGGAGCGCGGTCGCACGCCGTTCCTGGTCGGCGGGACGAAGATCGACGGCGGCGGGCCCACCGGCTACATGTTCAAGTCGCTGGACGCCGAGCGGGCGGATCTGAACTCGCTCGCCTGGTCGCTGGGGATCGCGACCGCGCTGGCGCTGGTGGGCTCCGCGCTGCTCGCGCAGGCCGCCGCCACGACCGTCCTGCGGCCGGTGCACCGGCTCGGTGAGGCGGCCCGGCAGCTGGGCGAGGGAAAACTCGACACCCGGCTGCGGGTCTCCGGCACGGACGAACTGGCCGATCTCTCCCGGACGTTCAACAGCGCGGCGGAGTCCTTGCAGAAGAAGGTCGACGACATGAGCGCGCGGGAGGAGTCCAGCCGGCGCTTCGTCGCGGACATGTCCCACGAGCTGCGCACTCCGCTGACCGCGCTGACGGCCGTCACGGAGGTCCTGGAGGACGAGCAGGACTCCCTCGACCCGATGATCGCGCCGGCCGTGGCGCTCGTGGTGAGCGAGACGCGGCGGCTGAACGACCTGGTGGAGAACCTGATGGAGGTGACCCGCTTCGACGCGGGCACCGCGCGGCTCGTCCTCGACGACGTGGACGTGGCCGACCAGGTCACCGCCTGCATCGACGCCCGGGCCTGGCTGGACGCCGTTGAGCTGGACGCGGAGCGCGGGATCGTGGCGCGGCTCGATCCGCGCCGGCTCGACGTGATCCTGGCGAACCTCATCGGCAACGCGCTCAAGCACGGCGGGTCGCCGGTGCGGGTGGCGATCCGTACGGAGGGCAAGGAGCTGGTGATCGAGGTACGGGACCACGGTCCGGGCATCCCGGAGGAGGTCCTGCCGCACGTCTTCGACCGGTTCTACAAGGCGAGCGCGTCCCGGCCCCGCTCGGAGGGCAGTGGTCTGGGGCTGTCGATCGCGATGGAGAACGCGCTGATCCACGGCGGTTCGATCACCGCCGCGAACTCGCCGGACGGCGACGGCGCGGTGTTCGTCCTGCGTCTTCCGCAGGACCCCGATGCTGTCGATGCCGATCCCGATGCCGGTCCCGACGCGACGGACGGCGGCGAGCAGGGCGAGGTGGAGGAGCGTTGAGAGGGCTTCGCCGTACGGGAACGCGTACGGGAGTACGTACGGGGGTGCTGGCGGCGGCCGTCGTGGTGGCCGCGCTCGCCTCCGGATGCGGGATCAGGACGACGTCCGTCCCCGTGGACGCGGGCCCGGCGCCTTCACGGGTGCCGTGCAGCGTGTCGGGCGACGAGGTCGCCACGCAGACCACGGGCATGCCGGTCCAGGTGTTCCTGGTGTGCGGTTCGCAGCTGGAGGCGGTGGACCGCAGGTCGCCGCTGCCCGAGGAGAAGGTCGGCGGGGACCCGGTGCGGACCGCGTCGGTCCTGCTCGCGCAGTTGCAGAGCGAGCCGTCGGACAGCGAGCGGGAGGCCGGGTTCTCCACGGCCGTGAAGGGGCCGCTGGTCGTCACCCGCGGCCACAAGGGCGATCCCTCGGACACGCTCCGGCTGAGCAGGCAGCCGGAGGATCTGACGCCGACCGCCCTCGCGCAGATCGTCTGCACCTTCGCGCGGAGCGCGGCCGGTGCGGGCGGCGACACGGTGGTGCTCGGCGGTCCCGGCGCCTACCCGCCGCACCGCTACCGGTGCACGGACGAGTTGCGGGAGCGGCCCGAATCGGTGGCCCCGACCGTGGCTCCGACCGTGTCCGGGCCGGAACCGTCCGCCTCCTGAGCCGAGCCGTCGCGGGAGCGGCGGAACCGATTCCGGCACGGGGCGCGTCTTGGGGGGCGTGCAGCGTCAAGGTTCGGGCGGCAGTGCCGCCGTGGTCGTACGCGTGGCGGGGTTCGTCCTCCTCCTCGCGCATCTGCTCCTCGTCGCCTGGGTGACGCTCCGCCCACGCGACGTGGCCTGGGTGACGGCGCCGAACCTGACCCCACTGGCCGGGATCAAGGCGGATCTCGTGCTCGGCCCGGCCGAGGCGGTCCGGCGGATCGGCGAGGGGCTGCTGCTCCTGGCCCCGCTCGGGGTCCTGCTCCCGATGGCCGACGGCCGGCTCCATGTGTCGCCGTGGGCGTCCCTGGCCCGTACCGCTGCCGCCGGGGCGCTGGTGTCCCTCGCCGTCGAACTGCTGCAGACCGCCGTGCCCGGGCAGGTGGTGGACGTGGACTCACTGCTCCTGAACACCGCCGGGGTCACCCTGGCTCATCTCCTCGTCGTGCCCGCGGGCCGGGCGCGGCTGCGGCGCGGGAGGGACCCGCGACCGGGCCGGTCCTCCTCGGGGACCAGTCGGGGCCGGGGCTCGACCCTGCTGCGGGACGAGGGTTCTCAGGGGGCTACCCCGACGATTCCCAGGGTCGGGATCGCCCCGTAGACCGACGCTTTGTCCCACCGCCCGGGGCGAGTATGGAGTCGGAGAGCCCGACGAGCGGCTCTCGGACAACGCTTCGAAGGAGCCCACCATGGCCGCACTTGTCCGCCCCCGTGACGGCCGCATGATCGGCGGAGTGTGCGCAGCGCTGGCACGGCGCTTCGGCACCTCGGCCACCACCATGCGGGTCATCTTCCTCGTCTCCTGCCTGCTGCCCGGCCCGCAGTTCGTGCTGTACCTGGCGCTGTGGATGCTGCTGCCCTCGGAGAAGGCGGCCGGCCCGGCCTGGTAGGGACACAGGGCGTACGAATGCCGAATGGGGCGCGCACCCGGATCCGGGTGCGCGCCCCATCGGCGTGTGCGGCGTGATCAGCCGATCGGCAGACCGTCGAGCGGGAGGCCGCCGAGCAGGTTGCCGACCTGGGTGTTGCCGAGGACGTCGGTGGCGCCGTCGAGCGGGGCGTGCTCCACGGCCTGGCCGGCCGTGGCGGGCAGGGTCTTGACGCCCTGGTCGACGGCGGTCTCGCCGCCCACGAGGGACTCGGCGGTGCCGTCGGGGAGCTCGGTGAGCCCGTCGCCCAGCGGCACGGTCTGGGTGACCAGGCCGAGCGCGGCGGGGGTGGGGGCGGCCGGGGCGGCGGCGGCCGTGCCGGCGGCGGCAGCGGCGAAAGCGGCACCGAGAGCGGCGACACCGAGCGTCTTGGCGGCAGACTGCTTCATCAGAAAATCATCCTTGAGGATCTTGGGGATCATGGAGCTTCGGGGAAAGCAGGAATTCGGGGATGCAAAGCAGCTCTGCAAGCTAGCCACCCACGGACGCTCCCGCAAACACCGAAAGGCGGCCGGAATCGTGTCTCCCGACCGCCTCACCCCTCGTCCCGGCTCCTGTCCTCAGTCCGTCCGGCGGGAAGACTCGCTGGTCGCGGCCGTCTGCTGGAACAGCCATGCGGACTTCAGCTCGGCATATCCGGGCTTGATGACGTCATTGATCATGGCGAGGCGTTCATCGAAAGGAATGAACGCTGATTTCATCGCATTGACGGTGAACCACGCCATGTCGTCGAGCGTGTAGTCGAAGGCCTCGACCAGCAGCTCGAATTCCCGGCTCATGCTCGTCCCGCTCATGAGGCGGTTGTCGGTGTTGACCGTGGTCCGGAAGTGCAGCTTGCGGAGCAGCCCGATGGGGTGCTCGGCGATGGAGGCCGCCGCGCCGGTCTGGAGGTTGGAGGTCGGGCACATCTCCAGCGGGATGCGCTTGTCCCGGACGTACGCGGCGAGCCGGCCCAGCACCACCGAGCCGTCCTCGGCGACCTCGATGTCGTCGATGATGCGGACGCCGTGCCCGAGCCGGTCGGCGCCGCACCACTGCAGGGCCTGCCAGATGGACGGCAGGCCGAAGGCCTCGCCGGCGTGGATGGTGAAGTGGTTGTTCTCCCGCTTGAGGTACTCGAAGGCGTCGAGGTGGCGGGTGGGCGGGTAACCGGCCTCGGCGCCCGCGATGTCGAAGCCGACGACACCGGAGTCGCGGTAGCGGTTGGCGAGTTCGGCGATCTCCAGGGCGCGGGCGGCATGCCGCATGGCGGTCAGCAGCGCGCCGACCCGGATGCGGAGACCCTTGGCCATGGCCTGCCGCTCGCCCTCGCGGAAGCCCTCGTTGACGGCCTCCACGACCTCCTCCAGGGTCAGCCCGGCCTCCAGATGCTGCTCGGGGGCGTACCGCACCTCCGCGTAGACCACGCCGTCCTCGGCGAGGTCGACCGCGCACTCGGCGGCGACCCGGACCAGGGCCTCGCGGGTCTGCATGACGGCGCAGGTGTGCGCGAAGGTCTCCAGATAGCGCTCCAGCGAGCCGGAGTCGGCGGCCTCGCGGAACCAGATGCCGAGCTTGTCGGGCTCGGTCTCGGGAAGGTTGTCGTAGCCCTGGGCGCGGGCGAGGTCGATGATCGTGCCGGGGCGCAGTCCGCCGTCGAGGTGGTCGTGGAGGAGCACCTTCGGGGCGCGGCGGATCTGTTCCGCGGTGGGGACGTTGGGGATCTGGCTCGTCATCTCGGCACTCTAACGCCTACGCGCGTAGAGCGTCCCTCCTCAACGCGCTTGTCGATACGTAACAGTGACCGCGCGTACGGATGGCGTACACCTCGGCTTCTGAGACTGTTCTGCCATGGCGCACTCCGCACTCGTAGGGACCGCAGGCGGCCGGACACCCCGGCTCGGACGGTCCGTCGGCGCATCGCACCCCGGTACGGCGGTGGGCGGTGTGGTCCTGCTCCTCCCGAACGGGGAGGCGACCTCCGCGCGGGGCGCCTCCGTCCGGGCCCACGCGGCGCTGCTGCCGCTGGGGCGGCGGCTGGCCGCGGCCGGGCGGGGCGAGGGCCTCGTGGTGCACGCGGTGCGCTACCGGGGGCGCGGCTGGAACGGCGCGGACGCCCAGCTGGCCGCGGACGCGTCCTGGGCGGCGGCGGAGGCGGTACGGCGCTACGGCGACGTCCCGGTCTGTCTGGTCGGCCACGGGATGGGCGGACGGGCCGCGCTGCGGGCCGCCGGGCACACGGCGGTCGACGCGGTGCTCGCGCTGGCACCCTGGCTGCCGGAGGACGACGTGGCGGCGGAACCGGAGCCGGTGCGCCAGCTGGTGGGGCGCCGGGTCCTGATCTTGCACGGCACCAACGACGCCCGGACGGATCCGGAGCTGTCGTACCGGCTCGCGGAGCGGGCGAAGAAGTCGAACCGCGACACGTGCCGCTTCGAGGTCCACTCCGACGGCCACGCGCTGCGCCAGTACCGGGAGGAAGTCCAGGCCCTGGCGGCGGACTTCGTCCTCGGCTCGCTCTTCACCCACCCCTACGCCCGCCCGGTCGCCGACGCCCTCGCGGCCCCGCCGCCCCTGGGCCTGCGGATGCCCCTGGCGGCGGGCTTCGGCCGCCCACCCCGGCGCCGGTAGCGCGTCAACACCGCGACCTCCTGCCACGACTTCGTGTGTATGCGCGGATCCGCCTCGGAGGCCTCCGGGAGGTCCGCTCATAGCGTGACGCCATCCAGCCGTCGCGCCGAGCAATCGAGGACGCCCCATGTCCCACTCCCCCAGGACTCTCGTTTCCCTGGAGCCGGGAACCCGGTTCGACATGCCGCGGATCCCCACGCGGCTGCCGCTGCTCGCACATCCGGAACATGCGCGCATCGAGAAGGAATGCTCC
Organism: Streptomyces sp. NPDC003035; assembly: GCF_042888285.1. Taxonomy (NCBI): domain Bacteria; kingdom Bacillati; phylum Actinomycetota; class Actinomycetes; order Kitasatosporales; family Streptomycetaceae; genus Streptomyces; species Streptomyces sp. NPDC003035. The sequence goes on along the minus strand of NZ_JBIAPJ010000010.1, from coordinate 78,188 downwards.
CGCTGGGCCCGCCCGTATCTGGTCGAGTACTTCGACGGTGCGGAGCTCGCCGACCGGTATCTCCGGCAGCGCATGACGTACTGGGCCTGCCTGTGCTACCCGCACATGCTGGACGACCGGCGCTTCACCCTGCCGAACATCATGATCCCGGCCGGCATCTGTGACGACTCCTTCTCCCGCCCCGGCGTCCAGGAGAGCCTCGAGCAGGCCGAGGCTCTGCGACAGCTCTGGCTCGCGATGTTCGACGGCGGACCGGTCGCCCCCGAGTTCCCCGCCGGCCGGATGCTGAGGGACGCCCTGGCCCCCGCCTGGCCTCAGATGTTCCCGGATCTCGCCGGGCGTTACCGGGACGCCTACCGGGACATCGTCGCCTCGGCCGTGACGGAGGCCGACGCCCGCCTCGACGACGACCTGCTCCCTTTCGACGACTACATGGAGCTGCGTCTGACCAACCTCTTCGGCTACTGGTCCACCTGCCAGACCGAGTACGCCCTGGGCTGCGACCTCACGGGCGAGCTGGCGACCGACCCGGCTCTGGCGAAGGCCCGGGACCTCGCCATCAACCACATGACGCTGGTCAACGACCTCTACTCCTTCCCCAAGGAGTACGAGGCCGGAGAAGCGATGAACTGCATGTGGATCCTCCTGCGCGGCGAGTCGCTCTCCTTGCAGCAGGCCGTCGACAGGGTCGGCGAGTTGATCGGGCTGACCGAGGAGTCGTTCTCCCGCACGTGCGCCGAGATCACGAGCGGGGGAAGGCCCCTCCATCCGGCGGTGCCGACCTACCTGACGGAGCTTGGCCACCTCATCAGCGGCAACCTCCACTACCACGGCCTGACCACCCGCTACCACGGCGACGCCACGTTCGGGACCTCCGGTCAGCGGGCCGGAACCGTCACTATCCAGCGCCTGGGAACCGTGCACTCGCCGGCCCGCGTCAACGTGTGATCATGTGTGGCCTTTTTGAAGGATCCCCGGGGAATCGCTCGCGCTCCGCCGGATCCGCCGGGGGGAATTCCTGAAGCATGGGAGCACCACTTTCCTCCCACGCCCATCGAGGTCATTCATGCGCACGAACGCCCAAGAAGCAGATTTTCCGCTGATCTACTGCCCGTTGGAATCGGCCATCCATCCTCGTTCCCGTCGGATCGAGGCCCAGGCGGAGGAATGGGTGCGCGACAGCGGGATGTGCGCGTCCGAGCGGGAAACGGCCTGGGTCGTCGCCACGCACAGTACGGATTTCTATGCGCGTTTCGCGCCGGTCGCCGACGACGAGCGGCTGCTGGCGACCTCGTTGTGGGTCTACTTCGGTTTCGCCTTCGACGACGCGCGGTGCGACAACGGACCACTGAGCAGCCGGCCGGCCGAGTTCAACGTCCTGGCCGGGCTCGTCCAGCGGGCCGTCGAGGCGCCGTCGGCGGACGATCGCGGGGAGCGTTACGTCCGGCCCCTGCAGGACATCGTCGGCCGCTTCCGTTCCTTCGGTACGCCGGCGCAGGTCCGCCGCTTCGTCGCGGCCCACCGGGCCTGGCTGTCCGGAGTCGCCTGGCAGATCGGCAACCAGGCGAGCGGCAGGATGCCGGATCTCGACGAGTTTCTGGCCATGCGGCTGCTGGCGGCCGGCGGGGAGCCGACGTTCGCGATGCTGGAGCTGGCCACGGGGCTCGAGGTGCCGGGCAACGAGCTGCACCGGCCCGCCGTACGCGCCCTGACGGAGATGGCGATCCTCGTGGCCGCCCTGGACAACGACCGGCACTCCCTGCGCAAGGAGATGAGCCGGGGGCACACCGACCAGAACATCTACAGCGTGCTCATGCACCATCGGGGGATGGCGGTCGCCGAGGCGGTGGAGGAGGCGAACCGGATCAGGGACCGGGTCCTGGTCCGCTTCATGGCGCTGCACGACCGGGTGCGACCCACGGCCGGTGTCGAGCTGGCGAGTTATCTGCAGGGCCTGCGTCACGGCATCCGCGGCAACGCCGAGTGGGGGCTCCAGGTTCCGCGTTACGTCAGCCTGGGCCGCGTACCGGATCCGATGGAGGCGGCGCCGCTCGCCTGGGCGGAGGAGCCCTCGGACGCCGCGCCGGAGCCGGTGCCCGGGGCGCCGACGGTGGCCTGGTGGTGGGACAGGGACCTGGCGTAGGAAAAGACAGGCTTTTCCCACAGACATAAAACCGCGAAATCCGCGTGCGGACCCTTTTGAGGGAACCACGGCATTTTCCACCGGGCCGCACAACGGGTTATCGATACGCTGATCCCGGTCCTTTCTCCCCTGATTTCAAGGAGTTCTCATGTCGTTCCTTCGCCGTGCCGCCGCGGTGTCCGTCCTGTCCGTCGCGGTCGTCGTGGCGGGTGTCGGGCCCTCGGCGTACGCCGCCGCCGCGCCGTCCGTGACCGCCGACGGTCCCTACGGCTTCGGCGGACGGGGTGAGCGGCCGCTGCAGTTCGGCCCCTTCGAGATCCCGCGCAACGGACACGTCGGCTTCACCTGGGGCACGTCGAACCGGGGCTAACGACCGCCTGGCACGGAGAACGACCCGATGGGGTGCGGCGTCGCCGCACCCCATCGGGCTGTCCGGGACGGGCCCGCGGCCCGTCCACGGTCATCTCTTGAGCGTGGCGGCGCTGGCGACGAGGACCACGACGACACAGAGCAGGATGAGGGCGGCGTCGCGTACGAAGACGCCGGTGACGCCGTCGTGGGAGGCAGCCTCCGTGGCGGCCTGTACCGCGTAGGTCATGGGCATGATCTGCGCGAGGCCGTCGAGGAACCCGTGCATCTCCGCCCGCGGCACGAACAGCCCGCACACGAGGAACTGCGGCAGGACGCCTGCGGGCAGGAACTGCACGGCCTGGAACTCGTTGCGGGCGAAGGCGCTCACGAGGAGACCGAGGGCCAGGCCGAGCAGCGCCCCGAGCATCGCGATGATCATGAGGAGATAGGCCGGACCCTTGATGTCCAGGCCGAGCGGGCCCACGGACAGCAAGGTCGACAGGACCGCCTGGATGAGCGCGAGGAAGGCGAACGCCAGGCTGTAACCGAAGACGATGTCGAGCCGCTGCACCGGGAGGGTCAGCAGCCGCTCGGCCGTTCCGGAGGTGCGTTCCCGCAGGGTGGAGACCGACGCCACCAGGTACATGACGATGACGGGAAAGATCCCGAAGACCTGGGGCCCGATGCGCTCGAAGGACTCCTCCGCGTCATGGAACATCAGCTTCAGCAGGACCATGAGCATGCACGGGATGACGAGCATCAGCGCGGTGCTGCCGCGGTCGCGGGAGATCTGCTGGAGAACCCGCTGGGCCGTGGCGGCGGTGATGCTGGGGGTGAACGGCAGCGTGCGGCCGAAGCAGCGCGCTTCCGAGGTCGGTTCGCCGGCGAAGGTCATGAGCGCATGTCCGTCGCGAAGTACGGCAGGTCCGGGTCCGGCAGCGGGTCGTCGGTGAGCAGGGGCCCCGGCACCCTGCCGGGCAGGAGGTGTTCCGCTTCCTCCTCCAGGGTCTGGGACGACCGGACCAGATGCATGAAGGCCTCCTCCACGCTGTCGCACCCGGTGTGCGCGAGCAGTTCCGCGCGTCCGGCCGACGCGAGCAGCCGGCCCGCCCTCATCAGCAGCAGCCGGTCGCAGCGGTCGGCCTCGTCCATGACATGGCTGGAGACGAGCAACGTGGTGCCCTCCTGCGCGAGGCGCTTGAAGACCAGCCACAACTCGCGCCGCACCATGGGGTCCAGTCCGACGGTGGGTTCGTCCATGACCAGGAGAGCGGGGGTGCCCAGCAGGGCGACGGCGAGGGAGACGCGGGAGTACTGCCCGCCCGAGAGACGGGCGACGGGCTTGTCCGCGTACTCGGCCAGGTCGACCTCCTTGACCACCCGCACGACCGCGTTCTCCCGGCGCCAGCCCCGCAGTCCCAGGGCGGCCGAGAAGTAGCGCAGGTTCTCCAGCACGGTCAGGTCCGGATAGACCGACGGCGCCTGGGTGACGTAACCCACCCGTGAGCTGAGGGCACGGACTCCGGCGGGCATTCCAAGGACCTGCACATGCCCGGCGGTGCAGGGCTGGATCCCCACGACCGACCGCAGGAGCGTCGTCTTCCCGCAGCCGCTCGGCCCCAGAAGCCCCACGATCGAGCCCCGCGGAACCGTGAAACTGATGTCCTGCAGAATGGCGTGCCTGCCGCGCACGACGTGCAGGCCGTACACACTCACCGCCGACGGGCCGGGAATGCGCCGACTCCTCATGTGAATATCGCTCTGCCTCACAAAACCACTGTCTTCAGATAGTCGGCCCGGGAGCGGCAATCACAGCCCGCCGGAATGCAGAACCCGCCGGGACTGCCGCAGGTTACGGCGCGGCGCCGCCGCGTTGACACCGCCCGGAACGGGCCGTCCGCCCGCGAGACACACGTGCTCCTTCCGGGGTCGCGGCCAGTGGTCGCCCTCGGTGGTCGCTGTCGGTGGTCGCCGTCAGTGGTCGCCGTCAGTGGTCGCGCCGGGTCAGCAGCAGCGCCAGCTCCTGGAGCTGCCGGTACACCTCCGGGGTCGGCCGGGCGCGTGACAGCGCGCGGAAGGCCGCGGTCAGTTGGCGCTTCGCCTCCAGTTCGGTCCGCTCGCGCCCGCCCGCCTCCTCGATGAGGGTCACCGCGAGCGCGACGTCCGTCGCGTCCAGGGGCCGTGTACCGCCGTACAGGGCGGCGAGTCGTCTCCCCGCCTCCCCGGTGGTCGACAGGGCCGCCACCACGGGCAGGGACTTCTTGCGCGCCGCGAGATCCGCACCCACCGGCTTGCCGCTGCGCTCACTGGCGCCCCAGATGCCCAGGAGGTCGTCCACGCACTGGAACGCGACGCCCAGACACCGCCCGAAGTCCCGTAGACCCGCGACCCGCTCCTCGTCGGCCCCGGCCAGCAGGCCGCCCAGAGCGCAGGCCCCGCCCATGAGGGCTCCCGTCTTCCCCTCCGCCATCGCCAGGTAGTCCGCCGTCTCCACCGCCTCGGCCTTCTCGAAGGCGACGTCCTGGCTCTGTCCCCGCATCAGGTCCGCGAGGACCGCGACCAGCTCCCGGACCGCCGCCCCGCCCTGGGCCCCCGGCACGTCGAGAAGCGTCCGCAACGCGACGACCAGCAGGGCGTCACCGGCCAGCACCGCGGGGCCGGTGCCGAAGACGGCCCACACGGCGGGGCGGTGCCTGCGCAGACAGTCCTTGTCGATCACATCGTCGTGCAGGAGCGAGAAGTCGTGCACCAGCTCCACGGCCACGGCGGCCGGCACCGCGCAGTCCGCGGAGCCGCCGACGGCCCGTGCCGCCAGCAGCGCCAGCGCCGGGCGGACCGCCTTGCCCCCCTCCGCCGCCTCGCCGGGCGACCCGTTCCCGTCGGCCTCGTGCCAGCCCCGGTGGTACCCCGTCATCCGACGCTCCGGCTCCGGCAGCCCGGCGACCGCCGCGCGCAGGGCCGGAGTCACCAGATCGCGGGCCCAGCCGAACAACGAGGACGGCGAGACAGCCGACTCCCACCCCACCGCGGTCAACCCCGACACAGCACCTCCCGGACGAACCGCTCGCCTCCCTCACGGCGACGAGCGAGCAATTGCTGGCAATTCCACGCTCCAGCTAAGTACCACCGAGAATGCAGAAACGTTGCCTTCACCGGGTCCCTCGGAAAAGACCACCTCACCGGACCAAATGCATGATCTTCGCCCTCGTTCGCACAAACCGGCCGAAGGGCATACCGGAAATTCACATGCGTTCACTCCGGCAGCAGATTTCCCCGTTTGCTGAGCAGGAACTTCTTGAAGGCGGCCACCGGCGCCGTGTCAGGGTGGCCGTCCAGCCAGGCGACGCCGATCTCGCGCACAGCGCGGGGGGCCGTCACATTGAGCTCGACGACGCCGGGGCGCGGGACGGCCGGCGGAGGCAGCAGGGCGACGCCCAGACCGGCCGCGACCAGGCCGCGCAGGGTCTCGGCCTCCTCGCCCTCGAAGGCGACCCGGGGCTTGAACCCGGCCTCGGCGCACAGGTCGTCGGTGATGCGCCGCAGCCCGTAGCCGGGCTCCAGCGTCACGAAGGTCTCGTCCGCCGCCTCCGCGAGGCGGACCCGCTTGCGCGAGGCGAGCCGGTGGTCGTCGGGCACCACCAGACGCAGACGCTGCTCGTCGATGCGGCGGGCGACCAGGTCGGGCGCGTCGGGCACGGGCGAGGTCAGGCACAGGTCCAGGTCCCCGGCCCGCAGCCGCTCGATCATCGCCTCGCCGTAGTTCTGGACCAGGGTGAAGCGAACGCGGGGGTGGTCCACGCGGAAGGCGCGGATCAGCCCCGGCACGGTCTCGGAGCCCATGGTGTGCAGGAACCCGAAGGCGACCCGCCCCGCCGTCGGGTCGGCGTCCGCCCGTACGGAGTCCGCCGCCCGCTCCACCTCCGCGAGCGCCCGCTCGGCGGAGGCGTAGAACGTGCGGCCCGCCGGGGTGAGCGAGACCGTCCGTCCCCGGCGGGCGAACAGGGCGACGCCGAGGTCCTGTTCGAGCCGGACCATCGCCCGGGACAGCGTCGACTGCGGTACGCCCATCTCGGCCGCCGCCCTCGTCACATGCTCGTGCCGGGCGACCGCCGCGAAGTACGCGAGCCGGGGCGCAAGCAGCAGCCCCATGTCTTCTTCGTAACTACCCGGTGACAGCCGACCCTGTGACCTGTACTCATGCACCATGGGAACGATTACAGCAGTTCCGTGCATTGGACGCATGAAACGGATCGGCCTACGTTCGTGACATGCCTTCCGCCAGTACCAAGGCGGCCGCCACCAGCACGGCCGCCGACACCCGCCTGACCCCCGGTGCCCCCGGCTACCGCCGCATGAGCTTCGCCCTCTTCGCCGCCGGGCTCGCCACCTTCGCTCTCCTCTACTCCACGCAGGCCCTCCTCCCCGCGATCTCGGCGGAGTTCGGCGCCACCGCCTCCGCGGCCTCCTGGACGGTCTCCGCCGCGACCGGCGCCCTCGCCCTCCTCGTCCTCCCGCTGAGCGCCCTCTCCGAGCGCTTCGGCCGGCGCGCGATGATGACCGCCTCGCTCGCCGTCGCGGTCGTCGTCGGACTGCTCGTCCCCTTCGCCCCGAACCTGGAGTGGCTGATCGCCCTGCGGGCGGTCCAGGGCGCGGCGCTCGCGGGCCTGCCCGCCTCGGCCATGGCGTTCCTCGCCGAGGAGGTGCGACCGAGGGCGCTGATCGCCGCGATCGGCCTGTTCGTCGCGGGCAACTCGATCGGCGGCATGAGCGGCCGGCTCGTCACCGGCTGGGCGGCCCAGGTGTGGGGCTGGCGCGCCGGGCTCCTCGCGGTCGGCCTCATGGCGGTGGCCTGCGCGGTCGTCTTCCGTCTCCTCCTCCCCAAGGCCCGTCACTTCACCCCCGGCTCGCTGAACCCGAAGGCAGTGGCGACGGCGGTCCGCACCCACCTCGCCGACCCGCTGCTGATGCGCCTGTACGCGATCGGCGCGCTGTTCATGACGGTGTTCGGCGCGGTCTACACCGTGATCGGCTACCGCCTGGCCGAGGCCCCGTTCTCGCTCCCGCAGGGCGTGATCGGCTCGATCTTCCTGGTCTACCTCGTCGGTACGGTCTCCTCGGCGGCGGCCGGGAAGCTGGTCGGACGGCTCGGCCGGCGCGGGGCGCTCTACCTGGCCGTCGGCACGACCGCGGCCGGTCTGCTGCTCTCCCTGGCCGACGCGCTCGCCGCCGTGCTGCTGGGCCTGGTCCTGATCACGGCCGGTTTCTTCGCCGGGCACGCGGTCGCCTCCTCCTCGGTGAGCCGTACCGCGAAGACCGGCCGCGCGCAGGCGTCGGCGCTCTACCAGTCGGCGTACTACCTGGGCAGCAGCGCGGGCGGCACGGTCGGCGCGATCGCCTTCCACTCGGGCGGCTGGGCGGGCACGGTCCTGCTGGGCCTGATCGCGGTCCTCGGCGTCGTGTCGATCACGCTGTACGGCAGCCACAGCGCACGGGTGGCGGCGCGGGCCGAGGCGGGTCGTCTGCGGGTCCGCGCGGCGCTCTGAATCCGTACCGCGCAATCCGTACCGCGTCCGTTACAACCGGTGCGCCCTCCCGGTCGTCTCAACTCGTAAGAGTCGACGGGGAGTTGATGATCATGGGAGTCATACGGAAGCGGGCCGGGATCGTCCTCGGCATCACCTCGACGGTGGTGCCGTTGACGGTCGCGCTCGGTGCGGCGCCGGCGCAGGCGGCCTCGTGCAACGTGACGACGGGGCCGTACCAGAAGCAGGTGGAGAAGTTCCTGGGGCGGGCGGTGGACGGGCGGCAGTCGCTCGCCGACTGCCGGGCGATCCAGTCGTTCCAGCGCACGCACGGCATCGCCCCGACGCAGGGCTACGCCGGTCCGCTGACCTGGCGGACGATGTCCACGATGCTGGCCCAGCGGGCGGCCGGCACGAACCCCAACAGGGCCGGGGCGTGCCCGACGAACAAGGGGCGGATCGCCTGTGTCGACCTGACCCGCCAGCTGAGCTGGATCCAGGACGGCTCGCGGCTGACGTACGGCCCCGTGCCCGTCCGCACGGGCAAGGACGGGACGGAGACCCGGACCGGCGCCAAGAGGATCTACTGGCGGAACATCAACCACTGGTCGACGATCTACCACGTGTCGATGCCGTACGCGCAGTTCTTCGACGGCGGGCAGGCCTTCCACTCCACCACCAAGTCCATGTGGAACCCGCCGGGTTCGGGCGGCTGCGTCAACATGCGTCCGGCCGACGCCAAGGCGTACTGGAACCTGCTCAGGAACGGCGACGACGTGTACGTCTACGGACGGAAGCCGGGAACCTGACCCCGGTTGTCAGTGGGCTGCGGTAACTTCCCCTCATCGGCACAGAACCGGTGCCGGTGAGGGGCGAGTGGGGTGGACCTGCATGAGTGACCTGGCGACCGCTACCGATGACCGGAACTCTCAACTGGAGAAGTACCGCACCGAGTTGACCGGCTACTGCTATCGGATGCTGGGCTCCTCGTTCGAGGCCGAGGACGCCGTCCAGGACACGATGGTGCGCGCCTGGCGCTCCATGGACTCCTTCGAGGGTCGCTCGTCGCTGCGCTCCTGGCTGTACCGCATCGCGACCAATGTCTGCCTCGACTCGCTCAACGCGGGCAACAAGCGGGCCCGGCCGATGGATCTGACCGCCGCGACGCCGGTCGCGCAGGCGCAGCTGAACGCCCGGCCGGAGATCACCTGGCTGGAGCCGGTGCCGGACGGGCGGGTGCTGCCGTCGGTGGCCGACCCGGCGGAGACCGCGGTCTCCCGCGAGACCGTGCGCCTGGCGTTCGTCGCCGCGCTGCAGCACCTGCCGCCCAAGCAGCGGGCCGTGCTGATCCTGCGCGAGGTGCTGGCCTGGAAGGCGAGCGAGGTCGCCGAGCTGCTCGACACCACGGTCGCCTCGGTCAACAGCGCGCTCCAGCGGGCGCGCGCCACGATCGCCGAGAACGAGCCGGCGGCCTCGGACGCCGCGGACCCGCTCGACGAGGAGCAGAAGGAGCTCCTGGAGCGCTATGTCGCCGCCTTCGAGGGGTACGACATGAAGGCGCTGACGGCGCTCCTGCACGAGGACGCGACGATGTCCATGCCGCCGTACGACCTCTGGCTGCGGGGGCACGACGACATCGTGGGCTGGATGCTCGGGGTCGGCGACGTCTGCCGCGGTTCGAAGCTGGTGCCGACGGTGGCGAACGGCTCTCCGGCGTTCGCGCACTACCACCCGGACCCGGAGGGCGGTTACAGCCCGTGGGCGCTGATCGTCCTGGAGCTGAGGGACGGCAAGGTCGGCGGCATGGACTTCTTCCTGGACACGAAGCGGTGGTTCCCGCTCTTCGATCTGCCGGAGCGGCTCGAGGCGTAGTCACCGGCGCGGTCATACGACGTCGGCGAGGCCGACGAGATCCAGGAGGGCCCGCAGCTCGGCTCCGGCGCCCCGGAGCCGCAGCCGGTGTCCGAGGCGCCGGGCCGTGAGTTTCAGCCGGGCCAGGGCGTCCACGGCCGCCAGATCGGCATGGGCGAGCCCGCCGACGTCACAGATCACGTCGGTGGGCGGCACCCCTTCGAGCACGGCGCACAGGCGGGCGATCTCGTCCGGGGTGGCCCGGGCGGCAAGGGTCAGAACGAGCGGTCGACTGGTCTCCACACCAAGGAGACCTGCGCCACGGCCGGAACTCATCGCAGCCTCTAGGCTTCGCGCATGATTCTCGACCCTGTCGAACTGGTGATCTTCGACTGTGACGGCGTCCTGGTGGACAGCGAGCGGATCTACTGCCGGGTCGACCGGGAGGTCTTCGCGGCGCTCGGCGCCGAGTTCACCGAGGCCGAGGTCGTCGAGCAGTTCGTCGGTTCGTCGAACGAGGTGCTCACGGCCATCCTGGAGGAGCGGCTCGGGCGGCCCCTGGAGCCCGACTGGCACGTGCCCTACCGGCCGCTGTACGACCGGGCGCTGGACGCGGAGCTGACGGTGGTCGAGGGCATCACGGACGCCCTCGACGCGCTGGACGTGCCGTTCTGCCTGGCGTCGAACGGCAGCCACACCTCGATCCGCCGGAATCTGACGCGGGTGGGCCTGCTGGACCGTTTCGAGGGCCGGATCTTCAGCGCTCGCGACGTCGCGCAGGGCAAGCCCGCCCCCGATCTCTTCCTCCACGCCGCGGCCACCACGGGCGTCCCGCCCGAGCGGTGCGCGGTGGTCGAGGACAGCCCGTACGGCGTCCGGGCGGCACGCGCGGCCGGGATGCGGGCCTTCGGCTACTGCGGGGGCCTGACGCGGGCGGACCGGCTGATGGGTCCGCGGACGCTGGTCTTCGACGACATGCGGCAGCTGCCGAGGCTGCTCGGGGAACCGCTGGCCTGAGCGGCGGGGTGCTCAGCCGAAGGGGAAGGCGCTGGTGTCGAGCGTGAGGTCGAAGGGGGCGGGAAGGTGGACCTTCTCCCCGAACGGCACAGCGCTCAGGACGCGGTAGACGTCACCCTTCGGCTCGCCATAGAGGGTGACGGTGGGGCCACCCGGGGCGAAGCCATCGATCAACAGGTAGAGCGGCACACCCGCCTGGGCATAGCCTGCCGCCTTCTTGATGCGGTCGTGAACCGCGTTCGACTTGGACGTGACCTCCACGACCAGCTCCGCATCCGCGGCGGGGACGAAGTGGCCCGGCCTGTGTAGCGCGGCCTCCGGCATCACCGCCAAGTCCGGGATGAACAGGCCGTCTCGCGAAGGAACCGACGCCCCCAGAGTCTGGTAGATCCCCCAGTCCTCCGGAATCACGCTGTACAGCCGCCGATGGACCTTCTCGGCGATCAGATTGTGACTGTTGGACGGCGGCGGTGACACGGTGATGATCCCCTCGATGATCTCCACCTTGCAGCCCTCAGGGGCGTCCGTCTCCTCCCAGATCCGGACGAGGTCGTCCCAGTCGCGGCTGTTGGCCGAAGCGGGGTCGACGGTGAGTGCGCTCATGGCGGTCTCCAATCAGTGCGTCACCGATCCCAGCATGCCGAACGGGACCGGTGGAGGTCCACCGGTCCCGTTCACCCGAAAGGGTCACTGGCACATGCCAAGAATGATCAGGCGATGCGGTCGAGGACGATCGGCTTCGGGGTGAACGCCGTGCCCTCCGCCGCGATGTCCCAGGAGCCGTCCAGGGACTTCAGGGCGTAGTCGAACTTCTCCGGGGTGTCCGTGTGGAGGGTCAGCAGCGGCTGGCCCGCCGTCACCGTGTCACCCGGCTTGGCGTGGAGTTCGACGCCCGCGCCGGCCTGGACCGGGTCCTCCTTGCGGGCGCGGCCCGCGCCGAGGCGCCAGGCGGCGATGCCGATGTCGTACGCGTCGAGGCGGGTGAGGACGCCGGAGGACGGGGCGGTGAGGACGTGCTGCTCGCGGGCGACCGGGAGGGTCGCGTCGGGGTCGCCGCCCTGGGCCGCGATCATGCGGCGCCAGACGTCCATCGCCGAGCCGTCCGCGAGCGCCTTCGCCGGGTCCGCGTCCTTGATGCCGGCCGCGTCGAGCATCTCGCGGGCCAGGGCGATCGTCAGCTCGACGACGTCCGCCGGGCCGCCGCCCGCCAGGACCTCGACGGACTCGCGGACCTCGAGGGCGTTGCCGGCCGTGAGGCCGAGCGGGGTCGACATGTCGGTGAGCAGCGCGACCGTCTTCACACCGCTGTCCGTGCCGAGTCCGACCATCGTGTGGGCCAGCTCCTGCGCGTCCGCGAGGTTCTTCATGAAGGCGCCGGTGCCGACCTTGACGTCCAGGACGAGCGAGCCGGTGCCCTCGGCGATCTTCTTCGACATGATCGAGGAGGCGATGAGCGGGATCGCCTCGACCGTGCCGGTGACGTCCCGGAGGGCGTAGAGCTTCTTGTCGGCGGGGGCGAGCCCGTCGCCCGCCGCGCAGATCACCGCGCCGGTCGTGTCGAGGACGTGCAGCATCTCCTCGTTGGAGAGCAGCGCGCGCCAGCCCGGGATGGACTCCAGCTTGTCGAGCGTGCCGCCGGTGTGGCCGAGTCCCCGGCCCGACAGCTGCGGCACGGCCGCGCCGCACGCGGCGACGAGGGGCGCGAGCGGGAGGGTGATCTTGTCGCCGACGCCGCCGGTGGAGTGCTTGTCGGAGGTGGGCCGCGAGAGGGACGAGAAGTCCATGCGCTCGCCGCTGGCGATCATCGCGGCCGTCCAGCGGGCGATCTCACCGCGGTTCATGCCGTTGAGCAGGATGGCCATGGCCAGGGCCGACATCTGCTCGTCGGCGACCTCACCCCGGGTGTAGGCGTCGATGACCCAGTCGATCTGCTCGGGGCTCAGCTCGCCCTTGTCCCGCTTGGTGCGGATGACGGAGATGACGTCCATGTGGTGCCTCTTTCTACGCGCATAGAGGGGAAAAGGGAGAGCGGCCCTTCCATCGTGCCGGAAGGGCCGCTTCGAGGTACTACTTCGCGAGGTGGTCCGGGCCGAACGCCTGCGGAAGCATCTCCGCGAGCGTCAGCAGCCCGGCCGGGGTCTCCAGGACGAGTTCGTCGCCGCCGAACTCGTACAGCAGCTGCCTGCACCGCCCGCACGGCACCAGGGGCTCGCCCCGGCCGTCCACGCAGACGAAGTGGGTCAGCCTGCCGCCGCCGGTCGCCTGCAGCTGGGAGACGAGCCCGCACTCGGCGCACAGGCCGATGCCGTACGAGGCGTTCTCCACGTTGCAGCCGGCGACGACCCGCCCGTCGTCGACGAGCGCCGCCGCGCCGACCGCGAAGCCCGAGTACGGGGCGTACGCGCGGGACATGGCGTCCCGGGCGGCCTTCCGCAGGGCCTCCCAGTCGGGGCCGGCGGGGGTCGTCACTTGCCTTCGCCCTTGCGGTACCGCATGCCGTCCGCCTTGGGCATCCGCAGGCGCTGCGCGGAGAGCGACAGCACCAGCAGGGTGACCACGTACGGCGTGGCGCTGACGAACTCGACCGGGACGGTGTCCGTGCCGAGGTACCAGATCAGCACGCCGGCGGCGATGACGGCGCTGATCGCGGCCGTGATCCAGCGCTTCTTGTACGCCTTCCACGCGGCGATGACGACGAGGATCGCGAAGAGCAGCAGGAGCAGCGCGTGGACGGACTGACCGCCGCTGCGCAGCTGGAGGGCGTCGGCGAAGCCGAAGAGCCCCGCGCCCATGGCGAGACCGCCCGGCCGCCAGTTGCCGAAGATCATCGCGGCGAGGCCGATGTAGCCGCGGCCACCGGTCTGGCCCTCGTTGTAGATGTGCGAGGTGACCAGCGACAGGAACGCGCCGCCGAGACCGGCGAGACCGCCGGAGACGACCACGGCGATGTACTTGTACTTGTAGACGTTGACGCCCAGGGACTCGGCGGCGATCGGGTTCTCGCCGCAGGAGCGCAGGCGCAGACCGAACGGGGTCTTCCACAGCACGAAGTACGTGCCGATCACGAGCAGCACGGCGAGGATCGTCACCAGCGAGAGGTTGGTGACCAGGCCGCCGAGGATGCCCGCGATGTCCGAGACCAGGAACCAGTGGTGCTTCTCGATGTCGGCCAGCCAGTCGGACAGGCCGGGGACGGTGATCGACGTGATGTCCTCGGCCGGCGGGGACTGCTTGGGGCTGCCGCCCTTGGCCGCGGCCTCGCCGGTGTTGAACCACAGCTTGGCGAAGTAGGTGGTGACACCGAGCGCCAGGATGTTGATCGCGATACCGGAGATGATGTGGTCGACGCCGAAGGTGACGGTGGCGACCGCGTGCAGCAGGCCGCCGAGCATGCCGCCCACGATGCCGGCGAGGACGCCGAGCCAGGGGTCGGTCTGCCAGCCGGCCCAGGCACCGAAGAAGGTGCCGAGGATCATCATGCCTTCGAGGCCGATGTTGACCACGCCCGCGCGTTCGGCCCACAGACCGCCGAGACCGGCGAGGCCGATCGGCACGGCGAGGGAGAGCGCGGCGCTGATCTGGCCCGCGGAGGTGAGGTCCTGCGCGCCGGTGATGGCGCGGACGGCGGAGAGGGCGATGAGCCCGCCCGCCACGATCAGCAGGATCACCGGGAGGGAGAGGCGGCGGGTGCGGCCGCCCTTGCCGCCGGCCACCTTGGGGGCCGCGGGCGGCGGGGTGGAAGTCGCCGTGGCGCTCACGCCGACACCTCCGTCTTGTCGTTGGTACGGGCCTGGGCCGCCAGCTTCTCGCCGACCTGCCGCTGCTGACGCTTGATGCCGTAGCGACGCACGACCTCGTAGGCGATGACGACGCACAGAACGATGACGCCCTGCATGACGCCGACGATCTCGCGGTCGTACTCCTCGAACTCCAGCTGCTGGCCGCCGCGCTCCAGGAAGGCCCAGAGGATGGCGGAGAGCGCGATGCCGACCGGGTGGTTACGGCCGAGCAGCGCGATGGCGATACCCGTGAAGCCGATGCCCAGCGGGAAGCCGCTGCCGTACGCGTACGACTCGTTGAGCAGCGTCGGCATGCCGATCAGACCGGCCATGGCGCCGGAGAGCAGCATCGAGGTGACGACCATCTTCTTGACGTTGACACCGCTGGCCGCGGCGGCCGTGTCGGACCGGCCGACCGTGCGCAGGTCGAAGCCGAAGCGGGTGCGGGCGAGCGTGAACCAGTACGCGACGCCCGCGACGGCCGCGATCACGACGAAACCGATGATCGGGGTCGGCGTGGTCGGGAACTCGAAGAAGTGCGAGGACTCCGGCAGCGGGGTCGTGGCGACCTCCGTGCCGGCCGCGTCCAGGTGGCCGAGGCGGCCGGGCTGGAGGAGGTAGCCGATGATCGCGGTCGCGATGAAGTTCAGCATGATCGTGGAGACGACCTCGCTGACACCCCGGGTGGTCTTGAGGACGCCCGCGATGCCCGCCCACATCGCGCCGACGATCATCGCGGTGATGATGATCAGCGGGATCTGGACGATGCCCGGCAGGGTCAGCGCTCCGCCGACGGCGGCGGCGAAGAAGGCGGCGAGACGGTATTGGCCGTCGACACCGATGTTGAACAGGTTCATGCGGAAGCCGATGGCCACCGCGAGACCCGCCAGGTAGTACGTCGTCGCCTTGTTGATGATGTAGACCTGGCTGTCCGACTTGATGCCGTAGTCGAACATGATCCCGAAGGCGCTGAACGGCTCCTTGCCGGTCGCGGTCAGGACCAGGGCGGTGATCAGGAAGGCGGCGACGATCGCCAGAAGCGGCGCCGCGATGCCCAGGAGCAAGCGCTCCTTGTCGAACTTCTTCATCGGGCCTCGTCCTCCGGGCCGTCGGTGCCCTCAGGGCTGTCTTCGTGCGCAAGGTGACCGGCGGCGGCGCCGGTCATGGCCGAGCCCAGCTCTTCCGGTGTGATGGTCGCCGGGTCGGCGTCCGCGACGAGCCGGCCGCGGTACATCACGCGCAGGGTGTCGGAGAGGCCGATCAGCTCGTCCAGGTCGGCGGAGATCAGCAGGACCGCCAGGCCTTCGCGGCGGGCGTCGCGGATCTGGTCCCAGATCTGCGCCTGCGCGCCGACGTCCACGCCCCGGGTGGGGTGCGCGGCGATGAGCAGCTTGGGGTCGTGGCTCATCTCGCGGCCGACGATCAGCTTCTGCTGGTTGCCACCGGAGAGGGAGGCCGCGGTGACGTCGATGCCGGGGGTACGGACGTCGTAGTCGCGGACGATCCGCTCGGTGTCGCGGCGGGCGGCCTTCAGGTCGAGGATGGCGCCCTTGGAGTTGGGCTTCTCGGTGACGTGACCGAGGATGCGGTTCTCCCAGAGGGGGGCCTCCAGGAGCAGCCCGTGCCGGTGGCGGTCCTCGGGGATGCAGCCGATGCCGTCCTCGCGCCGCTTGCGGGTCGGCGCGGTGGTGATGTCGGCGCCGTCCAGGGTCACCACGCCCGCGTCCGCGGTGCGCATGCCCATGATCGTGTCGACGAGCTCGGACTGGCCGTTGCCCTCGACGCCGGCGATGCCGAGCACCTCACCCTTGTGGATGGTGAAGGTGATGCCGCCCAGGACCGCGCGGACGACGCCGTCGGGGTCGACGGCGCTGAGCGACAGGTCCTCGACCGTCAGCATGGGTACGTCCGTCACCGTCGACTCGCGGGTCTCCGGGGAGGGCAGCTCGCTGCCGACCATCAGCTCGGCGAGCTGCTTGGTGGTGGTGTGCTTCGGGTCCGCGGTGCCGACCGTGGTGCCGCGGCGGATGACGGTGATGTCGTCCGCGACGGACAGGACCTCGCCGAGCTTGTGCGAGATGAAGATGACCGTGAGGCCCTCGGCCTTGAGCTCGCGCAGGTTGTCGAAGAGCGCGTCGACCTCCTGCGGGACGAGCACGGCGGTCGGCTCGTCGAGGATCAGGGTGCGGGCGCCGCGGTAGAGGACCTTGAGGATCTCCACGCGCTGACGGTCGGCCACACCGAGGTCCTCGACGAGGACGTCGGGACGGACGCCGAGGCCGTACGCGTCCGAGATCTCCTTGATCTTGGCGCGGGCCTTGTCGCCGATGCCGTGCAGCTTCTCGGAGCCGAGGACGACGTTCTCGAGGACGGTGAGGTTGTCCGCGAGCATGAAGTGCTGGTGCACCATGCCGACGCCGCGGGTGATGGCGTCGGCGGGGCTGTGGAACGTCACCTGCTCGCCGTCGACCGTGATGGTGCCCTCGTCCGGCTTCTGCATGCCGTAGAGGATCTTCATCAGGGTCGACTTGCCCGCGCCGTTCTCGCCCACGAGGGCGTGCACGGTGCCGCGGCGCACGGTGATGTCGATGTCGTGGTTGGCCACGACTCCGGGGAAACGCTTGGTGATGCCGCGGAGTTCTACGGCGTTCGGACTGCTGGGGCTGGAGGCTTTGATGACGCACTCTCCTAGGCAGGGAGCGTGAGGAGGACGAGGCGGGGACGCAGGCGGTGTCGGTGGCGAAAAATACCCTGTACGCGGCGCGCTACGCGCGTAGCTTCAGGGAAATCGTTCAACTGCCCACGGGCATACGTGTGAAGGGGGCCCGGAGTGTCGGCCGAAGCCGCTCTCCGGGCCCCCTGTCCCACGTGGGTCAGAGGGTCGTGGCGACCTTGATCTGGCCGTCGACGATCTTCTTCTTGGCCTCGTCGATCTTGGCCTGGATGTCCTTGAGGTGGTCACCCGTGGTGGTCAGCGAGACGCCGTTCTCGGCCAGCGAGTAGGCGTGCGTGCCGGACAGCGGCTTGCCGTCCTTGACCGACTTGATGAGCTCGAAGACACCGGTGTCGACGTTCTTGACGACCGAGGTGAGGATCGAGCCGGCGTACTTCGACAGGGCCGGGTCCTTGGCCTGGTCCGAGTCGACGCCGATCGCCCAGGTGCCCGGCTTGGCCGCGACGGCCTCGATGGCGCCGGCGCCGGAGCCGCCCGCGGCGGCGAAGATGACGTCGGTGCCCTTGTCGAGCATGCCCTTGGCAGCGGCCTTGCCCTTGTCCGGAGCGCCGAACCCGGAGAGGTCCGTACCGGTGGACAGGTACTGGATCTGCACCGTGGCGTCCGGCTTGGTGTCCTTGACACCCTGCTGGAAGCCGGCGGCGAACTTCTTGATCAGCGGAAGGTCGACACCACCGATGAAGCCGATGTTGCCGTCCTTCGACTTCAGCGCGGCGGCGACGCCGGCGAGGTACGAGCCCTGCTCCTCGGTGAAGACGATCGAGTCGACGTTCTTCTTGTCGGAGACCGAGTCGATGAGGCCGAAGGTGGTCTTCGGGTACTTGGCCGCGACCTTGTCGATCGCGTCCTTGTAGGCGAAGCCGACACCGATGACGGGGTTGAAGCCGCCCTCGGCCAGCGAGGCGAGGCGCTGCTCACGGTCGGCCGGGGTCTCACCGGTCCTGGCGGTGAGCTCCTTGGTCTCGACGCCGAGCTCGGCCTTGGCCTTGTCGAGGCCACGGGCGGCGGAGTCGTTGAACGAGTTGTCGCCACGGCCGCCGACGTCGTAGGCCATGCCGACCTTGATGGTGCCCTTGCCGGAACCGGTGTCCTCGGTGGAGGACTCGCCGCAGGCGGTGGCGGTGAGAGCGAGGGCCGCGGTCGCGACGGACGCGGAGACGATCTTGGATACCCGGCGCAAGAGGAGGGTCCCTTCGAGACTGACCGAAAGCGCCTCTTCCGGCGCTGGTTTCGCGTGGATCGTAACGCGCGTAGATGTCAGTTAAAGACCCGTTCATGAGTCGTTATCGGATCGTCGCGAACGGGCCTGGGCGGCGATCCGGGGGCACCCGCCCCGGCACGACCGGTTATACACGCCGGCCTGTGCTCGGGAACGATGCTTTTGCGACACTTCGCGCCGTGTTGGCCCGAACGGGTGACGGGGCCGCGGCCCTCGCCCGTCAGCGCGTCGTCGTGGCGTCGATCAGGGCCGCGGCCGTGAAGAGCTCGACTCCCGCCTCGATGGACCGCTCGTCCACGTCGAAATCACCCGCGTGCAGGTCCCGGCGTGTCGTGTCGCCCGGGGTACGGGTGCCCAGCCGGGCCATGGCGCCAGGGACGTGCTCCAGGTACCAGGAGAAGTCCTCGCCGCCGAGGCTCTGCTCGGTGTCCTCGATCGCATACGGTCCGCGGCGCGCGGCCATCGCCTCGGTGAGGAGATCGGCGACGGCCGGGTCGTTGACGACGGGCGGGACGCCGCGGAGGTAGGTGATCGTCGACTTGGCGCGGTGCAGGGTCGCGATCTCGTCGACCGCCGCGTGCACCAGGTCCGGCGCCTCGCGCCAGGTCTCCAGGTCGAGGCAGCGGACGGTCCCGGAGAGCACGGCGTGCTGCGGGATGACATTGCAGGCGTGGCCCGACTCGATACGGCCCCAGGTGAGGGAGAGGCCGGAGCGGGCGTCCACGCGGCGGGCGAGGACGGCCGGGACGTCGACGGCGATACGGGCGGCGGCGGTGACCATGTCCGTGGTCAGGTGCGGACGGGCCGTGTGGCCGCCGGGCCCGTCGAGGGTGATTTCCAGCCGGTCGCAGGCGGAGGTGATGGCACCGTGCCGCATGCCGATCCGGCCCGCGTCCACCTTGGGGTCGCAGTGGACGGCGATGATCCGGCCGACCCCGTCGAGGACACCGGCCTCGACGGCGTCCGCGGCGCCGCCGGGCAGCACCTCCTCGGCGGGCTGGAAGATCAGCCGCACGGCGTTGGGGAGGAGCCCCTGCCGGTCGAGGTCGGCGAGGACGAGCCCGGCGCCCAGGACCGTGGTGGTGTGGACGTCGTGGCCGCAGGCGTGCGCGCGATGGGGCACGGTGGAGCGGTACGCGACGGTCTTGACGTCCGGGATGGGCAGCGCGTCGAGATCGGCGCGGATCGCCAGCATGGGCCGCTCCCGGTCCCAGGTGCCCACGTCACAGACGAGGCCGGTGCCCGCCGGAAGCACTCTGGGCGCGAGTCCGGCCGCCTCCAGGCGGGCCTTGACGGCCGCGGTGGTACGGAACTCCTGGTTGCCGAGCTCGGGGTGCATGTGCAAGTCGCGGCGGAAGGCGATCAGTTCGGCGCGCAGCGACGCGGGCAGCCTTCCGGGCAGGGCGACGGAGCCGGGCTCACGGGACTTCAACTGGTTCACCTTTTGAAGGGTAGGCCCCTTCGGCGGTCAACTGCCCGTTGATCACGAAAAGTTCAGCCCGTTAGGGGAAAGAAACTCGGTTCACGAGGCATGACGACCATTCCTTGTGGGTAAGCTCACCCGAATTCGAGCCGCTGCGAGGACTGCGTGCTGAGGCGGTCGACCTCGAAGCCGGCCGAGCCCGCGACCCCCGCCAGGAAGCCCTGGGCGCGCGGGGAGGCGTTCGCCGTGAGCCACTCCGGTGCGATCTCGCAGACCGCGACCTTCACCTCGGTGCCGGCGAGCGCCAGCGGCAGGGTGTGCACGACCGTCGAGGGGAAACTGACCACCGTACGGCCGATCGGGCCGCGCCGGGCGATCAGCTCCAGGGGCAGATCGGGCCGGACGATCTCCAGACCGGTCTCCACCGCGATCCGGTGCAGCTTCTCGGTGCTCTCCCGGCGGTGCGCGAAGTAGCGGGTGGCTCCGTGGGTGCGGGCGAGGTCGGCGACGGCTCGCGCGTACCGGTCGGGATCGACCACGCCGGTCTCGACCAGCGAGGTCCCGACCAGGTCCGCGCCACGGGTGAGGCGGGGCGGGCCGAAGCGGGCCCGGGTCCAGGCGAAGGTGTTCGCGGTGACGACGGTGCCCGGCGGCGGTTCCACCGGGAGCGAGGTGAAGATCTCGACCGTACGGCGGCGGGTGGGGGCCAGCTTGCGCCGGGCGGCGGCGGTGACCGGGGCGAGGACGAGTTCGCGGGGCCCGCCGGTGCCGCGCCGGTGCCAGCGGACGAGGCGTTCGCCGCGGGCCAGTTGGGCGGCGTACTCCATGGTGGCGGTGCCGTCGTCGACGACGGTCAGCTGCTTCGGGGCGAAGAGGGTGAGCAGCAGCTGGACGTAGCGGGAGAAGGGGTCGCCGACGATCACCCGCTCCGCGGACCGCAGCAGCGGGGCGAGGTCCCGCAGCGTGCGGCCGAGGGAGCCGCGGCCGTCCCGGGCCTCCTGCCAGCGGACGGTGAACCCCTCGTCGCGGGCGAGCCCGCCCATCCGGCGCAGCTGGCCGCGCGACATGGGGTCGGTCGGCGAGAGGACGACGAGCGTGAGGTCGTCGGCCGCGCCGCCGGTCCCGCCGGCGGGGGCCGTGGGGCCCCCGGCGGCGGGTGACTGGGCATGTGCCCACTCCAGGACGTTCAGGAGCTGGACCGGGCTCTCGACGAACGCCAGCCGGCCGGTCATGCGGCGACGAGTCCCTGGACCCGGCGGAGCTTCTTCATCGGGCCGAGCTCCGACTCGTACACCTTCTTGATCCCGTCGCCGAGCGCGGTCTCGATGGTGCGGATGTCGCGGACCAGGCGCTGCAGGCCCTGCGGCTCGACGGAGGCGGCCTGGTCGGAGCCCCACATGGCGCGGTCGAGGGTGATGTGGCGCTCGACGAAGGTGGCGCCCAGGGCGACGGCGGCGAGCGTGGTCTGCAGGCCCGTCTCGTGGCCGGAGTAGCCGATCGGGACGTTCGGGTACTCCTCCGTGAGGGTGTTGATCACGCGGAGGTTGAGCTCCTCGGCCTTGGCCGGGTAGGTCGAGGTGGCGTGGCAGAGCAGGATGTTGTCCGAGCCGAGGACCTCGACGGCGTGGCGGATCTGCTTCGGCGTCGACATGCCGGTGGAGAGGATGACCGTACGGCCCGTGGCGCGCAGGGCGCGCAGCAGCTCGTCGTCCGTGAGGGAGGCGGAGGCGACCTTGTGGGCGGGGACGTCGAACTTCTCCAGGAAGGCGACGGCCTCGGTGTCCCACGGGGAGGCGAACCAGTCGATGCCGCGCTTCTTGCAGTGCTCGTCGATGGCGCGGTACTCGTCCTCGCCGAACTCCACGCGGTGGCGGTAGTCGATGTACGTCATCCGGCCCCAGGGGGTGTCGCGCTCGATGTCCCACTGGTCGCGCGGGGTGCAGATCTCCGGGGTGCGCTTCTGGAACTTCACGGCGTCGCAGCCGGCGTCGGCGGCGACGTCGATGAGGGCGAGGGCGTTCTCGAGCTCACCGTTGTGGTTGATGCCGATCTCGCCGGTGACGTAGACGGGCCGGCCCGGGCCGGCGACCTTGCTGCCGAACGTACGCGTGCGGGTGGTCATGATCGTGACGTTCCTTAGGTGTTGGGGGTGTCGAGCTCGGGTCCGAGAAGCCAGGCCGCGATCTCGCGTACGGCTCCGGAGCCACCGGGGGTGAGGGTCACCGCACGGGCGGCGGCCCGTACGGAGTCGTGGGCGCTCGCCACCGCGACGGGCCAGCCGACGAGGTGGAAGCACGGGAGGTCGTTGACGTCGTTGCCTGCGTAGAGCACGCGCTGCGGGTCGATGCCCTGCTCCTCGCACCACTGCTTGAGGGCGAGGTCCTTGCGGTCGATGCCGTGCAGGACGGGGATCCGGAGCTTGCGGGCGCGGGCGGCGACGACGGCGTTCTGCTCGGTGGAGAGGATCAGGACCGGCAGGCCGGCGCGGCGCAGGGCGGCGATGCCGAGGCCGTCGCCGCGGTGGGCGGAGACGAACTCGTGGCCCGCCGCGTCGAGGTGGACCCGGTCGTCGGTCTGGGTGCCGTCGAAGTCGAGGACGACGGCGTCGATCTCGCCGAAGCGAGGGGTGACGGGGGTGTCGAGCAGGGGCGCGAGCGCGCGGGCGCGGGCGAGGTCGTGCGGGTCGTCGATCTCCAGGACCCGGGCGGGGTCGGTGACGACGAGGGCGGTGTGGCCGAAGAAGCGGTGGCCGTGGGTACGGAAGCCGTCGGCGGCCATCGCGTAGACGGCGCCGGTCTCCAGGTACTCGGCCTCCCGGTCCTGCCGGCGCGGGCGATGCGCCTTGTCGTGGTTGACGCCGTACGCCCCGACGGGGCGCCGCGCACAGTTGTGCGGGGTGCCGGCTTGGGCGCCGGACGCGCCGCTGGTCGCGTCACCCGAGGCCGCCGCGGCGGGGCGCCGCGCACCGTTCTGCGGAGTGCCGGCTTCGGCGCCGGACGCGCCGCTGGTCGCGTCACCCGAGGCCGCCGCGGCGGAGCCCTCGGCCGAGGAGCCGGGCGCGGCCGACGGGCCCGCGCCCGCGCGCCAGAGGAAGCCGTGGGTCGGGGCCGCCGTGAAGGCCGTGTCGGCGCCACCGATGGTGATCTTCTCGACGGTGCCGTTCACCTCCTCGGAGGTGAGGAAGGGGCTCGTGCACTGGACCAGGAGGACCACGTCGACCCGGCGCCCGCTCGTGGCCTCGAAGGCGTCCATCGCGTGCAGGACCGCCGACTCGCTGGTCGCCGTGTCGCCCGCGATCGCCGCCGGGCGGTGGATCGCCTCCGCGCCGGCGGCGCGGGCCGCGGCCGCGATCCCTGCGTCGTCCGTGGAGACGACGACGTCGGTGACCAGGCGGGCGCCGAGGCAGGCGCGGACCGCGCGGGAGACCAGCGGGAGGCCCGCCACCAGGGCGAGGTTCTTGGCGGGGACGCCTTTGGAGCCGCCCCGCGCGGGGATGACGGCCAGTACGGTCGCGGTCATCAGAGTTCTCCGAGGCGGCGGATGACGGGGGCCACGCGCTGCACGCCGTGGCGGTACGCGCCGCGCGCCGCCTCCCGGACGATCCGGCGCAGCCCGCTGTCGCGGGTCGCCGGCGCGGTCACGTCCAGGCGGTGGCGGGCGAGGATCCCGGGCAGATAGCCGGGGGCCGTCTCCGCTGTGTAGTAGGGGGTGATGGGGGGCAACGCCGGGCCGGCGAGCAGCTCGGCGACCCGTTCACGGGCCGCGTCGAAGGCCTTCTCGTACGAGCGGTCCGCGGCGACGCCCTGCCGGGCCAGCCATGTCTCGTCCGGCTCGGGTCGCACGTCCGCGTCGAGCCGGTCGAAGGAGGTCAGCAGCCCCGAGCCGATGAAGTGGTGGTTGCCGAGGACCTCGCGCACGCCCAGGTCGGTGAGGATCGCCGTGGGGATGCGCCGGTGCAGCGCCTCCAGCGCGGCCGTCGAGGAGACCGTGACCAGCAGGTCGGTGCGGTCCAGGACCTCGCCCATGTGCCCGTACACCAGACGGAAGTTGGGCGGTGGGGCCAGATCGCGCACCAGCCTCTGGTACGGCAGTTCCTCCAGGTGCGTGGTGTGCTCGCCCGGCTTGGAGCGGAGCTTGAGCAGGACCTCCCGCCGCGGGTGGAGCCGTGCGTGCTCGACGAGCCTGCGGAGCAGGTACGTACGGTCGGCGCGGGTCACGGGCACGGAGGGCTGGGCGGCGAGGACGAGGGTGTCCCGGCCGGCCTCGGGGGCGTAGGGCGCGCCACCGAGGAACGGCAGCGCGGCCTCCACCACCGAGGAGGCGTCGGCGCCCACCCCTTCGTACACGGCCCGGAAACGCTCGGCGTCGTGGCGGGAGTTGGCGAGGACGACGTCCGCGCCGTGGCGCAGCAGCAGCCCGTCGGCGAGCTTCTCGTAGACCACTCCGACATACCCGGTGACGATGACCGGCCGTCGTTCGAGGGCCAGTTCGGCGATTCCCTGGAGGACCGCCCGGACGGTGCCGCCGACGAGGGAGAGGACAACGAGGTCGTACCCCCCGTCCCGTACCTCTCTGAGGAACTCCGCGCCCGTCACCTCGCGCGGCGGCGTCGTGGACACCCCGGTCTCGGCGAGCTGGCGCGCGGTGGGCGTGGCCCGGCCACGCAGGACGAAACCGGTGGGCTCGGCGGCCGCGATGCGGCGCGCGGTGAGCGCGCCCCATTTCCACCGGGTGTCGGAGTCGGCGAGTACGGCGACGCGTACCGCTTCTTTGGTACTTGCTGGCACGTCGAGGACGCTAGAGAGGCATTCCGTTTCCCGGCCCAACTGGGCCACAACAAACGGTGAACAGAGCCCCTTCCCTTTCTGAAAAGGGCCGGGATCGGAGGCGGTTAAGGCGCCCGCCGCTTCGTGTTCACCGAACATCTCTCTGTCGGCCAGAACGAATGCCGGGGCGGCGCCTAGCGTCGGCCGGGTGGTCAAGCTCTCCGTCGTCGTGCCGTTCTACAACGTGCAGACATACGCCCCCGACACCCTCACCAGCCTGCGCGCGAACGCCCGCGAGGACTTCGAGTTCCTGCTCGTCGACGACTGCTCGACGGACGGGACGCCGGAGCTCCTCGAACGGGCCGTGCGCGAGGTACCGGGGGCCGTCCTCATCAGACACGCGCAGAACGAGGGGCTCGCCACCGCGCGCAACACCGGACTCGACGCGGCCCGCGGCCGGTACCTCGCCTTCCTCGACGGGGACGACTGGCTCGCGCCGGGCCACTTCGCCCGGCTGGTCACCGCCATGGACGAGCTGGACTGCGACTTCCTCCGTACCGACCATGTGGTGTGCAAGGGGCGGAACCGGTCGGTGCGCCGGTCCCCGGTCGGGCGGCGCGGCGAGGTGCTGCGCCCCCGCGACGCGATCCTGCCCGCCGACCGGACGACCTCGGTGGACTATCCGTACGCCTGGGCCGGGATGTACCACCGGCGGCTGCTCGACCGCGGGTTGCTGCACTTCACGCCCGGGCTGCGGACGGCGGAGGACCGGCCGTGGATCTGGCGGCTGCACCGGGAAGCGGATTCCTTCGCCGCCGTGAGCACGCTCGGAATCTTCTACCGGCGCGGGGTCTCCACCTCGCTCACCCAGATCGGCGATGTACGGCAGTTGGATTTCCTTCGCGCATTCGACCAGGTGATCGAGGAAACGGCGAAGGACGTGGACGCGGACCGGCTTCTCCCGAAAGCGGTCCGCACCTATTGTGCTCTCATTTCGCACCACATTTCGTCCGCCGAACGATATGAACCGGCGGTGGCGAAGACCTTGCGGTCGATGAGCGCCGCCGCCCTGCGGCGCATGCCGCAGGACGTGCTGAGCGACGCGCTGGGCACGATGGACGAGCGGCGGGCGGCCGTGCTGCGCAGACTGCGGCGCCGCCGGGCCGGCGTGGGCTCCCTGCCCGCCGTCACCACCTCGGGGGCCGCCGCGTGAACACCACCCGGACCACCCAGATCTTCTACGCCTCCACGCTCTACGGCGCGACCACGCTGGCCGCCGCCCTGGACAGCGGCTGCTTCGGACCGGCCGACCGGCGTCTGCTGCTGGTCGGCAACAACGCGCCGGTCCCGGAGACGACACCGGCGCTGGACGAGATGCCCGGCTTCGAACGGCTGCGCGGCCGGTTCGACGCCGTGCTGTCGTGGAACGAGGCGATCTCCCCGCTCCACCCCTCGGGCTGGACACCGCGGGCGGACGACCTGCCGCTGCTCGAACGTCATCTGCGGCTGCTGTGGGAGCTCGGCGACGACCGGATCGAACTCGCCGTGGAGTCCGTGCAGGTGGCCCCGGCCCTGACGATCGCCCGGCTGTTCTCCGAGGCACCGCTGGACGTGTACGCCGACGGGCTGATGAGCTACGGCCCGACCCGCAACAAGATCGACCCCCTGGTCGGTGAGCGGGTGCGCCGGCTGCTCCACCTCGACCTGGTGCCCGGGCTCGCGCCGCTGCTGCTCGGGGAGTTCGGGGCCGCGGCGGAGGTTGTGCCGACGGAGGCGTTCACGAAGGTGGTCGCGGAGCTGGCGGAGCCGGTCTCCTCCGGGGGCTCCGACGGGGAGGGTCCGGCGCTGCTGCTCGGCCAGTATCTGGCGGCGCTCTCGCTCCTCACCCCGGCCGAGGAGGAGGAGCTGCACGTACGGATGGTCCGCGGCGCGATCGCGCGCGGGCACCGCCGGCTCGTCTTCAAGCCGCACCCGACGGCGCCGGACGCGTGGACGCGGAGGCTGGCGCGGGAGGCCGAGGCGCTCGGCGCCGAACTGACCGTGCTGGACCGGCCGGTGCTCGCGGAGGTGGTGTACCGGGAGCTGCGGCCGGCGCTGGTGGTCGGCTGCTTCTCGACGGCGCTGATGACGGCGCACGCCTTCTACGGGATCCCGGTCGCCCGGGTCGGCACGCGGACCGTCCTGGGCCGGCTGACCCCGTACCAGAACAGCAACCGCGTCCCGCTCACGCTCGTCGACGCGCTCGTCCCGGACCTGGAGGGCGGCACGCCGGACCGGGCGCCGGACCCGGCGCAAGAGGCGGCGGCGCTGGCGGACCTGGTCGCGGCGGTCGGCTTCGCGATGCAGTCCAGGATCCGGCCGGATCTGCGGGAGGCGGCGGTACGTCACCTCTCGGGACCGCTCGCCGAGCGGACCCGCCCGTACTTCACGCGCCGCCGCCTCACCGTCCTGGGCCTCCCGGGCGGCCTCCCGGTCCCGCGCCACCCGCGGGTCCGCCGCCTGGCCCGCCGCGCGCTGCGCCTGAAGCGGGCCCTCGCCAAGTGACGGAGGGGACGGGACCTGGGTCCCGCCCCTCCGTACCCGGCCTGACCCAAGAGACAGGCCCTAGACGCGGACGACCGGCTCCTGGAGCTCCGTGACCCACGTCGCCCGGTCGTCCGGGCACTCCAGGTACAGCTCCCGGGCATAGCCGGCCGAGCGGTAGCCGTTGGCGTCGATCCAGGTGGCCAGGGTCTGGGCGGTCGGCAGGATGTCGTCCATCGGACCCCGGTGGACGACCGTGGCCGCCTCCTCCAGGCCCGGCAGCACGACGATGTCGACGCCGTCCGGTTCCGCACCGGCCGGGACCGTCATCCCCGCGTGCACGACGACCGAGCCGTCGCCCCGGCCCGCGTCCTCGTAGTACGCGACCCCCGGACCGAAGCCGGTGACGCCCGCGCCCTCCAGGCGGGCGCACAGCTCGTCGTACAGCGGCTGGATGACCGGACCGATCTCGCCGGGGCCGAACCCGGCCGCCACCCCGCTCAGCTCGGCGAGCCGTACCGGCGGAACCTTCTTGATCACGACGTCCTGTGTGGACATGTGTCCCTCGCTCTCGATGGCCCGGAGCCGCGCGCCGACCTGTGCCAGCCGTCCCGCCGCCTCCGCCAGGACCGTCTCCAGCTCGGCCTGACGGAGCCGCAGCATGCCGCGCAACTCCTCCGCGCCGATCTGCTCGTCGAGGATCGAGCCCACCTGGTCGAGGGTGAAGCCGAGCTCCTTGAGCGCGATGACGCGGTTGAGGCGGGCCAGCTGGTCCGCCTCGTAGAAGCGGTAGCCGCTGTGCGGGTCGACATGGGCCGGGCGCAGCAGTCCGATGGCGTCGTAGTGGCGCAGCATCCGGACCGACACCCGCCCGTGCCGGGCGAAGTCTCCGATGGTGAACATGACGACCCCTACGTCACGGCCTCACACGGTGTGAGGGTCAAGCGGCGCTGCTGAGGGACAGCTTGACCGCGAAGCCGAGGAAGAGGGCGCCTGCCGCGGAGGTGGCCCCCGCCGAGAGCCGGCGACGGCTCCGGAAAGCGGCCGCGAGGCGGGTCCCGCCGAATATCAGGGCCGTCAGGTAGAGGAAGCTGCCGAGCTGGAGCAGGGTGCCGAGCACCAGGAAGGACAGGGCCGGGTAGGCGTATCCGGGGTCCACGAACTGCACGAAGAAGGAGATCAGGAAGAGGATCGCCTTCGGGTTGAACAGGCTGATGATCAGCGCACGGCGGTACGGGCGCTCACCCGGGCCGGCCGGTGCCTGCTCCGTCTCCTCGGCCGCCGTCGCCTCGCCACGGGAGCGCCACATCGACCAGGCCGCCCGCAGCATCCCGTACGCCATCCAGGCCAGATATCCCGCGCCCGCGTACTTCACGATCATGAAGAGCAGCGGGGTGGTCTGGAGCAGCGAGGCCGCGCCGAGCGCGGCAAGCGTCATCAGGACCGCGTCGCCGGTGAAGACTCCGGCGGCGGCCCTGTATCCGGTCCGTGCGCCCTTGCGGGCGGCGACGGACAGCACGTACAGCGAGTTCGGCCCCGGCAGAAGGATGATGAGGACGAGACCCACGAGATAGGTCGGAAGATCGGTGACACCCAGCATGAAGCGGAGTGTCGCACGAGGGTACGACACTCCGCCTCGGGATTTCGTATGCCGGAAGACCGCGAAGGATCAGAACGCGTCGGTCGGGACGTACGTGCCCCAGACCTCCCGCAGCGCGTTGCAGACCTCGCCGACCGTGGCCCGGGCCTTGAGCGCGTCCTTCATCGGGTAGAGCACGTTGTCCGTACCCTCCGCCGCCTTCTTCAGCTCGGCGAGCGCCGCGTCCACCGCCGCCTGGTCCCGCTCGGCGCGCAGCTTGGCGAGCCGGTCGGCCTGCTGGGCCTCGATCGCCGGGTCGACGCGCAGCGGCTCGTAGGGCTCCTCGACGTCGATCGTGTAGCGGTTGACGCCGACGACGACCCGCTCGCCGCTGTCGGTCTCCTGCGCGATGCGGTAGGCGGAGCGCTCGATCTCGTTCTTCTGGAAGCCGCGCTCGATCGCGTTGACCGCGCCGCCGAGGTCCTCGACCTTCTGCATCAGCTCCAGGGCCGCGGCCTCGACGTCGTCGGTCATCTTCTCGACGACGTACGAGCCGGCGAAGGGGTCGACGGTGGCGGTGACGTCGGTCTCGTAGGCGAGGACCTGCTGCGTGCGCAGGGCCAGGCGGGCGGACTTGTCCGTCGGCAGGGCGATGGCCTCGTCGAAGGAGTTGGTGTGCAGCGACTGCGTACCGCCGAGGACCGCCGCGAGTCCCTGGACGGCGACGCGCACCAGGTTGACCTCGGGCTGCTGGGCGGTGAGCTGCACACCGGCGGTCTGGGTGTGGAAGCGGAGCATCAGCGACTTGGGGTTCTTGGCGCCGAACTCCTCCTTCATCACCTTGGCCCAGATCCGGCGGGCGGCCCGGAACTTGGCGACCTCTTCGAGGATGGTGGTGCGGGCCACGAAGAAGAAGGAGAGGCGGGGCGCGAAGTCGTCCACGTCCATGCCGGCGGCGACGGCGGTACGGACGTACTCGATGCCGTCGGCGAGGGTGAACGCGATCTCCTGCGCGGGCGAGGCACCGGCCTCGGCCATGTGGTAGCCGGAGATCGAGATGGTGTTCCACTTCGGGATCTCGGCCTTGCAGTACTTGAAGATGTCCGCGATCAGCCGCAGCGACGGCTTGGGCGGGAAGATGTACGTGCCGCGCGCGATGTACTCCTTGAGCACATCGTTCTGGATCGTGCCGGTCAGCTGGTCCGCCGGGACGCCCTGCTCCTCACCCACGAGTTGGTAGAGGAGCAGCAGGAGGGAGGCGGGGGCGTTGATGGTCATCGAGGTGGAGACCTTGTCCAGCGGGATCCCGCCGAACAGGATGCGCATGTCGTCGATCGAGTCGATGGCGACACCGACCTTGCCGACCTCGCCCGAGGAGATCGCCGCGTCCGAGTCGTGACCCATCTGGGTCGGCAGGTCGAAGGCGACGGAGAGGCCCATCGTGCCGTTGGCGATCAGCTGCTTGTAGCGGGCGTTGGACTCCACCGCGGTGCCGAAGCCCGCGTACTGCCGCATGGTCCAGGGGCGGCCGGTGTACATCGACGGATACACGCCGCGCGTGAAGGGGTACGAGCCCGGCTCGCCCAGCTTCTCGGCGGGATCCCACCCGTCCAGGGCATCCGGTCCGTAGACCGGCTCAATGGGCAGCCCCGACTCCGACTCGCGCGCCATCTGTTGTGCCTCCCGATAGACCTACTCAGCGGTACCGACCCTCGCGACGGACTGTATCGGCGGCCGTGCGGCGGGTGGAGAGCAGCACGCTGGGACCTTCCTCACAGCATGCTCCGTACTTCCGTCGGGCGCGCAACCAAGCGGGCGTGGGAAGCATCCAATAGGTACACAGTCTGATTCCGGGGGGCCTTCCGATGCACTGTTCGTCCGTCATGCGCAGATCCTTCGTCATACGCAGAGCACTCATGGCCGCGGCCGCCGTGGCACTCGCCACCGGCTGCACGGCCCAGGCCGCCGGCGGCGGGGGCGCGTCGCCCTCGACGACCGGCGCGCCGTCCAGCTCGTCCTCGGCCCCGGCCACGGCCAGGCCGACGACCGAACCGGCCGGCACGCCGACGACGGACGACAAGCCGTCCTCCACGCCCAGCTCCTCCCCCTCCTCCCCCACCTCCACGCAGCCGGCCGCCAAGGCACTGATGAAGGACGGGGACGAGAGCGGGCAGGTGCGCGAGCTGCAGGCGCGGCTGCGCCAGATCGGGTACTTCGACCGTGCGCCCACCGGCTTCTACGGCTCGATCACGGGGAACGCGGTCAAGGCCTTCCAGAAGAAGCGGGAGCTGCCGCAGACCGGCTCGGTCGACGAGACGACCTGGCAGCGGCTACTCGCGATGACCCGCAAGCCGACGGCCGCCGAGCTCAAGCCGTCCACGACGAACCAGCTGGACACGCCGGACCCGCGGTGCATGACCGGCCGGGTGCTGTGCATCAGCAAGGAGACGCGCACGCTGGCCTGGATGATCGACGGCAAGGTCGTCTCGTCGATGGACGTGCGCTTCGGCTCCGAGAACACCCCGACCCGCGAGGGCACGTTCAAGGTGGACAGCAAGCGGCGGGACTGGGTGTCGACGCTCTACCACACGCCCATGCCGTACTCGATGTTCTTCAGCCGCGGCCAGGCCGTGCACTACTCGTCGGACTTCGCGGCCCGCGGCTACAACGGGGCCTCGCACGGCTGTGTCAACGTCCGGGACAAGGCGAAGCTCGCGACGGTCTTCGACCAGGTGAAGGTCGGCGACAAGGTCGTCGTCCACTGGTAGGGCGGACGCGGGGGTGAGGAAGGGGGCGCGGGTGGGACCGGGGGAACGTGTCCCACCCGCGCCGGGTGCGCGGAGCCGAAGGTACGGGGGGAACCCCGGCTCTCTGCGCGGCCGATGACCAGTCGGCTCACTGAGTACTGCGCCGACGGGCCGAAAAGTGTTACACCCGGTTCTTCGCCGGGTCTTTCGCCTGTTCTTCGGCCTGGTCCTTGGCCTGTTCTTCGGCCTGGCCATGGGCGCGGCCCTGAACCTGGCCGGAAGCCTTGTCGCGACCGGTGGTGCGGCTGTCGCCGCGCTGCTCGCCGCCGCGGTCGCCGGTGCGTGTGTCGCCGCGCTGCTGGCCGGTCCGCGTATCGCCGCGGTTCTTGCCCCCGGAGGCGGCGCCGGACGAGGTTCCCGCTCGTTCGCCCTCTCCGGCGGAGCCGTCGTCACCCTTGCCGTCGCCGCCCTTGCCACCCGAGGCGTCGCCGGAGGAGCCGCCCGACGGCTCCCTGGTGGCGCCGCTCGTCGCACTGTCGGCCAGGACACGGTCGCAGAAGCGCATCACGCTCTCACCGGTGCGCGCCGACTCCATGAGCCGGCGCCGGGAGCTCTCGTCGAGGCGTCCGGCGCGGAAGTCCTGGCACGCTTTGACCTCCGCGGCGAGGGCGTTCTTGCCGTCCCGGTCCGAGGGGTCCGCGGTCCTGCCCGGCGAGGGGGTGGCGTCGCGCTCCCCGCCCGTACCGCCGGAGCCGGCCGTGGCCGGAGGCGTGGTGAGCGAGGGGGACGCGCCGGGGGCGGTGCCCTCGCCAGGGGGCGGCACCGACGGCGTACGCGAACCGAACCCGTCGTCGGGGGATCCCGACACGGCGGGTTCCGGAACGTCGACGGCCGAGACCGAGCCGGCCGGCTCCGGGCGTTCGTCGTCGAAGGGCAGCATGCCCGTGCCGGCGGCGACGGCGACCCCGCCGACGGCGACGGCCGCGACCGCCGCGGCCAGTCCGTACCGCAGGGAGCGTCCCCACTGCCGGGCGGCGGCCACCGGCTTGATGCGTACGCCGCCGAGCTCGGCGGCGGTGGACGCGAAGGCTGACGGGGACACGAAGGCGGACGGGGACGCGACGACGCCGCGCTCGGCGGTGGCCTTGCGGAAGGCCACCAGGGCGGCCTCCTCACCAGGGAGTTCGGCGTGCGCCGGTCCGGCGAGGGGCAGGGTCCGGGCCGCTGCGAGGGCCTGGGCGAGGCGCTCGGCCTGCTCGCGGGCGTGATCGTCGACGGCATCGACCGGCTCGCCGCGCAGCAGTCGCTCCGCGGCCTCCTGGTCGAGCCACTGGTACCGCTCGTCGGCCATCACATGTCCTTCTGCGTCCGCGCGCGCGATTGCGTCACACCACGGGGAGACGAGGCCCCCGGCCTGCGACCGCGCTGCGGTGGTACGCCCCCGAGAGGGGTTCCGCTTCCGTCGCCCTCGGCGCCGAGGAGTTCGGCGAGTCGCTTGAGTCCGCGGTGCGCGGCGGTCCGCACCGCGCCGGGGCGCTTCCCCAGCGTTTCGGCGGCGCTCTTGGCGTCCAGGCCGACGACGACCCGCAGGACGACGGCCTCCGCCTGGTCCTGTGGCAGTTGGGCGATCAGATTCATGGTGTGACCGGTGGCCAGTGCTTCCAGGGCCTCGTGCGCGGTGTCGGAGTCGGCGGGCTTGTCGGTGAGTTCGGTCTCGTCGCCGGTCGAGGCGGGGCGTCTGCCCCGCATCCGGATGTGGTCGAGCGCCCGGTTGCGGGCGATACGCGCCGCCCAGCCCCGGAACCGGTCCGCGTCGCCGCTGAACCGGTCGAGGTCTCGCGCTATCTGGAGCCAGGACTCCGAGGCGACATCCTCGGCGTCGGCGTCACCGACCAGCGTGCGTATGTAGCCCAGCAGCCGGGGATGCACGGCGCGGTACACAGTACGGAAGGCGTCTTCGTCCCCGTCCTGCGCAGCGAGCACCGCGGCCGTCAGCTCCGCGTCGTCCCCCAGCACTCCCCACAACCTGTTCGTCATCGCGGCTGGTCATCACCGCCGCACCGGCCGGCGCGCATGAGCACGCTACGTCCTTCCGTGTCGCCGCGTCCATGTTCGTCCTGTCTTTGTACAACCGGCAACCTTCGACGGGGTCAGGACGGTGTGACAGAAAACGCATCCATGGCGCTGTAGGGAGTACGGGGCCGTGCTGCGGCTCCGGCGGACGGCGACCGGGGCCTCTCCTGTGGGGGGTGGCGGCCCCGGTCGTCCTTCCATCCCCCGCTCTGACCAGGCAATACCCAAGGCGCGGGGCATCTCCATGGCCAACCGTGACCAACGGGTCGAGGGGCTCACCCGACCCGAGCGCCGGCGCAGACCTCGGCGGGTGTCACCCCGCGTCCAGATCGTTCGTGACCTTGTGCCATGCCGCCAGTCGTGGATGCGGAACCTCTCGGGCCTCGGCATCCCGGCTGACGGCGTGGTCGCGGGCTGATGGAAGGGATGGCGGCTGAGGAGCCGCCAAGGCCCCCGTCCAGGAACAGGTGCAGGGCCCCGCGGAGGCGGTCGGCGCCCCTCGGGCAATCCGGTGAACTGGTAGCCATGAGGAATCTTGGCAAGTGAACAATGCCCGGCCGTGCACAGTCGCACGGCCGGGCTCCCTCTATGTCTGACAGGACACCCTTCATGGACATGAAGACCTTCTGGAGCATCATCGACAACGCGCAGGGCGATACGGTCCATGACGTCGTCGAAGCCGTAGGAATGGACCTTTCCAAGCGCCCGGTGGAGGAGATCATCGATTTCTCCGAACGCCTCGCGGAAGCCCTGTACGCCCTGGACAGGCGAGAACTCTTCGAGCAGGAGTACACCTTCGCCGGTGATGCGACGGGTGGTGACAACACCGGAGAGGATTTCCTTTACGCGCGCTGCGCGGTGGTTGCCGCCGGTTCCGAGGTGTACGAGCAGGTCAACCAGGATCCGACGCGGGTCGCGACGGAATGGAACTGGCACGCACAGGATCTTCTGTACGCCCCCGAGGAAGCGTACGAAGAGCTGACCGACGAGACGTGGGAGCACGACACGGAGACCGATTACGAGACCGGATCGAACACCGCGGCCTGGTCCTGATTCCCTTTGTGACAGACGGAAGCAGGACACCGTCCTCAGCTTAGCGATGTGAAGTCGATTCGCTATCGCGAGCGGAGAAAAGGGGGGCGGTCTCTTCGGAGACCGCCCCCACGGACGGCACCCGAGACGGTCTGGTGGCCGGGCGCCCACCCGTCGCAACGGAGAAATCGCGTGGCCGGCCGGCGCCGCCCTTCGGCTCGGGGCGCTTCGGCTCGGGGCGCTTCGCCCCGACGACCGTACCCTTGGGCGTGCTGCCCGCGGCGGCCTCGGCTCCGCTCTTCGAGGTGGTGGATCGAACTCCGCCCTTGACCTTGACCTTGATTTTGATCTTGCCCTTGGAAGGGGCCTCGGTCCTGGTCCTGCCGGTCTCCGCGCCCCTGACCGCTCGCGGCGCCCCGCCCACCTCGGTGGGGGCGGCCGACGTGGGTGGGCTCGCCTCGGGGGTGTCGGGGTTCCCCCGAACGGGCGCCTGTGCGGGCGCTCCGGGGTCGAGGGTCCCGGACGCCGCCACCGCGACGCCGCCGAGCAGGACCGTCGCGGCGACACCCAGCGCGGTGGTCCGCAGGGAGCCACGGAACCGGCCGCGTACCGGCACGGGCCGCCAGTCGTCCCGCCGTCTGGTGCGGCGCGCCGCGTAGCCCGCCGTGTTCCGCGCCGCCCGGAAGGCCGCGCGGGCCCGGGCCTCGCCCGTGTCGGCGCCGTCCTGTGCGCGCCGTATCGCCGCTCCGAGCGGGTCCGGTTCCCGTGTCATGTCCCATCCTTCCGCCGTCGCGGTGGCTCCGCGGCGGCGAGCAGTCCCGCCAGTCTCCTCAGTCCCCGGTAGCCCGCCGTACGGACCGCGCCGGGGCGCTTGCCCAGGACGCGGGCCGTCGCCGGCCCGTCCAGGCCCACGACGACCCGCAGCAGCACGGCCTCGGCCTGGTCCCGCGGCAGACCGCGGACGAGGGCGAGCGCGTGTTCCGTGGACAGCCTCTCCAGGGCCGCGGCCGCCGTGTCGTGGCCGCCGGGCAGTTCCAGTACGTCCTGCTCCAGTAAGGACGTGAGGGGCCGTCGCCGCTGCCTCCGCAGATGGTCGAGCGCCCGGTGACGGGCGATCGCCGCGGTCCAGCCGCGGAATCCGGCCCCGTCGCCGCGGAACCGCCTCAGGTCCCGGGCGATCTCCAGCCAGGCCTCGGAGGCGACGTCCTCGGCGTCCTCCCCGACCAAGCCCCGTACATAGCCGAGCAGTCCGGGGTGCACCAGACGGTAGGCCGCCGCGAAGGCCTCTTCGTCCCCGTGCTGCGCGCGCTCGACAAGGATCCCCAGTTCCGCGTCGTACGCGCCCACACTTCCCTCTTCGTGCCGACTCGACACCGCACACCGTGCCCATGCCCCCATGAGGCAGAGCGCGACGCGCCATCCCCCTCCTTCAGCGCACGGACCCCGGGAAACGTCACAGCCTCACAGGCAGCGCACAGGTGTCCGGGCCGGTACATGCCCAACCAAGCGACCGATGGGGCGCACGTGTCACAGGTGACGGGAGTGGCGCTGGTCCTAACGAGCCCACAGGGTGGTCACAGCATCCGGCGGTCGGGCCGGTCCGTCCCGTCCGGCCCCAGCGCCTCCCGCTACTCCCGCTACTCCCGCTGCTCTCGCTGCTCTCGCGTCTCGGCGAACCAGCGCCACGAGGTGAGGCGTTCGCGGCCCGGCAGCTCGCCGCGGCCGGTGGCCCACAGCAGGGTCGGCCAGCGGTCCGTGTCCGTGGGGGCGTCGGGGAAGAGCCGGCCGAGCACGCCGTCGCACAGACCGGCCGGCGGGTGGAACGGGACGCCGAGGCCGGTGGCGACGTCATGGGTGTGGACCAGGGTCTCGACGATGCCCATGGCGGCGAAGCCCTCGGCGTCGGAGATCCCGAAGCAGTGGTACGCGCGCCGGTCCGCGGGGACCGTACGGACCAGGGCGGTCAGCATGGCGCCGCAGGACTCCAGGACCTGGAGCAGCCCGGTCGTCCCTGCGCCGGGATCGGCGTACGTGACGTTGGCGGGGCCGCCCTCACGGCGACGCTCCCAGAGGAAGGGCACTTCGGTGTCGAGGAGCGGGGTGCCGAGGGGCGGGGTGTCGAGTCCGAGCTGGGCCGCGTAGGCGAAGAGGTCGTCGGCGAGGTGCTCGACGGTCTCCCAGCAGCTCCAGTTGAGAGTGCCGGCCGGGCGCTGCCAGTCGGCGGTGGTGGTCGCGGCGGCGGCGGCGCGCAGTGTGGTGAGGGAGAGGCGGACGGCGTGCTGGAGGTCGTCGGCGGTCAGGGTGCCGCGTGCGGCGGGGTCGCTCGTCGTCGTCATGGCGGTCATCATGACGCCCGTCGAACTGTCAACCGAAGGTTGACGCGCCTCAGCTGTCAACCTAGGGTTGCCTCCATGACGAAACCTCTCGGCATGACCCATCCCGTCCGGCTCGACGACCTCATCGAAGCGATCAAGAAGGGCCACCCGGACGCCCTCGACCAGCTCTCCGACGCGGTCATCGCGGCGGACCATCTCGGCGACGTGGCCGATCACCTGATCGGGCACTTCGTCGACCAGGCACGGCGCTCGGGTGCTTCCTGGACGGACATCGGCAGGAGCATGGGCGTCACCCGGCAGGCGGCCCAGAAGCGGTTCGTCCCGAAGGAGCCGGCGGACGCCGAGAAGATGGACCCGAACGCGGGGTTCAGCCGGTTCACCCCCCGGGCCAGGAACGTCGTCATGGCCGCCCACAACGAGGCCACCGCCGCGCGCAACGCGGAGACCGTCCCCGGCCATCTGGCCCTGGGCCTCCTCGCCGAACCCGAGGGGCTCGCGGCGCGCTGGCTGACCGCGCAGGGCGTGACGCCCGAGCGGCTGCGCGAGGCCGTCACCCCGACGCTCCCGCCGGCGGTCGAGGAGGTGCCCGCGCTCATCCCGTACGACGCGTCGGCCAAGAAGGTCCTGGAGCTGACCTTCCGCGAGGCGCTGCGGCTCGGCCACAACTACGTCGGCACCGAGCACATCCTGCTGGCGCTGCTGGAGTTCGAGGACGGCAACGGGGTCCTGACCGGCCTGGGCCTCGACAAGGCGGCGGCGGAGTCGGACATCGCGACGACGATCGAACAACTCACGGACACACCGAAGGAATGACGCCGACGGCCGGGGCCCCACGGGTCCCGGCCACGCATCCCGGCGAGCCCCGCCGGGCGACGGCGGCGGGCCACCCCGGCGGCAAGGGCGCGCGGGCCGGACAGCCGAGCCGCCAGCCGTCCCGCCCCGCCCCGCCCGCGTCAGGCCGGGCGCGCCCGGTGCGAGACAACGCCGCGCCGGGAGGCGGACAGCCGGGCCGCGCAGAGCATCGGCGCGCCGCAGGCAGCCAAGCCGAACAGGACGTCGGTGCCGCAAGCCGTCAGGCGAGGCCGCGGGCCGTCACGCCGTCGGCGCCGCAAGCCGCCCCGCCCCGCCCGCGTCAGGCCGTACGCGCCCGGCGGGAGACGACGGCGCGTAGGACCCGGCCGCCCTCCGTGGAGAGTTCGCGGGCCCGGCGCAGGCCGGTCGGGCCGTGGGCGACCGATTCGAGGACGGTCACCTGACGGCGCAGTTCGCCGGCGAGGAGCGGGCCCGCCCCCGCGCCGTCCCCGGCCCGGCAGCGCGCGATCGACTCGTCGGTGACCTCGGCCGCGTCGTACCGGCCGTGCAGCGCCAGCGCGCTGACGGAACATCCGGAGGCCCATTCCCGCAGCGGCCCCTCGGCCCACTCGCTGGGCGCGGCGTCCAGCATCCCGCGGACGAGCCCGGCCACCGGGCCGTCCCCGGAGTCTCGCTCCAGCTCGACCCGGGCCTTGGCCATCGCCTCGCCCCACGCCCCGCCGTCGCCGCGCGCGACCGCCGCCCAGACGGGCCGCAGCACCTCTCCGCC
The DNA here is from genome assembly GCF_042888285.1 of Streptomyces sp. NPDC003035. Classification (NCBI taxonomy): domain Bacteria; kingdom Bacillati; phylum Actinomycetota; class Actinomycetes; order Kitasatosporales; family Streptomycetaceae; genus Streptomyces; species Streptomyces sp. NPDC003035. The sequence continues at coordinate 39,511 of NZ_JBIAPJ010000010.1, read as the reverse complement.
CTCGGGGGCGAGCAGCGGCAGACACCGGTCCAGACAGGCGAGCCCGGCAGCCGCCAGACTCCGCTCGTCGGCCCGGTCGATCAGTTCCAGCAGGCTCATGGGTGCCTCCCGTTGCGGACGCAGTACTTCCCCTTACTGCGTCGCCTGGCGCGATTACGTCACTGGGCGGCCGGAATCATGCCAGTGGCCTTCGCGTGCTGCATAGAGGTCAGACGACGGACGAAAAGGATCGCGAGGACGGCCGCGACGATGTCCACCACCGCCGCGCCCATGAGGAAACCCGCCCCGGCCGTGAACTCCTCGACCGTGTCCGCGTCCTCGTACACCGCGCCCGCGAAAGACCCGAAGAGCGCCGTCAGAATGAAGAGCGCCCACCACCAGTTCAGTACGGCGAACGACTCACCATCGCCCTTGCCGTCCCCGTACGGGTCCCGGCGGCTCGCCCGCCAGGTGCCGACCGCCACGCTCCGCGGCCACCAGAAGTGGGCGATCGGGACGAACCAGGCGCCGATGGCCCAGCCGGGCCCGCCCCGGTGCAGATCGGGCGCGAAGACCTGGGCGTTCCGCCGGACCCGGAAGAACCAGATGATGAAGACGACCTGGCATGCCAGTCCGACCAGTCCCCCTGCCACCGACGTGACGTCGATGCCCAGGTGCGTGAACCCCGCCGCGTCCGTACGGCCGGCCATCAGGAGCCAGACGTGGAGCGCCGAGAAGAAGAGGAACACATCGGTCACGGCGATCGCCGCGAGCAGCGCCACGACGGCGTACGACAGACCAAGGGGATTGCGGAGCATGACGGGACGGAACCCCCACGAGTGAGCGGCGCCCCTCCCCGAGGCACCGGGCGGCCGGCGGCCTGTGCGGCCGTCGCGGTGGGGAGCGTACTCCCACCGGCGCCCGGTCGATCGGTCGATCGGTCGATCGGTCGATCGGTCGATCGGTCGAGACGCAGCCCTTCCTCCTACCGCGCGGTCGGAATCATGCCCGTGGCCTTCGCGTGCTGCATAGAGGTGAGGCGACGGACGAAAAGGATCGCGAGGACGGCGGCGGTGATGTCGAGGGCGTAGCCGGCGAGCGACCAGGAGGCCGCGGTGACGTACGCGTCGACCGTGTCGGCAGCGGCGTAGAGCCGCGTCGCGATCCAGTCCACCACCGTGCCGGCGGTCCAGAACGCCCACCAGCTGTTCAGCAGCGTCAGCTCCCGCCGCCCGTCGGCGGCGTACGGCTCCCAGCGGCTGGCCCGCCAGATGTCCACGGCGATCCCGCGCGGGATCCACAGGTTGCCGATCGGGATGAACCACCCACCGATGGCCCACCCCGGGCCCCGGCGCTGGAGGTCACCGGCCCATATCTCGGCGTTTTTCCGCAGCCGGTGGAACCAGATGATGAAGACGACGCCGGTCGCCACATACAGCGTGAAACCGATGCTGTAGGCCAGGTTCAGGTCGACGCTGCCGAACACGGCCGGGTCGGAACCCCGAGGCGCCGGGCGGCCGAGCGGAACCGTACGCCACGCGGAAGACCACCGTCCACGGAAAAACCGCTGGTCAGCCACGCACCTTCGTCGCCAGTGCCCGGAACCGGTCCCAGCTCATCGCCGGCTCCCGCGCGTCCCAGAGCTTCTGCGCCGTCGCCGTCAGCGGCATGCGGATCCCGTCGGCCACCTGGGCCTGTGTCTGCGCCCTGGACAGATCGCACCAGACCGCGAAACGGCCGCCCAGGATCTGCGGGCCGTACCGCGCCGGCACGGGGGTCGTGCCGCGCAGGACCAGCGGGGTCCACTGCTCGTAGATCCGGCGTCCGGTGGGGTACGTGAACTGGTTCGGCTCGCCGAGGACGTAGTACAGGAACTCGTCGTTGAGGTTCACGACCTTCCGGCCCTCGGCCAGGTACTCGGCCGGCGGCCGGGCCCCGATCTCCTTGCCGGTCCAGTACTCGACCTCGATGCCCTTGTCGGCGGTGACGAGCCCGCCCCGGAAGAAGCCGTCGTTCCACGCCTTCGCCACCTTGCCCGCGTCGCGGACCACCGCCGCCCGGTCGTTCAGCCAGCCCTCCGCCAGGTCCTGGACGCCCGCCCCGGGGCCGTACTTCTGGCGCGCCGCCGTGGCCAGCTGCGGATAGGAGGCCGCCGGGGAGCTGACGGTCAGCGCCTGGTACTCGTCGGCGCCGACGTGGAACCAGCCGCCGGGGAACAGACCGGCGTACTCACGCAGCAGCTCGTCCACGATCCGCGCCGAGCCGGGCTTGGAGATGTCGATGGCGCCCTGGCGCAGGGTTCCCTGGACATTGCGCAGCTGCAGGTCCGGGTGGGCGCGCAGGACGGCGCCGAGGTGTCCGGGCGAGTCGATCTCGGGCACGACGGTGATGTGCAGGCTCTGCGCGAGCGCGAGGATCCGGCGTACCTCGGCCTTGGTGAGGTGCTGGGCGGAGACGACCTCGGGGTGCGTGTCCGACGCGATCCGGAAGCCCTGGTCGTCGGAGAAGTGCAGCCCGAACTGGTTGAGTTTGAGGTCCGCCATCTCGCGGAGCCGAGCCTCGATCCACTCCGCGGTGAAGTGCTTGCGGGCGATGTCGACGTTCAGCCCGCGCTGGGGCTTCGCGGGCGCGTCGGCGACGACGCCCTCGGGCATCGCGCCCGATCCCCGTACGGACTGCTTGAGGGTCCGGGTGCCGTAGAAGACCCCCGCCTGGTCGGGGCCGGTGATCCGGACCCGGTCGTCGCGGGTGGTGAGCGTGTACGACTCCGGGGCGCCCTTCCCGCCGAGCGCCAGCTCGATGTCGCCGGCTCGGGCGGCGACGGCACCGCGGTAGGCGATCTTGAGCTCCCCCGCGAGCAGCCGTCCCTCGTCGGCGAGCCCCTCGCTGCCCCGGGCGATGACGACCCCGGCCTCGGGCGTGGGACGCCAGCCCGGACCGCGGGCCGCCTCGTGGGAGCGGACGGCGGGGACGGTGAGCGGGGCGGTGGAGAGCGGGAACGTCCGGGTGGGCGTGGGGCTCGGCTCCGGCGCCGCACTCGTCGCCGCGCTCGTCGCCGCACTCGTGACGTTCGACGGCGTGCCGACCCCCGACGTCGCACCGCCCGGACCGGACGAACCGTTGGAGCAGGCCGTCACGGTGACCAGTGCCACCGCGGCCGCGAGAAGAGTGGGGCCCGCGTGGGGCCCTCGTATGGCGTACCGCATCACTCGGAATCCTCCCTCAGGGGACGAGGTGGAGCCATTCGGAGTCGGGTGCCGACGCCGAAACGTCACGCACACGTTCCGAAACTCTCCCTTCCGGGTGAAATTCGCGCATCCGTCGGACAGCTCCCCCTTCCCGTCGATAACGTTGCGTCACACCCACCCCACCTTTCCCGGAGCCCACGCTGACCAGCGACACCCGTGCCTCTTCCCGGAACCCGGGCTCCGCCGCCATCCCCGCGATACCTGCCCAGCAGGGTGACCCCCGGCGCGCCCTCGGTGTCACGCGCTTCAACGCGCTCCCGGCCCCCCTCGCCCAGGAGCTGCTCCTCGCCTGCTGCCACAGCCGCCGCTGGGCCGAACGGGTGACGGCGCACCGTCCGTACCCCACGCTCGACGCGCTGCTCGCCGCCGCCGACGAGGCCGGTTACGACCTGTCGGCCGCCGACCTCGACGAGGCGCTGGCCGCCGAGTGCTCCGCCGCGCCGCACCCCGACGCCCCGCCCGCCGCGCAGACCGCCCTGCGGGCCGCCCACGCCGCGTACGAGAGCCGCTTCGGACACGCCTTCGTGATCAGCCTCGACGGCGTGCGCCCTGGTGAGCGCCTCGACCAGGTCCTCGCCGGCATCCGGTCACGGCTCGGCAACGAACCGGAGGAGGAGCGGGTGATCGCCGCGGACGAGCTGCGTCGACTGGCCCGCACCCGGCTCGCCCACCATGTCGGAGCCCTCACCCTTTCCGTACAGGCGTCCGGAATGCGGTGATTCGCGCTTGTGCGATAGGCCGTCCGTGCCTGTTTGATCACACCTATGGACCCCGCGCGAGGGAACCGACATCTCGTCGCTACGATGACCGGGGCCGGTGGACCGTACCCGGCCGGGTCTGACCGACAGAGAAGCCGGCCGACCCTGATCCCCGCTCCCGGAGGGTTTTTCCGTGCCGGCTGGAACGCTGTACCGCGGCCGGGAAGGAATGTGGTCCTGGGTGGCTCATCGAGTCACCGGCGTCCTCATCTTCTTCTTCCTGTTCGTACACGTGCTGGACACCGCTCTCGTCCGCGTCTCCCCCGAGGCGTACGACGAAGTGGTCGCCACGTACAAGACGCCGATCGTCGCACTCCTCGAGTACGGCCTGGTCGCCGCCATCCTCTTCCACGCGCTGAACGGCCTCCGGGTCATCGCCGTGGACTTCTGGTCCAAGGGCCCGCGCTACCAGAAGCAGATGCTCTGGACCGTCATGGGCATCTGGGTCGTGCTGATGGCGGGCTCGCTGTACCCCATCCTCGGCCACGCCGCACGTGAACTGTTCGGGAGCTGACGCCAGACATGTCTGCTGACACCACTTCCGCGATCGGTCCCGTCGAGGGCGCTGCCCGTTACGACGTGGACAACCCGGCCCCGTACATCGAGGCCCCCCGCATGCGCACCGGCAAGACGCCGAGGGCGACGCGAGGCAACTTCGAGATGGCCGCGTGGCTCTTCATGCGCCTCTCGGGCATCGTCCTCGTCGTCCTCGTCATCGGCCACCTGCTGATCCAGCTCTTCCTCGACGGCGGCGTCTCCAAGATCGGCTTCGCCTTCGTGGCCGGCCGCTGGGCGTCTCCGTTCTGGCAGGTCTGGGACCTGCTGATGCTCTGGCTCGCCATGCTGCACGGCGCCAACGGCCTCCGTACGGTCATCAACGACTACGCGGAGCGGGCCAACACGCGCCTGTGGCTCAAGGGCCTGCTGTACACCGCCACGGTGTTCACCATCCTTCTGGGCACGCTGGTGATCTTCACCTTCGACCCGAACATCCGCTAGGCACGGGGCTGAGGTAATCCACGTCATGAAGATCCACAAGTACGACACCGTCATCGTCGGCGCCGGCGGCGCCGGCATGCGCGCCGCCATCGAGGCGACGAAGCGCAGCCGCACCGCCGTGCTGACGAAGCTCTACCCCACCCGCTCCCACACGGGCGCGGCGCAGGGCGGCATGGCCGCCGCGCTCGCCAACGTGGAGGAGGACAACTGGGAGTGGCACACCTTCGACACGGTCAAGGGCGGTGACTACCTGGTCGACCAGGACGCCGCCGAGATCCTGGCGAAGGAGGCCATCGACGCCGTCCTCGACCTGGAGAAGATGGGTCTGCCGTTCAACCGGACCCCGAACGGCACCATCGACCAGCGCCGCTTCGGCGGTCACTCGCGCAACCACGGCGAGGCCCCGGTCCGCCGGTCCTGCTACGCCGCGGACCGCACCGGTCACATGATCCTCCAGACGCTGTACCAGAACTGCGTCAAGGAGGGCGTGGAGTTCTTCAACGAGTTCTACGTCCTGGACCAGCTGATCACCGAGGTCGACGGCGTCAAGAAGTCCGCCGGTGTGGTCGCGTACGAGCTGGCCACCGGTGAGATCCACATCTTCCAGGCCAAGGCCGTGATCTACGCCTCCGGCGGCACGGGCAAGTTCTTCAAGGTGACCTCCAACGCGCACACGCTGACGGGTGACGGCCAGGCGGCCTGCTACCGGCGCGGTCTGCCGCTGGAGGACATGGAGTTCTTCCAGTTCCACCCGACGGGCATCTGGCGCATGGGCATCCTGCTGACGGAGGGCGCCCGCGGTGAGGGCGGCATCCTCCGCAACAAGGACGGCGAGCGCTTCATGGAGAAGTACGCGCCGGTCATGAAGGACCTCGCGTCCCGTGACGTCGTCTCGCGCTCCATCTACACGGAGATCCGCGAGGGCCGCGGCTGCGGTCCCGAGGGCGACCACGTCTACCTCGACCTGACGCACCTCCCGCCGGAGCAGCTCGACGCCAAGCTCCCGGACATCACCGAGTTCGCGCGTACGTACCTCGGCATCGAGCCGTACACGGACCCGATCCCGATCCAGCCCACCGCGCACTACGCCATGGGCGGCATCCCGACCAACGTCCAGGGTGAGGTCCTCAGCGACAACACCACCGTCGTCCCGGGCCTGTACGCGGCCGGCGAGGTCGCCTGTGTCTCCGTGCACGGCGCCAACCGTCTGGGCACCAACTCGCTGCTCGACATCAACGTCTTCGGCAAGCGCGCCGGCATCGCGGCAGCCGAGTACTCCGCGAAGTCCGACTACGTCGAGCTTCCCGAGAACCCGGCCTCGTTCGTCGAGGAGCAGGTCGAGCGTCTGCGCAACTCCACGGGCAACGAGCGGGTGGCCGACATCCGCCGTGAGCTGCAGGAGACGATGGACGCCAACGTGATGGTGTTCCGCACCGAGCAGACGATCAAGACGGCCGTCGAGAAGATCGCCGAGCTGCGCGAGCGCTACCTGAACGTGTCCGTCCAGGACAAGGGCAAGCGCTTCAACACGGACCTGCTGGAGGCCATCGAGCTGGGCAACCTGCTCGACCTGGCCGAGGTCATGGCCGTCTCGGCCCTGGCGCGCAAGGAGTCCCGCGGCGGTCACTACCGCGAGGACTACCCGAACCGCGACGACGTCAACTTCATGCGCCACACCATGGCGTACCGCGAGGTCGGCGAGGACGGCTCCGAGACCGTCCGTCTCGACTACAAGCCGGTCGTCCAGACCCGCTACCAGCCGATGGAGCGTAAGTACTGATGGCTACTCCCGTACTGGACAAGGTCGAGGCGGAATCCGCCTCCTCCCCGTACATCACGGTCACCCTCCGGATCCGCCGCTTCAACCCCGAGATCTCGGACGCGGCGGTCTGGGAGGACTTCCAGATCGAGATCGACCCCAAGGAGCGCGTGCTCGACGCCCTCCACAAGATCAAGTGGGACGTCGACGGCTCGCTCACCTTCCGTCGCTCGTGCGCGCACGGCATCTGCGGCTCCGACGCGATGCGGATCAACGGCAAGAACAGGCTCGCCTGCAAGACGCTGATCAAGGACATCAACCCGGAGAAGCCGATCACGGTCGAGGCCATAAAGGGCCTCACGGTCCTCAAGGACCTCGTGGTCGACATGGAGCCGTTCTTCCAGGCGTACCGCGACGTCATGCCGTTCCTGGTCACCAAGGGCAACGAGCCGACGCGCGAGCGTCTGCAGTCGGCCGAGGACCGCGAGCGCTTCGACGACACCACCAAGTGCATCCTGTGCGCCGCGTGCACGTCGTCCTGCCCGGTCTTCTGGAACGACGGCCAGTACTTCGGCCCGGCCGCGATCGTCAACGCGCACCGCTTCATCTTCGACTCGCGTGACGAGGCGGGCGAGCAGCGTCTGGAGATCCTGAACGACAAGGACGGCGTGTGGCGTTGCCGCACGACGTTCAACTGCACGGACGCCTGCCCGCGTGGCATCGAGGTCACGAAGGCGATCCAGGAAGTGAAGCGCGCGCTGATCACGCGTCGCTTCTAGTCTTCTGACACCTGGTCACAGCGGGGAAGCCCGCTTCTGTACGCTCGGCGTGCAGAGGCGGGCTTTTTCGTGACGGAGGACGGGGACAGATGAGCGATCCGAACCCTTACAAGGACAGCAGCGGCGACTACCAGTGGGGTCCCGATCAGCAGGCGGGGGCGCCCGGTTACGGGTATCCGCAGCCGGCCGGGTACCAGCCGACCGTCGCCGGCGGAGTGCCTGTGCCGCCGCAGTACCCGCCGGTCGGGCAGGGTGGCGGGGCGCCGCTGCTGAGCCTCGGGGACATCACGATCGTCGGGGACCAGATCATCACCCCGGCCGGTGCGATGCCGCTCAAGGGTGCGGTCTGGAACGCGATGGACATGTCGCGGACCGAGGAGAAGATGCCGACGGTCGCGATCGTGCTGGCGATCATCTTCTTCCTCGTGTGCCTGCTGGGACTGCTGTTCCTGCTGATGAAGGAGAAGAAGACCACCGGCTTCATCCAGGTCACCGTGACCAGCGGCGGTCGGCACCACGCCACGATGATCCCCGCGACCGGTCCGGACACCATCCACTGGGTGATGGGCCAGCTCAACTACGCGCGCTCGCTGAGCATGTAGGGGTCAGCGTGTAGGGGTCAGCGTGTAGGGGGCGGGTCAGGGGTCTGTCGGGGCTGTCCCCGATAGGCCGGACGATCTTCCGGCGGGATGCTTGATCCATGACGAACTCACGGATCACGGCATCTCGTTGGGCCATGACGGCGGCGGCCGGCGCCGCCCTCGCGGGCATCCTCACAGCGGCGGTACCGGCCGCGGCGGCGGTACCGGGCGGGGCGGCGGTGCCGACGGCGGCGGTCGCGGCCCCGGGCTCCGCGTACGGGCACGCGCGCGGGCCGGCGGCGGGGAGCGTCGACCAGGCCGCTCTGCGCGCCGCTCTGGCCGGGCTGCCCGACGCCTCCGTGCGCGGGGCGATGGTCAAGGTCTCGGGGCGCGACGGGCGGTGGAGCGGGACCGCCGGCGACTGGACGGCGCCGGCGGACGCGCCGTTCGCGATCGGCAGCATCACCAAGCTCTTCACCGCCACCGTCACGCTCCAGCTCGTCGGCGAGGGGCGGCTGTCCCTGGACGACACCGTCCAGGAGCTGCTGCCCGGCCTGCTGCCCTCCTCGTACGAGCCGATCACCGTCGGGCAGTTGCTCAGCCACACCAGCGGCTTGCAGAAGCCGGAGTGCGTCCGGAGCGGGGCACCGGTGGAGGTCGTGACCTCGGCGGTCTCCTGCGGGACCCCGACGGCCCCGGGCGGGACCGCGCAGTACAACGGCATCAACTACTTCATCGCCGGGCTCGTCGTCGAGAAGGTGACGGGCCGGACGTACGCCGAGGAGCTCCACGACCGCGTCCTGCGCCCCCTCGGCCTGCGGCACACCTCGCTGCCCGCCGACGACTGGGCCTGGGCGGAGGGCGGAATGGTCTCGCGCGCCTCCGATCTGAACCGCTTCCTGAACACGCTGATACGGGGCGGGCTGCTGCCCCCGGCCGAGCAGAAGCTCCTCTTCACGCTGCCGTCCGTACCGGGCGCGAGTTTCAGCTACGGCGGTCTCTCGCGCACCCGCCTCCCCGACGGCGGCCCCGTCGTGTGGGGCAAGTCGGGATCCAACCGGGGCTACGCGAGCGGGGTGTTCGCGACGGCCGACCTGGACCGGGTGGTGGTGTACTCCACGCTGCCGACCGGCAAGGACGCGGAGCGGGAGCTGGCCCGGATCATGCGGATCGCGAAGGCCGCGTTCAAGGGGTACGAGGAGCGGGGGGTGAACCGTCCTGGCCTTCGGCGAACAGCATGATCCGGCGGAGCATGTCGTTGAGCAGGGTGCGTTCGTCCTCGTCGAGGACGCCGAGCAGGCGGTACTCCTCGTGGCCGAGGACCTCCATCGCACCGAGCCAGGTCTCGCGGCCCGTGGCGGTGAGCTCGACGACGACCCGGCGGCGGTCGGTCGTGGACGGCGTGCGCCGGACGAAGCCGCGCTTCTCCAGGGCGTCGAGTCGGCCGGTGACCGAGGCGGGGGCGAGATCGAGATCCTGGGCCAGGTCGGAGGGCGCGGCGCTGCCGCCGCGGCCGGCGAGCTTGTGGAGCGTGTCGAACTCGTAGCGCTCCAGGTCGAAGTCGACGAGGGACTGTTCGCGCACCCGCCGCAGATGGACGGAGAGCTTCTTCATACGGGTGACCGCGCCCTCGACGACCGGGTCGAGGTCGGGCAGCACGGGCTGCCACTGGGCCACATGCTCGTCGGTCCAGTCCCGCCGCGTCGGCCCCCCGGACTCGGTCGGCTCCATGGATCGATGGTACGTCCGCGGCCGGATTCCTTCGCTGCCGAATATTTCGTCACCGAATCACGGGGGGTGTGGAGGCAATGTCCGAGTGGTCCCCTACCGTCGTACGCATGGTGGGGACCACAAGCCTGGAGAGCGGGCTGAACGCGGTGCTGGAGTCGGGTCGACCGGACAGGTGGGGGCGGGTGCGGGGCTTCCTGGGCACGCTGGACGCGGCAGGGCGGCGGGAGGGCGCGCTGCTGCTCCAGGCACGGATGTGCCGGCGTCCGGATCCGGTCGTCGCGGACGCGCTGGAGCATCTGGCCGGTCAGGAGCTCGGCTGGTCGACGGCGGAGGCCGACGTGCTGCTCGCCCGGCTGCTGGGGAAGGGGGCCGCCGTCGCCCCGCACGAGTTGTGGGAGGGGAAGGGCTGGCGGTCGCTGCTGCCGATCGCCCTGTCCGCGGCGGAACAGGCCGAGGAGTGCGACCGGCCCCGGTTGCGCGCGCTGCGCCGGACCGCGGAGAACCTGCGCGTCTCCGCCAGTGACGAATTCGCGGGGATACGGGACCGGATCGACGCGCTGCTGCGCCGCGAGGTGCCCGTCGTCGAGGGCCGGCTCCCCCGCGATCTGCTCGACGCGCTGGACGAGTACGGCCCGGCGATGCGCGCCGCGCACGGGGAGCTGCTCGCGGGCCGGGGCGCGGCCGGGTTCCTCACGCACTGCGCCCTCGTGGACCGGGCCAGAGCCACCCGGACCTGGCGCAGACGGGCCTCGGCGCTCCTGGCGGAGACCGAGGCCGGTGCGGAGCTGGTGCGGCGGCTGCTGGAGGGGATCGCCGCACAGCCCGAGCACGAGGTGACCGATCTGGGCTCCTGGGCGGCCGCGAGCGGCCCCGGGATCGCGGGCGAGAGCAACACATGCCTGGTGCGCGGGCTGTTGTGGGCGTCGCTCGACCTGGACGTGGACTGGGCCGTCCCGCTGGCCGGCGCCGTCGCGGTCCACGCGGGTACGGGTCTCGGCGGCTCCGGCGGCGAGTGCCGCAGTCAGCCGCTGGCCTCGGCGGCGGTCGCCGTGCTCGGCGAGTTCGAGGGCCCTCGGGGCGAGCAGGCCGTCCAGTGGCTCGGGCGCGTGAGGGGCGCGGTGCGCAACCGTACGGTCCTCAAGGCGGTCGCCAAGGCCCTGGATGCCGTCGCCGGGCGGGCCGGGCTCACGCCGTCGATGCTGCGCGAGCGGGGTACACCGGTGCACGGGCTCGACGGGCGCGGGATGCGGGAGGAGGCGCTCGGGGAGTACACCGCGGTGCTCTCCGTGCAGGAGCCGGGCGTGGCCTCGCTCTCGTTCCGGGGCCCGCAGGGCCGGGTGCTGAAGTCGGCGCCGAAGGCGGTACGGGAGCGGTACGGCGCGCGTCTGGCGTCGCTCCGCGCCGCGTCGAAGGAGCTGCGGGCCCTGCTGGCGCTGGAGCGGAGCCGGCTGGAGGACCACCTGGCGGCGGGTACGACCTGGCCGGTGGAGGACTGGGAGCGGTACTCGATCGACCATCCGGTGACCGGCGTCGTCGCCCGCGCGCTGGTGTGGGAGGCCGCCCCGGAGGACGGCGAGCGCTGGATCGCGGGGCTGCCGGAGCGGACGGGCGGCGGCTGGGCGCTGGCCGGTGCGGACGGCACCGCGACCCCGGTCGGCCCGGGGGCGCGGCTACGGCTGTGGCATCCGGTCCTGGCGGCGGGTGAGGAGGTGTCCGAGTGGCGGACGGAGCTGACGGAGCGGGAGCTGCGGCAGCCGTTCAAGCAGGTCTTCCGCGAGGTGTACCCGCTCTCCCCGGCCGAGGTGGCGACCGGTGCGCACACGAGCCGCTTCGCCGGGCGCGTCCTGCGCTACGGCCGTGCCAGGGCGCTCATGGCCGAGCGCGGCTGGACCGGCGACCACCTGGGCTATTTCGGCGACGGCGCCTCCTCCGAGGTGGTCCGGGAGCTGCCCCGGCCGGGTGATCTCCCGGTCGCGCAGGGCGTGTTCTGGCGGGCGCGGTTCCTCGTCGAGCTGGTCGACGCGGGGAGCCCGGTCGGCGGGGTCGCCGCCCTCTGCTCCACCGGCCGGGTCCGCTTCGAGCGCCGTTCGGCCTCGGCGGGGGCGCGCGGACCCTGGGAGCGGGCCGCGCTGACCGACGTACCGGCTCCGTTGTTGTCGGAGGCGCTGCGGGACGTCGACCTGTTCGTGGTGGTGGCGTGCCTCGGCGCGGACGACGGGGACGAGGAGAGCTGGTCGTTCGGCGAGCCGACCGAACCGACCCGGTCGGCTCTGCCTGAGCGCATGAAGCCGACCCGGCCCGAGCGCGCGGAGCCGACCGAGTCGGCGCGGATCCGGCGCGAGACGCTGGCCCGGCTGCTGCCGCGGACCAGGATCGGCGACCGGGTGGAGCTGACGGACCACTTCCTGCGCGTGCGGGGCCGGCTGCGGGCCTACCGGATCCACCTGGGATCCGGCAGTGTCCTGATGGAGCCGACGGACGAGGTCCTGCCCCTCGTGGTGGACCGGGAGGCCTCGGACGGAGGCCGGGGCGAGAAGGTCTTCCTGCCGTTCGAGGAGGACGGCGGCCTGCTGTCGGTGATCCTGTCGAAGGCGTTCCTGCTCGCCTCCGACGCGGGGATCACCGACCGCACGATCACCGACCTGATACGGAAGGGGCTGTAGCGGCCCCGTCGCCGCCGACCCCGGTCAGGAACTCCGCGAGCAGCTTCGCCGTCTCGTCCGGGCGCTCCAAGGCGGGGAGATGACCCGCCCACTCCAGGTCGAGGTACTGGGCGTCCGGCAGCAGGTCCGCGAGCCGGGTGGCCATCTCCCGGAAGTCGGGCACGTCGTGAGCGCCCGAGACGACCAGGCACGGCACGTCGATCCCGGCCAGGTCGGCGGACGCCACACCGGCGTCGACCGGGCGGAACTCCGCCGGGGCGGCGAGCTGGATGTCGAAGGCGCGGCGCTGCATCACCCGTACGCGTGCACGCGCCTCGTCGTCGGCGTCGGGACCGAGCCAGGTGTCGACGTTGAGCGCGACCGCGCCGTCGATGTCGCCCGCCTCGAGCAGTTCGTCCTCGCGCCTGCCCCAGGCGCGCAGTTCGTCGCTCGCCGCGAAGCCGGGCATGCCGGCGCAGAGCAGCGCGAGCGCGGAGACGCGCCCGGGGTGGCGGACGGCCGTCTCCAGGGCGACCTCGCCACCGAAGGAGGAGCCGACGAGGGCGGCCCGTTCGACGCCGAGGGCGTCGAGGAGTTCCACGACGTCGTCGCAGTGGGTGTGCGGGCGGTCGACCGGGGTCTCGCCGAAGCCGCGGAGGTCGCAGCGCACCACGCGGTACCCGGCGGCGGTCAGGGCCGCGAACTGCGTGTCCCACATCCTCCGGTCGCAGACGCCGGAGTGGAGCAGGACGATCGTCAGGTGGCCTTGACCGGCCAGGTCATGAGAGAGCATCACGCGCCACCCTATGCGCCCGGCGCGACGACCGCCTCCCTTATTTCACACCACCCCGAACCCGTCTTGAACATGTTCAAACGAAGGCCTACAGTCATGACCGCCAGCTTTTGAACGCGTTCAAGGGAGGGTGGGGCATGGACCTCACTGTCGTCGCGTACATCGTCTACCTGCTGATCAGCGTGGCTCTGACCGTCTGGGTCGCCCGCACGCTCAGCCGCAACGGAAGGATCTTCCTCGCCGACGTCCTGCACGGGAACGAGAAGCTCGCCGAAGCCGTGAACCACCTCCTGGTGGTCGGGTTCTACCTCGTCAACTTCGGCTTCGTCGCGCTCTATCTCAGCCAGGACGAGGCGGTGGCCGACGCCCGTTCCCTCTTCGAGGCGCTCTCGGTCAAGCTCGGCGTGGTCCTCCTCGTCCTCGGCGTGATGCACCTCGGCAACGTCTACGTCCTCAACAGGATCCGGCGGCGGGGCGTGATGGAGCGCGAGCAGGTCCCGCCGGTGCCCCCGCAGGGCTGGACTCCGCAGGCGGGCCGCGGCGGCCCCTGGGCACCGCCCGCCCCCGGCGCCGGCGCCGGCGCCGGCGCCGGGGCGTGAGCCGGCCATGACGACGCCGGCCGGACGACCGGCCACTCCCGTACACCGCCTGACCGTGCTGTACGACGCCGACTGCTCGCTCTGTGTCCATCTGCGGCACTGGCTCCTGCGGCAGCGGCAGCTCGTCCCGCTCGACCTCGTCCCGGCCGCCTCCCAGGAGGCCCGGCGCCGCTTCCCCGGCCTCGACCACGAGTCCACCCTGAAGGAGATCACCGTGATCGGGGACCGGGGACAGATCTACCGCGCCGCCTCCGCCTGGATCGTCTGCCTCTGGGCCCTGGCCGACCACCGGCCCAAGGCCCACTGGCTGGCCACCCCGGCGGGGCAGCCGTTCGCCCGGGCGACCGTCCTCGCCGCCGCGAAGTGGCGGGAGGCGATCAAGGGGCCGTCCTGCGAGGGCGGGACGTGTGAGCCGCCCGGCGCACCCGGTTAGGCTCGGGCACTGTGAAGGACGTGAAGGAAGTACAGCCCGCCGAGCCCGCCGACCCCGCCGCCGAGGGACGGAAGGCCCCGGCCAAGGCCGCGAAGAGCGAACAGACCCGCACGCTCATCCTCGAAACCGCCCTCCGGCTCTTCAAGGAGCGCGGTTACGACAAGACGACGATGCGGGCCATCGCCCAGGAGGCCGGGGTCTCCGTCGGCAACGCGTACTACTACTTCGCCTCCAAGGAACACCTCGTCCAGGGCTTCTACGACCGGATCGCCGAGGAGCACCAGGCGGCCGTCGAAGGAATCCTCGACAGCGACGAGAAGGACCTCACGGCCCGCATCCGCGGGGTCCTCCTCGGCTGGCTCGACATCGCCGAGCCGTACCACGAGTTCGCCGCCCAGTTCTTCAAGAACGCCGCGGACCCGGACAGCCCGCTCAGCCCCTTCTCCCCCGAGTCGGAGGGCCCGCGCGAGGCGGCGATCGAGGTCCACCGGAGGGTCATCTCCGGCGCCTCGGTGAAGATCGACCCCGAACTGGCCGAACCGCTGCCGCAGTTGCTGTGGCTCCAGCAGATGGGCCTGGTGCTGTTCTGGGTCTACGACCGCTCCGAGGGATGCGCCAACAGCCGCCGCCTGGTCGAGCGGCTCGCACCGGTCACCGCCCGGGCGATCTCGCTCTCACGCTTCCGGCTGCTGCGCCCCCTGGTCCGTGAGACCCACGACCTCCTCGCCGACTTCATGCCGACGGCGGCGAGCATGGCGGCCTCGGGCAAGCCCAAGCGGACGGCACCGAAGACGTCCGGGGCGAAGGACTGACACCCCGGACACGGACGGGCACTGGCGAGACAGGCCCTCCGGGCACGGCCTAGATCCAGCCGAGCTCCCACAGCCGCCAGATGCCGGTGCCGTCGGTCAGGTACTGCGAACCGGCGACGTCGTCCGTCGCCAGCACGTAGTCCTTCTTCTGCCACAGCGGAACCAGCGGAACGTCGTCCGCCACCTCGGACTGGATCGCCTCGAAGTCGTTGGCGGCCGCACCACGGTCGCTGTACTGCTGCGTGGCGGCGATCAGCGAGTCGATCCTGCTGCTCTTGAAGCCGTTGTGCATGGCGTTGTCCGACCCCACGAGCGGGGCGGTGAAGCTGTCGGAGTCCGGGAAGTCCGGGAGCCAGCCGACGGGGTACGCGTCGTAGTCGCCCCGTACGTACGCCTTCTGGAAGTCCTTCCACTCCGCCTCGGCGAGCTTGACCTTGAAGAGGCCGCTCGCCTCCAGCTGCCGCTTCAGCTCGGCCGCCTCGGCGCCGTAGGTGGCGTCCTTGCGGTAGCCGAGGGTGAAGGACACCGGCGTCTCCACGTCCGCGGCCCGCAGCAGGCTCTTCGCCGTCTTCGCGGACGGCTCCGGGTATGTGTCGTAGAAGGCCGTGCTGTGACCGTTGAAGCCCTGCGGGATCAGGGAGTACAGCGGCTGGACCGTGCCGTGGTAGGCGCCGGTGACGATCGCCGGGCGGTCGATGACGGCGGCGACCGCCTGCCGGACCGCCTTCTCCGCCATCGGCGAACCGGCCTTCACGTTGAAGTAGAGATTGCGGATCTCGGCGGTCTGCGCCTCGGTGATCCGGGCCGAGTCCTTGCCGGCGTCCCCCAGCGTGGAGAGGAACTCCGGCGGCATCTGCCGGTGCGTGACGTCGACCTGCTTGGTCTTCCAGGCGGAGGCGAGCTGCTCGGACTCGGTGAAGTACCTGACGACGACCGGGCCACCGGTCTTGGTGAGCGCGCCCCGGTAGTTCGGGTTGGGCTCCAGACGGGCGCTCTCGCCGGCCTTGTACTCCTTGAGGACGTACGGCCCCGAACCCTCGACCGTGGTGCCCTCGCGCAGCTTCTTGGCCGGGTACTGGGTGCGGTCGACGATCGAGCCGGCACCCGTCGCCAGCTTCAGCGGGAAGGTCGCGTCCCGGCCGCTCAGATGGAAGGTGACCGTCCGGCCGTCGGCCACGACGTTCTTCAGGGTCGGGAAGAGCGAGGCCGGACCGACGTCCGCCTTGATGCTCAGCATCCGCTCGAAGGAGTACGCGACGTCCTCGGCCGTGACCTTGCGGCCGCCGGCGAAGGTGAGGTCGTCACGGAGCCTGCACTGGTACGTGGTGAGCTTCGCCCCGACGAACTTGCAGCTCTCGGCGGCGTCCGGGACAGGCGTGGTGAAGCCCGGCTTGAAGGTCAGCAGCGACTGGAAGACGTTGCTGTACATCGCCCAGGAACCGGCGTCGTACGCCCCCGCCGGATCGAGCGAGGTCACCTCGTCCGTGGTGCCGACCTTGATGGGATCGGTCCGCACCTCGTCCGAGGGCAGAAGCTGCCAGCCCCCCACCCCGGCGGCCACCAGAACTCCACAAGTGATGAGGATCCGCAGACGGATCGTCGACCGCATCGCCGTGATTCCTTTGATTTCGTGCCCACCCCTGGCGCGGCGGCGCCCAGCCGTGCCGCGATGGCGCCACCCAATCACACGGATTTCACAAGCGGAAGAGGAAACCTTCACAGTGCAGGCATATGTCCGGGATAGGGCGACTTCCCGTGACTCAGCAGTACGTATCCACCGCTGCGCATGGAGTGACTTCGTCCGCTACGCCTGCTTCGAGGCCAGCTCCACGAGGGTGATGTCGGAGGGCGCTCCGACGCGGACGGGCGGCCCCCAGGCGCCCGCGCCCCGGGAGACGTAGAGCTGGGTGTCGCCGTACCGCTCCAGGCCGGCGACGGTCGGGTTGGCGAGCTCGGCGAGGTAGTTGCCGGGCCAGAGCTGGCCGCCGTGGGTGTGGCCGGAGAGCTGGAGGTCGACGCCGTGCCGCACGGCGTCGTGGACGACGATCGGCTGGTGCGCGAGCAGGACGGCGGCCTTGGCGCGGTCGCGGTCGCCCAGCGCGGCGGCGAAGTCCGGGCCCTGGCCCTCGCTCTCGCCGGCGATGTCGTCGACCCCGGCGAGGTCGAAACCGGCCGCGATCTCCAGGCGCTCGTTGCGCAGCGGGCGCAGACCGAGCTCGCGGACGTGGTCGACCCAGGCGTCGGCACCGGAGAAGTACTCGTGGTTGCCGGTCACGAAGAACGAACCGTGCCGGGCCCGGAGCCGGGCCAGCGGCTCGGCGGCGGGCCCGAGGTTCTCGACGGTGCCGTCCACGAGGTCGCCCACGACGGCGATCAGGTCGGGCTGGGTGGCGTTGATGGCGTCGACGATGCGCTGGGTGTGGGCGCGGCCCAGGATGGGCCCGAGGTGGATGTCGGACACGACGGCGATCCGGTACCCGTGCGCTGCGCGCGGCACCTTGGCGAGCGGCACCGTGACCCGCTTGACGCGCGGCCCGCGCAGCACCCCGTAGGTCCCGTACCCGACGGTCCCCACGGCCGCCGCTGCGGCGGCCCCACCGACGACCCGCGACACGAACAGCCGCCGCGACACGGCGGTGGCACCGGGGGTACGGGAGGCCTCGGCCCCGGCCTCCGTAACGGCGGGCGCCGGTCCGTTCCCGCGTGCCGGCCCGTCCTGGAGTGCCGGCCCGTCCTGGAGTGCCGGCTCCGCCTCGGGCTCGGTCAGCGTGTCGCCGACCGGCACAGCGGCGCCGCCGCCGGCCGCCACCACCGGACCACCGGCCCGCACCGCGGTACGCGCGGACTCCTCGGACTCCTCAGCTTGCGTGGCCTTCCCGGCCTCCTCGGCCTCGGTGACGGTCGCCGTACCCCGGCGAGCCGGCCAGCGCCGCAGAAGCGGCCGGACCGCCTCGCCGACCACGAGGGCGAGGGTCACGTAGAGCAGCGACGCCAGCCAGAGGAACCCCGGCCAGGCCACCACCTGCTGCAACCAGAACGGTGCCCCCGCCCGCCCGGAGACGAGCGCGGCGACCGACAGCACGGGCAGCACGAACGCGGCCACCGTCCCCAGCCGCCGCCCCAGGCCCCCCGCGACGGTCACGTCACGGACCAGCCGCTTCCACACGTACCAGTGGACCCCGCCCAGCAGAGCGAGGACCCCGACGATCACCAGCAGGAAGACGAGCACGCGCCCCAACCCCTATCCGCGCTCGCGCCGCAACGCGCGCACGCCACGCAACCCGATCACGCCGACCACCGTCCCCAGGACAAAGGACGTGATGGCGAGCAGTAGATGAACCCAGAAGTAGGCCGTCGGGTCGCCCGCGTCGTCGAAGGCGAGACCGCTCGCGTCATTCCACAGGTTCTTGACGAAAGTGATCCAGATGAACCAGCTCCACACCCCGAACGCGAGCAGGAACCAGGAGACGGGCCGGCTGAGCTTCATGGCCCCAGTATCACCATCGGTCCGACGCTCCCCGCGCTCGGGGCGCTCAGGGCACTCGGGTGGACGCTCCGGGACGAACCGCCTGGCGGGGTTCGGTTCACGGAAGGGTGCCTGTACGTTTTCGATCGTGTCTGCATCGAAGAAGACCGCTTGGGCGGTCGCCGCCGCCGCGTTGCTCCCCCTCGTCGCCGCCTCGCCGGCCCACGCGGACAAGAAGGAGGACCAGCAGCCCAAGCCGCCCGCCCTCATGTCCTCCGTCGGCGGCAGCCTGCTCAGCGTGCCCGGGACGCAGGTACGGCTCGGGCCGGGGGCGCCCGTGCTGCCCAAGGAGCTGAGCGCGCGGTCGTGGATCGTCGCGGACGCGGAGACCGGGGACGTGCTCGCCGCGCACAACTCCCACTGGCCCCTCGCCCCCGCCTCCACGCTGAAGATGCTCTTCGCGGACACCGTCCTGCCGAAGTTCCCGAAGACCGCGACCCACACGGTCGACCCCAAGGACCTCGTCGGGATCGGCTCGGGCTCCAGCCTCGTCGGCGTGAAGGAGAAGCAGACCTACACCGCGCACGACCTCTGGCTCGGCGTCTTCCTTCGCTCCGGCAACGACGCCGTGCGGGTGCTCGCCGCGATGAACGGCGGCATGGCGAAGACCGTCGCGGACATGAACGCGCACGCCGTCGAGCTCCAGGCCCTCGACACCCACGTCTCGTCTCCGGACGGCTACGACGCCCCGGGCCAGGTCTCCTCCGCGTACGACCTCACCCTCATCGCCCGCAGCGGGATGCAGAAGGCGGACTTCCGGGAGTACGCCGCGACCTCCCGCGCCCAGTTCCCCGGCGAGCAGAAGCCGGGCAAGAAGCGGGAGACCTTCGAGATCCAGAACACCAACCGGCTGCTGACCGGCGCGCTCGGCGTCGCGCCGTACCAGGGCATGGCGGGGGTAAAGAACGGCAACACCACGCATGCCGGCTCCACCTTCACCGGCGTTGCGGAGCGCAACGGCAAAGTGCTGCTCGTGACGGTGCTGAACCCGTCCTCCAAGGAGCAGCACGCGGTGTACAAGGAGACCGCCCGGCTCCTCGACTGGGGCTTCGCGGCGTCCGGGAAGGTGAAGCCGGTCGGTCAGCTGGTCCCGCCGAAGTCCGCCCGTACGAATCCGGGGACCGAGACCCAAGGTTCCACGCCCGCCCCCGGGGAGAACGCTCCTGCCACGACGACAGGTGCCGCCGGGGTCGCCGCGGCCGAGGACAAGTCCGGTGGGGTCGGGATCGCCCTCGCGGTGGTCGGCGGGGTTCTGATCATGCTCGCGGGCGGGGTCTTCCTGGTCAACCGTCGCTGGCCGCTGCCGGGGATGGTCGGCCGGCGCCCCCGGCCTTAGCCCCGCCCTTGGTCCCGCCCTTCACCCCGCCCTTAGCCCCGTTCTCGGTCCCCTCCTCGGTCCCGTCCTCGGCCCCGTCCTCGGTCCCGTCCTCGGCCCCGTCCTCGGCCCCGGGCGAATCCGTCGAGTCCGCCTCGCTCTTCGAGCCCGTCGACGTCCAAGCCGCGCAGAAGAGCAGCAGCTTCGCGGTGAAGTTGATCCACAGCATCAGCGCGACGGGCACGCCGAACGCGCCGTACATCGACTTGCCCGCGACTCCCTTCATATAGCCGCCGAGCAGCAGTTTCAGCAGCTCGAAGCCGATCGCGCCGATCACCGCCGCCACCACCAGGCGCCGGCGCGGCGGCTGTACGCCGGGAAGCAGCGTCAGCACGTACAGCAGGATGAGGAAGTCGGCGGCGGCGGCGATGGCGACCGCGGCGGCCTGCAGCAGGACGCCGCCGGCTCCGCGGTCGGAGATCCCGACCTGGTCGGCGCTCCAGCCCACGGCCGTGGAACCGAGCCAGGACGCGGCGAGCGAGCAGAGCCCGACCCCGCCGAGCCCGAGCAGCACGATCGCGTCCTTGCCCTTGCGCAGGAGGGGGTTG
This sequence comes from Streptomyces sp. NPDC003035, assembly GCF_042888285.1. Classification (NCBI taxonomy): domain Bacteria; kingdom Bacillati; phylum Actinomycetota; class Actinomycetes; order Kitasatosporales; family Streptomycetaceae; genus Streptomyces; species Streptomyces sp. NPDC003035. The sequence continues at coordinate 18,949 of NZ_JBIAPJ010000010.1, read as the reverse complement.
CCCTCGTCCTCGTCGTCGATCCCCCACACCGCGCGCAGGCAGTCCCGCAGGGAGCCGATCCAGCCGATGCCGGTGAAGAGCAGCAGCGCGCCGGCGACGAGGCCGATGGTGCCCGCGTTGTCCACGAGGCCCCCGATGTTGAGCTGTTCGGAGATGCCGGGGACCTGTTCGGAGATCTTCGCCTCGATCGTGTCCAGTTGCTCCTTGCTGAGCAGCGCGGCACCGGCGGCCGCGGCGACGGTGATCAGGGGGAAGAGCGCCAGGAAGCTGATGAAGGTGATGGCGGCGGCGAGCCGGGTCCAGTGGACGGCGTCGAGGGTTTCGTACGAGCGCCAGGCATGGGTCCGCATGAGCCGGGCGGCCCAGGGGCCGATGACGGGGAGCTTGGTCAGCCAGTCCATGTCGTACGCGTACCCCTTGCTCCGGCAGCCGAACGGAACACCATCGTCCGGGTTCCCCAGAATCGCAGACAGGTCGCCAGAACCATGCCCACGCCGAGTCCTGACACCGTGTCGGCCCGTGCGGACGTGAGTCCGAGGCCGTAGTGGGAGACGCCGAGGCAGAGCAGCTGGACGGCGGCGCCCGCGAGGTTCACCGCGAGGAAGACGGTGTACTCGCGGAGCCCGACCGTCCGCCGGCGATAGGTGCCGAGGGCGTTGCCCAGGTACGCGACGGTGCAGCCGGCGAGGAAGGAGATCGCCTTGGCGGCGATCGGGTCGAGACCGGCGGGGCCGCGCAGCCAGAGGAAGAGGGCGAGGTCGGCACCGTAGGCGACGAGTCCGGTGGTGGCGAAGCCGACGAGTTCGCGCCTCACAGATCCGCGACCGCCATGCCGTACATCGCGGCCCAGGCGAGGCCGATGACCGCGAGGGGCCGGTCGCGCAGGACGACGTCCTCCGGCTCCCCGGCGGTGCCGCGGTCGGCGAAGACGGCGTAGCGCAGCACGGCGAGGATGAAGGCGATCATGGAGAGCTGGCGCCAGGGCAGCAGGCTCGCGTCGGCGACGCCGCCGCTCTCCAGCGCCCAGAGGCAGTAGCCGAGGACGGCGACGCCGGCGGCCAGCTGCCAGACGAAGCGGAGGTATCCGGTCGTGTACCGGGTGAGCAGCGCGCGGGTCGCGCCCTGCGCGTCCTCCATCTGCACGGCTTCGGAGTACCGCTTGGCGGCGACCATGAAGAGCGCGCCGAAGCCGGTGGTGATGAGGAACCAGCGGGAGAGCGGGATGGTGAGCGCGACGCCGCCGATCATCGCCCGCATCAGGAACCCGGTGGTGACCACGGCGAGGTCGACGACGAGGACGTGCTTGAGCCGCACGCAGTACGCGATCTGCATGACGAGGTACGCGATGAGCAGCGCGGCGGTCATGGCGTTGCACAGGACCGCGCCGGCGACGGCGGCTCCGAGGCCGAGGAGGGTGCCGGTGGCGTAGGCGACGGGCACAGGGACGAGCCCGGCGGCGACGGGGCGGCGGCGCTTGACGGGGTGGGCGCGGTCGGCGGCGGCGTCACGGGCGTCGTTGACGAGGTAGACGGCGGAGGCGGCGGCCGTGAACAGGGCGAAGACGAGGGCGAGTCGGGCCGCCGCGTGCCAGGAGACGAGCTGCCCGGCGGCGACGGGCGCGGCGATGACGAGGACGTTCTTGACCCACTGGCGGGGCCGCGCGGTCCGCAGGAGCCCCAGCCAGACGGCGAAGACCCCTCGCCCACCGGACTGCCGCCTCCCCGACGCGAGGGCGGGTTTCTCGAGTACCGCGACTCCGCTGCCACGCTCAGCCACGACGACCGCCGGGAGGGACGGGGCCGAGACCCGGGGAGCGGAGTGCCGGCGCGGGCGTGGGACGCGGTGCGGGTGCCACGCGCGCGTGGCGGGGTACGGGCCCCCCGCTCACGGGACGCGCTGCGGGCCCCAGGCGCACGGCGCGGGCAGCGGATGTCACGTGTGCGGTCCACGGTCCGGGTGCCACGCGCGCGTGGGGCGGTGCGGGTGCCACGCGCGCGTGGCGGGGTACGGGCGTCACGTGCAGCCAGCCGCGGCCCAGGGACGCCGTGGCCGCGCCGAGGAGGGCGCCGGCTGCCACGTCCGTCGGGTAGTGGACGCCGACGATCAGGCGGGAGACGCACATCGCGGTCGCGGCCGGGCCGGCCAGGCGGCGGAGGCCCGGGTGCAGGGCGCCGAAGGCGACGGCCGCCGCCACCGCGGAGGTCGCGTGGGAGCTGGGGAACGAGTGCCGGCCGGCCGTGCGGACCAGGGGCTCGTACTCTGCCGTCCCCGGCCGCGGCCGCCGCACCACGCGCTTGACGCCCATGCTCGCCAGGTGCGCCGCGGCGATCAGCGCCGTGCCGCGCAGCCAGCCGGTCCGTCGCTCCGGATCCACCGCCGCGCCGGTGAGCCCGGCCGCGAGCCACAGCGCGCCGTGTTCACCGCTGAAGGACAGGGCGCGGGCGGCGGTCGCCACCGGCGCCCGCCGCCCGCAGCGGCGCAGGGCGGCGAGGAGTCTTCGCTCGGCCCCGGCCCAGTCCCCGGCCCAGTCCGCGTATCGCATCTGGCTCCGCCTCCCCGGTGTTCGGTCAACCAGGGGTGACTCTGGCCCGGCGGGTCGGCGACCGCACGGCAATCTTTCCTGACACTCGTTTAATCACCCATTTCGACGAACCAGGCGCAAAGCAGGCATACAGCACATGGCGGGCGATACGGTCGCCTCCATGGCTGCCGAGACCCACTCCCCCCTCGCACCCCTCACCGGCTGGGGCCGCACCGCGCCCACCCTCGCGCGCGTGCACCGCCCCCGTACGTACGAGGAGGCGTCCGAAGCGGTCCGCGCGTGCGGTGCGCGCGGATCCATCGCCCGCGGTCTCGGCCGTGCCTACGGCGACGCCGCCCAGAACGCCGGCGGCTCGGTCCTCGACATGACCGGACTCGACCGCGTCCGCTCGATCGACGCCACCGCGGGCGTCGTCGTCTGCGACGCCGGGGTGAGCCTGCACCGGCTGATGGAGGTGCTGCTCCCGCTGGGCTGGTTCGTCCCCGTCACCCCCGGGACCCGTTACGTCACCGTCGGCGGAGCGATCGGCGCCGACATCCACGGGAAGAACCACCATGTCTCCGGCTCCTTCACCCGCCATGTGACCTCCCTCGAACTCCTCACCGCCGACGGGGAGATCCGTACCGTCGCCGCCGGCACCGACCTCTTCGACGCCACCGCCGGCGGCATGGGCCTGACCGGTGTGATCCTCTCCGCGACCCTCCGGCTCCTGCCCGTCGAGACCTCGCTGATGTCCGTGGACACCGAACGCGCCACCGACCTCGACGACCTGATGGCCCGTCTCACCGCCACCGACCACCGCTACCGCTACTCGGTCGCCTGGATCGACCTCCTCGCCCGCGGCGCGGCCACCGGCCGGTCCGTCCTCACGCGCGGCGACCACGCCCCGTACGACGCGATCCCCGTCCGGGACCGCCGCGCCCGCCGCGCGCCCCTCGCCTTCCGCCCCGGGCGGCTGCCGGCCGCACCCGCGCTCGTTCCCGAGGGGCTGCTCGGGCGCACCACGGTCGGCCTGTTCAACGAGATCTGGTACCGCAGGGCGCCCCGCCGCCGCACCGGCGAACTCCAGCGGATCTCCACCTTCTTCCACCCCTTGGACGGTGTCCCGCACTGGAACCGGATCTACGGGCGCGGTGGCTTCGTCCAGTACCAGTTCGTCGTCGGATACGGGCAGGAGGAGACCCTGCGCAGGGTCGTGAAGCGGATCGCGCGGCGCGGCTGCCCGTCGTTCCTCGCCGTACTGAAGCGCTTCGGCGAGGAAGACCCGGGCTGGCTCTCCTTCCCCGTGCCCGGCTGGACGCTCGCGCTCGACATTCCGGCCGGTCTCTCCGGACTCGGCGCGTTCCTCGACGAGCTGGACGAGGAGGTGGTGGGCGCGGGCGGCCGGGTCTACCTCGCGAAGGACTCCCGGCTACGGCCCGAACTGCTGCACGCCATGTATCCGCGGCTCGCCGACTTCCAGGCGCTGCGCGCCGTGCTCGACCCGCGGTCCGTCTTCACCTCCGACCTCTCCCGTCGTCTCGCCCTCTGATTGCTCGCTCGATTGCTCGCTGAGGAGTTTGATCGTCATGAAGGACGCCTTCGGAACCCCGCAGTCCCTGCTTCTGCTCGGCGGCACCTCCGAGATCGGGCTCGCCACCGCCCGCCGGCTGATCGCCCGCCGCACCCGTACGGTCTGGCTCGCCGGGCGGCCCTCCCCCGCCCTGACCGCCGCCGCCGACTCGCTGCGGGCGCTGGGAGCGGAGGTGCACACCGTCCCGTTCGACGCCCTCGACACCGAGTCGCACACGGAGCACCTCGGGAAGATCTTCACCGAGGGCGACATCGACATGGTGCTGCTCGCCTTCGGGATCCTCGGCGACCAGGCGCACGACGAGGCCGCTCCGCTCGCCGCCGTCCGGGTCGCGCAGACCAACTACACGGGGGCCGTCTCCGCCGGGCTCGTCTGCGCGGCGGCGCTGCAGGCGCAGGGGCACGGCTCGCTGGTGGTGCTCTCCTCCGTGGCCGGAGAGCGCGCCCGCCGCGCCAACTTCATCTACGGCTCCTCAAAGGCCGGTCTCGACGCATTCGCGCAGGGGCTCGGGGACGCGCTGCACGGGACGGGGGTGCACGTGATGGTCGTGCGGCCCGGGTTCGTACGGTCGCGGATGACGGCCGGTCTCGAGGAGGCCCCGCTGGCGACCACGCCGGAGGACGTCGCGCGGGCGATCGAACTGGGACTGCGGCGCCGCTCGGAGACGGTGTGGGTGCCGGGGGCGCTGCGCATGGTGATGTCGGCGCTCCGACACGTACCGAGGCCGGTGTTCCGACGCCTTCCGCTGTGATCCCGGGCCGGCGGATCCCCGGCCGGCCGGGCCGAGACCCGGAGGGCGGTCAGCCGGTGGTCGGGGTGGGCGTGTCGACCGGGGCGCCCTGGGACGGGACCGTGGAGACGGGGCGGCCGTCGCCGAACTCGTACGTGTGCAGCTTGCGCCACACCCCGTCCGGTCCCTGCTCGTAGAGCGCGAAGGACGAGCAGGTCCAGGCCGCCTCGAAGTCGGCCAGCTCCTCGTACGCCCGGTCCATCGCCTCCTCGGAGATGCCGTGCGCCACCGTGACGTGCGGGTGGTACGGGAACTGCAGCTCGCGCACGAGCGGCCCGGACTCGTCCCGCACCCGCTCCTGGAGCCAGGCGCAGGCGGAGACGCCCTCGGCGAGGCGGACGTACACGACCGGCGACAGCGGGCGGAACGTTCCGGTTCCGCTCAGACGGACCGGGAAGGGGCGGACGCCGGCCGCGACCTCGGCGAGATGCGCCCGGATCGCGGGCAGCCGCTCCTCGTCGACCTCCGTCGGCGGGACGAGGGTGACGTGCGTGGGGATGCCGTGCGCGGCGGGATCCCCGAAGCCCGCGCGCCGCTCCTGGAGCAGGCTGCCGTAGGGCTCCGGGACCGCGATCGAAACGCCGAGCGTTACGGTCCCCACGTCGTTCTCCTCCGTCGTTGTCTTCAGGATGGTTCTCGGGATTTTGGGTGGTGCAGCCGCCAGTGTGCGGCCTGCACCGCCCTTGAGGCCAGGGTCCTCGGACTCAGTGCTTGGCGGGCAGGAAGCCCACCCTCTCGTACGTCTGCGCCAGGGTCTCCGCGGCGACCGCGCGGGCCTTCTCCGCTCCCTTGGCCAGGAGGGAGTCCAGCGTCTCCGGGTCGTCCAGGTATTCCTGCGTACGGGTCCGGAACGGCGTGACGAAGTCCACCATGACCTCGGCCAGGTCGGTCTTCAGCGCGCCGTACATCTTGCCCTCGTAGCTCTTCTCCAGGTCGGCGACGGCCGTCCCGGTGAGCGTGGACATGATGGTGAGCAGGTTGGAGACGCCCGCCTTGTTCACGGGGTCGAAGCGGATGACCGTGTCCGTGTCGGTGACCGCGCTCTTGACCTTCTTCGCCGTCGCCTTCGGCTCGTCGAGCAGGTTGATCAGACCCTTGGGCGTGGACGCCGACTTGCTCATCTTGATCGTCGGGTCCTGGAGGTCGTAGATCTTCCCGGTCTCCTTGACGATGTACGGCTCCGGGACGGTGAACGTCTCGCCGAAGCGGCCGTTGAACCGCTCCGCGAGGTCGCGGGTCAGCTCGATGTGCTGGCGCTGGTCCTCACCGACCGGAACGTGGTTCGCCTGGTAGAGCAGGATGTCGGCGACCTGGAGGATCGGGTACGTGAAGAGGCCGACGGTGGCGCGGTCGGCGCCCTGCTTCGCGGACTTGTCCTTGAACTGGGTCATGCGGGAGGCCTCGCCGAAGCCGGTCAGGCAGTTCATGACCCAGCCGAGCTGCGCGTGCTCGGGGACGTGGCTCTGGACGAAGAGGGTGCAGCGGTCCGGGTGGAGGCCGGAGGCGAGCAGCTGGGCGACGGCGAGCCGGGTGTTGGCGCGCAGCTCGGCGGGGTCCTGGGGAACCGTGATGGCGTGCAGGTCCACGACCATGTAGAAGGCGTCGTGGGTCTCCTGCAGCGCGACGTACTGACGGATCGCACCGAGGTAGTTGCCGAGGTGGAACGAGCCCGCGGTGGGCTGGATGCCGGAGAGTGCGCGAGGACGATCAGAGGCCATGTTCCTCATTCTCTCAGGTGTGGGAACCGATCCCGGACTGCCGGTGTATCAAGAGTGTGAGGACGCGGGAGGGGGGCCTGATCGTCGACGAAGGGGCCGTGATCGCACGGGTGCGCGCCGGGGAGGCGGAGGCGTACGCGGCGCTGGTCCGCGCGCACACGGCGGTCGCGCTGCGGGCGGCGGTGGCGTGCGGAGCGGGTGCGGAGGCCGAGGACGTGGTGCAGCAGGCCTTCTTCAAGGCGTACCGGTCGCTGGGGCGGTTCCAGGAGGGCGCCGCGTTCCGGCCGTGGCTGCTGCGGATCGTGGTCAATGAGACGAGGAACACAGTGCGCTCGGCGGGTCGGCAGCGGGCCGTCGCGGGGCGGGAGGCGGAGCTGCTGGGGAGCGAGCCGCTGATACCGGACGGGGCCGATCCGGCGGTGGCGGTGGAGGAGGACGAGCGGCGGCGCCGGCTGCTGGCGGCGCTGGACGGGCTCGGTGAGGACCATCGGCAGGTGGTGATCCACCGCTATCTGCTGGAGCTGGACGAGACGGAGACGGCCGAGGCGCTCGGCTGGCCGCGGGGGACGGTGAAGTCCCGGCTGAGCCGGGCGCTGAAGAAGCTCGGTCTGGCGCTGACAGGGGAAGGAGGTGACGAGCATGACGGACGACGGGCTCCCGGATGAGCTGCGTGACCTCGGACGGCATCTGCGGGTGCCGGACGTGGACGGCGAGACCATGGCCGAGCGGGTGCTCGCTCAGCTCCTGGCGGAGCGTGTGCCGGTGCCGGTCCCCCGGCGACGGCGCTGGGCGTGGGTGCGCGAGCGATGGCGGGCGCTGGTGGCGAGCCTGACCGGGGTGCTGATCGTCCTGGTGCTCACGCCTCCCGTGCGGGCGACGGTGGCGGACTGGTTCGGCTTCGGTGGGGTGGAGGTGCGGTACGACCCCGGGGCGCATCCCGTCCCAGGTGCGGCGGTGCCGGGGTGCCCGGACCCGGTGCCCCTGGAGGAGGCCGCTCGGAGGGCCGGCTTCGCGCCGCTGATACCGAGCGCGCTCGGCCCGCCGGACGCGGTCTCGGTGACCGGCTCGGCCGAGCGGGGGCGGGCGGTGATCGCCCTGTGCTGGCGCGACGGGGCGAACACGGTCCGGCTGGACGAGTTCCCGGCCCGCCTGGACATCGGCTTCGCCAAGCAGGTCACGACGCACCCGGAGTGGGTCGATCTGCCGGACGGCGCGCAGGGCTACTGGTTCGCCGCCCCGCATCTGCTGACGTTTCCGATGACGGACGCGACCGGCTCGGTGTGGACCCATGAGGTCCGCACGGCGGGCCCGACGCTCCTCTGGACGAGGAGCGGGGGCGCGCTCACCTTCCGGCTGGAAGGCATACCGGACCGGGAGCGGGCCCGCCGGACGGCCGAGTCGGTCGGCTGACCGACCTGGCTCGGCCGGACCCGTCGGACGGGTCCGGCCGAGCCGGGCCGAGCCGGGCCGAGCCGGGCCGGGCCGAGTGGGGCGAGCCGAGTCGGGCCGGGTCGGGCCTGGCCGAGTGGGGCGAGCCGAGTCGGGCCGGGTCGGGCCTGGTCGAGTCGAGTCGAGTCGGCCGAGCCTGCGGGGACCTGCCCGGGATCGGACGGGCTGGGCCTGCCCGGGACCGGGACTGTGCCCGGTCCTGCCGGGACCTGCCCGGGACCTGGAGTGTGGCGGTCCCGGCCGGTACCGGGACTGTGCCGGTCCTGGCCGGTCCCGGCCGGTACCGGGACTGTGCCGGTCTTAGCCGGGCCTGGCCGCGACCGGGCCCGGGCGAAGCGGGTCGGTCGGATCAGGCCGGGAGGCCCGGTGCCGGGAAGGCCGCCATCAGGTCCGCGACCTCCGCGCGGATCGTGAGAAGCGCGTCCTCGTCGCCCGAGCCCGCCGCCGCGACACCGCGGTCGATCCATTCGGCGACCTGCGCCATCTGTTCCGTACCGAGACCGCGGGAGGTGAGGGAGGGGGTGCCGATGCGGACGCCGGACGGATCGAAGGGCTTCCGGGGGTCGTAGGGGACGGTGTTGTAGTTGACGACGATCCCGGCCCGGTCGAGGGCCTTCGCGGCCACCTTGCCCGGGACTTCCTTCGGGGTGAGGTCCATCAGGATCAGGTGGTTGTCGGTGCCGCCGGAGACCAGATCGAAGCCGCGGGCGATCAGCGCTTCGGCGAGGGCCTTGGCGTTGGCGACGACCGCGTGGGCGTAGTCGCGGAAGGAGGGCTGGGCCGCCTCGCGGAGGGCGACGGCGATGGCGGCGGTGGTCTGGTTGTGCGGGCCGCCTTGGAGGCCGGGGAAGACGGCCTTGTCGAGGGCCTTGGCGTGTTCCTCGCGGGACATCAGCATCGCGCCGCGGGGGCCGCGCAGGGTCTTGTGGGTGGTGGTCGAGATGACGTCGACGTGCGGGACCGGGGAGGGGTGGGCGCCGCCGGCGATCAGGCCGGCGATGTGGGCGACGTCGGCGACGAGCACGGCCCCGCACTCGCGGGCGATCTCGCCGAAGGCGGCGAAGTCGATCGTGCGGGGCAGCGCGGTGCCGCCGCAGAAGATCACCTTGGGCCGCTCCTTGAGCGCCAGGTCGCGGACCTGGTCGAAGTCGATGAGCCCGCCGCCCTCGGAGACCGCGCCCTGACGTACGCCGTACTGCACGCCCCGGAACCACTTGCCGGTCGCGGAGACGCCCCAGCCGTGCGTGAGGTGGCCGCCCATCGGCAGGGCCATGCCCATCACGGTGTCACCGGGTTCGGCGAAGGCGAGGTAGACCGCGAGGTTGGCCGGGGAGCCGGAGTAGGGCTGCACATTGGCGTGGTCGACGCCGAAGAGGGCCTTGGCGCGCTCGATGGCGAGGGTCTCGACCTGGTCGATGTTCTGCTGGCCCTCGTAGTACCGACGGCCGGGGTAGCCCTCGCTGTACTTGTTCTGCAGGACGGTGCCGGAGGCTTCGAGGACGGCGTGGGACACGTAGTTCTCACTGGGAATCAGCCGCAGGGTCTCGGCCTGCAGCCGCTCCTCGGCGACGACGAGCGCGGCGAGTTCGGGGTCCGTGGCGGTGAGAGCGGGATGGGGAGTTTCGTTCATGGCGTTCCTCCGGGCGTTGCGGCGGATCGTCCCGGGGCAGGTGCGCACGGGATCTGTCGTGGTTCCCTGGTGCCCAGGCGGGCGGCACCGCGTGTGTCTGCCGCGCGCGGCTCCCCCGGGGTCACTTCCCCGTACGCCAGTCGCCGCGCGTGTTTCCAGCCTAGCGGGCGCGCCGTCACCCAGGTTTCTTCGTGCGGCATCCGAGCGACGATAGAAAAAGGGGCCACACCCGCCCCTGGCCGCAGGACGAACGGAGACCCCGTGTCGAGAACGCAAGACGCGATCGCTTCCGCGGAGGCGCACAGCGCTCACAACTACCACCCCCTGCCCCTCGTCGTCGCCTCGGCGGACGGGGCATGGATGACCGATGTCGAGGGCCGCCGCTACCTCGACATGCTCGCCGGGTACTCGGCCCTCAACTTCGGGCACGGCAACCGACGGCTGATCGACGCTGCTCGGGCGCAGCTGGAGCGGGTGACGCTCACGTCGAGGGCGTTCCACCACGACCGGTTCGCGGAGTTCTGCACGCAGCTCGCGGAGCTGTGCGGCAAGGAGATGGTCCTGCCGATGAACACGGGCGCGGAGGCGGTCGAGACGGCCGTGAAGACCGCGCGGAAGTGGGGGTACGAGGTCAAGGGCGTGCCGGACGGACACGCGAAGATCGTGGTCGCGGCGAACAACTTCCACGGCCGGACGACGACGATCGTCAGCTTCTCCACGGACCACGAGGCGCGGGACCATTACGGCCCGTACACCCCGGGGTTCGAGATCGTCCCGTACGGGGATCTGACGGCGTTGGACGCCGCGGTCACCGCGCACACCGTGGCGGTGCTCCTGGAGCCGATCCAGGGCGAGGCGGGGGTCCTGGTGCCTCCCGCCGGATATCTGCGCGGAGTGCGGGAGTTGACCCGCGAGCGGAACGTGCTGTTCATGGCGGACGAGATCCAGTCGGGCCTCGGCCGGACCGGGCGGACGTTCGCGTGCGAGCACGAGGGCGTGGTGCCGGACGTGTACGTCCTGGGCAAGGCGCTGGGCGGTGGTGTCGTCCCCGTCTCGGCGGTGGTCGCCGACCGTGACGTGCTCGGTGTGTTCCGGCCCGGTGAGCACGGGTCGACGTTCGGCGGGAACCCGCTGGCGTGCGCGGTGGCGCTGGAGGTGATCGCGATGCTGCGGACCGGGGAGTACCAGCAGCGGGCGACCGAGTTGGGCGAGCATCTGCACGCCGAGCTGGGGCTGCTGGTGGGCGCGGGCGCCGTCGAGGCGGTGCGCGGGCGCGGGCTGTGGGCCGGGGTGGACATCGTCCCGTCCCGGGGTACGGGCCGGGAGATCTCGGAGAAGCTGATGGACCGGGGGGTGCTGGTGAAGGACACGCACGGCTCGACGATCCGGATCGCGCCGCCGCTGGTGATCAGCAAGGAGGATCTGGACTGGGGTCTGGAGCAGCTGCGGGCGGTCCTGTCGGACTGAGTTCCACGTCGGACAGAGTTCCGCCGGACTGAGTTCCACGTCGGACTGGCCGGGTCCGCCGGAGAGGACGGTGAGCGAGGGGAGGGAGGCGCGGGCGGAGGTAACTCGGGGCATTGACACGGCAGTTGGTCTAGGCCAATGATGCCGCCATGTCGAGACCCCGTCCGCGCCGCGCCCTGCGTGGCGCACTCGCCGCCCTCGTCCCGTTCGCGCTGCTCGGGGCGTTCGGTGGACCCGCGCACGCCGCTCCCGGGGCGGCCTGGCCCGAGCCCGTGCCCGTCGTCTCCCACATCCGGACCGACGATCCGGTCGTCTTCGTCACCATCGACGACGGCTGGTTCCACGACCCCGCCGCCGCCGAGCTCCTGCTCGACCGGCGGGTGCCCGCCTCGCTCTTCCTGCTCCCGGGCGCCTACGCGTACGACTCCGGCTACTTCCACACCCTGCTCGACCAGGGCCGTTCCCGCGTCGAGAACCACACCGTCGGCCACCCCGACCTGACCACCCTCGACGCGGCCGGCCAGAAGGCGGAGGTCTGCGGGGCGCGCGAGCGGCACCTCGCGGAGTTCGGTGACGGGCCACGGCTGCTGCGCCCGCCCTACGGGACGTACGACGAGACCACCCGGACCACCGCCCGCGCCTGCGGGGCGAAGGCCCTGGTGACCTGGACGTACGACTTCACCACCTGGGGGCAGTGGACTCCGCCGACCCCGCGGCTCAAGGCGGGCGACATCATCCTGCTGCACTTCAACGAGACCCTGGAGCAGGACCTCACCCGCGCCCTGGCCGCCGCCGAGGCCGCCGGCCTGAAGCCCGCGCCCCTCCGGGAGTACGTACCGGAGTAGCGGTCAGAGGATGACGTGCGGCAGGAAGCGGGCGTACTCGTCCGTGATCAGGCCCGCCGACTCCCGGATGCCGAGCCCCGCCGCCTCGTCCTCGACGACCCACGCGCCGAGCACCACCCGGTTGCCCTCGAAGTCCGGCAGCGGGGCCAGCTCCTGATAGCAGCAGGGCTCCTCCCGGACGACGGCCGGGGCGCCCGGTTCGTGGACCGTGACGCCCGCGCCCTCGCGGCCGAGGAGCGGCTTGGCGACGTAACCACCGCTCGCGGCCAGCTCGCGCGGGCCGTCGAGGTACGCCGGCAGCAGGTTCGGGTGGCCGGGGTAGAGCTCCCAGAGGATCGCGAGGAGCGCCTTGTTGGAGAGCAGCATCTTCCAGGCGGGCTCGATCCAGCAGGTCGTGCCCGTACCGCCGCCGTTGTCGAGGGTGTCCAGGACGTACGGGCCGAAGCGGTCGGTGGCCAGCCACTCCCACGGGTAGAGCTTGAAGCAGCTGCGGATGAACCGCAGCCGGTCGTCCACGAACCGCCCCGAAAGGCGGTCCCAGCCGATCTGTTCGACCGACAGCGCCTCCGTGTCGAGCCCGGCCTGCTGGGCCGTCTCGCGCAGATACGCGACCGTCATCAGGTCCTCGCCGAGCTCGTCGCCGTCGGAGTGGACGAAGTGCACGGGGCCGGGCGGCAGCAGCGCGGCCTGCCGCTTCCAGGCGTCGACGAGCCGCTCGTGCAGCGAGTTCCACTGGTCGGCGCCGGGGAAGCGCTCCTCCATCCAGAACCACTGCGGGCTGGCGGCCTCGACCAGGGAGGTGGGGGTGTCGGCGTTGTACTCCAGCATCTTGGCCGGGCCCGTACCGTCGTAACGCAGGTCGAAGCGGCCGTAGAGGGAGGGTAGTTCGGCCCGGCGGCGCCAGGACTCGGCGACGCGGGCGACGAGCCGGGGATCGGTCAGGCCGAGATCGGCGAAGCGGTCCTGGTCGACGATGTGCGCGGCCGCCGCCAGACACATGGCGTGCAGTTCCTCGACGACCTCTTCCAGGGCCTCGACCTCGGGCAGGGTGAAGGAGTAGTACGCGCTCTCGTCCCAGTACGGGCGCAGGGAGCCGTCGGGATAGCGGGTGAGGGGGTAGACGAGCCCCTGCTCCTCCACCGTCCGCTGCCAGTCGGGCCGGGGTTCGATCGTGTGCCGCCGCATGTCGTACGGTCCGTCCGCTCAGCCGCCGCCGGAACCGGAGCAGCCGAAACCGCCGGTGTCGACGGCCGTCTTGTCGAAGCTGCCGCCGCTGACCTTGTTGTCGGCCACCCGGCCGCCGTAGTAGTACGAACCGCGGGTCGAGCTGCCGCTGCCGCTCTCGCATTCGTAGCTCGGCAGCTTCTCGCGGGTCAGCGGGTCGACACACCGCCTGTCCGGCTCGGAGCCGCAGGACGTGATCGTCGCCGCGAGCACCCCCATACCGCCGAGCACGACCGTGCTCGACCTCAGCCTGCGCATGTCAGTCCTCCCCATCCCGTGGTCGCGACCGCACAGTTTAGGCCGGTGGCCGAGCACCCCCGCACTAGAGTCACTTTGTGCTCTTCGGTTTGATTTGTGCGCTGGGATCCTCGCTCTGCTTCGGTACGGCGTCGGTGTTGCAGGCGCTCGGTGCGCGGGCGGCGAGGCCCGGGACGGGCGGCGGGGTCGATGTGGCCCTGCTCTGGGGCGCGCTGCGGCAGTGGCGGTACCTCGCCGGACTCTCCCTGGACGGGATCGGTTTCGGGCTGCAGGTCGTCGCCCTGCTCACCCTGCCGATCTACACGGTCGGCGCGGCGCTCGCCGCCAGTCTGGCGGTCACCGCCGTGGTCTGCTCGTGGCTGCTGAAGGTCCGGCTCACCCGGATGGAGTGGGCGGCGGTGGCCGTGGTCTGCGGCGGTCTTGCGATGCTGGCCTTCGCCTCGGGGACGGAGGGGGAGGGCCATGGCTCGCCGGCCCTGCGCTGGGCGATGCTGGCGACCGCCTTCGGGGTCCTCGGGATCGGGGTGGTGGCGGGGCGGCTGCCGAACCGGCCCCGGGCGCTGGTGCTGGGACTCGGGGCCGGGTTCGGCTTCGGGGTGGTGGAGGTGGCGGTCCGGCTGATCGACGGCCCCGACCTGGCCAATCCCGCCTGGTACGCGCTGCTCGTCGGCGGCGCCGCGGCGTACCTGCTGCTGACCTCGGCGCTCCAGCGGGGTTCGGTGACGACGGCGACGGCCGGCGCGGTCCTCGGCGAGACGATCGGCCCGGCGCTCGTCGGCGTGGTCTGGCTCGGCGACCGTACGCGCGAGGGCCTGGCGTGGGCGGCGATCCTCGGCTTCACGATCGCGGTGGCCGGTGCGTTGGTCCTGGCCCGCTTCGGGGAGCCGCCGGCACCGGCGGTGGGCGCCCTGGAGGAAGCGGAGGCCGAAGCGCGGGGCCGTAGGGAGCCGGGGACGTAGGAGGCCGGGGGCGCAGGGAGTCGGGGACGTAAGAGGCCGGGGACGTAGGGAGCCGGGGGCGTAGGCCGGCCGCATGGCCGTGCGCACGGGGCCGCCATCACCGCCGCACGCACGGCGTCTACGGCAGCACCCGGCACAGCGCGGCCAGCGCGCCCGCCCAACCGCTGTCCGAAGGTGTCGCGTAGCCGACCACCAGGCCGTCCTGGGTCGTCGGTACGTCGGGGTGGCGGAAGCGGTTGAGGCCGAGGAGCGCCAGGCCCTGCCAGGCGGCGGAGCGCAGGACCGCGGGCTCGAGGCCCGGCGGGAGTTCCAGGACCGCGTGGAGGCCGGCCGCGATGCCGCTCACCCGGGTCTCCGGGGAGTGCGCGGCCACCGCCGCCACCAGTGCGTCACGGCGCCGCCGGTAGCGCAGCCGCATCGCCCGGACATGCCGGTCGTACGCGCCCGAGGCGAGGAACTCCGCGAAGGTCAGCTGCTCCAGCGAGCTGGACACCCAGTCCACCCGGCCCTTCGCCGCCACCACCTCGTCGACCAGGCCGTCCGGCAGCACCATCCATGCCAGCCGCAGCCCGGGCGCAAGGGACTTGCTGGAGGTGCCCATGTAGACGACCCGCTCGGGATCGAGGCCCTGGAGCGCGCCCACGGGCTGGCGGTCGTAACGGAACTCGCCGTCGTAGTCGTCCTCCAGGATCAGGCCGCCCGAGGCCCGCGCCCAGTCGATCGCCGCGACCCGCCGGTCCGGATGGAGCGCGCCGCCGAGCGGGAACTGGTGGGCCGCCGTCATCAGCGCGGCGCCGACGCCCTTCATGGCGGTCAGCTCCTCGGTCCTGGTGCCGAGTTCGTCGTACGGAAGGGCGGGCAGCCGCAGTCCCGCGCGGGTCAGCAGGTCCCAGTGGGCGTCGAGCCCGTACGACTCGACCGCCACCTCCCGCACGCGGCGGGCACGCAGGACCTGGCCCATCAGCATCAGCCCGTGCACGAACCCGGAGCAGATCACGATCCGCTCCGGCCGGGCGTGGACGCCCCGGGCCCGGGCGAGGTACTCGGCGAGCACGGTGCGCAGTTCTATCCGGCCACGCGGATCGCCGTAGCCGAACGCCTCGTGGGGCGCGGCCGTCAGCGCGCGCCGGGACGCCTTGAGCCATTCGGCGCGCGGGAAGGACGCGAGGTCCGGCACACCCGGCTTCAGGTCGTACGTCGGCCGGGCGGTGTCCCGCCGCGCCGTCACCGGGGGCCGCGTCCCCGCCGCCCCGGCCGCCCCCGCCGTCCCGCCCGTCCGGCGCGGCACGGCGCGCTGGGCGACCCGCGTCCCGGAACCCTGCCGAGCGGTCAGCCAGCCCTCGGCGACCAGCTCGGCGTACGCGTCGGCGACGGTGTTGCGGGCCACGCCCAGGTCCGCCGCGAGCGAGCGGGAGGACGGCAGCCGTACGCCCGCCTCCAGACGCCCGCTGCGCACGGCCTCCCGCAGGGCGTCCATCAGCCCGGTACGCAGGCCGGTTCCCCGTAGCTCCAGATGGAGGTCGGCCCCGAAAGTGGCCCAGTCATTCGCCATGCGAATGGACCATACTCCTGCGCCATCGCGCCCGGTACGGTGACGACCATGACGACCACGACCACGATCACGACGACGACGCCGGCGACCGACGCCAAGACCGCGTACGCCCACGAGCACGGCCCCCGCCTCGCCTTCGCCGAGCAGGTCCCGGAGTTCTACAAGGCGATGATCCGCCTGGAGCAGGCCGCGGCGAAGGACGTCGACCCCACCCTCTACGAGCTGATCAAGATCCGCGCCTCCCAGCTCAACAAGTGCGCCTTCTGCCTCGACATGCACACCAAGGACGCGCTGGCGGCCGGTGAGTCGGTCGAGCGGATCGTCCAGTTGTCGGCCTGGGAGGAGTCGCGGCACTTCTACACCGAGCGCGAGCTGGCCGCGCTCGCCCTGACCGAGGCCGTCACCGTCCTCACCGACGGCTTCGTCCCGGACGAGGTGTACGCGAAGGCGGCGGCCCACTTCGACGAGACCGAACTCGCCCGGATCATCGGCGCGATCACGGTCATCAACGCCTGGAACCGGATCGCCGTCTCCACCCGGATGACGCCCGGCCACTACACCCCCGGGATGTACAAGAAGTGAGCCCCGCCGCCACCGCGGAGGCCCTTCGCGCCCTGCATTCCGGCCGCGCCGCGGGCGATCCGCTGGTCGTGCCGGGACCGTGGGACGCGGCGAGCGCCCGCGTCTTCGAGGAGGCGGGCTTCCCGACGCTCGCGACACCGAGCGCGGGGATCGCCGCCTCGCTGGGGTACGAGGACGGCTCGACCCCGCCCGAGGAGATGTTCGCGGCCGTGGCGAGGATCGTGCGGACCGTCGCCGTACCCGTCACGGCCGATCTGGAGGACGGCTACGGCCTGGCTCCGAAGGAGCTCGTGGAGCGCGTCCTGGAGACCGGGGCGGTCGGCGTGAACCTGGAGGACTCCGACCGGTCCCGTGGGCTCAAGGACCCGCGGGAGCAGGCCGCCCGGCTCGCGGAGGTACGGGCGGAGGCCGGGCCGCGGCTGTTCGTGAACGCGCGCGTGGACACGTATCTGCGCGGCGTGGACGATCCGGCCGCGGCGATCGAGCGGGCGAGGCTCTACGCGGCGGCCGGCGCGGACTGCGTCTATCCGATCAAGGCGCCCGCATCGCATCTTCCGCGGCTGCGCGCCGCGGTCGACGCCCCGCTCAACACCCTCGCCCTGCCCGGCGGGCCGTCGCTCGCCGAGCTCGGACGGCTGGGCGCGACCCGGATCACCTTCGGCCACGGGCTGTTGCTGCGTTCGCTGAAGGGTGTCGCGGAGGTGGCGGACGAACTGGCCCGGGAGTCGGGCCGGTTCAGTGGGCGCCGGGCTTGAAGAAGTCGAGCGCACTGATGGGCACGAATGACCAGGGGCTCCGTCCCCGACCGTGGACGGCCGGGGACGGAGCCCTTGTTCAGCTGCTCAGCTGCTCAGGTGTTCAGGTGTTCAGGTGCGTGGGACTCAGATGAGGCCCAGCTCGCGCACGGCGTCGCGCTCTTCGGCCAGCTCCTGGACCGAGGCGTCGATACGGGCGCGGGAGAACTCGTTGATGTCCAGGCCCTGGACGATCTCGTACGTGCCGTCCTTGCAGGTGACGGGGAACGAGGAGATCAGGCCCTGCGGGACGCCGTAGGAGCCGTCCGACGGGATGCCCATGGAGGTCCAGTCGCCCGCGGCGGTGCCGTTGACCCAGGTGTGGACGTGGTCGATGGCGGCGTTGGCGGCGGAGGCGGCCGAGGACGCGCCACGGGCCTCGATGATCGCGGCGCCGCGCTTGGCGACGGTCGGGATGAAGGTGTCGGCCAGCCACTGCTCGTCGGCGACGACCTCGGCGGCGTTCTTGCCGGCGATCTCCGCGTGGAAGATGTCCGGGTACTGGGTCGCCGAGTGGTTGCCCCAGATGGTGAGGCGCTTGATGTCCTCGACGGACGCGCCCGTCTTGGCCGCCAGCTGCGAGAGCGCGCGGTTGTGGTCGAGGCGGGTCATCGCGGTGAAGCGCTCGGCCGGCACGTCCGGGGCGGCGGCCTGGGCGATCAGGGCGTTGGTGTTGGCCGGGTTGCCGACGACGAGGACCTTGATGTCGTCCGCGGCGTGGTCGTTGATGGCCTTGCCCTGCGGCTTGAAGATGCCACCGTTGGCGGCGAGCAGGTCGCCGCGCTCCATTCCCTTGGTGCGCGGGCGGGCGCCGACGAGCAGGGCCACGTTCGCGCCCTCGAAGCCCTGGTTCGGGTCGTCGAAGATGTCGATGCCCTTGAGCAGCGGGAAGGCGCAGTCGTCGAGCTCCATGGCGGTGCCCTCGGCGGCCTTGACGCCCTGCGGGATCTCGAGGAGGCGCAGCTTGACCGGCACGTCCGCGCCGAGCAGGTGGCCGGAGGCGATGCGGAAGAGCAGCGCGTAGCCGATCTGGCCGGCCGCGCCGGTGACGGTGACATTCACGGGAGTGCGGGTCATGGCGATCTCCGTAAGACAGCTGGCGGTGGGGGTCCCTGCCCCTGAGGCTGGATACCCCTCCTGATCGATCGGTGTCTCGACGTGAAGAGATATCCAGCGGTCAGGCTATCCGACCCGGGCCCGACTCAACCCCCACCCCCTTGTGGTCCGGCTCACTGCCACCCGACTGCCTCCCCACCGGACCCTGGCGCGGACACCCCTCCCCAGTGCGCCCGTTACCGCCGCACCTGGGTAGCGGAATGGTCACTTCCGTGCCACAAGCCGCTGACGGCCCTTGAACCACATTGGCGCGTACATGACGCTCACAGAGAGGCGGGGGCCCCCCCCCCCCCGGGGGGGGGGGGGGGGCGGGCCCCGGGGGGGGGGGGGGGGCCCGGGGGGGGGGGGGGGGGGGGGGGGGCGGGGGGGGGGGGCCGGGGGGCGGGGGGGGGGGGGGCCTGCGCCTGGGCCGGGGCCTCGGGGCCGTTCGGGCCGAAACCGGCGGGCAGC